>CAVPVF010000001.1:0-74635 GCA_963709115.1 uncultured Actinomycetota bacterium
GCGTGTTCGTCAGCTCGACGCTGAAGGAGTTGGCGTCGGAGCGCCGCGCCGCCCGCGGAGCGATCGAGCAGCTCGCGCTGGCGCCGGTGATGTTCGAGTTGGGTGCTCGGCCGCATCCGCCGCGATCGCTCTACCGGGCCTACCTGGAACAGAGCGACATCTTCGTCGGCATCTACTGGGAGCAGTACGGCTGGATCGCGCCCGGTGAGGAGGTCTCGGGGCTCGAGGACGAGTGGAACCTCGCGCCCGACATCCCGAAGCTGATCTACCTCAAGCGACAGCGAGCACCGGCAGGAGCGGCTCGACGAGCTCCTCGAGCGGATCCGCGACGACGACGGCGCGTCGTACGTGTCGTTCACGGATCCCGACGACCTCGCACGACCTCGTCACGACCGACCTCGCGACGCTGCTCGCCGAGCGATTCGACGCGGCCGACAGGCGCGCCGAGGGCCGCTCGCCGAAGCGGTGCCCGACGTGGCTCGACCCAGTCGTCCGACCTGCCGTCGCCGCTGACGCGGCTGCTCGGCCGCGAAGCCGAGTCGGAGGCGGTGACCCGAATGCTCGCGGAAGACATCGCGCGGCTCGTGACGATCACGGGACCGGGCGGCATCGGCAAGAGCCGGCTCGCCATCGCCGCGGCCCGAGCGGTCGAGGCGCCTTCCCCGACGGCACCGCATTCGTCGACCTCGCGCCGGTGCAGGATCCCGACCTCGTATTCCGGCCATCGCGCAGGCGCTCGGCATCCGGGACATCGGGACATCCCGCTCGACGAGAAGATCGCACGGGCGTGGCCGGCCGGCGCATGCTGTCGTGCTGGACAACGTCGAGCAGGTCGTCGAGGCGGCGCCGCGGGTCAGCGCACTGCTCGCGGCTCGCGGTGTCGGTGCTCGCCACGAGCCGTGTCCTGCTGCGGATCAGTGGCGAGCAGGGCATCGAGCTCGGGCCGCTTCCCATCCGGCGGCCTCGGCGCTCTTCCTCGAGCGCGCGCGGGCAGTCAGGCCGGACTTCGAGTCGACCGGCGGGAACCCGACTCGATCCCCGCCATCCCGCATGCCTCGACGGGTCGCCGTTGGCCCTCGAACTCGCCGCGGCCCGGTTCGCATGCTCACGCCGGCCGAGATCTCGCCCGGCTCGACCATGCGCTGCCGCTGCTCGTCGACGGCCCTCGCGACCTCCCCGAACGACAGCGACCATCCGGGCCACGATCGAGTGGAGCACGCAACTGCTCCGCGACGACGAACGCGGGCTTCTGCTGCGCCTCGGCGTCTTCCGAGGCGGGTTCGCGCTCGACGCCGTCGAGTGGATGCCGAGGCGGTCGCGGGCTCGATGCCGTCGAGACGCTCGCCGCGCTCGTCGACGGCAGCCTCGTCGCGAGCAGGATCGCGCCGGCCGCGCCTGGTTCACCATGCTGGCCACCGTCCGCGAGTACGCCCGCGAGCAGCTCGAAAGCCGAGGGCCAGCTGCTCGAGCTCGAGGACCGCCACGCTCGGTTCTACCTCGACCTCGCCGCCGGGCGGGGACCGCTGACTCACCTCGGCCAGAGCGAGTGGATGTCCCGCCTCGTCGATGAACGCGACGGACTCCGTGCCGCGGTCGACCACTTCATCGCCACCGAGCAGTGGGACGAAGTCGTGGACATCGTGTGGCCGCTCCTCTCGTTCTGGTGGGTCGGCGGCCGAGCTCGGCGAGGTCGCGCGTGGATGGACCGGCTCCTCGAAGCCGACGTCGAGCTCACCGACCGTTCGCGAACGATCGCTCGTATTACTACGAGCAACTCCATCGCTGCAGCGGACGCCCGACTCCGAGTCATCCCCGTCCTCGCGGACTGCGCCGACGACTTCCGGACGAGCGGCGACAGTTCGGCGAGGGGCTCGGCGCTCGCATCCCTCGCCATGCGCCCAACTCTCTCAGGCGAAGCCCGACATCGACGGGGCGCACGAGATCCTGGAGCGTGCGCTCCCGCTGATCGAGCAGGTCGACAATCCGTTCATGCTCGTGACCGTCGGGATCGTGCTCGGACAGACGGAGCTCATGCGCGGCAACGTACCCGCCGCGATCCGGAGCTTCGATGAGAACCTGGCCCTGGCACGAAGCAACGACGACAAGGTCGGGCGAGCGATCTCGCTCAACTACCTCGGCTGGACCCGACTGCTGACTGGCGACCTCGCCGGCGCACGGTGTGCTTCTGGAGACCCTGCTGCTCATAGTCCTCGAGCGTGGGAACGAGTGGGGCTCCGCGTACGCGCTCGAGGGCCTGTCCGGCGTTGCCGCGAGCTCCGGCGACCTCGATCTCGGCCGGTCGCATGATCGGTGCAGCCGAGGCCATCCGAGAACGCAAGGGATGGTCGCCACGTCGACCGACTCGCTGTACCGGCCGATCCTCGGCGCGGGTCCACGAAGGGCCGGGCGCGGAGCTTTCGAAGCAGCACGGCGAGCAGGACGCGACGCCGAACTGGCCGACGTCGTCGAGGCGGCGCTGGCCTGAGCGCGGCAGTCGGTTGCGGCCGCTCAGCGCATCGAGGCCGAAGCGCACCCGCGTACTGTCGGCGGATCAAGTCGCGCGTGTCGAGCGGCAGCGGGTCGGCGGCCGCGAGCGGCCACGTCCGGCCGCTCGCCGGTGAGCACCCAGGCCGCCTGCCGGGCCGCGCCGTCGGCGACGTATTCGCCCGGCGCGGGCACCGTCACCGGCACGTCGAAGACCTGCGCGGCCACGGCCTGCACGGCGGGGTTCTGCGCGGCGCCGCCGATCAGCAGCAGGCGCCGCGCCTCGACGCCCTGCCCGCGCACCGCGTCGAGGCCGTCGGCGAGCCCGCACAGCATGCCCTCGATGGCGGCCCGGGCGATCGACGGGCGGGTCGTGTTCGCGAGCGTGAGTCCCGACAACGACGCCGTGGCGTCGGGCAGGTTCGGCGTGCGCTCGCCCTCGAAGTACGGCACGAGCACGGCGCCGGATGCGCCGGGCTCGGCGTCGAGCGCGAGTCGGCCGAGCTCCGCGTGGTCGACGCCGAGCAGGCCCGCGGTGGCGTCGAGCACCCGGGCCGCGTTCAGCGTGGCGATGAGGGGGAGGAACCGCCCCGTGGCATCCGCGAACCCGGCGACCGTGCCCGAGGCGTCCGCCACCGGGGCATCCGTGACGGCGAAGACCGTGCCGCTCGTGCCGATCGACACCACCACGTCGCCGGATGCCGCGTCGAGGCCGAGCGCGGCCGCCGCGTTGTCGCCCGCACCCGGGCCCACGAGGATGCCGTCGGGCGTGCGCCCGGCCGCCTCGCCGGGGCCGAGCACGCGCGGGAGGAACGCGTCGTGGCCGAGCGCGCGCACGAGGAGGTCGCGGTCGTAGCCGTCGGCTCCCCAGTACGCCGTGCCGCTCGCGTCGGAGCGGTCGGTGGTGAGCTGCTCGAGCACGGGCCCGAGCGGCGACTCGCCGACCGGACCGTAGCCGCGCAGCCGCCAGGTGAGCCAGTCGTGCGGCAGCGCCACCGCGGCGACGCGCTCGGCGTTCGCCGGCTCGGCGTCGCGCAGCCACCGGAGCTTCGTGGCCGTGAACGAGGCGACGGGCACGACGCCGGTGCGCCGGGCGTACGCGTCGGCGCCGACCTCGTCGATCAGGTCGCGTGCCGCCTGCGCCGAGCGGGTGTCGTTCCAGAGCAGGGCGTCGCGGATGACGCGCCCCTCCGCGTCGAGCACGACCATGCCGTGCTGCTGCCCGCCGACGGAGATCGCGTCGACGCCGTCGAGCCCGCCGGCGTCGGCGAACGCCGACAGCAGCGCGCCCCACCACGCGGCGGGATCCACCTCGGTGCCGTCGGGATGCGCGGCGCGGCCGGAGCGCACGAGCGCGCCGGTCGCGGCATCCCGGATCACGACCTTGCACGACTGGGTCGACGAGTCGACGCCGGCGACGAGTGCCATGGCGAACTCGAGGGAGCCGCGCGCGCCGAGCACGTGCTCGGTCGCCAGCTGCTGCAGGCGCACGAAGCCGAAGCCCTTGCCGCCGAGGTAGGCGTTCGCGTCGAAGTCCTCGAACGCCGAGCGGTCGGCGAGCAGGTCGTCGTACGACTCGCCCTCGCCGAGGGTCGGCTGCGCGAGCTCGTACACGCGGGCGGCCTCGAGCGCCTCCTGCACCTCGGGGTCGGCGCGGAAGGCCGCGGCGCGCTCCTTGAGCAGCAGGTACGTGCGCATGTTCGCCGCCGCGGAGTCCCAGACGCCGGTCTCGTCCTCGGTGCGGCTCGGCTTGTAGTCGAAGTGGCGCGGGCCCTCGTAGGTGGGCGTGCCGCCGGGGCCGCCGTTCTCGAGCAGGTCGACGAGCGCGAACGCGTTGTGCAGGTCGCCGTGGCCGAACACCAGGTCCTGGTCGTACTTGATGCCGCGCTGGCCGTTGAGGTCGATGTGGAAGAGCTTGTCGTGGTACAGCGCCTGTGCGATGCCGGCGGCGAAGTTGAGTCCCGCCATCTGCTCGTGGCCGACCTCGGGGTTGAGGCCCACGAGCTCGGGACGCTCGAGCGAGCCGATGAAGGCGAGGGCGTGCCCGACGGTCGGCAGCAGGATGTCGCCGCGGGGCTCGTTCGGCTTGGGCTCGATCGCGAAGCGGATGTCGTAGCCCTTGTCGGTGACGTAGTCGCCGAGCAGGTTCACGGCCTCGCGGTAGCGCTCGAGGGCCTGCCGGATGTCCTTGGCGGCGTCGTACTCGGCGCCCTCGCGGCCGCCCCACATCACGAACGTCTTCGCGCCGAGCTCGGCGGCCAGGTCGATGTTGCGCAGCACCTTGCGCAGCGCGAACCGGCGCACGGCGCGATCGTTCGACGTGAAGCCGCCGTCCTTGAACACGGGCGCGCTGAACAGGTTGGTGGTGACCATCGGCACGATGATGCCGGTGGCCTCGAGGGCGCCCTTCAGGCGGTCGATCTGGGTCTGGCGCTCGGCATCCGTCGACCCGAAGGCGAACAGGTCGTCGTCGTGGAAGGTGAGGCCGTAGGCGCCGAGCTCGTCGAGCTTCTCGACGACGTGCACGACGTCGAGCGGGTTGCGCGTGGGGCCGCCGAACGGGTCGGTGCCGTTGTAGCCGACGGTCCAGAGGCCGAATGAGAACTTGTCGTCGCGGGTGGGCGCGGTGGCCATGGGGGATCCGCCTTTCAGCGTCATCGATGATTTGTTGGCAGGTACAACATAATCGGGAACGGGGTCCGATGCAAGTCGGGCCACGGTGATGCCGGCCCGCCCGCGGGTTCGACGGGAACTCGCGGCCGCGCTCGAGGGAGTTCGCGCCTGGACGCAAGTTTCGGGCCTAGGATTCGAAACATGGAAACGGATGTCGCAGACGCGTCACGCTCGCCAGCGTGGCCGAGGAGGCGGGCGTCTCGCTGTCCACCATCTCGAAGGTCCTGAACGGCCGGGCGGATGTCTCGCCGCCGACGCGTGCGCGCGTCGAGCAGCTCCTCGCCGACCGCGGCTACCGGCGCCGCGGCGGCGGCCGGTCGGAGTCGCGGGCCGAGCTCATCGAGCTCGTCTTCCACGAGCTCGACCCGATCTGGTCGATGGAGCTCATCGGCGGCGTCGAGCAGGTCGCGAAGGAGCACGGACTCAGCGTCGTGCTCACGGTGAGCGGCAGCAGGCACGCGCCCGACCCCGACTGGATCGAGGGCGTCATGCGGCGCCGGCCGGTCGGCGTCATCCTCGTCTTCTCCGAGCTCGCACCCGAGTACCGCGAGCGCCTGCACTCCCGGGCCATCCCGTTCGTCATCGTCGACCCTGCCGGCGACCCGTCGCCCGACGCGCCGTCGGTGGGCTCGGCGAACTGGTCGGGGGGCCTCGCGGCCACCCGCCATCTCATCGAGCTCGGCCACACGCGCATCGCGGCGATCACCGGCCCCGAGGACATGATGTGCTCGCTCGCCCGGGTCGACGGCTACCGGTCGGCGATGAACTCCGCGCGGGCTTGCCCATCGACCCCGACTGGATCCGCTTCGGCGACTTCCACGTGAGCGGCGGCCGCGAGCGCGCCCGCGAACTGCTCGGTCGGCCCGACCGGCCCACCGCGATCTTCGCCGGCAGCGACATGCAGGCCCTCGGCGTCATGGAGGCGGCGCGCGAGCGCGGCATCCGCGTGCCCGAGGAACTCTCGATCGTGGGCTACGACGACATCCCGCTCGCCCGCTGGCTCACGCCCCGGCTCACGACCGTGCACCAGCCCCTGCGCCGCATGGGCGAGGAGGCGGCCAGGCTCGCGATCCGCCTCGCCGACGAGCACGACGGCGAGGATGCCGCGACGGCGCGAACGGGACGGCGCCCACGCCCCGCATGGACCTCGCCACGAGCCTCGTCGTGCGCGAGAGCACGGCGCCGCCGGCGTAGGCGCCCGGGCCGTCCGCGTCCTCTCACTCGCGCCCGGAGCTGATGCTTCGCGCCCGTCGCGCCGCCGCGCGACGGACGGTCAGCGCGCCGGCGCGTGCACCAGGCTGAGCACGTCGAAGTCGGCCCAGGCCGACGGACGGTGAGCGTCCCGGGTCCGTCACGAGCGGGCTCGCCCACGACGAACACCCCGCCGACGACCCCCACGAAGCCGCCGCCCTCACTCGGGCTGAGCGGCGAGAGGTCGGCCGAGCCGACCGCGATCTCGCGGCGCTCGCCGTACTCGACCCGGGCGACCGCCTCGAAGCCGTCGATCTCGAGCGCGAGGCCGAGTCGCCCGCGGGTACGTCGGCGACGCCCAGCACGCGGTCCTCGCCGTCGACGTGGAGCACGAGTTCGACGACGAGGCGGCCGGCCGTGCCCGCGCGCACGCCGAGGGTGACGTGTCGGCGCTCGGAGAGCCGCAGCGCCAGCCCGGCGAGCAGGCCGGGCGACGGGGCATCCGGTGCCTCGACCACCGTCGAGAGCGTCGCGGCGGGCTGCTCGAGGCGGAAGCCCGCGAACGCGTGCGGTACGCGCTCGTGGAGGCTGCCGGAGACGGCGTGGAGGCGGAGGTGCCCCGGCCGTTCGCCGAGCCGCGCCCGGCTGCGCTCGCGCGCGGTGCGAACCGACAGCAGTTCCGGATGCAGCGTCGGCCCGTCGAAGTCGTCGACCAGCGTCCTCGCGCCGGTCGACTGCGCTTCCGCCCACGGCACCTCGACCTCCTCGGCCAACCGGCCGGTCCCCGGTGCGAACACCGGCCACCCGTCCTCGAAGGCGACCGGGACGAGCCAGGTCTCGCGGCCCTGCAGCGCGTCGGCGCGGCGTCCCGTCGAGCGGCAGCCGCCTCGTGGCGAGCACGGTCGCCCACCACCCGCCGCGACCGTCGTCGACGAGGTCGGCATGGCCGACGTTCGCGACCGTGGCATCGCCGCCGAGATGGCGGTGCGTGAGCAGGGGGTTCGCCCGCGACCCGGTGAAGGGTCCGGTCGGGCTCGCGCCGCGCGCGGCGCTCACGGCGTGGTGGCGTTCGGTGCCGCCCTCACTCGCGAGGAGGAGCACGTCGCCCGCTCGGCGGTAGAGGTGCGGCCCCTCCGCCCAGACCGCACCCTCGACCGCGCCGTGCCACACGACGTGCTCCTCGCCGACGAGCGACATCGTGGCGAGGTCGAGCTCGCGCACCCACACCTCGGTCTGCTCGGGCCAGTCGCCGGGATCGGCGAGCCGGGTGCCGCACCACCACGCCCGCCCGTCGTCGTCGAACAGGATCGACGGGTCGATGCCCGGGGCATCCTCGATCCACGCCGGATCCGACCACGGTCCGGCCGGATCCGTCGCGGTCACCACGAAGCTGCCCTGTCGGCCGTCGCCGCCGACGAGCGTGCAGGCGACGAAGAACCGGCCGGCGTGGTGGCGGATCGTCGGCGCGAACAGCCCGCCCGAGCGCCGCCACGGTCGACAGGTCGAGCTGGTCCTCGCGATGCACCGCGTGGCCCACGAGCTGCCACTCGACGAGGTCGCGTGAGCGGTGCACCGGCAGCCCGGGGAAGTACTCGAAGGTCGAGGTCACCACGAAGAACTCGTCGCCCACCCGGCAGATGCTCGGATCGGGGTGGAATCCCGGCAGCACCGGGTTGCGTGCGGCGGTCACGGCGAATCGGGGCTCGACCGGCTCGGCGGTCCACACGGGGTGCATCGCCCGGGTGTGGTCGACGACGCGCACCGGCCCGAGCAGCTCGACGCTCGCCTGCAGCGGCAGGTCGGCGCTCGACCGCCCGAAGCCCAGCACGAGCGACGCCGGGCTCGACGATGCGGCGGCCGTCGCGCCCGGTGAACGCGGCGAGATCGGCCGGCACCTCGACGTCGAGGCGAACGGATGCTCCGGGCTCGAGCTCGACGCGCTCGGAATCCGACCAGCCGCTGCACCGGTCGCACGACGGAGGCCACTGGGTCATGCAGGTACAGCTGCACGATCTCGGCACCCGCGCGATCGCCCGTGTTCTCGACGGTCAGCGACAGCCGCACCTGCGCCGTCGGTGGTCGCCTCGGCCGCCTCGACCCGCAGGTCGCGCCACGCGAAGGACGTGTAGCCGAGCCCGTGGCCGAACGGGTAGCGGGCCGTCGGGTCGATGTTGGACACGCTCGTTGCGACGGGCGAGCGTCGACGCCAGGTACGTCGACGGCTGCGCGCCCGGCGTGGCCGGCACGCTGACGGGGAGGCGCCCGCTCGGGTTCACACGTCCCGCGAGGATGGCGGCGAGGGCGCGGGTGCCCTCCTCGCCGGGGAAGAACGTCTGCACGATGCCGGCGGCGCGCTCGGGCGCCGTGCCGAGCACGTACGGGCGGCCCGCGAGCAGGGTGAGCACGGTCGGAGTGCCGGCGTCGAGCACGGCCTCGAGCAGCGCCGCCTGCGCACCGGGCAGGTCGAGGGTCTCCGCGTCGCAGCCCTCGCCGCTCGTGCCCCGTCCGAAGAGGCCGGCGCGGTCGCCGAGCGCGAGCACCACGAGGTCGGCGGATGCCGCGAGCGCGACGGCGTCCGCGATGCCATCGGTCTCGCCGCCGTCGATCGAGGTGCCCGACGCCAGGGTGATCTCGGCGGCGGGGAACTCGGCGCGCAGGGCCTCCACCAGCGTCGGAAGCTCGATGCCCAGTCCGCTCTCGGGGTGGTGCACGCCGACGTGCGTGGGGAACGCGTAGCAGCCGAGCACCGCGAGCGGGTCGTCGGCGGTCGGGCCGATCACGGCGATGCGAGCGGGTGCGGCCAGGGGCAGCGTGCCGTCGTTGTGGAGCAGCACGATCGCCTGTTCGGCGATGCGGCGCGCGAGCGCACGGTTCTCCGCCGGGTCGAGGTCGATCGTGCCCTTCGCGGCGCCGGCGGCGGGTGGCGCCGCCGGGTCGTCGAGCAGGCCGAGCTCGACCTTCTGGATGAGCACCCGGAGCAGGGCCCGGTCGATGACCGCCTCGTCGACACGGCCGTCGATCGACGGCCCGCACGAGCGGCTCGCCGAACGCGTGCACCGTGGGCAGTTCCACGTCGATGCCCGCCTCGAGCGCGGCGGCCGCCGCCTCGCCGAGGTCGCCGGCCGTGCCGTGCAGGGTCTCGAGGAACGCCACCGAGAAGTAGTCCGCGACGACGGTGCCCTCGAAGCCCCAGGTCTCGCGCAGCAGTCCCGTGAGCAGGTCGCGGTCGGCGGCGGTGGGCACGCCGTCGAGGTCGGTGTACGCGTTCATCACCGAACGCGGCCCTGCGTCGCGCACCACCATCTCGAACGGCGGCAGCAGCACGTCGGCGAGCTCCCTGGCGCCGACGGAGACGGGGGCCAGGTTGCGGCCCGCCCGCGACGCCGAGTACCCGACGAAGTGCTTGAGCGTCGCGACGATGCCGGATGCCTCGAGCCCGCGCACGTACGCCGTGCCGAGGGTGCCGACCAGGTACGGGTCCTCGCCCATGGTCTCCTCGACGCGGCCCCACCGTGCGTCGCGCACGACGTCGAGCACGGGGGCGAGCCCCTGGTGCACGCCGACCGAGCGCATGTCGGCGCCGATGCGGCGTGCCATCTGCTCGATGAGCTCGGGGTCGAAGGTCGCGCCCCACGAGAGCGGCACCGGGTAGGCGGTCGCGCCGTACGCGGCGAAGCCCGCCAGGCATTCCTCGTGCACGAGCGCCGGGATGCCGAACCTGCTCGACGCGACGATGCGCTCCTGCAGCCGGGCGAGCGACTGCGCCCCGAGCGCGGCATCGACCGGCGCAGTGCCGAAGGCCCGCGTGATCTGGCCGAGTCCCTTGGGCAGCAGCGCATCGAGATCCACGGTCGCCGGTCATCTCGTGCTGGTGCGGGGCCACGTCGGCGCCGTCATCGGAGGCGCCGATCCAGATGCCGTAGAGCTGGGCGATCTTCTCCTCGAGGGTGAGCTCGGCGATGAGCGCCTCGCACGCGCGGCCGGCCGTCAGCGACCGGTCGCGCCACGGCGCATCCGTCGTCGTCGTGGCATCCGTTCGTGGCATCCGACGTCGCGGCATCCGTCGTCATCGGCTCGCTCATCCCTTCACCGCCCCGGTCAGGCCGCCGACGATGCGGCGCTCGAAGATGCTGAAGAAGATGAGGGCGGGAATCATCGACAGCGAGGTGAAGGCGAGCACCTTGGCGGTGTCGACCGAGTACTGCGAGGCGAAGGCCTGCACGCCGAGCGGCAGGGTGAAGCTCGCCTCGTCGTTCAGGATGAACAGCGGCAGGATGTAGCTGTTCCAGCTCGCGATGAAGGCGAGGATGCCGACGGTGATGACGCCGGGCAGCGCCAGCGGCACCACCATCCGCCAGAAGAAGCCGAGGCGCGAGCTCCGTCGATCGAGGCGGCCTCCTCGATCTCGTCGGGGATGGCGCGCAGGAACGGCACGAGGATGATGATCGTCGTCGGCAGGGCGAAGGCGATCTGGGGCAGGATGATGCCGGCCAGCGAGTTCATCAGGCCGAGGTTGCGCACCACGATGTACAGGGGCGTGATCGCCACCGTCATCGGGAACATCAGGCCCGCGGCGAAGAGCGCGTAGAGCAGCCCGCGCGCCTTGAACTGGTACCGCGCGAGCACGTAGCTGGCCATGAGGCCGAGCGCGACGACCCCGATCGTCGTGACGACGGCGGCGACCGTGGAGTTCGCCACCTCGCCCCAGAAGGTCGTGCTGCTGAGCACGCCGGCGTAGTTCTTGGTCACCCAGGGCGAGGGCATGCCCGACGGGTCGGCGGTGATCTGCGCGTTGGTGCGGAAGCCGCCGATGATGATGTACAGGATCGGCGCCAGCATGAGCGCGACGACGACGAGCGCGCCGAAGTAGATGGCGGGGCTGCCCCACGGCAGCCGGCCGTTGCGCGGCCGTCTGGCCCGTGGGATGGCGATGGTCGAGGCGGTCATCGCTCGCTCCGTTCGGTGAGGGCGCCGGCCGTGTCGCGGCGCAGCACGAAGCGCTGGTAGACGAGGGCGACGACGAGTGAGATGAGGAAGAGCACGACCGCGACGGCGTTGCCGTAGCCGTAGTTGCCGGCATTGCGGCCGTTGGCGACCATGTACGTCGCCATGGTCGAGGTGCCCGCGGTCGAGGCGATGTACTGGCCCCAGATGATGTAGACGAGGTCGAACAGCTGCAGCGATCCGATGATCGACAGGAACGCCCAGATGCGCAGGGTCGGCCCGAGCAGCGGCAGGGTGATCCGGCGCTGGATCTGCCAGTAGGAGGCGCCGTCGATCTGCGGCGGCCTCGGTGAGCTCCTGCGGGATGCCCTGGAGGCCGGCGAGGAAGAGGATGACGGCGAAGCCGATGTACTTCCAGGTGATGATCCCCAGCAGGGTCCAGATCGCCAGGTCGGGGTTCGAGAGCCAGTCCTGGGCGAAGGCGCCGAGGCCGACCTTCTCGAGCAGTCCGTTGAGCGCGCCGTCGGTCTGGAGCATGAGGCTCCAGCCGGTGCCGACCACGACCTCGGCGATGACGTAGGGCACGAAGATGAGCACCCGGATCAGCCGACTGCCCGCGCATCGGGCGGTTGAGCAGCAGGGCCAGCAGCAGCGCGATCGGGCCCTGCAGCACGAGCGACATCACGACGATGACGACGTTGTGCCAGAGCGCCTCCTGGAACGTCGGGTCCTGGAAGATCGTGACGTAGTTCTGCAGGCCGATGAAGTCGGTCGGCGGGCCGTAGCCCTTCCACCGGAAGAATCCGTAGTAGCCGGCCATGACGACCGGGAAGATGACGAAGCCGAGGAAGATCACGAGGGCCGGGCCGACGAGCACGGCGATCTCGAGGACCTTCCGCCAGTCGCGCCGGCCGCGGCGCGGGAGGCCGGCGCGTCGGTGGCCCGGCGCGGGGCCGGGGACGACACGTCGTCCCCGGCCCGCACGCCGTCCGCCAGGGCTCGCCTCGGTGCGGGAGAGCTGGTGCGAACGCTCATGGTGCGAGGGCCTCTCAGCCCTTCTTGATGGCGTCTTCGACGGCGTCGACGATGCCCTGGGCGTCGCCCTTGCCGGCGAGCAGGTCGACGACGCCGACGTTCAGCGCGTTGCCGACGTTCTGGCCGAGCAGCGTGTCGAGCCACACCGAGACGTACGGCGCGTCGTTGTACGAGGCGAGCACCTCCTGCAGTGCGGGGTCGGTGACGACGCCCTGCGCGTCCTTGTTGGCCGGGAGCGTGACGAACGCGTCGGCGTAGGCCTCCTGCTGCGCCTTCTGCGAGGCGAACTCGAGGAACTCGGCGCATTCCTTCGGCGCGTCGACGTAGCAGCTGTAGCCGTCGACGCCGCCCATCATCGCGCCGGCGCCGCCGTCGCCGCCGTCGACGGCGGGGAAGGGGAACCAGCCGAGGTCGGCGAGCGGCTGCTCGTCGGGCGTGAGCGAGGCGATCACTCCGGGGTCCCACGCGCCCATGAGCTCCATGGCCGCCTTGTGGTTGGCGACCAGGCCCGCGGAGGAGCCGGCGCCCTGCTGGGCGGAGGTGGTGAGGAAGCCCTCGTTGTACGGCTCGGTGGCGGCGAAGTCCGCGAGGTCCTCGCCGGCGCGCAGGAAGCACTCGTCCGCGAAGCTCGGGTCGGTGGCGAGCGCGGCCACGACGTCCTGCGAGCACTCCCGCAGCGACGAAGAAGTAGTACCAGTGGGCTGCGGGCCAGGCGTCCTTGGCGCCGAGGGCGATCGGGGCGATGCCGGCGGCCTTGAGCTTGTCGACGTCCTCGCTCAGCTCGTCGAACGTCGTCGGCGTCTCGGTGATGCCCGCCTGGGCGAACAGGTCCTTGCTGTAGTAGATGCCGCCCGGCAGCACGGAGGACGGCACGCCGTAGACCTTGTCGTCGACGGAGAGCGCGGCGAGCGATGCCTCGCCCAGCGCGGCCTTGGTGTCGTCGGAGAGCGCATCGGTGAGGTCCTGCACCTGACCGGCCTCGACGACGGCGGCGAGCTTGCCGCCGCCGCGCGCCATGAAGATGTCGGGCGCGTCGCCCGAGTTCAGGGCGGTCTGGAGCTTGCCGTCCATGTCCTCGTTCTGGATGGCCTGGATCTTGATGTCGACGCCGGGGTGCTCGGCCTCGAAGTCCTCGGCCGTCTGCTCCCAGTAGGCCTTGCCGTCGCCGGTCGTGGAGTTGTGCCAGAAGGTCAGGTCGACCGAGCCGTCGCCCGTGTCATCGCCTCCGGCATGCGCACCCGGCGAGGGTGCCGACGGCCAGTGCGGCCACCGCACCCAGCGTGACGAGCCGTGTGATGCTGCGTCTGTTCATCATTGAACCTCTCGAAAGTTTCGACGATCCTGCGTCGAAAGTGATCTGGACGCCTCGAATACTACGTGCCCGCGCATTTGGGGTCAAGCGCAACATATTCGGCGCGCCGCGGAGGCCCGCGTCCGGCCGCGCCCCTAGAGTGGTCGCGTGGCAGAGCGAGCCGGCACCTTCGACGGGGTGCACCGTCGAAACCTCTCGAAACTCCTCGGGCTCGTGCACCTCGAGGGGCCGCTCTCCCGTGCCGGCTGACGGCGGCGACCGGGCTCAATCGCTCGACCGTCGCCGCGCTCTCGGCGGAGCTCGTCGAGTCGGGCCTCGTCGAGGAGCGCGCGCCCGACCCGACGAACCGCGTGGGACGCCCGTCGCCCGTGGTCGCGCCGCATCCCGGCGTGATCGCCATCGCGGTGAACCCCGAGGTCGACGCGGTCACGATCGCGGCGGTGGGCCTCGACGGCACCATCGTCGTGCGGGAGCGCCTCGAGATGGACCACCTCGTGACGCCGGCCGAGACGGCCGAGCTCGTCGCGGCGCATCGTGGATCGATGGCGGTCCGACGCGCTGCGCCGCGCGCGCGCGTCGTCGCCGTCGGGCTCGCCGTGCCCGGCCTGGTGCGGGCGTCCGACGGGCTCGTGCGCCTGGCCCCGCACCTCGAGTGGGCGGATGCCCCGCTCCGCGCGCTCGTCGAGGAGGCCACCGGGCTGCCGGCCTTCGTCGGCAACGACGCGAGCCTCGGCGCGGTCGCCGAGCACCTCTTCGGCGCCGGACGCGGCGTCGACGACATGGTCTACCTCAACGGCGGCGCGAGCGGCATCGGCGGCGGCCTCATCGTGCACGGGTTGCCCGTCGGCGGATCCGGCGGCTACGCCGGCGAGTTCGGGCAGAACCGGCCGGGCATCGCGGCCGCAGGGCGACCGGCGGGCCGCGGGCGGCGTGCTCGAGGACGAGGTGAGCCGCGCGCGGCTGCTCGCGGTCGCCGGGCTCCGCGCGGCCGACGAGCCGACGCTCGCCGCCGCGCTCGCGGGATCGGACTCGCCCGAGGTCGCCGCCGAGCTGGCGCGACAGCGGCGCATCCTCTCGACCGCGCTCGCCAACGCCGTGAACGTGCTCAACCCGTCGCTCGTGGTGCTCGGCGGCTTCCTCGCGACCGTCGCCGAGAGCGATCCGGCCGCGCTCGCCGCCGCCGTCGCCGAGCAGGCGATGCCGGCGGCGGCCGAGGGCCTCGACATCCGCGTGGCCGCGCTCGGCGAGGACCGGCTGGCGATCGGCGCGGCCGAGCTCGCGTTCGAGCGGCTGCTCGCCGACCCGCTCCAGGAGGGCTGAAGCCGGCCTCCGGGTCCGGCGCTTTCCCGATCGCTTCCCGGTTGCGGGAGCACGGGGGGTCATCCGCTACACTTGCAGGTAGTCGAATCGATTCGAGGCCACGACGGCCGAGATCGCCTCACGACGGCGTCCCGAGCGGACGCCGTCGTTCCTGTTTCCCGGCGCCCGAGGGCGTGCGCCGCCGCACTCGAGCACGCCCAGGATCCGCATGTCCTCAACCGCCTCCATCCCCATCATCCGGCCCGACGACTACTCGTCGGTCGCGCACCCCGGCGACCTCCTCTCGCGTCGCCAGCGCCTCGTCTACGTGCTCGTCCTCGGCGCGCTCACGGCGCTCGGCCCGTTCACGGTCGACCTGTACCTGCCGGCGTTCCCCGTGCTGCAGGACGAGCTCGGCGTCTCCGCCGCGGCCGTCCAGCTCACGCTCACCGGCACCATGGTCGGCTTCGGCTTCGGCCAGCTCATCGTCGGCCCGTGGAGCGACAAGGTGGGTCGGCGCCTGCCGCTCATCCTCGCCACGGCGCTGCACATCGCGGCATCCGTCGCCGCCGCGCTCTCGCCCGACATCGTCTGGCTCAGCGTGTTCCGCCTGCTGCAGGGCTTCGGCGCTGCCGCCGGCGGCGTGGTCGCCATGGCGATGGTGCGCGACCTGTTCGGCGGCAAGCCCCTCGTGCGCATGCTCTCGCGCCTCGCGCTCGTGAACGGCCTCGCGCCGGTGCTCGCCCCGGTCATCGGCTCGCAGCTGCTCGGCGTGATGGACTGGCGCGGCGTGTTCGTCGTGCTCGCGATCTACGGCGCCGCCGTGCTCGTGGCCGTCGCGTTCTTCATCGTCGAGACGCTGCCCGAGTCGCGTCGCCACGTCGCCGGGCACTCGACGCTGCGCGACCGCTACGCCGCGCTCTTCCGCGACCGCGTGTACCTCGGCGCGGCGATCATCGGCGGCATGACGTTCACCGGCCTGTTCGGCTACCTCTCGACGTCGTCGTTCCTGTTCCAGGAGGTCTACGCGTTCAGCGCGCAGCAGTACGGCCTGCTCTTCGCCGTCAACTCCGTCGGCATCATCATCGGCGTGCAGACGAGCTCCCGGCTCATGCGCGGGCCGGTGCAGCCGCAGTGGATCCTCGCGATCACCACCGTCGTGCACCTCGCCATGGCCGTGGCGATCATGGTGCTCGACAGCGGCGGGCGCCGGGTTCTGGGGCACCGCGATCCCGCTGTGGATCTACATCCTCGCCTGCGGCTTCTCGTTCCCCGCGGTGCAGGTGCTCGCGCTCGCGCACCACGGCGCGGAGGCCGGCACGGCCGCGTCGCTGCTCGGCGCGCTGAACTTCGGGCTCGCGGGCCTCATCTCGCCGCTCATCGGCCTCATGGGCGTCGGCAGCGCCGTGCCCATGGCGTTCGTCATGGTGCTCGCGGCGGTCGTCGCGATCGCGGCGCTCTGGGCGCTCGTGCGCCCGAAGACGGTTCCGCCGCTCAGCGACTGACAGCGCGCGGATGCCGGCGTGCGGATGCCGCGCGGCGCGCGCCGCGGCATCCGCCCGATCGGGTCGTCGCGGTTAGCGTTGGGCGATGAGCGAGCGCGACGACGACCGCGCCGTCCGCCGAGCGCGTCCGACAGCGCACGAGGCGCCGACACCGCGGAGGCGCCCGACACCGAGGCCGAGGCGGCGGGACACGACGCGACCCCGCCGCAGCCGACGACCTGCGCCCGGCCCAGCGCGAGGCCCGCGCGAAGCGGCTCGGGCGCCGCGCGCCGCTCGTCGCCGGCGTCGGCGCGGTCATCATGGCCGCGCTCCTCGGCCTCGTGATCATGGCCCGGTCCGACGGGTCGCCGTTCGAGTTCGACGAGGAGTGGGCCGAGGACGTCTTCGAGGCGAGGGGGCCGGTCGGCGACGTCTTCGCCTTCTTCATGAACGACCTCGGCGGCGGGGTCTTCGGCGTCTTCGTCGTGCCGATCGTCATCGCGGTCGTGCTGCTCATCTGCCGGCGGCCATGGGGCGCGCTGTACTTCATCGTCGCCTCGGCGGCGAGCGCCGGGGTCGTGCAGCTCCTGAAGAACCTCTTCGGTCGCGCGCGGCCGGAGGACATCCTCGTGCACTCGGACTTCGGCTCATTCCCGTCGGGGCATGTGGCGAACGCCGCGACGATCGCGGTCGCGATCGGCGTCATCGTGCCGATCGTCTGGGTGTGGATCGCCGGCGCGGCGTACACGGTGCTCATGGCGGTCAGCCGCACGTACCTCGGCGCGCACTGGCTGTCCGACACGCTCGGCGGGCTCCTCGTCGGGGCGGGCGTGGCGCTGCGTGCTGTGGGCGGTCGTTCGCCACGCGGCTCGAGCGCGAGCGGCTGGCCTGGATCGACGCGGGTCTCGAAGCGCAACGCCGCGCGGGCGCAGGCGCACGTCACGCCGCCGGCGCGGGCGCGCGACCTCGAGTCGCTGATCGTGCGGGTCGGGGCGCGGAAGCGTCGAGTACAACGTTGTAGAATCGCGCTGAACGGCTGAGGAGGCTCACAGATGGCGTCGACGCTGCACGATGTCGCACGGCTCGCGGGCGTGTCGATCAAGACCGTGTCGAACGTCATCAACGACTACCCGCACATCCGGCCCGCCACGCGGGAGCGCGTCGAGCTCGCGATCGCCGAGCTCGGCTACACGCCCGAACCTCACGGCCCGGAGCCTGCGCTCGGGCCGCACCGGCGCGATCGCGCTCGCGGTGCCCGAACTCGGGCTGCAGCTACTTCGCCGAGCTCGCGGCATCCGTCATCGAGGCGGCCGAGGAGGCCGGCGTCGTCGTGCTCGTCGAGCAGACCGGCGGTGACCGCGAGCGCGAGCTCGAGCTGCTGCGCAGCCCGCGCCTGCAAGATGACCGACGGGCTGCATCTTCAGCCCGCTCGGGCATGGGCCAGGACGACGTCGACCGGCTCGACGTGCCGTACCCCCTGGTGGTGCTCGGCGAGCGGATCTTCGACGGGCCGGCCGACCACGTGACGATGCAGAACGTCGAGGCGGCGCGGGCGGCGACGGAGTTCCTGCTGCGACGCCGGGCGGCGGCGCATCGCCGTCATCGGCGCGCACGAGGGCGAGGTGATCGGCTCGGCCGGGCTGCGACTGCGGGGCTACCGTGAGGCGCTCGAGGCCGCGGGCGTGCCGTACGACGAGTCGATCATCGGCTACACGACGCTCTGGCACCGCGCGAACGGCGCGCGATGCATGCGCGAACTCCTCGAGCGCGGGCGTCGAGTTCGACGCGGTGTTCGGCCTCAACGACACGCTCGCGCTCGGCGCCATGCGCGCGCTGCAGGAGTCGGGCCGGCGCGTGCCGGAGGACGTCGCGGTCATCGGATTCGACGACCTCGACGAGGCGCGGTACTCGATCCCGTCGCTGACGACGGTGGATCCCGGGCAGGCGTGGATCGCCCGCACGGCGGTGCACACGCTGCTCGAGCGCATCGAGGATCCCGTCGCGGCCGGGCCGCCGCGCCTGCTGCTCGCCGACTTCACGGTGGCGGAGCGGGAGTCGGCCCTGGCTGGTCCGGGCGTGAGGCCGCCGGGCCGCTGCGTCCCGATCGCGGAGAGCGATTTCCGATCCGGCTTGACAGCGAGCGACCGTGCACGGCACCATGTCTCTACAACGTTTACTTTACAACGTTGTAAAGACTCGGAACTCACCGCGGAGTCCCCTCGCGGCGGCGTCGAGCCCCAACGCCGAGACAACGGTGTCAGCACCGCGAGAGGAATCACACAGCTATGAAGTCGAAGATCCTGGCCGCGACCGGCGTGGTCGCCGTGGCCGCCGCCGCCCTCACGGGCTGCTCCGGCCGGCGAGGCCGAAGCGTCCTGCACCAACGAGATCCAGAAGCCCGACGCGACGCAGGTCAGCGTCTGGGCGTGGTACCCCGCCTTCGAAGAGGTCGTCGACCTCTTCAACGAGTCCCACGACGACGTCCAGATCTGCTGGACCAACGCCGGCCAGGGCAATGACGAGTACACCAAGTTCTCGACCGCCATCGAGTCCGGCTCGGGCGCCCCCGACGTCATCATGCTCGAGTCCGAGGTGCTCTCGAGCTTCTCGATCCGCGACGCCCTCGTCGACCTCACCGAGTTCGGCGCCGACGACGTCGAAGGGCGACTACACCGAGGGCGCATGGAAGGACGTCTCGAGCGGCGACGCCGTCTACGCGATCCCCGTCGACGGCGGCCCCATGGGCATGCTCTACCGCAAGGACATCCTCGACCAGTACGGCATCGCCGTGCCGACCACGTGGGACGAGTTCGCCGCCGCGGCGCAGGCGCTGAAGGACGCCGGCGCACCCGGCGTGCTCGCCGACTTCCCGACCAACGGCCGCGCCTACAACCAGGCGCTCTTCGCCCAGGCCGGCTCGGTGCCGTTCGCCTACGACAACGCCGAGCCGACCTCGATCGGCATCGACGTGAACGACGACGGCTCCAAGAGCGTGCTCGCCTACTGGGACCAGCTCGTGAAGGACGGGCTCGTCGCCACCGACGACGCGTTCACCGCCGACTACAACACCAAGCTCGTCGACGGCAGCTACGCGATCTACGTCGCCGCAGCGTGGGGCCCCGGCTACCTCGGCGGACTGTCGGACGCCGACGCCGACGCCGAGTGGAAGGCCGCGCCGGTTCCCCAGTGGGATCCCGCCAACCCCGTGCAGATCAACTGGGGCGGCTCGACGTTCGCCGTGACGAGCCAGGCGAAGGACAAGGAGGCGGCCGCGGTCGTCGCCAAGGAGGTCTTCGGCACCGAGGAGGCGTGGAAGATCGGCATCGAGAAGGCCGCGCTGTTCCCGCTCTGGAAGCCGATCCTCGAGTCCGACTACTTCCGCGACCTCGAGTACCCGTTCTTCGGCGGGCCAGCAGATCAACAAGGACGTGTTCCTCGACGCGGCTGCCGGCTACACCGGCTTCACGTTCAGCCCGTTCCAGAACTACGCCTACGACCAGCTGACCGAGGAGCTCTACGCGATGGTGCAGGGCGAGAAGGCCTCCGATGCAGGCGCTCGACGACCTGCAGGCCTCGCTCGAGCAGTACGCCACCGAGCAGGGCTTCACCCTCCAGTGAGCGGATGCCGCGTCCCGGCGCCATGCCGGGACGCGGCACCCCTGCCCGCTCCGACGAAGGAAGCGACACATGACCACGCACACGACCCTGGCGGCGCCGCCGCGCGGCCGTCGCGCCGGCACGACGGCGCACGCCCGAGGGCGGATCGAAGCTCGAGCGCCGCCGCCAGCGCTGGGGATGGCTGTTCGTCTCCCCGTTCCTCCTGGTGTTCGCGCTCTTCCTGATCTTCCCGCTGTTCTACGCCTTCGGCATGAGCCTGTTCACCTCGACGCTCGCGACCGGCACGAAGTTCACCGGCATCGAGAACTACGTGAAGGCGTTCACCGATCCGCTCTTCCTCGAGGGACTCCTGCGCGTCGCGGCGTTCGCGATCGTGATGATCCCGGCGCAGCTCGATCGTCGCGATGGCCGCGGCCCTCGTGCTCGACACGCTGGTCACGCGCCTGGCGAGCCTCTCGCGGCTGCTCATCTTCGCGCCGTACGCGATCCCGGTCGTCATCGGCGCGCTCATGTGGAGCTTCCTCTACAGCCCGCGATTCGGACCCGGCGCGACGCTCTTCGACCTCGTCGGCCTGCCGACGCCCGACTTCCTCGCGTCCGACACGGTGTTCGCCAGCCTCGTCAACATCGTCACGTGGCAGTGGTCGGGCTACTACATGGTCGTCATCTACGCGGCCCTGCGATCGATCGACCCGTCGATCTACGAGGCGGCGCGCATCGACGGCGCCAACGGCTGGCAGACCGCCATCCGCATCAAGGTGCCGATGATCTCGTCGTCGGTGGTCATGGTCATCACCTTCGCCCTCATCGGCACCCTGCAGTTCTTCACCGAACCGGTCGTGCTCCGCAACATCGCGCAGGGCGCGATCGACGCGGCGTACACCCCGAACATGTACGCGTACTCGCTGGCGTTCTCCTACAGCCAGTTCAACTACGCGTCGGCCATCGCGTTCTCGCTCGGCATGCTCGTGTTCGCGGGCTCGTTCGTCTTCCTCTTCCTCACGCGCAAGCAGAGCGGACTCAAGTCATGAGCGTCTTCGCACCCCGCGCCGACGTGCGCGACGAACCCGGCACCACGGTGACCGGACTCCCCTCGCGGGAGGACCGCAGCGCGAAGGACCGGCGGCGCCGCAACGGCGGACGGCGGATCGGGTCGCACGCCTTCCTGATCATCCTGGCCATCTACTTCGTCTTCCCGATCTGGTGGCTCGTCGTCGCGGCGACGAAGGACACGTCGGGCCTGTTCGGCTCGAGCGCCTTCTGGTTCGACGACCACTTCGCGCTCTTCGAGAACATCGCCGGCCTCTTCACCCACCAGGGCGGCATCTACTGGCGATGGCTCGCGAACTCGTTCGTCTACGCCTTCGCGGGCGGCATCGGGGCGACCGTGCTCGCGATCCTCGCCGGCTACGGCTTCGCGAAGTACCGCTTCCGCGGGCCGCGGCGCGGTCTTCACGATCATCCTCGGCTCGGTGATGGTGCCGCTCACGGCCCTCGTCATCCCGACGTTCATGCTGCTCAGCCAGTACGGCATCATCAACACGCCGTGGGCGGTCATCCTGCCGAGCCTGCTCAGCCCGTTCGGCGTCTACCTCATGCGGGTCTACACGCAGGACGCCGTGCCCGACGAGATGCTCGAGGCGGCCCGCATCGACGGCGCGGGGGAGCTGCGGACCTTCTTCCAGGTCGCCCTCCCGCTGCTGCGGCCCGCGATCGTGACGGTGCTGCTGCTCTCGGTGGTCGGCACCTGGAACAACTTCTTCCTGCCGCTCGCCGTGCTCACCGACCCCGAGCTGCTCCCGGTCACGGTCGGCCTGAACCGCTGGACGGCGCTCTCGAACGCGGGCGCCGGCGGCGAGCAGGTGTGGAACCTCATCACGACGGGCGCGTTCGTGTCGATCCTGCCGCTCATCCTCTCGTTCCTGTTCCTGCAGCGGTACTGGCAGGGCGGGCTCGCGATCGGCAGCATCAAGTAGGCCGCGTCCCCAGAACCAGCGGATGCCCCGGTGCGGGGCATCGCGCAGATCCACCGCATCCCAGACAGAAAGCAGTCCATGCCCACCGCACGCCTGACCATCGACCCGCACTTCACCGATCGGGCCCGTCAACCGGCGCGTCTTCGGCGGCTTCGTCGAGCACCTCGGCCGGCACGTCTACGACGGCATCCACGAGCCCGCGCACCCGACCGCCGACGCCGACGGCTTCCGCGCCGACGTCGTCGAGCTCGTGAAGGAGCTCGGGGTGTCGACGATCCGCTACCCGGGCGGCAACTTCGTCTCGGGGTTCCGCTGGGAGGACAGCGTCGGGCCCGCGCGAGGAGCGGCCCCGCCGGCTCGACCTCGCCTGGCACTCGACCGAGACGAACGAGGTCGGCCTGCACGAGTTCGCGTCGTGGCTCGACAAGGTCGACAGCGAGCTCATGCTGGCGGTCAACCTCGGCACCCGCGGCACGCTCGAGGCGCTCGACCTGCTGGAGTACTCGAACATCGCGGGCGGCACCGCCCTGTCCGCAGCGCCGCATCGAGAACGGCCGCACCGACGCCGTTCGGCGTGAAGATGTGGTGCCTCGGCAACGAGATGGACGGCCCGTGGCAGCTCGGCCACCGCTCGGCCGAGGACTACGGCAAGCTCGCCTCGCGGACCGCGAAGGCGATGCGCCAGCTCGACCCGTCGATCGAGCTCGTGGTGTGCGGCTCGTCGAGCGCGCACATGCCGACGTTCGGCGAGTGGGAGCGCGTCGTGCTCACGCACACCTACGACGACGTCGACTACATCTCGTGCCACGCCTACTACGAGGAGAAGGACGGCGACCTCGGCAGCTTCCTCGCCTCGGCCGTCGACATGGACCACTTCATCGAGACCGTCGTCGCGACCGCCGACCACGTGAAGGCCGTGCGCGGCAGCGAGAAGACCGTGAACATCTCGTTCGACGAGTGGAACGTCTGGTACCTCTCCCGGTTCCAGGACGTCGACAAGATCGAGGGCATCGACAACTGGCCCGTCGCGCCGCGCCTGCTCGAGGACGTCTACTCCGTGGCCGACGCGGTCGTGTTCGGCAACCTGATGATCTCGCTGCTCAAGCACGCCGACCGCGTCACGAGCGCGTCGCTCGCGCAGCTCGTGAACGTGATCGCGCCGATCATGACCGAGCCGGGCGGGCCGGCCTGGCGGCAGACCACGTTCTTCCCGTTCGCGATCACCTCGCGGCTCGCGCAGGGCGAGGCGCTCGAGCTGAAGCTCGACGCGCCGACGTACGAGACGCGCAGTACGGCGAGGTCCCGCTCGTCGACGCCGTCGCGACGCACGACGCCGAGACCGGGCGCACGCGCCGTCTTCCTCGTGAACCGCAGCCAGGACGAGCCGCTGACGCTCACGGTGGACATCGCGACCCTCGGCGACCTGTCGGTGCTCGAGTCGCACACCCTCGCCGACGACGACGTGTACGCCAAGAACACGCTCGACGCAGCCCGAGCGGGTCGCGCCGCGGCCGAACGACTCCGTGCGCATCGACGGCGGCGAGCTCACCGTGACCCTGCCGCCGGTGTCGTGGACCGCGATCTCGCTCGGCTGAGGCCCGGTGCGGCGCGGCGGTCGTCCATGCCGCCGCGCCGCACCGCCGACGGACCGCCGAACCGACCCGCGGGTCGCCGCGGCGCGGCCTCCGCCTCGGCGCGCTGCTCGCGGCATCCGTGATCCTCGGCGCTCGCCGCGTGCGCACCCGCGACGGGGCGTGGGAGCTCATCGGGCGACCTCGTCGACGCACGACCCGGCGCTCGCCCGGGACGGCGACACCTGGTACGTGTACTCGACCGGCAACGGCACGGTCGCCGACGGCAACGTGCAGATCCGCTCGTCGTCCGACGGCCGCTCGTGGCGCGTACGAGGGCGAGGTCTGGGACGAGAAGCCCGCGTGGATCGACGAGGCCGTGCCGGGCGTCGACAACCTCTGGGCGCCCGAGCTCGTCGAGCACGACGGCACCTGGTACCTGTACTACTCGGCGTCGCGGTTCGGCAAGAACTCGTCGGTGATCGCGCTCGCGACGAACACGACGCTCGACCCCGACGACCCCGATTACGAGTGGGTGGATCGCGGGCCGGTGATCGCGTCCGACGTCCGGCGACGACTTCAACGCGATCGACCCGGGCGTCGCGATCGACGACGACGGCACGCCGTGGATGGCGTTCGGCTCGTTCTGGAGCGGCATCCGCATGGTCGAGCTCGAGTGGCCGAGCGGCCTGCGCGTCGGACGATGCCGAGCCGCTGCGCCTCGCCGACCGCGGCAGCGCCGCCGAACGCGATCGAGGCGCCGTACCTCGTCGAGCACGACGGCGACTGGTTCCTGTTCGTCTCGCGCGACACCTGCTGCCAGGGCGCCGACAGCACCTACAAGATCGCCGTCGGCCGAGCGGATGCCCCGACCGGGCCGTTCGTCGACCGCGACGGCGTGCCCCTGCTCGAGGACGGCGGCACCGTGCTGCTCGAGACCGAGGGCGCGCCGCATCGGCCCCGGCGGGCAGTCCGTCGCCGATGGGATGATGGCCCTGCACTACTACGACCGCGACCTGAACGGGCAGTTCCAGCTCGCGCTGGTGCCGCTCGGCTGGGACGCCGACGGGGTGGCCCGAGCTGCACTGGTGAGGAGAACCGATGGAACGCAACTGGGCCGGCAACCTGACCTACCGGGCGCAGCAGGTCGTGCACCCGGCATCCGTCGACGAGCTGCGGGAGGTGCTCGCCGGCGACGGCCCGTTCCGCGTGCTCGGCACCCGCCACTCGTTCAACGACCTCGCCGACACCGACGGCACGCTGATCGCGACCGACCGGCTGCCGGTCGAGGTCGACGTGTCGAGCGCGCCCGGCGCCGTGCGGTTCACCGGTGCGCCCCGCTACGGCGACCTCGCGCCGGTGCTGCAACGGCACGGCCTCGCGCTCGCGAACCTCGCGTCGCTGCCGCACATCTCGGTCGCGGGCGCCGTCGCCACCGGCACGCACGGGTCGGGCGACGGCATCGGCTCGCTCGCCACCGCCGTGCGCGGCATCGGCCTCGTCACCCCCGGCGGCGAGCCGCGCACGCTCGTGCGCGGCGACGCCGACTTCGCCGGCGCGGTCGTGAGCCTCGGCGCGCTCGGCGTGGTCACGTCGCTCGAGCTCGACGTCGAGCCGACCTACGACGTCGCGCAGACGGTGTACGAGTCGCCCGCCTGGGACGCGATCCTCGCCGACCTCGACGCCGTGACCTCGCTCGGCACGAGCGTCAGCATCTTCACGCGGTGGTCGCGCACCGACGTCGCCGACCAGCTGTGGGTGAAGCAGCGGCTGCCGTTCGACGCGGATGCCGCTGAGCGCCGCCGCGCGGTCGTCGACCGACTCGGCGCGCACGAGGCGACGCAGGCGCGGCATCCGATCATCGGCCTGCCGGCCGACGCGTGCACCGAGCAGCTCGGCGTGCCCGGACCGTGGTTCGAGCGCCTCCCGCACTTCCGGCTCGAGTTCACGCCGTCGGCGGGGGAGGAGCTGCAGTCGGAGTACCTCGTGCCGCGGGCCGACGCCGTCGCCGCGCTCGAGGCGGTACGCGGGCTGGCCGATCGCATCGCGCCGCTCCTGCAGGTGTGCGAGGTGCGCACGGTGCGGGCCGACGACCTGTGGCTGAGCGCGGCGTACGGTGCCGACGTCGTCGGCATCCACTTCACGTGGGTGCGCGACGAGCCCGCGGTCACGCGCGCTGCTGCCCGCGATCGAGGCCGCGCTGCCCGCCACCGCCCGCCCGCACTGGGGCAAGGTCTTCACGCTGCCGGGCGACGAGGTGCGGCGCCGGTATCCCCGGTGGGACGACTTCGCCGCCCTGCGCGCCCGGTTCGACCCCGAGGGCCGGTTCCGCAACGCGTACCTCGCGCGCCTCGGGCTCTGACTCAGGCCGGGCGCGGCCGAGTCGGATGCCGCGGGCCTCGGATGCCGCGGGCTCGATGCCGCGGACTTCGCCGCCGCGGACTCGGCCGCCGCGGCCTCCTCGACGAGCTGCAGCACGCGGGCCGCGACGCTCACCGCGATCGCCGCCGGCTCCTTCGAGCGGATGCCGTCGATGCCGATCGGGGTCGACACGCGTGCGAGGTCGTCCTCGCCGAGCCCGGCCTCGCGCAGCTCCTTCGTGAAGCGCGCCCACTTCGAGCGCGAGCCGATGAGGCCGATCGAGCCGAGGCCGGGGGTGCGCAGCGCGGCCTCGACGATCGCGAGGTCCTCGACGTGGTCGTGGGTCATGACGAGCACGTGCGCGCCGGCGGGCAGGTCGGCGAGCGCCGCCTCGGGCACCGGCAGCGGCCGCATCGTCACCGTCGCGACGGCGTCGGCGAAGGGGCCGCTCGCGCCGGGCGCGCCGATCCGCTCGGGCGCGAGCATCTCGGCCCGCGAGTCGACGAGCGTGAGCTCGATCGGCTGGCGCGACAGGATGCGCGCGAGCTCGAGCCCGACGTGGCCGATCCCGAAGATCGCGACCGCCGGCACGACCGGCAGCGGGTTCCAGCAGCATGGTGACCTCTCCTCCGCAGCACTGCACGCCGTAGTCGGTGACCGCCTTGTCGCTCAGCGCGAGGGTGAGCAGCTCGGGTTCCGCGGTCGCATCCGCCAGCATCTCCCGGGCCCGGCTGGTCGCCGTCGCCTCGAGGTTGCCGCCGCCGACCGTGCCGAACAGCCCGTCGTGCCAGACCACCATCTTGGCGCCGCCGTTGCGGGGTGCGTGCCCCCGCACCATCGCCACCGTCACCAGCACGGCGGGCGTGCGCGACGCGCGCAGGCGCTGCACGGCGTCGACCCAGTCCATGGCCCCGCCCGACTACGAGTCCGAGGGCACGAGCGGTCGACGAACGCCGGCAGTGACGCCGGCCGCAGCGCCGACCGCGGCATCCGTGCCATCGCCCCCCATCGGGCGGCGGGCGGCCAGGATCGCGCGGAACGTCGCCTCGCCCGTCGCGGGCGAGCCCAGCTCGACGCTGCGCCCCTCGGGTCCGAACGCGCCGACCGCCTCCCGGATCGCCTCGCGCACGCTGAACGCGAGCATGAGCGGCGGTTCGCCGACCGCCTTCGACCCGTAGACGGCGCCGTCCTCCGCGGCGTGCTCGAGCAGGCGCACGTTGAACTCGTCGGGCATCTCCGAGAAGCTCGGCAGCTTGTAGGTGCTCGCCGACTGCGTGAGCAGCCGGCCGCGGCCCGGGCCGTCGCTCGTGTCCCAGCGCAGCTCCTCGAGCGTGAGCCATCCGGCGCCCTGCACGAAGGCGCCCTCGACCTGGCCGAGGTCGATGATCGGCGAGAGCGAGTCGCCGACGTCGTGGAGGATGTCGACCCGCAGCATCCGGTGCGCCCCGGTGAACCCGTCGACCTCGACCTCCGTCGCCGCCGCGCCGTAGGCGAAGTACTTGAACGGCTCGCCCTGCATCCGCTCGGTGTCCCAGTGCAGGCCCTCGGTGCGGTAGAAGCCCGCCGCCCAGAGCTGCACGCGCTGGTGGTACGCGGCCTCGGCGACCTGCGGCGAACGTGAACGAGGGTCCGCCTGTGCCATCGGACGGCCCGAGGCCGGCGACCCGGCCGCCCGAGAATCGCACGTCGCGCTGGTCGACCCCGAGCATCCGCCCGGCGACGGCGGCCATGCGGTCGCGGATCTGCTCGCAGGCGTGCTTCACCGCGCCGCCGTTGAGGTCGGCGCCCGACGAGGCGGCGGTGGCCGAGGTGTTGGGCACCTTGTCGGTGCGCGTCGGGGCGAGCCGCACCGACTCGAGCGGCACGCCGAGTGCCGTGGCGGCGACCTGCAGCATCTTCGTGTGCAGGCCCTGGCCCATCTCGGTGCCGCCGTGGTTCACGAGCACCGAGCCGTCCTTGTACACGTGCACCAGGGCGCCGGCCTGGTTGTAGGCGGTCAGGGTGAACGAGATGCCGAACTTCACGGGCGTGATCGCGAGGGCCCGCTTCACGTCGTCGTGCTCGTGGTTGAACGCGGCGATGCGCGCACGACGGGCGTCGAAGTCGCTCGTGCGACGGAGCTCCTCCCAGATCGTGCGCAGCCGTTCGGCGTGGCGCACGGGCTGTCCGTAGGGCGTCGTCTGGCCGGGGAGGTAGAGGTTGCGCTCCCGGAGCGACGCCGGGTCGATGCCGAGCGCGGGCGCCGCGTGCCCGAGCACCTCCTCGATCACGAACATGCCCTGCGGTCCGCCGAACCCGCGGAACGCGGTCTGGGAGGTCTTGTTCGTCTTCGCGACGCGTCCCTGGGCCACGAAGTGGGGGATCCAGTACGCGTTGTCGACGTGGCAGAGCGCGCGGCCCATCACGGGCTCGGAGAGGTCGAGGCTCCAGCCCCCGTCGGAGGTGAGCGTCGTGGCGAGGGCGACGATGCGGCCGTCGTCGTCGAAGCCCGCCTTCCACACGACATGGAACGGATGCCGCTTGCCGGTCATCGTGAGGTCCTGCGTGCGGTTGAGCCGCAGCCGCACCGCGCGGCCGGTGAGCATCGCGCCGAGTGCGGCGATCGCCGCGAACCCGTGCGGCTGCATCTCCTTGCCGCCGAACCCGCCGCCCATGCGCAGCGCCTGCACCGTGACCCGGTTGCTCGGCAGGCCGAGCACGTGCGCGACGATCTCCTGCGTCTCGGAGGGATGCTGCGTGCTGCAGTCGACGAAGACCTGCCCCTCGGAGTCGACGCGGGCGAGCGAGGCGTGCGTCTCGAGGTAGAAGTGCTCCTGCCCGCCGATCTCGATGACGCCCTCGAAGACGTGGGGCGCCGTGGCGAGCGCGGCCTCGGGATCGCCGCGACGCACCGTGCGGGGCGTGCCCTGGAACGAGCCCGCCTCGATCGCCTCGGGCACGGTGATGATCGACGGCAGCGTCTCGTACTCGACGCGCACGGCGGCGGCGCCGAGTCGAGCGGCTTCCGCGGTCTCGCCGAGCACCCACGCGAGGGCGTGCCCGTGGAACATCGCCTCGCTGGGGAAGAGCGGCTCGTCGTGCTTGACGCCCGCGTCGTTGAGCCCCGGCACGTCGGCCGCGGTGAGCACCCGCACGACGCCGGGCACCTCGAGCGCCGGCGCGACGTCGAGCGTCACGAGGGCGTGCGCCTGCTCGGACTGCACGGGCCACGCGGTGAGCACGCCGCTCTCGCGAGCGGCGAGGTCGTCGGTGTACACGGCGTGGCCGGTGGCGTGCAGTGCGCCGCTCTCGTGCGGGGTGGGTCGTCCGACGACGGGGTCGACCGGGCGTGCGGCGAGCTCGCTCATGCCGGCACCCCCTCGGTCGTGAGCGGCGTGGAGCGGTGCAGCTTCAGCAGGGCCGTGCCGAGCATGAGCGAGCGGTACTCGGCACTCGCGCGGTGGTCGGACATCGGGGTGCCCTCGGTGCCGAGCACGGATGCCGCGTCGCGGGCGGTCTCGAGGGTCCACGGTCGCCCGACCAGCACGGCCTCGGTGGCCCGGGCGCGGATCGGGGTCGCCGCGACGCCGCCGAGCCCGATGCGTGCGCCCGCGATGACGCCGTCGTCGAGGTCGAGCGCGAAGCCGACGGCGACGCTGGAGATGTCGTCGAATCGGCGCTTCGCGACCTTGTGGAACGCGGAGAGCCCGGCGAGGGGGAGCGGGATCCGGACCGCTCGGATGAGCTCGTCGGGCCGGCGCACGGTCTCGCGATAGCCCGTGAAGTAGTCGGAGAGGTCGACCTCGCGCTCGCCGTCGGCCGACACGAGCACCACTCGGGCCTCGAGCGCGAGGAGCGCCGGAGCGGTGTCGCCGATGGGCGAGGCGGTGCCGAGGTTGCCGCCGATCGTCGCGCGGTTGCGGATGAGCGGCGACGCGAACTGCGGGAACAGCTCGGCGAGCAGCGGCACCGCGCCGTCGAGGCGGTGTTCGACCTCGGAGAGCGAGAGCGCCGCGCCGATCTCGATGCCGGCGTCGCCGATGTCGAGCGTGCGCAGCTCCGGCAGCCGTTCGATCGCGATCGAGAGCGACGCGCGCGTCCCGCGGAGGTTCACGTCCACGCCCCAGTCGGTGGTGCCGGCGACCACCATGGCGTCGGGCTCGTCGCGCATGAGGCCGAGCGCCTCGTCGAGCGACGCCGGGCGCACGAACCGCCCGTCGGGGCCGTCGAGCCGGGTCGCCACGACGTCGGGGGCGGGGCGGGAGCGCCGCTCGGCGAGCGGATCGCCCGCCTCGGGCTCCCCGAGGGCGTAGGCGGCATCCCGGATCGGCCGGTAGCCGGTGCACCGGCACAGGTTGCCGCTCAGCGCGTGCAGGTCGAAGCCGTTGGGGCCGTGGTGCGCGTCGGCGCGTCCGTCGACGGTGGCGACGGCATCAGCCGGCTGCGGCTCCGCCGCGTCGCCCGCCGCGCGGCCGGCCCGGTAGAACTCGCCCGCCATGCTGCAGGCGAAGCCGGGCGTGCAGTAGCCGCACTGCGAGCCGCCGGCCTCCGCGAGGCGTGCCTGCACCGGATGCGGCGCCTCGGGGCTTCCGAGGCCCTCGGCCGTCACGAGCTCCTGCCCGTCGAGGGCCGCGACGGGCACCAGGCAGGCGTTGACCGCCGTCCACTGCGTGCCGCCGCGATCATCGGGCATCGCGAGCAGCACGGCGCAGGCGCCGCACTCGCCCTCGGCGCACCCCTCCTTGCACCCGGTCAACCCGATCCCGCGCAGCCAGTCGAGCGCGGTCGTCTGCGCCGACACGCCGTGCAGCGGGTGTCGTCGCCCGTTGACCATCACGCCGATGTGATCCATTCGCACTCCTTGGTTTCGGAGTCTACGCCGCCGTCTTCCCGGCGATCCGGTTACGCCGTGGGCGCATCTGCGCCAAGATGAGGACAGCGTGTGGAGCATGAAGCCCGGAAGGGAGCGGCAGCCGCATGACCATCGAGATCGCCCGTGACATCGAGGTCCCGGGCGGCGAGGAGATCCTCACCGAGGAGGCGCTCGCCTTCGTGGAGGAGCTGCACCACCGGTTCGATCCCCGCCGTCGCGACCTGCTCGTCGCACGGGCACGACGCCGCGAGCGGATCGCCCACGGGGAGCACCTCGACTTCCTGCCCGAGACCGAGGAGATCCGCACCGGCGACTGGCAGGTGCCGCCACCGCCCCCGGCGCTCACCGACCGCCGGGTGGAGATCACCGGCCCGGCGTCGCCGGCGAAGATGGCGATCAACGCACTCAACTCGGGCGCCCGCGTGTGGCTCGCCGACATGGAGGATGCCTCGTCGCCCACGTGGGCGAACGTCGTCGGCAGCGTGCTCAACCTGCGCGATGCGGCCCGCGGCACGCTCGCGTACACCTCGCCCGAGGGCAAGGCCTACGCCCTCCGCGCCGACGTGCGCCGCCCGACCGTGGTCACGCGTCCGCGCGGCTGGCACCTGCCCGAGAAGCACGTGCTCGTCGACGGGGAGCGGGGCTCGGGGTCGCTCGTGGACTTCGGCCTGCACTTCTTCCACACCGCCCGGCAGCTCATCGACAACGGCGACGGGCCCTACTACTACCTGCCGAAGCTCGAGAGCCACCTCGAGGCGCGCCTGTGGAACGACGTGTTCACGTTCGCGCAGGAGGCGCTCGGCATCCCGCACGGCACCGTGCGCGCCACGGTGCTCATCGAGACGATCCCCGCCGCCTTCGAGATGGACGAGATCCTGTTCGAGCTGCGCGAGCACGTGTCGGGCCTGAACGCGGGCCGCTGGGACTACCTGTTCAGCCTCATCAAGGTCTTCCGCGACGCCGGACCCGAGTTCATCGTGCCCGACCGGGCCGACGTGCAGATGACCGCCCCGTTCATGCGCGCCTACACCGAGCTGCTCGTGAAGACCTGCCATCGACGCGGTGCGGTGGCGATGGGCGGCATGGCCGCGTTCGTGCCCAACCGCGCCGACCCCGAGGCCACGGCGATCGCCTTCGAGAAGGTGCGCGCCGACAAGACCCGCGAGGCGAACGACGGCTTCGACGGCTCGTGGGTCGCGCACCCCGATCTCGTCCCGGTGTGCCGCGAGGTGTTCGACGGCGTGCTCGGCGACCGGCCCAACCAGCTCGACCGGCAGCGGCCGGAGGTCGAGGTGACGGCCGCACAGCTCCTCGACGTCGCCTCCGCGGGCGGCGCGGTCACCGAGGCGGGCCTGCGCACGAACCTCTCGGTGGGCGTCGCCTACACCGCGGCCTGGCTCGCGGGCAGCGGGGCGGTCGCGCTGCACAGCCTCATGGAGGACGCCGCCACCGCGGAGATCTCCCGCTCCCAGGTGTGGCAGCACCTGCGCCACGACGTGGTGCTCGCCGACACCGGGCGCACCATGACGCCCGAGCTCGTGCGCGCGGTGCTCGACGAGGAGGTCGAGCAGCTCCGCGCCGAGACGACCCCCGAGCGGTTCGCCGCCTACACCGAACCGGCCGCTCGCCTCATGGCCGAGTTCTGCCTGGCCGACGAGTACGTCGACTTCCTCACGCTGCCCGCGTACGAGCTGCTGGAGTGAGCGTGCGCGCCGCCCTGTCCGCCGTCGTGCTCGCCGCGATCGACGCCCGTCTCGCGTCGACCGATCGGCTGCTGGCGCACGCCTACCCGGGCGACGACGGCACGCGCCAGCCGGTGCACACCGTCTACGTGCCCGCCGACCGGTACACGCCCGAGCTGCCGATCCAGTGGGGGAGGGCGGCGCGCCAGGCCGCCGCCGCGGCCGGCGGCGTGGAGGCGCTCGCCGTCGACGTCGGCATCGCCCCCGATGTCGCCGCGGCCGTGGCGCCCCTCGTGGAGCAGAAGCTCGCGCGGGAGCCGATCGAGGACCTGCGGATCGACTTCGAGGACGGCTACGGCGACCGCGGCGACCACCTCGAGGACGCCGACGCCGTGCGTGCGGCGAAGCGCGTCGCCGCCGCGACCGGCGCCAACTTCGCCCCGCCGTTCATCGGGATCCGCTTCAAGTCGTTCGAGGCGCCGACGCGGGCTCGCGGCATCCGCACGCTCGACCTGTTCCTGACGACGCTCATGGATCAGGGTGGGCTGCCCGACGGCCTGATGCTCACGCTGCCGAAGGTGTCGACCGTCTCGCAGGTGGAGGCGATGGTCGACGCCGCCGAAGCGCTCGAGCGCGCGCACGGCCTGCCGCACGGCCGCCTCCGATTCGAGGTGCAGGTGGAGACCCCGCAGCTCGTGCTCGGCGCCGACGGCGACGCGCCCGTGGCCCGGCTCGCGCTCGCCGCGCCCGGCCGCATCACCGGACTGCACTACGGCACCTACGACTACAGCGCCGCGGTCGGGATCGCGGCGCCGTACCAATCGCTCGACCATCCGGCGGCCGACCACGCGAAGAACGTCATGCAGGTGGCGGTCGCGGGCACCGGCATCCGCCTCTCCGACGGCTCGACGAACATCCTGCCGATCGGCGATCGTGCACCGGAGGCGTGGCGGCTGCACGCCCGGCTCGTGCGCCGCTCGCTCGAGCGCGGGTTCCCGCAGGGGTGGGACCTGCACCCGGCGCAGCTGCCCACCCGGTTCATCGCCACGTACGCGTACTACCGCGACGGCTACCCCGAGGCATCCGCCCGCCTGCGCCACGTGCACGACCGCACCTCCGGCGCGGTGCTCGACGAGCCGGCGACGGTGCGGGCGCTCGCCGGGTTCGTCCGCCGCGGCGTGCAGTGCGGTGCGATCACGACGGCGGAGGTCGCCGCCGACACCGGCATCGACGAGCGCGCGCTCGCCGCCCTCGCGACCCCGAGGCGCACGACGACATGAGCGGATGCCGCGGCGCACGCGGCACGGACGAGGAGGTCCCATGAGCTACTACACCCCGCCGGGCGGACTGCCCGCGCAGACGGAGCTGCTCACCGACCGCGCGATCGTGACCGAGGCGTACACGGTGATCCCGAAGGGCGTGCTGCGCGACATCGTGACGAGCAAGCTGCCGGGCTTCACGAGCACCCGGTCGTGGATCCTCGCCCGGCCGATCGCGGGATTCGCGACGACCTTCGCCCAGCTCATCGTCGAGATCGCGCCGGGCGGCGGCGCCGAGCGACCCGAGCAGGAGGAGGGCGTCGAGGGCGTCGTGTTCGTCACGGCCGGCGAGCTCACGCTGACGCTCGCGGGGGAGCGGCACGTGCTCGCGCCCGGCGGGTACGCGTACCTCGCCGCGGGCGATGCGTGGTCGCTCGCGAACGACGGCGACGAGCTCGCGAGCTTCCACTGGATCCGGAAGGCGTACGAACCGGTCGAGGGCATCGCCGTCCCGGCCTCGTTCGTCACGAGCGACGCCGACGTCGCGCCGAGGCCGATGCCCGACACCGACGGCGCGTGGGCGACGACCCGGTTCGTCGACCCCGACGACCTCGCGCACGACATGCACGTGAACATCGTGACGTTCCAGCCGGGCGGGTCGATCCCGTTCGCCGAGACGCACGTGATGGAGCACGGCCTCTTCGTGCTCGAGGGCAAGGGCGTCTACCGGCTCAACGGCGACTGGGTCGAGGTCGAGGCGGGCGACTTCATGTGGCTGCGCGCGTTCTGCCCGCAGGCCTGCTACGCGGGCGGCCCCGGGCCGTTCCGCTACCTGCTCTACAAGGACGTGAACCGCCAGGTGCGGCTCACCGATCCGAGCACCGGGCGGGCCGCGAGCCGATGGGGGTGAGCGAGCGGATGCCGCAGGCGGCCGCGCCGGCGGCATCCGGACCCCACGACCTCGTGGTCGCCGGCGAGCGGGTGCTCGTCGACGGCGCGTTCATCGCCCGCCGAGGTCGGCGTGCGCGGCGGCGTCATCGCGCGCGGTCGCGCCGCTCGGCTCGGGACTCGCCGCCGTGCGCACCGTGCGGCTCGCCGACGACGAGGTGCTGATCCCGGGGCTCGTCGACACCCACGTGCACGTCAACGAGCCCGGTCGCACCGAGTGGGAGGGCTTCGCGACGGCCACGCGCGCGGCCGCGGCCGGCGGCGTCACGACCATCGTCGACATGCCGCTCAACAGCATCCCGCCGACGACCTCGGTCGGCGGCGCTCGGGTCGAAGCGCGCCGCCGCCGGCGGAGCCGGTCTTCGTCGACGTCGGCTTCTGGGGCGGCCTGGTGCCCGGCAACGAGGCCGACCTGCTGCCGCTCGTCGACGGAGGGCGTGTTCGGGTTCAAGTGCTTCCTCGTCGACTCGGGCGTCGACGAGTTCCCGCCCGTCACCGCCGATGAGATGGAGCGCGGCGATGGCGGTGCTCGCCGAGGCCCGACTCGATGCTCATCGTGCACGCCGAGGACGCCGTCGCTGATCGACGCGGCGCCGCATCCGCACAGCCGCGAGTACGCCGACTTCCTCGCCTCCCGGCCGCGGGCGGCCGAGCACGCCGCGATCTCCGCGGTGATCGAGGCCGCCGCGCGCACCGGTGCGCGCGCGCACATCCTGCACCTCAGCTCGGCGGACGCGCTCGAGCCGATCGCCGCGGCGAAGCGCGACGGCGTGCGACTCAGCGCCGAGACCTGCCCGCACTACCTCATGCTCGCGGCCGAGGACGTCGCGCCGGGGGCGACCGCGTTCAAGTGCTGCCCGCCGATCCGCGAGGGCGGCGAACCGCGACGAGCTCTGGCGCGGGCTCGACGTCCGGCGTCATCGACTTCGTCGTCTCCGACCACTCGCCGGCGCCGGCCGCGCTGAAGCTGGCGGGCGACGGCGACTTCGCCGAGGCGTGGGGCGGCATCGCGTCGCTGCAGCTCGGGCTGCCGATCGTCTGGACCGAGGCGCGGCGCCGCGGCATCCCGCTGGCCAGGGTCGTCGAGTGGATGTCGACCGCGCCGGCGCGCCGCGTCGGGCTCGCGTCGAAGGGCGCGATCGCCGAGGGGTTCGCGGCCGACCTCGCCGTGGTGGCGCCCGAGGCGACGTTCACGGTGGATGCCGCGGCGCTCGAGCACCGGCATCCGATCACGCCGTACGACGGCCGCGAGCTCGTCGGGCGTGGTGCGCGCGACCTACCTCGCCGGCGAGCCGGTGGACCGCGCGGTTCCGCGCGGACGGCTGCTGCGGCGGGCAGAATCGGAGGGTGGGCCGGGCGATGTGGCTTGACGCGTTCAACGGGGCCGATCGCGACGAGGCGATCGCCATGCTGCGGCCCTGCCTCGACATCGCCGCGCTGGTGCGCGGAGCTGGCCGACGGGCGACCGTACGGCTCCGTCGACGAGGTCGTGGCGTGGGCCGAGGCGCGCCGCGGCGCCGTTCACCACCGAGGAGGTCGAGGGCGCCCTCGCGCACCACCCGCGCATCGGCGAGCGTGCCGGCGGGCAGCAGCGCCGAGGCGGCCATGTCGCGGGCCGAGCAGGCGGGCGTCGACCCCGCGCGATGCCGAGGTGGCGGCCGCGCTCGCCGCGGGCAACCTCGCCTACGAGCAGCGGTTCGGCCGCGTGTTCCTCATCCGGGCGGCGGGCCGGTCGGCCGCCGAGATCCTCGCCGCGCTCACCGAGCGCCTCGGGCACACGCCCGACGGAGGAGGAGCCCGTCGTCGCCGACCAGCTGCGCCAGATCGCCGTCCTCCGACTGAAGGGACTCCTCGCATGAGCACCTCCCGGATCACCACGCACGTGCTCGACGCCACCACGGGCCGCCCCGCGGTCGGCGTCGCGGTCGAGCTGCTACGCCCGCGACGGCGACGCATGGTCGTCGCATCGCGGCGGGCGCCACCGACGCCGACGGGCGGATCTCGCGGCTCGGACCCGACGAGCTGCCGCCGGGGGAGTACCGGCTCCGGTTCGACACCGGCGCGTACTTCCGCGCGCGGGCGTCGACACGTTCTACCCCGAGGTCGTGCTCACCGTGCTCGTCGCCGACGACGGCCGGCACGTGCACGCGCCGCTGCTGCTGAGCCCGTTCGCCTATTCGACCTATCGAGGGAGCTGAGCCATGACCGAGCCCGCCATCGTCCTCGGGCCGAACCAGTACGGCAAGGCGGAGGTGCGCGTCGTGAAGGTCACGCGCGACACCGCCCGGCACGAGATCGACGACCTCAACGTCACGTCGCAGCTCCGGGGCGACTTCGCCGCGGCGCACCTCGCGGGCGACAACGCGCACGTCGTGGCCACCGACACCCAGAAGAACACGATCTTCGCGTTCGCCCGCGACGGCATCGGCTCGCCCGAGGCGTTCCTGCTGCGCCTGGCCGACCACTTCACGGGCTCGTTCGACTGGGTCTCGCGGCGGCCGCTGGGAGGCGGAGCGGTTCGCGTGGCAGCGCATCCGCGCGCGGCGACGCCGAGCACGACCACGCGTTCGTGCGCAGCGGCCAGGAGGTGCGCACCGCGGTCGTCGTCGCCGACGGCGCCGAGCGCCACGTCATCGCGGGCTCAAGGAGCTCACGGTGCTGAAGACCACCGAGTCGGGGTTCGAGGGCTACCCGAAGGACCGGTACACGACCCTGCCCGAGACCCGCGACCGCATCCTCGCCACGGATGTCGCGGCGCGCTGGCGCTACGGCCGCGCGCGAGCGTCGACTACGACGCCGCCTACGCGAGCGTGCGCGCCCTGCTGCTGGAGGCGTTCGCCGAGAAGTACTCCGCGGCCCTGCAGGCGACCCTCTTCGACATGGGCCGCCGCGTGCTCGAGCGCCACCCCGAGATCGCCGAGATCCGCTTCTCGATGCCGAACAAGCACCACTTCGTGGTGGACCTCTCGCCCTTCGGCCTCGACAACCCGAACGAGGTGTTCTTCGCCGCCGACCGGCCCTACGGCCTGATCGAGGCGGCGGTGCAGCGCGAGGGCGTCGAGAGCCCGGCCGCGGCATGGGAGGGCATCGCGGGGTTCTGCTGACCGATTCGTCCGCGACTTCGTCCGCTGATCCCGGACGCGCCCGCCATCGACGCGCCGCGGCGCATCGCGATAGCGTCGACCCATGCGGATCCTCCTCGTCGGCGCCGGAGGCGTCGGAGATGCCATCGCCAAGATCGCGGCCCGCCGCGACTTCTTCGAGCTCATCGTCGTGAGCGACTACGACGAGGGCAGGGCGACGCGCACGGTCGACTGGATCCGGGCGAAGCACGGCGACGACGTCGCCGCCCGGTTCGCCACGGCGCAGATCGACGCGTCGGATCCCGACGTCGTGGCATCCGTCGCCCGCGAGCACGGCGCGACCCACGTGATGAACGCCGTCGAGCCGAAGTTCGTGCCGTCGATCTTCGCGGGCGCCCTCGCCGCAGGCGCGGACTACCTCGACATGGCGATGAGCCTGTCGCGAGCCGCATCCGACCGACCCCTACGCGCAGACCGGGGTGAAGCTCGGCGACGACCAGTTCGCGCAGGCGGGCGACTGGGAGGCCGCGGGCCGGCTCGCGCTCGTGGGCATGGGCGTCGAGCCCGGCCTCTCCGACGTGTTCGCGCGCTACGCGGCCGACCACCTGTTCGAGCTGGTCGACGAGCTCGGCGTGCGCGACGGCGCCAACCTCGTCGTCACCGACGACGAGGGCAACGAGATCTTCGCGCCGTCGTTCTCGATCTGGACCACGATCGAGGAGTGCCTGAACCCGCCCGTGGTCTGGGAGAAGGACGCCGGCTGGTTCACGACCCCGCCGTTCAGCGAGCCCGAGGTGTTCGTGTTCCCCGAGGGCATCGGCCCGGTCGAGTGCGTGAACGTCGAGCACGAGGAGGTGCTCCTCATGCCGCGCTGGGTCGACGCGAAGCGGGTGACGTTCAAGTACGGCCTCGGCGAGGAGTTCATCAACGTGCTGCGGGTGCTGCACCTGCTCGGGCTCGACTCGACGACGCCCGGTCCGGGTGCGCGCGAAGAACGGCCCCGTCGAGGTCGCCCCGCGCGACGTGGTCGCCGCGGCGCTGCCCGACCCGGCCACGATCGGCCCGCGGATGACCGGCAAGACCTGCGCGGGCCTGTGGGTCACGGGCATCGGCACCGACGGCGAGCCGCGCGAGGTGTACCTCTACCACGTCGCCGACAACGAGTGGACGATGGCCGAGTACGAGTCGCAGTGCGTGGTCTGGCAGACCGCCCTCAACCCCGTCATCGCGCTCGAGCTGCTGGCGACCGGCGTCTGGACGGGCAGCGGCGTGCTCGGGCCCGAGGCGTTCGACGCCGCGCCGTTCCTCGAGCTCATGGCCCGGCCCGAGTCCGACGGCGGCTACGGCCAGCCGTGGGGCATGGAGGACCGGCTCGCGTGACCGCCGCTCGTCGCGCGGGTGCCGGCACCGGTCGTGTCGCCGACGCCATGGCGCGTCGCGGATGCCGCGGACGCCCGCGCCGGCATCCGCACCGCGCCGCGCCGCGACCGACGAGCTCGACGGCGTGCTCGCCCGGTTCGAGGCGACCTGGGGCGAGGGCCGCGGACCCGACCGCTCGATGCTGCAGGCGCTCGAGCACGCGGGCAACACCGTGCTCGTCGCCGTGCCGGCGATGCCGGCACGGCCGAGCGGATGCCGACGTCCCGACGCCGCCCGCTCGGCGCCACCCTCGGCTTCCTCGGCTGGTCGGACGGCGCTGCACCTGCACTCGCACATGAACGCCGTCGACCCGGCGGCGCGCGGCCGCGGCGTCGGCGTCGCCCTGAAGCTCCGCCAGCGCGCGGTCTGCCTCGAGCACGGCGTCGCCGAGATGCGCTGGACCTACGACCCGCTCATCCGCCGCAACGCCCGCCTCAACCTCGTGCGGCTCGGCGCCGAGGTCGTCGCGTTCCTGCCCGACTTCTACGGCGAGCTCGGCGACGCGATCACGCGGCGCCGACCGCAGCGACCGCTTCGAGGTGCGCTGGCGCCTGGACTCGCCGCGCACCGCGCGGGCGCTCGCCGCGCGGGCCGCAGCCCGCGTGGCGTCGCGAGGGCGGCCTCGAGCTGGTCGCCGACTTCGAGCACGTGCGCGCCGAGGATCCCGAGGTCGCCGCGCGCCTGCGCGAGCCTCCCGGGAGGCGTTCGCCGCGCTCGGGGCCGACGCCGGGCCTGCGCGTCGAGCTCGACGCGACCGGGGACTACGTCTTCACCCGCGACGACCCCGACCGGGAGGCCTGATGAACGACACGACCGACACGAGCGACACGCCGCACGGCCCACGATCGAGCGCATCGAGCTGCATCGCCTCGAGGTGCCGCTCGTGCGGCCGTTCGAGACCTCCTTCGGGCGCGAGACCGTGCGCGAGGTGCTCCTCGTGCACGTCGTCACCGACGCGGGCGACGGCTGGGGCGAGTGCGTCGCCGGTCGCGACCCGTTCTACTCGGGCGAGTACGTCGACGGCGCGGCATCCGTCATCGAGCGCTACCTCGGTCCGGCGCTGCTCGCCGCGCACGGCCGCCATGCGGCGCCCAGCACCGCGCGGCTCCGGATGCCGCGGGCCGGCGTCGGCCGAGGGACCGGGCTCGCGCGGCGCATCCGTGCCGCTCGCGGCATCCGTGGCCCCGACGCTCGCGTTCGTCGCGGGCCATCGCATGGCGAAGGGCGCGCTCGAGGCGGCGGTGCTCGACGCCGAGCTGCGCGCGCAGGGCCGCTCGATGGGCGAGCTGTTCGGCGCCGAGCGCGAGTGGGTCGACTGCGGCGTCTCGGTCGGCATCGCGCCGACCCTCGAGGAGCTGCTCGACGAGGTCGACGGGCTACGTCGAGGAGGGGTATCGGCGCATCAAGCTGAAGATCAAGCCCGGCTGGGACCTCGTGCCGGTCGGTGCCGTGCGCGAGGAGCTCGGGCCGCGCGGGCTGCTGCAGGTCGACGCGAACACGGCGTACACGGCCGACGACATCCCGCTGCTCGCCCGAGCTCGACGCGTTCGACCTGCTGCTCATCGAGCAGCCGTTCGCCGAGGAGGACCTCGCCACGCACGTGCGCCTCGCCGCGGCGTGCGACACGCCCGGTGTGCCTCGACGAGTCGATCCTCGACGTGACCGACGGCCGTCGACGCGATCGACCGCGGCGCGACCACGATCATCAACATCAAGCCCGGACGCATGGGCGGCTACCTCGAGGCCCTGCGCGTGCACGACGCCTGCCGCGAGCTCGACGTGCCCGTCTGGTGCGGCGGCATGCTCGAGACCGGGGTCGGCCGCGCCGCGAACGTCGCGCTCGCCGCGCTGCCGGGCTTCACGCTGCCCGGCGACACGTCGGCGTCGGCGCGCTACTTCGCCGAGGACCTCACCGAGCCGTTCGTGCTCGGCGACGGCGAGCACCGCGGGCAGCTGCGGGTGCCGGATGCCGCCGGGCACGGGCGTGACCGTGCGCGAGGAGCTCGTGCGCGACTGGGCGGCAGCCGCGCCCGTGGTGCTCACCCGCTGACGCGCCGGTCAGCGCAGCGGAGCGCCAGCGCCCGCTCGCCGATCGCGGCCGCGGAGTCCGCGAGCCGCGGGTCGTCGTCGAGGGCGAACCACGTCGACGACAGGGCGCACCACGCGACGAGCCAGTCGGCGAGCCGCGCCGGGCTCGACGCCGGTCGCCGTCGACGACCACGCCGAACTGCCGCTCGAGCCGGCCGGGCGCGAGCGCGCGCTCGTGCGACGGGTTGCAGAGCAGGTTGCAGTAGTCGAACGCGGCCTCGCCGAGCAGGCCCTTCGGGTCGATCGCGAGCCACCCGCGCTCGCCGAAGTCGAGCACGTTGCCGTGGTGCAGGTCGCCGTGCAGCACGACCGGGTCGCGCGGGTCGTCGAGGAGCGCCGCGGCGACGTCGGCGCCGCGTCGATGGAAGCGTCCGAGCGCGTCGGCTTCGGCGAACAGGTGGCGGAACCAGGTCGGCAGGTCGACGAGCTCGGGCGGGTCGTCCGAGCCGAGCACGGCAGCGGATGCCGCGTGGATCCGGTCGGCCGCGTCGCAGATGATGCGCGTCGCCTCGTCGTCCTCGCCGCCCTCGGCCATGCGCACGAGGTCGCGGTCCGCCGGTGGCGCGCTCGAGCAGCATCGCCGTGCCGTTCGCGCTCGAGCACGCGGGCGGCGCCGTGCCCGTCGAGCGCGGCGAGCAGGTCGGCGCCGCGCGACCTCCTCCTCGGTGTGCGCGAGCTTGAGCATCGCCGGCTCGCCGTCCTCGGTGCGAACGGGCATGAGCGTGCTCGAGGCGGTGGTGATCGGGTCGCCGTCGGGGCGCAGCCGCCATCGTCGCAGCCAGGCGGCCTCCCCGGCGTGGCCGGGATCCACGGGACCGAGGTCGCTCACGGCCGGTTCCACTCCTTGCCGGCCCACGGGTCGTAGTCGGCCTCGAGCGGCCTCCTGCGCCGGTCGCTGCGCCTCGGGCACGTGCTGCAGGTTCACGCGGATGCGGTACCAGAGCGAGCTCGAGCCGCGCATGCCGTCGACGAGCACGTCGGCCGGCTGCAGCAGGGGCACGACGTCGGGGTGCTTCGCCTTCCAGCGCTCGAGCGCCTCGAGCGCCTCGGGCTTCGTCTTGGTGCGGGCGACCTCGATGAGCGGCATGGTCGACTGCCGCCGGCCCGAGCCGTCGCGACGACTTCGGCGGCTTCTCGGCGGGTCCGAGCTCCTCGGCGAGGCGCAGCAGGCCGTCGAGTCCGCCGACGGCGTCGTCGATTCCCGCCGCGGGGTCGCCGCGCTCGGCGAACCGCTCGAGCACCGTGGGCACCGTGAATCGCTCGGGGTGGCTGTCGCGCACCTCGTCCCAGTCGAGCGGCGTCGAGACGCGCGCGTCGGGCAGCGGACGGATCGAGTACGCCGACGCGACCGTGCGGTCCTTCGCGTTCTGGTTGAAGTCGACGAAGACGCTCTCGCCGCGCTCCTCCTTCCACCAGCGCGCCGTCGCGAGGCCCGGGGCCCGCAACTCGGTCTCGCGGGCGAGCGTCTCGGCCGCGAGCCGCACCTCGCGGAAGGTCCAGCGCGGCTCGATGCGGACGTTGATGTGCATGCCGCGCGACCCCGAGGTCTTCGGCCAGCCGACGAGCCCGTGGTCGGCGAGCACCTCGCGGACGACCATGGCGACGTCGACGATCTGGCTCCAGTCCACGCCCGGCATCGGGTCGAGGTCGACGCGCAGCTCGTCGGGGTGGTCGAGGTCCTCCGCGCGCACGGGGTGCGGGTTGAGGTCGATGCAGCCGAGGTTCACGACCCAGGCGAGCGCCGCGGCATCCCGCACCACGACCTCCTCGGCCGAGTTGCCCGACGCGTAGTGCAGGGTCGCGGTCTCGATCCACTCGGGCCGCTTCTCGGGCGCGCGCTTCTGGAAGAACGCCTCCTGCGAGATGCCCTTCACGAACCGCTTCAGCACCATCGGCCGGCCGGCGGCGCCGCGAAGGGCGCCGTCGGCGACGCCCAGGTAGTACCGCACGAGGTCGAGCTTGGTGAGCCCGGGCTCGGGGAACACGACCTTGTCGGGGTTGCTGATGCGCACCTCGCGACCATCGATCTCGAGGAGCTCGGCGTTGTCCTTGGCGGGACTCACGCCTTCACCCTAGGTGCGACCGCGACGGGATCGGAAGCCCTTCGCGCGCGTGGCGTCCGACGCGATCGTCGAGGTCGCCGGATGCGTCGACGGATGCCGCGGCCGACGCGATCGACGGATGCCGCGGCCGACGCCGCGGCGAGCGCGTACCGCCGCGGCGTCTCGCCGATGACCGCCCGGAACTCGCGCGTGAGGTGCGCCTGGTCGGTGAACCCGAGCTCGGCCGCGAGGTCGGCGAGCGACGGGGCATCGGGCGCGGCGAGCGCCGCCGCCGCCTCCTGCATGCGATAGCGGCGGATGAGCCACTTCGGCGTCAGGCCGAGCTGCTCGCGCACGAGCCGCTGCAGGGTGCGCAGGCCGAGGCCGCTCGCGCGGGCCAGGTCTTCGGCGCGCAGGATCGAGCGGTCGTGCTCCGCGAGCTCCACCACGTGCCGCACGAGCCGGGCGTCGTCGTCGACCACGAGCGACTGCGCGGCGAGCCATGCCTCGAAGACCGAGACGGATGCCTCGTCGTCGCCGGCCGCGGCGGCGGCGCGCACGTCGCGCGCCAGGCCGGCGGCATCCGTGACCCGCAGCTCGTCGAGCGGCACCGCGCCGCCGATCAGCGCGCGCATGGGCCCTGCGACGAGCAGGCGGGCGACCCCGGGCTGCAGCAGCGCCCCGACCGCCCACCCGGTGCCCTCGAGACGGCGATGCGAGCGGCCGAGCTCGGGACCGTACAGCGCGGCGGCATCCGCCTCGATCACGAGGTTCGCCGACGGGTAGTCGAGCACGCCCTGCTCGACGACGACGCCCGGTGCGAGCCGCCAGCGCGGCACCCAGACGTGCCGGACGAGGTCGGCGACGGCCGCGCCGACGGCGTGGCGCGCGAGCCGCACGGGCGCGTCGCCGTCGACCTGGGCGTCGGCGAGCGTCGGCAGCGGCGCGATGCCGGGCGCACCCGGCGCCGTGGCGAGCACGCCCTTCACCGCCGACGCGCCCGCACGGGAGCGCCAGTAGTCGTCACCGGCTCGCATGGCCCCAGTATCGCGGGCACCACCGATGTCGCGTTTCGACAAGAGCCGCGGATGCCGCGTGCGTAGCGTCGGAGGCATCAGATGGAGGAGGAACGTGCAGCGACTTCGAGATGACGATCTACATCAAGGCCGACCCGCTGGTCGTCTGGGATGCGATCACCGGCGACGAGGGCAGCCGTGCCGTGATGTTCGGCTCGGTGCTCCGCGGCGAGCTCGAACCCGGGGGCCGGTACGAGTACATCGGCCCGGGCGAGGGCGGCACCGAGGTCGTGCACGTCTACGGCGACGTGCTCCAGGCCGATCCGGGCGTCGTGCTGCAGCTCACCGAGCACCCCGGCCCGGTCTACCGCGAGAACCACGCCGAGCTCACCAGCCGCATGACGTGGCGGCTCGAGCAGGCTGGCGTGGGGCTCACCAGGCTCACGTTCACCAACGACGAATGGAGCGAGGGGCATCCGGCGCAGGCCGAGAGTGCGGAGACCTGGCCTCGCGTGCTCTCGAGCCTCAAGTCGTGGGTCGAGACGGGTGAGGCGATCCCGATGACGTCGTGAGCGGTCGGCGTGACCGCGCGGTCGTCGCGGTGGCCCTCGCGACACGCGACCGGCAGCGGCGCCCTCGCTAGGATCGTGCCCATGGCCGATGACGCGGTGAAGCAAGCTCAGGAGGCGGCCGCCGCAGCGGCCGAGGCGGCCGAGGCGCTGCAGGCGCAGGCGCAGGAGGCGGTCCGCAAGGCAGAGGAGGCCGCGGCCCTCGCGCAGGCCGCGTTCGAGGCGCAGCAGCAGGCAGCGGATGCCGCGGCCGCCGCGAAGGCCGCCGAAGCCGCCGTGGCCGCAGCCCAGGCCGCCGCCGCGCCCACGCCGGATGCCGCCGCCCAGCACCCGCCGCCGAGCCGCTGCAGCGCCCGCCGCCGCCGCGGCACCCGCAGCATCCGGCCCCCTCGACGCCGCCCAGATCGCCGGGATCCGCGACGGCTACGCCTTCGAGGGCGCCGCGCTCGAGATGGGCGCGCTCGTCAACGGCGACCCGATGCCCGACGTGCAGGTGCGCATCCCGCTGGCGATGACCAACCGGCACGGCCTCGTCGCCGGCGCCACCGGCACGGGCAAGACCCGCACCCTGCAGGTGCTCGCCGAGCAGCTCGCCGCCAACGGCGTCGCCGTGTTCGCGGCCGACATCAAGGGCGACCTCTCGGGAATCGCGACGCCCGGCGAGGCCAACGAGAAGCTGCTGAAGCGCACCGATGGCATCGGGCAGGCGTGGAGCGCGGCATCCTTCCCCGTGGAGTTCTTCTCGCTCGGCGGCATCGGGAAGGGCGTCCCCATCCGCGCGACCGTCGCCGGGTTCGGCCCGCTGCTGCTGAGCAAGGTGCTCGGGCTCAACGACACCCAGGAGTCGAGCCTCGGCCTCGTCTTCCACTACGCCGAGAACGCCGGGCTCGCGCTGCTCGACCTGGAGGACCTGCGGTCCGTGCTGCAGTACCTCACGAGCGACGAGGGCAAGGCGGAGCTCGAGGGCCTCGGCGGCCTCTCGAAGGCCACGGTCGGCGTCATCCTGCGCGAGCTCGTCGCGTTCGCCGAGGCCGGCGCCGACGTCTTCTTCGGGGAGCCCGAGATCGACACGGCCGAGTTCCTGCGCGTGGCATCCGACGGCCGTGGCATCGTCAGCCTGCTCGAGGTGCCCGGCGTCGCCGACCGTCCGGCGCTCTACTCGACGTTCCTCATGTGGCTGCTCGCCGACCTGTTCAACGACCTGCCCGAGGTGGGCGACCTCGACAAGCCGAAGCTCGTGTTCTTCTTCGACGAGGCGCACCTGCTCTTCAACGACGCGTCGAAGGACTTCCTGCAGCAGGTCGTGCAGACCGTGCGCCTCATCCGCTCGAAGGGCGTCGGGGTGTTCTTCGTGACGCAGACCCCGAAGGACGTGCCCGGCCGACGTGCTCGCGCAACTCGGGTCGCGCGTGCAGCACCAGCTGCGCGCGTTCACCCCCGACGACGCCAAGGCCCTGCGGGCGACCGTCTCGACGTACCCGAAGTCGGGCTACGCCCTCGAGGAGGTGCTCACGACCCTCGGCACCGGCGAGGCGATCGTCACCGTCATGAACGAGAAGGGCGCCCCGAGCCCCGTCGCCTGGACCCGCCTGCGCGCGCCGCAGGCGCTGATGTCGCCGACGCCCGAGGCCGCGATCGACGCCGCCGTCGCCGCCTCGCCGCTGCAGGCGAAGTACGGCACGGCCATCGACCGCGAGTCGGCGCACGAGCTCCTCACCGCGAAGATGAACGCCGCCGCGGCCGCCGCGCAGGCCGCCGAGGATGCCGCGGCCAAGGCCAAGGCCGACGCCGAGTTCGCGAAGCAGCAGGCCGCGATCGAGAAGCAGCGCGCCAAGGAGCAGAAGGCCGCACAGGCCGAGTACGACCGGCTGATGAAGCGCACGTCGACCACCTCGCGCTCGTCGCTCGTCGCGGTCGCGCTCGTCGGGCGGCGACTCGATGCTCGAGCAGGTGCTCGGCTCCAAGGCCACCCGCGACGTGCTCACGAGCGTGGTCGAGGGCATCTTCGGCACGCGGCGGCGCAGGTGAGCGAGCGAGCGGATGCCGCGGCGCGCGCGTCATCCGAACGCGACGCCCCGGGGCATCCGTTCATCCGGCCCTACCGCCCGGCCGATCGCGACGACGTGTTCGCGATCTGCCTGCGCACCGCCGCCGGAGGCGGGGACGCGACCGGCGTCTACTCCGACGACGCGCTGATGCCCGAGGTGTTCGCGCTGCCCTACGTGGAGTACGCGCCCGAGCTCGCGTTCGTGGTCGACGACGGACGCGAGGGGCGGGCGGTCGGCTACGTGATCGGAGTCGCCGACACGCGCGCGTTCGTCGAGTGGTGGAGGCGCGAGTGGGGCCCGGGGTTCCGCCGGCGGCATCCGGCACCCGGACCGCCGACCGGCCGGGACCCGGGCTTCACCGAGGCGCAGCTCATCGAGGCGGGGGTGAACCCCGACCGCATGCTCATCGCCGAGGTCGACGCGTACCCTGCGCACCTGCACATCGACCTGCTGCCCGAACTGCAGGGGCAGGGCATGGGCCGGCGGCTCATCGACACGTTCCGTGCCGCGCTCGCCGACCGGGGCGTCGCCGCGGTGCACCTCGGCATGGATGCGGCGAACACCGGCGCGCGTGCGTTCTACGACCGGCTGGGGTTCCACGAACTGCCGTCGAGCCGGCCCGACGCGCCGCTGCTCGGCATCGCGACGAGCTGAAGCCGCGCAGCTCAGGAGGTCAGCGGCTCGGGAGGCTCGAGGAGGTCAGCGGCTCAGCGAGCGCCGCTCGAACCAGTAGAGCAGCTCGGGATCGGTCTGCCGCAGCTCCGAGAGGGTCACGGGCTCCGAACGCACCGTCTCCTCGGCGCCGAGGATGGCGGCGACCCGATCCATCGTGGCGGTGTTCCAGAACCGGCCGCGCATGCGGAACACGCCACGGCCCGTGCGGCTCACCACGAAGAGCTCCTGCGTGGTGTCGAGGCTGTTCGAGCGGTACAGCTGCACGCGCAGCACGCCCTCGATGTCGCGCGCCGCGACCGTGTAGGTGCCGCCGAAGAACCCGCGCTCCACGATGCCGTAGGTGCTGACCGAGGCCTGCGTGCGCTGGTACGCGACCCACGCCGCGACGATCAGCACGGCCGTGAACACGCCGGTCCAGGCGACGACGGGCCAGGCGCCGCTCGGATCGAGCAGCCACAACTCCGCTGCGAGGAGCGGGAGGACGAGCGCCATCACCGGAAGTCCGATACTGCGGGTGAGGGTGCGACGCGGCCTCAGGGTGAACACCCTGAGGCCGTCGCCCCTTACTGCCGTCGACGCGATGGAGGAGCCCCCTGCGTCCCCACTCCTCGTGTCCATCGCTGCCGCTGACATCTCTCACATCATGCGCGGCGATGGGCATGGAGCGCTATTCGGCATTAATGAGGACACGCCCCATTCGATGAGGACACGGGACGTCGAAGTGCTCGGCCGGCTGACGCGGTCGGGCCCCCGGCCGAGTCCGCTGAGGATGGGGGATTCGAACCCCGGTTGGGGACGCTGCGCGTCACCAACCCCGGTTGGGGACGCTGCGCGTCACCCGGTGTTTCTTGGCGGAGGATGGGGGATTCGAACCCCGGTTGGGGACGCTGCGCGTCACCCGGTGTTTCTTGGCGGAGGATGGGGGATTCGAACCCCGGTTGGGGACGCTGCGCGTCACCCGGTGTTTCTTGGCGGAGGATGGGGGATTCGAACCCCCGAGGGCTTTCACCCAACACGCTTTCCAAGCGTGCGCCATAGGCCACTAGGCGAATCCTCCTGAGACTCCCCACGCACCCGCCAGAGCCCGGTTACCCTTGCTGCGTTTCCGCCCTGGGGGAGTTGGCCTGGATGGCGCCACGTGAGGAGCCGGAGTCAGTCTACCCGAGCCGGGAGGGCGAGTTGACCGCGCCCGGGTTCGTCACGAGCTCAGCGAGCGGATGCCGCGGCCGCCCGCGCGGCGGGATACGCGGACGCCGCGGCCGGCCGCCCGCCCAATAGGCTGGGGCGCGTGGCGCACCGCATCTACATCTGCTCCGCCGAGGGGAACACGGGCAAGTCCACCGTCGCACTCGGCGCGCTCGACACCCTCAGCCGACGGGCGACCCGCGTCGGCGTGTTCCGGCCGATCTCGCGCTCGACCGAGGAACGCGACTACGTGCTCGAGCTGCTGCTCGCGCACGAGAGCGTCGTGCCGATCGAGTACGACGAGGCGATCGGCGTCTCGTACGACGAGGTGCACGCCGATCCCGACCTGGCGCTCGCCACGATCGTGCGGCGCTTCAAGGCGGTCGAGGAGCGCTGCGACGCCGTCGTCATCATCGGCTCCGACTTCACCGACGTGGGCAGTCCTACCGAGCTCGGCTACAACGCGCGCATCGCCGCGAACCTCGGCGCCCCCGTGCTGCTCGTGCTCGGCGGCCGCGTCGGCCAGGGCCGCGGGCCCTCCGAGCGGCTCGGGCACGCGGAGCCGCGCACCGCCGACGAGCTCGCGCAGCTCACCGAGCTCGCCATCGAGGAGCTCGCCCGCGAGCACGCGACCCTCCTCGGCATCGTCGTGAACCGCGCCGACCCGGCCCGCCTCGCCGGCATCGTCGACCAGGTCGCCGCGGCCGCGCGGTGGGAGGTCGACGCCTCGACGGGCGTGGACACGCTCGCTGCGGCATCCGTCGCCGTGTGGGCGATCCCCGAGGACCCGTACCTCGTGGCCCCGTCGATGCGCTCGATCATGGCGGCCGTCGACGGCGAGCTGTACGCGGGCGATCCCGACCTGCTCGACCGCGAGGCGCTCGGCGTCGTGGTCGCCGCCATGTCGATGGAGAACGTGCTCCCCAGGCTCATCGAGGGCTCCGTGGTCGTGATCCCGGGCGACCGCAGCGAGGTGCTGCTCGGCGTGCTCACCGCGCACGCGTCGGCGACGTTCCCGTCGATCTCGGGCGTGGTGCTGAACGGCGGCTTCCCGCTTCCCGAGCAGGTCGAGCGGCTCATCGAGGGGCTGGAGGCGGGGCTCCCGATCATCCGCACCAACCTCGGCACCTACGACACCGCCCTCGCGATCACCCAGACCCGCGGCCGCCTCGCCGCCGAGTCGCAGCGCAAGCGCGACACCGCCCTCTCGCTCTTCGAGAAGCACGTCGACGGGCACGCGCTGCTCGACCTGCTCGACGTCGCGCGGCCCGAGGTCGTGACGCCGCTCATGTTCGAGTACGGCCTGCTCGAGCGGGCCCGGCGCGCGCGCAAGCACATCGTGCTGCCCGAGGGGTACGACGACCGCATCCTCCGCGCCGCCGCCACGCTGCTCGCGCGCGACGTCGCCGACCTCACCATCCTCGGCGAGGAGATCGAGGTGCGCGCGCGGGCGATCGGGCTGGGCCTCGACATCTCGCGGGCGACCGTGCTCTCGAACCACGACCACGTGCTCGTCTACCGCTTCGCCGACGAGTACCAGCGCCGCCGGGCGCACAAGGGCGTCACGCTCGAGCAGGCGCGCGAGACCGTGCAGGACGTCTCGTACTTCGGCACGATGATGGTCGCGCTCGGGCTCGCCGACGGCATGGTCTCCGGCGCCGTGCACACGACCGCGCACACCATCCGGCCCGCCTTCGAGATCATCAAGACCAAGCCCGGCGTGAACGTCGTGTCGAGCGTGTTCCTCATGGCGCTCGCCGACCGGGTGCTCGTCTACGGCGACTGCGCGATCGTGCCGATGCCGACCGCCGAGCAGCTCGCCGACATCGCCGTCTCGTCGGCCGCGACGGCCGCGCAGTTCGGCATCGAGCCGCGCGTCGCGATGCTGTCGTACTCCACGGGCGAGTCGGGCACGGGCGCCGACGTCGACAAGGTGCGCCTCGCGACCGAGCTCGTGCGCGAGCGCGCGCCCGAGCTCGCGGTCGAGGGCCCGATCCAGTACGACGCGGCCGCCGACGCCGCGGTGGCGCGCACGAAGCTGCCCGAATCGGACGTCGCGGGCCGCGCGACGGTGTTCATCTTCCCCGACCTCAACACGGGCAACAACACCTACAAGGCCGTGCAGCGCTCGTCGGGCGCCGTGGCGATCGGACCGGTGCTGCAGGGCCTCAACAAGCCCATCAACGACCTCTCGCGGGGCGCCCTCGTGCAGGACATCGTGAACACCGTCGCGATCACGGCGATCCAGGCGGCGGATGCCTCGTGAGCGTCGTCCTCGTCGTCAACTCGGGCTCGTCGTCGATGAAGTACCAGCTCATCGACGTCGAGGCGGGCGAGCCGCTCGCGAGCGGGCTCATCGAGCGGATCGGGCAGCCGACGGGGCGCGCGGCGCACACCGTGCGGCATCCGTCGTCGGCCGGGCGGATGCCGCTGACGAGACGTACCGGTCGACGTCGCCGTGCCCGACCACGACGCCGCCTTCGCGCGCATGCTCGAGGCGTTCGCCGAGCACGGACCCTCGCTCGACGAGCACCCGCCCGTCGCGGTCGGCCACCGCGTGGTGCAGGGCGGCGCCCGGTTCTTCGAGCCGACGGTCGATGACCGAGCGGGTGAAGCGCGACATCGAGGAGCTCGAGGTGCTCGCGCCGCTGCACAACCCCGCCAACCTGGCCGGCATCGTCGCCGCCGAGCGGGCGTTCCCCGACGTGCCGCACGTCGCCGTGTTCGACACGGCGTTCCACCAGACGCTGCCGCCCGCCGCGTACACGTACGCGATCGACCGCGAGCTCGCGGCGAAGCACCGCGTGCGCCGCTACGGATTCCACGGCACCTCGCACCGCTTCGTGTCGCGCGCGGCGGCGGAGTTCCTCGGGCGACCGGTCGAGGACCTCCGCATGATCGTGCTGCACCTCGGCAACGGGGCATCCGCGTGCGCCGTGTCGGGCGGCCGCTCGGTGGAGACGAGCATGGGCATGACCCCGCTCGAGGGGCTCGTGATGGGCACGCGGTCGGGCGACATCGACCCCGCGGTGCTGCTGCACCTGCAGCGGGTGGCCGGCCTCGACACCGACGCCACCGACACGCTGCTGAACTCGCGCAGCGGCATCCTCGGGCTCGGCGGGCACGCCGACATGCGCGACCTCGTCGAGGCGAGCGAGGCGGGCGACGAGGCGGCGACGCTCGCGCTCGAGGTGTACGCGCACCGCATCCGCTCGTACGTCGGCGCGTACGCCGCGCAGCTCGGCCGCGTCGACGCGATCGTGTTCACCGCGGGCGTCGGCGAGAACGCGCCGATCGTGCGCGAGTGGTCGCTCGCGGGGCTCGAGGGATTCGGCGTCGAGCTCGATCCCGAGCGGAACCGCGAGCGGGGGAGCGGCCCGCGCCGCATCTCGACGGATGCCTCGAAGGTCGCCGTGCTCGTCGTGCCCACGAACGAGGAGCTCGAGATCGCGCGGCAGACGCTGGCGGTCGTCGAGCGCCTGAGCCGCGGGCCGCTCGCGCCGCGCTCGTCGCCGAGTCGGCCGCTCCCGTGTCGCCGCTCGCAAGAGGTATTGTGCAAGAGATGTGTTGTGCAAGAAGTGTTGCAGAGTTAGCATGAGGGCATGTCCACTCCCGAGCAGCCCGAACCCGGCGCCGACCGCCGACGCGCCGAAGGCTCCATCGACCTGCACGACGCGGGCCCGATGCGCGCGCTGGCGCACCCGCTGCGCCTGCGCATCCTCGGCCTGCTGCGCGTCGAGGGCCCGCAGTCGGTCGGCGCGCTCGTCGCAGGCGACGGGTGCGGCATCCGGTTCGGTGAGCTACCACCTCTCGACGCTCGCGAAGCACGGCTTCGTCGTGCCGGCGCCCGAGCTCGAGCGCGACGGCCGCGAGCGCTGGTGGCGCGCCGCGCACGAGATGACGAGCTGGCGCACCGAGGAGTTCCTCGACGATCCCGAGCGCCGCGAGGCATCCGAGGCCTTCGTCGCACCGTGCTCGATGCGTATCACCAGGAGCTCATCGCCGCGCTCGACGCCGAGTTCGGCCTCGAGCCCGAGTGGGTGGCGGCATCCGACTCGAGCGACGGCGGAGCCCAGCTCACCCTCGACGAGTTCCGCGAGCTCACGGCCGAGCTCGACGCGGTGCGCGAGAAGTGGTGGGCGCGCGGCCGCGAGCCGCGCGAGGGCACGCGGGCGGTGCGCTGGATCACCCACACCTTCCCGAGGACCGAGCGGTGACGCCACCGGCGGCCGACGCGCGACACCGCGCGCGGCGCGGATGCCCCGCGCCGCCGGCTGCCGATCCTCGCGCTCTTCGCCGCCCAGTTCTTCTCGCTCGGCGGCAACGCGATCGCGCTCGTCGCGATCCCGATCATCGCCCTCATCGAGACCGGGTCGCCGCTCGCCGCGGGCGTGGCCGGCGTGTTCGCGACCGTGCCGCTCGTCATCGGCGGCACCTTCGGCGGCGTGCTCGTCGACCGGTTCGGCTACCGCGTGTCGAGCATCGTGGCGGATGTCGCGAGCGGGCTCACCGTGATCGCCATCCCGCTGCTCAGCGCCACGGTCGGCCTGCCGTTCGGCGTGCTGCTCGCGCTCGTCTTCCTCGGCGGCCTGCTCGACCCGCCCGGCGACACCGCGAAGACCGCGCTCATGCCCGACCTCGCCCGCCTCGCGCGGATGCCGCTCGCCCGCGCCGCCGGCGCGCAGTCCGCCGTGCAGCGCACCGCCATCGATGGTCGGGGCGGGCGTCGCGGGCGCGCTCGTCGCGCTGCTCGGCCCGGTGCCGGCGCTCGTCGTCGACGCGGCGGGATTCGTCGTCTCGGCGGTGCTCGTCGCGTGCTTCGTGCCGCGCGCCGGCCGCGGCCGCCGCCGAGCCGAGGGCGTGCCGGCGAGGAGTCGAGCACGAAGGGCGGCTTCGTCGCGGGCATCCGCTTCATCGCGTCGCACCCGCTGCTGCGGGCGATCGTGCTGCTCGTGACGCTCACGAACGCCATCGACGCCGCCGGGATGACCGTGCTGAAGCCGGTGTACGCGACCGAGGTGCTGCACGACCCCGCGATGCTCGGCTTCATGGTCGGATGCTTCGCGGCCGGCGCGCTCACCGGCTCCGCGATCTTCGGGGCGATCGGGCACCGCTACTCGGGGCGCCTCATGTTCGCGACCTGCTTCGTGCTCGCCGGCACGCCGCCGTACCTCGCGATGGCGCTCGGCGCCCCGCTGCCCGTGCTGCTGCCCGTGCTCGCGCTGTCGGGCCTCGCGGCCGGCGCGCTGAACCCGATGATGGCCACGGCGATGTACGGCGAGATCCCCGACGGCATGCGCGCCCGGGTGTTCGGCGCGACCACGGCCGGCGTCGCGGCCTCGATGCCGCTCGGCGCGCTGCTCGGCGGCCTGGCCGTGGAGCAGGTCGGGCTCGTGCCGACGCTCGCGACGTGCGCGGCGCTCTACCTCGTGCTCGGCGGCAGCCCGCTGTTCATCCGCGCGTTCTCGGGGCTCACCGCCGCCCGCTCGCACGGGGTGGCGGAGGGGGAGCCCGAGCGCGCGCTCGAGGCATCCGGCCCGCTCGCCGAGACGACGACGGGGGCGTGACGCGCGGCGCCGCTGATGCGGCGGCTCAGCCCACGAGTCGCGCGCAGTCGATGCAGAGCGTCGCGGTGGGGCGCGCGTCGAGGCGGCCGACGGTGATGCGCTTGCCGCAGCGCGCGCAGATGCCGTAGCTGCCGTCGGCGATGCGCGCGAGGGCGCGGTCGACCTCGGCGAGCTCGGCGCGCACGTCGGCGAGCACCGCGGTGCGCTGCGACCACTCCTGGGTCATGGTCGGACCCTCGGGGTCGTGCTCGTCGTCGGCCGTGGCATCCGATCTCGCGATGCGCACCTCGGCCATCGCGTCGTCGAACTCCGCGAGCCGTTCCTCGGCGTCGGCGCGCTCCGCCCGGAGTCGCGCCTCGAACCGTGCGAGCTGTGCCGGGGTCATCATCGTCGCCGTCATCTCGCCCCCTTCCGATCAAGGAATGCTACGCCTGCCGGCATCCGGACGCCGTGTCACACGCGGCAACTACGATTGATGCGTGGTCACCGCCCTGTATCGCCGCTACCGGCCTGAGACGTTCGCCGAGATGATCGGCCAGTCCCAGGTGACCGAGCCGCTCATGACCGCGCTCCGCACCGATCGCGTGAATCACGCCTACCTGTTCAGCGGCCCGCGCGGCTGCGGCAAGACGACGTCGGCACGCATCCTGGCGCGCTGCCTCAACTGCGCCGAGGGCCCCACCGACGTCCCGTGCGGCGTGTGCCCGAGCTGCGTCGAGCTCTCGCGCGGCGGCAGCGGCTCGCTCGACGTGGTCGAGATCGACGCGGCGAGCCACAACGGCGTCGACGACGCCCGCGACCTCCGCGAGCGCGCCGTGTTCGCCCCGGCGCGCGACCGCTACAAGATCTTCATCCTCGACGAGGCGCACATGGTGACGCCGCAGGGCTTCAACGCGCTGCTCAAGCTCGTCGAGGAGCCGCCCGAGCACGTCAAGTTCATCTTCGCCACCACCGAGCCCGACAAGGTGCTCGGCACCATCCGCTCGCGCACGCACCACTACCCGTTCCGGCTCGTTCCGCCCGGGCCGATGCTCGAGTACGTGCAGCAGCTCTGCACCGAAGAGGGCGTCGAGGTCGCGCCCGGCGTGCTGCCGCTCGTCGTGCGCGCGGGCGGCGGCTCGCCGCGAGACACCCTGTCGCTGCTCGACCAGCTGATCGCCGGGTCCGAGGGCACCACGATCGACTACGAGCGCGCGGTGGCGCTCCTCGGCTACACGCACGCCGCCCTCCTCGACGAGGTCGTCGACGCGATCGGCGCGAAGGATGCCGCGGGCGCCTTCGCCGCCGCCGACCGGGTCGTGCAGACCGGCCAGGATCCGCGGCGCTTCGTCGAAGACCTGCTCGAGCGGCTGCGCGACCTGATCGTGGTCGCGGCGTCGTCGCCCGAGACGGCCGCGGCCGTGCTGCGCGGCGTGCCGGCCGACGAGCTCGCCCGCATGGCCGCGCAGGCGTCCACGTTCGGGTCGGCCGAGCTCTCGCGCGTCGCCGACCTCGTCAACCAGACCCTCACCGAGATGACCGGCGCCACCTCGCCGCGCCTGCACCTCGAGCTCATGCTCGCGCGCGTGCTCGTGCCGTCGAGCGACGACTCCGAGCGCGGCGCCCTCGCCCGCGTCGAGCGGCTCGAGCGCCGGGTCGGCGTCACGGATGCCGCGACGGATGCCGCGGGCCCGCCTCCGGTGGTCGCGGCGGTGCGGCGGCCGAGCCGGCTGCGCCGGCTCGCGCGGTCTCCGCACCCGCGCCGGCTGCGCCCGCTCCGGCCGCGCCCGCTCGCGGCCGTGCCGGCTCGTCCGGCGCTCGCGTGGCGGCACGAGCGAGCCGCCCGCCGGCGATGACCAGCCGACGCCCGTGGCGGAGCGCACGCCGGATTCGGTGCGGTCGAAGCCCGCGGCATCCGCAGCCAGCCCGAGGCGCACCGCCGGCCCGGCGCCGACGCCCGCGCCCGCCGCGCCCAAGCCCGTCGGCCCCGTCACGCTGCAGCAGATGCGCGACGCCTGGCCCGAGGTGCTCGCCTCCCTCCAGCGCACGAAGCGCAGCGCCTGGATGGTCGCGTTCACCGCGCAGGTGCGCGAGTTCCGCGACGGCGAGGTGCTCGTGCTGGCGTTCCCGAGCGAGCAGGACGTCGCCGGGTTCCGCGGCGGTGCGCCCGGTCAGAGCGTGAGCGAGCTGCTGCGCAGCGCGATCGCCGAGGTGCTCGGCGTCACCGTGAAGTTCATCGCCAAGGTCGAGGGGCCGGCCGCACGCGCGGCGGCGACGGCGGCGCGCGGGGCGGTCTCCGACGCGTCGACCTCCGACGAGGGCGCCGGCTCCGTTGCCGTCCCGGCCGAGACCGCACCGGTCGCGTCCTCTGGCCGATCCGAGGCGCCCGCCGCGTCGCCGCGTGCCGCGTCCGGCGATGCACCCGCGTCGGGTTCCGGCGGCTCGAAGCAGGCGAGCTCGTCGGCGAAGCGCTCGGCGACGACGGCCGCCACGAACGGCACGGCACCGAAGGCCGCCGCCGCATCGACGCCGAAGGCCTCGGCCGCATCGGCACCGAAGGCCTCCGCCGCAGCTGCGCCGAAGGCCGCGGCCCCATCGGCACCGAAGGCCTCGGCCGCCACGGCGCCGACCGGCCCCGTCGACTCGTGGGCGACCATCACGATCCCCACCGGGCCCGAGCCCGACGTGCAGGCCGCGTCGTCGGCGCCGCCGGCTCGGCGCGCCCGACGGCGACGGCGCTCGCCGAGGCCCCGGTCGCGGCATCCGTCGCCATCGACGACGTGCCCGACGACGCCGACGCGCCGCCCGACGACGTCGAGCCCCCGTTCGATCCCGGTCCGGCCCCCGAGCTCGTCGTCGAGGCGCCCGCGCCATCGCCCGCGCCGCGCGGATCGGGCGCGGCCCCCGCCGACGGCGGCATCCAGCGCTACGGCGAGTCCGTGGTGCGCGAGGTGCTCGGTGCGACGTTCCTCGAAGAGGTCGAGGCGCCCGGCCGCCCCGGCTTCGGGGAGCGCGGGTAGCACGTGTACGAAGGCATCGTCCAAGAGCTGATCGACGAACTCGGGCGCCTTCCCGGCATCGGCCCGAAGTCGGCGCAGCGCATCGCGTTCCACATCGTGCAGACCGAGCACTTCGACGTGACCCGGCTCGCCGAGGTCCTCCTCGAGGTGCGCGACAAGGTGCGCTTCTGCGAGATCTGCGGCAACGTGTCCGAGCAGGAGACCTGCTCGATCTGCCGCGACCCGCGTCGCGACCCCACCTCCATCTGCGTGGTCGAGGAGGCGAAGGACGTCGTCGCGATCGAGCGCACCCGCGAGTTCCGCGGGCTCTACCACGTGCTCGGCGGCGCGATCAGCCCGATCGACGGCATCGGACCCGACGAGCTGCGCATCCGGCAGCTCATGCAGCGGCTCGCCGACGGCACGGTGGTCGAGGTCATCATCGCGACCGACCCCAACCTCGAGGGCGAGGCGACGGCCACCTACCTCAGCCGCCTGCTCACCACGCTCGAGATCCGGGTCACGCGGCTGGCCTCCGGGCTCCCGGTCGGCGGCGACCTCGAGTACGCCGACGAGGTCACGCTCGGTCGCGCCTTCGAGGGCCGCCGCATCGTCGGCTGACGCGGCTCGCCGTCTGCCGCCTGCGCTGCCGCGCTCCCGCCTCCCGCCGACGCTCGCGGCCGACCCGCCTCGCGACGTCGCGCGATCGTCCGCGCGGAGGACATCGCGGGCCGACGGGAGGACGATCGCGCAGTCGCGGATCCTCCGTGCGTCGACGCGCGCATCCCTCCCGTGCGGCCTGAAGCGCGCGGCAACCCCTTGACGCCGCTCGACCGCCGCGGCTGGAATGGGACGCATGGCGAGCAAGGGTGCGGAATGGGTCGCGGGATACGTCGCGGCATGGGAATCGAACGACCCCGAGCAGATCGGCGCGTTGTTCACCGACGACGCGGTGTACCTGACGGCACCCGACGCCGAGCCGAGGCGCGGCCGCGAGGCCATCGTCGCCGGATGGCTCGAGGACCTCGACGACCCGGGCACGTGGGCGTTCGACTGGAGCATCCTCCACGAGCACGACGACTTCGTGGTCGTGCAGGGCCGCACCGAGTACCCCGCCGAGAAGGACTACCTCAACCTCTGGATCATCCGCCTCGCCGACGACGGCCGGGCGACGGAGTACACCGAGTGGTACATGCCGCGGCCGCACAAGGACTGACCGCGGCATCCGCGCTCGGGCGCGCGGATCACGGCGAAGCGCGCAGGACCACGACCGGCAGTACCTAGCGGAGCACCTCGACGAGCACGACCCACGAGTGCAGGATCGCCGACGCGATGGCGAAGATGGCGCCGACGGCGACGAACCAGAGCCCGGCCGCGCCGAAGCCGAGGATGAGGAGCACGCTGCCCGCCAGGTAGGCGACGACCGGGCTGGTGCCCGCGAGGGATTTCGCGAACCGCTGCCGCCTCGTGAAGATCGGCTGGTGGTGACATGTCGATGATCGCCCGCAGTTCGAAGTACGCGCCCACGGCCGTCGCGGCGAGCACCTCGAGGCCGTAGGCCCAGATCGGCTGCTCGGGTGCGAGCCCGAGCGCGCTCGCGGCGAGGGCCACCACGAGCATCGAGAGGGCGGCGGCCACCCGCGCGGTGAGGGCGACGGACGTGATGATGGACTTCAGGTTCACCGACATCGCGACGATCAGGAGGCCGGCGAGGGCGGCGGTCGCCCCGACCATCGCCACGTTGAAGTCCGTCCACCCCTCGAGCGCCTCTGGCATGCCCGCACTCTACTCGCGACCCAGCGGGTCGCGGGACGGGCGGTCACCGCTGCACGCGTCCGTCACATTGCCGGGGGCGCATACGGGCCGCCGTATGATGGTGCTTCCGGCGACCGGATGCGCATCCCGGCGCCTGCCACCACCCCCTGGGAGACCACGTGAGCTTGATCGTGCAGAAGTTCGGCGGATCATCCGTCGCCGACGCGGAGAGCATCAAGCGGGTCGCCAAGCGCATCGTCGAGACCCGCAAGGCGGGCAACGACGTGGTGGTCGCCGTCTCCGCGATGGGCGACACGACCGACGAGCTGCTCGACCTCGCGAACGAGGTCACGCCGATCCAGGCGCCGCGCGAGCTCGACATGCTGCTCTCCGCCGGCGAGCGCATCTCGATGGCGCTGCTCGCGATGGCGATCAAGAGCATGGGCCACGAGGCCCGCTCGTTCACCGGCAGCCAGGCCGGCATGATCACGGATGCCACGCACGGCGCCGCGCGCATCGTCGACGTCACCCCGGTGCGCCTGCGCGAGGCGCTCGACGACGGGCGCGATCGTGATCGTCGCCGGCTTCCAGGGCTTCAGCCGCGAGTCGCGCGACATCACCACGCTCGGCCGCGGCGGCAGCGACACCACGGCGGTCGCGCTCGCGGCGGCGCTCGAGGCCGACGTCTGCGAGATCTACACCGACGTCGACGGCGTGTTCACGTCCGACCCGCGCATCGTGAAGAAGGCGCGCAAGCTCGACAGGATCACGAGCGAGGAGATGCTCGAGCTCGCGGCATCCGGAGCCAAGGTCCTGCACATCAGGGCGGTCGAGTTCGCCCGGCGCCACGGCGTCACCCTGCACGTGCGTTCGTCGTTCAACAACAGCGAGGGGACCATCGTCTACGACCCCTCGCGTCTTCCCGAAGGAGCAGCTGTGGAAGAGTCCGTCATCGCGGGTGTCGCGGTCGACCTGACCGAGGCGAAGATCACGGTCGTCGGCGTGCCCGACGTGCCCGGCGTCGCCGCCAAGATCTTCAAGATCGTCGCGAACACCAACGCGAACGTCGACATGATCGTGCAGAACGTCTCGGCCGCGTCCACGGGGCGCACCGACATCTCGTTCACGCTCCCGAAGTCCGACGGCGAGCGGGCGCTCACCGCGCTCGCGAACTCGCAGGAGGCCGTCGGCTTCGCGTCGCTGCAGTACGACGACCAGATCGGCAAGCTCTCGCTCGTCGGCGCGGCCATGCGCTCGGCCACCGGCGTCTCGGCGCGGCTGTTCGAGGCGCTGTACAACGCCGGCATCAACATCGAGATGATCTCGACCAGCGAGATCCGCATCTCGGTCGTGACCCGCGCCGACAGCGTGCACGCCGCCGCCCGCGCCGTGCACACGGCGTTCGAGCTCGACGGCGAGGACGACGCGGTCGTGCACGCCGGCACGGGGCGCTGACGACGACGCCGTCGCCGCGGCATCCGGTGCCGTCGGATGCCGCTGCCGCGCGATCGTCGAGATCCGCCCGCATCGCGCGGGATTCCTGCCAAGGTTCCGCGAACGGCGGGGCGCGGGCGCAGGGGCTGGGACAATTGAACGAACGCTTCCCGTCGGCGCGGCCGACCGGGTGATGGAGGAAGAGACGTGGGCAACACCAACGGAGTGAACATCGGCGTCGTGGGCGCCACCGGCCAGGTCGGCGCGGTCGTGCGCCGCCTGCTCGAGGAGCGCGACTTCCCGGTCGCCTCGATCCGCTACTTCGCGTCGGCGCGCTCGGCCGGCTCGACGCTGCCCTGGAAGGGCGAGGACATCGTCATCGAGGACGCCTCGACGGCCGACCCGTCGGGCCTCGACATCGCGATCTTCTCGGCCGGCGCCACGCTCTCGAAGGCGCAGGCGCCCCGCTTCGCCGCCGCCGGCGTCACCGTGATCGACAACTCGAGCGGCTGGCGCATGGACCCCGAGGTGCCGCTGGTCGTGAGCGAGGTCAACCCGCACGCGATCGACGAGGCCGTGAAGGGCATCATCGCCAACCCGAACTGCACCACCATGGCCGCCATGCCCGTGCTGAAGGTGCTGCACGACGAGGCCGGCCTCGAGCGCCTCATGGTCTCGACGTACCAGGCCGTGTCGGGCGCCGGGCTCGCGGGCGGCGAGGAGCTGCTCGAGCAGGCGAGGGCCGCCGTCGCGCAGGACGCGATCGGGCTCGTGCACGACGGCCGCTCGGTGGAGTTCCCCGAGGCGCAGAAGTTCCCGCGCACGATCGCGTTCGACGTGATCCCGCTCGCGGGCTCGATCGTCGACGACGGCGACCTCGAGACCGACGAGGAGAAGAAGCTCCGCAACGAGAGCCGCAAGATCCTCGAGCTGCCCGGCCTGCGCGTCGCGGGCACCTGCGTGCGCGTGCCGGTGTTCACCGGCCACTCGCTCTCCATCCACGCCGAGTTCGCCAACCCGATCACGCCCGAGCGCGCGACCGAGCTGCTGGCGGATGCCCCGGGCGTCGCGCTGTCCGACGTGCCCACGCCGCTCGCAGGCCGCCGGCACCGACCCGAGCTACGTCGGCCGCATCCGGCAGGACCAGTCGGCGCCCGACGGCACGGGCCTCGTGCTCTTCGTCTCCAACGACAACCTGCGCAAGGGCGCGGCGCTGAACGCCGTGCAGATCGCGGAGCTCGTGGCGGCGAAGCTGCCCGCCGCCGTCTAGGAGGTCGGGCGCGGCATCCGCTCGGCTGTCGGGTCCGAACCACGGTCATGACCGAATCGCGCGCGATCCGCGGCCGACGTTCGTCGTGGGGTGCGCGCGCGCTCGGCGCCGTCGTGGCCGCCGCGGCATCCGCAGCCCTGCTGGCGGCGTGCTCGGTGGCCGTGCCGGAGGCCGCCCCCGTGCCGCCGAGCGACGGAGCGCCGATCGTCGCGTTCTACGGCGACTCGTACACGCGGGGCACCGGCGCGAGCTCGCCCGACCGGCGATGGTCGACGATCATCAGCGAGGAGCGGGGCTGGTACGAGTTCAATCCCAGCGTCGACGGGCTCGGCTTCGTGAACAACCGCGGATTCGGCGACGACCTCGTCGACCGGATCGTCGAGCAGGACCCGCCGCCCGACATCGTGATCGTGACGATGGGACTGAACGACAACTTCTCGATGCCCGCGGCCGCCGATGACATCGAGGCCGCGATCGACGCCGACCTGCAGCGCCTGAGGGACGAACTGCCCGATGCGCGGCTCATCGTCGTCGAGCCGTTCTGGTACACCGACGAGCGACCCGACTCGGTCGACCGGATCATCGGATGGGTCGCGGCGGGCGCCGACCGGGTCGGAGCCGACCACATCGCCGGCGCATCCCGCTGGATCGAGGGGCATCCGGAGTGGATGGCCGCCGACGGCATCCACCCGAACGACGACGGCTACGCCGAGATCGCCCGGCGCATGGACGCCGAGCTCGATCGCCTCGGGCTCTGAGGCGGCGCGACTCGGAGGGGGCTGCTACGGCGCGACCAATCTCCTGGACGCGACCGAGCGTCAGCCCTGCGGGATCGCCGCCACGACGTCGATCTCGACGAGGATGTTCGCCAGCCGCGAGCCGACGGTGGTGCGCACCGGGTAGGGCTCGGCGAAGAACTCGGCGTACGCCACGTTGTACTCGGCGAAGTCGGCCAGGTCCTCGAGGTGCGCGGTGACCTTCACCACGTCATCGAAGGTCAGGCCGTACTCGGCGAGCACCGCGCCGATGTTGCGGAGCACCTGGCGGGTCTGCTCCGCGACCCCGCCCTCGACGACCTGCCCGGTCGCCGGGTCCTGCGGGCCGAAGCCGGCGGTGTAGAGGAAGCCGTTGGCGACGACGCCGTGGCTGTAGGGCCCGGCGGGCTTGGGCGCGTTCGAGAGGGTGACGGCGGTCTTGGACATGGTTCCTCCAGTGGTGTTGCTCGGTCGGTGGTCGGTGGTCGGTGGTCGGTCGGTCGGTGGTCGTCAGTCGGTGCGTCTCGACGAGCGGTGACGGATGCCGCGAGGCGCCGCTGCGGCATCCGGTCAGCCCAGCTCGCCCGAGATGGCATCGGCCGTCTCGCGGAGCGCGGGCAGGTAGGTCCTTCAGCCGGTCGAGGTCGGCGACCACGCGCACGGCGGTGACCGAGATCGCGCCGACGACGCCGAGCGGGCTCTGGATCGGCACCGCGAGGCAGTTCACGTACGGCTCGAACTCGCGGTCGTCCGTGGCCCAGCCGCGGGCGGCGACGAGCGCGAGCTCGCGGTCGAGCTGCTGCACGAGACGTGAGGGTGCGGTCGGTGTGGCGCTCCCATGTCACGCCGTCGAGCACGGCGTCGCGGCCGGCGGCGTCGAGGTTCGCCAGGATCGCCTTGCCGACGGCCGAGCAGTAGGGGATCACGGCCTTGCCGATACGCGAGTACATGCGCACGCCCGACTCGTCCTCCGCCTTGTCGACGTAGACGATCGAGCGGTCCATGAGCGCGGCGAGGTGCACGGTGTTGCCGGTGCGGCGCTGCAGGCGGCGCACGTGCTCGGCGCCGGCCTCGCGCAGGTCCAGCGAGTCCAGCGCCTCACGCGACAACGCCGCGAGCCGAGTCCCGAGTGCGTAGCGTCCGCTCGCGCGTCGGCGCACCCAGCCCACCTGCTCGAGCGCCTGCAGCTCGCGGAACATCGTCGATCGGTGCAGGCCGAACGCCTCGGCCAGCTCCGCGACCGTGCGGGGGTCGGCCGCGATGGCGTCGATGATGCGGGCGGCACGGGTCACGCTCTGCGACATGTCAGGCCTCCTCGGTGGTCCGCGGTGGCGCTGGTCGCGGCGGTCGAGGTGGTGAGCAGGTCGCGCAGTGCGCTCGCGGTGCCGGGTCGCGCGGCAGCGGGCGAGCGACGGATGCCGCGCCCGGGCGTCGCGCCCGTGAGCGCGCCGCCCGCCAGCACGGGCACCCCGGCGACGAGCACGTCGTCGATGCCCTCCGCGAGGGCGAGCGGCTCCTCGTACGTCGCGCGGTCGCGCACGGCGTCGGGGTCGACGAGCACGAGGTCGGCGATCCAGCCCGGTCGGATGCGTCCGCGCCGGCCGAGCGCGAACCGGTCGGCCGCGCGCGTGGAGACGAGGGCCGCGGCATCCGGCCACGAGAGCACACCCTGCTCGATGACGAGCGAGCGCAGGTAGCGGGCGAACGACCCCCGCGCGCGAGGATGCGGGTGCGCGCCCACGAAGATGCCGTCGGAGCCGCCGAGCGCACGCGGGTGCGCGAGGATCGACGCGAGCTCGGCGGGGGAGCGCTCGTTGCGCACGGCCATCACGACGTTCACCTCGAGCCGGGAGGCGGCGAGCACGTCGAGCGCGAACGTGGCCGGGTCGGAGCCCGCCCGTCGCGCTGCCTCGCCGAGGGTGAGGCCGTGCGCCCAGGCGTACTCGGGTGCGGCGACGTGCGCGAGCGTGAGCATCTCGGGCCAGTCGGGCCCCAGGCTCGGGGTAGTCGACGATGGTCGGGAACCAGTCGCGCAGCAGCCGGGCGCGTTCGTCGGGGTCGGCGAGCACGGCGAGCACCTCGGCCGTCGGGCGCACCGTGAGGCTCGCCGGAAGGATCGGCATCGCGAGGATCGAGCACCCGCGCGTGTAGGGGTACGCGTCGAACGTCGCATCGACTCCGGATGCCGCGAGCCCGCCCATGAGGTCGTGCACGATCGGCGGCTCGGCGTGGAAGTGCGACACGTGCACCGCGACCCCGGCGTGCCGCGCGATGGCCGCCACCTCGGCGATGCCGGCCGCGGAGTTCGCCTCGTAGCCGCCGCGCATGTGGGAGACGTACACGGCGCCCGCCTGCGCGAGCGGCTCGGCGAGGGCGGCGAGCTCCTCGGTCGAGGCGAAGACGCCCGGCACGTAGTCGAGTCCGGTCGAGAGGCCGAGGGCGCCCGCGGCGAGCCCGTCGGCCACGAGCGCGCGCATCGCGGCGAGCTGCGCCGGCGACGCGGCATCCGTCGACCGGCCGCAGACCTCGTGGCGCACCGTGCCCGCGGGCACGAGCATGCCGACGTTCAGCGGGGTCGTGCCGTCGTAACCCGCGAGCAGCGCCCCGATGCCGCCGCCGCGGTACGACGGGTGCGGGCCGTTGATCGCCGCGAAGTACTCGCTCGCGTAGGCGCCGTCGCCCGGCGCGTACGAGACGCCGTCCTGCCCGCCGATCACGGTCGTCACGCCCTGGCGCAGCAGCGCGAGCTGCACGTCGGGATCGAAGACGAGCCCGTCGGCGTGGGAGTGCGCGTCGACGAATCCGGGCATGAGGAGCCGGCCTCGGCCCTCGATCACGGTCGCGGCCTGCGTCGACGGCGTCGTTCCGCGGGGCTCGACGCGGGCGATGCGCTCGCCATCGACCACGACGTCGACGCGCGAGCCGGAGCGGTCGCCGGCACCGCGGCGTCGCCGTCGGCGTCGACGACGACCACGTCGCGGATGAGGGAGCGTCATGCGGTGCCCGTGCCTCAGAAGAACGTGCGCACGAGGTCGACGACGCGCGTGCTGCCGGCGTGCTCGACGACGGGGAGCCAGCGCCGCTTGTCGAAGGCGGTGCACGGGTGCGAGAGCCCGAGCGACACGACGTCGCCGATCGAGACGGGAAGCGGGGCATCCGACCGCAGGAACGCGTGCTGGTCGTTGAGGGCGGTGACGGATGCCCCGGCGAGCGGCGTCTCCTCGCCGCCGAGCGCGGTCGCCACGCCGAACGGCACGGGCAGCCCCTCGTCGTACGGGAAGTCGCGCTTGCCGCCGTCGAGGAGCGCGAGGCGCGGCTCGGGATGCGACACGACGCGCGCGTAGCCGCGCATCGCGGGGGCGAGCGCCGCCGTGCCCGCCGTCGCGCGGTCGCCGTCGAGCGGCGAGATGCCGTGGTAGAAGCCGTCGTCGTGCAGCAGCGAGGCGCCCGAGCGGAGCACCCAGCGCGTGCGGGCCCCCTCGGCCTCCGCCTCGATCTCGAAGTCGAACACGTCGGCGACGACGTCGAGATAGGCGCTGCCGCCCGCCGAGACGATGAGCTCGTCGTCGGGGGCGATCCGCCGCACCGCCTCGTGCAGCTCGAGCAGGTCGGAGAGGTAGTCGCGCACGGCGACCATGGCGGTCGCGGAGCGGTCGTGGCCGAGGCTGCCCTCGTAGCCGGCGACGCCGGCGAGTCGCAGGGCCGGGGAGTCGGCGACTCGCCGCGCGAGCGCCTCGGCCTCGTCGAGGGTGCGGGCGCCGGTGCGTCCGCCCGGCGCCCCGAGCTCGACGAGCACGTCGATCGGTCGGGGCAGCGAGGCCCCGGATGCCGCGAGCCCGCGTTCCATCGCCTCGACGGTCTCGATCGAGTCGACCCACGAGACGAACGAGAAGTCGGGGTCGGCGAGCTCGGCCGCGACGAACGCGAGCGCGGCCGGCGCGACGAGCGCGTTCGCGAGCATGATGCTCGAGACGCCGAAGGCGCGGGCGGTGCGCACCTGGCCCGGCGTCGCGAGCGTGAGCCCGGTCGCGCCCGCCTCGAGCTGCAGGCGCCAGAGCGCGGGCGCCATCGTGGTCTTGCCGTGCGGCATGAGCTCCATGCCGTGCGCGGCGGCCCACGCCTGGATCGTCGCGGCGTTCCGGCGCAGCGCCTCGGCGTCGAGCACGGTGAGCGGGGTCCAGAACTCCTCGAGCCGGGGCGAGGTGGCGAGGAACTCCCGCACGGTGAGGCCGTCGGCCCGCTCGGGCAGCCCGGTGTCGCTCGCGGCGAGCACCTCATCCGCGAGGTCGTCGATTCGGCGCGGCATCCGTCGTCCTCTCAGGTGGTGCAACGTGTTGCATATGCTGCAACGCGTTTGCATGGAATCTGCACACCCGTCAGCATAGGGGGCGTGACCCAGCCGCCAGAAGTCCTCGCCGTCGGCGAGACGATGGTGCTCGTGGCCCCGGCGCTCGCCGAGCCGCTCGAGACGGCGACCGACTTCCACCTCGACCCCGGCGGGGCCGAGGCGAACGTCGCCTCGCACCTCGCCGCGCTCGGCCGTCGGGCCGCCTGGGCCGGACTCGTGGGCGACGACGCCCTCGGACGCCGGCTCGTGCGCGCAGCTCGCCGCCCGCGGCGTCGACACGACCTGGGTGGACGCCGACGCCGAGGCGCCGACGGGCGTGTACGTCAAGGACCCGGGCCGCGGCGTGCGCTACTACCGGCGCGGCTCCGCGGCCTCGCGCATGGACCCCGCCTTCGCGGCACGGCTCCCGATCGCCGGCGCGCGGCTCCTGCACCTCAGCGGCATCACCCCCGCGCTCTCGGCCTCGTGCGACGCCCTGGTCGACACGCTGTTCGACACGGCCCGCGCCGCCGGCGTCCCCGTCAGCTTCGACGTGAACCATCGACCCGCGCTCTGGCCGTCGACGGATGCCGCGGCGCGGCGCCTGCGCGCGCTCGCCGCGCGAGCCGACCTCGTCTTCGTCGGCCTCGACGAGGCGGCAGTGCTCTGGGGCGCCGAGACGGCCGACGACGTGCGCGGCACTGCTCCCCGACGTGCCGCTGCTCGTGGTGAAGGACGGCGCGATCGGCGCGACCGGATTCGACGCCGACGGGAGCGAGCACGTGCCGGCGCTCGTCGTCGAGCTCGTGGAGCCGGTCGGCGCCGGCGACGCGTTCGCGGCCGGCTACCTCGACGCGTGGCTCGACGGCGCCTCGCCCGCCGACCGGCTCCGCGCGGGCCACGAGCGCGCGGTGCTCGTGCTCGGCGACACCGCCGACTTCCCGAGACCCCGGCGAGAGGGCTGACCCATGACCGAGATCGACAACGCCGAGTTCGACCGCATCCTCGCGGGCCGGCCGCTCATGGCGATCTTCCGCGGGCTCGGCACGACCCGCAGCCTCGAGCTGGCACGGACGGCCTGGGACCTCGGCATCGACGTCGTCGAGCTGCCGATCCAGTCGGATGCCGACGTCGACGCGCTCGCGGCCGTCGTCGCCGCCGGGCGCGAGGAGGGGCGGCTCGTCGGCGCCGGCACGGTGGTGTCGACCCGGCACGTCGAGCTCGCGGCATCCGCCGGCGCCGCGTTCACCGTGAGCCCCGGCTTCGACGCCGAGGTCGTGCGCGCGTCGGCCGCGGCCGGGATGCCGCCGCTGCCGGGCGTGGCGACCGCGAGCGAGGTGCAGGCCGCCATGGCGCTCGGGCTCACGTGGCTGAAGGCGTTCCCCGCGTCGCTGCTCGGTGCCGGCTGGTTCCGGGCGATGGCGGGGCCGTTCCCCGACGCCCGGTTCGTCGCGACCGGCGGGATGGATGCCGCGAACGCCGGCGCGTTCCTCGACGCGGGCGTGCGCACGGTCGCCGTCGGCTCCGCCCTCGAGGATCCGGCCCAGCTGCCGGCGCTGGCGGCGCTGCTCGCCCGCTGAGCCCGGCGGGTGCTCGCCCGCTGAGTCCGGTGGTGCGCGACGACCGGCTGCGGCCGGCGCATGACGCGCCGCCTCAGCCGCGCAGGTCGCGGCGCGCCGCCACGTCCTGGTGGGCGAGCCGGCGCAGGGCGAGGATGACCGGCTCGTAGAGCGCCGTGCCGAGCACGGTGTACTCGACCGCGGCGTGCGGCTCATGCGGCATCCGCTCGAGGTCGAACTCGGCGAGCTCGCGCAGCCGGCGACCGTACTCGCGCAGCCGGTCGTCGCTGAGCGGCATGCCCGCCGCCTCGGTCGCCGCGAGGGCGGACTCGAGCTGCGCGACGGCCGCGAACTGCGGGTCGTAGACCTGCCCGAGCGCCTCGAGGGCGGCGCGGGCACGGGGGTAGGGGTCGGGGTCGTCGACGGATGCCGCGTCGACGGCCGGCGGCAGGGCGCCCACCGCGCGTCCGAGCGTCGCGTAGAGGTCGTCGCCGGGGTCGTCGATCGAGCTCGAGGATCGTCCGGGCCTGCTGCACGCTGAGTCCCACCGGGCCGGTCAGCGCGCGGATGAGGCGGATGCGGCGCACGTGCGACTCGTCGTAGCTCGCCTGCGTGGCCGACGTCGCGGCGCCGGGATGGAGCAGGCCCTCGCGCAGGTAGAACTTCACGGTCGCGAGCGGCAGGTCGGCCGCGGCGGCGAGGGCGGAGATCCGCATGGCTGCTCCTTGCATTGGATAGTGCAACTCTCTATTATTGGAGAGTATCACTATCCAATCACACGCGATCTCCCGGAAGGCCCCACCATGCCGAACCCGAACGACCTCATCCTCATCGGCATCCTGCTGCTCGCGCTCGTCACGGTCGAGAGCGGCGGCTACTTCCTCACCCGCGTCGTGCGGGGGCACGCGCCCGCGAACCGGTTGCAGATGAGCTTCTTCCGCGCGGGCCACGCGCACGCCGCGGTGCTGCTCGTGCTGTCGATCGCGATCCTGACGGTCATCTCGTACGCCGCGCTCGACGGCTTCTGGATGCAGCTGGCCCGCCTCGGCGTGCCGATCGCGGCGATCCTCATGCCCGCCGGCTTCTTCCTCTCGGTGCTCGGCAAGGACCCCGAGCGACCCAACCGCCTGATCGTGCTGCTCTGGGTCGGCGTCGTCTCGCTCACGGCCGCGCTCATCACGGCGGGCATCGGCCTGATCGCCGGGGGCGTCGCGGCCCTCTGAGCGGATGCCGCAGGCGCCGCTTCGCCGGCGCCGACGGATCGTAGCCGGTCAGGGGCACCACCACAACGCACCTAGACTGGAATCCGTGAATTCAGAGGAAACCGTCGACGTCGTGCTCATCGGCGGGGGCATCATGAGCGCAACGCTCGGCTCCCTCATCTCCCAGTTGGAGCCCGACTGGAGCATCCGCGTCTACGAGCGACTCGGCGAGGTCGCACAGGAATCCTCGAACGCGTGGAACAACGCGGGCACCGGTCACGCCGCCCTGTGCGAGCTCAACTACATGCCCGAGAACGCCGACGGCACCGTGAGCGCCGCCAAGGCCGTCTCGATCAACGAGCAGTTCCAGGTGAGCCGTCAGTACTGGGCGTACCTCGTCTCGATCGGTGCGCTGCCCGAGCCGCACAACTTCATCAACGCGACGCCGCACATGACGTTCGTCAAGGGCGCGGCGAACATCGAGTACCTCAAGAAGCGCGTCGAGGCCCTGAAGCACGAGCCCCTGTTCCCCGACATGGAGTACACCGAGGACCTCGAGCGCATCGCGGAGTGGACCCCGCTCCTCGCGAAGAAGCGCAACCCCAGGCAGAAGGTCGCCGCGACGCGGGTCGAGTCCGGCACCGACGTCGACTTCGGCGCACTCACGAAGTACCTGTTCCGCGACCTGGAGCGTCGCGGCGCGTCGGTCCAGACGAACCACCAGGTCACCTGGCTCAAGCGCCAGAAGGACGGCACGTGGAAGCTCCGCGTGCGCCACCTCGTCGGGCAGACCCCCAAGGTCGTGCGCGCCCGGTTCGTGTTCGTCGGCGCCGGCGGCGGCGCGCTCGCGCTGCTGCAGCACTCCGGCATCCCCGAGATCAAGGGCTTCGGCGGCTTCCCGATCTCGGGCCAGTTCCTCCGCACGACGAATCCGAAGGTCGTGGCGCAGCACCAGGCGAAGGTCTACGGCAAGGCCGCCGTCGGCGCTCCGCCGATGTCGGTGCCGCACCTCGACACCCGCGTCGTCGACGGCGAGACCGCGCTCCTCTTCGGCCCCTTCGCCGGATTCACGCCGAAGTTCCTGAAGTCGTCGACCTGGTTCGACCTGCCGTTCTCGATCCGGCTGCACAACCTCGGCCCGATGCTGCAGGTCGGGCTCAAGAACTTCGACCTCGTGAAGTACCTCGTCTCCGAGCTCCTCGCCTCGCGCGACAAGAAGATGGCGGCCCTCCGCGAGTTCATGCCCACGGCGAAGGACCGCGACTGGGAGCTCATCACCGCCGGCCAGCGCGTGCAGGTCATGAAGAAGGACCCCGAGAAGGGCGGCGTGCTGCAGTTCGGAACCGAGGTCATCACCGGCGCCGACGGCACGATCGCCGGACTCCTCGGCGCCTCGCCGGGTGCGTCGACGGCCGCGCCGATCATGCTCGACGTGCTCGCGCGCTGCTTCCCCGACCGCTTCGTCGGCTGGGAGCCGAGGCTTCGCCAGATGATCCCGAGCTTCGGCCGGGAGCTGTCGATCGACCCTGCCGCCGCCGAGGCCTCGCTCACCGAGACCGCCAAGGCGCTCGAGCTCACCGCGTAGCGACGCGGCGCTCGCGCCGCATCGCCGACGCTTGGCTTCGCGCGGACGACCTCTGCTATCGTCGTCCCCGCTATGAAGTGAGCACATCCCATCGTCCCGCGCCTGAGGCGCCGTTGACACGGGTGTGCACCTTCCACTGATCGCGACAGTGTCGCGCGCACCCTTCGCGACGGCGGATGCCCGGCGGGACCCACCACTCCGCTCCCGGGTCGTCGCCCGCGCCATCGTGCCGCGTGCGCGCCGCTCGGTGCATCGTTCGTGCCCGCCCGCGCCGGCGGCGTCGGGCGACGGCCCGGGAGCCCTCGCGAACGGACGTCTCGCATGGCTGTACACCTCTCCCACTCCCTCTACCTGCGCGCCGACGGGCTCTCGGTCTCGTACGCGCATCGACGCGTCTTCACCGACCTCGGCTTCACCGTCGCGCCGGGCCAGCGGCTCGGCCTGATCGGCGAGAACGGCGTCGGCAAGTCCACGCTGCTCCGGCTGCTCGCCGGCGCCGACGGTCGGGCGGATGCCGCATCCGCCGCCCTCGGCGACGCGACCGTGTCGGGTCGGCTCTCCCGCCCCGCGCGCACCGGGCTCCTCGCGCAGGAGCTGCCCTTCCGCCCCGACGATCGCGTCGGCGACGTGCTCGAGGCGGCCCTCGCCGAGGTTCGCGCCATCGAGCGCGAGCTCGACGCGGCCGCGACGGAGCTCGCGGTCGACGCCGCCGACGAGCGCGCCGCCGCGGCATCCGCCGCCCGGTACTCGTCGGCGCTCGACGCGGCCGAACGCGCCGACGTCTGGTCGGCCGACTCGCGCCGCGACGAGGTGCTCGACGGGCTCGGCGTCGCCGGGCTCGGGCTCGACCGCCGGATCGACGAGGTCTCGGGCGGACAGCGCACCCGGTTCGCGCTCGCGGCGCTGCTGCTCGGCGCCCCCGACGCGCTGCTGCTCGACGAGCCGACGAACCACCTCGACGACGACGCCACGTCCGTTCCTCGAGGAACGGCTGCGCGCCTGGCGCGGACCCGGTGCTGTTCGCCAGCCACGATCGCGAGTTCCTCGACCGCGTGGCGACCGGGCTGCTCGACCTCGACCCGGGCCGGCGGGGCGCGCTGGCGCTCGCCGGGTCACGTGCCGACGCGGGGACGTCGCGCGTCGACGTGCTCGCGGCATCCGGCGGCACCGTCTTCGGCGGCGGCTTCAGCGAGTTCCTCGCCGTCAAGGCCGAGGAGCGCGATCGCTGGCGACGTCAGTACGAGGACGAGCAGGACGAGCTGCGCCGCCTGCGCGCCTCGGTGGCCGAGACCGCGCGCAACGTGTCGCACGGGCGTGCGGCGACCGACAACGACAAGTTCCTCAAGCACTTCAAGCGCGGGAACGTCGAGCAGGCGGTGTCGCGACGCGTGCGCAACGCCGAGCATCGACTCGAGACGCTCGAGCGCGAGCAGGTGCGCAAGCCGCCGACCCCGCTCGCGTTCGCGGGCATCCCGTCGGGCTCGCACGCGCTCGAGGAGGCCTCGGGCCTGCTGCTGCAGGCGATCGGACGTGTCGGTCGAGGGCCGGCTCGAGCTCGGCGCGCTCGAGGTGGCTCCGCTCACGCGGCTGCTCGTCACGGGCGCGAACGGCGCGGGCAAGTCGACGCTGCTCGGCGTGCTCGCGGGCACGCAGCGGCGTCGACCGCGGCGTCGTGCATCGGCGCAAGGGGCTCCGGGTGCAGCTGCTCGAGCAGGACGTGCGCTTCGCCGATCCGGATGCCTCGCCGCGCCGCCTCTACGAGCGCGTGCTCGGCGAGCGACGGGCCGAGCAGGTGCCGCTCGCCGGCCTCGGGCTCATCGCGCGCGCGCGACGAGTCCCGGCCGGTCGGATCGCTCTCGGTCGGGCAGCAGCGCCGGCTCGCGCTCGCGCTGGTGATCGCGCGTCCGCCGCACGTGTTCCTGCTCGACGAGCCGACGAACCACCTCTCGCTCGCGCTCGCGACCGACCTCGAGGACGCCCTCGGCACCTACCCCGGTGCGGTCGTGATCGCGAGCCACGACCGGTGGCTGCGCCGCCGGTGGACGGGGGAGCGGCTCGAGCTCGCCGCGGGTCGCGCGGTCGTGCTGGTCGAGTAGGCGCGAGGCGGCGTCGAGACGAGGCGGATGCCGCGGCCGGGCCACGGCTCGCCGCGGCATCCGCTTGCCTGAGATTCGAACATGTGTTCGAATGGGTGCATGCGGTGGAGCGGACAGGAACTCGGGGTCGAGCAGGTCGACACGCTGCCCGGGCTCGCCAAGCTCAACAACCTGGTGCGCTCGGTGCAGACGCCCGACTTCGCCGGCGTCACGTTCCACGAGGTGCTCGCGAAGTCGGCGCTCAACAAGGTGCCGGGCCAGTCGGCGATGCCGTTCGGCTGGACGATCAACCCCTATCGGGGCTGCTCGCACGCATGCGTCTACTGCTTCGCCCGCCCCACCCACACCTACCTCGACCTCGACGCCGGCGACGACTTCGACCGCCAGATCATCGTGAAGGTGAACGTGGCCGACGTGCTGCGCACCGAGCTCGCGAAGCCGTCGTGGCGGCACGAGCCCGTCGCGCTCGGCACCAACACCGATCCCTACCAGCGCGCCGAGGGGCGGTACTCGCTGATGCCGGGCATCATCGACGCGCTCGCCGACGAGCGGCACGCCGTTCAGCATCCTCACCAAGGGCACGCTGCTGCGGCGCGACCTGCCGCTGCTGGCCGAGGCGGCGCGAGCACGTGCCGGTCGACCTCGCGATGTCGATCGCGGTCTACGACCACGAGCTGCAGCAGTCGGTCGAGCCGGGCACGCCGAGCACGAAGGCGAGGCTCGCGACCGTGACGGCGGTGCGCGAGGCGGGCCTCGACTGCGCGGTCTTCCTGATGCCGATCCTCCCGTACCTCACCGACACGCGCGCGCACCTCGACGAGGCGCTGCGCCAGGCCAAGGCGGCCGGCGCGACGAGCGTGCTCTACACGGCGCTGCACCTGCGCCGCGGCGTGAAGCCGTGGTTCATGCAGTGGCTCGAGCGCGAGCATCCCGAACTCGTGCCGAAGTACCGCTCGATGTACTACGGCAACAATGCGTACGCGCCCAAGGCGTACCGGCGCTGGCTCGGCGAGCGGATCCGCCCGCTGATCAGGGCGCACGGGCTCGAGCGCGGGCGCGAGGACCCGGTCACCGGGGGAGTGCGGTCGGCCGCCCAGGCGGCGAGGCGCGAGCGACGCGGCTGCCCGACGCGCTCGGACTGCCGCCCGATCCCTCTGCGCTGTTCTGAGCGACCTCGTGGCGATCCGGCGGCGCGGGCCGGGCGACGGATGCGACAGCGTCGCCGAGCGGGCGGACCGCACCGGCCGCTCGGGAACTGCGATAATCCGCAGGAAGCCGCGGAACCCTATCGCC
>CAVPVF010000002.1:0-71622 GCA_963709115.1 uncultured Actinomycetota bacterium
GATCACGAGCCCGATGAGGGCCGTGATGATCACGGGCTTCGCCCCGAGCCGGTCGTCGAGCGCGCCGACCGCGATGGTCGAGACGCCCGCCACGACGTTCGCGGCGATCGCGAAGATGATGACCTCGCCGGCCGAGAACCCGAAGACGGATGCCGCGAGCACGCCGCCGAACGTGAACACCCCCGCGAGGCCGTCGCGGAACACCGCGCTCGCCAGCAGGAACCAGACCGTGTCGCGCTGCTCGCGCCAGAGCCGGGCGATGTCGCGGCCGAGCCTGGCGTACGACGCGAAGAAGCCGACCCTGCCGCGATCGACCGCCGCGGGATTGCGGTACTCGGGCACCGCGAGCAGCACCGGCAGCGCGAACACGCCGAACCAGATCGCCGAGACGACCATCGTGACCCGCACGTCGAGGCCGCCCTCGCCGGTCACGCCGAACAGGCCGACCTCGGGCTGGATGAAGCCGAAGTAGACGATGAGCAGCAGCACGATGCCGCCGACGTAGCCCATGCCCCAGCCGAAGCCCGACACCTTGCCGATCGAGCGCGGCGTCGACACCTGCACGAGCATGGCGTTGTAGTTCACGCCCGCGAACTCGAAGAACACGTTGCCGGCGGCCACGAGGAACAGGCCGAGCAGCAGGTACTCGGGCGCCGGCAGCACGAAGAACATCGCGAGGGTGATGGCCACGACGATGTACGTGTTCACCGCCAGCCAGAGCTTGCGTCGCCCGCTCGTGTCCGAGCGCTGCCCGGTGATCGGGCGCGAGCACCGCGATCAGGAGCCCCGCGATCGCGAGCGCCCAGCCCAGCTGCGCCTCGACCGTGCCGGTGGGCCCGAACGACTCGCTCGTCAGGTAGACCGTGAACACGAACGTCGTGACGACCGCGTTGAAGGCGGCCGAGCCCCAGTCCCAGAGGCCCCACGCGAGGATCCGGCCCTTGCGCGCGCCCGCCTCCGACACGGCCTCGACCTGCTCGGTCGCCACGCCGATCGTGGCCGCGGCGCCGTCGGGCGGGGTGAGGTGCGACGGCGGGAAGTTGCGCGGCGCGTCAGCCGGGGGCTCGGGGGGAAGGGTCATGATGCAAGCCTCGTTCGCTCGGGTGAACGGGAGATGACGCGCCGCGAGCGGCCGCGGCATCCCCGGTGGATCGGCGCTGATCTCGGCACACTGTAACGCCAGCGGATGCCGCGGCGGTAGCGCCGCGGACCGCGTGACCCAGCTCGCGGCATCCGCCGGCCCGGCTCCGCGCAGCCGGCCGGGTCGCACCGGATCGGGCCGCCAGCACGGGACTCTGAATTGACGTGGGTGCTCGCGATCGGGAGCATCCTGTGAATCAGATCCGCATTCGATGCGTACGGTGAACCTGGCCGGTGCCTGTGGGGGGCAGCGCGGAGATGCGCCGTACCGGGGAGGCGGTCGTGTGATGAATCGGTTGGATTCGGGTCTCGGGGGAGGCGGGCTGCGCCCGTCGACGCCCCGATCGGGGTGGTCTCGATGAGCACCGCGGATGCCGCGGCGGGCGCGCCGCGCGTCGGGCATGGCCCGCGCCAAGGCGCCGGCTGTGGCCTACATCTCCTGGGTCGCGCTCGCACTCATGACCACGGCGTCGGTCGCGAGCCTGCGGCCGGCGCCGACGATGGCCGTGTACGGGCTGGCCTGCATCTTCCTCTACCTCGTGCCCGCGGTCGTCTTCCTGCTGCCGACCTCGCTGGTCTCGGCGGAGCTCGCCTCGGGATGGACGGGCGGCGTCTACAACTGGGTGGCCACCGGCATCTCGAAGCCCATGGGCTTCCTCGCCGTCTGGTGCCAGTTCGCGATGACGATCTTCTACTACCCGACACTGCTCGGGTTCGTGGCGTCGACGCTCGCGTACGTGATCAATCCCGCCCTGGCGAGCAACGGCGTCTGGACGGCGCTCGTGATCGTGGTCTGCTACTGGTCGGGCGTGCTCATCTCGTCGCGCGGCACCAAGGGCGTGGCGGGCCTCGCGAGCGGCGGACTCATCATCGGCACGTTGATCCCCGGTGCACTGCTGATCTTCCTCGGCGCCCTCTACCTCGGGCAGGGCAACCCGTCGGCCGCTCCGATGACCGCCTCGAACATCCTGCCGCAGTGGGCCGGCCTCGCGAGCCTCGTGCTCATCGTCAACAACTTCCTGTCGTACAGCGGCATGGAGATGAACGCGGTGCACGTCTCGTCGCTTCGGAACCCCGGGAAGCAGTACCCGCGTGCGGTCTTCCTCGCGATGGGACTCGTCCTGCTGATCTTCATCCTGCCGGCGCTCGCCATCAGCTGGATCGTCCCGGCCGATCAGCTCTCGCTCACGGCAGGCGTGATGCAGGCGTTCGACGCGGTGCTCGCGGTGTTCAACGTGCAATGGCTCACCCCGATCATCGGCATCGCGCTCGTGGCGGCCTCGCTGGGCGGCATGCTCACCTGGCTCGCCGGGCCGTCGAAGGGCCTGCTGCTCATCTCGCGCCAGGAGGGGTACCTGCCGCCGTTCCTGCAGAAGCTGAACAAGCACGGCGTGCAGCAGAACCTGCTCGTGACGCAGGGCATCGTCACCACGGTGATCGCGCTCGGCTACGCGCTGATCCCAGACGTATCCAGCGCGTACTGGATCTTCTCGGTGATCACGACGCAGGTGTACCTGATCATGTACCTGCTGATGTTCGTCGCGGCCGTGCGCCTGCGGCGCACCCATCCCGACCATCCGCGCGGCTATCGGGCGCCGATGCTCATCGCCCTGTGCGGCGTCGGCTTCGCCGCGTCGCTCGCGGCGCTGCTCGTCGGGTTCATCCCGCCGTCGCAGTTCGGGGGCGGCAACCCGTGGATCTACTTCGTGATCGTCGCCGGCGGCGCGCTCGGGCTCGGCCTGCTCATCCCGTTCCTGTTCTACCGGTTCCGCAAGCCGTCGTGGAAGCTGCCCGACGCGGCCGGTGCGCCCGACCGCGCGAGTCCGAGGAGGTGGCGAAATGAGCACCGAGACCGAGCAGTCGCAGCCGCGCCAGCGAACGGTGCTCTATGTGATCGTGTCCGTCGTACTCGTGATCCTCGCGGTGTGGGCCGTGATCGCGTTCGGCCAGGCACGCGACACCAAGCAGGCCGAGGAGAAGGCCGACCAGCTCACGCAGGTGCTCGAGGACGCCGGCGCGACGGCGCCTCCGACCGAGCTCATCGCGCGCGTGCTGGGCGACGACGGCGGAGCGGTGTGCGCCGATCCGAACCAGGCGCTGAGCCGGGCGACGCTCTACGGAATGCTGACGACCGGCGCCGGCGGCTCGGGTGAGCGCCCGGTCATCGTCGACAACAAGGTGCTGCAGGGCCAGCTGGCGATCATCGAGGTGTACTGCCCCGACCAGTTGGAGGACTTCCAGCAGTTCGTCGACAGCCTCGAGACCACGGATTCGGCGAACGGATGAGCGACGACCTGCGCGCTCGTGTCCGTGAGCTGATGGATCGCGTGCGCCCCGAGCTCGCCGAGCTCGTCGCCATGCGGTCCGTCGCCGACCCCCGCCAGTTCCCGCCCGAGGAGTGCACGAAGGCGGCCGAGTGGGTGCGCGACCGGTTCGCCGAGCTCGGCTTCGCCGACGCGCGCCTCGAGCCCACGCCCGACGGCAGCCGCGCCGTCGTGGGGTCGCGGCCCGCCGCCGATCCGGATGCCCCGACGGTGCTGCTGTACGCGCACTACGACGTGCAGCCGCCGCTCGACGAGGCCGCGTGGCACACGCCGCCGTTCGAGCTCACCGAGGTCGACGGACGCTGGTACGGCCGCGGTGCCGCCGACTGCAAGGGCAACATCGTCATGCACCTCCTGGCGCTCCGAGCGCTCGGCGACGACATCCCGGTGAACCTGAAGCTCGTCGTCGAGGGGTCGGAGGAGCAGGGCACCGGCGGCCTCGAGGCGTACGTCGAGGCGAACCCCGAGGTGCTGCGAGCGGACACGATCCTGGTGTGCGACACGGGGAACGCGGCGGTCGGCATCCGGCCGCCACCGTCAGCCTGCGGGGAATGGCCAACGTGGTCGTCACGGTGGAGGCGCTCGCCTCCGAGGTGCACTCCGGCATGTTCGGGGGGCCCGCTCCCGACGCGCTCGCGGCGCTCATCGAGATGCTCGCCGACCTGCGGGACGGCGAGGGGAACACGACGATCGAGGGGGTCGACGCGACGCGCACGTGGCACGGTGAGCCGTATCCCCCCGAGCAGTTCCGCACGGACGCAGGAGTGCTCGACGGAGTGGGCCTGCTCGGCGACGGGACCGTCTCGGACATGCTCTGGGCGCGGCCGGCGGTGACGGTGCTGGGCATCGACTGCCCGCCCGTGACCGGGTCGTCGGCGTCGATCGTCCCGCGCGCCGCCGCCCGCCTCAACCTCAGGATCCCGCCCGGCATCGACGCGAACGAGGCGCACGACGCGCTGGTGGCGCAGCTGCACGATGACGCCCCGTGGGGCGTGCAGGTCGACATCCGCACCGAGGCCGTCGGTGAGCCGTTCGAGGCGTCCGTCGACGGACCGGGCTTCCGGGCGATGGGCGCGGCGATGCAGGAGGCGTACGGCACCCCGATGACCACGCTCGGACAGGGCGGATCGATCCCGCTCTGCAACGTGCTCGCCGACACCTACCCGGGGGCGGAGATCATCCTGCTCGGCGTGGAGGAGCCGCTCGCGCTCATCCACGCCCCCAACGAGAGCGTCGATCCGTCGGAGATCGAGCTGCTCGCGCTCAGCCTGGCGGTGTTCCTGCGCGACTACGGCACGCCGCGGGGCTGACGTGGGCGCCGACGACGACCTCACCGAGTACCTGCGCGTCACCGACACCGTGCATGTCGTGACGACCACCCGCGACGGCCGCACGATCGCGACGCCGATCTGGGCGGTCGACGTCGACGGCGTGAGCTTCATCCGCTCGGTGCGCGGGCGCGACTCCAGGTGGTTCCACCGCGCGACGACCAACCCGGGCGTCGGCTTCGAGACGCCGGCCGGTCGGCGGGCGGTCGAGCTCGAGCCGATCGACGAGACCGACCCCCTCGAGGGCGCCGTCGACGACGCCCTGCGCGCCAAGTACGGGCGGCAACGCAGCTCGCTCGCGTCGATGCTCACGCCGCTCGCCCACGGCACCACCCAGCGGGTCATCCCACTCGACCGCCCGTTGTAGCCCATCGCGCGCATCCCGCTTCCGAGCCCGCGAACGGACGCGTGATGCCGTCGCCGGCCGCCCGACCGCGCACCTGGCGTCCGTTCGCGGAGCGGCGCCCGCTCAGAACCCCACCTCGGCCACGAGCTCGCCGAACAGCTCCTCGGCGTCGCACTCGAGCCGCTGCCGCGTGAACCAGTCGCACACGTTCACGCAGTCGCGGTGCAGCAGGTCGAAGCCCTGCGGGTTCGACACGAGGTCGACCACCTGGGGCAGGTCGATCGCGACGACGCGTCCGTCGTGCACGAGCAGGTTGTACGGCGAGAGGTCGCCGTGCGCCAGCCCGGCCCTGGCGAGGGTGCGCATGAAGTCCACCACCTGGTGGAACAGGTCGTGCAGCGTCGCGGCATCCGCCCGCTGCTGGGCCAGCCGCGGCGCGGCGACCCGGCCGTGGCCGATGAACTCCATGAGCACCTCGGTCTCGTGCACCTGCACCGGGTACGGCACGGATGCCCCGAGCTCGGTGAGCCGGCTCAGCGCGTCGAACTCGGCGTACGCCCACTGCACGCGCGCCACGGAGCGACCGAACGACGTGCCCTTGGCGACGGCGCGCACGTCACGGGAGCGGCGGGTGCCGCGCCCCTCGGTGTAGACCGCCGAGCGGTGGAAGTCCGAGTGGTCGCTCGTGCGGTAGCGCTTGGCGGCGAGCAGCACGCGGTTGCCCGGCACGTCGGCCGGGGCATCCGGGATCGCACGCTCGATGAGGTGCAGGTCGGCCTCCTTGCCGGTCTTCACGACGCCGAGTTCGGTGTCGATCGCCGCGGCGGAGGTCACGAGCCAGTCGGGGCGCGGCTCGGGGCCGCGCTCGGATGGGATGGTCGCCGGCCAGGTCGACCAGCGTTGGCCCTCGTCGGGCTCTGCGGCCTGGAACACGAGGGCGGATGCGGCGCCGAAGGGCGCAGCGACGGATTCGTTCGGTACAGCGTCGTCGAGAGACGAGAGGAAGGTCACGGTGGTTCTCCGAGATCACGGAGGCCACCGAACGCCCGGCGCAATGCCTACGGGCGGGCGGCCTCACAGGGAAGGGTGTCTGCGATGCGCACGACAATGACGGCGTTCATCGTTCTCTCCCTTCGCTCGGTGTTCCGGATGCCGCGTGGCGCGGTCCGCAGGCGAGCATACGCCCGGTGCCGGGCCCCGTGTCCATCATCCGTTCCGCTCGGCTTCCCGCGCGCGCCGATCGGACCGCCGCCTCTTCCCGAGCGGCCGAGGCATGTGGTTGGGTGAGCCATGGATGATGCAGCCGCGCCGCCAGGTGACGCCGTTCAACAGGCGGCTCGCCCTCCTGCTCGCGATGGCGATGTTCGTGCTCGTCGTCGACACGTCGCTGATGAACGTGTCGATCTCGGCGGTCGTCGCGGACCTCGACACGACCGTGAGCGGCGTTCAGGGGGCGATCGCTCTCGAGGCCCTCGTCTCTGCGGCGTTCATCCTCATCGGCGGCAAGACCGGCGACCTCATCGGGCGCAAGCTCGCCTACATCCTCGGCCTGCTCGGGTACGCCATCGGCGCGATCGCGATGGTGTTCGCACAGGACCTCACCGCGATCATCGTGTTCTGGGCGATCATCGGCGGCATCGGCGCCTCGCTGCTCCTGCCCGCCATGCAGTCGCTCATCCACGGCAACTTCGAGGGCGCCCATCAGAAGCGGGTGTACGCCCTCGTCGGGGCCTCCGCCGCCATCGCCGCCGCGGTCGGCCCGCTGCTCGGCGGATTCATCACCACGTTCCTCTCGTGGCGGGTCGGCTTCGCGCTCGAGGCCGTGATCATCGCCGTCGTGCTGGCCGGCATCGGCCTCGTGAAGGACGTCCCGTACCACGGCGAGCGGTCGATCGACCTCGTCGGTGCGCTGCTGTCGGTCGTCGGCATGGGCGGCGTCGTGACCGGCATCCTGGTGTGGCAGGAGGGCGGCGGCTACGTCGGCCTGATCATCGGCATCGGCGTGCTGGGGCTCGGCCTCCTCGTGTTCTGGCTGCGCAGTCGCAAGCGCCGAGGGAAGCCCACGCTGCTCGACCCCACGCTCTTCGAATCGAAGATGTTCCGAACCGGAGCGAGCGGCCAGCTGCTGCAGCAGATCGCCCTCGGCGGCACGATGATCGTGCTCCCGATCTATCTGCAGATGGTGTTCGAGTACAACGCGCTGCAGGCCGGACTCTCGATCGCGCCGCTCTCGCTGAGCATGTTCGCCGTCGCGCTGCTCGCAGGGCGCGGCCTCAAGCGACGCCCCGCGAGCATCATCCTGTGGGGCTTCGTGCTCGTCGTGGCGGGTCTCGCGATCATCGTGCCGATCGTGCCCATCGCCGACTCGGGCTGGTACCTCACGATCCCGCTCATCATCGCGGGCTGCGGCCTCGGGCTGCTCGTCTCGCAGCTCAACAACTACACCCTCTCCCCGATCTCCGACGAGCGGGTCAGCGAGGCCGCGGGCGTGAACTCGGCGGCGGGCTCCTTCGGTCTTTCGTTCGGCCTTGCGTTCGCCGGGGCGATCATGCTCGCGACACTGGCGTTCACCTTCACCGCGAGCGCCGACGCGAGCACGGTGCTCTCGCCCGAGGAGCAGCAGCAGGTCTCCGCGGTGCTCGAGGAGGACGCCGAGATCCTGTCGAACACGGGGCTCGCGGAGCTGCTCGTCGACGAGCCGCCCGAGGTGCAGGCCGAGATCCTGCGCATCAACACCGACTCGCGGATCATCGCGCTCCAGGTGGCCCTGCTCGTGCCGATCCTCGCGGGCCTCCTCGGCATCCTGAACGGGTTCCGGATGCGGCGACTCCCCGATCCCAAGCCGTCGGCGGCGGCCGAGGGCACGATGCTCGGCTGAACCGTCCCGCCGCATCCGATCCACGAGCGGTAGGGTCTCGGCATGCCGGCAGTCGAGGTGCACGAGGCGTCGACGGTGGTGCTCGTCGAGGGCGAGAGCGACCGCCGTGCCGTGCTGGCGCTCGCACGCCGGCTCGGCCACGACCTCGCCTCCGCCGGAGCCGCCGTCGTCGCGATGGACGGCGTCACCAACCTGCGGCACCACCTCGCCGAGCTCGACGGGCGGCCGACGCCACCGCGGCTCCTCGGGCTGTACGACGTGGGCGAGGCCGCCACCGTCGCGCGCATGCTGGCATCGGCAGGCCGGCCGGATGCCGCGTCGGTGGCGGACCTCGAGGCCCAGGGCTTCTTCGCCTGCTCGCTCGACCTCGAGGACGAGCTCATCCGCGCGGCCGGACCGAGCGCGATCGAGGCGGTGCTCGCCGCGCGCGGAGACCTCGAGCGGTTCAGGACCTTCCAGCGCCAGCCGGCCCAGCGCGACCGCCCGATCGGGGCGCAGCTGCACCGCTTCGCGGGGACCGCGGCCGGGCGCAAGACGTGGTTCGCCGCGGATGTCGTCGAGGTGCTCCCGCTCGATCACGTGCCGAGGGGGATGGCGCGCCTGCTCGCGGAGGCCGTGGCGGCCTGACGCCGGGCCGGCGACACGACGCCGTCGAGCCCGATCGGCCGCGCCGGGCGCGGCGCGCCGCGGCATCCGGGCTCAGCGGCTGTGGTCGGCGAGGATCTGGTCGACGTCGATCTGCGCGAGCAGGTGCTGCCAGTCGAGGTTGCGGGCGATCTCGGCGACGTCGGGCTCGGCGAACGCCGTGCCGTTGCGGTGCACGACCACGCCGGCGGGACGAGTTCGTTCAACCGGGCGAGGATCGCGTCGTCGACCGCCTCGGTGTCGAAGTCCGCGCCGATGCGAGCGTAGGTGTCGGCGGAGAGCGTGTACGAGACGAGTCCGACCTCGATGGGTTCCGGCATGGTGCATCCTCCTGCTCGGCGGCGTGGTCGTGTCCAGTCTGGCAGTCGGGGTCGGCTTCCGCAGCGGCTGCATTCTGCGCCGATCACGGGTGGCCCGGTTGACGGAGTCCTCCGACCGGCAAGACTCCCCCGTCCGCCGGAATACTGGGAACCCGCCGTGAGTTGAGTCAAGTGCGCTCAAGTTTGCGCACCCCGACTTGACACGTCGCACGGGGCGCTGGAACACTTGAGCCGTCGGGACTCAAGTTCCGACGATTCGGACTTCGGTCGCGGGCCAGCACGGTCGGGCCGACCGCCGGACGGAGCGCGCGCGGCATCCGCTCGTGGACGCTCCCGGCAGAAGGAGAAACACACATGTCACGAGCAGTAGGTATCGACCTCGGCACCACGAACTCCGTGGTGAGCGTCCTCGAGGGTGGCGAGCCCACCGTCATCGCGAACGCCGAGGGCTTCCGCACGACCCCGTCGGTGGTCGCCTTCACCAAGGACGGCGAGGTGCTCGTCGGCGAGACCGCCAAGCGCCAGGCCGTCACCAACGTCGACCGCACCATCGCGTCGGTCAAGCGCCACATGGGCACCGACTGGACCCAGGAGATCGACGGCAAGAAGTACACGCCGCAGGAGATCTCGGCGCGCATCCTGCAGAAGCTGAAGCGCGACGCGGAGCAGTACCTGGGCGACACCGTCACCGACGCGGTCATCACCGTCCCGGCGTACTTCAACGACGCCGAGCGCCAGGCCACCAAGGAGGCCGGCGAGATCGCGGGCCTCAACGTGCTGCGCATCATCAACGAGCCCACCGCGGCCGCCCTCGCCTACGGCCTGGACAAGGGCAAGGAGGACGAGCTCATCCTCGTCTTCGACCTCGGCGGCGGCACGTTCGACGTCTCCCTCCTCGAGGTGGGCAAGGACGACGACTTCTCGACCATCCAGGTGCGCGCGACCTCCGGCGACAACCGCCTCGGCGGCGACGACTGGGACCAGCGCATCGTCGAGTGGCTGATCAAGCGCTTCAAGGACTCCACGGGCGTCGACGTCTCGAAGGACAAGATCGCCCTGCAGCGCCTCAAGGAGGCCGCCGAGCAGGCGAAGAAGGAGCTCTCGAGCTCCATGTCGACGAGCATCCAGCTCCCCTACCTCTCGCTGACCGAGAACGGCCCCGCCAACCTCGACGAGACGCTCACGCGCGCCCAGTTCGAGAAGATGACGAGCGACCTGCTCGACCGCACGAAGAAGCCGTTCGAAGACGTGATCCGCGAGGCGGGCATCAAGCTCTCCGACATCGCGCACGTCGTGCTCGTCGGCGGCTCGACCCGCATGCCGGCCGTCTCCGAGCTCGTGAAGCAGGAGACCGGCAAGGAGCCCAACAAGGGCGTGAACCCCGATGAGGTCGTCGCCGTCGGCGCCGCCCTCCAGGCGGGCGTCCTCAAGGGCGAGCGCAAGGACGTGCTGCTCATCGACGTGACCCCCCTCAGCCTCGGCATCGAGACCAAGGGCGGCATCATGACGAAGCTCATCGAGCGCAACACGGCCATCCCCACCAAGCGCAGCGAGACCTTCACGACCGCAGACGACAACCAGCCGTCGGTCGCGATCCAGGTCTTCCAGGGCGAGCGCGAGTTCACCCGCGACAACAAGCCGCTCGGCACGTTCGAGCTCACCGGCATCGCGCCGGCGCCGCGGGGCATCCCGCAGATCGAGGTCACCTTCGACATCGACGCGAACGGCATCGTGCACGTGTCCGCCAAGGACAAGGGCACCGGCAAGGAGCAGTCGATGACGATCTCGGGCGGCTCGGCGCTCCCCAAGGAGGACATCGAGCGCATGGTGCGCGAGGCCGAGGAGCACGCGGCCGAGGACAAGAAGCGCCGCGAGTCGGCCGAGACCCGCAACCAGGCCGAGCAGCTCGCCTACTCGATCGAGAAGCTCATCAAGGACAACGACGACAAGCTCCCCGCCGACGTCAAGTCCGAGGTGCAGGGCGACGTCGACGGGCTCAAGTCGGCGCTCGCGGGCGACGACGACGACGCGGTGAAGTCCGCGTTCGAGAAGCTCTCGCAGTCGCAGGGCAAGCTCGGCGAGGCGATCTACGCGCAGTCGCAGCAGCAGCAGCAGACCGCGGATGCGTCGGCCAACCCCGGCGAGGACGCGACGCGTCGGGCGCCGCGGCTGACGCGACCTCCGACGAGGACGTGGTCGACGCCGAGGTCATCGACGACGAGGACGAGAAGAAGTAATCATGTCCGACGAGAACCAGAACCACGACGAGCCGGTCATCCGCGACAAGCGGCGGATCGACCCCGAGACGGGTGAGGTTCGCCAGCCGGCCGCCGACGCCGAAGGGGCGCCCGCAGAGGGCGCCCCCGAGGCCGACCTCGAGGCGACGGATGCCGCGGCATCCGATCAGCCCGACGGCGACGACGAGGACGTGCTCACGGTCGACGACATCCTGAACGCGGCGAATGCCGAGGTTCGCGAGCCGAGCGACGAGCACCTCGCCGACCTCAAGCGCGTCACGGCCGAGTACGCGAACTACCGCAAGCGCACCGAGGCCAACCGCGAGGTCGAGCGCGAGCGCGCGGTCGGCGCGGCCGTGTCGGTGCTGCTGCCGGTGCTCGACGACCTCGATCGCGCCGAGAAGCACGGCGACCTCGAGGGCGACGCCCCGTTCGCGACGATCGCGGCCAAGCTCCGCGCGGCCGTCGAGAAGCTCGGGCTCACGCCCTTCGGCGAGGTCGGCGAGCCGTTCGACCCGCAGCGGCACGAGGCGATCTTCCAGCAGCCGTCCGACGAGGTGGAGGTCGACACGGTCGGCGACGTCGTCGAGACCGGCTACACGCTCGGCGGCACGCTGCTGCGTGCGGCCAAGGTCGTGGTGAAGACCCCGCAGTGACCCGTCGTCGGTGCCGAGCCGCGCGGCATCCGACTCATCGGATGTCGCGGACCGGCCGTCACAGATTTCCGACAGACTTCAGGAAGGAGGTGCCGATGGCCAGCCAGGATTGGTTCGACAAGGACTTCTACCAGGTGCTCGGCGTCTCCAAGGACGTGACCGACGCGGAGCTGAAGAAGGCCTACCGCAAGCTCGCCCGCAAGTTCCACCCCGACTCGAATCCCGGCGACGCCGCCTCCGAGGCGAGGTTCAAGGAGATCAGCGAGGCGAACTCGGTGCTCTCCGACCCCGAGCAGCGCAAGGAGTACGACGCGATCCGCGCCATGGGCTCCGGAGCGCGATTCACCGCGCCCGGCGGCGCCGGCGGCGCGGGCGGCTTCGAGGACGTCTTCGGCAACATGTTCGGCGGCCAGGGCGGCCGCAGCCAGTCGTACACGTTCCAGCAGGGCGGCGACTACGACGACCTGCTCGGCGGGCTCTTCGGCGGCGGCCGCTTCGGCCAGCCGAGCGGCGGGTACCGCGGCTTCGGCGGCCCGTCGCGCGGACGCGACGTCACCGCGTCGACGACGCTCGACTTCATCACCGCCACCAAGGGCGAGCAGATCACCCTCGAGACCTCCGACGGCAAGCCCATCACGGTGCGCATCCCGGCGGGCGTCGCCGACGGGCAGAAGATCAAGCTGCGCGGCAAGGGCCACCCGTCGCCCGACGGCGGCGAGTCCGGCGACCTCATCCTCACGGTCCACGTGCGCAAGCACCCCGTGTTCGAGCGCGACGGACTGAACCTGCGGGTCACCGTGCCCGTCACGTTCGCCGAGGCCGACGCTCGGCGCCACGATCCAGGTGCCGACCCTCGGCGGCGACCCCGTCAAGCTGCGCGTCGCGCCGGGCACTCCGAGCGGCCGCGTGCTGCGCGTCAAGGGCCGAGGCGTCGAGACGTCGAAGGGCACGGGCGACCTGCTCGCCGTCGTGCAGGTCGCCGTCCCGTCGCACCTGTCGAAGGAGGCGGAGGAGAAGCTCCACGAGTTCGACGGCCTCCTGCCCGACGAGAACCCGCGTGAGGAGCTGCTCGCGAAGGCCAGGGCGCAGCGATGAGCATGAACGAGATCGAGCCCGCTGTTCGTCATCTCGGTCGCGGCCGAGCTCGCGGGCATGCACCCCCAGACGCTGCGGCAGTACGACCGCATGGGGCTCGTCTCGCCCAAGCGCACCGCCGGCAAGTCCCGCCGCTACTCGATGCGCGACGTGATCCAGCTGCGCGAGATCGCCCAGCTCTCGAGCGAGGGCGTGAGCCTCGAGGGCATCCGCCGGGTGCTCGGCCTCGAGGACGAGGTGTCGACCCTGCGCGACCGGGTGCGCGAGCTCGAGTCGATGCTCGCCGACGAGATGCTCAACCGCCCGGGTCGCCGGGTGTTCGCGGCCGGCTCGGCGGGCGACATCGTGTCGCTCCGTGCGGGCACGCGCGTGCGCCGCGAGAACGCCGTCGTCGTGTGGCGGCCGCTCGAGCGCGAGTAGGGCGGCGCCTCAGCGCCCGCATGCCGAGGCAGGCGCCTCAGCGCCCCCATGCCGAGGGCGGCGCCTCGATCACCTCGTAGGGGCGCGAGCTCCAGTGGGTGCCGTAGCCGTAATGGCTCGAGGCCCACGCCGAGGCCCAGATCGCCTGCGCCGTCGCATCCGCGGAGTCGCCTCTGGCGAGTGCGGCGTCGACGTCGGGGTAGCGCCCGGACTGCAGGTTCTGCGCCGCGTAGAACGCGGCCTCGACGAGGGTCGGGTAGCTGCCGAGCCCCGATCCGCCGCCGGATCCCTGCCCGTTGTTCAGCGGGTTGTTGCGGTTCCACCAGTTGTCGGCGCCGTTCTCCTGCCGCATCCACCGCATCATGAACGTGACGTTCTCCTCGGTGACCGGCCAGTCGCCCTCGACGAGCACGAGCTTGGCCCAGTCGACGTTCGTGCCGCCGGCGACGAGCGTCTCGGATCCGGTGGTCGCCGTGTACGACTCGTGCGACACCGCCGGCGCGGCGATGTCACCGGCGACCCGCATGGCCTGGGCGTCGCCGCCGAGCAGGTCGGATGCCGCGGTCGGGGCCGTGATCGCCGCCGGCTGCGGAGCGAGCGCGAACGTGAGGCCGAGCGCGAGCACCGCGAGCGAGGCGGCGAGCGGAGCCAGTCGGCGTGCGACACGAGTGGTGCGTTCCGGCAGGGGCGACGCGGCTCGCGGCCCCGTGTCGAGCCGCGCGCCGTTCCCCCGAAGGCCGCTGGTCTGTTTCCCGCATGCGGGCACGAGGGTATCAAACGCAGTCGGGAGTCCCATCGGCACCGGACTCCGCGCGTAGCCTTGGCGCATGCCCTTCGACCTCGGTGCGCTCCGGCGCCACCCCGATGTCGAGGGTCACGGGCTCGAGGCGTCGGATGCCGCGGACCGGCTGATCCTCGACGAGGCCCGCGCCCTCGCCGACGGGCTGCGCCCGGGCGAGCTGGTCGTCGTCGACGACGCCTACGGCGCGCTCGCACTCGGTTCGGCCGCGGCGGGGGCTCGCGGCATCCGGGTGCACCAGGACCTCGTCACGGGCGAACGCGCACTCGCCGAGAACGCCGACCGCGCCGGACTCGCGGGCGAGGTGCGCTCGATGCCGCTCGGCGCCGAGCTGTTCGCCGGCGCCCGGCTCGTGCTCCTGCGCCTGCCGCGCTCGCTCGACCGGCTCGACGAGGTGGCCGGCCTCATCGCGGCGCACGCGGCATCCGAGGTCGTGGTGGTCGCCGGCGGGCGCATCAAGCACATGTCGCTCGCGATGAACGAGGTGCTCGGCGCCTGGTTCGACCGCGTCGACGTCTCGCTCGCCCGGCAGAAGTCGCGGGTGCTCACCGCGCGGGGTCCGCGCGACCGGCGCGGCATCCGCCGGCGCTCGGCTGGCCGCGGGGCGAACGGCACGACGACCTCGGCGTCACGATCGTCGGGCACGGCGGGGTGTTCGCCGGCACCGGCGTCGACATCGGCACGAGGTTCCTGCTCGAGCAGCTCGGCGATGCGGTCCCGGATGCCGCGACCGCCGTCGACCTCGCGTGCGGCTCGGGCGTCGTGGCCGCGTGGCTCGCGCACGCGCGCCCGACGCTGCGGGTGACGGCCACCGACCGCTCGGCGGCGGCCGCGGCATCCGCTCGCGAGACCGCGGAGGTGAACGGCCTCGCCGACCGCATCCACGTCACGCAGGCCGACGGGCTCGAGCTGCTCGCCGACGCGAGCGAGCCGCTCATCGTGCTGAATCCGCCGTTCCACTCGGATGCCGCGCTGCACACCGGCATCGCCGCGCACCTCTTCGAGGACGCCGCCCGCGTGCTCGCGCCGGGCGGCGAGCTCTGGTGCGTCTGGAACTCCCACCTGCGCTACCGGCCGCTGCTCGAACGCGCTGGTCGGGCCGACCAGGCAGGTGGCGCGGAACGCGAAGTTCACCGTGACCGCCTCGACCGTCGATCGACCCTGAGCGGCGCCGGGGAGTATACGCATCCGACGGCTCGCTGTCAGCCGTTTCGCCGCATCGGTGGTCGCGCGTCACAATGGGCCGGGCGCCGTTCGACGCCCGGGAAGGGATGCCATGTCAGAGCAGGAGCGACTGGCACGAGAACTGCGTCTCGCCGCCGAGCGGGGCGAGATCATCGCGCAGTACCAGCCGCAGGTCGACCTGCGCGACGGGCTCCTCGTCGCCCTCGAGGCGCTGAGTCGCTGGCGTCATCCGAAGCGCGGGCGTCATCCCACCGCGCGAGTTCATCCCCCTCGCGGAGGCGACCGGGGCCATGATCGCCATCGGCGATGTCATGCTCGAGGCGGCCTGCCGTTACGGTGCGGCGCTCGTGCGTGGCCGGTCGCCGGATCGAGGTCGCGGTGAACGTGGCCGCCGCGCAGCTCTCCGAGGCGCGCTTCACCGAGCGGTTGACGCACCATCTCGAGGCGCTCCGGGATGCCCGCGCGCGCTGCTGACGCTGGAACTCACCGAGACCACGGCCCGTGCCCGCCGAGGCAGCCGAGGCGCTGGCCGGGATCCGCGCGATCGGGGTCGGGGTCTCGGTCGACGACGTGCGCACCGTCGAGGAGGCGGAGGCCCGCGTGCTGCGCCCTGCCCATCACCGAGCTGAAGGTCGACCGTTCGGTCATCCGACGGCTCCCCGAGGACCGCGGCGTCGCCGCGCAGCTGCGTCGGATTCGCCCGCGAGCACGGACTCAGGTCGGTGGCCGAGGGGGTCGAGACGCGCCCGCAACTCGTCGCGGTGCGCGAGCTGGGGTTCGACCGCGCGCAGGGCTTACCTGTTCGGTCGGCCCGAGCCGGCGCGGGGGATCTCGGCCCGCCTCGCGGGCGGATCAGCGCCCGGCGACGCCGTGACTCAGAGCACCTCGTAGGGATCCTCGTACGAGTCGTCGGTCTCGCCGGCGTCGAATCGCCGGGGTCTCCGCCGACATCGATCAGCGACCAGGTCACCGGCATGCCCGGGCGAGAAGAGGATGTCGATCCCGGGTCCGCCGCGCAGGGGCGGGATGTTCACGTAGCCGCCGCCCGCTCGGATCGCCTTCAGGATCTCGGCACGCAGTTCATCGATGGGATCGGGCAGGAAGTAGTCCTGGCCGTCGACCGTCAAGCGGTGGATCTTCACACCGCACCTCCGTTCTCTCGCCTGCGCGACGTCGTCGCATGTCGTTCACTCCGCCATCCCGGCTGCCGCCTCGGGGATCGGATGCAGCCCTGCCGGGCTGTTGGCCCCGTCCATCATCAGCTCGAGCCATGCGCGGTTGAGCTTCGGCGGGCGGTTGCCGTGGTACTTGAAGTGCACCGGCACGTACGGGCTGATCCAGATCGAGCTGCGTCCGCTGCCCCGCTCGACGCCGTGGTTCCAGGTCAGCATGAACTGCTCGCCGCGCCGCAGCTTCGTGGCGACGACGAACTGCAGGTGGGCGAGCACGCGATCCTCGATCTCGAACTCCGAGACGCGCGCGCCGTAGATCAGCAGGCCCATGACTCTCCTCCTCGTCCTCTCGGCGGTCGGTGCTGCGGCATCCGCTCACGAGTCGGCCTCGGGCTCCGGCAGCGGCTGCAGGCCCGCGGCGGAGTTGGCCGACTTGGTGAGCAGCTCCAGCCATCGCGTGTTGAGCTCGGCCGGATCGGCCTGCTCGAACTGGAAGGCCATCGGGATCGTCGGGCTGCACCACACCGACGTGCGCTGCGCCGGCGGCGCCTCGTCGGAGAACGTGAAGGCGAAGTGCTCGCCTCGGCGGAGCTTCGACCAGATCACCACCTGCAGGTGGTTGAGCAGGCGGTCGTCGAACTCCGCCGTGATCGTGGAGTCGTACGTCAGTGTTCCCATGCCGGTCTCCGGTCGCTGGTGGTCGTCGAGTGCTGTGTCGGTCCTCGTGCCGTCTGTCGATCGTCATCATCGTGACGCGATCCCGGCCGGCGTCCTTCGAACCGTACATCGCCTCGTCGGCGATGCGCAGCAGAAGGTCGGTGTCCGGCGTCGGGCGCCTTCGCCGGATCCCAGACGGCGACCCCGATGCTGGCCGCGATGGCGTATCGCGGCGGGACGGAGTCGAGCGGGCGTCGCACCGCCTGGCGGAATCGCTCGGCGATGTTCGCGGCCGGCCTCCGGCGCGGCGTCCTCGCAGACGACGACGAACTCGTCACCGCCGTACCGGGCGACCGAGTCGCCCGCGCGCGCCACCGAGCGGAGTCTCGAGGCGACCTCGACGAGCACGTCGTCGCCGACGCGGTGGCCGAGGCTGTCGTTGATCGCCTTGAAGCCGTCGAGGTCGACGAACACGACGGAGAGCGGCCGTCGGCTGCGGGCGGCGGCGGCGATGGCGGCGTCGAGCCGCTCCTCGAGCAGCTTGCGGTTGGCGAGCCCGGTGAGCTGGTCGTGCATCGCGCTGGTGCGCGAGCTCCTCCTGGAGGCGGACGCGGCGCGAGCACCTGCCCAGCCTGTCGGGCGAGGGCCGCCTGGATCTCCCGGCTGTCGGTGTCGAAGACCCGGTCGCGGGCGAAGAGCGAGACGACCACGCCGCTCACGCGCCCGTCGGTGCGCAGCGGGGCGATGCTGAGCGCGGTCAGCCGGCGGCCGTGCAGGGCGTCATCGAGACCGGGCAGGATCGCGGCGGCCTGATCGAGGTCGGCGACGGTGACGATCTCGCCGCTGCCGATCGCCTGCTCGGCGAGGGCGCCGAGCCCGGCGTCGAACAGCTCGAGCGCGGTCTCGTCGCCCGCGATGAGCTCGAGCGGACCTGTGCCGTCGGCGAGCAGCACGGCGGCGCTCGACGCCCGGAGGGCGGTGCTCGGCGCTCGCGACGAGCGCATGCGGCCAGCTCGCGCGCGGAGGTCGCGACGCCGAACGCACTCGAGGCATCCTGCAGCACGCGCACGCGTGCCTCGGACGCCTCGGCGTCGCGGCGAGCGAGCAGGAGCTGTCGCTCGTAGTCCTGGCGCTCCGTCGCATCGAAGACGACGGTGCGGATGCCGCGGGGCCGGCCGTCGGGCTTCGCTCACGACGATCGCATTGACGAGGATGGGCAGCTCCCGAAGATCGTCGCAGCGCACGGACAACGCCACCTCGCGCACCTCGCCGGAGAGACTCAGCACCATGGCGAAACGGGTTTCGTAGAACAGCTGCCCCGCGGGGTTCAGGAGGTCGATGAAGGTCGGTGCCGAGCAACGCCTCCCGCGCGTGGCCCGTCCACCGCTCGAACGTGCGATTGACGCGGGTGATCACGCCGTCGGGTGTCGTCTCCAGGTAACCGCAGGGGGCGTCCTCGAAGAGCTCCAGGAAGGCGTCGGCGACCCGGGCTCGAATCGGCGGCCTCCGCCTCGGGTTCGTCCGCGTTCCCGGTCGACGGATGCCGCGCCGCGGATCGTCATCGGAGGAACGCCCTGATCGCGTCGGCCAGTTCATCGGGCGCGGAGAGGTTCGGGCAGTGACCGGTGGCCGCGAGCTGCACCAGCCGGCTCGTCGGAGATCTGCTCGTGCACGTACTGTCCGACGGAGGTCGGGCGCGATGACGTCGTCCGAGCACTGGAGCACGAGGGTGGGCGTGCGCACGGCGCTGAAGTCGCGCCGGTTGTCGGACAGGAACGTCACGCGGGCGAAGTGCCGGGCGATCGCGGGATCCACCGTGCAGAAGCTGTCGGTGAGCTGGAGGCCGAGGTCGGGTCGATCGGGGTTGCCCATGATCACCGGCGCCATGGTCTGCGACCAGCCGAGGTAGTTGGCGTCGAGCGCATCGAGGAGGCCATCGATGTCGGCCCGCTCGAAGCCGCCGCGGTAGTCGTCGTCGTCGATGTAGCGCGGAGACGGGCCGACGAGCACGAGCGCGCCGAAGCGGGACGCATCCGTGGTCTCGGCGAGCACGCCGATGGTGGCGGCGACGGAGTGCCCGACGTAGACCACGTCGCGCAGGTCGAGGGCCGCCAGGATCTCGAGGACGTCGTCGGCGTAGCCGTGCAGCGAGTCGTACTTGACGGGGTCGTAGGCCGTGAGGTCGGAGCCGCCCGCGCCCACCAGGTCGAGGAGCACCACTCGATGGTCGTCTTCGAATGCGGCGCCACCGCATCGCCACATCTCCTGGCTGCAGCCGAAGCCGTGCACGAAGACGATGGGACGGCCCGTGGGATTCCCCGAGACCGTGACGTTGTTCCGGTGGAGGACATCGGTCGCGGAGACGGGTGACGTGAAGGTCATGCGAGTACCTGCCAAGGGTCGGGGTGGTCCTGGCGGCGGTGGCATGCCGGGCGTAGGGGGTGCCGGCGTGACGGCCGGACTGGCTCCTTCTCCGTCACCCCGAGAGTACAGGCGGGACCGCGCAGGAACGCATGGTCGAGAGCGACAATGTCAAGGGGGCTTGACGTCGGAGGCGTCCGTCGACTATCGGGCCCGGGCGCCGCGCCGTCCGAAACGGGTCGAACGAGCCGGCGGGTTCCGTCGCGCGCGAGGTCGTGTCAGGCTGGAGGCGTGACCGCGACGACCCTCGAGCAGCACGACACCGAACACCACGACGATCGTCGTGGCCGAGGAGCCGTGGCGCACGATCGTGTGGGACGACCCCGTGAACCTCATGACGTACGTGAGCTACGTGTTCCGCACCTACTTCGGCTATCCGCGCGAGAAGGCCGAGCGGCTGATGCTGCAGGTGCACACCGAGGGCCGCGCGATCGTCGCGACCGGCAACCGCGAGGCGATGGAGCGGCACGTCCAGGCGATGCACGGCTACGGCCTGCAGGCGACCGTGTCGAGGGCCGAGCCGTGATCGTCGCCGGCCGCAGCGGCGGCGAGGGCGTGCGCATCGTGCTCGAGGCCGAGGAGGCGATGCTGCTGTCCGAGCTCGCCGACCAGGTCGACTCGGTGCTGCTGCTCGGCGAGGCGGACGATCCCGCGCTCGGGCGGCTGCTGCCGAACGCCTACCCCGAAGACGCCCCGTCGTCGCGACGAGTTCGCCCGCTACACGCGCGAGAGCCTCGTCGACGGCAAGCGCCAGGCCGCCCAGCGCGTGCGCGACGCGACCGCGGTCGAGGACGGCGACGACACCGTCGTGCAGATCGAGCTCGACCAGTCCGAGGCGTGGGGCTGGCTGACGTTCCTCACCGACCTGCGGCTCATCCTCGCCGAGCGGGTCGGCATCATCGAGGAGGGCGACGACGCGGCCGACGAGACGCGCGACGACTACCTCCGCGCGGCGTACGAGTGGGCGGGCTTCGTGCAGGGCTCGATGCTCGAAGTGCTCGACCCCACCGAGTCCTGAGCCCGACGGCGGTGCGGATGCCGCGGCGTCCGCCGTCCGCGGACCTCGCGTCGCGCGTCACCATGGACACGCGCGCACCGGGGAGTGGCATTCTGTGACGCGACGCGACCGCCCCCAGGCGGTCGCACGAGCGAACGGGGTGCCTCGTGGCCGAATCGTCGTCGATCTCCCGGGTGCTGCGGCATCCGGCCGCCAGTGCCGAATCACTCGAATCGATCGCGCTGCTCCTCGGGGCGGCGTTCTTCGTCGTGGGCGGCGCCGTCTCGTTCGTCGCGTTCTGGGGGCGCGAACTCGCGATCTCCGGGCCGGGCTCGCTCGGCGAGTACGTGGGCATCGGCGGGGCGGTCGACCGCGCTCATCGCCTTCGTCCTCGGCCGCGTCCTCATCGCCCGGCACCGGCACCCGGCGGTGCTGCACGACACGTCGCCGGGGCTCGACGTGCCGGGCGCGCGCCTGCACTGGTTCGACGTCGCGGCGCTCGCGGTCGCGCACGCCGTGATCGCGCTGCTCGGCTGGGTCGGCCTGGCCGACGTGCTCGAGCAGAGCTTCATCGGCGCCGTCGTGTTCCCGCTCGCCGGCGCGATCCTCGCGGGCGTCGCCTTCGCCCTCACCGCCTACGTGACGTTCCTGTCGTCGGTGCACCTCACGCCGATGCTGCTCTCGCTCGTGCTCGCGGCGTTCCTGGTGGTCGGCGCGCTCGCCGCGATGCTGAGCGCCAGCGACCCGCAGTGGTGGAAGGAGAACCTCAGCGCGCTCGGCATGAGCGACGAGGCATCCGCGCTGGCCTTCAACCTCACGCTCATCATCGCGGGCGCCATGGTCACGATCATCGCCCGCTACGCCACGGCGTCACTGCCGACGACGACCCGCGAGGAGCTCCGCGGCCGCAACCTCCTGCGCGTGGGCCTGGTGCTGATCGGCATCTTCCTCGCGTGCGTCGGCATCTTCCCGGTCGACGAGTTCTTCCTCGTGCACAACACGGTCGCGACCGGCATGGCGGTGATCTTCGCGGCGATCGTGATCGGCCTGCGCTGGCTCGTGCCGGCGATGCCGCGCGTGTTCGTGCTGCTCGGCTACGTCTTCGTCGGCGTGATCACGCTGCTCGGCATCTTCTTCGCGATCGGCTACTACAACCTCACCGCGGTCGAGCTCGTGGCCGGCGTGCTGATCTTCAGCTGGATCATCGTGTTCCTCCGCAACACGGGCGCCATGCGCCCCGGCGACGGCACCTGCGCGCCGGCGTCGGAGCGGACATGCGAACGGGGCCGGATGCCGCGGCATCCGACCCCGTCGCGGTGTCGAGCTAGGCGGGCTACGCGGAGTGCGAGAGCGCCTTGGACTTGAGCTGGTCGTACTCGGCCTGGCTGATGGTGCCCGCGTCGAGCAGCGCCTTGGCCTTCGCGATCTCGTCGGACGGGCTCGCGGCGCCGGCGGTCTGGCGGATGTATGCGTCGGTCGCCGCCTGGTACTGCTTCGCCTCCTTCTGGGAGCGCTCGGCCATGCCGTTGCCGCGGGCGATCAGGTAGATCAGCGCGGTGAGGAACGGCACGAAGATCAGGAAGATGATCCACACCGCCTTCCACCAGCCGCTGAGCTTGTGATCGCGGAACAGGTCTCCGATGATCGCGAACAGCGCCATGAGGTACGCGATGAACACGAAGGCCCAGAGGAACCACCAGATCACGTCCCAGAAGCTATTCCAGAAATTCATTTGCAGCCTTCCGATCGACTCGAGCGCCCCCCAGCGAGCGCCGCTGAGCCGAACCTATCGCGTGGCGTGACGAGACGTCCACTGGTCTCCGGCGCTACGCTCGACCCGGGGTGCGTGGCGCGTGGCGAGGACGCTCGTCCGTCGTCGACGCGCAGCATCCGACGGGGAGGAGTCCACGATGAGCCTGGCTCGAACGCCGACCGACGGTGGCGCGTCCCCGCGACAACTGCTGCTGCTCGCGATCCCGGCGATCGTGCTCGGCGCATTCGCTGCGCTGCTCCTGTGGGCCCTCGAGCAGTTGGCCGACCTGCTGAGCGGCGTGCTCTGGGACACCCTGCCCGACGCGCTCGGCGTGGACCCGAACGGCTGGTGGATCGTGCTGATCCTCACCCTCACGGGTCTCGCGGTCGGCATCGGGCTGCGGTACTTCCCCGGCCACGGCGGGCCCGACTCGGCGACGACCGAGCTGATCTCGCCGCCCCTGCGGCTCCGGGTGCTCCCCGGCCTCGCCGTGGTGACGGTGCTCAGCCTCGCCGGCGGGGTGAGCCTCGGCCCCGAGAACCCGATCATCGCGATCAACGTGGGCATCATCGTGGCCGCTGTTCGCGCGGCTGCTCCCGAAGGTTCCCACGCAGATCTCCGTGCTGATCGCCGGCGCCGCGACCGTCGGGGCCCTGTTCGGCACGCCCGTGGCGGCGGCGCTGCTCTTCACCGGCATCGTCGCGGCGGCGAAGGGCGGCGGGTCGCTCTGGGACCGGCTGTTCCTGCCCGTCGCCGCCGCCGGCGCCGGCGCGATCACGATGCACCTGCTCGGGGCTCCGCCGCTCGGCATTCGACCTGCCGCCGTACGGCAGCCCGCAGGCGATCGACCTGCTCACCGGGTGCACTCGTCGCGTGCGGTGCGGTCGTCATCAGCCTCGCCGCGCTCGTCGCGTTCCCCATCGTCTGGCGGGGGATGCACGCACTGCGCCACCCGATCCTCATCCCGCTCGTCGGCGGTTTCATCCTCGGCATCCTCGGCCTCATCGGCGGCCCGATCACGATGTTCAAGGGCCTCGAGCAGATCGGCGAGCTGCTGCAGGATCCCGGCGCCTACGACGGCACCCAGCTCGCCGTGATCGCCGGCATCAAGATCCTCGCCCTGCTGGTGGCCGCCGGCTCCCTCTTCCGCGGCGGCCGCATCTTCCCGGCCACCTTCATCGGGGTCGCCCTCGGAATGCTCGGCCACGTGCTCATCCCCGGCATCCCGCTCGGGCTCGCGGTGGCGTGCGGCGATCCTCGGGGTCGTCCTCGTCATCGGCCGCGACGGCTGGCTGGCGATCTTCCTCGGCGTCGCGATCCCGGCCGACATCACCCTGCTGCCGATGCTGTGCGTGATCGTCCTGCCGGCATGGCTGCTCGTGTCGCGGCGCGCCCGAGTTCCGGATCGTGCCGCCTGCCGCCGACCCCGACCCGGCCCCGGCGCCCAGCCCGGCGCCGAGTGCCCCGGACGAGACCGCCGGCCGATAGTCGTGCACGGCAAGGAGGGCCCGCCGTGGCGCGACCATTGACGGGACTGACCCGACGCAACCTCGTCCGCGAGCTCATGGCCGGCGTCACGCTGCTCGCCATCGCGATCCCGCTGAACATCGGCTACGCGCAGATCGCCGGGCTGCCGCCGACCGCGGGCCTCTACGCCCTCATCGTGCCGACGGTGGCGTACGCCCTCGTCGTGTCGTCGCGCCAGCTGGTGGCCTCGCCGGATGCCGCGGCGGCGGCGCTCGGCTTCAGCCGCGTGCGGCCCGATGCGCGCGCCCGACTGGTCGGCCTCGGCCTGCTCGGCGACCACCGTGATCTACGACACGAACCGGGCCGCGATCGCCGCGCTCGAGAAGTAGGGAGAGGATCTGAGCATGGCATCCGTCATCGGCGACATCCTGGCGCTCGCGCTCGGCATCGCGATCAGCCCGATCCCGATCATCGCCGCGATCCTCATGCTCCTGTCGCCGAAGGCGAAGGGCACGAGCATCGGGTTCCTCCTCGGCTGGGTGCTCGGCATCGTCGTCGCCGTCGGTGCTGTTCACGCTGCTCGCCTCGGTGATCCCCGCGCGGATCCCGACGACAGCGCCCCGATCTCGGGCGTCATCAAGATCGTGCTCGGCGTCGCGCTGCTGTTCCTCGCCGCACGCCAGTGGCGCAGCCGCCCGAAGCCCGGCGAGGAGGCCGCGCTGCCGAAGTGGATGGCCGCGATCGACCAGATGACGGCCGGTCGCGGCTTCGTGCTCGGCTTCCTCCTCTCCGCCGTGAACCCGAAGAACCTGCTCATGGCCGCCGGTGCCGGCGTGATCATCGGCACCGGCGGGCTGACGGTCGGCGAGAGCGCGATCGTCATCCTCGTCTTCGTGCTGATCGCCGCGAGCTCCGTGGCGATCCCGGTGATCGCCTACCTCGTCGCGTCGAAGCGGATGGCCGGCCCGCTCGACTCGCTGCGCGTCGCTGGCTGGTGCAGAACAACGCGACCGTCATGGCGGTGCTGCTGCTCGTGATCGGCGTCGTGGTCATCGGCAAGGGCATCGGGAGCTTCTGATCATGAGCGACGGAGCGACGCCGCACCCGACGCGGCACGGCCCGCCGGCCTCGCCCGCGGCACCCGGGTGCTCATCACCGTGGCCGCCGCGGTCGTCGCGTTCGTCGGCATCTGGTTCGCGCGTGAGATCCTCGTGCCGGTCGCGGTCGCGGCGGTGGTCGTGATCATCGCCCATCCCGTGCGCCGTCCGCTCGAGCGCCGCGGATGGCCGAGCTGGCTGGCCACGACGGTGGTCATCCTCGTGGGGTACGCGATCCTCGCCGTGCTCGGGATCCTGCTCGTCGTGGCATCCGCCCAGTTCATCGGCATGCTGCCCGACTACGCCGACGAGCTGCAGGCGACGGCGCAGGGCGTGCTCGAGTGGCTGCAGTCGCTCGGGTTCTCGAGCGACGCGGCGGGCACGGCGGCGCTCGGCGATCGACCCCGAGCAGCTGCTCTCGTTCGCGTCCGGCGTCGCCGACGCCGTGCTCGGCGCCGCGACCGCGTTCTTCTTCGTGCTCGCCTACGTGCTGTTCATGGCGGCGGATGCCTCGCGGTTCTCCCGCGGCTCGAATGTGTTCGGCGGCGCCGTCGCCGACGCGATCGGCATCCGGTACTTCTCGGGCGTGCGCCGCTACTACGTGGTGAACGCCTCGTTCGGCGCGGTCGTCGCGGTGCTGGACGGCCTGGTGCTCTGGGCGCTGGGCATCCCGGTGCCGATCACCTGGGCGATCCTCGCGTTCGTCACGAACTTCATCCCGAACATCGGCTTCGTGATCGGGTTGATCCCGCCGGCCGTGCTCGCCCTGGTCGTCGGCGGCTGGCCGCTGGCCCTCGCCGTGGTCCTCGCCTACTGCGTCATCAACGTCGTGCTGCAGGAGTTCGTGCAGCCCAAGTTCGTGAGCGACGCCGTGGGCCTGAGCCTCACGCTGACGTTCTTCTCCGTCGTCTTCTGGACGCTCGTGCTCGGCCCGATGGGCGCGCTGCTGTGCATCCCGCTCACCCTGCTCGTGCGGGCGCTGCTGCTCGACCCCGACCCGAAGGCCGGGGCGCTTCGGCACCTCACGGGCGATCCGCACGCGCCGTAGCCGGTCGCGCCGGCGGAGGTCCGGAAGCGAGGCGGAGGCTCCCTCCCCGGCGAATCCGCGTGTTCGCCGGGGATTCACGTGCGACTCTGGCGCCGGTTCCGGGGCGGGGTCTAGTCTGCAAACACACGACAGAGGGGGAACCAATGGCGGAGTTCGAATACGGCCCGGTCGAGCTGTATCTCGTCGGATTCGAGGGGGATCGTCCAGACGACGGCACCCTCGATGCGATCCGGGAGCTGGTCGAGGGCGGGGAGATCCGCCTGATCGACCTGCTCGTCATCTCACGTGAGGACGACGGCTCGGTGCTGATCACCGATTACGACGAGGTCAGCGACGAGTACGGGTTCGAGGACATCGAGCTCGCCGCCATCGGCCTCGTCGCCGAGGAGGACGCGCAGGAGTTCGCGCAGGGGATCCCGCCGGGCACCTCCGGCGCGCTGCTCGCCATCGAGCTGCTCTGGGCCAAGAACCTCGCGTCGAAGTTCGCCGCGTCCGGCGGCATCGTCCTGCAGACCGAGCGCATCCCCGCGCCGGTCGTCAACGCCGTGCTCGCCGAAGCCGAAGAGGAGTAGGAACATGCCGTTCAGGAGAATGGGTCGGCCCGGGCTGGTCGGGATGGCCGCCCGCACGGCCGTCGTCGCCGGCACCGCCACCGCGGTGAGCGGCAGCGTGCAGCGGCACCAGGCCGACAAGCAGCAGTCGCAGTACGAGCAGCAGCAGTACGAGGCCCAGCAGCAGCAGGCGCAGATGAACGCCGCCGCGCAGCAGGCCGTCGCGCAGCAGCAGGCGGCGGCGGCTCAGCGCCGCGCCGGCCGCGCCATCCGGCGGGATCGACATCGTCGCCGAACTGCAGAAGCTCGGCGCGCTGAAGGAGCAGGGCATCCTCACCGACGACGAGTTCGCCGCCGCGAAGGCGAAGCTGCTCGGGTGACGGTCTCACTGCGCGCGGTCTCGACGGCCGTACCGCCGACGGTGCTCGTGCAGGAGGAGGTGCGCGACGTGTTCGCCGCCCAGCCGGGGCTCAACCGGCTGGCGCAGCGCATCGTCGCGACCTCCTTCAACGTGTCGGGCATCGAGACGCGGTACACCGTGCTCGACGAGCTCAGCTGGGAAGCGCATCCCGACGAGCCCGTGTTCTTCGACATCGAGAGCGGCGAGCTGCTCTTCCCCGGCACCAAGGCGCGCAACGAGATCTACGCCGCAGAGGCGACGAAGCTCTACGTGCAGGCCGCGCAGGCGGCGATCGAGGCATGCCCGGGCATCGAGGCATCCGACATCACCCATGTCGTCACCGTCTCGTGCACCGGGTTCTACGCGCCCGGCCCCGACTTCATGCTCGTGCGCGAGCTCGGGCTCGGCGCGGCCGTGCAGCGCTACCACCTGGGGTTCATGGGGTGCTACGCGTCGATGCCGGCGCTGCGCACGGCGAAGCAGTTCTGCGAGGCGGATGCCGCGGCGGTCGTGCTCGTCGTCTCGGCCGAGCTCTGCACGCTGCACCTGCGCTCGTCGAACGACCCCGACACGATCGTCGCGTCGTCGCTGTTCGCCGACGGCGCGGCCGCGGGAATCGTGACCTCCCGCCCGCTCGCCGAGGGGGAGCGCGCCTTCGACCTCGACCGGTTCGAGACGCGCATCACGCCGAACGGCGAGGGCGACATGGCGTGGAAGATCGGCGACCACGGGTTCGAGATGGTGCTCTCGAACGCGATCCCCACGATCATCGACGACCACATCACCGGTGCGATCGAGCCGCTGCTCGACCACGACCCCGCGCTCGCCGAGGCGCTGGCCACGGATGCCGCGAGCGACGCGATCGAGCACTGGGCCATCCATCCGGGCGGCCGCAGCATCCTCGACAAGGTGGAGTCGCGCCTGCAGCTCACCGAGGCGCAGCTCGTGCCCGCCCGCGAGACGCTGCGCGACTACGGCAACATGTCGAGCGCCACGGTGCTGTTCGTGCTGCGCAACATCCTCGAGTCGGATGCCGCCGCCGACGGCGACCGGGTCGTGGCCATGGCCTTCGGTCCGGGCCTCACGGTCGAGTCCGCGCTGATGACGGTGCGCGCCTGACGTGATGGCGTCGTGATGTCGTCGCCCGGATTCCTCGATCGCGGGTTCCTGGCGGAGCGCGACGAGTCGGCCACGGAGCTGATGGACGAGCCCGGCGGCGACGTCGCGACGCTGGAGCGCACGTACGAGCGGTTCCGGCTCATCAACGCGGTGGTCTCGAACCAGCGCGCCGTGTACCGGCGCTGGATCCGTCCCTGCCTGTCGGCCACCGAGGTGCGCCGCGTGCTCGACATCGGCACGGGCGGCGCCGACCTGCCGCGCGCGCTGCTGCGCTGGGCGCGCGCCGACGGGCTCCGGCTCGAGGTGACCGCGATCGATCCCGATCCGCGCGCGCTGGACTGGGCGCTCCGGCAGCCCGCCGAGCCTGGGCTCGTGCTGCGGCGCGTCTCGAGCGCCGACCTCGCCGAGGGCCGGCGAGCGCTTCGACGTGGTGACCTCGAACCACGTGCTGCACCACCTCGACGGGCGGCAGCTCGGCGCGCTGCTCGCCGACTCGGAGCGGCTCGCGGGCGACGGCGGGATCGCGGTGCACGGCGACATCGAGCGCACCCGGCTCGGCTACGTCGGGTTCGCCCTCGGCACGCTGCCGTTCGAGCGCAACCTGTTCGCGGGCTCGTACATCCGGCCCGACGGGCTCACCTCGATCCGGCGCAGCCACACCGCCGCCGAGCTCGCCGCGGTGCTGCCGGCCGGATGGCGGGTGCGTCGCGGCATCCCGTCGCGACTCGAGGTGGTCTGGGGCGCGCCCGATGCCTGAGGCCGAGCGCGGGCGCCGGCGCACGAGCCGGCGCACGAGCCGACCGCGGCACGACGTGGTCATCGTCGGCGGCGGCGCCGTGGGCCTGCTGCTCGCGTGCCTGCTCGCCCGCCGCGGCGTCGACGCGGTCGTGCTCGAGCGGCGCACGTCGCGGCCGGCCCGGTCGCGCGCGATCGGCATCCATCCGCCCGGCGTGCGGGCGCTCGCCCTCGCGGGCGTCGAGTCGGAGGTGCGGGCCCGTGCGGTCGAGATCCTCGACGGCCGCGTCACCTGCGAGGGGCGCGTGCTCGGGGCCATGTCGTTCACGGCGCGCGGGCACCGTGCTGTCGCTGCCGCAGCGCGAGACCGAGGAGGTGCTGGAGCGGCGACTCGAGGAGCTGCGCCCCGGCGCCCTCCGTCGCGGGGTCGAGGTGCGCGGCGTGCGCGACCGGGGCACGCACGTCGAGGTGGACGGCGTCGACGTCGCGGGCGGCGGCGAGGCGGTCGACCGTGGGCGCGCGGTACGCGATCGCGGCCGACGGCGTGCGCAGCGGCATCCGGGAGCAGCTCGGCATCGCCTGGCACCCGCATCGCGGCCGGGCGTTCTACGTCATGGGCGACACGCGCGACGACACCGGCGAGCCCGCGAGCGCGCTGCTGCACTTCGAGCCGGCGGGCGTGGTGGAGTCGTTCCCGATGCCGGGCGGCACGCGTCGCTGGGTCGCGTGGGTGCGCCGCCCGCCCGCCGCGCCCACCGCGGCGCAGCTCGCGACGATCGTGCGCACGCGCACCGACGGCGTGTTCGACGAGTCGACGGCATCGGAGCCGAGCGCGTTCGAGGCCCGCCAGCACCTCGCCGACGCGGATGGCGCAGGGCCGGGTGGCGCTGGCGGGCGACGCCGCGCACGAGGTGAGCCCGATCGGCGGCCAGGGCATGAACCTCGGCTGGCTCGACGCGATGCGGCTCGACCACGATCTCGCGGCGGCGCTGGCCGTGGGCGCGCCGTACGAGGCGTTCGAGGCCTACGACCGGATCCGGCGCGCGTCGGCGGCTCGGGCCATGCGGCAGGCGGCGTTCAACATGCGGATGGGGGCGCCGGCGTCGGGCGTGCGCCTCCGCGCGCGCAACGGCGCGGTGCGGTTCCTCGGCCTCGCGCCGTTCCGCGCGCTGCTCGCCCGCGCGTTCACGATGCGCTGGCTCTGACGCGGCCGCCCGCGCTCAGGTGACGATGCGCGTCAGCACGAAGAGGGGGATCTGCCGGTCGGTCCGCTCCTGGTACCGGCCGTAGTCGGGCCAGACCTCGAGGGCGCGTTCCCACCACGCGGCGCGCTCGTCGCCGCTCGCCTCGCGCGCTTCGTAGTCGTGCTTCTCCGCGCCGTCCTGCAGTTCGACGTGCGGGTGCTTGCGCAGGTTCCAGTACCAGACCGGATGGTCGTCGGCGCCGCCCTTCGAGGCGACGACGGCGTACTCGCCGTCGTGCTCGACGCGCATCAGGGCGGTCTTGCGCAGGCGCCCCGTCTTGGCGCCGACCGAGGTCAGCACGATGATCGGGCGGCCCCTGAGCGTGTTCGACCGCTCGCCGTCGGACGCCTCGTAGGCCTCGGCCTGCCTGCGCGCCCAGTCCGACGTGCTCGGCTCGTACACTCCCTCGAGCGGCATCCGCCCTCCTCCCGCGTGGTCCTCTCAGGCTAACCCCGGCGCGGGTCACGGATGCCGCGGACGGTGCGTCCGTCGCGCGTCGATCACGCCGGCACGATCACGAGCGAGAACTCGATGAACCCGTCGGGCTCCACCGAGACGAACCCGAGGTTCGGCGCCTCGACGCCGAAGTCGGCGAAGGTGATCGGGATGCTGCCGGCGACCTGTCCGCCGTCGGCGTTGAGCACGGCCTCGAGCTCGACGGTGACCGACCGGGTGACGCCGGCGATGGTGAGGTCGCCCGTCGCGCTGAGCGTCTGCACCTCGCCGATGACCGGGGTCGCGTCGGCCGTCACCGGGCCGGTGAGGGTGAACGTCGCCTCGGGGTTCTCGGAGACGCGGAGCGCGTTGTCGCGGAAGTACGCGTCGCGCGAGGTCGAGTCCGTGGTGATCGAGGCCACGTCGACGGTGAGGTCGGCCGCGGTGAGCGTCAGGTCCTCGACGGTGAGCGTCCCGGTGACCTGCTCGGTGCGGCCCACCACGGTGACATCCGTGTCGTTGAGCACCTCGTCGACGCGGTAGCCGGCGAACGACCCGTCCGCGACGGTCCAGGTCCCCGACAGTGCTGCCGGGTCGATCGTGCTCTCGCCGGCGGTCGCGCTCGGCGCGGCCGTGACGGTCGGCGTCGACGCAGCCTCCCCGACGATGAGGTCGCGGTAGACGATGGGCCCGGCGACGACCGCGGTGCCGCCGAGCAGCACGACTCCGGCGAGGATCGAGACGGTGATGATGGTGCGCTTCTTCATGGGGTCCTGTCGGTCGGCGAGGGCGGTCGGCGGGCGGCGTGGGTCGCGCGGGGATCGTCGGGCGAGCAGGCGGGGTTCGTCCGGTGGTCCTCGTGGTATCCATCCTGTCGTCGTCGTCGATGAGGCGGCTGTGGGTGAGCTGACCGCCGCGTGCACGGCGGAGTCACCGGCGGTGGCGGGCGGCGGGGCATCCGGTCTAGCGTGAAGAACGGGGGAATTCCACGCGTCGGAACCGGAATACCCGCCTTCTCGCCAAAGTTGAGCGTAGTAGACTCAAGTTTGTAGAAGGGAGCCACCTGTGGCCAACATGCAGGGTGCGCCGAACTCGCAGGAGGAGCAGCAGTCGGCCCTCGAACAGTTCGGCGTGAACCTCACCGACCTCGCCAGGCAGGGCAAGCTCGACCCCGTCATCGGGCGCGACGCCGAGATCCGCCGCGTCAGCCAGGTGCTCACCCGCCGCACCAAGAACAACCCCGTGCTCATCGGCGAGCCCGGCGTCGGCAAGACCGCGGTCGTCGAGGGGCTCGCGCAGCGCATCGTCGAGGGCGACGTCGCCGAGTCCCTGAAGGGCAAGCAGCTCGTCGCGCTCGACATCTCCGCCCTCGTCGCGGGCGCCATGTACCGCGGCCAGTTCGAGGAGCGGCTGAAGTCGGTGCTCAAGGAGATCAACGAGGCCGAGGGCGGCATCATCACGTTCGTCGACGAGCTGCACCTGCTCATGGGCGCGGGCGGCGGCGAGGGCTCGGTCGCGGCCTCGAACATGCTGAAGCCGATGCTCGCGCGCGGCGAGCTGCACCTGATCGGCGCGACGACGCTCAACGAGTACCGCGAGTACATCGAGAAGGATGCCGCGCTCGAGCGCCGCTTCCAGCAGGTGTACGTCGGCGAGCCGTCGGTCGAGGACACGATCGCGATCCTGCGCGGGCTCAAGGGGCGCTACGAGGCGCACCACGGGGTGACGATCACGGATGCCGCGCTCGTCGCCGCGGCATCCCTCTCGCATCGCTACATCACGGCCCGGCAGCTGCCCGACAAGGCCATCGACCTCATCGACGAGGCCATGTCGCGCCTGAAGATGGAGATCGACTCGAGCCCGGTCGAGATCGACCAGCTGAAGCGCGAGGTCGACCGCATGAAGCTCGAGGAGCTCGCCCTCAAGCGCGAGAAGGACGACGCGTCGAAGGAGCGGCTCGCGAAGCTGCGCGAGACCCTCATCGAGAAGGAGCGCGAGCTCGCCGGGCTCGAGGCGCGGTGGGCGCGCGAGCGGCAGGGGCTCAACCGGGTCGGCGACCTCAAGAAGCAGCTCGACGAGGCGATCACCGAGCGCGATCGCGCCATGCGCGAGGCCGACTACCAGCGCGCCTCCAAGCTCGAGTACGAGACCATCCGGCGCCTCGAGCGCGACCTCGCCGAGGCCGAGCAGGTCGAGGACGCGACCGACGAGCCGCGCATGGTGAACGAGCAGGTCACCGAGGAGGACATCGCCGCGGTGATCTCGGCGTGGACCGGCATCCCGGTCGGCAGGCTCATGCAGGGCGAGACCGAGAAGCTCATGAACCTCGAGTCGGAGCTCGGCAGGCGGATCATCGGCCAGAAGCCCGCCGTCGCGGCCGTCGCCGACGCGGTGCGCCGCTCGCGCGCGGGGCTCAGCGACCCCAACCGGCCGACGGGATCCTTCCTCTTCCTCGGCCCCACGGGCGTCGGCAAGACCGAACTCGCCAAGGCGCTCGCGGAGTTCCTCTTCGACGACGAGCACGCCATGGTGCGCATCGACATGTCGGAGTACGGCGAGAAGTTCTCGGTCTCCCGGCTCGTCGGCGCCCCGCCCGGATACATCGGCTACGAGCAGGGCGGCCAGCTCACCGAGGCGGTGCGGCGTCGCCCCTACTCGGTGATCCTGCTCGACGAGGTCGAGAAGGCGCATCCCGAGGTCTTCGACGTGCTGCTGCAGGTGCTCGACGACGGTCGCCTCACCGACGGGCAGGGACGCACGGTCGACTTCCGCAACGTGATCCTCATCCTCACCTCGAACCTCGGCTCGCAGTACCTCATCGACCCCTCGCTGGACTGGGACGAGAAGGAGCAGGCGGTGCTCCAGTCGGTGCGGCAGGCGTTCAAGCCCGAGTTCGTGAACCGGCTCGACGACATCGTCGTCTTCTCCGCCCTGTCCGAGGAGGAGCTCGGCGAGATCGTCAACCTCTACATCGACCGCCTGTCGGCCCGCCTGCACGAGCGTCGGCTCGAGCTCGGCGTCACGCCCGACGCCCGGTCCTGGCTCGCCGAGCGCGGGTACGACCCGCTCTACGGCGCCCGGCCGCTGCGCAGGCTCATGCAGAAGGAGATCGACGACAAGCTCGCGCGTGCGCTGCTCTCGGGCGAGATCCGCGACGGCGACTCGGTGATGGTGGACCTCGCGCCCGACGGCGAGACGCTCCTGGTCTCGCGGGCCGAGCGCCGCGGACGACGAGGGCCGCGACGGACAGCGACGAGGTCATCGACGCCGAGCTGCTCGACGAGTAGCTCAGCTCGGCGGCGGCTCGCGCACCTCGACGGGCTCGGGCACGCCGTTCGCGCTCGCCGGGATGCGGCGCTCGAGCGCGAGGGCCAGCACGCCGATGCCGAGGCAGCCGAGGACCATGATCGCGATGTACCACGCGCTGAGGCCCTGGTCGAGCAGCAGCCCCGCGGCGATCGGCCCGGCGATGGCGCCGCCCTGGAACGCCGCGGAGTTGATGGCGTTGTAGCGGCCGCGGTTGTGGTCGGAGGCGAGGTCGTTGTACGACCGCCGGCACCGTCGGCTGCAGCAGGGTCTCGCCGAAGGCGAAGACGCCCATGAACGCGAGCACGCCGATCGCCGCCGCGAGCGAGTCGGGCAGCAGCCCCGCGGCACCGAGGATCAGCCATGACAGCGCCCACACCAGGGCCATCACCACCATCACGCGGGTACGGCGGCGGCCGCTGATGCGCTTCAGCACCGCGAACTGCAGCAGGACGATCACCGCGGTGTTGACCGCGAACGCGAGGCCGATCACGCGGGTCGAGACCTCGGCCACCTGCCGCCCGTAGGCCGGGAACCCGGCCTCCATCTGGCCGTAGCCGATGAACATCGCGAGGAAGGTGAGGCAGGGTCAGCCACAGGACCGCCGGCCGCCGGAGGATCTCGCGGTAGCCGCCGGACGTCGGCGCGTCGTCGGACGGCTCGGCCTGCGTGCGGACGTGGCGCAGCGGCCCGAGCAGCAGCGCCATCGGGATGAGGCTCGTGGCGGCGTCGACGAGGAAGATCACGGTGAACGTCTCGGGCGAGGACACGTCGACGTAGAACCCGCCGATGATGCCGCCGATGCCGATCCCGAGGTTGACGAGCGCGAAGTTCACGCCGAAGTACTGCTGCCGGAGGTCGCCCTCGACCACCGCTGCGATGAGCGCGTTGAACCCCGGCCAGGAGACGCCGAAGTTCACGCCGATCAGCACCAGCGCGACGGCCGCGACCGCAGGGTGGGTCGCGAACGCGAGCAGGGTGCAGCCGGCGATCATCGCGGTGAGCCCCGCGAGCAGCACGGCGCGCGCACCGTAGCGGTCGATGAGGGTGCCGCCCGGGCCGGTCACGATCAGGCCGGTGATCGCGATCAGGCTCATCAGCGTTCCGGAGAGTGCGAGGTCGAAGCCGCGCACCTCGTGCAGGTAGATGATCGTGAACGGCAGGGTCAGCCCGCGCCCGAGGGTCTGGATCGCGACCGTGGACAGCAGCCAGCGACCCTCGGTGGGCAGTGCGCCCCAGAAGCGTCCGGATGCCGATCACCTCAGCATTCTGTCGGACGCCGCCGACATCGCACACCCGGGGTTCACGTTCAGGATCTACGCTTCCGCCATGTCGTTGCGCGAGGGGACGTCACTCGACCTCCTGGTCGAGACCGATCGCGGCGCCGTGCGCGGCATCCGTCGTCGATGGCGTGCGGATGTGGCGGGGGATCCCCTACGCGGCCTCGACCGGCGGTGCGCGGCGCTTCGGTGCACCCGAGCCCGCACCGCCCTGGGACGGATGTGCGCGACGCGTCGACCTTCGGACCGGTCGCCCCGCAGAACCGGAAGGGCCAGTTCATCGGCGCGCACCCGCGGCTTCCCCGCAGCGAGGACTGCCTCAGCGTCAACGTGACCGCGCCCGACGAGCCCGTGTCGGGTCGGCCGGTGATGGTGTTCATCCACGGCGGCGCATACAGCGTCGGCTCGGCGGGGGAGTACCCGCGGCAGGGCGAATCGCTCGTGCGGCGATACGGCGTCGTGTACGTCAGCCTGAACTACCGGCTCGGCGCGCTCGGCTGGCTGGACTTCCGCGCCTACGCGTCGCCGCGGCATCCGTTCGAGTGCAACCTCGGCCTGCGAGACCAGGTCGCCGCGCTCGAGTGGGTGCGCCGCAACATCCGCGCGTTCGGCGGCGACCCGGGGAACGTGACGCTGTTCGGCGAGTCGTCCGGCGCGAACTCGGTCACGACCCTCATGACCGTGCCCGCCGCGGAGGGCCTCTTCGGGCGGGCGATCGCGCAGAGCTCGCCCGCGTACGCGGTCTACATGCCCGAGATCGCCGCGAAGTGGGCAGCCGAGTACGTGAGCACGCTCAGCCGACTGGTCGACGACGACGACCTCGAGAGCGAGTCGCGTCGAGGATGCCGCCGCCATGCTCCACACGGCCGACCCGACCCTGCTGGCCGAGGCGACCACCCGGCTCTCGCTGCGGACTCCCGACGAGAACCCGGGGACCATCAGCCTCGCGCCGGTCATCGACGGCGAGTTCCTGCCGCAGCATCCGCTCGACGCGTTCCGCGACGGGACCGCGCACCGGATCCCGCTCATCATCGGCACGAACGACCGCGAGGGGTCGCTCTTCGCGGGGCGCATCAGCATCCTGCCGACGACGAAGCCGCGCATCAGGGCGATCTTCGCGAACACGAGGAAGAAGGCGCGCAAGGCCATCAAGCGCCAGTATCCCGGGCTGCCCGAGCGACGACCGGCCGCCGACTTCGCCGGCGACTTCACGTTCTGGTTCCCGTCGGTGAAGGTCGGCGAGCGGCACTCCCGGCACGCTCCGGTGTACTTCTACCGATTCGACGCGGCACCGCGGATGCCGCGCCTGCTCGGCCTCGACGCGACGCACGGCCTCGAGCTGTTCGCGCTCTTCGAGAAGTTCGACACGCCGATCGGCGCCGGGCTCACGCTGCTCGGCGGGCGGCGCCTGTACCGCGACGTCGGCCGGCGGATGCAGCGGCACTGGGTGTCGTTCGCGGCATCCGGCGCGCCGGAGCCCACGTGGCCGAGCTACGACGAGGCGGTGCGCCGCACGCTCGTCTTCGATCGGAGCGACCGCGTCGAGTCCGACCCTCGGCGCGCGAAGCGGCTCGCGTGGGAGGACTTCGTGCCGCACGTGTGAGGCGCGCCGTTCGGCGCAGCTGCGCGGCATCCGCCCATCTCACGGAAGCGGATGCCGCGCACCTGGGTCGGTGCGGCCGGCGCCGGGCTCAGCCGATGAACTCCATGACGTCGGCGCAGAAGTCACGGCCTTCGGTGTCGAACCGGCCGTTCATCTCGCCGCCGAGGAACTCGACGAACTCGTCGTCGTCGGGGTTGCCCGGGGTGCCGTTGGTGTCGATGACGATCTGCGCGGTCTGGCGGCCCGCGTCGACGAACAGGCGCGTGCCCTCGTCGTCGTAGTACTTCGTGGCCCCGGTGGTGGCGATGTCGATGGTGACTGTGTCATCGCCGTTGTCGGTCACGTGCAGGTCCTTGTCGCTGCCGTGGCGGACGAAACCGAAGGACTCGCCCGTCTCGACGTTCGTCCAGGTGGCGCGGACCTCGATCGAGCTCGCTCCGTAGTAGAGGCCGTCGCCGTGCTGGACGAAGCGGAACGTGCCGCTTGCGTCCTCGACGTAGAGCACGTCGAAGGGGATGTCGGGGCACCAGTCGGGTGCATGCTCGACCTGCTCGATGTGCTCCACGTGATCGGTCCAGTGGTCCACGACCGGCGGCGCGCCGAGCGCCGGCGCCGGTACGCCGAGCAGGACGACGGCTGCCGCGGCGATACCCGCGGCGATGGGAATGCGGTTCATGGGGGTCTCCCAACCGATCGGACGTCCGCCCGGGTGGCGGGCATGCACTGCGGACGCTACTCCGATGCGCACGGAAGTGAGAATCCCTCATTCAGGGGTGGCGGATGATCACCCCAGTTCGCGCCACGCGCCACGCGCGTAGGCTCGGACCATGCTTGCGACGATCATCCACGCGCCCCGCGACATCCGGGTCGAGACCGTGCCCGACCCCGTGCTCTCGACCGGCGGCGACGCCATCGTGAAGGTCGTGGCGGCGTGCGTGTGCGGCTCCGACCTGTGGCCGTATCGCGGCGTCACGCCCACCCACGACGCGCACCGCATCGGCCACGAGTTCGTCGGCGTCGTCGAGGCGGTCGGCGAGACGTGCAGCTCATCGAGGTGGGCGACTTCGTGATCGCACCGTTCTACGTGTGCGACAACACCTGCATCAACTGCCGCAACGGCGTCTCGACGTCGTGCCTCCACGGCGGCTGGTGGGGCGGCGAGGACCGCCTCGGCGGGTTCGCCGACGGCGGGCAGGGCGAGCGCGTGCGCGTGCCGCTCGCCGACGGCACGCTCGTGCCGGTGCGCGACGAGATCCGCGACGACCAGGTGCCCGGACTGCTCACGCTCTCCGACGTGATGGGCACCGGCCACCACGCCGCGGTCTCCGCGGGCGTCGCAGCCGGGCGACTCGGTGGCGGTCGTCGGCGACGGCGCCGTCGGGCTCTGCGCGATCATCGCGGCGCGGCGGCTCGGGGCGACGACGATCATCGCGATGTCGCGGCATCCCGAGCGGCAGGAGCTCGCGCGCGACTTCGGCGCCACCCACCTCGTCGCCGAGCGCGGCGACGTCGGCGTGAAGGCGGTGCAGGAGCTCACCCACGGCATCGGCGCCGACCGCGTGCTCGAGTGCGTCGGCACGAAGGAGTCGATGGACCAGGCGATCCGCTCCGCGCGACCGGGCGGCATGGTCGGCTACGTCGGCGCGCCGAACGGCGGCCCCGAGCTGCCCGTGCGTCCCCTCTTCAACCGGAACGTCGGCGTGAACGGCGGCGTCGCGCCCGTTCGCGGCTACATCGAGGAGCTGCTGCCCGACGTGCTCTCGGGCGCGATCGAGCCCGGCCGGGTCTTCGACCTGGAGCTGCCGCTCTCGGAGGCCGCCGAGGCGTACGCCGCCATGGACGAGCGTCGCGCGGTCAAGGTGCTGCTGCGGCCATGAGCGAGCTGCTGGAGCGACTCGTCGCCGAGGACGCCGAGCTGCAGTTCGAGCGCTTCACGCTCGACGACGCGTGGGAGCTCGGCGGCCGGCTGCGCGCTGCGGCCGCGGCGGCGGGGCATCCGGTCGCGATCGCGATCTGGCTCGGCCCGCAGCGGGTGTTCCACACCGCCCTGCCCGGGCTCCTCGGCCGACAACGACGGCTGGCTCGACCGCAAGCACCGCGTCGTCGAGCGCTTCGGCCGGGCCTCGCTGCTCGTCGGCGAGGCCTTCCGCGCGAACGGCGAGGACTTCGACACGCACGCGAGGCTCGACCCCCGCGAGTACGCGGCGCACGGCGGCGTCGTGCCGATCCGCATCCGCGACGTCGGCGTCATCGGCGCGGTCGGCGTCTCGGGCCTCCCGCAGCAGGACGACCACGATCTCGTCGTGGCGCAGCTGCGCGCGTTCCTGGCCGAGCAGCAGGCCGACTGACCGGGGACCGTTCACGCGTCCGGGTCCCTGTCGTATCTTCGATCACCACGCGAATGCAGGAACTTCTGGGCGCCACGCCGGGCTCAGGTCGGTCGGCGTCGGCGAGTCGGCGGATTCTTTCTGCGTTCGCGTCGACGCGCGGACGACCGAGCCGTCGAGCGGATGCCGCGGGCGTCGTGCCGCGGCATCCGCTCGGTCGAATCAGTACAGCCCGGTGCTCGAGCTCATCACGGCGCTGAAGGTGGCCTCCACCAGGCGCACGAACAGCCAGCCCGAGACGGCGAACGACGTCACCGTCGCCGCGATCGCGACCCACAGCGACGCGGGTCCGCGGCCGGCCTGACGACGCACCATCACGAACCGCCCGACGACGTAGACGAGCGGCCAGAGGAACGACCACGCCCAGTGGAATCGGCGAGCGTAGCCGAGCCGTCCGAGTGCCGCGTAGTCCAGGTAGGAGAACAGGACCGTGAGCCCGTAGAGCGGCCAGCCGAGGAGTGATGCGAGCGTTGTACCAGGGGTCGCCGAACGGCGAGCCGCCCACGCGCCGGCGGCGGCGAGCTGGTCGACATCGACCAGCAACAGCAACGGCAGGGTGAGGAGCGGCACGAGCGATCGCGAGCCAGATCCACACGGTGTCGACCGGCGTGCCCTCGGGCACTCGCGCCGGCTGCGCCGGCTCGCCGTACGGGCGCACCGCGGGCGCCACGTGCTCGGTCCATCGCGCGCCGTCCCACCAGCGCTGCGCCGTCGCGCCGCTCGGGTCGGCGTACCAGCCTGCGGGCACCTGCTGTGCCAGGTCGTTCGTCATCCAGCCTCCTTGTCGGGTCGGCCCATGCTAGCGACGAGTCGGGTCACAGCGGCACAACGAAATCGAGCGGATGCCGCCGGCGCGAGGCCGCGGCATCCGCTCGTCGTCTGCGGAGGGTCGGGAGGCTACTCGCCGACGAGCACGAGCTCCTCGAGCGGCTTGCGCAGGCGCGGCGCGACCTCGCGCTCGCGCAGCGGGTCGGGCAGGGTGTCGACGTCGCCGAGCACGCCGATCGCCGTGATCGAGACGACCTCGAGGCTGGCGTCGAGGCCGAACGCGTCGTGCATGCGCGCGGCGTCGAATCCGCCCATCTGGTGGGTGTGCAGGCCCTCGTGCTGCGCCTGCACGGTGAGGTGCGCGACGGCCTGGCCGAGGTCGTAGCGGGCCCACGGGCGGGCCTTGCCCTCGGCGTCGACGGTCTCGGCGACGTTCACGATGAGCGCGGCGGCGGAGTCGGCCCACGCCTGGTTGAAGCCCAGGAGCGCGTCGTGCACGGTCGTGAAGGCGGCGGTACCGCGGCGGGCGACGATGAAGCGCCACGGCTGCACGTTGTTCGCCGACGGCGCCCAGCGGGCGGCCTCGAGGATCGTGCGGAGCGCCTCGACGGAGACCTCGGCGGTCGGGTCGTAGGCGCGGGGGCTCCAGCGCTCGACGAGGGGGTTGATGAGCTGCGCGGTGGTGTCGGCGCGGCGGGACGTGAGGTCGGTGACGAGCGTCATGGTGGGGCTGCTTTCGTGCGGATGGACGGATGCCGGGGCGCCGTCGTCCCACTCCATTCCAACGCATGAAACCTGTGGATATTCCGGATGCCGCAACAGGTCGTCATCCGTGCTCGCGCGCGGGACCTTCGCCTCCTCGTGCGCCCGCGCAACGGCCTAGCGTTCGATCAGGGTCGCGCCGGCGGCCACGGGAGGTGGGAGCGATGAAGGTGTTGGTCGCCTACGCCAGCAAGTACGGAGCCACGCAGGGCATCGCCGAGCGCATCGGCGACGTGCTGCGTCGACGAGGCCTCGAGGCCGACGTCGTGCGGTGCAAGGACGTGGACGACGCGACCGGGTACGACGCGTACGTGGTCGGGTCCGCCGCGTACATGTTCCGGTGGCGCAAGGATGCCCGGAAGTTCGTCCGCCGCAACGTGGACGTGCTCGCCGCGCGCCCCGTGTGGCTGTTCAGCAGCGGACCGGTCGGCACGGACAAGGTGGATGCCAAGGGCCACGACGTGCTCGAGGGCGCGGTGCCGAAGGAATTCGCCGAGTTCGAACCGGCGATCAGCCCTCGTGGCATGCAGGTCTTCTTCGGTGCCTTCCAGCTCGAGAAGCTCCGCGGCGTCGACCGGATGGCCAAGTGGGCTCCCGCCGAGGCGATGCCCGTCGGCGACTTCCGCGACTGGGATGCGATCGAAGCCTGGGCGGGCGCGATCGCCGATGAGCTCGGCGCGCAGGCCGTTCGAACCTGAGCCGGCCTTGGGCAGCGGGGCGTCGCCGCGCTCAGCGGGCGCGGTGCAGCTCCTCGCGGATGCCGGCGACGAACGCGTCGATGTCGTCCTCGCTCGTGTCGAACGAGCACATCCAGCGGACCTCGCCCTTCGCGGCATCCCAGTCGTAGAAGCGGAAGCCGCGCTCGCGCAGCCGATCGGCGACGCCGGCCGGAAGCACCGCGAAGACGCCGTTCGACTGGGTCTGCTGGCTGAACCCGAGGCCGGGCAGGTCGCCCGCTGCGATGCCGGCGTCGAGCGCGTCGCGCAGCCGTCGCGCCATGGCGTTGGCGTGCGAGGCGCTCTGCAGCCACAGGTCGCCCTCGAGCAGCGCGATGAGCTGCGCCGACACGAACCGCATCTTCGAGGCGAGCTGCATGTTGAGCTTGCGCAGGTACTTCAGGCCCTCGGATGCCTCGGGGTTCAGCACCACGATGGCCTCGGCGCCGAGCGCGCCGTTCTTGGTGCCGCCGAAGCTCAGCACGTCGACGCCGGCGTCGCGCGTGAAGGCGCGCAACGGGAGGCCGAGGGAGGCGGCGGCGTTCGAGAGGCGCGCGCCGTCCATGTGCAGCTTCATGCCGCGCTCGTGCACGTGGTCGGCGATCGCGCGGATCTCGTCGACGGAGTACGCGGTGCCGAGCTCGGTGGTCTGCGTGATCGACACGACGAGCGGCTGCGCGCGGTGCTCGTCGCCCCAGCCCCAGGCCTCCCGGTCGATGAGCTCGGGGGTGAGCTTGCCGTCGGGCGTGCGGACGGTGAGCAGCTTGATGCCGCCGACGCGCTCGGGCGCGCCGCCCTCGTCGGAGTTGATGTGCGCGGTCGACGCGCTGATGACCGCGCCCCAGCGGGGGAGCATCGACTGCAGGCCGGTGACGTTGGCGCCCGTGCCGTTGAACACCGGGAACACCTCGACGCCCTCGCCGAAGTGCTGCGCGAACACCTGCTGCAGTCGCTCCGTGTAGACGTCCTCCCCGTAGGCGACCTGATGGCCGCCGTTCGCGGCGGCGATCGCGGCGAGCACCTCGGGGTGCACGCCGGAGTAGTTGTCGGAGGCGAAGCCGCGGACGGCGGTGTCGTGGAGCTGATCGGTCACCGAACCATCCTCCCACCGGTGCGTCGGCCGCCGAACCCGCGATCGGCGGCACCGACCCCGGCGGCGTGCCGATCGGGGGAGACCCGGCGCCGGTAGGGCGGCGCCGGGCCCTCATCCGATCAACGGTGGAGCGGGAACCGTCGCGTCGATGCCGCGACGAGCACGCAGCCCGCCGAGGAGTGGCGAGCGCCGCGATTCCGAGGTCCGCCATCGCGTCGGCGCCGGTCGACGCGAGCATCGTGGATGCCGCGACGACCTTCGACGCGCCTGCGGTTGCGACCGTCGTGCCGCCCGATCCTCCCGGGTCCGACGGGTTCGTCGGCTGGGTCGGGATCGGTCGGGTCGGTCGGGTCCGTCGGATCCGTCGGGTCGGTCGGGTCGGTCGGATCGGTCGGGTCCGTCGGGTCGGTCGGGTCGGTCGGAAGGACGATGGTCGTCGACCCGTCCGTCTCGCTGTCACCGATCACCGAGATCGCGTTGCCGCCGATCGTGATGGGCAGGGACAGGTCCGGAATGAGCTGTGTTCCCCCGAGCAGCCCATCGGATCCATCCGTCGTCGCGGAACCGCCCCCGGTTCCCGGCACCACGATCGTCGTGGCATCCGTCGACGTGCTGTCGCCGATGCCCGAGATCGCGTTGCCGCCGATCGTGATCGGGAGGTCGAGATCCGCGAGCAGCTGGGTGCCGCCGAGGATCGGAGTCCTCACCCGAGGTCGACGCGTCGCCGCCGTGCCCGTGCCGCCGGTGGCGACCCAGGTCCGGGCGTCGTCGGTCGACGAGTCGCCGATCACGGAGATCGCGTTGCCGCTCACCGTGATCGGGGCGGACAGGTCGATGAGCACCCTGCGTGCCGCCGAGGATCGAGTCCTCGCCGCTCGTCTGCGCCGAACCGGCGTCGGATGCCCGGCCGCCGCGGCCGGCTCGGCCGGCGCCACCACCGTCTCGGCGTCGCTCGACGAGCTGTCGCCGATGACCGAGATCGCGTTGCCGCCGATGGTCACCGGCGCCGAGACGTCGATGAGCGCCTGCGTGCCGGAGCCGATGCCGTCCTCGCCCGAGGTGATCGCGACCGGGTCGGCGTCGCCGCCACCCGTCATGACCTCCGTCGAGGCATCCGACGACTGCGAGTCCCCGATGAGGGAGATCGCGTTGCCGCCGACCGTGACCGGGAGTTCGATCGAGATCCCGACCTGGGAACCCGACAGGATGCCGTCGTCGCCGCTCGTCTCAGACGCGTGGGCGACACCGGCTCCGAGGAGCGTGAGCCCCCCGGCGAAGAGGGTCGCGTACAGCGCCCTCAGTGCCAATCTCTTCATGATCCAGTCCTCCTGACTGATGGGAATGTCGCTCCCGGGCAGGGAGCGATGACCGTGTTCCGCCTGCGCGCAGGCGGATCGGTCCCCGTCAGTCAGGGGTGGTGTCGGTGTCGTACACCGGCGACGACGGGAGTTCGTCGTCGACCGCGTGCAGCACCAGCGACGCGAGCGCGTCGAGGCCGAGCGCGGCGAACGCCGCGTCGGAGGTTCCGGATGCCCCGCCGCCGGCCGAGCCGGCTCCACTCGAGCCGCCGGCGCCGGAGGGCGCGGCCGGCGTCGCGGGGGCTACGGGGACGTGTCCGCTCGGCGGCGTGCTGCCGCCCGCGGGCGTGATCGAACCCGCGGCGTCCTGCGCCGAGGCGTCGAGCCATGATGGGCCTGATCGTTCCCGGGCAGCATCGAACCCGAGCGATGCGCCGGTGGCACCTGCCGGGCTCGTCACGTCTTCCGTGAGCCCGGGGACTTCCGCGCCCGGCGTCTCGGAGCCGCCCGGCGGCAACGGGATCGCCGGAAGCAGGGGCAGCAGGCCCGTGCCGTCGGTGGGCAGCTCGCCCGTCGAGCCGACCACCGCGCCGAGCGTGCCGTCGACGAGGCCGGCGACCGGGCCGACCACACCGCCGACGGCATCGTCGCCGAGCAGTTCGCCGACGATCGGCACGGAGCCGACCACGTCGTCGAGCAGCCCGGTGACCGGGGCCGTGACCCCGCCGACCGTGCCGCCGCCGGCCATGTCGGACAGCGTTCCGGTGAGCCCGTTGACGACGGTGCCGACGACGATGTTCGCGCCCGAGCCCGTGCCGTTCGCGGCATCCGTCGCGGTGTCGACGACCGCGGGAACGGCGTCGGCGACCGGCGCGGGAGCCACGTCGACGACGGGCTGGAGTACCTCGCCGACCGGGGCGGCGACCGTGTCGACCGTGTCGCCCAGCGTGTCGCCAGCCGCGCCGGTGACCTCGGTGACGCCGCCCACGACCGAGCCGACGGCGCCGAGCAGTCCGCCCGGCTCGGTCTCATCGGCCGATGCGCTCGAGGACGTGGCGAACAGGCTGAGCGCGAGCCACAACGCTGAGAATGCGGCGGCGAGGAGCGCGTATCTGAGCCAGGGCGACTGCCGTGCGGCATCCGCTGACCTCATCGCTCCACCCCCTGCCTGGTCTCGACCGTACTTGCCGCGGCATGTTCGCGTCCAGCATCCTCACCGACGGATTCCGGATTCTTCCGACAACACGGGCGAACATGCCCGCGCGAGCATCCGATCGGCACGACGGGTCCTGCTCCGTCGTGGGGAGGGGAACGGGGGGTTCCGGATGTCGGAGGCGTTGGTTACCCTCGTCGGGTGACCAGGGGGCTGGACGGATCCGAGGGCGCAGCTGCGCCCGCGTCGACGCCTGCGGAGATGTCATCCGGGGCCTCAGCGCAGGGCGTGACCCCGCCGCCGGGCGGCATGCGCACGTTCGTGCAGGTGCTGGTCAACACCGCGATCGCGAACGTCACGACGAGCTTCCTCTGGTTCGCACTGACCTTCTGGGTGTACCTCGAGACGAGATCGGTGCTCGCCACGGGCATCATCGGCGGCGCGTACATGCTGCTCATCGCGTTCTTCGCGATGCTGTTCGGCACCATCGTCGACCGCCATCGCAAGCTCCAGGTGATGGTCTTCTCGAGCCTGCTGACGCTCGGCTCCTTCGTGATCGCGGGCGTGCTGTACCTGCTGCAGCCCGAGTCGGCACTCCTCGACCTCGGCGGGCCGTGGTTCTGGGCGTTCTCGGGCATCATCCTGTTCGGATCCGTGGTGGAGCACATGCGGAACATCGCGCTGTCCACGACGGTCACGCTCCTCGTGCCCGAGGAGCGGCACGCCAACGCGAACGGCATGGTCGGCACGGTCCAGGGCGTGGCGTTCATCGTGACGAGCGTGTTCAGCGGCCTCGCGATCGGACTCCTCGGCATGGGGTGGACGCTCGTGATCGCGATCGCCCTCACCCTCGTGGCGCTCGTGCACCTGCTCTTCCTGCGGGTGCCCGAGGACCAGCCGGTACCGGCCGAGGGCGAGCGCGCGTCGACGATCGACTTCCGGGGAAGCGTCGCTGCCGTCCGGCGGGCGCCGGGACTGTTCGCGCTCATCCTCTTCTCGACGCTGAACAACCTCATCGGCGGCGTCTACATGGCGCTCATGGACCCGTACGGCCTCACGATCTTCTCGGTCGAGGTCTGGGGGATCGTGCTCGGCGTCACCGCGACCGGCTTCATCATCGGCGGTCTCGTGATCGCGAAGTTCGGGCTCGGGAGGAACCCGATCCGCACGATGCTCCTGGTGGTGATCGGCATGGGCGTGCTCGGCGCGCTCTTCACGATCCGCGAGTGGTGGGTGCTGTACGCCCTCGGCATCTGGGCGTACATGTCGATCATCCCGGTGGTGGAGGCGTCCGAGCAGACCGTGATCCAGAAGGTCGTGCCGTTCCAGCGCCAGGGTCGGGTCTTCGGATTCGCCGCGGCGATCGAATCGGCGGCGGCCCCCGTCACGGCGTTCCTCATCGCGCCGATCGCGCAGTTCTGGATCATCCCGTACATGGAGTCCGAGGGTGGCCAGGCGACGTGGGGATGGCTGCTCGGCGACGGCGACGCCCGTGGCATCGCGCTCGTGTTCCTGTTCAGCGGGACTCGCGATGGTCGTGCTCGCCTGCTCGCGTTCTGGACCCGCTCCTACCGGCTGCTGTCGGCCGAGTACGAGCAGGGCCGCGCTCCCGACGCCGGAGCCTCAGGCGAGGCCGACGCCGGGGGCGAGGCCCAGGACGAGGCGGACGTCGACGGCGAGTCGCGCGCAGAGTCGACGGCGGTCGGGGGCGAGTCCGAGGCGGATGCCGCTCAGCGCACCCGGTAGGTGACGCCGACGTGCCCGGTCGGGTGCGACACGACGTGGTCGAGCGCGAGCCGGCGCTCGCCGAGGTCGGCGGGCGTGAACGGACGACCGGCGCCGATCAGCACGGGCACGATGCGCAGGCGCAGCTCGTCGACGAGGCCGGCGCGGAAGAGCGAGTCGGCGAGGGTGAGGCTGCCCCAGACGATGATCCCCTCGTAGCGCTGCTTGAGCTCGGCGACCGACGCCGCGCCGTCGCCGCTGAGGATCTCGACCGAGCCGTCTCCCCACGGCGCCTCCGTCAGCCGGTTCGACACGACGAACTTCGGCAGCCGGTTGATCGGCTCCGCCACCCGCTCGACCTCGGGGTCGGCCGCCGGCCAGTAGTCGGCGAACATGCGGTACGTGGTCGCGCCGAGCAGGATCGCGTCGACGTGCTCGAGGAAGGCGAGCTGGTCGGCGTCGTTCGAGTCGACCTCGTCGACCGCCTCGAAGAATCCGATGCCGCCGTCGGCGTCCGCCGCGTAGCCGTCGACGCTCACGATCTGCTCGACGGTGAGCCGGCCCATCAGGCGGTCCCCTCGGCGAGCTGCTCCGCCAGCATGTCGAAGGCGGAGTCCCATCCGTCGTACACGTTCTCGTCGCCGGGCGCGCCTTCCGTTCCGAGGAGGTGGAACCGCATCTCGGTGCGGTCCTCCGGCAGCTCGCGGAGCTCCACGGTGATGACAGGCGCGTCCTCGTCGCGGTCGCCGGGGGAGCCCCAGGTGAACACGAGCCGCTCGGGCGGCGTGACCTCGCGGTAGACGCCGGCGGTCGGGTACTCCTGTCCGTCGGCGGGGTTCACCATCGTGTAGGCGTAGCGCCCGCCCACGCGGGCGTCGACGGCGACGCTGCCCGGCTTGATCTCGATTCCGCGCGGGTGCCACCACGCGGCGGCGTCCGCCTCGGTCGTCCAGGCCTGCCAGACGAGGTCGCGGGGCGCGTCGAAGACGCGGGTGATGGTGAACTGCTTGGTGTCGGTGGCGGTCTGCTCAGGCATCCGTCTGTCCCTTCAACTCGCGAAGTCGCTCGTCGAGCAGGTCGAAGCGCTCGTTCCACTCGTCTCGGTGCCGTTCGACCCAGGCGGATGCCTCGTCGAGCGGCTCGGTGCGGAGGGTGCATCGACGCCACTGCGCGTCGGCGGTGCGTTCGATGAGGCCGGCACGCTCGAGCACCTTGAGGTGCTGTGAGATCGCCGGGCGGCTCATCGCGAACGGCTCGGCCAGTTCCCCGACGGTCGTCGGCCCGTTGCGGAGGCGCGAGATGATCGCGCGCCGCGTCGGATCGGCGAGCGCCTGGAACACGAGGCTGAGCTCGTCCGTGGCACCTGCCATGTAAGCAACTCCTTATTTAATGTTGTGCTTAACCATAGGCACGACCGCGGGCTGCGTCAACCCCTCGTCGTCGAGATGCAGGAAGTTCTGGGAGACACGCCGCCGAAGCTGCCGGGGACTCGCCTCCCGAGCGTGGAAAGTTCCTGCATTCGCTGGGCCGCGGGGGTGCCATCCGAAATGATCGGGAGATGGCAGATTCGGTACGCAACGTCCAGGACGCCCTCGACTCGTTCTCCGAGCACTGGCAGCCTCGCCGGCTCGCGCGCGTCAACGACTACGACGTCAAGGTCGTGAAGCTCCTCGGCGAGTTCACCTGGCACTCGCACCCCGAGACCGACGAGCTGTTCATGGTGCTGTCGGGTCGGCTGGTCATCCAGCTGCGCGATGGCGACGTGGAGCTCGGCCAGGGCGACGTCTTCGTCGTGCCCCGCGGCGTCGAGCACTGCCCGCGCGCCGACGGCGAGGTGTCGGCGATCCTCATCGAGCCGCAGGGAACCGTCAACACGGGCGACACTCCGAGCGAGCGCACCACGGAGCTCCGCGACCTCGACTGACGCCCGCTGCCGCTGTCGCTGCCGCCGCCGTCGGTCCGCGCGGGCGGGCGCGACCCTCAGTCGTTCTCCGCGCCTGGCCCCAACTCCCGCCGACGGTTGCCGGGCCCGAACCGTGCGGCGCGTCATGCCGGCCGGGCGCATGTCAGTTCCGCCTCATCGATGAGGCGGAACTCACACAGCCATATGGCGGAAGTCGGGCGCGAACGTGCCCGGTGGATTCATGGGAAGCGACGCGCGGGGCGCGGGCGCGCGTGACCCTCAGTTCGGGCGCGGCCGGTGGCGCCGCTCGAACTCCGCTCGGCCGAGGACCATCGGCTCGACCGGCACGCGCGCGACCTCATCCGGATGCGGGAACGGCTCGGGGCGCTGTCTCGACCGACGCATCCGCTCGATCGGAACTGATCGTTCCGACGGCCCGAATGATCGATTCCGAACACTTCGTTGACCGTTTCGATCACGCCTTCCTAGCCTGAGCCGGAGAGGCCCTCGTTCGAGGGTCGTCACGAATGTCGAAGGAGACCTCGTGCCCCACCGGACCCATCGCCGGCGAACCACCACCACCGCGGTGGTCGTCGCCGGAACCCTCTTGGGAGGCGGTCTCGCAGCCGTCTCCACGGCCGCACCCGCGCTGGCCGACGTGCCCGTCGGCGAGGCGTACGTATCCGACCTGCCGTGGCTCAACGAATCCAACGGGTGGGGGCCCATCGAACGCGACGCGTCGAACGGGGAATCCGCCGCGGGCGACGGGAAGCCGATCACCATCGGCGGCGTCGTGTACGAGAAGGGCATCGGGATGCACGCCACCGGCGCGCTCTCGGTCGAGCTCGGCGCCAACTGCACGGCGTTCAGCGCGATGGTGGGGCTCGACGACGAGGTGACCTCGGGGGTCGGCACCGTGCAGTTCCAGGTGTTCGGCGATGGGACGCTCCTCGCCCAGACCGGGGTTGTCACGGGCAACGACGCCGCGGTCGAGCTGACGGCGGATGTCACGGGGGTCGACGTCCTGCGGCTGGTCGCGAACGAGTCGACCAACGGCAAGAACTTCGACCACGCCGACTGGGGCGACGCGAAGGTCACCTGCGACGACGAGGTGCCCGAGGAGCCGGTGGTCGTCGAGCAGTGGGCGATCGACGGTCCCGAGGGGTCGCCGCTCGACGGCGTCCTGAAGCTCGACTCCGCCGGTCGCGTCGCGCTCGACGTGGTGGACGGCGAGACGACGGTGGTGCAGGCGACCCGCCTCGGCCTCAGCGGCAGCGACGGCGACTTCCGCGGCGGCCTGACGTTCGTGGGACGCACCGACGGCATCGTCGCCGACGACTACGCCATGGTCACCGGCAAGGAGGAGGAGCGTCCTACGCCTTCCAGGAGTCGGTGTTCGAGTTCGAGAACGCCGACGGCGGGCGGTTCTCGATCGCCGTGCGCCTCTCGGACGACGGCGTCGCCTACCGCTACCTGGTCGCGGGCGAGGGGGAGCACCGGGTCGACGACGAGTCGGGAGCCTGGGAGCTGTCGGCCGACGGCACCGCCTGGATGCAACGCTCGTACGCCGTGAACTACGAGGCCGAGTGGATGCAGACGACCGCAACCGCCTCCAACGGCACCGGCGGCGTCGGCTACCCGGCGCTCTTCCAGCAGGGCGAGCACTACGTGCTCCTCACCGAGGCCGACCTGCACGGCGACTATTCGGGCTCGCACCTCGCGCACGCCCCCGGCACACTGCGATACGGCGTCGACCTGTTCCAGGGAGCGCCCGTGACGAGCGACGGCGACCTCTCGACGCCGTGGCGCGTCGCGATCGTCGGCGGGCTCGACACGGTGGTCGAGTCGACGATCGTCGACGACCTCGCGACGCCGAATCAGCTCGCAGGCGAGGACACGTCGTGGATCAAGCCTGGCGTCTCGAGCTGGAGCTGGCTGACCGACTGGAACAGCCCGAAGGACGAGGCGCGCCAACGCGACTTCATCGACCTGTCGGCCCGGAACGGCTGGGAGTACGTGCTCCTCGACGAGGGCTGGGACGCGAGCTGGGTGCCCCGCACGGTGCGCTACGCCGAGACGAAGGGCGTCGACGTCATCATCTGGTTCCACAGCCGGGACCTGCGCACGCAGGAGCAGCGCGACGAGTGGCTCCCGCGCATCGCATCCTGGGGCGTCACGGGCATCAAGGTCGACTTCATGGACACCGACAGCCAGGCGATCCACCAGTGGTACGACCAGATCGCGGCCGACACCGCGGCGAACCACCTCATGATCAACTTCCATGGTGCGTCGCTGCCCACCGGCATGCAGCGCACGTGGCCGCACATCATGAGCTACGAGGCCGTGCGCGGCGCCGAGAACGGCATCAGCCCCGCCCGGAGCCTCATGGTGCCGTTCACGCGCAACGTCGTGGGCTCGATGGACTGGACGCCCGTGACGTTCTCCCGCGGCAACGGCAACTCGTCGAAGGCTCACGAGGTCGCGATGAGCATCGTCTACGAGTCGGGCTGGCAGCACCTCTCGGACAAGCCCGAGGCATACGCCGCCGAGCCGAACGCCGAGCGGTTCCTGCAGGACCTCCCTGCGCACTGGGACGAGACGCAGCTCGTGAGTGGAACGCCGGCCTCCGACGTGGTGCTCGCACGACGCGCGGGCGACCGCTGGTACGTCGGCGGCATGCGGGCGGGCTCCGGTGGGCCGCTTCAGCTCCCGCTCGAGCAGTTCGGCGGCCAGAACCTCATCGTCGACCTGCTGGCCGACGACGGCGTCAACGGATCCGCCACCGTGCTGACCACCACGCACACCACGAAGGACCAGGTGCTGTCGATTCCCACCGCGAACAACGGCGGGTTCGCCGCCGTCGTCTGCCTCGACAAGCCCGGTCGCGAGAGCTGCCTCGACCCGGCCGAGCCGTGGGCCGCGGTCGACCTCACGGTCGAGCCGTCCGCGGCGGACGTGGCGCCGGGATCGACGGTCGAGCTGACGGCGTCCTTCGCAGTCGAGGCGGATGCCACGAAGGTCGCGATGGCACCGGTCGTGCCCGACGGCTGGGTCGTCGAGGGCGGGTCGGCCACGGCGAAGAAGCTCGCCGCCGGCAACGCCCTCGAGGCATCGTGGACAGTGGAGGTGCCCGAGGAGGGCGTGAGCGGCACGGTGGAGATCCCCGTGGAGGTCGCCTACCGGATCGGCAGCGAGGCGCGCACCGCGGCGACGGCAATCCACCGTGTGGGTCACGCCGAAGCCGCTCGACGGCCTCAACCACCTGTCCGACCTCGAATGGCTCGAGCAGTCGAACGGGTACGGCCCGGTCGAGCGCGACCAGTCGAACGGGCAGGCCGCCGCGAACGACGGCCGGCCGATCGAGATCGACGACGTCACCTACGCGAAGGGCATCGGCATGCACGCCACCGGCGCCGTCACCGCATGGCTCGGCGGCACGTGCTCGGCGTTCGACACGATCGTCGGCATCGACGACGAGGTGCTCGAGACGCCCGGTGAGAGCGGGATCGGCTCGGTGCGGTTCCTCGTCTACGGCGACGGCGAGCTCCTCGCCGAGACGCCGGTGCTCACCAACGACTCGGGGGCCGTGCCGCTGAGCGTCGACGTGACCGGGGTGCAGCGACTGCGGCTCGTCGCGGACGAGGCCTCGAACGGCAAGAACTTCGACCACGCCGACTGGGCGGATGCGAAGGTCACCTGCAGCGCCGGCTGATCGCGAGCGGGGGCGCCGGATGCCGCGAAGCCGGTGCCCCCGCATCAACCGCGCCTAGGCTGGTGAGCGGCCGCTCCACCGGCCGGCCGCACCTCACGGGAGGTCAGATGTTCACCGAGGAACGACGTCAGGTGATCCTGTCGGCGCTCTCCGTGCACGGGTCGTCGTCGGTCGCCGACCTCTCGCGCATGGTCCGCTCGTCCGAGATCACGATCCGGCGCGACCTGAAGGCCCTCGAGGAGACCGGCCTCGTCGTGCGGCATCGCGGTGGAGCATCCGTCGGCCGATCCGGCATGGACGAGCCGAGCTACCGCGAGAAGTCGGTCGTCGCGGCGGCCGAGAAGCTTGCGATGGCGGCCGTCGCGGCCGAGCTCGTCGAGGACGGCGACGTCATCATGCTGTGCGCCGGCACCACGACCCAGGCGCTCGCGCAGCGGCTGACGCGTCGCCGCCTCATGGTCGCCACGAACTCGGTGCTCGTCGCGAATGCCCTGTTCGACGCACCGGACGTGGAGGTGCTGCTCATCGGCGGCATCCTGCGCGGCAGCATCCGCGGGGTCATCGGCGGCGAAGCCGAGAAGGCCGTGTCACGGCTCCGCTTCCACAAGGTGTTCCTCTCGGGGAACGGCCTCACGGCGGCGAACGGGCTCAGCACCCCGAACATGCACGTCGCGAGCATCGACCGCGCCGCGGTCGAGTCGGCCAAGCAGGTGATGGTGCTCGCGGACCACACGAAGATCGGCGTCGATTCGATGGTGCAGACGGTGCCGACCGACCGAATCGACACACTCGTGACGGACCCCGGGGCGGATGCACGCGAGCTCGAACGGCTCACCGGCGCCGGCGTGCGGCTGAGGGTCGCGGCATCCGCCGACGACGGGTCGACGTCGCGGCCGCTCGAGGCGACCGAACTGCGCCGCTGACCGAGACGAACGATGCGGCTCCGAACGCCGTCCGTTCTCACTCGTCGTCGAGCGCCGGCGCCCGCGACGCCAGGAACTCCCGTTCCACCTCGTTGTCGGTGAGGATCAGCGCCTCGTCGTAGGCGATCCGCGCGTCGGCGCGGCGGCCGAGGCGCAGCAGGAAGTCGGCGCGGGCCGCCGCGAGGTAGGGGTAGCGCGCGAGCCGCGGATCGGCGGCGAGGGCATCGAGCTCGGCGAGTCCGGCCTCGGGCCCGACGGCGAACCCGAGTGCGATCGCTCGATTGAGCTCGACGACGGGGGTCGGCCAGGCGGCGCGCAGCAGGTCGTACAGTGCGAGGATCGCGTCCCAGTCGGTGTCCGCCCAGCTCGGGCTCTCGTCGTGGATCGCGGCGATGGCCGCCATCAGCGCGAACCTGCCGGGCGGCCGCGGGGCGCAGCGCCTCCGTGACGAGGGCCACGCCCTCTGCGATGGCGACGTGGTCCCACGACGCACGGTCCTGGTCCGCGAGCAGCACGAGCTCGCCGGCTTCGTCGACGCGTGCGGGCCGACGGGCATCGGTGAGGAGCGTCAGCGCGAGCAGTCCCGCGACATCCGGATCCGCCGGGAGCAGCGCGCGCAGCATCCGCGCGAGTTCCACGCCGCGCTCGGCCAGGTCGGGCCGGGTCAGGTGGGCGCCCGACGGCGCCGAGTGGCCCGTGGTGAAGACGAGGTGCACCACCGAGAGCACCTCCTCGAGCCGCGCCGGCAGCTCCTCGCCCTCGGGAACGCGGTAGGGGATCCTCGCGACCCGGATCTTGCGCTTCGCCCGCGTGATGCGGGCGGCCATCGTCGCCTCCTGCACGAGGAACGCCCGCGCGATCTCCGGGGTCGAGAGGCCGCAGACGAGGCGAAGGGTCAGGGCGACCTGGGCCTCCGGCGCGAGCGCAGGATGGCAGCACGTGAAGATCAGCCGCAGGCGCCATCGGGGATGCCGTCGAGGGCTTCGACCAGCTCGTCCACGGGCTCGGGCTCGGGATCGAGGAGCTTGGGCAGTGCGCGTCGGGCCGTCGCCTCGCGCCGGTGCACGTCGAGCGCGCGACGCCGGGCCGTCACGGTCAGCCACGCCGCCGGGTTGGCCGGGATGCCGCGGCTCGGCCAGGTGGCGAGGGCGCGGGCATAGGCGTCCTGCACGGCCTCTTCGGCCGCGTCGATGTCGCCGGCGACCCGGATGGTGGCCGCCAGCACGAATCCCCACTCGCGGTGCGCACGCTCGACCGCATGGGCGACCTCGGTGCCGGCGGCCCACGACATCAGCTCACGACCCGCACGGGCCGCACCTCGACGCCGATCCCGGCGGGCACCTCCTTCGCGATGGCGAGCGCCTCGTCGAGGTCGGCCGCCTCGATGAGGAACGTGCCGCCGAGCGCCTCCTTCGATTCGGCGAACGGCCCGTCGGTCACCGTCGGCTCTCCGGAGTCGTTGCGCCGGATCGAGGTCGCCGTCGCCGGGGACTCGAGGGCGACGCCGCCGCGGAGCGACCCCGCGTGCTTCTCCATGAAGGCGCGATAGTTGGCGCTCACGGAGTCGCCGGGCGGCTGCGCGGCGGCCTCGTCCTGGAAGATCAGGATCAGGTACTTGGACATGTCGTCATCCTCTCGCTCGGGCGCGCGATTCCGCGCCGTCACCATACCGACGCCGACGACAGCGCGGAATCGACAGCGACGGATGCAGCAGCATGACACGCCGCTGCTGCCGCATGCGAAGCCCCTGCCGTTCGCGCGGCGCTTCTGACACGGCGGCGGCCCGCCCCCAGGGGAGCGGGCCGCAGCCGGCGGTCGCGGCGTCAGGTCGCGAGCGCCCTGGCCTTGATGGTCTCGAACTCGCCCTGGCTGATCGTGCCGGCGTCGAGCAGCGCCTTCGCCTTGGCGATCTCATCCGACGACGACGAGCTCGCGCCGGCGACGTTGCGGATGTACTCGTCCTGCGAGGTGCGGACCTCAGCCACCTCCCGGTTGGAGCGCTGCGCCATGCCGCGGCCGCGCGCGATCAGGTAGACGAGGATCGCGAGGAACGGGAAGAAGATGAGGAAGACGATCCACAGGGCCTTCCCCCAGCCGTTCAGCGAGTGGTCGCGGAAGATGTCGACCACGATCGAGAACAGGATCATGAGCAACGCGACCCACACGTAGATCCAGAAGAACCACCAGAACAGGTCCCAGAAACCGTCCACTGCACAGACCTCCGTCGTCGACGTGCGATACCCGGTCCGCGGTGGACCGGGCCGGGGCGCCCAGACGGACTTCCCGGTGTGGCACAAGCTACTCCGCACCGGGCGCCCGGGGGATCCGCCGCGCGGGGCGACCGGGCTAGGCTCGCTCGCATGACCGACGAGACCCCGGCGATCGATCCCGACGTGCCACCCTCGGGCGAGGGGTGCGCCGAGTGCCTGGCGGCCGAGCGGCTGGTGGCTGCACCTGCGGCGCTGCGCGCAGTGCGGGCACGTCGGATGCTGCGACAGCTCGCCCGAACGGCACGCCTCGCGCCACGCGCGCGAGGAGGGGCATCCGATCGCCCAGTCGTTCGAGCCCGGCGAGGACTGGTTCTGGGACTACGCCGCCGACCGCGCCGTGCGCGGGCCGCGGCTCGTCGGGCCCGACAGCCGGCCGGTGGAGCAGGGCTCGCCCGCGCCGCGCGGCCTCGTGCCGCCCGACTGGAGGTCAGCTCCAGCTGAGCGGAGGCTTCACCCGCTGAACGCCGAATAGGCGGGGCCGTCGCCCGCCGTCCGACCGAGGAGCACCAGCAATGACCGTTGACGATGGCGTCGACCCCGCAGTCAGCCCGCAGTCGATCACGCTCGGGCCATCGGCGAGCTGCGGCGGATGCTGCGCGCCGACCAGGTGCTCACGGATGCCGCGTCGCTCGACGCCTACGCGCACGACGACGCCGAGTGGGCGCCCTACGAGCCGCCGCTCGCCGTGGTGCTCGCCGAGCGCGAGCAGGACGTGTCGGCCGTGGTGCGCCTCGCGGCGGCATCCGGTCTGCGGGTCGTGCCCCGCGGTGCGGGCACCGGACTCTCGGGCGGCGCGAACGCGATGGCGCGCAGCATCGTGCTCTCGCTCGAGCGGATGACCCGCATCGTCGAGGTGAACGCCGCCGAGCGGTACGTGGTCGCCGAGGCGGGCGTCATCAACGACACGCTCCGCGAGGTCGTCGCCGGGCACGGCCTCTGGTACCCGCCCGACCCCGCGAGCTACCGCATCTCGACCATCGGCGGCAACGTCGCGACCAACGCGGGCGGCATCTGCTGCGTGAAGTACGGCGTGACCCGCGACTACGTGCTCGGCCTGCGCGTCGTGCTCGCCGACGGCGACGTGGTGGCGCTGGGCCGCCGCACCGCGAAGGGCGTGACCGGCTACGACCTCACCGCGCTCATGGTCGGGTCCGAGGGCACGCTCGGCATCGTCACCGAGGTCACCCTGCAGCTGCTGCCGCTCGGCGGGCGCGAGGAGCGCGCGGTGGTCGGCTCGTTCGGGTCGCTGCGCGCGGCCGGGGTCGCCGTCGCCGAGATCACGGCGGCGGGCATCGTGCCCGTCGGCGCTCGAGCTCATCGACCGCACCTGCGTCGAGGCGGTCGACGCATGGCAGGGGCTCGGCCTGCCGCACGGCGTCGACACGATGCTGCTCGCCAAGGTCGACGAGGTCGGTGCGGTCGGCGCCGAGCTCGCGGCATCCGTCGCCCGCATCATGGCGGATGCCGGTGCGGTGTCGGTCGAGCAGGCGGTCGACGCCGCCGAGGTCGACCGGCTGTTCCTCGCCCGCCGGCTCGCGTACCCGGCGCTCGAGCGGCTCGGCCCGGTGCTCACCGAGGACATCTGCGTGCCGCGCGGTGCGGTGCCCGAGATGCTCACGCGCATCCAGGCGACCGCGGCCGAGCACGACGTCGTGATCGCGAACATCGCCCACGCGGGCGACGGCAACCTGCACCCGCTGATCATCGCGCCCGAGGGCGACGACGCGGCGAAGGCCAGGGCGAAGCTCGCGTTCGACCGGATCGTCGACGACTGCCGCGAGCTCGGCGGCACGGTGACCGGCGAGCACGGCGTCGGGCTGCTGAAGCTGCCGGGTGCGCGCGAGGAGCTCGGGTCGCGGGTCATCGACCTGCACGTCGCGGTCAAGCGTGCGCTCGACCCGCTCGGCACGTTGAACCCGGGCAAGGCATTCCCGGCGTAGCCGAGCGCGGGGCTAGGGTCGGTCCATGGGAGCCGAGCCGGTCCATCCGGATGACGAGTCGCGGCCGGTCGCCCGCGTTCCGTGGCTCGCCGGTCGGTGGCGGAGCGATCCGCGGGGTGTTCCGACGGGAGACGCTCGGGAAGGACGCCCTGGCGGGCACCATCCTCGGCATCGAGAGCGTTCCCGACGGGCTCGCGATCGGACTGCTCGCCGGGGTGAACCCGGTGGCGGGCATCTACGCCTTCCTGTTCGGCATGGCGGGCGCCGCCCTGGCCACGAGCAGCACCTTCATGGCGGTGCAGGCGACGAGCGCGATGGCGCTCATCGTCTCCGACACCGACCTCTCGACCCAGCCCGATCCCGATCGTGCGCTGTTCACGCTCGCCATGCTCACCGGCGTGATCATGATCGTCGCGGGCGTACTCGGGGCCGGCCGGATGCTGCGCTTCGTCCCGACCGCCGTGATGGTGGGCTTCGTGACGGCGGTCGGGGTCAACATCGTGCTCGGCCAGCTCGCGAACCTGACCGGATACGTCGGCGTCGGCCCGAACCGGCTGTTCAAGGCGGTCGACACGTTCGCGAACGTCTGGTCGTTCGACCTGCCGACCCTGGTCGTCGGCCTCGTGACCATCGCGCTCATCGTGGTGCTCACGCGAACGCCGCTGCGCTCGCTCGGCCTCGTGGTCGCGATCGCGGTGGGCTCGGCGCTCGCCGCCCTCTTCACCTTCGCGTTCGGCTGGGAGGTGCTGACCGTCGGCGATGTCGCGGACGTGCCGAGCGGGCTTCCCGCGCCGGTGCTCCCGAGCCTCGGCGACCTGGGCTACCTCGCGCTGCCCGCGCTCTCGCTCGCGTTCGTCGGCCTCGTGCAGGGCGCCGGCGTCGCGGCCGGCGTGCCGAACGCCGACGGCAAGCCGGCCGACGCCTACCGCAACTTCATCGGCCAGGGGGTCGGCAGCATCGTCGCCGGCGTGTTCCGGGGCATGCCGGTCGGCGGCTCGATGTCGGGCTCGGCGCTGATCGTCGCCGCAGGCGCCCGCACCCGCCTCGCGCTGTTCATCGCGGCGACCGTGATGGCGTTGCTGATCCTCGTCGCGTCCGGCGTGGTCTCCTTCGTCGCGATGCCCGCGCTCGCCGGACTCCTCATCGTCGTCGGCGTGCAGGCGATCAAGCCCGCGCGGATCCAGTCGGTCGCGAAGACGGGACCGCTGCAGACGACCGTGATGGGGGTCACGTTCGTCCTCACCCTGCTCATCCCGCTGCAGTTCGCGGTGCTCGTGGGCGTGGGCCTGGCCGTCATCCTGTTCGTCGCCCAGCAGTCGAATCGGATCCGGGTGCGCCGGCTCGAGTTCCACGCCGACGGCCGGCTGCGCGAGGTCGATCCGATGGCCGTCCGTGCCGCCGCACGACGTCGTCGTGCTGCAGCCCTACGGCAACCTGGCGTACGCGACGGCCCCGGTCTTCGAGGCGCTGCTGCCGAAGGTGGACGACGACTCGCGCGGGTCGGTCGTCATCGTGCGGCTCCGCGGGATCGACGAGCTCGGCCTGTCCTCGTCGCGGTGCTCGACCGCTACCTCGACGACCTCGAACAGCACGACTCCACGCTCTGGCTCGTGGTCGCCGGCGAGCGGCTCGCCGACCAGCTCGCCGCGGGCGGCCTGCTCGAACGCCTCGGACCCGATCGCGTGTACGAGAGCTCGGAGTGGATCGGCGAGGCGGTGCACCGAGCGCACCGCGATGCGTGGGAGTGGGTGCGCGAGCGGGAGTGACGTCGACGCCGGCGCGCCGACGCGCGCGGCACGCCCGCTCAGCGCTCAGCGCTGCAGGAACCCGAGCAGCGCCTCGTTGAACCGCTGCGGCTGCTCGATGTTCGCGGCGTGGCCGTCGCGCTCGATGACCGTCGACGAGCCGTGGGCGTTCAGGGCTGCGGATGCCGCGGCGTGCTCGGCCGGCCAGAACTCGCTCTCGGCGCCGGCGATGAAGAACACGGGGCGGTCGACGCCTCGGCGAGCACGGGCCGCCAGTCGCGCTTGGCGTGGTCGTTCAGCAGCGCGAGCTCGGCCGGCGGTGAACGTGGGCCGGCCGCCCTTCGGGAGCTCCATCGCCTTCAGCACGCGTGAGATGCGCACGAGGCCCTTCGACTTCACGGGATGGCGACCGGGATCGGGGATGCCGGTCGCGAAGTAGGTGTCGGCGTTCGTCGCGTCGTAGTCGTAGAAGCCGTAGGGCCAGTCGGCCGTGTTCAGCATCTTCGGCGTCTGGTCGACGATCACGACGTCGCGGATGCCGCCGGTGCCGAACTGCTGCAGCAGCGCCCAGATCGCGTTGCCGCCCATCGACTGCCCGACGAGCGTGACGTCCTCGAGCTCGAGCCCGGTGAGCAGGTCGTGGATGTCGGCGCCGTGGCGGTCCATCGTGTGCTCGCCCTCGCCGATCTCCGAGGCGCCGTGACCGCGCCGGTCGAACGCGATGACGCGGTAGCCGGCTCGGGCGAGCGGCTTCAGCTGGTAGCGCCAGCTGGTGGCCGGGGCCTTGAACCCGCGCGACGAGCACGACGGGACGCGCGGTCGGGTCGCCCATCTCGAGGTAGTTGAGCCGCACGCCGTCGGAGCTGGTGATGGTGGGCAACGTCGCCTCGTTCCTCGCGGAGGCCCGGGGCGTCCGGGCCCGTCCAGTCTCGTCGCGGGTGGTGGTCGCGGCAAGCGGATGCCGCCACCCGACGTCATCCGAGCGGGTCGGCCTCGAGGTCGCGCACGGTGTAGAACTCCTGGTCCCAGAGCGAGTAGACGAGCCAGGTCGGCAGGAGGTACGACTCCTGCATGAAGTTCGCCTGCGATGCGTGGATGCGTCCAGCCCTCGTGCTTCGTCTGCGACCTCGGCGCGCATGGCGTAGCTCGGGCTTCGGCTGGTTGCGCGACGACGAACTGCCCGGTCTCGCCGCCGAAGATCGAGAGGGCGGTCGAGGGGCTGATCGTGTAGACGAGGTGCTTCGGGCCCGTGTACGCGCCGTCGGATGCCTCGAGCTCGGCGATCGCGAGCTCGGTGACTACGGCCCATCTGCATGTGGTCCGCGTGGCCGGTGGCGCCGCTCTCCGGCCAGAAGCCGACGACGACGTCGGGGCGCACGCGCCTCATCTCGGCGGCGACGCGCTCGACGAGCTCGTCCTCGTCGACCTCGGGCACGCCGCCGTCGGGGTAGTCCCACACGACGTGGCGGTCGACGCCGAGGTTGAAGCTGTTCTTCAGCGCCTCGGCCCTGCGGATGTCGCCGAGGTCCTCACTCCCGGCCGACCGACGGGCGTCTGGTGGCCGGCCTCGCCCTGCGGTCGCGGTGATCATGGCGGTGTACGCGCCGTCGCGCGTGCTTGGCCCGGGAGAACAGGCCGTTCACGGTCTGCTCGTCGTCGGGGTGGGCGAAGACGCCGAGCACGCGGGTGCCGCCGAGCTCGCCGACGACGGACTCGACGCCCCGTTGCGGTGGGTTCGTGGAAGAGGTGGCGTCCCGCCCAGGAGACCCCGCCGACGAGGGCGAGGACGATGGCGGTGATGACGAGGAGCGCGACGGTGCGCTTGCGCATGGGGTGGTGCTTTCGGGTTCGGGGTCGTGCGGGGGCGACGAGCATGCTAACCCGAGGCAGGATGAACACCGAATCGCGCTCGGTGCATGCCGCACGCGGGCATCCGCTCGCCGTGACATCATGCACTGAGCCGTCGGCGTGTCTCCCGGCGGTGACTCAGTGCTTCTGCTCGGCCCTGCGCTCCTTGAGGAGGAACCTGGACCGCGAGCCAGCCGAGCAACGCGGTCGTGAGCCAGACGACGACGGTCGCGAGGATCCACGCGGCGACGCCGTCGAAGCTGAGGCCGTCGGTGATCAGGGTCGCGACCCAGAGCGCGAGGAACGTGGAGAGCAGGCCCGCGACGCCCGCGACGGTCGGCGCCGAGCGGTGGAAGATCTTCGCGACCAGCCATTCGATCAGCGCCTGCACGAGTGCGAACACGACGATCGCCAGGATGAAGCCCGCGGCATGCACGTGGAACCGGGGATGAGCAGCGCCGCGAGGAGCAGTCCGAGCGCCGCCGTGCCGAGGAAGACCGCGAGGCGGATCAGGAAGCGCACCATGTCGCGGAGGCTATCGGCGGGGTCTCGCCGGGTCAACGCGACGCGCCAGGCGGTGGCGGGAGCCGAGTGCGGGAACGGCCGAGCCCGCGATTCACTTGGCAGGCGGGCCGCACGGGAGCAGGATGATCGGGTGACGCAACGTCGGAGATGCCCGTGAACGCCGCAGGGCGACGGATCCCGACGGCCAGGAGTGTGCAGGCCGTCTACTACACGCTCATGCTCGGCAACACGCTGGCCGCCTCGTTCATCTGGGGCATCAACACGCTGTTCCTGCTCGACGCGGGGCTCACGAACCTCGAGGCCTTCGCCGCGAACGCGTTCTTCAGCGCCGGCATGTTCCTCTTCGAGATCCCGACGGGCGTGGTCGCCGACACGCTCGGGCGGCGTGCCTCGTACCTGCTCGGCACCGTCACGCTCGCGGTGACCACGGTGATGTACTGGCTGCTCTGGGTGTGGGAGTCGCCGTTCTGGGCGTGGGCGATCGTGTCGGTGCTGCTCGGGCTCGGGTTCACGTTCTTCTCGGCGCCGTGGACGCGTGGCTCGTCGACGCGCTGCGCGCGACCGAGTACCGCGGGAGCCTCGAGACCGTGTTCGGTCGCGCCCTGATCGTGGGGGGCGTCGCGATGCTCGGCGGGTCCGTGCTGGGCGGCGTCGTGGCGCAGCTCACCAACCTCGGCGTGCCGTTCCTCATCCGCGCCGGCGTGCTCGTGCTCATGTTCGTGGTGGCCGCCTTGACCATGCGCGACCTCGGATTCACTCCCGAGCGCGGCGAGGGCCCCATCAAGGCCACGCGTACGGTGCTGCGGGCGTCGATCCACTACGGCCTCGGCAACCCGCCCGTCCGCTGGCTCATGCTCGCGACGCCGTTCACCGCGGGCGTCGGCATCTACGTCTTCTACGCGCTGCAGCCGTACCTGCTCGAACTCTGGGGCGACGAGGGCGCGTACTCGATCGCCGGCCTCGCCGCCGCGATCCTCTCCGGCGCCGGCATCGTCGGCGGCATCCTCGCGCCCTACGTCCGGCGGCTCTTCCGCAAGCGCACCTCCGCGATCCTGCTCGCCACCGTGTCGAGCTCCGTCGTCCTCGTCGCGCTCGCGTTCACGACGAACTTCTGGATCGCCATCGTGCTGCTCGCGGTCTGGGGGATCGCCTCGTCGATCGACGATCCCGTGCATCGCGCGTACCTCAACGACATGATCCCGTCGAAGCAGCGGGCGACGGTGCTCTCCTTCGACTCGCTGCTCGGCAGTGCGGGCGGCGTGGTGTTCCAGCCGATCCTGGGCCGCTCGGCGGACCTCGGCGGCTACGGCGCCTCGCTGCTCTGGAGCGGCGTCATCAACGCGATCGCGACCCCGTTCCTGCTGCTCAGCAGGGGGCAGCGACCGCCCGCCGACACCGCGCGTCGAGGTCACGCCCGCAGCGGAGACCGCGGATGCCGCGAGCCGACGCCGGCGAGCGATCGGCGCGCGCCCGACGCGGGCGGATGCCGCGCCCGACCCGCCGCCCGGCGCCGCGCGCGTCGCGACTCGACGCGATGCACGGCGTGCCCCTTTCGGGGGACATCGATCGCGGCTAGCATGTCCGGACACGCGCCGGCGCCGACGGTGCGCGGTCGACGGGAGGGGTGCGCGATGCGCAAGGCGCTGTTCGTGAGCCTCGGCGTCGCCGCCGCCTTCGCCGGCGCCGTCTTCGTGGGCGCCGCGGCGGCCACCACGGGCGCCCCCGTCTTCTACGACGCGCGGTATCCCGCAGGCCGCGTCCACCGCGCCCGAGGGGTACGAGGTCGGCGAGGCCGGCGGCATCCGGTCGCAGCCCGGCGGCACGGTGCGACGAGAACCGACGCCGACGGCGCGCCCCTGCCGACGCCCGCGACGCCGCCTCCGTCGACGCCGCCCGGCACCGCGCCGCCGACGGGCGAGCGGGCCACGCCCGCACCGACCCCGAGCGCCCGATCCCGACGACGCCGTCCCCGACGACCCGTCCGCCGAGGCGCCCGGCGCAGACGGGCGTGCGCCCGGCGGCCCGCCGCGGACCCCCGACGCGGATGCCGCCGCCTCCGAGCGCGGAGGAACGCGAGGCGTGGCGCCGCTTCCAGCAGGTGGTGCGGACGTGCATGGCCGACGCCGGACACGAGTACCGCTACTGGGAGTGGTGGAGCCCGGGCTCCGACCCGTCCAACCGCTTCCCGGCGATGCCCGACGACCTCACATCCGAGCAGTTCGCGGCATGGGAGCTCGCCCTGTACGGCGACGACTGCCGGTGGCGAGCAGACCCGAGGGGAGGACGCCGGCTGCTGGGGCTACGCGCTGCGCGTCACCGGCGGGTCGCGCTGAGCGCCCCCGGACGAGTGCGATGCCGGCCGGTCAGGCGGGCGGCGTGAGCTCCTCGACGCGGCCGTTCAGGCTCCGCGGCATCCGCTCGCCAGAGCCCGACGACGGATGCCGCGAGCGTGCCCTCGAGGCCCGCGAGCGAGCTCACGCGGAACGTCACGGCGGCGGCCGCGGCACTCGGCCTTGCCGAAGCCCTGGGCGAGCGACCTGCATCCAGGACTCGCTGGCCGCCTTGACCGCCGTGTAGTTGGCGCTGCCCGCGGCCGGGGCCTCGACGGTCGTCGACGACACGATCGCGATGCGACCGGCGGCGGAGCCGACGAGGTCGTTCCAGAATGCGCGGCTGACGTAGCGGAGCGCGGTGAACGAGCGCTCGAGCACCCGGTAGTCCTCCTCGGTCTGGCCGAGGATCCCGCCGCCGCCCCGCCAGCCGCCCACGAGATGCACGACGCCGTCGATCGAGCCGAACACGGGCGTGCACGCGCATCGCGAGCTCGAGCACGTCGTCGCCGTCGGTCAGGTCGGCGCTGTTCGACGACGATCCCGGGAACCTCGTGCGCGAGCGCGTCGAGGCGTCCCTGGTCGCTGCCCACCGCGATGACCCGCGCGCCCTCGTCGAGCAGGGCCTGCGCCACCGCGCGGCCGGAGGCGCTCGTCGCGCCCGCGATCAGCACGGTCGTGTCGCTGAGTTCGCTCATGTCCAACTCCGTTCGGGCCTCGCCGGTCGAGTAGCGAAGCGTATCGAGACCGACGGCGATGTCCGCGATGCTCGAGCTGGTCTCGATACGCGCTCGCGCTACTCGACCGGCGATGCGGGCGGTCAGGCGTCGGCCGCGGTGATGCCGACCGTCGACTCGATGACGGGCTTCATCTTCTTGTCGAGGGCCTCGTAGAACATCGACAGCGGGAACTCGTCGTCCATCACCAGGTCGGTGTAGCCCTTGGGCGGGCCGGCGAGCACCTCGCGGGGCAGGCCCTCGGCCCACACCGACGCCGGGTTCGGCGTCACGACGCTCGTGACGAGCTCGTACGCGGCGAGCCAGTGCGCGGTCTTGGGCCGGTCGATCGACTTCCAGTAGAGCTCGTCGATCGCGTCGCCCAGCTCCACGACCGCGTCGGGCACGGCGTCCCAGTCGAAGCTCAGCGAGACGTCCGTCCACTCGAGCACGTGCTTCCGGTGCAGCCACGCGAACAGCAGCTGGCCCCCGAGCCCGTCGTAGTTGCGCACGCGCGACCCGGTGATCGCGAAGCGGAAGATGCGGTCGAAGATCACCGCGTACTGCACGAGCTTCGCGTGGCCGAGCAGCTGCGACTCGACCGCCGAGAGCGCCTCGCCCGCGCGTCCGCGCGCTTGCGCAGGCTGCGCTCGATCTTCACCGACTCGCGGAACGCGGTGAGGTCGCACCGCAGCTCCTCGAGCGAGTAGAGGAAGAACGGCATGCGCTGCTTGATCATGAACGGGTCGAACGGCAGGTCGCCGCGCATGTGGGTGCGGTCGTGGATGATGTCCCACATCACGAACGTGCGCTCGGCGAGGTCCTGGTCGTCGAGCAGGGCGGCCGCGTCATCCGGCAGCTCGAGCTTCGTGATCTCGGATGCCGCGCGCACCACCCGGCGGTACCGGGCGGCCTCGCGGTCCTGGAAGATCGCGCCCCACGTGAACGGCGGGATCTCGCGCATCGCCACCGTCTCGGGGAACAGCACCGCCGAGTTCGTGTCGTAGCCGGGCGTGAAGTCGACGAGCCGCAGGCTCACGAACAGCTTGTTCGAGTAGTCGCCCGCCTCGAGGGCGGCGATGAACTCGGGCCAGATCGTCTCGACGACGAGCGCCTCGACGTGCCGGTCGGCCGACCCGTTCTGCGTGACCATGGGGAACACGACGAGGTGGCGGATGCCGTCGACGCGGTGCCGCTGCGGCTGGAACGCGACGAGCGAGTCGAGGAAGTCGGGCACGCCGAACCCCTCGGCCTGCCAACGGCGGAAGTCGACCACGGATGCCGCGAGGTACGCCGCCTCGTGCGGGAACGCGCGGCGCGAGCGCCTCGATGGACTCGACGATGGCGTCGACGAGGGCGGATGCCTCGGGCCGGTCGGCCTCCTCGGGGACCGAGCCGTCCTTCGCCTGCAGCGCCTGGAGCTTCGTGGCGGAGTCCTTGAGGCGGAGCCAGGCGGGATCGGCCTCGACGCCGGCGGCGAGTGCGATGTCGGCGGCGGTGACCTCGTCCTCGAGGACCTCGGGTTCGCCGATGATGGCGTCGATCGTGATGTTCGACATGTGAACCTCCGTTCCCGGGTGCTGGTCGCAGGCGCGACATGGACGCGGCCGATCGGCCGGTCCTCCAAGGCTAGACGCGAGCTTCCCGCGATGTGTTGTGGTCCGGCGCGACTTTCCTGCGTGCACACGAGAATCCGCGACGGACTTCGCCGCACCGCGCACCGGCTCGCCGAACGGCGCGCTCTCAGGGTGCCGACGCTCCATTCGGAGGGCTCACCGCCCTCCCTGCACTGAGAAATGCTCAGGAATATTCCGAGCGGCGTCGGGGTGGCTGCACGGATCCGGCGGATTCGCGCCGCTCGTACGTTCGCATCACCCCCAAACCAGGTGGTACCCCCAACTCCCGAAAGGAATCCAGTCATGAACACACGAACGGCGGCACCGGTGATCCTCACCGTGTCGCTGGTGGTTCTGATGAGCGGCTGCGCAAGCGCAGCCGCACAAGGCGGACAGGTGCGCGACGACCTCCGTCCGGCGGCCAACGCCGCCGCAGTCGGCATCGCCCGCGGTCACGTGATCGCACAGGAAGAGCTCTCGCCCAACCGCGTCGCCGACCGCGTCGAGCGAGCGATCGAGCAGGCCGCACAGTCCGACGCCGCGCGCGCGTTCAGCGCGGAAGCCCGTCGCGAACTGCACTCGCAGGCGCGTGCAGGTCGACGTCGCGCCGGAGTTCAGCGCGGATGCCCGTCGTGAACTGCACTCGCAGGCCGTGCAGGCCGAGGCAGCGCCCTCGTTCAGCGCGGACGCCCGTCGTGAGCTGCACTCGCAGGCCGTGCAGGCCGAGGCAGCGCCCTCGTTCAGCGCGGACGCCCGTCGTGAGCTGCACTCGCAGGCCGTCGAGTCGTCCGCCGTCGTCCGCTGGAGCCCCGACGCACGACGCGAGTTGCACGCGGGCCAGCCGGTGACGACCACGGCCGAGCAGGCGTTCAGCGCCGCGGCCATGCGTGAGCTCAAGGGCAGCGCGCCGGTCGACGTGAGTGCTGCGGCCATGCAGGGCTCGCGCCTCAGCGAATACGCCGAGGCGAAGGCGGCCGCGGAGGTGACCGCCGCAGAGATGCAGGGTGCGCGCCTCAGTGAATACGCCGAGGCACGGAGCGACGCGGCCATCCGCGAGCTGAAGGGCAGCGCGCCGACCGAGCCGGTCGACGACGTCCTCTCTCCGATCAGCGGCGACGACTCCGACCCCACGCCTCAGGGCGACCCGGTCGACGACGTCCTGTCGCCGCTCGGAGGCGAGAACTGAACGGGCCCTGCCCCTGCGGTCCGTTCACGGGCGCGGCGAGTCGGAATCGACCGCCGCGCCCGTTCACGTGCCGGTAGGGTGCCGCACATGGGTCACGCCACGGCGGACGACGACGGTGCTGCGGATGCCGACCCCACCGCCGAGGCGGTGCAGGCCGCCCTCGCGCGGCTCGCCTCCCCCGAGCGCGCCGCGGGCGCGGCCCGATTCTTCAAGACCGGGCCCGGACAGTACGGCGAGGGCGACGTGTTCATCGGCGTGACCGTTCCCGATACCCGCACCGTCGTCGCCCGCTTCGCGGCCCTGCCGCAGCGCGAGGTCGCGCGCCTCCTCGCGAGCCCCGTGCACGAGCATCGGCTCGCCGCGCTGCTCGTCATGGTGCGGCAGTTCGAGGTCGCGAGCCGACCGCGGACGCGCGACGACGCGGCCCGGCTCGCGCTGCACGAGGCGTACCTCGGGGCGGTGCGGGCCGGCCGCGTGAACAACTGGGACCTGGTCGACAGCTCGGCCGAGTGGCTGGTCGGCGAGGTCCTGCGCGAGGCCGGGCGCGGCGACGATCCGCTGCTCGACCGGCTCGCGGCATCCGCTTCGCTGTGGGAGCGCCGGGTGGCGGTGCTCGCGACGTTCGCGTTCATCAAGGCGGGCGACGCCGGCCCCACGCTGCGGCTCGCGCCGCGGCTGCTCGACGACCGCGAGGACCTCATGCACAAGGCGGTCGGCTGGATGCTGCGCGAGGTCGGCAAGCGCGTCGACCGCGGCCTGCTCGTCGGCTTCCTCGACGAGTACGCCCCGAGGATGCCGCGGACGATGCTCTCGCTACGCGACGGAGCACCTCGGCGCCCGACGAGCGCGCGGCCTACCGGGCACGACGCTGACACTCGCGGCGACCGAGACCGGCGCCTCAGCGCGAACGCCGTGCTAGCTCCCCGCGCTCAGCCGCTGATCGACGCCGAAGCGATCGACGGCGCGCGACGCCGCGTGACGACACGCCCGCTCCGGGTCGTTGACGCGGTCCGCGCACGCTGCCAGTATGCGGAACGGCCATTCGTCCACCAAGATCGCGAGGAACGCTCACATGTCTGACTCCGCACCTCCCCCTGCACCCGCCCCCCAGCCGGCCCCGACGCCGGCCCCCGCTTCCGGCACCCCCGAGAAGTGGAACGTCCTGTCCATCGTCGCCTTCGTGATCGTCTTCTTCGGCTTCAGCCTGGTCTCGATCATCCTGGGCTTCATCGGCCTGAACCAGATCAAGAAGACCGGCGAACGCGGCCGCGGGCTCGCCCTCTGGGCGATCGTCCTGGGCTTCGTGTCGATCATCATCGGCATCATCGTGTGGATCGTCGTCTTCACGGCGATCGCGGCGAACCCGAACATCTCCGTCCAGTAGTCGCACCACGCGGAGCCCCGTCCCAGCTCGAACGAGCGGGACGGGGCTCCGTCGTGTTCGGACGGCGGGCGGATGCGGGATGCGTCGGCGCCCGACCCGGGTCGTTGACACCCGTGCGGCCGTGCTGTCACGATGCAGTTCTGCGACCGCCATCCACCAGTGGGGACCCCATGTCCGAATCCGCTCCGCCTCCAGTGCCCGCCCAGCAGCAACCCGCCTCGTCGTCCGAGAAGTGGAACGTCCTCTCGATCGTCGCGTTGGTGATCTCGATCCTGGGGTTCAACATCATCGCGGTCATCCTGGGCTTCATCGCCCTCAACCAGGTGGGCAAGTCCGGCGAGCGCGGAAAGGGCCTCGCCAACGCCGCGATCATCATCGGCCTCGTCTCGATCATCCTGGGCTTCATCTTCGGCTTCGTGTTCCTCTCGGGCGTCCTGGCGAACGCCTAGCTCCACTCGAAACCGGAGGCCCCGTCCTGCTCGACCGAGCGGGAGGGGGCCTCCGTCGTACGGATCCGGCCGGAGGTCAGTGCACGGGCTCCCCGACCGGCACGGGTGCATCCACCTCGTCGGCGGTCGCACCGGGCTCGGCGGCTGCCGCCGCCTCGGCCGCGGCCTTCACGGCCTTGCCCGACGGCAGCAGCAGCGCGACCAGCGCCGAGGCCACGAGCACGGCGGCCCCGACGAGCACCGCGGGCTCGGCGCCCGCGGCGTAGTCGACCGGGTTCAGCTCCCCGCCTGCGCCGGTGAAGACCGCCGTCGACACGGCGATGCCGAGTGCGACGCCGACCTCGCGGAGCATCGAGTTCGTGCCGCTCGCCTTGGCGTGGTCGTCGGGCGCCATGGTCGCGAGCACCGCCGTCGCCGACGGCGCGAACACGAGGCCCATGCCGATGCCGGCCACGATGAACGGCGCGACGTAGGCCGGGTACTCGACGGAGGCGTCGAGCAGGCCGGTGAGCCAGAACAGCGCGCCGCCGAGCGCCAGCAGTCCGGTGACGATGAGGGCGCGGGTGCCGACGCGCGGGGCGATGAACCCGGCGAGCGGCGCGACGACCATCGGTGCGAGCGTCCACGGCGAGGTCTGCAGCGCGGCCTCGAGCGGCGTCGCGCCCTGCACGACCTGCAGGAACTGGATGAGGATGAAGATCGACCCGAACGCGCCGAAGCTGAACCCGAACCCGGCGAGGTTCGCCACCGTGAAGCTGCGGTCGCGGAACAGCCGGAGCGGGCAGCAGCGGCGCCGGCGTGCGCGCCTCCCACGCCACGAACGATGCCAGCAGGATGCCGCCCGCGATGAGGCTGCCGAGCACCTCGAGGCTGTCCCAGCCCGCCTCGTTGCCGCGCACGATGCCGTAGACGAGGGCGAGGAGGCCGAGGCCCGAGAGCACGAGGCCGACGAGGTCGGCGCGCAGCCGGGCGCCGAAGCTGTTGGGCAGCGCGAGCAGGGCGAGCCCGACCGAGACGACGCCGACGGGCACGTTGATCCAGAAGATCGCCTGCCAGGCCCAGCCCTCGAGCACGGCGCCGCCGATGAGCGGCCCGGTCGCGACGCCGAGGCCGGCGACGCCGCCCCAGATGCCGATCGCGAGCGGGCGCCGGGCGAGCGGCACCGAACCGGCGAGCAGGGTGAGCGAGAGCGGCATGATCGCGGCGGCGCCGAAGCCCTGCAGCGCCCGTGCCGCGATGAGCTGGCCCGGGTCGGTGGCGAGGGCGGCGAACGCCGAGCTCAGCGTGAAGACGACGATGCCGATGAGGAACACCGTGCGCCGCCCGAACCGGTCGCCGAGCGCGACGGCCATGAGGATCGTGCTCGCGAAGGCGAGGGTGTACGCGTTCATGAACCACTGCAGCTCTTCGACGGATGCCCCGAACTCCTCGTGCAGCACCGGCAGGGCGTTCGTCATCACGAGGTTGTCGAGGGTGGCCATGAACATCGGCAGGGCCGTCGCGACGAGCACCAGCCAGAGCGGGCTCGGACGGCGACCGGCGGCGCGCGACGGGGCGGTGCGGGTGCGACTTCGATTGCGGATGACACGACGGCGCTCCTTGGTTGTTATCGAATGATTACTTGGAGAGTAGTAATCGACTGATAACATGTCAAGCATGACGATCGAAGAAGTCGCAACGGCTCCGCGCATGAAGGCGGCGGATCGCCGCGAGCTCATCCTCGAGGCCGCCACCGCGGTGTTCGGCGCCAAGACGTACGTGGGCACCACCACCGACGAGGTCGCCCGAGCCGCCGGTGTCAGCCAGCCCTACGTGGTGCGCCTGTTCGGCACGAAGGAGAAGCTCTTCGTCGCCGTCATCGAGCGCGCCTACGCACGCCTGATCGACGAGTTCCGTCGCGCCCTGCCCGGCGATCCCGAGGGTCGCGCGGAGCGCATGGGCGCCGCCTACACGGGGCTGCTCGCCGAGCGCGGCATGCTCCCGGTCATCGCGAACTCCACGGCCCTGGGCGGCGAGCCCGTGATCGGCCGGGTGGCACGTGCCGGGTTCAGCGACATCTGGCGGTTCATCCGCGACGAGGCCGGCTTCTCCGCCGAGGAGGCGCGCGAGTTCATCGCCACGGGCATGCTCATCAACACGATCGTCGGCCTGCGCCTCACCGGCGACTACGGCAACGAGGTCTCGGCCACCGAGGTGCTCGACGCCTGCTTCCCCGACGCGGTCGCGAAGGTGCGCGGCCTCCTGCCGGAGGTCGACGAGCCCTGGTGAGCGTCGCGTGAGCGAAGCGGATGCCGCGCGGCATCCGCTCGTCCCCACCGCCGCTCGCGGCATCCGCTCGACGATCGAGGCCGGGAGGGGACGGCCGGCGTCAGGCCGTGATGCGGGCGCTCGCGCAGCAGCGAGATCGCATAGGCCGTGATCCAGGCGAAGCCGAGGGCGACGCCCACGAACAGGCGCACGCTCATGGCGGGCCCGAACGGAATGCAGAGCAGCAGGCAGGCGACGCCGATCACGC
>CAVPVF010000003.1:0-39635 GCA_963709115.1 uncultured Actinomycetota bacterium
CTCGACCGGTACGCCGCCGACGCCGAGCGCACGGACTGGTGGATCGAGCGGCTCGGGCGCGTGCACGCGGTGCTCGAGGAGGCCCCCGTCGAGCGCGTCTGACGCCCGCCCGCTCGCCCGGCGCTACGGTGACTCCTCGTCGGAGTCACCGTCTCGCTCGATCCCAATCCGCCCCATGTGAGGCGAGATCGACACCAGCAAGCCGAGTCACCGCCTCGCTCGATCCCAATCCGCCCCATGTGAGGCGAGATCGACACCAGCAAGCCGAGTCACCGCGCTCGATCTGAATCCGCCCATGTGAGGCGAGATCGACACCAGCGGGAAGCGAGGGGCGCCACGGCCTGTTCCGCCGCGACGCCCCTCGACCGATCACTCACCTACCAGAGCACGATCACGATGGGCACCGACTGCGTATCGGCGTAGCCCTCCGCCCCGTCGAACGCGACGGTCAGCACGTGCACGCCGGCCCCGAGCTTCGGCAGCTTCACGTCGAAGCGTCCCGCGTCGCCGGCGGCCACCTGGGCCGTGGCGATGGCGTTGCCGCCGTCGAGGATCGTGAGCGTGCCGACCGCGTCGGTGCCGTCGCCCGCGACCACGTGACCGCCGACCTTCACCGACGAACCCGCCTTCGCGAGGACCTTGCTCGGCACGGCCGTCACCGACGTGGCGATCGCCGCGGGCTCCTGGTCGTCGACGAGCACCGCGACCGAGCGGGCGGGCACCGTGACCGTGCCCGTCGCGGCATCCCACGCCGTCGTCTTCACGACCGCGTCGGAGCCGTTCGCCTGCGCGTCGGTGAGCGCGAACTCGCGACCCGCGAGCCCGTCGACCTGCTCGGTGATCGCCTCGGGCGAGGCGTTGAACACGACCAGCGCACCGTCGAGCTCGGCGTCGACGTCGTCGCCGACGAGGTCGTCGATGTGCATCACGATGAGGCCCGGCGTGGCATCCGGCCCGCTGTTCGGGAACGAGCACCTTCTCGTCGATCAGTTCGGCCGAGCCGAGCTGCAGCAGGTCGACCTCGTTGCGCACGCGCAGCAGGTCGAGGGCGGATGCCTCGGCCGCGGCGATGTCCGCGGCGCCCGGCTTGAGCGCGGGGTTCGCGAGCAGCGGCGCCATGATCGACCACTTCGTCGCCGTTGTCGGCCTCGTTCGGCAGGCCCGACCCGAAGGTCGACTCCTGGCCGGTCCAGTCGATGCGGTTGAACCAGTCGCCCGAGTTGTAGCTGTTGCGGTCGAGCGACTTCGAGCGCAGCAGCTCGGTGCCGGCGTGCCAGAACGAGGGCGACTGCGAGAGCGTCACCGTCGCGAGCGACAGCGTGTTCATGCGCACGCGGTCGGCCATCGACGTGTCCGTCGGCAGCTTGAACACCGAGAGGTCGTAGAGCGTCTCGTTGTCGTGCGCGTCGACGTAGTTGATCACCTCGTCGGGCTGGTCGGCGTAGCCGGCCGGCGATCCGTTGTAGTCGAACTGCTCGCCGCGCTTCTGCACGCCGTCGGACCCCGTGAACTCGAAGTCGCGCAGGTTGCCCGCGAGCCCGAGCTTGACCAGGTCGGTCTGCTGCCCGAGCGTGCGGTCGGCGGGGTCGATCAGGCGACCCGTTCGGGTCGGTGCCGAGGCCGGTGCCGAAGCCCTGCTCGAAGGTCGACGCGCCGTCGACCGGGCTGCCGCCGTGCACGCCGTCGCGCAGCCGGTCGTTGAACGACCCGATGCCCGTGCCGCCGAGCTGGCCCTGGGTGGCCTGCTCGAAGAGCGCGTTGTTCGCGACCTCGCCGAAGTTCCAGCCCTCGCCGTAGAGGTACACGGCCTTGCCGTCGACGCCGTCGGCCTCGAGGGTGAGCTCGTCGAGCGCGGCGCGGACCGCCAGCATGTTCTGCTTCGAGTGGTGGCCCATGAGGTCGAACCGGAAGCCGTCGACCTTGTACTCCTTGGCCCACAGCACCACGGAGTCGACCATGAGCTTCTCGGCGACCTCGTGCTCGGTCGCGACGTTCTGGCAGCAGGTCGAGGTCTCGACGTTGCCGACCGCGTTCAGGCGCTGGTAGTAGCCGGGCACGATCCGGTCGAGCACCGACTTCTCACCCTGGCCGGATGCCGCGGTGTGGTTGTACACCTCGTCGAGCACGACCTGCAGGCCCATGCCGTGCAGGGCGCCGACCATCTCGCGGAACTCCGCGACGCGGGCGCCGCCGTTCGGGTCGACCGCGTAGGAGCCCTCGGGCGCCTGGAAGTGGAACGGGTCGTAGCCCCAGTTGAAGCCGTCGAGGTCGCGGATGCCGTTGATGCACGCCTGCTGCTCGGCGGATGCGGGCCCGAACGACGCGAGGTCGCAGGCGGGCACCGCCTGCTGGTCGCGGCGCTCCTCGATCGTGGCGATGTCGAACGTCGGCAGCAGGTGCACGGTGTTGATGCCGGCATCCGCGAGCTGCGCGCAGCTGGTCGGTGCCCGCCGAGTCGCGCGTGAAGGCACGGTAGGTGCCGCGCTCGGCCTCGGGCACGGTCTCGTCGGTGATCGAGAAGTCGCGCACGTGCAGCTCGTAGATCGCACGGTCGACCGGCCGCTCGACGACGGGTGCGGGCGTCTCCGCCCACTGGTCGGGCTGCAGCGAGTCGTCGTCGAGGTTCACGATCGACCGAGCGCGCCGAGTTCGTCGTGAGCGCGACCGAGTACGGGTCGGTGACCGAGTTGGTCTCGATCTTGCCCGTCGTCGGCGCGTAGACCTCGACCGACCAGCGGTACTCGTCGCCCACCGAGGGGCCGTCGACGCTCCAGGTGCCGTCGGTCGCGTCGAACTCGGCGGGGATGACCGCAGGGTCGCCGGTCGCGCCCGACGTCCCAGACCTCGAGCGACACCGACTGCGCGGTCGGCGCCCAGAGGCGCACCGTCGAGTCCTGGCCGGTCACGGTCGCACCGAGCGGCGTCGACGCGAGCGCGTCGGCGTAGAGGTCGTCGAGCACGCCGGGAAGCTGCACGCCGGTGAAGGCGGTGAGCTCGCCGTCGAGTGCGCTGTGCGACCCGGAGCTGCTCGGTGAGCAGCAGCGGCCACCTCGTCGCGCTCGAGTCCGACCGGGCGCAGAGCGACCGCGTAGTCGGCGAGCTGCGGGAACTTCGCCTCCTGCTCGTCGGTGAGGCCGGCGGGATCGAGGCTCGAGCTCGATCGGCTCGTCGCCGCCGGTGACCTCGCCGTCGGCGACCGCGAGGGTCGCGTCGGGCGAGTGCTCGAGCGTGTAGGTGCAGTCCGGTCGGATCGCCCGCGCCGAGCGAAGGTCGCCGGCACGGCGAGCGTGTCCTCGCTCAGCCAGTGCGCGCGCGACTCGCCCGTGCCCGCGAGCGGCGGGTCGGTCACGATGATCTCGAGCACGTGCGTCGCGAGCGTGTAGCGGAACTCGACGAGCTTGCCCGTCGGTCGCGGTGAACGTGTAGTTCGCGCCGCCGGGCGCGCCGCCCACGCCGTAGTTCTCGTCCCAGCTGACGGCCGTGCGCGACCTTGACCTCGTACGACGCCGGTCGGCGAGCCCGTCGGTCGCGAACTCGTACACGCCGTCCTTGTCGCCGTCCTGCATGAGCGAGGCGAGGCAGTCGGGCTGCCAGTCGCCGGGGCATCCGATCTCGCGACTGGAAGCTGCCGGGCAGGGTCACGACGGGGCCCTCGGCGGTCGAGGAGACGACCTTGGTCGTCGGGGTTCCAGAAGAACGTGATCGGCTCCGCCCGCGTGGGTGTAGGTGATGTTGCCGCCGTTCGGCTCGCCGTTCGCGCCGTAGTTCACGTCCCAGCTGCCGTTGAGCGCGACCTTGTACTCGTAGCTGCCCGGCGGGGACGTCGAACGTGCCGGCGTAGATGCCGTCGGCGCGCAGCGTGAGCTTCGCGGCCTCGCAGCCCGGGGCCCAGTCGCCCGCGCAGCCCATCTCGGAGTTGTGGCTGCCGGGCACCGTCACGAGGTCGATCGGCTGCTCGGGCTCCTCCTCCTCGACGAGGTTCACGGCGTTGCCGACCGAGGCGTAGGTGCTGGCGGCCGAGCGGTGGCCCGCGGCATCCGTCGACACCGCGCGGTACTCGAGCGAGCGTGCCGTTCGCGAGGCCGGCCGTGTCGTGGAAGACGCGGGGGCTCGTGTCCTCGGCGGTGCCGAGCGCGTGCCACTCGTCGGAGCCGGCGACGCGCCAGGCGAAGCTCGTCTCCTGCCAGGTGGCGTCGTCGACGTCGGCGGCGACCGGGGTGATGCCGGTGACGCCGGCGCCCGCGGCGGGGGTCGCGACCGAGATGGCGGATGCCGCGTCGGGCGCGCGTCACCGTGCGGTCGGCCTTCAGCACCACGGTGCCGAGCGCCGGCACGGTGACGGATGCCACGCCGTCGGCGTTCGCCGTGACGGGCGAGCCGTCGCCGTAGAGCACCTCGAACGCGCCGTCCTTCGTGAGCGTCGGCACGTCGACCGTCTTCGCGGCGTTCGAGTTGTTCGCGGCGACGAGGTACTCGACCTTCTCGGTGCGGTCGACGCGGGAGAACGCGTAGACGCCGGCGCCGCTGTCGACGTAGCGCTCGATCTGGGCGCCGGTCGCGAGCGCCGGGTGGGCCTGCGCGCAGGTCGGCGAGGGCTCGCGATGTGCCCGTAGAGCGGGACGTCCGTGGCGAAGTGGTCGCCGGTGCCGAACGTGTCGCCGGTGACGAGCGGCTGGTTCTGGTACTCGGCGACCTGGGTCGCGAAGAGGGTCTGGCGGGCGCTCTGGTCGCCGCCCGTGCCCGCGAAGCCCTGCTCGTCGCCGTAGTAGACGACGGGCTGGCCGCGCGTGAGGAAGAGCAGCTCGTGGGCGAGCTCGTCGCGCTGCAGCGGGGCATCCGACGACTGCAGGAAGTAGCCGACGCGGCCCATGTCGTGGTTGCCGAGGAAGGTCGGCAGCGCCGTGGCCGAGGAGTCGGGCGTCGTGTAGTAGTCGTCGCCCGCGAAGAGCGACTGCAGGTTCTTCGCCGAGTTGCCCGCCGCGAAGCTCACGGCCTGCGACTGGAAGGTGAAGTCGAGCACGGAGTTCATGTCGGTCTTGCGCACGTACGGCGAGAGCTTCTGCGGGTCGGCGTCGTAGACCTCGCCGAACATGAAGAAGTCGGGCTTGCCGGCGGCGTGCGCGTAGTCGAGCACCTCGGTCGACCACTGCTCCCAGAACTCGAAGTTCACGTGCTTGGCGGTGTCGATGCGGAAGCCGTCGATGCCGAGGTCGATCCAGTCCTGGTAGACGTCGACGAAGCCGTTCACGACGGTCGGGTGCTCGGTCATGAGGTCGTCGAGGCCGACGAAGTCGCCGTACGTGACCGACTCGCCCTCCCACGTCGAGTCGCCGCGGTTGTGGTACAGCGTCGGGTCGTTGAGCCAGGCCGGCACCTTGAGGTTCGCGTCCTCGGGGCTCACCGTCGGCGTGTACGGGAAGCTCGTCGCCGCGTCGAGCGCCGGGAACGGCGTCGGCGCCGGCGCCGGCGTAGTCGCGCGAGGTCGAACGCGTTGCCGTCGGCGTCGCGGTAGGGCGCGGTCGCCTGGTCGATGTAGGAGTACTGGCCCTCCTCGTAGTCGATGACGTCGGCGGTGTGGTTCGTGATGATGTCGAAGTAGACCTTGATGCCCTTGGCGTGCGCTTCGCCGATCAGCGCCTCGAGCTCGGCGTTCGTGCCGAGGTGCGGGTCGATCTGGGTGAAGTCGGTGACCCAGTACCCGTGGTAGCCGGCGCTCGCGTTCGCGCCCTCGCCCTGCACGGGACGGTTCTTGAAGCTCGGCGTGAGCCAGATCGCCGTCGTGCCGAGTCCGTCGATGTAGTCGAGCTGCGAGCGCAGGCCGGCGAGGTCGCCGCCGTTGTAGAAGCCCTTGTGGGTGGGGTCGAAGCCGGTGGTGAGGGGGTCGCCGTCGAGGCCGCCGCTCGTCGTTCGACGTGTCGCCGTTCTCGAAGCGGTCGGTCATCACGAAGTAGAACACCTCGTCGCTGCCGGGCTGGCGCACGGGGTCGGCCACGAGGGCGGCGTCGGATGCCTCCTCGTACGCGCCGCGGAGGCCCGTCGCCTCGAGGCCGACGCGCTTGAGGGTGTCGTCGAACACGACGCGCACGGGGGTGTCGCCCGCGACGGTCAGCGGGATGTTGTCGCCGCCGCCGTTCAGGCCGTAGGACTCGGCCCAGCCGTCGTTCACCGCGACCTTGTACTCGTAGCTGCCCGCGGGGATCGTGAACTCGGCCGCGTACACGCCCGGCGTGTCGGTGGCGGCGAGGTCGGTCGCGGCGCACGCCGGCTCCCAGTCGCCGCCCGCGTTGGCGCCGAGATCGGTGCAGCCGAGCTCCGACTGCAGCGAGCCGACCAGGGCGAAGGTCCTGGGTTCCTCGGCAGCGGCCGCGAGGCCCGGTGCGAAGACGATGGCGGATGCCGCGAGGGCGCCCGTGATTGCTGAAGCGAACCAACTGTGCGCGCGCACCCGTTGCGTCATCCTTGACTCCCGATTCCCGGCACGACCGCGTGCCACCGACTTGGAGCCGACCGTAGCAGCGCAGCTCCGAGTTAATGCAAGCGCTTGCAACTCTGAGCTTCCGCGGATTCGCGCGTCTGCGCCTCCCCCACGATCATTGGGGCTCTCGACCGCGGTCGTGATTGGAAACGCTCTCACCGGCTGGCCCTCATTCGGGGACTCATCCGTCGCCCGTGATTCGGCCCAGAATGGCACCATGTGGCACCGGTCCCGGGGTGCGCGCTGGTCGGCGGTCTCGTCGTGAACGGCCCGTCCGATGCGCCCGTGATCCGAACGCCCGATCGGCGCCTGCGGATCTTCGTCAGCTCCACCCTCCGCGAACTGGAACCGGAACGCGCAGCCGCGCGGCGGGCGATCGAGCGGCTGCATCTCGCGCCCGTGATGTTCGGGCTCGGGGCGAGGCCCCACCCGCCACGGGAGCTGTACCGGGCCTACCTCGACGCAGAGCGACGTGTTCGTCGGCGTCTACTGGCAGCAGTACGGCTCGATCGGCGCCGGGCGAGGAGATCTCCGCCGTCGAGGACGAGTACCGCCTCGCCCCGCACGACATGCCGAAGCTCATCTACGTGAAGCACCCCGCCGAACGCGAGGAGCGGCTCGACGAGCTCATGGCGCGGATCCGCGATGACGACACCGCGTCGTACAGGCCCTTCTCCACCGCCGAGGAGCTCGCAGAGCTGGTCGACGGCCGACCTCGCGACCCTGCTCGCCGAGCGGTTCGACGCGTCCCGCGCGCAGCCGGCCACGAACATCGGACGCCGTGCCGGAGCCGCCGCCGACGTGCCCGCCCTCGCGGGCCGTATCCCCGCGCCGGCCACGGACGCCGTCGGCCGCGAGACGGCGATCGCAACCCTCCTGGACTGGCTGAGCTGGGATGTGAAGCGCCTCGTCACCCTCGTCGGCCCGGGCGGCATCGGCAAGACCCGCCTCGCCGTCGAGGTCGCCCGGCTCGCGCAGGACCGATTCGACCGCGTGACGTTCGTCCGCCTCGCGGAGGTGCGCGAGCCCGCCGACGTGCTGCCGACGATCGCCCGCGACCTCGGGGTGCGCGACACGGGCGACCGCCCCCTCGACCAGCAGATCGGGTCGGCGCGCGCCGGCCGCTGCGACCTCATCGTGCTCGACAACTTCGAGCAGGTGCTCCCGGCCGCCATGGATGTCCTCGCCCTGATGACCGCCCTCCCCGGCGCGACGTTCCTCGTGACGAGCCGCGCCCGGTTGCGCGTGCGGGGCGAGCACATCTTCGACGTCGAACCCCTTGCTCTTCCGCAGGAACACGCCCAGCCCTCGGTCGAGGAGTTGCTCGGCGGCCCCGGCCGTGCGGTTGTTCCGGGATCGCGCCCGGGCCGCGGATCCCCGGTTCGACCTGACGGCCGAGAACGCGGCGGATGTCGCGCACATCTGCCAGGCGCTCGAGGGCGTGCCGCTCGCGCTCGAGCTCGCGGCAGCCCACATCCGCGCCCTGACACCCTCCGCGATGCTGGCGCGGCTCGACCGCGTCCTCCCGCTCCTCACGACCGGAGCGCGCGACGTCCCGGAGCGGCAGCGCACGATCCGCGCGACGGTCGAGTGGAGCATCGACCTGCTGAGCCCCGACGCGAAATCGATGTTCACGTGCCTCGGCGTGTTCTCGGGCGACTTCAGCCTCGACGCCGCCGAGGCGGTCACCGCGGGCGCACCATGGGCGACCGATCTGGTCGGGACGCTCCTGGAGCTCGTCGATGGCAGCCTCGTCCGCCAGCACGAGCGGCGGGGGTGCCGTTCTTCTCCATGCTCGTTCCCGTGCGGGAGCTCGCGGCCGCCCGGTTCGGGGAGGGTGAGGATGCCGCTGCAGTGCGCCGCGCTCACGCCGACTTCTACGTCGACCTCTCCATGGCGGCCGAGCCGCAGCTCCGAGGTCCGACCCAGCCCGCCGCCGTCACGCGACTCGAAGCCGAGCGGGACAACCTGCGCGCCGCGTACCGGCACCTCATCGCGATCGGCGCCGGCGACGTGGTCGCAGAAGCCGTATGGCAGACCTTCCTCTACTGGTGGATCCGGAGCCTCATGCCCGAGGCGAGGGCATGGATGGAGGAGGTGCTCGAAGCACGAGTGCCCTTGTCGCGGCGGGCACGCGCCATCGCCCTCTCGTTCTCGTCCTGGTCCTCGGTCTGGCAGCGGGATCCGGTGATCAGCACGGAACCGGCGGCGGAGAGCGTGGAGTTGTTCCGCGCCGAGGCGCGACGAGTTCGGGGAGGCGCTCGCGCTCTCCATCCTCTCCCTCTGCTGCATGTCGGTCTCGCCGCCGCAGCTCCGCCGCGCGGTGGCGGGCCAGCGGGAGGCGCTCGAGCTGCCCGCCGTGCAGGCGAACCCGACGTTCCTCGCGGTGCTGCTCACCGGGCTGGGGCGCGTGCTGTTCCTCGGCGGTGATCCCGCCGGCGCCCTCTCGGCGTTCGAGGAGTCCCGCGATGTCGCGGTGCGGGCGGGCGATCTCTTCGCCGAGAGCGTCGCCGTCACCCAGGTCGGCTGGGCTCGCCTCGCCCTCGGCGATCCCCACCCCGACGCGTTCCTGCGCGCGCTCGAGATCGCGACGGGCCTCGACAACGTCGGCGGGATCGCGTTCGCGTTCGAAGGGCTCGCCGCCACGGCCGGCACGATCGGCGACGTCGAGCGGGCTGGAACGCTGCTCGGCGCTGCGGAGAGCCTGCGTTCGCGAACCGGGCTCATGGACCAGCGCGAGTATCGCTCGTACCAGCCGGTCGTCGACGCGATCCTCGCGAGCGACCGGGCGGCCGACTTCGAGGCTGCGCGCGAGGCGGGTCACCGGATGCCGCGACATGCCGCGCTGGCCATCGCCCTCGAGCCCGCCGGCGCGGTGCCGTCGACGTGAGCACCGGCAGCGGTGCGGCCGAATCCGCGCCGGACACGGTCACACCATGCGCCCGAGCGCCACGGCGCGGAATCGCTCCTCGCGCAGCTGCTCGGCCACCAGTCGCCGCTCGTGCAGCTCGGCCAGCTCCTCGCGGCTGTACCGCTGCTCGGCGCTCGGTGCGGCTCCGGCTCCAGGCGACGAGCGCGAGTCCCATGCGGCGGGAGATGCGCTGGACGAGCGTGGAGTGCCCGACCGGGCGGACGGTGACGTGTCCGGCTCCGACGAGTGCGGTGTTCATGATGGTCCCCTGTCGATCCTGTCGGCCCGCCGTTCGCGGGCCGTGGAACCATCACATCGCGACGCGGATTCCGGGACATCCGCGATCGTTACCGAGATCACCGACCCCGACTACCGAGATCTCCCGGGCTCACGCCGAGAGCAGGCCGAGCTCGCGCGCGGCGCGCACGGCGTCCTGCCGGCTCTGCACGCCGAGCTTCGTGAGGACCGCGGCCACGTGGCTGTCGACCGTGCGCACCGAGACCACGAGCCGGTCGGCGATCTCGGCGTTCGTCAGGCCCTCGGCGAGCAGCTCGAGCACCCCGACCTGGCGGTCGGTCAGGCCCTCGGGGTTGCGGCGGGTCAGGCTCGACGGGCCGCGCGGGATGCTCCGCACGCCGCGGTCGCGGAGGTCGGCCCGGATCCGCGCGGCGAGCGGCACGGCGCCGAGGCGATCGAGGATCGCGAGCGCGTCGAGGAGGTCGGCCTCGTCGGGGCTCTCGGCGAGCGCCGCGGCCTCGTGGTACGGCGCGCCGGCCTCGTGCCAGAGGTCGGCGGCGCGCCGCCAGTCTCCGCGCGCCTGGACCGCGAACGGATGGCGATCGTCCGGCCGCGACGTCGACGTCGTCGCCCGCGCGGCGCAGCAGGTAGGCGAGCTCGGCGCGGAGCGCGCTCGCGGTGCAGGCGGTCGGCCTCGTCGAACTCCGGGCGTGCGATCGCGCGCGCGGCGGCGAGGTCGCCGCGCAGCAGGGCGCGCCTCGGCCCGCGCGGCGGCGACAGGTCCGCGTCGCTGCAGTTCGCCGAGCTCGTCGGCGAGGCGCCGCGCCTCCTCGAGCACGGCGTCGGCGCCCTCGTCGCCGCGACGCAGCCGCGCCGTTCCCGCGACCGTCAGCGCGACGCAGCGGGCATGGGGAGCCTCGGGCACCTCCTCCACCACGGCGAGCGCGTCGTCCCAGCGGGCCCGGGCGAGGTCGAGCCGGCCCTGCTCCATCCGCTGGTACGTGACGAAGCCGATGAACTCCGCCCGCTCGGTGAGCTCCATCGCGCGGGCGAGGTGCTGCTCGGCGAGGTCGAGCCGGTACTGGTCGAGCAGCCCCCAGACGAGGTTCACGTACGCGCGCGCCGCGTCCTCCATGTCGTCGACGGCGAGCGCGACCTCGGCGGACTCGATGAGCTCGGCGATGCCCGCGTCGTCGGCCCGGAACATGAGCGCGGTGCCGTGGTTGTTCAGGGCGTGCGAGAGCACCGTGCGATCCCCGGTCTCCCGGGCGATCGCGATCGCGCGGCCGGCGAGGTCCATCGCGCGCACGGAGTCGTGGGCGAGCAGGGCGAGCTGGGACTCGTTGCTCAGTGCCATCGCGAGCAGGCTCCGGTCGCCGGCGTCGGCGAGCACGGCGGATGCCTCACGAGCGGAGGCCTCCGCGTCGGCGCGGCGGCCGCCGAACCACTGGAAGCGCGAGAGCCAGCGCAGGCTCGCGCCGAGCCGACGCGGGTCGCCGAGCTGCCGTCGCAACGCGATGGCCTCGGACTCCGCGACCACCGCGTCGCCGCGCCGCGCCGATCGTGTACGACTCGATCGCGAACTCCTCCCACAGGTCGGCCCGCTCGGCCGGCTCGAAGCGGTCGGCGTGGTCGAGCGCCGCCCGGTAGTGCGCCGCGGCCTGCCGGTGCGCGCCGGACGCGGCGGCATCCCGTGCCGCGCGCGGCGCCCACTCCGCGACGGCGTCGACGTCGCCCGCGGCCAGCGCGTGGTGCACCAGCCGCGCCGGGTCGGCGACGCCCGAGGCCGAGCAGCGCGGCGAGCACACGGCGTTCGAGCTCGATGCGACGCGACGTGGGCAGCGCGTCGACGACCGCGCGGCGGGTGAGCTCGTGGCGGAACCGCGACGCCGTCGGGGCTGACGGCGAGCAGGCCGCCCTCCTCCGCGGCGCGGAGCGCGCCCTCCGACCCCGGCACGAGCCGGGCGAGCAGGTCGCGGTCGACCGCCGAGGGCACGACGGCGAGCTGCTCGACGTGGTCCTGCGTCGCGGCGTCGAGCCGCCGGAGGCGCCCGGTCACCGCGTCGACCACCGTCGGCGGAACCCGTGCCTCGTCGGCGGATGCGACGAGCTCGCTGACGAAGTACGGGTTCCCCTCGGTCATCGCGTAGACCCGATCGGCGTCGAGCCCGCTGTCGGCCGTGAGCGCGCCGACGGCGGCCGCCGACAGGTGCGGCAGCGCGATGCGATCGACGCGGTCGCCGTGGCCCAGGTCGCCGAGCAGGCGGCTCAGCGGATGGTCGCGGTCGAGCTCGTCGCGGTACGTGAGGACGAGCGACCGCGGGCAGGTCGTCGATCCGTCGCGCGAGGAACCGGAGCACGTCGAGCGTGGCCTCGTCGGCCCAGTGCACGTCCTCCACGATGAGCACGGTGCCGTGCGCGTCGGCGAGCTCGTCACGGAGCGCGGCGAAGACCTCCTCGCGGTCGCCCGCGCGCAGGGCCTCGCCCAGCCGCGGTCCGACCGACGGCGCGAGGTCGCGCAGCGGCCCGAGCGTGCGCGGCGTGGACATGGCGTCGCACGAGCCGACGAGCACCCTGACGCCGTCGGGCGGATCCGCCCGCAGCGCGTTCACGAGGCTCGTCTTGCCGATGCCCGCCTCGCCGTGGAGCAGCACGACTCGACCGCGCCCGGCCGTTGCCTCCCGCACCGCGGCGCGGAGCTCGTCGAGCTCGGGATCGCGCTCGAGCAGGTCCCTGCTCATAGAGCGAGCATGCCCGGGAGGGGCCGGGGCTGCAACCGGGCCGCCCTGAGGCGATCGGGCGGATCAGAGGCCGGAGTAGGCGTGCAGTCCCTTGAAGAACAGGTTCACGACGGTGAAGTTGAACAGCACCGTCGAGAAGCCGATGATCGCGAGCCAGGCCGACCGCGAGCCGCGCCAGCCGCGCGTCGCCCGCGCGTGGATGTAGCCGGCGTAGACCACCCAGATGATGAAGGTCCACACCTCCTTGGTGTCCCAGCCCCAGTAGCGGCCCCAGGCCGCCTCGGCCCAGATCGCGCCGGCCATGAGCGTGAAGGTCCAGAGGATGAACCCGATGATGATGACGCGATAGGCGAGGTTCTCGAGCGTCGCCGAGTCGGGCAGGGTCGCGAGGAAGTTCTGCTTCACGGCCTTCGCGGATGCCACGAGCGACTCGCGGCGCGCCTGCAGCAGCTGCACGACCGAGAGCGCGAACCCGAGCGCGAGGAAGCCGGTCGCCGAGGTCGCGACGAACACGTGGATCACGAGCCACGCCGACTGGAGCGCCGGCGGCAGCGGCGCGACGCTCGACGTAGAAGTTCACCGTGGCGACGCCGAGCAGCACGAGCACGAGCCCCGTGACGAACGTGCCGAGGAAGCGCAGGTCGTGCTTCGAGACGACGAGCACGAGCAGGTACACCGTCGTGATCACGAGCGTGCCCGTGAGCGCGAACTCGTACATGTTGGCCCACGGCACGCGACCGGCGGCGAGGCCGCGCGTCACGTCGGCGGCCAGGTGCAGCGCCCAGGCGATCACGGTCATCGCGACGCCGACGCGCAGGGCGGGCGATCGGCCGTAGGCGACGGATGCCGCGCCTCGCGCCGCGCCCGAGGCGGGCTTCGCGGGCGTCGGCGTCGACGCGCCCGTGCCGCCCGCGGCACCCGCACGCAGCGCGCGCCGGCACCCGCGCCGACCGCGATCGGCGACGCCGCGCGCAGCAGCCGCCGCGGCCTTCGCCTCGTCGGCCGCCCGCGTCGCGACGGCCGAGCGACGCGCGAGGTCGATCGCGTAGGCGATGAACGCGATGGCGTACACGGCCATGGCCGAGTACACGAGGGTGATGGAGATCTCGTCGAGCGTCACGGTTCTACCTTACGTCGAAGGATTCGGGCGGTCATCGGCGGATTCGCCGGGCGGCGGCCTCCGGCGCGGGCGCCGCGGCCGCGGCATCCGTCGCCGTGCCCGCGTGCGTGTCGGCGAACGACGCCACCGCGTCCTCGAGCCCGGGGTCCTCGCCGCGTGCGAGGCCCGCGTACTCGAGCACGACCGAGCCGTCGGGGCGCCGGGCCGCCTTCACCCACATGCGGCGTCGCGGCACGAAGAGCGACACGAGCAGGCCCGCGAGGATGAGCACCGCGAACACGAGCACCCAGCCCTGCGACGGGTCGTCGTGGATGTCGAAGCTCGCGAACCGGGAGACGCTCTGCGAGTAGTCGACCTGCGCTCGGCGTCGGCGTCCGCGTCGATCGCCACCTGCTTCGGCAGACACGTCCTCGAAGGTGACCGAGCCGAGGCCGTTCGGCAGCTCGACCGTCTCGCCGGGCATGAGCTCGATCGAGTCGACGCCGGTCGAGCCGCCGGTGAGCTGCTCCATGCTCGACGGGTCGAGCGTGTACACCGAGGTCGGCTCGCCGCCGTCGATGCCGAGGTCGCCCTGGTACACGTTCAGCGTGAGCACCGGGAAGACGAGGTCGGGGTAGCTCGACGTGTAGGCGCCCGAGCCGAGCGTGGTCTGGGTCGGGTAGAAGAAGCCGACCATGCCGAGCTGCTCCTCGAGGCCGTCGGGCACCTTGACGACGCCGATCGAGGTGAGGTTCGCGTCCTGCGGGAGGAACGGCACCGCGTCGGTGAACACGACCTCGCCGTCGGGATCGCGCACCGTGATCGTCGGCGCGTAGCCGTTGCCGAGCAGGTAGACGTCGGTGCCGTGCACGCGCAGCGGCTCGTTCACCTTCACGACGCCCGGCTGCGAGTCGCCGCCCTGCGCCTGCACCGAGACGGTCGCGGTGAAGTCGATCGGCTGGCCGATCGCCTCCTGGTTCCGCGTCTCGTAGACGGCGTCGAGCTCCTCGAGCGAGAGCCGGTAGGGGTCGAGCGTCGTGTCGTCGAAGAAGCGGCCCGGGGTTGAACGAGTCGTAGGCCGCGAGCGTGTTCACGAACGACTGGCCCTCCACGACGACGCGCTGGCCCGAGAACCCGAAGCCGCCGCCGATGCCGACGGCCACGAGCACGCCGATCAGCGCCGTGTGGAACACGAGGTTGCCGGTCTCGCGCAGGTAGCCGCGTTCGGCCGACACGGATGCCTCGCCGCGCAGGTCGTAGCGCTCGACCCGGTAGCCCGCCGCGCTTGAGCTCGGCCGCGGCGCGCTCGATCGCGGCATCCGTCGTCTCGCCGCTCGGGCACGGCGCGCTCGGTGTACCCGGCCAGCCGGGAGAGCCGCACGGGCGTGCGCGGCGGCCGCGCCCGCAGCGCCTCGAAGTGGTGCTTGGTGCGCGGGATGACGCAGCCGATGAGCGAGAGGAACAGCAGCAGGTACACCGCCGAGAACCACGCCGACGTGTACACGTCGAAGAGCTGGAAGCCGTCGAGCACCGGCGCGAGGTCGGGGTTGTCGGCGAAGTACTGCGTGACGCCGTTCGGGTCGCTCGAACGCTGCGGCACGAGCGAGCCGGGCACCGCCGCGATCGCGAGCAGCAGCAGCAGCAGCAGCGCCGTGCGCATGCTCGTGAGCTGCCGCCAGCGCGAACCGCAGCCAGCCCACGAAGCCGAGCTTCGGCTGGGTGACGGATGCGTCGGGCTCGCGCTCGGGCGAGTCGATGTGGTCGCCGGGGCGCGAGAGCGCGTCGGGGTCAGATCGCGGGGACAAAGCCGGTGATCACCGCCTGCAGTTCGTACATCCAGATGGTCCAGAGGCCCGACACCATGAGCAGGCCGATCGCGATGAGCAGCGACCCGCCGATGATGTTGATCGTGCGGATGTGCCGCCGGAAGAACGCGATCGAGCCGGTGACCCAGCCGAAGCCGAGCGCGACGAGCAGGAACGGGATGCCGAGGCCGATGCAGTACGCGAGGCCGAGCAGCACGGCGCGCCCGGCCGAGGCCGAGTCGGCGCTGAGCGTGAGCACCACGGCGAGGGTCGGCCCGATGCACGGCGTCCAGCCGAGCCCGAACACGATGCCGAGCAGCGGCGCGCCCGCGAGGCCGGTGGCCGGGCGCCACGACGGCTTGAACGTGCGCTGCAGGAACGTGAACTGGCCGATGAACACGAGCCCCATCACGATGAGCACGACGCCGAGGCCGCGCGTGATGAGGTCGCCGTAGGCCTTGAACCACGCGCCCGCGACGCCGGCGAGCAGGTTGAAGGTGACGAACACGAGGGTGAACCCGGCGATGAACAGCAGCACGCCGAGGATGAGTCGCCGGCGGTTGCGTCGTTCCTCGGAGGCCTCGGCCGAGGCATCCGTGAACCCGCCGAGGTAGCCGAGGTACCCGGGCACGAGCGGCAGCACGCACGGCGAGAGGAACGAGACGAGGCCCGCGGCGAGCGCGATGGGCACGGCGGCGAGCAGCTGCCCGTTCAGCACGATCTCGCCGATGCCGCCCACTCCGCCGTCGCCCCTCAGGCCTGCTCGGCGAGGATGCCGTCGATGATCGACTCGAGGATCGAGGCGTCGGTGAGCTGGCCGAGCACGCGCGCGGCGACGCGGCCCTCCTGGTCGAGCACGATCGTGGTCGGCACGGCGGCGGCGGGCACCGGCCCGGCGAACGCGAGCTGCGCGGTGCCCGACTCGACGTCGAGGATCGACGGGTAGGTCACGCCGTACGTCTTCTCGAACGAGGCGGCGGTGCCCGCCTGGTCGCGCACGTTCACGCCGACGAAGCTCACGTCGTCGTCGCCGAACTGCTGCGACACCTCCTCGAGGATCGGCGCCTCCACGCGGCACGGGCGCGCAGCCGGCGTACCAGAAGTTGACGACGGTGACGCTCGCCGAGCGTGTCGGCGGAGTCGAACGTGCCGCCCTCGACGGTGTCGCCCGAGAACTCGATCGGCTCGCCGCGCTGCGGCTCGGCGAACTCCGAGATGGTGCCGTCGCCGGCGATGTAGTTCTTGCCGCTGCCCTCGCGGAACTGGTCGGCGAGCGGGTCGCTCGCGCAGCCGGTGAGCAGCAGGGCGGATGCCGCGACGAGCGCCGCGATGGCCGAGCGGGTCGCGGCGCAGGCGTGAGCGCGCGCGGGCCGATCACACCGGCCCCCACGTCGGTGGCCTGCGCGGCGAGCCCGGCCGCGGGGTCGCGGTAGCCGACCTCGACGAAGCCGCCCGCCCGGCGTTCGAACGTGGTGATGCTCGAGAGCGCGCAGCGACGGCGACGCGGGTCGTGGGCGAGGGACTTGCCGGCCACGCGGCGGTGCACCATCCAGATGGGCAGCTGGTGGCTGACGATCACGGCGTCGCCGCCCTCGGTCGCGTTCCAGGCGTCGTCCATGGCGTGCAGCATGCGGGTCGGCGATCGACCCGAACGGCTCGCCCCAGCTCGGCTCCCACGGGTTCACGAGGAACGCCCAGTTGCGCACGTCGCGCAGCGCGCCGTCGCGGCCGCTCATGCGCTTGCCCTCGAAGCGGTTCTCGGGCTCGATGACGCGGTCGTCGAGGGCGGCCTCGAGGCCGAAGAGCCGCGGCCGATCGGCTCCGCGCGACTGCTGCGTGCGCTGCAGCGGCGACGAGATCAGCGCGCCGACCGGCCGCGAGCGGGCGTGGAGGTCGTCGGCGGCGGCCTGCGCCATCTCGTGCCCGAGGCTCGAGAGGCCGTATCCGGGGAGTCGGCCGTAGAGCACGCCCTGGGGGTTGAACACCTCGCCATGGCGCACGAGATGGATCTGCTCGGCCGGCACGGTCTCCAGTCTAGAGAGCCGTTCCCTTTGAATCCGCCGAGGGTCGCGCCACCCCGGCGGCGCCGGGTCAGTCCGTCGTCGGCGAGCGCCTCGAGCAGGTGGAGCGGCGGCACGAAGAACGTCGCGCCCGTCACGGCGGTCGAGACGTCGAGGATGCGGTCGTGCAGGCCCGGCGGGTCGCCGATGAACATCCGCTTCAGCATCCGCTCGATCACCCAGAGGCGGCGCGAGTAGCCGATGAAGTAGGTGCCGAACTCCCCGGCGGCCGGGCTGCCGAACGGCATGTTGTCGCGCAGGATCTCGAGCTCTTCCCGTCGTCGTCGGTGATCGTGGTGAGCGTCTTGTGCGCCCGCTGCGGCTCGGTGTCGTCGAGCTCGACGTTGTCGGCCTTGCGGCGGCCGATGACGGCCTCCTGCTCCTCGGTGGTCATCGCGTTCCACGCCGCGAGGTCGTGCAGGTACTTCTGCACGACCACGTAGCTGCCGCCCGCGAACGCCGGATCCTCGTCGCCGATGAGCGTGGCCTCGGCCATGCCCGCGCCGCTGGGGTTCGCGGTGCCGTCGACGAAGCCGAGCAGGTCGCGCGCGTCGAAGTAGCGGAACCCCTGCACCTCGTCGACCACCGCGACGGCGTCGCCGAGCTGCTCGAGCAGGAGGCGCTCGAACTCGAAGCAGAGGTCGGCGCGGTCGGCGCGGATGTGGAAGAGCAGGTCGCCGGGCGTCGACGGCGCCTTGTGCCCGCCGGCGGTGATGGCGATGAAGGGCCGGAGCTCGGACGGGCGGGCGGCCCGGCCCAGCCGATCCCACGCCGCCGGACCCGATGCCGACCACGCAGGAGAGGTTCGCCCCCATGTCGCGGAACCCGACGGTCTTGGCCAGGTCGTCGAGCCCGGCGACGACCTCGCGCGCGGTGGCGAGGTCGGCGGGGTCGGGGCGGATCGTGACGGTGAGGAACACCGCGAACTGCGAGAGCGGGGCATCCACCTGCTGGGCGTCGATCGGGACCCGGCGGTTCGTGTCCTCCATGCGCCGGCTCCCTCTCGTCGGCGGCATCCGCCGCTCTGCTCGCGATGGTACCGGCAGGCGCGCGGAGGCGCCCCGGTAGGATGGTCGATCGTGAACAACCGCACCCTCGTCAAGCAGCTCGCCGCGCTCCCCGACGGCCCCGTCACCGTCGCCGGATGGGTCGAGACCGTGCGCGATCAGAAGAAGGTGCAGTTCGTCATCCTCCGCGACGAGTCCGGCGCGGTGCAGCTCGTGAACCCCGCGACCCGCGAGCTCGACCCGACGACGGCCGACGCCGAGGCATCCGCCGACGCCTTCGCCATCACCGAGGAGATCTCGGCGCTCGCGCACGGCTCGTTCATCAGCGTGACCGGCGAGCTCAAGCACGACGAGCGCGTGAAGCTCGGCGGCCTCGAGGTGAAGATCGCCTCGCTCGACGTCGTCGCCGAGGCGAACCCCGAGACGCCCGATCGCCGCGGACTCGAGCCTCGACAAGCGCATGGACTGGCGCTTCCTCGACCTGCGCAACCCGAAGCAGAACCTCATCTTCCGCATCCAGACCACGTTCCTGCACGCGCTGCGCACGTACTGGGTCGAGCGCGACTTCGTCGAGATCCACACGCCCGAAGCTCATGGCGATCGGCGTCGGAGTCGCGCGCCGAGCTCTTCGAGGTCGGCTACTTCGAGGGCACGGCGTACCTCGCGCAGAGCCCGCAGTTCTTCAAGCAGATGGCGCAGCCGGCCGGCTTCGGCAAGGTCTTCGAGGTCGGGCCCGCGTTCCGCGCCGACCCGTCGTTCACCTCGCGGCACGCCACCGAGTTCACGTCGATCGACGCCGAGATGAGCTGGGTCGACTCGCACGAGGACGTCATGCGGATGCACGAGGAGCTCCTCGTCGCCGGCATCACCGCCGTCAAGGACGAAGCACGGCGCCGAGATCGCCGAGCTCTTCGGCATCGAGCTCGAGGTGCCGACGCTGCCGTTCCCGCGCATCCCGCTCGCCGAGGCGAAGCAGATCGTCGCCGACCGCGGCTACGTGATCCCGCGCGACCGACGAGGACATGGACCCCGAGGGCGAGCGCCAGATCTCCGCCTACGTCAAGGAGACGTACGGACACGACTTCGTGTTCCTCACCGACTACGCGTCGAGCATCCGGCCGTTCTACCACATGCGCCACCGAGGGCGACCCGAGCCTCACGAACTCGTACGACCTCATCTACAACGGCGTCGAGATCTCCACGGGCGCGCAGCGCGAGCACCGCATCGACATCCTCGTCGAGCAGGCGAAGGAGAAGGGGCTCGACCCCGAGGAGCTCGAGTTCTACCTCGACTTCTTCCGCTACGGCGTGCCGCCGCACGGCGGCTTCGGCATGGGCCTCGCCCGCGTGCTGATGCTCATGCTCGAGGAGCACTCGATCCGCGAGACGACCTACCTCTTCCGCGGCCCGACGCGCCTGCTGCCCTAGCGTCGCCGCGGCCGTCGCCGCGCCCGCGGCCGGCGCTCGCCGTGCGCGCGACTCGTCGGCCGAGATGACGCGAATCGTCGTTCACGGCGCCTCGAACGACGATTCGCGTCATTTCGCAGTGGCGGCTTCCAGCCCGCGGCCAGCAGCGCGTCGCGCACGCGCTCGAGACGGTGCGTCCGACGGATGCCGCGGTGCGAGCGATTGAACCGGATGACGCGCCACCCGGCGTGGGCGAGGTCGTCGAGGCGATCGACATCACGGGCGTACTGCGCCGGGTCCTCACGATGGTGCTCGCCGTCGTACTCGACGAGCACCCGGTAGTCGCGGATAGGCCAGGTCGCCGATGGCGATCCGACGGCCGGATGCGTCGAGGATGTCGAGGTTGACGACCGGCTCCGGCAGGCCGAACTCGACGAGATCGAGCCGCAACTCCGTCTCGGCCGGTGAATCCGTGCCGGGTCGCACCAGCGCCGAGTGCCGCGACGAGCGCGCGGTGCCCGCGACGACCGCCGGTGACGGGCGACGGCGTCGCACGAGATCGCCCATCGTCGCGAGCGGCCGTCGACGGCGCACGAGCGCGTCGCCGATCATGACGAGCTCTCGGAGCTCCGAGCTCCGCGGCGAGCTGGCAGCCAGGTGTCGACGGGCGAGACGACGCGGCAGACCGCGCGATGACGACTGCTGGTCGTCGTCGCATCCGCGCGGTGGCCTCGCACTCCGCGCGCACCGCGGCAGGCCGTGCGGGCCGCAGCGACCACCACCTCGATCGCCGGATCCGCCGACCACGGCACCGGGAGGCCGTGGAGCGTCGCAGCGGTGCGATGGCTGAACGCCTCGACCGGACGCATCCGCACGCGCGTAGGCGCGACACCGCGTCTCGATCGTGGAGCGCGCGGTGCGGGGCATCGCGCACCCCGTGGAACGGCCGATCGAGGTCCGCGCCACGGAGCCGGCCTTCGCCGACACCCGATCGCAGCGGCCCGCGCGGTGGTGAACGGCCCGCGCCGACAACTCGGCTCGGGAAGCGGCATCCGTCGGGGCATCCGCCAACGCTGGCACGCCCGGCGCGCGACGGACGAGCTGCACCGAATGCCGCTCGTGCACCGGACGGACATCCACAGGGTCGGCAGCGGACGAGTCGAACCGCGTCGAGATGACGCGAATCGACCCTGAGCGGGCGCCGACAGGTCGATTCGCGTCATCTCGACGTCGCGAGCCACCGAGGCGGCCGGGGCGGCGCGGCCGCGCGCGTAGGCTCGGAGGATGACGGTCGACGCGACGCGCATGGTGCGGATCGAGGGCGGCACCTTCCGCATGGGCTCGGCCGAGTTCTACCCCGACGAGACGCCGGTGCACGAGCGCACGGTCGACGCGCTTCGAGATCGACGTGCACCCGGTGACGAACGAGCAGTTCGCCGGCGTTCGTCGCGGCGACCGGCTACGTGACGGTCGCCGAGCGCCCCCTCGATCCGGCGGACTTCCCCGGTGTCGACCCGCTCGACCTCGTGCCGGGCGGGCTCGTCTTCACGCCCGACCCCCGGCCCCGTCGACCTGCGCGACTGGCGGCAGTGGTGGCGCTGGGGCGAGGGCGCGAGCTGGCGGCATCCGTTCGGCCCCGACTCGTCGGTCGACGACAAGCCGACGCATCCGGTGGTGCAGGTGAGCCTCGAGGATGCCACGGCCTACGCCGCGTGGGTCGGGCCGGCGCCTGCCGACCGAGGCCGAGTTCGAGTACGCGGCGCGCGGCGGCCTCGACGGCGCCCGCTTCGCCTGGGGCGACGAGGAGCGACCCGACGGCCGGCTCATGGTGAACCAGTGGCAGGGGCACTTCCCCTACGAGAACACCGGTGCAGCGGGCTGGGTCGGCACGTCGCCCGGTCATGACGTTCCCGGCCGAACGGCTACGGGCTCTACGACGTCGCGGGCAACGTGTGGGAGTGGACGACCGACTTCTACACGCCGCGGCACGAGGTGCCGGGCGTCAGCGCCGGTCGACGCCGGCTCGCGCGAGAACCTGCTCGCCGCGGCATCCGCCGAGCCGGGCTCGCGCATCCCGCGCCGGGTGCTGAAGGGCGGCTCGCACCTGTGCTCGCCCGAGTACTGCCTGCGCTACCGGCCCGCGGCGCGCTCGCCCCAGGCCGACGACACGGCGACGACGCACATCGGGTTCCGCTGCGTGCGCGACGCGTCCTGATCGCCCGGTGTACGTCTCGAGCGACTCGGCCCGGATGCGGCGCGCGCCGCGAAATCGGGGAGCCCTCACGGCATGGGCTTCTCGGCGACCGTCGTCGAGGAAGTCGAAGGCCGAGGTGTAGCGCACCTCGCGCGTCCTCCTCGTCGTACCGCAGGCCGAGCGCCGAGCCGATCACCCACTCGGGCGGGATGCCGTAGTAGTCCTCGCTCATCGGCCGCATGAAGTCGCGGTCGCCGCCCGAGACGATGTAGCACGTGAAGCCGTTGGCCTCGAGGTAGCGCATGCAGCTCCACCATCGGCACGGTAGATCGCCGTGCGCGTACGGCGCGCTGCAACGTGAGGTGCTTGCGCCGTCGCGGTAGAACTCGGCGACGGATGCTCGCGTAGTGCTCGACGCTCATGCCGTCGGTGAGGCCGGCGATCGCGTCGATCACGGTCTGGACGTCGGTCTCGTCGCCGTCGTAGTGCTTGTCGATCACGCGCGCCGAGCCAGCGCGAGGTCACCCGCTCACGGCGGCTCGGTACGGCTGGCGGTCGGCGAGCGACGGGTCGGCCTCGGCCGCGGCACGCCACTGCTGCACGATGTAGTCATCTGGGTGAGCTCGACGGCGACCGCGCGAATGCTGCGTGCCACGTGTCGAACCCCTCCCCGAGCGCCGCCGAACGTCGACGGTCCGCTGTCCACGCTGTCATGCGGCATCCGGCATGGACAAGGACGGCTTGGCGAGGAGCCCTCAGTTCACGTCGCGGATGCGGGGCTCCTGCGGCAGGTCGTGCACGGCGGGGCCCTCGATGCGGATCCCGGATGCGTCGAAGCGCGAGCCGTGCAGCGGGCAGTCCCAGGTCGTCTCGGCGTCGTTCCACCGCAGCACGCCGCCGAGGTGGCTGCACACGGCGCGCACGGCGCACGTGCGGCCGTCGACCGTGGAGATCCCGTACGGCACTCCCTTGCGGGAGACCACCACGCCCTCGCCCTCGGCCGGGAGCACGGCCGGCGCCGGATGCGCCTCCGCGCCGCCCCAGCCGACCGCGATCGCCCGCGCGACCCGCGCGCCCTCTGCGGCGCCGCGCCCGAGGTCGGCGGGCATCGTCGAGCGGGTGCCGAGCACGCGGATCCAGTCGCGGCGTTCGCGCCACGGCACGCCGAGGATCTCCTCGGAGATGCGGATCGCCGCCGCCGCCCCGTTCGTGAGCCCCCACTTGGCGAACCCGGTCGCCACCCAGATCCGTCCGAGCCCCCGCGGCATCCGGCCGACGAACGGCACGAGGTTCGCCGACTCGTAGTCCTGCGCCGCCCACCGGTGCGTGAGCTCGGCCCCGGGGAAGTACCGCCTCGGTCCACGAGACGAGGTCGCGCACGCGCGCCTCGGTCGACGGGACCCGGCCGACCGGATGCCCGTTGCCGCCCACGATCAGCAGCGGCGGCGGCGTCGGGATCGCGGTCGGGTGTCGTGCGCACCGACCGCGTCGGGGCGTCGACCGTGATGAAGAGGCCGGGCGGCGGTGCGGCGTCGACCCGGTACGACGTGAGGTGCGAACGGAGCGGACGGGTCTTCGCGAAGTACAGCCCGCGCAGCAGGGTCGGCGCCGCGGTCGCGATGACCGCGGCATCCGCCCGGATCGGTGCCGTGCGGCGTGCGGAGCTCGACCGGCCGATCGGCGTGCACCGCCTCGACGCGCATGCCCTCGAGGAGCACGCCGCCCTCGGCGACGAACGCGCGCGCCATCGCGACGGCGAGCCGGTAGGGGTCGAGCCCGAGCTGCCCGGGCAGCGCGACCGCGCCGGCGAACGGGAACGGCACGGGCATCCGCTCGACGCGCTCGACCGGGAGGCCCGCCTCGAACGCCGCCGCGAACTCGCGGTCGACGAGGTCGAGGCCCTCGTCGGTCGCGGCGTAGCTGTAGGCCGTCTCCTCCGAGACGGGCACGCCGTGGTGCTGCGCGAACTCCGTGATCCAGCGCAGCCCGTCGAGGTTCGCGTCGGCGTAGGCGCGCACCACGCGCGCCGGATGGGAGCGCCGGATGCGCTGCAGCATCGCGCCCTGCAGCACGCTCGCCTTGCCGGTGTTCGCGCCGGTCGCGAGCGCCGCGACGCGCTCGGCCTCGAGGACCACCACGCGGAGCCCGCCGCGCTGGAGCATGATCGCCGTCGCGAGTCCCGTGATGCCGGCACCCACCACGGCCACGTCGAAGCGATCGCCGGGCATCACGGCGCCCTCGTAGCGCGCCGTCGGCGCCGGCTCGGTCTCGTCGGCGGTGGCGAGGTCGGTCCACAGGGACGTCATGCGCACAGTCAACGCCCGAATGGGCCCGCACGGCAATGGGTTGACGCCCGACGCGCGCTCAGCCGGCGAGCAGCGCCGTCTTCAGCCGCACCGGGTCGATGCGCCAGTAGTTGTGCACCTCGCCGTCGATGAGCAGCACCGGGATCTCCTCGGCGTAGCGCTCCGCGAGGGCCGCGTCGTCGAGGATCGAGCGCTCGTCGAACGCGATGCGCGGCGCGGCATCCGTCGCCTCGACCTCGGCGACGACGGCCTGCACGACCTCGCGCGCGTCGTCGCAGAGGTGGCAGCCGGGCTTGCCGATGAGGGTCAGGCGGATGTCGCGGGTCACGCGTTCCACCCTACGCGCCGCGCGGCGCCGCGGAGACGCGGCGCCGGCACAGCGAAAAGCGCCAGGCCGCCGGGCCTGACGCTCTGCCGGTCGTGCGAAGGACGACTACTTCTTGTTGCGACGCTGGTGACGCGTCTTGCGAAGCAGCTTGCGGTGCTTCTTCTTCGCCATGCGCTTGCGGCGCTTCTTGATGACGGAACCCATCGAAACCTCACAGAAAAGATCGAGTCGGCCGCGCGTGCCGCAGCCAGAGGCGGGAAAGCCTCGGGATAGTCTAGCGGATTCGGCGGGCGTGCCCATCACGATGCGTTACCGTCGAGGAATGCGCCGCACCGACCTCGTCATCCGCACCACGACCGAGGACGACTGGGAGGCGGTGCGCACCCTCCGCCTCGAGATGCTGCGCGACTATCCGCTCGCCTACGGCGAGACCCTCGAGCACGCGCTGCGGGTCGACGAGGCGGCCTGGCGGCTGCGCGGCGCGCGCGGCACGACGCCGGGCCAGACCTCGATCGTGGCCATCGACGGCGACCGCTGGGTCGGGCCACATGGGCGGGTACATCCCGGATGCCGCGACCGGCCCGCTGCTCGTCGGCGTGTACGTGGCGCCCGACTACCGCGGCGACGCGGCGGGCGTCTCGCGCCTGCTGCTCGACGCGGTGGAGCAGCTGGGCGCTGGGCCACGGCGACACGCTGCGCCTCGAGGTGCACGAGGACAACCCCCGCGCCCGGCGCTTCTACGAGAAGCTCGGCTTCACGCTCACCGGGCGCAGCCGCGAGTACGAGCTCGAGCCCGGCGGCCTCGAGCTGGAGATGATCAAGCCGCTGCGATGACGGCGGGTCACGGCAGACTGGGCGCATGACCGTGCTCATCGACGTGCTGCTCATCGCGGCGATCCTCGGCACCGGCATCGTCGCCGGCGTCTTCTACGCGTTCTCGGGGTTCGTGACGCAGGGCCTCGATCGGCTGCCGCCGGCGGATGCCGCGCGCGCCATGCGCGAGCTCAACGTCACGGCGGTGCGCCCGCCGCTCGATGCTCGCGCTGTTCGGCACGGGCCTGCTCGCGGTGGCGCTCATCGTGTTCGCGCTCGTCGGGGCGCTCGGCGGCGGCACCTGGTGGGCCGTCGCGGCATCCGTCGTCTACCTCGTCGGCGCGATCGGCGTCACCGGCGGCGCGAACGTGCCCCGCAACAACCGCCTCGCCGCCGCGCCGCGCAGCGGATGCCTCGGCGCTCGCGTCCGCGTGGACGGCGTTCCGCCCGGGCTGGCAGGCGTGGAACCACGTGCGCACGTTCACGTCCGCGGCGGCATGCGTCGGATTCGTGCTCGCGCTGCTCGCGAGCCACTGACGCCGCGGGTCGGCGACCGAGCGGACGCCGCGTCAGCGGCGCTTCTTGGGCCCGACGACCGCGGTCACCTGGTGCGCGGTCTCGGCGAACGCCTTGCCGATCGCCGAGGCGAACGCCAGCTGGTCGTGGTTGAGCGTGAGGTCGTCGGACGCCGCGGCGCCGGCGAGGGTCGCGGCATCCGCGGCGGCATCCGATGACACGAACGGAATGAGCCAGTCCTCCAGCACCTCGAGCGGCCCGCGGTCGAGGTGGTAGTAGCGGTGCTGGCCCTCTTCGCGCACGCCGACGAGGCCGGCCTCGCGCAGCACCTTGAGGTGCTTCGAGACGGTGGGCTGGCTGAGGCCGAGCGTCGAGACGATCTCGGAGACGCTGATCTCGCCGCCGGAGCCGGGGCGCGGAGCTCTCGCGTCGAGGAGCACGGCGGCGCCTAGCGGCGCTTCTTCGGCCCGACGACCGCGGTGACCTGGTGCGCGGTCTCGGCGAAGGCCTTGCCGATCGCGCGAGGCGAAGGCCAGCTGGTCCTGGTTGAGCGTGAGGTCGTCGGCCGGCGCGACGCCGGCGAGCGTCGCGGCATCCGCGGCGGCATCCGATGACACGAACGGAATGAGCCAGTCCTCCAGCACCTCGAGCGGACCGCGGTCGAGGTGGTAGTAGCGGTGCTGGCCCTCCTCGCGCACGCCGACGAGACCCGCCTCGCGCAGCACCTTGAGGTGCTTCGAGACGGTGGGCTGGCTGAGGCCGAGGGTCGAGACGATCTCGGAGACGCTGATCTCGCCGCCGGAGCCGGGGGCGGAGGTCTCGCGATCGAGGAGCACCGCGAGGATGTCGCGCCGCGTCGTGTCCGCCACCACGTCGAAGATGTCCGCCATGCGTCAAGGGTAGTCATTCCCGGCGAGGAGTACCATGACTCACGCATTCGGTGACGGCAGTTGAGGGGGCTCGATGCACGCGCAGGGCAATGGGCCGCCTCGGTCGCTCCGATCGGCGGTCATGGCTCGGCCGAATGCGCGATGCCGTCGACTCGCTCGTCCGGAAGTCGCCGTCCCGCTTCGCGATCCTCATCTTCGCCGGGCCTGATCCTGATCTTCACCCTGCTGTTCTCGCTGCCGATCGCGCGGGCCGGCGCGGGCTCGGGCGCGCCGCTGCACGACGCGCTCTTCACCGCGGTGTCGGTGATCTGCGTCACGGGCCTCGCGACCGTCGACATGGCCACGTACTGGACGCCGTTCGGCAACGCCCTCGTGTTCATCGGCGTGAACATCGGCGGCGTCGGCGTGCTCACGCTCGCATCCATCCTCGGCCTCGTCATCTCGCGCCGGCTCGGGCTGCGCGCCAAGCTCCTCGCGGCGAGCGACACCAACCCGTCGCGCATCCACGTCGGCCCGGTGGCCGAGCGCCAGGCCGTGCGACTCGGCGAGGTCGGCGGCCTGCTCGCCACGGTCGCGATCAGCGCCCTGGTCATCGAGGTCGTCGATCGCGATCGCGATGCTGCCGAGCATGCTCGGCAAGGGATACGACGCTGTTCCACTCGATCTGGTACAGCTTCTACTACTCGGCGATGGCCTTCACGAACACCGGATTCAGCCCGAATCCCGGTGGCATGGAGCCCTTCATCCACGACTACTGGTTCCAGACGATGCTGATGACCGGCGTCTTCCTCGGCAGCCTCGGCTTCCCGGTGATCTTCGCGCTCGCGCGATCGTGGCGCACCCCGCGCCGCTGGAGCGTGCACGTGAAGCTCACGATCACCACCACGGTGATCCTCTTCGTGCTCGGCGCCGGCGCCTTCCTGCTGCTCGAGTACAACAACCCGACGCACCTACGGGCAGCTCGACGCCGCGCCCGACGATCTTCCAGTCGTTCTTCATGTCGGCCATGACGAGGTCGGGCGGGTTCGCCACCATCGACATGCACGACCTCAACGGCTCGAGCCTGCTCGTCTCCGACATGCTCATGTTCATCGGCGGCGGCTCCGCGTCGACCGCGGGCGGCATCAAGGTCACGACGCTCGCGGTGCTCTTCCTCGCGGCGTACGCGGAGGCGCGCGGCGCGCCCGCCATGGAGGCGTTCGGCCGGCGCATCCCCCGCGACATCCTGCGCCTGGCGGTGAGCGTCGTGCTGTGGGGCGCGACGATCGTCGCCGTGTCGTCGATCGCGATCCTGCAGATCACGAAGGAGCCGTTCGACTACGTGCTCTTCGACGTCATCTCGGCGTTCGCCACGTGCGGCCTGTCGACGGGGCTCACCGCCGACCTGCCGCCGAGCGGCGTGTACGTCATGGCCGCCACCATGTTCATGGGGCGGGTTGGTACAGTGACACTCGCCGCGGCCCTGGCGGCCAGCCAGCGTCGGCAGCTGTACCGCCGTCCGGAAGAGAGGCCCATCGTTGGTTGATCGGATCAAACACGACGCGCCGGTGCTCGTGATCGGCCTCGGCCGGTTCGGCGCCGCCACCGCCGGCCAGCTCGACCGGCTCGGACGCGAGGTGCTCGCGGTCGACGACGACGAGGGCCTCGTGCAGAAGTGGGCCGAGCGGGTGACGCACGCGGTCGTCGCCGACGCCCGCAACATCGACGCGCTGCGCCAGATCGGCGCCCAGGACTTCTCGATCGCGGTGTGCGCCGTCGGCTCCTCCATCGAGGCATCCGTGCTCATCACCGCCAACCTCGTCGACCTGCAAGATCCCGCAGATCTGGTCGAAGGCGATCTCCGCCTCGCACGGCAAGATCCTCCAGCGCATCGGCGCGAACCACGTGATCTACCCCGAACGCGAGGCCGGCGAGCGCACCGCGCACCTGGTCAGCGGCCGGATGCTCGACTTCATCGAGTTCGACGACGACTTCGCCCTCGTGAAGATGTACCCGCCGAAGCCGATCCGCGGCAAGAACCTCACGGAGTCGGGCGTGCGCTCGCAGTCACAACGTGACGGTCGTCGGCGTGAAGAGCCCCGGCAAGCCGTTCACCTACGCGACCGAGCAGACCGTGGTGTCGAACCACGACCTCATCATCGTGTCGGGCACCGAGGGCGACATCGAGAAGTTCGCGGCGCTCGAGTAGCGCGCCGAGCTGGGCCTGCCCGGGGCATCCGTCGCATCGTCTCCCGGGGGTGCGCCGGAGCGAGGTTTCCATGCCGGAGGCAGGAGCATGCGTGGCTCCGCCGCAGAAACCGCACTCCGGTGCGCGGATCACGCGGATCGCGGAGTGCGTAGGGATGCGTTAGGAAGATTCACAAAATTGTGAATCGGGCGTAGCATCTCGCGCATGAGCACCGTCATCAGCACCCGAGGCCTCCAGAAGCGCTTCGGGCGCACCATCGCCCTCGACGGACTCGACCTCACGGTCGACGCCGGCGAGGTCCACGGCTTCCTCGGCCCGAACGGCGCCGGGAAGACCACCACACTCCGCATCCTGCTGGGGCTGGCCCGCGCGTCGGGAGGTGAGGCGACGCTCTTCGGCCGCGACCCGTGGACCGAGGCCGCCGACACTGCACCGTCGCATCGCGTACGTGCCGGGCGACGTCTCGATCTGGCCGAACTTCACCGGCGGCGAGGCGATCGACCTGCTCAGCCGACTGCGCGGCGGGACGACCGACAAGGCCGACTACCGCGCGCGCAAGGACCGGCTCTGCGAGGTGTTCCAGTTCGATCCGCGCAAGAAGGGGCGCTCGTACTCGAAGGGCAACCGGCAGAAGGTCGCGCTCATCGCCGCCTTCGCGACGCCGGCCGAGCTGTACCTCTTCGACGAGCCGACCAGCGGCCTCGACCCGCTCATGGAGCAGATGTTCAACCGCGAGGTCGACCGGATCGCCAAGGACGGCTCGACCGTGCTGCTGTCCAGCCACATCCTCTCCGAGGTCGAGGCGCTCTGCGACCGCGTCAGCATCATCCGCGCCGGGAAGACGGTCGAGAGCGGCACCCTCGCCGAACTCCGCCACCTCACCCGCACCGAGATCGCGTTCGCGCACGACCCCGCGAAGGAGGCGGCGGTCGACCGCGATCCCCGACACCCACGACCTCGTCATCGACAGCGGCAGGGTGAGGTTCACGGTCGACAGCGACCGCGTGGCCGGCGTGCTGCCCGAGCTCGCTCGCCTCGAGGTGCAGGGCCTGACCGTCGCGCCGCCCTCGCTCGAGGACCTCTTCCTGCGCCACTACGGCGACGAGCTCGCCCCGGTCGAAGCGGAGGCGCGGGCGTGACCAGGCTGCTCGTGCTGCTGCGGCAGCGCATCCGCCGCGACCGGCTGCAGCTCGCGCTGTGGATCGTCGGCACCGCGTTGCTGGCGTACGCCTCGATCTCGGCGGTGTACGACACCTACGGCGAGGAGCAGGACCGGCGTGAGATCCTCGGCGTCGCGATCGCGACCCGGACCATCCTCGTCTTCCGCGGCACGCCGAACGGCATCGACGACGGCGCGTTCGCGTTCTTCCTGCTCTTCGCCTGGCTGGCCCTCATGGGCGGCCTGATGAGCACGTTCCTCGCGGTGCGCCACACCCGTCAGGAGGAGGAGCAGGGTCGCGCCGAGTCGATCGCCGCGACCCCGGCGGGACGGATCCTGCCGACGACCGCGACCGTGGTGCACGGCGTGCTCGCCAACGTCGCGCTCGGCCTGCTCATCGCGCTCGCGCTGATCGCGAACGGGCTCGACGCGACCGGTTCGTTCGTCTGGGGGGCGGCGATCGCGGTCTCCGGCTTCGCGTTCCTCGCCTTCGGCCTGTTCGCGGCCCAGCTCTTCCGCACGTCGCGCGGCGCGAACGGGATCTCGGTCGCGTTCGTCCTGGTCGCCTACCTGCTGCGCGGCATCGGCGACGCCACGGGAACGCCGTCCGACGACCTGCTGCACGTGACGCCGGCGTGGCCGAGCTGGCTGTCGCCGATCGGGTACGGGCAGTTCACCGGCGCCTACGTCGAGAACGACCTGACGCCCCTGCTCATCCCGCTCGCGTTCGCGGCGGCGCTCATCGCCCTCGTGTTCGGCCTGCAGGCCGTGCGCGACCAGGGCGCGAGCCTCATCGCCGGGCGCGCCGGCCGGGCGACGGCCGGGCCGGTGCTCTCGAGCTCGTTCGGGCTCGTCTGGCGCCTGAACACGTCGATCCTGCTGTCGTGGACGGCGGGCGCCGTCGCGACCGGGCTGCTGGCGACCTCGCTCTCGTCCGTGGTCAACCAGGCCGCCACCGACACCCCCGAGGTCCTCGAGACGCTGCGCCGGGCGATCGGCAGCGAGGCCTCCATCGAGGAGGCGTTCGTGGCCGTGTTCTACGGCATCGTCGGCGTGCTCGCCGCATGCTGCGCCATCCAGGTGGGCATCCGCGCCCGGCAGGAGGAGGCCCACGGCACCGCCGAGCTCGTGCTCGGCACGCCCGTGCCGCGCATGCGCTGGCTCCTCGAGTACTGGATCGTCGGCACGATCGTCATCGTCATCGTGCTCGCCGCCGCCGCGCTCGCGGGCATCGCCGGCGCCGGCAGCGCCTCCGACCCCGAGTCGCTCATCCCGAACGTGCTCGAGGCCGCGGCGGCGCAGCTGCCGGCGTGCCTCGTCTTCCTCGGGCTCACGCTGCTCGTGTTCGCATTCCTGCCGCGCGCGACCATCCCCGTCGGCTGGACGGCCGTCGGCGTGGCCGCGATCCTCGGCACGTGGGGCCCGATCCTGCAGTTCCCCGAGTGGCTCGTCGACCTCTCGCCGTTCGCCCACTCGCCGGTGCCGGCGGGTGGCGAGACCGACTGGTCGGGCGGCATCTGGATGCTCGCCATCGGCCTGGCCGCCGGCGCGGTCGCGGTCGCGGCCATGCGACGCCGGGAGCTCGCGAGCGGCGGATGAGAGACTGAGCGGATGCCACGCGACGAGCAGGGCCTGAAGGCCGCGGTCGACCAGTCGGCCGCGGTGCTCACCGCGGCCGGCTTCCCTCGGATGCCCGCACGCGTGCTCATGGCCCTGCTCGTCGCCGAGCGCGGCGGCCTCACGGCGACGCGAGCTCGGCGACCAGCTGGGCGTGAGCGCCGCGGCGATCTCGGGCGCGGTGCGCTACCTCGAGCAGATCGGCATCCTCCACCGCGTGCCGCAGGCCGGCAGCCGGCGGGACCGGTGGGAGTTCCTCGACGACGCCTGGTACACGGCGCTCATGGCGAAGAGCCCGGTCTACGGCGTGATCGCCGACCTCGGCGACCGGGCCGCCGACGCGATCGGCGACGAGCGCTCGGCGGGTTCCCTGCGCGCCCGCGAGATGGCGCGGTTCTACCGCTTCATCGATGCCAGGATGCCCGACCTCATGCGCGAGTGGGAGGAGCTGCGGGCGTGAACGGGAGACCGGGTGAGGCCGGTCAGCCGACGAGCATCAGCACGAGGTTCACGATCCCGGCGATCGCCGCGATCCCCACGAGCAGCACGATCCCGAGCCAGCGGATGATGCGGCGGCCCGCGGGCGGCTCGTGCAGCCGCAGCCGGTCGGGCTCGCGCTTGCGGTAGTACGCGGGCTCCTCCTCGGGGTTCTCGACGTGCGCGCGCTCCTCCTCGCTGAGGCGGCGCTGGTGGAACGCGCCCTCCGCGAACCAGCGCACGGTCGAGCCGTGCTCCTGGTCGATGCACGACCGCCTCGGTGCGCAGCCACCGCCCGTCGGCGAGCCGGATGAGCAGGGCGAGCAGGAGGCATCCGAGACCGACCGGCGAGCGCGATCCACGCCGATCACCTCGGTGACGACCGAGACGACCTCCGACGCTTCCATGCAGCACACGGTAGCGGACGCGCGGGACTTCGATGCACGCGGGACGACGCGCCACGCGCATCGGCTCGGTCAGGCGCCGGCCGCGAGCTCGCGGGCGCGGGCGAGCGCGGCATCCGTCGCCCGGTCGAAGACCTCCTTCGAGGTGCGCCTCCTCGAGCACCGCGACGGCGCGCTCGGTGGTGCCCTTCGGGCTCGTCACGCGTCGGCGCAGCTCGGCGGGTCCGACGTCGGATGCCGCGAGCAGCTCGCTCGCGCCGCGGAACGTGCCCTGCACCATGAGCGCCGCCTGCTCGGGCGTGAAGCCCTTGTCGACCGCCGCCGCCGTGAGCTGCTCGATGAGGTAGAAGACGTAGGCCGGGCCGGAGCCCGAGATCGTGGACAGCGCGTCGATCTGCTCCTCGGGCACGACGATCACGTCGCCCACGGTCTCGAAAGGGCCGCACGGCGAGCGCGAGGTCGTCGCCGCTCGAGCGGGTGCCCGGCGAGACGCCCGTGACGGCGCGGCCGACGACCGCCGGCGTGTTCGGCATCGAGCGGATGACCGCGACCGACTCGGGCAGCAGCGACTCGAACGTCGCGACGGTGACGCCGGCCGCGACGGACACGACGATCGTGCCCGGCTCCAGCGCGTCGGCGATCTCGCGCAGCAGGTCGGGCACCATCGCGGGCTTGACCGCGACGACCACGAGCTTCGCGCCGGCGACCGCCGTGCGGTTCGCCGCGGCATCCGCCTCGGTCGCGTACGAGCGTGACCCCCGGGCAGCCCGTCGAGCTCGGCCGCGCGCTCGGGCGAGCGGTTCGTCGCGCGGATGCCGCCGTCGATCTCGATGCCCGGTTGGAGCAGTCCCGAGAGGATGGCCCGGGCCATGGACCCGGCTCCGAGGAAGGCGATGGTGGGCAGCGTCACGGGCGCGTCGGCACTCATGCGACCATCCTAGGATTGGCGGTATGAGCGCATCGGGCGGAACCAGGGCCATCATCGCGGCATTCCTCGCCAACACGGGCATCGCCGTGACGAAGTTCATCGCCTGGTTCTTCTCGGGGTCGTCGTCGATGCTCGCCGAGGGCGTGCACTCGCTCGCCGACGCCGGCAACCAGCTGCTGCTGATCTTCGGCGGCCGGCAGGCGAAGAAGGCGGCCGACAAGGAGCATCCGTTCGGCTACGGTCGCGAGCGCTACGTGTACGCCTTCGTCGTGTCGATCATCCTGTTCTCGGTGGGCGGCGTCTTCTCGATCTACGAGGGCATCGAGAAGCTGCAGCACCCGCACCCGCTCGACGTGCCGTGGCTGCCGATGCTCGTGCTCAGCATCGCGATCGTCCTCGAGTCGTTCTCGCTGCGCACCGCGGTGAAGGAGTCCAACCACGTGCGCGGCAAGCTGAGCTGGGTGCAGTTCGTGCGCCGCGCGAAGGCGCCCGAGCTCCCCGTCGTGCTGCTCGAGGACGTCGCCGCGCTCATCGGCCTGGTCTTCGCGTTCATCGGCGTCGGCCTCACGTGGCTCACCGGCAACTCGGTCTTCGACGCCATCGGCACCCTCTTCATCGGCACGCTGCTCATCATCGTCGCGATCGTGCTCGGCATGGAGACGAAGAGCCTCCTCGTGGGCGAGGGCGCGAACGACGACGACGTCGAGGCGATCGAGCAGGCGATCCTCGCCGGCCCCGAGGCCGAGCGCATCATCCACATGAAGACCCTCTACCTCGGACCCGACGAGCTGATGGTCGCGGCGAAGGTCGGCTTCCACGCCGACCAGAAGCTCCTCGAGGTGTCGACCGCGGTCAACGTCATCGAGCAGCGCGTGCGCGAGGCCGTGCCCTCCGCCCGCGTCATCTACATCGAGCCCGACGTCTACGTCGACCCGAACCTCGCGGCCCCGCCCACCGACGCCATCGTCATCAAGGGCCTCGAGTGACGGATGCCGCGACGGGTGCCGCGCGGCTCGCGGCATCCGCTCGACGCACCGCCCTCGTGCTGCGGCACGACTCGGCGATCGGGCTCGGCAACCTCGGACCGACGCTCGAGGCGCACGGCTACGAGATCGTGACGGTCGACGCGCCGCACCAGGATGTCGCGGCGCTCGACGCCCTCGCGCCCGACCTCGTCGTGGTGCTCGGCGGCGACGAGGCGGCGTACGAGACCGACCGCTACCCCTACCTGGCCGACGAGATCGCGCTGCTCTCGGCGCGCATCGAGGCCGAGGCGCCGATCTTCGGCGTGTGCCTCGGCGCGCAGCTGCTCGCGAAGACGCTCGGCGCCGACGTGCGCAAGGGCCCGCGCAAGGAGGTCGGCTGGCTCACCGTCGAGCCGACCGAGGCGGGCGCCGCGTCGCCCGTGCGGCACTTCGCCGGCGTGCCCACCGTGCAGTGGCACGGCGACACGTTCGACCTGCCCGAGGGCGTCGAGCGGCTCGCGACGTCGGGCCAGTACGAGAACCAGGCGTTCGCCAAGGGCGACTGGCTGCTCGCGGTGCAGTTCCACCCCGAGGTCGACGACGCGATCCACGAGGACTGGCTGCGCGAGTGGGGCGACGAGCTGCCCGAGTACGGGCTGAGCCGCGAACGGCTGCGCGAGGAGCGCGCGTCGTACGGGCCGCGCGCGCAGGCGGCATCCGCTGCGCTGCTCGGCGAGTACCTCGAGGGCCTCGAGGCGCGCCGCGGCGGTCGGAACGGCGGTCGAGAGCGACGAAGGAGCGTATCGAGACCCTCGATACGGCGACGGGGCGCCTACTCGACCGGCTAGGGCGGCGCAGCGGGTCGTCGAAGAACTCGAGCAGCAGGCGAGCGGATGCCTCGGCCTCGACGCCCGGGAACACCTCGACCCGGTGGTTGAGCCGACGGTCGCGCAGCACGTCGTAGAGCGAGCCGGCCGCGCCGGCCTTCTCGTCCCACGCGCCGAACACGACGGTCGGCACCCGCGCGGCGAGGATCGCGCCGCGCGCACATCACGCACGGCTCGAGGGTGACGACGAGCGTGCAGTCGGTGAGCCGCCAGTCGCCCGTCGACTCCGCGGCGGTGCGCAGCGCGAGGAGCTCGGCGTGCGCGGTGGGGTCGCCGAGGAGCTCGCGTTCGTTGCGTCGTGCGGCGATCACGACGCCGTCGCCGTTCACGCACGACCGCGCCGACCGGCACGTCTCGCGTCGCGGGCGCCTGCTCCGCCTCGGCGAGCGCGAGGTGCATCCATTCGCGGTGGATCGGCAGCTCCACGAGCACTCCCTCCGCGAGAACCCCCACAACTAGACTCGAGCCTATGCGAGTCCACGTTGCCGATCACCCGCTCATCACCCACAAGCTGACGGTGCTCCGCGACGAGAACACGCCGTCGCCGATCTTCCGCGCGCTCGTCGAGGAGCTCATGACGCTCCTCGCCTACGAGGGCACGCGCGGCGTGCGCGTCGAGCCGGTCGAGATCGTGACGCCGGTCGCGCCCACGACGGGCGTGCGCATCGCCGACCCGAAGCCGCTCATCGTCCCGATCCTGCGCGCGGGGCTCGGCATGCTCGACGGCATGGTGAAGCTCCTGCCGAGCGCCGAGGTCGGGTTCCTCGGCATGGCGCGCAACGAGGAGACCCTCGAGCCGACCACCTACGCCGAGCGCCTCCCCGAAGACCTCAGCGACCGGCAGTGCTTCGTGCTCGACCCGATGCTCGCGACGGGCGGTTCGCTCACCGCCGCGATCGAGTTCCTGCTCGCACGCGGCGCCACGGATGTCACGGCGATCTGCATCCTCGCCGCCCCCGAGGGCCTCAAGGCCGTCGAGGAGGCGCTGCACGGCCGCGAGGTCACGATCGTCCTCGGCGCCGTCGACGAGCACCTCAACGAGCACGGCTACATCGTGCCCGGGCTCGGCGACGCGGGCGACCGCCTCTACGGCACGGTCTAGACTCTGCGACGTCCGCGCCGCATCCCGAAGGATCTTCGCGACGCGACACGCTGGCGCGGGATGAACTGCGGAAGATTTTTCTGAATCGCTGTTTCTCGCAGATTCTTGCGAGCCCGACACCCCCTCACCCGATCCTCCCGGATGTCGCACCGCACCGCGCACCCCCTGCGCCGTCACACCGCGTCATCCGCTCGTCATGAATTGACACACGCTCGGGTATCGGTTTGACTCTCCCCCATGACCGACACCGCACGCACCCTGATCGCCCCCGAGGCTCTCAGGACGACCGGCATGATGATGCCGGAGCGTGCGCCCATGTGTTGTCGAATGTGCCGCTGACCGCGACCCGACCGCCGAGTCCCGCAGCCGATCCGCATCCCGATCGGCTCCGACTCCACTGAACCCGCTTCCGGGTTCGCCCGGCCGAACGGCCTTTCGCATCGACCCCGCCGATCTCAGGGGTCCATCGCCGCACCTTCCTCACACAAGGATTCCCGTCATGTCTCTCGCTCTCGCTCCCGTCCGCTCCACCTCCGTCCGCACCGCGCCGTCGCTGCCCGACGCCCCGGCCCGCCCCGTCTCGATCGCGCCCGCGTCAGGCCGAGACCGCAGCTCCCCGCCCAGCAGGCGGCTCGGCCGCCGTCCGCACCGGCGCCCCCCGTGTCCGCGCCGTGCCCGAGGGCACCGAGGCCCGCGGCTTCGTGCTCTACGTCGGCATCGACGAGGCGAAGGCCCTCGAGGACGGCACCACCCTGCACCGCATCGTCGAGGCGCTGCGCGCGCTGACCGCCGAGGTCGCGCCGTCGGCCGAGACCTACGCCGCCGTGGCGCTGGCTCCCGAGGGCGCCGGCGGCCGCGACGTCGACGTCGTGCGCCTCGCCCTCCAGGACCCGGCCGCGCTCGCCAAGCAGCGCGAGGGCCAGGGCACGCGCGACGACGCCGACCGTCACCCCAACGGCGTGATCATCGACATCTCCCGCAAGCGCGTGCTGCTCGACGGCGAGGCCGCCGGCCTCACCTACAAGGAGTTCGAGCTGCTGCAGTACCTCGTGCTGCGCGAGGGCCGCACCATCGACCGCCACGAGCTCATCGAGAGCCTGTGGGACGCCGACGACGAGGCCCCGAGCGAGCGCACGATCGACGTGCACGTGCGTCGCCTGCGCTCGAAGCTCGCCCACTACCAGGACATCGTGCGCACGGTGCGCGGCATCGGCTACCGGTTCGACCGGCACGCCGACGTCTCGATCCGCCAGGCGTCGACGCCGTCGCCCGACCTCTACTGATCGGCGGGCCCACTCGGTCCTCGCTCGCGCGGGGGCCGGGCCCCGAGTAGCCTCCAAGCGGGGGAAGCGCGGGGCGGATCCGCGGCGCGCGGGTCGGCGCGTCCTCCGAGGGGGGTGCGGCGATGCGCTTCGCATCAGCGGTGGCCGGCGGGATCCGCGTCTTCGCGGTCACGGGCACGAACACGGTCTCCTTCGGCATCGACGCGAACGCGGCATCCCGGGCGGGCCTGCTCGGCTTCGCGGTCGAGCGGATCGACCCGACCGAGGACGAGCGCTTCTTCATGAGCGGGTTCAAGGTCTTCCCGAGCGTGGTGCCCTCGCCGGCTGCGTCGACGGTCGTCTCCACGTTCGAGCATCCGATCCAGAGCCTCGTCTGGGACGACTTCACGGGCAAGCCCGGGCGGCCGTACACCTATCGGTTCCATCCGCTCGCGGGGACGCCGAAGAACCTCGACCGATCCCGGCCGGTCGTCGAGATCGACGTCGAGACCGAGCCGCTCTACGGCGGCACGCACGACGTGTTCTTCAATCGCGGCGTCGCCTCGAGCCAGCGGTACGCCCTGCGGTTCGGCAACCTCCGACCCGACCGGCAGCCGACCGAGCGGAAGCGGAAGGAGGCCCTCGCCTGGCTCAGCCGCGACCTCGACGACGCGATGCTCCGGTTCATCCGGTCCGCCCGTCCGGGCAATGCGATCCGCGGATGCTTCTACGAGTTCACCTACCGGCCGGTGCTCGACGAGCTCAAGAAGGCCATCGACCAGGGCGTGGACGTGAAGCTCGTCGTCGACCTCAAGGTCAACGAGCACACGAGCAACGAGCGCCAACCCGACGGCACCACGAAGGCGGTGTTCCACGCCAGCGACCCCCGGCTGCGCAACCTCGAGGCGATCACGGCCGCCGGGATCCCCGACTCGGCGATCGTCCCGCGCGAGGCGAGGCGATCCTCGATCGCGCACAACAAGTTCATGGTGCTGCTGACCGGCGCCGGCCTGCAGCCGACCCAGGTGTGGACCGGGTCGACGAACCTCACCGACGGCGGCGTGCACGGCCAGGCCAACGTCGGGCACTGGATCCGCGATCGCGCCGTGGCCAGGTCGTTCCTCGACTACTGGAACCTCCTCGAGCAGGATCCGGGCGGGCGGGCCGACGACTCGGCCTCGACCGTGCGCAGCCGCAACGCCGAGTTCTACGACGACGTCGCGACCCTCGCACCCGTTCCCGCGCTCGGCGCGATCCCGCCCGGGAACGACGCCCGTGTTCAGTCCCGCAAGGGGCTCGCACCGCTCGACCTCTACGTCGAGCTGGCGTCGAAGGCGTCGTCGCTGGCCTGCATGACGTTCGCGTTCTCGGTGCCCGCGCCGTTCAAGGCGGCGCTCGCGCAGAACACGACGGCCGGGCCGCTCTGCTTCCTGCTGCTCGAGAAGGAGGACCGGCCGAACTCGAGGTCCACGACCCCCTTCGTGCGCCTCCGCGCCGCGCAGAACGTGTACCAGGCGTCGGGCTCCGAGATCGAGACGCCGCTCGGGCAGTGGGTGGTCGAGACCGACAACCGCAAGCTCGGCCTCAACTCGCACGTCGCGTTCATGCACTGCAAGTTCCTGCTGCACGACCCGCTCGGCGCCGACCCGATCGTCGTCACGGGCTCGGCGAACTTCAGCGAGGCGTCGACCACCGGCAACGACGAGAACATGGTGATCGTGCGCGGCGACCGCCGGGTCGCCGACATCTACTTCACCGAGTTCAACCGCCTCTTCAACCACTACTACTTCCGAGCGGTCGTCGAGCGCACGAGTCGCGGTGCGCCGGCGGGGGCGTCCCCGACCGGCGCGGGATCGC
>CAVPVF010000004.1:0-101219 GCA_963709115.1 uncultured Actinomycetota bacterium
GCCCGGGAACCGCTGTCCGCAGTGTTACGCCGCGGGTCGCGGGCGGCTGACACGCCTGCCGCACGTGGGTAGCGTCGGGGCATCCACCCCCTGATCGCCCGCGAGGAGCAGCCATGACGGCGACGTCCGCAACCGGCCGTGCACCCGGCACGTCGGTCGAGCGCGCCGGAGCCGCGGACGCCGGCGTCGCCTCCCCGATCGCGTTCCGCGGGGTGACGCGCACGTTCGGCTCGGCCACCGGGCCACGCCCGGTGCTGCGCGACATCGAGCTGGAGGTCGCGGGCCGGCGAGGTCGTCGCGATCCTCGGCCCGAGCGGCTGCGGCAAGTCGACCCTGCTGCGCATCGCGGGCGGGCTCGACCGGCCCACCGCCGGCGTCGTCGCGATCGACGGCACGACCGTCGCGCCCTTCGACGCCGCGCTCGCGCCGTCGGGTTCCAGGAGCCACGCCTGCTGCCGTGGCGCACCATCGCCGCCAACGTCGCCCTCGGCCTGCCGCGCAGGCACCCCGCGCGACGCCGGCCGCGCGCAGGTCGCACGGCTGCTCGAGCTCGTCGGGCTCGCCGACTTCGCCGGCCATCGGCCGCGCGAGGTCTCGGGCGGCATGGCCCAGCGCACCTCGCTGGCCCGCGCGCTCGCGCGCAACCCCGGCGTGCTCCTGCTCGACGAGCCGTTCGGCGCGCTCGACGCCCTCACCCGCCTGAAGATGCAGGACCTGCTCCTCGACGTCCACGCCGCCGAGCCCACCACGGTGCTGCTCGTCACGCACGACGTCGACGAGGCGCTCCAGCTCGCCGACCGGGTCATCCTGCTCGGCAGCGACGGCGACGAGCCCGGCGCCGTCATCCGCCAGACCGTCGTCGTGCCCGGGCATCGGCCCGCGCGACCGCGGGTCGGCCGAGCTCGCCGAGCTCCGGGGTCGCCTGCTCGACGGCCTCGGCATCGACCGCCACGGCACCGCCCGCGGCGTCGACGACCACGACCGACCATCCCGCACTACCCGTACTGACGGCGCCACAGCACCCGCGCCGACCGCACCCACCACGAAGGAGACACCATGTCCCGCACCCCGTTCCTCCGATCCGCGCTCGTCGCGGGCGCCGCCGCCGCAGCGCTCGCTGCTCTCCGGCTGCGTCGCCGGCGAGGGCCAGGCCGCCGAGCCCGAGCCCGCCGAGACCGGCGAGGCCGTCTCGCTCGAGGGCCAGACGCTCAACATCGACTTCGCGACCTACAACCCGCTGAGCCTCATCATCAAGGACCAGGGCTGGCTCGAGGACGCCGGGCCTCGACCGTCAACTGGGTGCAGTCGGCCGGCTCGAACAAGGCCAACGAGGCGCTGCGCGCCGGCGCGATCGACGTCGGCTCGACGGCCGGATCGGCCGCGCTCCTCGCCCGCTCGAACGGCTCGCCCATCCAGGTCATCGACATCTACTCGCAGCCCGAGTGGGCGGCGCTCGTCGCGCCCGACGGCTCGCCGATCGCCTCGGTCGCCGACCTGAAGGGCAAGCAGATCGCGGCGACGAAGGGCACCGACCCCTACTTCTTCCTGCTGCAGTCGCTCGAGGCCGAGGGCCTCGCGCCCGAGGACATCACCGTGCAGAACCTGCAGCACGCCGACGGCTGGGCCGCCCTGCAGAACGGCGTCGGTCGACGCGTGGGCCGGGCCTCGACCCGATCATGGCCGGCGCCGAGGAGGCCGGGCGCGAAGCTCTTCTACCGCAACGTCGACTTCAACAGCTACGGCTTCCTGAACGCGACCGAGTCGTTCCTCGCCGAGAAGCCCGAGGTCGCGCAGGCCGTCGTCGACGCCTACGAGACCGCCCGGGCCTGGGCCGCCGAGAACCCCGAGGAGACCGCCGCGATCCTCGCCGAGCGTCGCCGGACTCGACCCGCCGTCGCGACGAAGGTCATCGACGAGCGCTCCAACCTCGACGTCGACACCGTGCCCGGCGACGCGCAGGTCGAGGTGCTCGAGAAGATCGGCCCGATCTTCGTCGAGCTCGGCGACGTCGCGACCCAGCAGCAGGTCGACGAGGCGCTCGGCGACCGCTCATCAACGACGACGTTCGTGACGCAGGCCGACGCCGGCCGCTTCGAGCTGAGCGCTCCGGGAGCGACACCGATGACCGACACGGATGCCGCGGCCGAGCCGCTCGTCGACCACGACGGCGCGGCGACCGCCGGCACGTCCGACGGCGCGACGATCGTCGCCGGGCGCTCCGGCGCCTCGGTGGTCGCGCCGCCGGCGCGCCGGCGGGCGCGACGACGCCGTCGGCATCGCGTGCCGCGCTCGGCCCGTCGGCCGGCTGGTTCCGTCGTCGTCGGCGGGGCGATCATCCCGGTCGCGCTGCTGCGTCATCTGGCAGTCGTGTCCACGAGCGGCCTCGTGCCGGTGTCGCAGCTGCCGTCGCCCGAGATGGTGTGGCTCGCCGCCGTCGACCTCGCCCAGCGCGGCCTGCTCGGCCAGTACGTCGCCATCTCGACGCAGCGCGTGCTCATCGGCTTCGCCTTCGGCGCGTCGCTCGGCCTCGCCTTCGGCGCGGTCGTCGGGCTCTCGCCGCCTCGGCGACATCCTGCTCGCGCCGACGCTCGGCGCGATCCGCGCCGTGCCGTCGCTCGCCTGGGTGCCGCTGCTGATCCTGTGGTTCAAGATCGGCGAGGAGTCGAAGATCATCCTCATCGCGATCGGCGCGTTCTTCCCGGTCTACACGATCGTCGCGGCCGCGCTGCGGCACGTCGACCGCCACCTGCTCGAGGCCGGACGCGCGTTCGGCCTGCGCGGCGTGCGCGCTGTTCACGACCGTCCAGCTGCCCGCGGTCGTGCCGTCGGTCATCTCGGCGCTGCGCCTCGCGCTCGCGCAGTCGTGGCTCTTCCTCGTGGCCGCCGAGCTCATCGCGTCGTCGATGGGCCTCGGCTTCCTGCTCGCTCGACTCCGGGCAACAACGGCCGCATCGACCGCATCTTCCTCGCGATCATCCTGCTCGCGATGCTCGGCAAGCTCACCGACTCGATCGTGGGCCTGTTCGAGCGCTGGGCGGTTCGCCGATGGGCCTAGCCGCCAGGGCTCAGTGGACGATGCCGTCTCGGTCGCCGGCACCGTCTCGGGCGCTGCGGCCGCCCGGCCGAGCAGCAGCGCCCGCTCGCGCTCGTTCGCCGTCATGGCCGCGGCGCGCTCGAACTGCGCCGCCGCGTCGCCGCCGCGACCCAGCCGCTCGTAGAGGTCGCCGCGAACGCTCGGCACGAGGTGGTAGCCGCGCAGCGCCGGCACGTCCTCGAGCTGGTCGAGCAGGGCGAGCCCGGCCGCGGGCCCACGCGAACGCCCGAGGGCGACGGCGCGGTTGAGCTCGGCCACCGGCGACCCGGTGCGCCGTCCGAGCTGCTCGTAGAGGTCGGCGATGCGATCCCAGTCGGTGTCGTCGACGGATGCCGCGCGCGCGTGCTCCGCCGCGATCGCCGCCTGCAGCGCATACGGCCCGCGGCTCGGCGTCCGCCCCGGCAGCGGCCGTGAGCGCATCGGCGCGCGCGAGGGCGTCGAGGCCGCGGCGGATGCGCCCGGCATCCCACCGCCGTCGATCCTGCGCGTCGAGCAGGATCGGCTCGCCGTCGGGTCCGGCACGGGCGGCGAGCCGCGACGACTGCAGCTCCATGAGCGCCGAGAGGCCGTGCACCTCGGGGTCGTCGGGGACGAGCGCCGTGAGGATGCGGCCGAGCCGCACGGCCTCGTCGCAGAGCGCCGGGCGCATCCAGTCGTCGCCCTCGGTCGCCGAGTAGCCCTCGTTGAAGAGCAGGTACACGACGCCGAGCACGGTCGCGAGCCGCTCGGCGCGCTCGGGGCCGCTCGGCTCCTCGATCGCGGCGCCCGCCTCGGCGAGGGTGCGCTTCGCGCGCGAGACGCGCTGCGCGACCGTGGCCTCCGGCGCGAGGTACGCGCGGGCGATCTCGCGCGTCGAGAGCCCGGCGACGAGCTTCAGCGTGAGCGTCGTCTGCGCCTCGGGCGTGAGCGCCGGGTGGCAGCAGATGAACATGAGCCGCAGCACGTCGTCCTCGACGTGGTCGATGCCGGCGCCGGGGTCCTCGTCGACGGCCTCGGAGAGCTCGTGGGCGATCGCCGCGAAGGCGGCGTCGTGCCGGGCCCGGCGGCGGAAGGCGTCGACCGCGCGCCGCTTCGCGGTGGTCATGAGCCACGCGCCGGGATTGTCGGGGATGCCCGAGGCCGGCCACTGCGCGAGCGCCGCGACGATCGCGTCCTGCGCGAGGTCCTCGGCGAGCGCCACGTCGCGCACGATGCGCACGAGCGCCGGCGATCAGCCGCGTCGACTCGAGCCGCCAGACCGCCTCGATCGCGGCGCGCGTCGGGTCGTCGCCCTCGCTCGCGCGATGCGCTCGCCCGGGCGCCGCGCGCGTCGTCGCCGCTCGCGCCGGCCGTGTCGTCGTCCACGCGAGCATGAGACCACGCGCGCCGCGGGTGCGCAAGGCGCCGGCCGGCCCGATCGGGCGCGCCCCGAACCTCAGAAATCGGCGATCTGGCGGATCTCGACCGTGCCGTCCCAGTCGGGGATGTGGTCGAGGTGCAGCTGCACGAGGCGGCGCCCGAGCTCGACGGCCTCCTCCTTCGAGTGCACGTCGATCACCGCGTAGCCCCCGACGAGTTCCTTCGCCTCGGCGAACGGGCCGTCGAGCGCCTTCACCCTGCCGTCCACCGCCGAGATGATCGCGCCGGCCGAACTGGGCAGCAGCCCCTCGCTGAGCGATGAGCGCGCCGTTCATGCGGCCCTCCTCGTCGTAGGCGGCCATCGCCTCGTACAGCGACGCCGGCACCTCGCGCGGGGTCTCGTCCATCTTCACCATGCACATGAATCGCATCGCGTTCTCCTCCGGTCACGGCACGCCCTGCTGGTGTGCCTTCACGATAGCGTCGGCGGCTTCCCGCCGTTCTCGACACGACCTCCGAGAATTTCTTCCGAACGATGTCGAGAACGGATGCCGCGCACGCGACGCTCTGGTGAACGACCCGATCGATCCCGACCGGGTCGACGACCGGAAGGACACCGACATGGACACGAACACCGCCGCTCGCGGCATCGCACGCGCGCGACGTCCCGAACGCCGGCAGCCGCCGCCCGGCGCACGCCGACGACCGCACGACCCGGGCGCTCGTCACCGCGGGCGCGATCGCCGGACCGCTCTTCGTCGTCGTCGGGCTGGTGCAGGTGCTCACGCGCGAGGGCTTCGACCTGACGCGGCATCCGCTCAGCCTGCTCTCGCTCGGCGATCGGGGCTGGGTGCAGATCGCGAACTTCATCGTCGCCGGCGTGCTGATGCTCGCATTCGCGGTCGGCGCGCGCCGCAGCCTGCGCGGCGGGCCGGGCCGCGTCTGGGCGCCCGTGCTGTTCGCGCTGTACGGCGTCGGGCCTCGTGCTCGGCGGCGCGTTCACGGCCGACCCCGCGCTCGGGTTCCCGGCGGGAACGCCCGACGGCTATCCCCACCGAGTGGACGTTCCACGGCGCCGTGCACGCGTTCGCCGCGCCGCTCGCGTTCCTCGCGCTCGTCGCGGTGACGTTCGTGGTCGCGCGGCGCCTGTCGTGGGAGGGCCACCGCAGCGCCGCCGCCTGGTCGCGCGTGATCGGCGTCGCATGCCTGCTGCTGTGCATCCCGTTCGGGCCGGCGGCGAGCGTGCGGCTCTTCGTGGGCGTCGCGCTCGGCTTCGCCTGGATCACGGCCTACGCGATCTCGCTCCTGCGCGAGCGCCCGATCCGACGCGGCTGACCTCGGTGCGGGCCCGCCCGGCGCGGTTCCGTCGGGGTCGAGCGGATGCCGCGCGGCATCCGCTTCGCTCAGGCCGGGCTCACCAGGGCTCGTCGACCTGCGGGAGGAGCGTGCGCACCTTCGCGACCGCGTCGGGGAAGCAGGCGTCGAGCACCTCGGTGGCCGAGACCTCGTTGCCGTAGTCGCCGGTGAGGCGCAGGCCGACGATCGTGTTGATGAGCATGCCCGGTCGCGATGAACTCGCGAGCCTCCTCGGGTGAGAAGCCGGCCTCGTCGCGGATGAACCGCCAGATGTCGCTGAACCCGGCGCGCGCCACCCGGCCGATCACGGGCTCGCCGCCGAGCGCCGTGGAGTTCGCGATGACGGGGAGCATGCCGCGCTCGGCGAGCAGGCCGGTGTAGGCCGCGCCCATGCGCTCCGTCGCGACCCTCGGGGTCGCCCGGCAGCGCGCGCCGGAACTCCTCGATGAGCCGCGCGTAGGCGCGCTCGATCACGGCGACGAACAGCTTCTCCTTGGTGCCGAACAGCCGCACCACGTAGGGCTGGCTGACTCCGGCGGCGCGGGCGACCTCGTCGGTGGTGGTGCCGACGTACGTCTTGGCGCCGAAGACCGCCGTGGCCGCCTCGAGGATCAGCTCGCGGCGATCGGCCGCCTTCATCCGCGGAGCCGGTGCGACGTCTTCGATCGTCATGCTTGACATGTTATCAGTCGATTACTACTCTTCAAGTAATCATTCGATAACAACCAAGGAGCGCCGCCGTGTCAACCGCCCTCGAAGCCGCCCCCGCGCCGCGCACGCCGCGCGCCGCCGGCCGCCGTCCGAGCCCGCTGTGGCTCGTCCTCCTCGCGACCGCCCTGCCGATGTTCATGGCCACGCTCGACAACCTCGTGATGACGAACGCCCTGCCCGTGCTGCACGAGGAGTTCGGGGCATCCGTCGAAGAGCTGCAGTGGTTCATGAACGCCTACACCCTCGCGTTCGCGAGCACGATCCTCATGGCCGTCGCCCTCGGCGACCGGTTCGGCCGGCGCACCCTCTTCCTCATCGGCATCGTCGTGTTCACGCTGAGCTCGGCGTTCGCCGCCCTCGCCACCGACCCCGGCCAGCTCATCGCCGCGCGCGCACTGCAGGGCTTCGGCGCCGCGGCGATCCTGCCGCTCTCGCTCACGCTGCTCGCGGGCTCGGTGCCGCTCGCCCGGCGTCCGCTCGCGATCGGCATCTGGGGCGGCGTCGCCGGCCTCGGCGTCGCGACCGGGCCGCTCATCGGCGGCGCCGTGATCGAGGGCTGGGCCTGGCAGGCGATCTTCTGGATCAACGTGCCCGTCGGCGTGGTGTCGGTCGCGCTGGCCCTGCTCGCACTGCCCAACAGCTTCGGCGCCCGGCTGCGCGCCGACGTCGTCGGCCTCGTGCTCTCGGGCCTCGGCCTGCTCGGCCTCGTCTACGGCATCGTGCGCGGCAACGAGGCGGGCTGGGACAGCCTCGAGGTGCTCGGCAGCCTCATCGGCGGCGGCATCCTGCTGGTCGCGTTCGTGCGCTGGGAGGCGCGCACGTCGGCGCCGCTCCTGCCGCTGCGGCTGTTCCGCGACCGCAGCTTCTCGGTGGCGAACGTCGTGGGATTCGGGTTCAGCTTCGGCGCGTTCGGGTCGATCTTCATCCTCATCCAGTTCCTGCAGGTCGTGCAGGGGTCGACCCCGCTCGAGGCGGCGCTGCAGACCTCGCCGTGGACGCTCGCGCCGATGATCGTGGCGCCGCTCGCCGGGTTCATCGCGCCGCGCGTCGGAACGCGCGCGCTCATCGTGACCGGACTGCTCGCGCTCGGCGGCGCGCTGTTCTGGCTCACGGGCCTGCTCGACGCCTCGGTCGAGTACCCGGCCTACGTCGCGCCGTTCATCGTCGCGGGCATCGGCATGGGCCTGGTGTTCGCGCCGTCGGCCACGGCCGTGCTGGCCACGATGGCGCCCGACGACCACGCCAAGGCGAGCGGCACCAACTCGATGCTCCGCGAGGTGGGCGTCGCGCTCGGCATCGCGGTGTCGACCGCCGTGTTCACGGGCGCCGGGCGGCGAGCTGAACCCGGTCGACTACGCCGTGGGGGCCCAGCCCGCCGTGCTCGTGGGCGCCGCAGTGCTCGTCGCCTCGGCGCTGGTCGGCCTGCTGCTGCCCGCCGGGCCGGGCCGTGAAGGCGACGCCCGCCTCGGCCGCCGCCGAAGAGCGCCGTGCCCGCGACGGCGACGCCGGTCGAGGCCGCGGTCTCCGCAGGCTGAGCCCCGAGGCATCCGCCCGCAGACGAGGCCCCGTCCCGCTCGCTCGAGCAGGACGGGGCCTCCGGTCCGAGTGGAGCTAGGCGCCCAGCCAGGACGCCCGAGAGGAACAGGAAGCCGAAGATGATGCCCAGGATGATCGAGAGCAGGCCGATGATGATCGCGGCGTTGGCGAATCCGGTGCCCCGCTCACCCCGCTTCCTGGCCTGGTTGAGGCCGATGAAGCCGAGGATCACCGCGATGATGTTGAACCCCAGGAGCGAGATCACGAACGCGACGATCGAGAGGACGTTCCACTTGTCGGAGGAGGAGGCGGGTTGCTGCTGGTCGGGATACACGGGAGGCGGAGCGGAATCGGACATGGGGTCCCCACTGGTGGATGGCGGTCGCAGAACTGCATCGTGACAGCACCGCCGCACGGGTGTCAACGACCCGGGTCGGGCGCCGACGCATCCCGACGCGCCCGCCCGCACATGACGGAGCCCCCGATCCTGCTCGGTGAGCAGGGTCGGGGGCTCCGGTTCGTGCGACGGCTAGTTGACCGTGACGTTCGGGTTCGCCGCGATCACCGCGACGAAGACGATCCAGAAGATGATGCCGATCACGATCGAGACGAAGCCGAGGATGATCGCCCAGAGGGCGAGACCGCGGCCGCGCTCGCCGGTCTTCTTGATCTGGCTGAGGCCGATGAAGCCCAGGATGATCGAGATCACGCTGAAGCCGAAGAAGACGATGATGAAGGCGATGATGGACAGGACGTTCCACTTCTCAGCGGGCGCCGGCGCGGGCGCCGCGGCCGGCTGCTGAGCGGGGACGGGGGGCGGTGCGGAGTCAGTCATGTGAGCGTTCCTCGCGATCTTGGTGGACGAATGGCCTTCCGCATACTGGCAGCACGCGCCGACCGCGTCAACGACCCCGACGGGGCGTGTCGTCACGCGGCGTCGCACGAGGCGCGCCGGCGACGGCCGCTCGGAGCGGGCCGAGCCCGTCGGCGCCGCCCGGGCGGTCACCGCATCGCGCGGTAGGCGGCCCGTTCGTCGGGTGCCAGGTGCTCGGTCGCGTACGACAGCATCGTGCGCGGCATCCGCGCGGCGTACTCGTCGAGGAAGTCGGTGAGCGTTCCCCGGTCGACGCGCTTGCCGACCTCGCGCAGCATCCATCCGACGGCCTTGTGCATGAGGTCCTCGCGATCGTCGAGCAGGCGCGGCGCGAGTCGCAGGGTCGGCCCGGCGTCGCCGGCCTTGATGAAGGCGAACGTCGCGAGCACCGCCACCCGGCGCTCCCACAGCGAAGCGGATGCCGCGAGCTCGTCGAGCAGCGGATCGTCGCCGCGGCCCGCCTCGCGGAGCACCTCGCCCACGAGCACCTCGGCCGAGCTGTCCACGAGGTCCCAGTTGTTCACCCGACCGGCGCGGACGGCGTCGAGGTAGGCCCGGTGCAGCACGACCCGTGCCGGGTCGTCGCGCGTGCGCGGGCGGCTCGCCGCCTCGAACTGCCGCACCATCACGAGGAGCGCCGCGAGCCGGTGCTCGTGCACGGGACTCTCGAGGAGCGCGGAGGCCTCGGCCGGCGGCATCCGCTCGAATCGCCGCACGATCGCCCGCGTCGCCGGCACCCGGACGCCGACGAACACGTCGCCCTCGCCGTACTCGCCCGGCGCGGTCTTGAAGAAGCGCTGCAGGAAGCGAGCGTCGTCGGGGTCGCCCGCCGCATCGATGGCGGCGGCGAGTCCGGCGGCGGTCGGCTGCTGCGGTGCGTCACCCACGCGAGCACTCTAGACCGCGCGCGGCGCGCGCGAACGGACGCGGTGGGGTCGTCGACCTCACCGCGTCCGCCTGGGGCACCTCGTGCCCGCTCAGTGGATGCTCCCCATGGGCGACAGGTCGTCGTCGACGGTGTCGGGAGACTGGGGCTCCGGCGTTCCGTCGCCGAGCGGCGAGAGGTCGTCGTCCACCTCGACGGGGGCGCTGCCCTTCAGCTCGCGGACCTGCGCGGCGGTGAACGCCTCGGCGGTCGTGGTCGTGACCGGCTGGCCGGCGTGCAGCTCGCGTCGGGCGTCGGGGCTCCAGCGCGGCACGGTCGACGACTCGACGGCCTGCGAGTGCAGCTCACGGCGCGCGTCGGCGCTGAACCCGGGCTCGGCCTGCACGGACTGCGCGTGCAGTTCGCGACGGGCCTCCGCGCTGAACGCGCGGGCGGCGTCGGACTGCGCCGACTCGCGCGATCGCGCGCTCGACACGGTCGGCGACGACCTGGTTCGGCGAGAGCGCGTCCTGCGCGATGACATGACCGCGTGCGAGGCCGACCGCGGCGGCGTTGGCCGCCGGACGGAGGTCGTCGCGGACCTGGCCGCCTTGTGCGGCTGCGCCTGCGCAGCCGCTCATCAGTACCACGAGCGACACGGTGATGATCACCGGTGCTGCGGTTCTCCTGTTCATGGGTCCATTCCTTTCGGGGGTTGGGGTGACCGCCTGATTCGGGGGTTGTGGCGAAGCTACGGGCCCGACGGAAGGGCCGGATCCGTGCAGGCACGCCCTTGGGACTGCGAATAATCCTGAGAATCCCTCAGTGCTGGACCCGCTCGGACGCTCCGGATGGAGCGCCGGCACCCTGAGAGGCCCCGTGGCGCGCGCGTGCGCGCCGTGGCGAAGTCCACCGCGGATTCTCGCCTCGACGCAGGAAAGTCGCACCGGACCGCAACACATCGCGGGATGCTCGCGTCTAGCCTTGGAGGAGCGGCCGATCGGCCGCATCCACGTTGCGCTCGCGACCGTCACCCGGGAACGGAGGTTCACATGTCGAACACCACGATCGACGCCATCATCGGCGAACCCGAGGTCCTCGAGGACGAGGTCGCCGTGGCAGCCATCGCCCTGGCCGTCGACGTGGAGACCGATCCCGCGTGGCTGCGCCTCAAGGAGTCCGCCACCCGCCTGCAGTCGCTGCAGGCGAAGGACGGCTCGGTTCCCGAGGAGGGCGACATGCCTGACGCGCTCCGCCCTCGTCGACGCGATCGTGGACTCGATCGAGGCGCTCGCGCCGCGGTTCCCGCACGAGGCCGCGTACCTCGCGGCATCCGTCGCGGACTTCCGGCGGTGGCAGGCCGAGGGGTTCGGCGTGCCCGACTTCCTCGACTCGCTCAACGAGTTCCAGCCGCAGCGGCACCGCATCGACGGCATCCGCCATCTCGTGGTGTTCCCGATGGTCACGCAGAACGGCTCGCCCGACCGCCACGTCGAGGCGCTCGTCGTCGAGACGATCTGGCCCGAGTTCATCGCCGCCCTCGAGGCCGGCGACTACTCGAACAAGCTGTTCGTGAGCCTGCGGCTCGTCGACTTCACGCCGGGCTACGACACGAACTCGGCCGTGCTGTTCCCCGAGACGGTGGCGATGCGCGAGATCCCGCCGTTCACGTGGGGCGCGATCTTCCAGGACCGCGAGGCCGCCCGGTACCGCCGGGTGGTGCGCGCGGCATCCGAGATCACGAAGCTCGAGCTGCCCGAGGACGCGGCCGCCCTGCTCGACGACCAGGAGCTCGCCGAGCGCACGTTCGTGATGTGGGACATCATCCACGACCGCACGCACATGCGCGGCGACCTGCCGTTCGACCCGTTCATGATCAAGCAGCGCATGCCGTTCTTCCTCTACTCCCTCGAGGAGCTGCGGTGCGACCTCACCGCGTTCCGCGAGTCGGTGAAGATCGAGCGGCAGCTGCGCAAGCGGGCGGATGCGCGATGAGTACCTGACCTCGGTCGAGTCGCAGCTGCTCGAGCACGCGAAGCTCGTGCAGTACGCGGTGATCTTCGACCGCATCTTCCGCTTCGCGATCACGGGTTCGCGCGTGCGCAACTACGACGGACTCGGCGGCCAGCTGCTGTTCGCGTGGCTGCACCGGAAGCACGTGCTCGAGTGGACGGATGTCTCGCTGAGCTTCGACTGGGACGCCGTGCCCGACGCCGTGGTGGAGCTCGGCGACGCGATCGACGAGCTCTACTGGAAGTCGATCGACCGGCCGAAGACGGCGCACTGGCTCGCCGCGTACGACCTCGTGCGCAGCGTCGTCACGCCGAACCCGGCGTCGGTGTGGGCCGAGGGCCTGCCCCGCGAGGTGCTCGCCGGCCCGCCCAAGGGCTACACCGACCTGGTGATGGACGACGAGTTCCCGCTGTCGATGTTCTACGAGGCGCTCGACAAGAAGATGAAGCCCGTGATCGAGTCGACCGTGGGCATCACCGCGGCCGACGCCGATGCCTGGATCGCCGGTCGAGTAGCGCGAAGCGCGTATCGAGACCGCGATCGCGAGGTCTCGATACGGCCTTCGCTACTCGATCGACGGGCGCGGCCCTCCGACAGGACGGTGCTGATCGCGGGAGCGACGAGCGCCGCCGGCCGCGCGGTCGCGCAGGCGCTGCTCGACGCGGGCGCGCGCGTCGTCGCGGTCGGCAGCGACCAGGGTCGCATCGACGCGCTCGGCGGCCGAACTCCCCGGCGTGCTCGGCGAGCGCGCCGACCTGACCGACGGCGACGACGTGCTCGAGCTCGCCATGCGCGTGCACGCCCGCGTCGGATCGATCGACGGCGTCGTGCACCTCGTGGGCGGCTGGCGCGGCGGCGGCGGCATCCTCGGGCAGACCGAGGAGGACTACCGCGTGCTCGAGCGCTCGTTCACCGCGCTGCGCTACGTGAGCCGGGCGTTCTGGAACGACCTCGTCGCCTCGCCCGCCGGCCGCATCGCGATCGTCTCGTCGACACGGTCGACGGCGCCCGACTCCCGGCAGCGCGAACTACACCGCGATCAAGGCCGCGAGCGAGTCGTGGATGCGGGCGCTCGCGCAGGGCTTCGCGAAGGCGCGATGCCGCCGGACCGCGGCCGTGACGTTCCGCGTGCGGTCGCTCGCGGGGCTCGAGGACGAGCTCGCGGCATCCGTCGTCGGGCTCTGGCGAGCGGATGCCGCTGCGCTGAACGGCTCCGTCACGGAACTCGTCGCGCCCGCCTGATCGACGCGGGCGACGCGGTCGGCGCGGCGCGCGCGCCGGCCGGGCCGGCTCGCCGTCAGCTCGGTTCCGCCGGTGACGTGCACCGCGTGGCCCCAGCAGCCGGCATCCTGCCACCGGTAGTCGGCACCCGTGCCGGCATCGCCGTCGAGGGCGAGCTTCCACGCCGCGTACTGCTCGGGCGTGAGATCGGCCGGCATCGGCGGGAACCGGTTCGAGGTGTCGGGGGCCGGATTCCACCACTCCCAGGCGAGGTACTCCTGGCCGGCGTCCGCCATGCACTCGCGCACGAGCTGCTGGAACGCGAGCCAGGCCTGCTGCTCCTCCGCGCTCGGCGCGGGGGCGCCGGGCGTCGGCGACCGCGGCGGTCCTCCGGGCGCTTCGGGCTGCCCGGTCAGCGGCGGGCGGAGGTCGGGTGCCGGCGCCGGCGTCGGCGTCGGGGTCGGCTGGGGCGTGGCCTTCGGGGCATCGCCCGGCGGCGTCGGGTGACGGCGGGGTCGACGGATGCGGCGTGGCATCGGGGGTCGTCGTCGGCGACCCGCCGGCATCGGGCTCGTCGACGGCTCCGCCCGACTGCGGCGGCGCGTCCGTTCCCTCGGCGACCTCGTACCCCTCGGATCCGCTGGTCGCGGGCGCCGGATACCTGGCGTCGTAGAACACGGGCGCGCCCGTGTTCGCCGCGGCGGCGCCGACGAAGACGGCCGCGACGAGCGCGGCGGCCACGCCCGCGCTGAGCAGCAGGGCTTTCGTGCGCACGTCGCCTCCCCCATCGTCGACCGGCGCGCCGTTCCTCGACGAGCGTGTCCGGACATGCTATCCGCGATCGCTGGCCCCCCGAAAGGGGGCCGAGTCGAGGCGGCGGGACGAGGAGGACTCAGGGCGCGGGCGTCGCGGCATCCGTGGCCGGCTCGTCGCCGGCCGGAGGCGCGGACGTGACCTCGACGACGGTGTCGGCATCGGGATGCTGGGCACGGCTGAGGAGCACGAACGGTGCGGCGACGGCGGTGATGAGTCCGCTCCAGAGCATCGAGCCGGCGTACCCGCCGAGGTCGGCCGAACGGCCGAGGATGGGCTGGAACACCGCGCCGCCGGCGCTCCCGAGCAGCGAGTCGAACGAGAGCACGGTCGCCCGCTGCTTCGAGGGGATCATGTCGTTGAGGTAGGCGCGATGCACCGGATCGTCGACCGACGAGGCGATCCCCCACACCGCGAGCAGCACGATGGCGACCCAGAAGTTGCTGGTGAACGCGAGCGCCACGAGCACGACCGCGCTCGACACGGTCGCGAGGAGGATCGCCGAGGTGCGCTTGCGGAACATCCGCCGCACGTACGGCGCGAGGATGCCGCCCACGATGCCGGCTCCCGAGAGGATGGCCGCCGCGAGACCCGCGATCGAGTAGGCGCCCTCGTCGCCCCAGAGCTCGAGCAGGTAGGGCTGCAGCGCGTAGAACACGTAGATGCCGACGCCGGCGGTGAACGGCGTGGCGAGCATGAGCCAGCGCACGGGCGGGTTGCCGAGTCCGTACTTCATCGACGCGCGGAGCACGGTGCCGGTCGCCTTGATCGGCCCCTCGCCGCGTTCGGGAGTGAACCCGAGGTCTCGCATGGTGAGGGCCGCGACGACGAACATGACCGCGAGCACGGCGCCGCGGATGAGGAAGGGCACGCCGAGGTTCGTGAGCTGGGCGATCACGCCGCCGAGCACCGACCCCGCGAGCATCGCGGCGCCGCCCACGATCATGGCGCGACCGAACACCGTCTCGAGGGTGCCGCGTGTACTTCGTGGCTCGCAGCGCATCGACCAGCCACGCGTCGACGGCACCCGAGAAGAACGTGAACCCGAGGCCGAGCAGCACCGAGACGACCGCCCACGCCCAGAACGGCGACTCCCACACCCACAGCAGGTAGTAGAGCACCGTGGTCACGGCGAGCGTCACCGTGCCGAGCAGGTACGAGGCGCGGCGGCCGAGCGTGTCGGCGACGACCCCCGTCGGGATCTCGAAGAGGAACATCCCGGCGCTGAAGAACGCGTTGGCGGCGAACGCCTCGAAGTTCGTCAGGCCGGCGTCGAGCAGGAACAGCGTGTTGATGCCCCAGATGAAGGATGCCGCGAGCGTGTTGCCGAGGGTCAGCGTGTAGTAGACCGCCTGCACGCTCCGCGGCGTCGGCGCCGCACGAGCGGCCGCACTCATCGGGACCCCCGCGTTCGCGTCACCCGATCATCTTGCTCCCGCTCGGCCCGGCTGCCAAGGGATGCGGGTGGCGCGGCGCGTTGACCCGGGTCGGCGCCGCCGATAGCCTCCGGACATGGTGCGCTTCCTCATCCGCGCGGCGGTCTTCCTGGGCACCGCCGCCCTCGGGCTCTTCCTCGCGGCCCTGCTCATCCCCGGATTCCACGTGCACCTGGCGGGATTCCTCGTGGCGATCATCGTGTTCGCGCTCGTGCAGTGGCTCATCGAGTGGCTGATCGCGAAGATCTTCCACCGCTCGGCGCCGACCGTCGCGGGCGTCGCCGGCCTGCTGTCGACGTTCCTCGCGCTCTGGATCGCGACCCTGATCACCGACGGCCTGAGCTTCGACGGCGTCGGCGCGTGGATCCTCGCCGCCGTCGTCGTCTGGCTCACCACCGCGGTGCTCGGCTGGCTCGCGGCGAAGTTCCTGCTCAGGGATCGCGCGGCCGAACCGAAGCACTGAACGGCGACGTCGAGTTCTCCACCGTGCGCGACCTCGAGGCCGACCCGCTGGGATGACGCCGGGTGGCGGCCTCGGGTTGCCCCGCACGGTGCGCGCGACGAGACTTGACCATCTCCGGATGCTCCGGGGCGCTCACGAGGAACGAGGCACGTTTGCCCACCATCACCAGTTCCGACGGGGTGCAGCTGAACTACCTCGAGACGGGCGACCCGACCGCCCGGCCGGTCGTGCTCATCGCCGGATTCAAGGCGCCGGCGACGAGCTGGCACTACCAGCAGAAGCCGCTCGCTCGCGCGGGATACCGGGTGATCGCGTTCGACCGCCGCGGGCACGGCCGCTCGGGCGTCGGGCGACGGCCCGCACACGATGGACCGCCACGGCGCCGACATCCACGACCTGCTCGTCGCGCTCGAACTCGACGACGTCACCCTCGTGGGCCAGTCGATGGGCGGCAACGCGATCTGGGCGCTGGTGCAGCAGTTCGGCGCGGACGGGCATCCGCGACGTCGTCATCGTCGACCAGACGCCGAAGATGCTGAACACCGCCGACTGGCCGTTCGGCTTCTACGACTACGACGAGACGAACCTCGACACGTACTTCGCCACCGGGATCCCCGATCCCGGCCGGCACCCCGTGAAGTCGAAGGGGCTCGTGCGCATCTCGCGCGTGCTGAAGGCGATGGAGCTCCCGAAGGGCGGCAAGCCGACGTTCACCGCCGCCGAGCTCGAGCTGCTGAACGACCACGCGAAGCGCGACTGGCGCGGCTCGGTCGCCGCGCTGGACCGCCCCGCGTTCTTCATCGCCGGCGCCGAGAGCGAGTTCTGGCCCGCCGAGCACGCCGCGGCATCCGCTGCACTGAACCCGGCGGCCACCTCGACGGTGATCGAGCGCGACGGCCACGCCGCCAACATCGAGCAGCCGCAGCGGTTCAACGAGGCGCTGCTCGGGTTCCTCGGGCACTGAGCGGCGGTGAGCCGCGGGTCCCGCGAGTCCCGAGCGACGGGGCGATGCCAGGCGCGCGAGGCCCCGATCGCTTCGGCTCACTGCCGGGCGCGCACCCAGTCCCAGGCGTCGCGGTGCGCACGGTGCACGGATTCGCCGACCCACTCCGAGCTCTCGAACACGCGGTCGGGTCCGAGGCGGTCGAGCAGGCCGCCCGCCGCGAGCTGGTCGGCGATCCGTTCGCCGGCGACCACGAGCCAGAGCGTGGAATCGTGCTGCTTCGAGGTCGTCGAGGTAGCGGTCGAGCACCGCGACCGAGGACAGGCCGAGGTCGTCGATCCCCCGGAGGCGCACGATGACGACCGACCCGCGGGTGCCGTCGTCGACCTTCGGCAGCAGCCCCTCGAAGACCGGCGCGGTCGCGTACGACAGGTTGCCGTACGGCTGCAGCACGACGACGTCGTGCGGCGGCACGGTGGCCGTCGGGTCGACCTCGCGCATCCGGCCGTCCTCGTGGAACTCGAGCCGGCGCACGCGGAGCCGGTTCGACTGCTGGGCGACGAACAGGATGATGGCGAGGCCGACGCCGACGAGGACCGCGAACTGCAGGGGGATGAGCAGGGTGAGGACGAAGGTGACCGCCATCACGGTCGTCTGCAGGGGTCCCGTCTTCGCGACCGACTGGATCCGCGCGGGCTTGATCGCCTGCACGCCGACGACGATGAGCAGCCCCGCGAGGGCCGGCATCGCGACGACGGCGACCACGTCCGACGCGACGAGGATCAGCAGCGCCATCACGGCGGCCGCGATGAACAGCGCGAGTCGGGTGCGTGCACCCGCGGCGACGATCAGCGCCGATCCCGACATCGAGCCGCCCACCGGCATCCCCCGGAAGAGGCCGGCGATGATGCTGCCGACGCCCTGGCCGATGAAGTTCCGGTTGGCGTCGGCCGGCTTGCCGTCGGCGTTCGGGACGCCGGCCGCGACCGCGGCGCCCTGCACGAGGCCCACGAAGGCGAGCGAGAGCGCGGGCAGCGCCAGGTAGGCGAGGTCGTCGAAGCTGGGGAGGACGGGAGCAGGCAGCCCGCTCGGCACGTCGGCGACGTCGCCGACGGTCAGCACCTCCCAGCCGAACACGTACGTGAAGAGCGCGGCGAGCGCCGAACCCACCGCGATCGCGACGACCAGGCCGAGCGAGCGCAGCGGCGTGCGCGTGAGCACCACGATGAGCGCGATGGTGACCAGGCCGACGACGACGGTGGGCAGGTCGAACGACCAGATGTTGGCGAAGGTGTCGATCGCCTTGAACAGCCGGTTCGCGCCGACGCCGACGTATCCGGTCAGGTTCGCGAGCTGGCCCAGCACGATGTTGACGCCGACCGCCGTCACGAAGCCCACCATCACGGCGGTCGGGACGAAGCGCAGCATCCGGCCGGCCCTGAGTGCTCCCGCGACGATCATGATGACGCCGGTGAGCATGGCGAGCGTGTACAGCGCCCGATCGGGGTCGGGTCGCGTCGAGAGGTCGGTGTCGGAGACGATCAGCGCCATCGCGCTCGTCGCCTGGACCGCCATGAACGAGCTGCTCGTGGCCAGCGCCGCGCCCGCCATGCCGAACAGGAAGGCGTAGATGCCCGCCACCGGGTTGACCCCGGCGAGCAGTCCGATCGCGAGCGCGTCGGGCACGGCCTCGACGCCCAGCACGGTGCCGGCCACGGCGTCCTTGCCGAGGGTCTCGCGCCGGAACACGCTGCGCACGCGACGCCACCACGACGCGAACCACGATTCGCGAGGCGGCGACTCTTCCATGCGCCCGACCCTAGACCCGGCGGTGCATCCGGCGACAGGGCCGCATCCGCGCCGGCGCTACGACGGGAACGCCTTGCCGGGATTCAGGGTGCCGAGCGGGTCGAGGGCGTGCTTCACCGCCGCGTGCAGCGCGATCACCCGACGCGCCGAGCTCCTCGCGCGCGCCCGGGAGCTTGAGGAGCCCGACGCCGTGCTCGCCGGTCACCGTGCCGCCCAGCTCGCGGCAGTCGTCGACGATGCGGTCGAACGCGAGCTTCGCCCTGGCCTTCGCGGCATCGTCGCCCTCGGGCGCGATGATCAGGGGGTGCAGGTTGCCGTCGCCCGCGTGGGCGATGTTCGCGATCACCACGTCGTGCTCGGCGGCGGTCGCCTGGATGCGCGTGAGCATCTCGGGCACCGCGCTGCGCGGCACGCAGATGTCCTCGGTGAGCACGGGGCCGAGGCGCTCGAGCGCCAGGTACGCGAGGCGGCGGGCGAGGAAGAGGCGATCGACCTCGGCGGCGTCGACGGCCTGCTCGACCGACATGGCACCGGCATCCGCCATGATGCCGGCGACGGATGCCGCGAGCGCCTCGCCCGACCGCACCGACCTCGTCGACCTTGGCCAGCAGCATCGTGTCGACGCCGTGCGGCAGCCCGAGCGACTGCCACTCGTCGACCGCGTCGACGCACGTGCGGTCGATGAGCTCGAGCGCGGCCGGCACGATGCCCGCGGCGGTGATCTCGGCCACCGCGACGCCCGCCGCGCGCAGGGATCCGAAGGAGCCGACGATCGCGCGCTCCTCGCGTCCGCCGAGCGGCAGCAGGCGCAGGGTCACCTCGGTGACGATGCCGAGGGTGCCCTCGGATCCGACCATGAGCGCGGTGAGGTCGTAGCCGGTGACGCCCTTCGCGGTGCGGCGGCCGAGGGCCACCACGTCGCCGTCGGCGAGCACGACGCGCAGGCCGAGCACGTAGTCGCGCGTCACGCCGTACTTCACGCAGCAGATGCCGCCCGCGTTGGTCGCGACGTTGCCGCCGATCGTCGAGATCCGGTAGCTCGCGGGATCGGGCGGGTACCAGAGTCCGTGCCCGGCGACCACCTCGCGCAGCGTGTCGTTGATGACGCCCGCCTCGGCGACCACGTACCGCTCGTCGGCGTTCACCTCGACGATGCGCGTCATCCGCTCGAGCGAGAGCACGATGCTGCGCGGCCATCGCGTTGGCGCCGCCCGAGAGCCCGGTGCCCGCGCCGCGGGGCACGACCGGCAGTCCGGATGCCGCGGCGAGGCGCACCACGGCCGAGACGTCCTGCTCGCGCTCGGCGAGCACCACGGCGAGCGGCGGCTCGTAGGGCGCCCACTCGGCGTCGTCGTGCGCGTAGGCGTCGAGGGACGCGGGATCGGTGAGGACCTGGTCGGCGCGCAGCATCCGCACGCAGTTCGCCGACGGCCGGGTGCACCTAGTCCGCCTTCAGCGGGTGGAGTCGCGACCTCCAGTCGGGCGGAACGAGGCCGCGGGGCGCGGGCGAGCCCTGCTCGACCGGCCGGCTGTCGGGCGGCGCGAGCGGCGGGCCCTCCACGCGATCGCTCGGAGCCGTAGTCCCAGAACCAGTCCTCGCCGGGCTCGAACGACTGGGCGATCGGATGCCCCTCGTCGCGCGCGTGGCGCGACGCGTGCCGCTCGGGCGAGCTGTCGCAGCATCCGACGTGCCCGCACTGCGCGCAGCGCCGCAGGTGGAGCCACCAGCCGCCGGCCGCGAGGCACTCGGCGCAGCCCTCGCCCGAGGGCGGCACGTCGGGATCGATCGCCGGGGTCTCGTCGGTCATGCGAGCGAGCCTAGCCCGGTCGCCCCGCGCGCCGGATCCCCCCGTGCGCCGCCGTGCGGGGTAGCTTGTGGCACACCGGGGACGACGTCCGTCGTGGCGCCCCGGCTCGGTCCGCCGCGGACCGGGCATCGCACGTCGACAACGGAGGTCTGTGCAGTGGACAGTTTCTGGGACCTGTTCTGGTGGTTCTTCTGGATCTACGTGTGGGTCGCGTTGCTCATGATCCTGTTCTCGATCGTGGTCGACATCTTCCGCGACCACTCGCTGAACGGCTGGGGCAAGGCGCTGTGGATCGTCTTCCTCGTCTTCTTCCCGTTCCTCGCGATCCTCGTCTACATGATCGCGCGCGGCCGCGGCATGGCGCAGCGCTCAACCGGGAGGCGGCGGAGGTCCGCACCGCGCAGGACGAGTACATCCGCAACGTCGCCGGCGCGAGCTCGTCGTCGTCGGATGAGATCGCCAAGGCGAAGGCGCTGCTCGACGCCGGCACGATCAGCCAGGGCGAGTTCGACACCATCAAGGCCAAGGCGCTCGCGAGCCTGACGCAGCGACCGCCGCTGCGGCCCGCTCCCCGATGGGGGCGGCCGCGCCGTTCGCCGAGGGCGGGCCGCGGCCGTGTCAGAACCGCCGCGCGAACGGCAGGGGCCTGCGCATGCGGATGAGCAGCAGGATCGGGATGAGCACGTAGGGCAGGTTGAAGGCGAGGAACTTCACGGGGTTCGGCGTGATCCACTCGGGCTCGCCGAAGAACTCGACGCCGAAGACGATGATGCCGGTGATGCTCGCGATCATCGTCGCGTAGATGACGCTCGGCAGCTGGATCCAGTTCCAGCCCTTCACGAGCGAGATCACGAGCAGCACGTAGAACACCGGGTACACGAACGCCGAGAGCCCGGTGACGAACCGCATCCACACCGGCGGGTGCATGAACAGCGGGTCGGTGTCGTGCGCGTACCACCAGTTCGCGTTCACGAGGAAGTTCGGCGACGGCTGCGAGAAGTCGATGCCGAGCGTCGGCACCATGTCGCTGATCATGCTCGTCACGGTGAACAGCGAGAACACCACGATGAAGAACCAGTCGAACGGGCGGTCGCGCAGGCGCAGGTTCGGCGGGCGGCACGGGTCGGCGGGTGCCGCGGCGCGGCGGGCGGGGTGGCGTCGGTCGACGTCGGGGCGGTCATGGGGCACGAGCGTAGCGGCGGATCCCGCCGCGTCGACGCTCCGACGCGCTGTCGATTCCGCCCTGCGGTCGGCGTCGGTATGGTGACGGCGCGAACCGCGCGCCGGAGCGAGAGGATGACGACATGTCCAAGTACCTGATCCTGATCTTCCAGGACGAGGCGGCCGCGCAGCCGTCCGGCGACTCCGTGAGCGCGAATTACCGCGCCTTCATGGAGAAGCACGCCGGGTCGCTCCGCGGCGGGGTCGCCCTCGAGAACCCCGCGACGGCGACGTCGATCCGGCGCGACGAGATCGGGCGAGTCGGTCGTGACCGACGGCCCCTTCGCCGAATCGAAGGAGGCGCTGGGCGGCACGTTCCTCATCGAGGCGGCAGACCTCGACGAGGCGCTCGCCATCGCCAAGGAGGTGCCCGCGGGCATCGGCGTCGAGGTGCGGCCCGTGCGGGTCGTGAGCTGATGACGGGGGCCGCCGGCACGGACGTCGCACTCGCGCTCGAGCAGGCGCACCGCGAGTGGGGCTTCGTGCTGGCGGCCACCATCCGCGTCGCCGGCGACATCGATTCGGCCGAGGAGGCCGTGCAGGACGCCTATGCGAGCGCCCTGGCCACCTGGCCGACCCGCGGCATCCCCGCGAACCCGGCGGCGTGGCTGACCGTGACGGCCCGGCGCCGCGCGCTCGACGTGCACCGGCGCGAGGCGACGGCCCGGCGCGCGCTGCCGAAGCTCGTCGAACCCGAGCCGGCCGGTGGACGAGCTGGTCGAGGCGCTGGACGGCATCCCCGACGAGCGCCTGCGGCTCATCTTCACCTGCTGCCATCCCGCGCTCGCCCCCGAGGCCCAGGTCGCGTTGACCCTGCGCCTCGTCTGCGGCCTCTCGACGCCGGAGATCGCGCGGGCGTTCCTCGTGCAGGAGGCGACGATGGCCGCCCGGATCACGCGCGCGAAGCGCAAGATCCGGGTCGCGAACATCCCGTACCGCGTGCCCGAGGGCGACGAGCTGCCGCCCGGCTCGAGCAGGTGCTCTCCGTCGTGCACCTCGTCTTCACGACGGGGCACTCGGCACCATCGGGCGAGCACCTCATCCGTGTCGATCTCGCCGAGCGCGGCGTGGAGCTCGCGCGGATGCTGCGCGCGCTGCTCCCGGCCGATCCGGAGGTCGCGGGCCTGCTCGCGCTGGTGCTCCTCACCGATGCACGCCGCGCCGCTCGCGTCGATGCGGCCGGTCGCCTCGTGCTGCTCGAGCGACCAGGACCGCACGCGGTGGGATCGCACCGCCATCGCGGAGGGCGCGGCGCTCGTCGCGGAGGCGCTGCGGCCGAACCCGCCCGGCAGGTTCGCATTGATGGCGGCGATCGCCGCGGTCCACGACGAGAGCCCGACCTGGGAGGACACCGACTGGGCTGCGATCCTCGCGATCTACGACGTGCTCCGCATCGCGTGGCCGACCCCGGTCGTCGAGCTGAATCGTGCGATCGCACTCGGATTCGCCGACGGAGCGGAGGCCGGCCTCGCCGAACTCGACGGGCTGGCAGGCGACCCGCGGCTCGCACGGTACCCATACCTCGCGGCAGCCCGCGCCGACAGCCTGGCGCGGCTCGGCCGGCCCGCCGAGGCGCGGATCGCGTACGACGAGGCGCTGATCCTCACCGACAACGAGGTGGAACGCGAGTTCCTCGCCGCGCGCATCCGGTCGCTCGACGAGCGATGATCCGCGGGCCAGAGCGCGCGGTGACGTCGGCGGACGGCGGGCCGTTGCGACGCCCGTCAGCGCGCGAGGGCGTCGACGGCCCGGAGTCCGCTTCGGCGAAGGCCTCGGCGGGCACCGCGACGCGCAACCGCACCCCGGCGTTCGTGAGCCGTTCGAGCTCCTGGGGGTCGGCTCAGGATCCGTGACGAGCGTGTCGATGCGATCGGTCGGCACGGTCTGCACCATCGAGTCGATCCCGATCTTGGTGTGGTCGGCGAGCACCGATCACGCGCTTGGCGGACTCGACGGCGGCGCGGTCGATGCTCGCGACGTGCATGTTCGGGGTGCTGAGGCCGTTCGCCGCCGTGAGGCCGTTCCCCGAGAGGAACACCTTGTGGAACCGGAGTCGCGACACCGCCTTCTCGGCCTCGCCGCCGATGACGCCGCGGATGCTGCCGCGAAGGATGCCGCCGATCAGCAGCACCTCCACGTCGGGCGCGTCGAACAACGCGTTGGCGACGAGCACCGAGTTCGTGGCGACCATGAGGCGTCGGCGGGTGAGTCGCTGCGCGAGTGCCTGCGTGGTGGTGCCGCGCAGAGCATGATCACGTCGCCGTCGTCGACGAGCTCGGCCGCGAGGCCCGCCATCGCGAGCTTCTCCTCCGCCGCGACGACCGCCTTCTCGCGGTAGCTCGGCTCGTCCATGCTCGAACGGCCGACGGATGCCCCGCCGCGATGCCGCACGACGAGGCCGGCCTCCTCGAGGGCCTTCAGGTCGCGCCGGATCGTGATCTCGGAAGAGCGGACCATGCGCGAGAGGTCGGCGACCGACGACGAACCGTGCACGGAGAGCGCGGAGAGGATGACCTGGCGTCGTTCCTCGGTGAACATCTGACCTCCCCGGTGAGGTGCGGCCGGCCGGTGGGGCGGCCGCACCAGCCTAGGCGCGGTTGATGCGGGGGCACCGGCGTCGCGGCATCCGGCGCCCCCGCTGCGCGATCAGCCGGCGCTGCAGGTGACCTTCGCGTCCGCCCAGTCGGCGTGGTCGAAGTTCTTGCCGTTCGTGGCCTCGTCGGCCACGAGCCGCAGTCGCTGCACCCGGTGACGTCGACGCTCAGCGGCACGGCCCCCGAGTCGTTCGTGAGCACCGGCGTCTCGGCGAGGAGCTCGCCGTCGCCGTAGACGAGGAACCGCACCGAGCCGATGCCGCTCTCACCGGGCGTCTCGAGCACCTCGTCGTCGATGCCGACGATCGTGTCGAACGCCGAGCACGTGCCGCCGAGCCAGGCGGTGACGGCGCCCGTGGCGTGCATGCCGATCCCCTTCGCGATAGGTGACGTCGTCGATCTCGATCGGCCGGCCGTCGTTCGCGGCGGCCTGGCCGTTCGACTGGTCGCGCTCGACCGGGCCGTACCCGTTCGACTGCTCGAGCCATTCGAGGTCGGACAGGTGGTTGAGGCCGTCGAGCGGCTTCGGCGTGACCCACAGGGTGGACTGCGTCGCCGCGGTGCGCTCCTCGCTGCCGACCCGGTAGGCCACCTGCACGGGGATCTCGACAGTGCCGCTCACGCCGTCCTCGGGCACCTCCACCGTCCACGATGCCTCGAGGGCGTCGCCGGCGGCGAGCTTCTTCGCCGTGACGGACGCGCCGTCGACGACCCAGCCGTCGGGCACGACGGGGGACATCGCGACCTTCGTGGCATCCGCCTCGACCGAGAAGGACGCGGACAGCTCGACCGTCGATCCCGGCGCCACGTCGGCCGTCGGACGGCTCGACCGTGAGGTCGACCGCGGCCCACGGCTCGGCCGGGTCGAGGCAGCTCTCGCGGCCGGGCTTGTCGAGGCAGACGACGGCGGCGAATCCGCCGTTGTTCGCGGTGGGGATCGCCAGCACCTGGTCCTTCGTGGTGTGCGTGGTGGTCAGCACGGTCGCGGAGCCGTTGGCACCGTCGTCGGCCAGCAGGTCGACGATGAGGTGCTGGCCGCCGAACTGCTCGAGCGGGAGCTGGAGCGGCTCACCCGGAGCCCGCACGCATGCCGCCGACGTACCAGCGGTCGCCCGCGCGTCGTGCGAGCACCACGTCGGAGGCCGGGGTTCCGCTCACCAGTTGCGTCTCGTCCCAGTGCGCGGGGAGGTCCTGGAGGAACCGTTCCGCGTTCGGCTCGGCGGCGTAGGCCTCGGGCTTGTCCGAGAGGTGCTGCCAGCCCGACTCGTAGACGATGCTCATCGCGACCTCGTGCGCCTTCGACGAGTTGCCGTTGCCGCGGGAGAAGGTCACGGGCGTCCAGTCCATCGAGCCCACGACGTTGCGCGTGAACGGCACCATGAGGCTGCGGGCGGGGCTGATGCCGTTCTCGGCGCCGCGCACGGCTTCGTAGCTCATGATGTGCGGCCACGTGCGCTGCATGCCGGTCGGCAGTGACGCGCCATGGAAGTTGATCATGAGGTGGTTCGCCGCGGTGTCGGCCGCGATCAGGTCGTACCACTGGTGGATCGCCTGGCTGTCGGTGTCCATGAAGTCGACCTTGATGCCCGTGACGCCCCAGGATGCGATGCGCGGCAGCCACTCGTCGCGCTGCTCCTGCGTGCGCAGGTCGCGGCTGTGGAACCAGATGATGACGTCGACGCCCTTCGTCTCGGCGTAGCGAACCGTGCGCGGCACCCAGCTCGCGTCCCAGCCCTCGTCGAGGAGCACGTACTCCCAGCCGTTCCGGGCGGAGAGGTCGATGAAGTCGCGCTGGCGCGCCTCGTCCTTCGGGCTGTTCCAGTCGGTGAGCCAGCTCCAGCTCGAGACGCCGGGCTTGATCCACGAGGTGTCCTCGCCGGCGAGCTGGTTCGGCGTGGCGAGGTCGTCGACGATGCGTGGACTCGACGACCGTGTCGAGCCCGCCGACGATCGCGACGCGCCAGGGCGTCGAGAGGTCGCCGTCACTCGTCACGGGCGCTCCCTGGAACAGGTCGACGCCGTACCGACAGGGTGCCGGGGGCATGCGCGAGGTGCGAACCCGAGTAGTCGCCGTGCAGGTCGGCCTCGGTGAGGAGCACGTAGTGCTCGCCCTGCTGGAAGAGCGCCGGGTAGCCGACGCTGCCGGTGCCGTTGGAGGCGGTGGCGGTGGTCTGCATCCACTCGGCCTCGTAGTTCACGGCGTACGAGCGCTGCATCCAGGCGGTGCCGTCGGCCGGGAGCTCCCAGGCTCCCGACTCGTCGTCGACCCGGTGCTCCCCTCGCCCGCGACGAGGTAGCGGTAGGCGGCGCCGTCGTCGGAGAGGCGCACGGCGATCGAGAACCGCCCGCCGTCGGCGTTCTCGAACTCGAAGACCGACTCCTGGAAGGCGTACGAGCGCTCCTCCTCCTTGCCGGTGACCATGGCGTAGTCGTCGGCGACGATGCCATCGGTGCGTCCGACGAACGTCAGGCCGCCGCGGAAGTCGCCGTCGCTGCCGGTGAGGCCGAGACGGGTCGCCTGCACCACCGTCGTCTCGCCGTCGACCACGTCGAGCGCGAGGCGTCCGGCGGAGTCGAGCTTCAGGACGCCGTCGAGCGGCGAGCCCCTCGGGGCCGTCGATCGCCCACTGCTCGACGACCACCGGCTCCTCGGGCACCTCGTCGTCGCAGGTGACCTTGGCGTCGCCCCAGTCGGCGTGGTCGAAGTTCTTGCCGTTGGTGGACTCGTTCGCGACCAGCCGCAGGACCTCGACCCCCGTGACATCCGCCGTCAGCTCGACCGCAGCGTCGTTGCCGGTGACGACCGCCGGTCTCGGCGAGGAGCGTCCCGTCGCCGAACACCTGGAACTGCACGGTGCCGACGCCCGAGGTCACCTCGTCGTCGAGCCCGACCATCGCGCTGAACGCCGTGCAGTTGGCTCCGAGCTCGACCGAGAGCGCGCCGGTGGCGTGCATCCCGATGCCCTTGTCGTACACGACGCCGCCGATCGTGATCGGCTTCCCGTCGCCCGCGGCGGATTCGCCGTTCGACGCATCGCGTTCGATGGGCCCCCACCCGTTGGACTCGTTGAGCCACGGCAGGTCGGAGACGTATGCCTCGCCGACGGGCACGTCGGCGAGCGCGGGAGCGGCCGTGGAGACGGCCGCGAGACCGCCTCCCAGGAGTGTTCCGGCGACGACCACCGCGGTGGTGGTGGTTCGCCGGCGATGGGTCCGGTGGGGCACGAGGTCTCCTTCGACGTTCGCGACGACCCTCGAACGAGGGCCTCTCGGGGTCAGGCTAGGAACCCGTGATCGAAACGGTCAACGGAGTGTTCGGAATCGATCGGCCGGGCGGTCGGAACGATCAGTTCCGATCGGGCGGATCCCTCGGTCGAGGGGGGCCGGCGACAGGGAGCGGCCCGCCGAACTCCGTCGTGCGACGGATCCGCCAGCGCTGCCGCCGCTCGCTAGCGTGGAGGCATGTCCGAGTCCGTCGCGGGGCCCGTCGAGGGGGTCGAGTGGGTCCGCCCGCGCCCGCCCCGCGCCGCCTACCGCAACGACCTGGTGCTGGCCCTCGTGCTCGCAGCGGGCACCGCCGCGAGCGTCGTGCTCTATCGCATCACCGGCTGGGGCGAGGGCGCCCCGTGGTGGGGATCGGTCCTCTGGGTCGCCGCGATGAACCTGCCGCTCGCCGCGCGGCGGCGGTGGCCCGAGATCGTGGCGCTCGTGGCATCCGGTGCCTTCGTCGTCGGCGCGATGGCCGAGGTCGGCGAGGCGCTGTTCTCGAACATCGCCCTGTTCATCGCGATCTACACGGTGGGCGCGTGGGGCCGGAACCGACTGCGGGCGAACGTCGTGCGCGGCGTCATCGTCGTCGGCATGTTCGTGTGGCTGTTCTGGGGGCTGATCGTCGGCTCGATGTCGCCCGACCAACTGCCCGAGCTCTCCCGCGAGGGCGTCGTCTCGCCCTACCTCGCGTTCGGGCTCATCAACGTGCTCACGAACCTGCTGTACTTCGGCGGGGCGTGGTACTTCGGCGACTCGGCGTACCGATCGGCGCGATCGCGCGCCGAGCTCGAGCAGCGCACCGCCGAGCTCGCCGCCGAGCGCGAGCGCACCCGGGCGCAGGCCGTCGCGATCGAACGGCTGCGCATCGCGCGCGAGCTGCACGACGTGGTCGCGCACCACGTGTCGGTCATCGGCGTGCAGGCGGGAGCCGCACGGCGGGTGATCGCGAAGGACCCGGATGCCGCGGCCGCGTCGCTCTCGGCGATCGAGTCGAGCGCGCGCGAGGCCGTCGACGAGCTGCACGGGCTGCTGGGCACGCTGCGCGGCGACACCGGACCGGTCGACGTCGCCGCGGCCGGCATCCGCCGAGCCCGCCGTCACGAGCACGAGCACGCGCGGCATCGACCGCATCGACGAACTGGTGGCCGAGTCGGTGGCCGCCGGCCTGCCGACCGAGCTCTCGATCATCGGCGACGCCCACGCGGTGTCGCCCGTCATCGGCCTCAGCGCGTACCGCATCGCGCAGGAGGCGCTCACCAACGTGCGCAAGCACGCGGGCGCGGCGGCCACCGCCGAGGTGCGCGTGCGCTGGTCGGATGCCGCGGTCGAGGTCGAGGTGACGAACACGGGCGCCGTCGCGGGGGCACGCGGCGCCGTCGGTGCGTCCGCCGCCGCCGGACGGTCGCCGGATCGGAGCGAATGGTCCGACGCGGGCGGCCTCGGCCAGCTCGGCATGCGCGAGCGCGTCGCCGCGGCCGGCGGCACGATCGAGCTCGGGCCGCGCGCCCGAGGCGGCTACCTCGTGCGGGCGCGGTTCCCGCTGCGTCGCGGCGAGGAGGCCCGCGCGTGATCCGGGTGCTCGTGGTCGACGACCAGGCGCTCGTGCGCGCGGGGTTCCGCACGATCCTCGACTCGGAGGACGGCATCGAGGTCGTCGGCGAGGCGGCCGACGGCGCCGCGGCCGTCGACGGCGGTCGCCGAGCTCGCGCCCGACGTGGTCTGCATGGACGTGCAGATGCCCGGCATGGACGGGCTCGAGGCCACCCGGCGGATCACGGCGGACGCGGCATCCGCCGCGGCCGTGCTCGTGCTCACGACGTTCAACCGCGAGGACTACCTGTTCGCCGCGCTCGAGGCGGGGCGAGCGGGTTCCTGCTGAAGAACTCGAGCCCCGAGCAGCTCATCGAGGCGGTGCAGGTCGTGGCCCGCGGTGACGCGCTGCTGTCGCCGGATGTCACGCGGCGCGTGATCGAGGCGGTGGCGGCATCCGCGGGTCGGTTGCGCCGCGCCCGAGGCGCCCGCGACGACGGTCGAGGCCGCGAGCCGGCGACGCCGGCTTCGAGCGGCCCGGCGCGGAGGAGCTCGCGACCCTCACCGACCGCGAACGCGAGGTGCTGGAGCTGCTCGCCGAGGGCATCTCGAACGCCGAGATCGCCCAGCGCATGTGGGTCGGCGAGGCGACGGTGAAGACGCACGTGTCGAAGGTGCTCATGAAGCTCGGGCTCCGCGACCGCGTGCACGCGGTCGTGTACGCGTACGAGCACGGGGTCGTGCGACCCTCGTCCTGAGGGCGGCGCCGCTACCCGGCCCCGACGGGCTCGGCGACGGCGGATGCGGCGCCCGAGCCGCGGCGGTCAGCGGCCCGGCGTCGGAGGGCCCGCGTCGACCGGTGCCGTGTCCAGCGGGAGCGCGCCGAGCAGGTCCCGCAACCGGACGAGCTCGCGCGCGTGCCGGTCGAGTCGGCGGTCCTCGTCCGATCGGAGCTCGAGCGGCTGCACCGGCCGTGCGTGACCGTCGGGCCCCGGGTCGACGAAGATGCTCATGCACTGCGTGGTCGGCTCGAGTGCCTCGGGCGTGCTCGGCGACCCCGACCGCACGTGGACGGCGATGTGCATGCTGTGTGCCCCGGTGTGGATGAGCCGCGCCTCGACCTCCACGACGTGCCCGATGCGGATCGGCCGGAAGAAGTGGATGCCGCCCGAGTACACCGCCCGGGCGTCGGCGGACGACCAGCCCACCGCGCAGGCGTACGCGGTCTCGTCGATCCAGCCCATGACCGTGCCGCCGTGGGCGTTCCCACCCCAGTTCGCGGCGCTGGGCGCGGCGAGGAAGCGGAACACGGTGCGCGGCGTCGTGCCCTCGTCGGAGTACCGCTGCTCGACCATGGCGTCGCGGATGTCGCGGCGGGCGGCGAGGCGCTGCACGGCGCGTTCGTTCAGGAGCCGCTCGGCATCGGTCGAGGGCGTCCACTCGGGCACCGCGCGCGGGGCGCCGTCGTCGTCGACGGCGACGAAGACGAGGATGCAGTGCATCGCGGGCGTGTACGCCCGGCTCTGCACGTCGGCCGCCTCGATGACGACGAGCACCTGCATGCTCGTGCGGCCCGTGTGGATGATGCTCGCGTGCGCCTCGACGAGTTCCCCGGCCCGGATCGGCGCCGTGAAGTGCACGTTGCCGACGTAGGCGGTGACGCAGTACGACCCGCTCCAGCCGACGGCGCACGCGTAGCCGGCCTTGTCGATCCACTCGAGCACCCGCCCGGCGGCGACGGTGGTGCCACCGACGGCCGAGTCCTGGGGCGAGGCGAGGAAGCGCAACGTGATCCGGTCGTTCATCTTGACAGGATCGCAGTGCACGACGGTCTTGACGGGTTCCGCACGTGAAAGAACCGAGGTTCTTTCACCTGAGCGAAAGGATGCCGCGAGGCGCGTGCGGGTCGCCATCGCGCGCCGCGCGGTCTGACCCCGTCGCCGTATGGTGCTGGGCGCTTTCGTTTCGCTGTATGGCACTGAGCGCTTTCGCCAAGTGGCCGTGTGAGTTCCGCCTCATCGATGAGCCGGAACTGACATTCGTCCGGCCCGCGCTACCGACCACATGCTGGGGCCCGGCAACGCGTCGGTGGGAGTGTCGGGCCAACCCCGCGAGCCGGATCGTGGAGAACGACTTCGCCTCGCGCCTGCGTGAGTCTCGCCTCACATGAAGCGGGACTGACGCATGCCCCACGCGAAATCGACCGCGGTGAAGTCAGTCCACGCGCGCGAAGCAGGTCGAGCGTTGAATTCCTCCGGGCTGTGTGTGAGTTCGCGCCTCATCGATGAGGCGGAACGCGCCGAGCGTCAGTCGAGGTCGCGGAGCTCCGTCGTGCGCTCGCTCGGGGTGTCGCCCGTGTTCACGGTTCCCTGCGGCTCGATGAGGATCGCCGACACCTCGCCGTCGGCGCGCGGGCAGTGCTCGACGCCGCGGGGCACGACGTAGACGTCGCCCGGGCCGAGTTCCACGTCGCCGTCGCGCAGCTGGATGACGAGCCGGCCCGACAGCACCATGAACAGCTCGTCGGTCTCGGGGTGCGCGTGCCAGGTGAACTCGCCCGAGGAGCTTCACGACCTTCACGTCGTAGTCGTTGACGCGGGCGAGCCGGCGGGGCTGCCAGTGGCTCGGAGAACGAGTCGAGGGCGTCCTGGACGTTGCGAACCTGATCTGCCATGTCCCGATCATCCCGGATGGCGCCCACCGCGGCCCAGCGAATGCAGGAACTTCCGCGCTCCGTCGGCGTGTCCCCGGCCGCGTCGGCGGCGTGTCGGCCGGAACTTCCTGCATTTCGACGACAGGGGTTGACGCGGCATCCGCTCGAGACCTATGGTTAAGCAATTCATTAAATAAGGAGTTGCTTACATGGCCGGTGCGACGGACGAGCTCAGCCTCGTGTTCCAGGCGCTCGCCGATCCGACGCGGCGCGCGATCATCTCGCGCCTCCGCGGCGGGCCGACGACCGTCGGGGAGCTGGCCGAGCCGTTCGCGATGAGCCGTCCGGCGATCTCGCAGCACCTCGAGGTGCTCGAGCGGGCGGGTCTCATCGAGCGCACCGCCGACGCGCAGTGGCGCCGTTGCACCCTCCGCACCGAACCGCTCGACGAGGCATCCGCCTGGGTCGACCGGCATCGAGACGAGTGGAACGAGCGCTTCGACCTGCTCGACGAGCGACTCCGAGAGCTGAAAGGACAGACGGATGCCTGAGCAGACCGCCACCGGCACCAAGCAGTTCACCATCACGCGCGTCTTCGACGCGCCCCGCGAGCTCGTCTGGCAGGCCTGGACCACCGAGGCGGACGCCGCCGAATGGTGGCACCCGCGCGGCATCGAGATCAAGCCGGGCAGCGTGGCCGTCGACGTCCGCGTGGGCGGCCGCTACGCCTACACGATGGTCAACCCGGCCGACGGACAGGAGTACCCGACCGTCGGCGTCTACCGCGAGGTCACGCCGCCCGAGCGGCTCGTGTTCACCTGGGGCTCGCCCGGCGACCGCGACGAGGACGCACCGGTCATCACGGTGGAGCTCCGCGAACTGCCCGAGGACCGCACGGAGATGCGGTTCCACCTCCTCGGAATCGACGGGCAGCCCGGCGACGAGAACGTGTACGACGGATGGGACTCCGCCTTCGACATCCTGGCGGAGCAGCTCGCCGGCGGGACCGCCTGATGGGCCGCCTCATCGTCGAGCAGATCGTGAGCGTCGACGGGTACGCCGCCGACGCTCACGGCGGCATCGGATTCTTCGAGGCGGTCGACGAGGTCGACTCGAACGACGCCGACCAGCTCGCGTTCCTCGAGCACGTCGACGCGATCCTCCTCGGCGCGACCACCTACCGCATGTTCGCCGACTACTGGCCGGTGGCCGACCCGGAGGTCGAGCGGGTGGCGGAGCCGATCAACCGGCTGCCCAAGTTCGTCGTGTCGAACACCCTCGACTCGGCACCGTGGGGCGACGGCGAGATCGAGGTGCTCCGCGGCGACGGCGTCGAGTCGGTCGCCGCGCTGAAGGAGCGCTTCGAGGGCATCGTCGTGTGGGGCAGCCTCACGCTCGCCGACGCGCTGTTCGAGGCCGGCCTCGTCGACGAGCTGCGGCTGCGCGTCGTGCCCGTGCTGATCGGCGCGGGCCGGTCGTTCACGCCCGAGGGACTCGGCGAGCGCCGGCTCGAGCTCGACCACGTCGTGTCGCACCCGAGCGGGCACGTCGGCGTCACCTACCGGGTGCGCTGAGCGGGGTCCCGCGTCGAGTCGTCGACGCGCGAGCGCTCGTCGGCGGGCCTGCCCTCGTCGGCCGGCCCGCCGTCGGCGGCATCCGCGTCGTCGGCCGGCTCCGCCGTCGGCTGCCGCCCTGGTACTCCTTCGACAGCAGCCGGTACGACCTGGTCGTGAAGGCGAGCAGCGCGAGCGCCACCATGACGAGCCCCGAGAACAGGAACACGAGCGCGATGCCGCGGGCGTCGCCGTCGCCGAGCAACCAGCCCCACGTCGCCTGGCCGCCATCGGACTCCATGTACGGGATGATCCAGAACTGCGCGATCGGCGCGATGAGGAACGCCGTGACGGGGGCCGCCGCCGACTCGATCGCGGCGGCGAGTCCGAAGACCCGACCCTGGCGCTGGAACGGCACGACCTTCTGGATCACGGTCTGCTCCGACGCCTCCACCACCGGGATGAGCGACATGTACGCCCAGATGCCGAGGGCGTACAGCAGCCACCACTCGCGGATCGTGAAGAGCGACGCCGAGCAGGCCCATGCCGATCACGACCAGGAGCATCGTGCGGATCGGGTTCCTCCCGAGCCCGAACTTCGCGATCACGAGCCCGCCGATGATGAAGCCGGTGGCCGTGACGCCGAGCACGATCCCCCAGACCTCGACCGTGAAGATCGTGAGGCCGTACGGGTCCATGAGCGCCATGTAGACGCCGCCGATGAGGTTGTTCAGCGTCGAGAACAGGATGAGCGCGAACAGGCCCGGCGCCCGCCGGACCGCCGCGACGCTCCCGCGGAAGTCGATCGTCGACATGCGCTCGCCCTCGGCCGGCACCGGCTGCTCCTCGGGCACCCGCAGGAAGAGCAGGTGCACGAGCGCCACGAGGGTGAGGGCGATCGCGATGACGAGCGTCCACCCCATGCCGAGGAGCCCGATCGCGAGGCCGCTGAACACGCTCGTCACGATGAACGCCACGCCCTGGACCGTGCCGACCAGGCCGTTCGCGTTGGCGTGCCGCTCCTCGGGCACGAGGAGCGTGACCGTCGTGGACAGCGCGATGTTCCGCATGTGCTCGACCACGGATCCGAACAGGATGATGCCCGAGAACGCCCAGAACCACGGCCCGCCGAGGTCGAGGAGCGCCGACTCGGGCTGCAGCAGGTACAGCACGCCCGCGATCACGAACGACCCGAGCGTCACGAGGCTCGAGAAGATCATCACCTGCAGCTTGCGGTGGCGGTCGACGATGGTGCCGAACAGCATCGCGAAGAACGCGATGAGCAGCATGTACGCGCCGCCGATGATGCCCGTGGCGAGCACCGATCGCGTCTCGAGGTACACCCAGAAGGTCAGCGCGAACCAGAGGAAGCTCGTCGTGACGTTCGCGATCGCGGTGTTGACGAGCACCTGCACGAAGGTGCGCATGCCGCCCGGCGGCGGCGTCACGCCCCGCGCTGCAGCCCCCGGCGACGACTCCGCAGGCGTCGACGCGGGCGCAGCTGCGCCCTCGGTTCCGTCCAGCCCCCTGGTCACCCGACGAGGCTAACCAACGCCTCCGACATCCGGAACCCCCGTTCCCGACCCACTCGCCCGCACGGGCCGGATCCCCCGCACGGCGGAGCCCCGGAACCCGTCGCACGACGGATGCCGCGCGGCCCGCGGCATCCGTACCGTGGCCTCATGCTCGAACTCCACGACGTCACCAAGCGCTACGGCGAGCGCCTCGCCCTCGATGCGGTGAGCTTCACCGTCGGCGACGGCCGCCTCACCGGATTCGTCGGCGGCAACGGCGCCGGCAAGACCACCACGATGCGGATCATCCTCGGCGTGCTCGCGGCCGACGGCGGCTCGGTGACCCTCGGCGGCGCCGCGCTCACCGACGCCGACCGCCGCCGCTTCGGCTACATGCCCGAGGAGCGCGGCCTGTACCCGAAGATGCGCCTGCTCGAGCAGACCGTGTACCTCGCCCGCCTGCACGGCTGGACGCCCGCGGCGGCCCGGCGCAACGCGCTCGAGCTGCTCGAGCGCCTCGGCCTCGGCGAGCGCACGGACGACACGATCGAGAGCCTCTCGCTCGGCAACCAGCAGCGCGCGCAGATCGCCGCCGCCCTCGTGCACCGCCCCGAGGTGCTCGTGCTCGACGAGCCGTTCTCGGGCCTCGACCCGATGGCCGTCGAGACGGTGCAGGGCGTGCTGGCGGATGTCGCGGCATCCGGTGCGCCCGTGCTGTTCTCGTCGCACCAGCTCGACATCGTCGAGCGGCTCTGCGACGACCTCGTGATCATCGCCGACGGTCGCATCCGCGCGGCCGGCACCGGCGAGGCGCTGCGCGTCGCAGCACGCGACCGAGCGCTGGGAGCTGCTCATGACGGGCGACGCCGGCTGGCTGCGGCAGGCGCCGGGGATCCGCGTCGACGAGTTCGACGGCGGCTGGGCCGTCTTCGAGGCCGAGTCGGATGCCGCGCGCCGGGCCGTGCTCGACCGAGGCCATGGCCCGCGGCGAGGTCGTCACGTTCACCCGCGAGCACACCACGCTCGCCCAGATCTTCCGGGAGGTCGTGCGATGAGCACGGATCCGACGACAGCGCCGGTCAGAGGCGCGCCAGCGCCGTATCGAGACCCGGAGAAGGGTCTCGATACGCTCGCTTCGCTCGCTACTCGACCACCGACCCCGAGCTTCGTCGACAGCGTCGGCCTCATCGCGGGCCGCGAGATCCGGATGCGGGTCCGCAGCAAGGCGTTCCTCTGGTCGACCGGCGTGCTCATGCTCGCCGTGCTCGCGTCGGTGGTGCTCGGCAGCATCTTCGGCGCGCAGGCGTCGACCACGAAGGTCGCGGTCGTCGCGGGCGCCTCCGCCGTCGTCGACGGCAACGAGGCGCTCGAGCCCGTCGCGGCATCCGACCAGGACGGAGGCCGAGGAGCTGCTGCGAGCCGGCGAGGTCGACGCGATCGTGGCGCCCGCGGCATCCGAACCGCTCGGGATCACCGTGATCGGACTCGACTCGACGCCCGAGTCGGTGGTGTCGGCGCTCGCCGTCGCAGCCCACGGTCGAGCTGCTCGAGCCCGCCGCGACCGACCCGACGCTCGCCTACCTCGTGGCGTTCGGGTTCGGCCTGGTGTTCTTCATGTCGGCGATCACGTTCGGCAGCGACCATCGCGCAGTCGGTCGTCGAGGAGAAGCAGACGCGGGTCGTCGAGATCCTGCTCTCGACCGTGTCGGCGCGGGCGCTGCTCACGGGCAAGGTGATCGGCAACAGCGTGATGGCGTTCGCGCAGATCGTGGCGATCGCGGTGCTCGCGATCCTCGGGCTGATCGTCACGGGGCAGCGGGTGCTGCTCGGCGGGCTCGGCACCTCGGTGATCTGGTTCGTCGTGTTCTTCGCGGTCGGCTTCGTGATGCTCGCGGCCCTGTTCGCCGCGACCGCCGCGATGGTGTCGCGCGCGGAGGACATCGGCTCGGTGACGACCCCGGTGACGATGCTCGTGATGATCCCGTACTTCCTCATCATCTTCTTCAACGACGACCCGACGGTGCTCGCGATCATGAGCTACGTGCCGTTCTCGGCGCCGGTCGGCATGCCGATGCGCGTGTTCCTCGGCGACGGCGCAGTGGTGGGAGCCGTTCCTGTCGCTCGCGATCCTGCTCGCGACGGCGGCGCTCGCGGTGTGGATCGGGGAGCGGATCTACCGCAACTCGCTGCTGAAGACCGGGCCGCGCGTGCGGCTGGGCGAGGCGCTGCAGGGCTGACGTCCGCGAGCGCGCGGATGCCGCACGGGCTCCGTTCGGCATCCGCCCGATTCGCGCCGCGTGCCGACCCGGATGGGAGGATGGTGCGGTGACCGATCAGCTCCACGACATCGCCGTCCGCGGCTTCGCCTCCGACAACTACTCGGGCGTGCACCCCGAGGTGCTCGCCGCCATCGCCGCCGCCAACGGCGGCCACCAGGTCGCCTACGGCGAGGACGTCTACACCGAGCGGCTGCAGCAGGTCTTCGCGCAGCACTTCGGCGAGGGCGTCGAGGTGTTCCCGGTGTTCAACGGCACCGGCGCCAACGTCACCGGCCTGCAGTCGATGCTGCCCCGCTGGGGTGCGGTCATCAGCGCGTCGACCGCGCACATCAACTCCGACGAGGGCGGCGCGCCCGAGCGGGTCGGCGGCATCAAGCTGCTCACGGTCCGCACGCCGACGGCAAGCTCACCCCCGAGCTCATCGACGAGGAGGCCTGGGGCTGGGGCGACGAGCACCGCGCGCAGCCGCTCGTCGTGTCGATCACGCAGACCACCGAGCTCGGCACCGCGTACTCCGTCGACGAGATCCGCGCGATCGCCGACCACGTGCACGAGCGCGGCATGAAGCTGCACCTGGACGGCGCGCGCCTCTCGAACGCCGGCCGCCTCGCTCGGGCTGCCGCTGCGCGCCTTCACGCGCGACGCCGGCGTCGACGTGCTGAGCTTCGGCGGCACCAAGAACGGCGCGCTCGGCGCCGAGGCCATCGTGGTGCTGAACCCCGAGGCATCCGAGGGCCTGAAGTACCTGCGCAAGCTCAACATGCAGCTCGCCTCGAAGATGCGGTTCGTGTCGGCGCAGCTCATCGCGCTGCTCGAGGGCGACCTGTGGCTGCGCAGCGCCTCGCACGCCAACGCCATGGCCGCGACGGCTGCGCGACGCGCTCGACGCCGGCATCGCGGCGGGCGACCTGCCCGGCCTCGGCTTCAGCCAGCAGACGCAGTCGAACGGCGTCTTCGCCGTGCTTCCGACGGGCGTCGCCGATCGGCTGCGCGAGCGCGGCTTCCGCTTCTACGACTGGGATGCCGCCAAGGGCGAGGTGCGCTGGATGTGCTCGTTCGACACGAGCGAGGCCGACATCGACGCGTTCGTCGCCGGCATCCGCGAGGAGCTGCACCGCGCCGCCTGAGCCGGCGAGCCGTCGCCCGGCGTCGAGGCCGCTCAGGTTCGCGCGGCCTGCGCGCTCAGCTCATCGGCGATCGCGCCCGCCCAGGCCTCGATCGCGTCCCAGTCGCGGAAGTCGCCCACGGGCATCGCCTCGGCGGGAGCCCACTTGGCCATCCGGTCGACGCCGCGGAGCTTCTCGAGCTGGAAGGCACCGAAGAAGACCTGCATGCCACGAGGGCTGATCGCCGGTTCGAACTCGGCGAACTCCTTCGGCACCGCGCCCTCGAGCACATCGTGGCCCTTGGCATCCACCGTGTCCGTGCCGACCGGTCCGCTGCTGAACAGCCACGACGGGGCGCGCGGCGAGCACGTCCGCGTTGCGGCGGACGAACTTCCGGGCGTCCTTGCGCCACCGGAACATGTACGCGGCGGACCCGACCACGTACGCGTCGTACCCGGTCGCGTCGTCCACGTCCTTGCACCGCACGACGTCGGCCTCGAGGCCTCGTCGGCGCAGCACGTCGCCGATGCGCTCGGCGATGCCCTGCGTCGCTCCGTACTTGCTGGCGTAGGCGACCAACACCTTCATCGCTCCCACCTCCCGTGGCCGCCTGCGCGACCCTGATCGAACGCTAGGCCGCTGCGCGGACGCACGAGGGGGCGAAGGTCCCGCGCCGCGCCGAGCGACGGATGACGCCCTGCGGCGGCATCCGGAATATCCACAGGTTCCATGCGTTGGAATGGAGTGGGACGACGGCGCCCCGGTCATCCGTCCATCCCACGAAAGCAGCACCACCATGACGCTCGTCACCGACCTCACGTCCCGCCGCGCCGACACCACCGCGCAGCTCATCAACCCGCTCGTCGAGCGCTGGAGCCCCCGCGCCTACGACCCGACCGCCGAGGTCTCCGTCGAGGCGCTCCGCACGATCCTCGAGGCCGCCCGCTGGGCGCCGTCGGCGAACAACGTGCAGCCGTGGCGCTTCATCGTCGCCCGTCGCGGCACCGCCGCCTTCACGACCGTGCACGACGCGCTCCTGGGCTTCAACCAGGCGTGGGCCGACTCGGCCGCCGCGCTCATCGTGAACGTCGCCGAGACCGTCGACGCCGAGGGCAAGGCCCGCCCGTGGGCGCGCTACGACCTCGGCCAGGCGGTCGCGCACCTCACCGTGCAGGCGCAGCACGAGGGCCTGCACACCCACCAGATGGGCGGCTTCGACGCCGCGCGCGATGCACGACGCGTTCGGCCTCGACGCCAGCCTCGAGGTCGTCTCGATCACGGCGATCGGCGTGCTCGGCGACGTCGACACCCTGCCCGACCCGCTGCGCGAGCGCGAGGTCGCGCCGCGCCTGCGCAAGCCGCTCGAGGAGCTCGTGCTCGTCGGCGAGTAGCCTCCCGCCCTCACTCCCGCACCGTCGAGCGGATGCCGCGGCACGCATGCCCGCGGCATCCGCTCGCGTCGTTCGTCGTCAGTCGGCCTGCGTCGGCGCAGGTACGCGCGCAGGTGCGCGACCACGAGGTCGTGGTCGTCCTGCTGCGGAAGCCCCGAGACGCCGACCGCGCCGATGACGCCGCCGCTCGCGAGGCGGATGGGCACGACGCCGCCGTGCGCCGCGTACTCGCGCGGGTCGAGCCGCGCGTGGGTGTCGAAGTCCTCGCCCTTGGCGCGGAACGCCTCGCCGACGAGCATCGAGGCACGGCCGAACCGCTCGACCACGCGGTGCTTGCGATCGAGCCAGCCGTCGTTGTCGGCCGACGAGCCCGGCAGCGCGGCGTGGAACACCCGCTGCGGGCCGAACCAGATCGCGATCGCGACCGGATGCCCCGCTGCGGCGGCCGCGGCACGCAGCCGACCGCCGAGCACCCACGCGTCGTCGAGCGTGAAGCTCGCGAACTGCAGCTCGGCCTCCTCGGCGACGAGTCGATCCAGCAGCTCGCTCATGGCCGCAGCAGCACCTTGACCGCGCGGCGCTCGTCCATGGCGGCGTACGCCTCGGCGGCCTCGCGAGAGCGGCAGCTCGAGGTCGAAGACGCGGCCGGGCTCGATCGCGCCCGAGAGCACGTCGGGCAGCAGCTCCTCGATGTAGCCGCGCACGGGCGCGACGCCGCCGTTGACGCCGACGTTGCGGTTGAAGAGCGGCCGCACGGGCAGCTCGGGACCGCCGTTCGGCGCGCCGACGTAGCCGACCATGCCGCCGGGTCGCGTGGAGCGGATCGCCTGGTCCATCGACTCCTTCGTGCCGACGCACTCGAGCACGCGGTCGGCGCCGATGCCGCGGGTGAGCTCCTGCACGGCCTTCACGCCGACGTCGCCGCGCTCGGCGACGATGTGCGTGGCGCCGAAGTCGCGCGCGAGCGCCTGGCGCTCCGGATGCCGCGACATCGCGATGATCGTCGTCGCCCCGAGCCGCTTCGCCGCGATGATCGCGCCAGAGCCCGACCGCGCCGTCGCCGACGACCGCGACCGAGTCGCCCGGCCCGACGCCGGCCGAGACCGCGGCGTGGTGGCCGGTGCCCATCACGTCGGAGAGGGTGAGCAGGCCGGGCACCTGGTCGTCGCGGATCGCGTCGCGCACCGGCACGAGCGTGCCGTCGGCGAGCGGCACGCGCACGCGCTCGCCCTGCCCGCCGTCGGCGAACCCGCCGAAGCGGTCGTCGCCGCCCCACCAGCCGCCGTGGAGGCACGACGTGCTGACGCCGTTGCGGCAGTTGATGCAGGTGTTGTCGCACACGTAGAACGGTGCGATCACGAAGTCGCCCACCTCGATGAGCTGCACGTCGTCGCCGACCGCCTCGACGACGCCGACGAACTCGTGGCCGATGCGGTGCGCGTCGTGGGTGGGCGTGACGCCGCGGTACGGCCACAGGTCGGAGCCGCACACGCAGGCCGCGACGACCTTCACGATGGCGTCGCCGCCGGTCGAGAGCACGGGGTCGGGCACGGTCTCGACCCGGATGTCGCGGGGCGCGTGGATGATCGTCGCAAGCATGGTCCGAGCCTACGCGCGTGGCGCGCGGCGCGCGACGACTGCGGGGTGCACCGGGCACGGCACCCCGGAATGAGGGATGCTCGCTTCGCGCGAATCGGAGTAGCGTCCGCAGTGTACGCCCGCCACTCGAGCGGACGTCCGATCGGTTGGGAGACTCCCATGAACCGCACTCCCATCGGCGGGAATCGCCGCGGCATCCGTCCTCCTGCTCGGCGTCCCGGCACCGGCGCTCGCCGCGCCGCCGGTCGTCGATCCCCTGGGACGGATCACGTGGAGCACGTCGAGACAGGTCGAGCGACGAGGGCTGGTGCCGCCGACGTCGTCGACTTCGACGTCACCCAGACGTCGAGGAGAAGCGGCACGGACCGCTTCACCAGCGACGGCGACGGCCTCATCTGCTTCGCGGGCACGATCGAGGTCCGCGCCACGTGGACGAACGTCGAGACGGGCAAGATCCTTCGGCTTCGTCCGCCACGGCAGCGACAAGCGACCTGCACGTGACCGACAACGGCGACGGCACGCTCACGATCGACATCGCCACCACCGGCGGCGACGAAGGTACTACGACACGAGGGCACGTTCCTGTTCCATCGACACCGGGCTCGCCGAGGGCGCAGTTCCTCGTCGACACACAACGGCACCCCGAGCAACCCCGACGACGACGAGTTCCTCGGTCCCGTCGGGGGACGAGACTGACACGGCCGGTTCGACACCGAGGGCCGTGACTTCTGCGAGGACATCGTGGAGTTCATCGGCTGAGCCCGACGCCGGCCGCACCGACCCAGGTGCGCGGCATCCGCTTCCGTGAGATGGGCGGATGCCGCGCAGCTGCGCCGAACGGCGCGCCTCACACGTGCGGCACGAACTCCTCCCACGCGAGCCGCTTCGAGCGCCGAGGGTCGGACTCGACGCGGTCGGCGCGATCGAAGACGAGGGTGCGGCGCACGGCCTCGTCGTACCTCGGCCACGTGGGCTCCGGCGCGCCGGATGCCGCGAACGACACCCAGTGCCGCTGCATCCGCCGGCCGACCTCGCGGTACATGCGCCGCCCGCCGAGCAGCGTGAGCCCGACGCCGGTCGGCGTGTCGAACTTCTCGAAGAGCGCGAACAGCTCGAGGCCGTGCGTCGCGTCGAGGCCGAGCAGCCGCGGCATCCACGGGGCCGCGTCGAATCGGTAGAAGTACACCGGGGCGTGCCGGGAGTGCCGCTCGCCGACCTTCACCGACGGGAACCAGAACGTGAAGTCGCCGGCGAAGTCGGCGGCCGGCCGCCGCTCGGGCAACCCGGGATACTGGCGCTTGATGGCCTTGCGCGCCTTCTTCCTCGTGTTCGCGAAGATCGCCCTGATGCGCGGCTTCGTCGTCGGCAGGATGCTGATGCGCCCGACGAAGAGCGACCCCTCGCGGTCGTTCGTGCCGATGAGGAGCGGGATCCGGTGCGCGGTCCCGTCGCGGAACGCGTCGAGCGGGCGTTGCGGCAGGAACTCGCCGTCGATGACCGGCGCGAGGCTGATGGTTCCCGGGTTCTCGTCGGGGGTCCGCAGCGAGAGCAGGGTGGTCGCCTCGGCCAGCAGGGTCGGGTCGGCCGTGTGGAGCATGGCGGCGGCATCCTCGACGGACTCGCTCTCGAGGTCGTCGTCGTCGACCAGGCGGCTGAGCGTGCTCACGAACTCGGCCGCCCACTTCGCGGCGATCTCGGGCCGGTAGACCGCGAGCGCGGGCGAGCTCTGCGCGATCGCCCGCCCGAAGAGGCCCTCCGCGGCGGGCACGGTCATGAGGGTCGTCACGGAGTTCGCGCCCGACGACTCGCCGAACAGCGTCACGTTCCCCGGGTCGCCGCCGAACGCGCGGATGTTCCGGCGCACCCACTCGAGTGCGGCGACCTGGTCTCGCAGGCCGAGGTTGCATTCGAACGGATGCCGCGGCGACGCGTACGCGCGGAAGTCCAGCCAGCCGAGCGCGCCGAGCCGGTAGTTCAGGCTGACGTACACGATGCCGTGCCGGCGCACGAGCCGCTCGCCCTGCCGCGGGTACTCCCCCGCCGAGCCGACGCTGTACGCGCCGCCGTGGATGAACACCATCACCGGCCGATCCGCCACGGGTTCGTCGGGCGCGGTCACGTTGACGCTGAGGCAGTCCTCGCTGCGGGGAAGCCTCGGGTGCGCGCCGATGAACTGGCCCTTCCGGTTCTGCGGGGCGACCGGTCCGAAGGTCGACGCGTCGCGCACGCCGTCCCAGGGCGGTGCGGGCTCGGGTGCACGGAAGCGCCGCGCACCGCCGGTCGAGGCCGCGTAGGGGATCCCCCGCCACATCCGCACGCCACGGCGACGGATGCCGCGCACGGCCCCGCGATCGGTCTCGACCAGGAGATCGCCTGACGTCGCCTCGCGCAACAGCATGTCCGCAGCGTAGATCGTGAACGTGAACCCCGGGTGTGCGATGTCGGCGGCATCCGACAGAATGCTGAAGTGATCGGCATCGGGAGTTTCTGGGGCGCACTCCCCACCGAGGGCCGCTGGCTGTTGTCCACGGTCGCGATCCAGACGCTCGGTCGCGGCCTGACCCTGCCGTTCACGATCATCTACCTGCACGAGGTGCGCGGCTTCGATCTCGCACTCTCCGGAACGTTGATGAGCCTGATCGCGATCACCGGGCTGATCGTGACCGGCCCGGGCGGCACCCTCATCGACCAGCTACGGTGCGCGAGCCGTGCTGCTCGCGGGGCTCACCGCGATGATCGCCGGCTGCACGCTGCTCGCGTTCGCGACGCACCCCGCGGTCGCGGCCGTCGCCCTGGTGCTGATCGGAGTGAACTTCGGCGTCTCCTGGCCGGGGTTCAACGCGCTCATCGCAGCGGTGGTCGAGGGCGACCTCCGGCAGCAGTACTTCGGCGTGAACTTCGCGCTCGTCAACCTCGGGATCGGCATCGGCGGCATCATCGGCGGGTTCTACGTCGACGTCGCATTCGCCCGAGACGTTCACCGTGATCTTCCTCATCGACGCCGCTCACGAGCCTCATCCCGATGGCGCTGCTGCTCGGGCCGCTCCGCCACGTCCGCACCCAGTCCGAGCCGTCCGACGATGCGCCGTCGGTCCGGCGGCTACCGCGAGATCCTCCGGCAGCCGGCGGTCCTGTGGCTCACCCTGCTCACCTTCCTCGCGATGTTCATCGGCTACGGCCAGATGGAGGCCGGGTTCCCGGCCTACGCGCGGCAGGTGGCCGAGGTCTCGACGCGCGTGATCGGCCTCTCGTTCGCGGTCAACACCGCGGTGATCGTGCTGCTGCAGTTCGCCGTGCTGAAGCGCATCAGCGGCCGCCGCCGCACCCGCGTGATGGTGGTGATGGCCCTGGTGTGGGCGCTGTCGTGGCTGATCCTGGGTGCCGCCGGGCTGCTGCCCGACTCGCTGGCGGCGGCGATCGGCGTGCTGGCGTTCATGGGCGTGTTCGCGTTCGGTGAGACCCTGCTGCAGCCGACGGTGCCCGCGGTGTACAACGACCTCGCCTCCGACCACAACCGCGGCCGCTACAACGCCATCAACTCCGCGGCGTTCCAGGGAGGTGCGATCACCGGGCCGATCGCCGCCGGGCTGCTGCTCGACCAGGGCCTCAGCGAGTGGTACATCGCCATCATGGTCGTCGGCTGCCTCGGCATCGGCGTGCTGGCCCTCGCGCTCGAACGCCGCATCCCGGCGACGCGCGAACGGCGTGCCCGCGCCCGTCGACGTGGACACGGCACCGCCGAGCTGAGGCCGCGCCTCACTCCTCGATGATCTCGGCGTCGATGATCCCGTCGTCGGCCTCGCTCGGCACGCCGTCGCCCGCGGGCGCGTCGGCTCGCGACACGGTGAGCGACTCGCCGTCGGGCGCCAGGCCCACGACGACCGTGTCGCCGTCGCGGATGTCCCCGGAGAGCAGGGCCCGCGCGAGGCGGTCGTCGATCTCGTGCTGCATGAGCCGGCGCAGGGGACGCGCGCCGTAGAGCGGGTCGTAGCCGCGCTCGGCGAGCCAGGCCCGGGCGTCGGGCGTGACCCCGAGCTCGAGGCGCCGCTCGTGGAGGCGAGCCGACAACCGGTCGATGTAGAGGTTGACGATCTCGGCGAGCTCCTCCTCCGAGAGGGCGGAGAACACGACGATGTCGTCGAGGCGGTTCACGAACTCGGGCTTGAACGCCTGCCGCACCGTCTGCAGCACGGCCTGCTCCTTCTCGTCCCAGCGTCAGCGACGGGTCGATGAGGTACTGCGAGCCGAGGTTCGACGTGAGGATGAGGATGACGTTGCGGAAGTCGACCGTGCGGCCCTGGCCGTCGGTGAGGCGCCCGTCGTCGAGCACCTGCAGCAGCACGTCGAACACCTCGGGATGCGCCTTCTCGACCTCGTCGAGGAGGATCACCGAGTAGGGGCGACGACGCACGGCCTCGGTGAGCTGGCCGCCCTGCTCGTAGCCGATGTAGCCCGGAGGGGCGCCGACGAGCCGGGACACGGAGAACTTCTCGCCGTACTCCGACATGTCGATGCGCACCATGGCGCGCTCGTCGTCGAAGAGGAACTCGGCGAGCGCCTTCGCGAGCTCGGTCTTGCCGACACCGGTCGGGCCGAGGAACAGGAACGAGCCGGTCGGGCGGTTCGGGTCGCTGATGCCGGCGCGCGAGCGGCGCACCGCGTCGGCCACCGCGGCGACGGCCGGCTTCTGGCCGATGAGCCGCCTGCCGAGCTCGTTCTCGAGGTGCATCAGCTTCTCGGTCTCGCCCTGCATGAGCCTGCCGACCGGGATGCCGGTCCACGCCGAGATCACCGCGGCGATGTCCTCCTCGGTGACCTGCTCGTTGACCATGCGCGGCTCGTCGGTCGCGTCCTCGGCCTGCTCGGCCTCGGCGAGGTCGCGCTCGAGGCGCTTGATGGTCTCGTACTCGAGCTTCGACGCGCGCTGGTAGTCGGCCTCGCGCATGGCGCGGTCGCGCTCGGTGATGGCCTCGTCGAGCTGCTTCTTGAGCTCGCCGACCCGGTTGAGCCCCTGCCGCTCGCGCGCCCATCGTGCCTCGAGTCCGGCGAGCTCGCGCTCCTTCTCGACGAGGCTCTCGCGGAGCTTCGCGAGGCGCTCCTTCGACACGTCGTCCTTCTCGCGCTTGAGCGCGAGCTCCTCGAGCTTCATGCGGTCGACCTCGCGCTTCAGCTGGTCGATCTCCACCGGGCTCGAGTCGATCTCCATCTTCAGCCGCGACATCGCCTCGTCGATGAGGTCGATCGCCTTGTCGGGCAGCTGCCGTGCGGTGATGTAGCGATGCGAGAGGGATGCCGCGGCGACGAGCGCGGCATCCGTGATCGTCACCCCGTGGTGCGCCTCGTAGCGCCCCTTGAGGCCGCGGAGGATCGCGATGGTGTCCTCGACGCTCGGCTCGCCCACGTACACCTGCTGGAAGCGGCGCTCGAGCGCGGCATCCTTCTCGATGTACTCGCGGTACTCGTTGAGGGTCGTGGCGCCGATCAGGTGCAGCTCGCCCCGCGCGAGCATCGGCTTCAGCATGTTCGAGGCCGCGACCGACCCCTCGCCGCCGCCCGCCCCCATGAGCAGGTGCAGCTCGTCGACGAACGTGATGATGCGGCCCTCGGCGTCGTTGATCTCCTTGAGCACGGACTTCAGCCGCTCCTCGAACTGGCCGCGGTACATCGCGCCGGCCACGAGCGCGGAGATGTCGAGCGCGACGAGCTGCTTGTCCTTGAGGGATTCGGCGACGTCGCCCTCGACGATGCGCTGCGCCAGCCCCTCGACGACCGCCGTCTTGCCGACGCCGGGCTCGCCGATGAGCACGGGGTTGTTCTTCGTGCGCCGGGTGAGCACCTGGCTGACGCGGCGGATCTCGGCGTCGCGCCCGATCACCGGGTCGAGCTTGCCGGCCTTCGCGAGGTCGGTGAGGTTCACGCCGAACTGTTCGAGTGCCGACTGCTGTTCGTCCTGCGAGTTCGGCGCACCCTGCATGTTGGCCACGTGTCGCTTCCCTTCTTCAAACTTGAGTCTACTACGCTCAACTTTGGCGAGAGGGCGGGTATTCCGGTTCCGTCGCGGGAATTCCCCCGTCGTTCACGCTAGACCGGATGCCCGCCGCCTGTCACCCGGGCCGCGACGTGCACGTCGCGATCAGGCGACCCACAGCCGCCTCATGGCTACCGGCGGCAGGCTTGGAGTCGAAGCATCCCCGCCGACCGACGCCCGCCGACCGACAGGACCCCCATGCAGAAGCGCACCATCATCATCGTCTCGATCATCGCCGGGGTCGTGCTGCTCGGCGGCACCGCGGCCATCGCCGGGCCGATCGTGTACCGCGACCTGATCGTCGGGGAGGCGGAGGCGGCGCCGACCGTCACGGCCGCACCGAGCCCGACCGCCGGAACGAGCACCATCGACCCGGCGGAGCTCTCGGGAACCTGGGCGGTGACCGACGGGTCGTACGCCGGCTACCGCGTCGACGAGGTGCTCAACAACACGGATGTCACGGTGGTCGGCCGCACGGAGGAGGTGACCGGCACGCTCACCGTCGAGGACCTCACGCTCACCGCCGCGGACCTCACCGTCGACGTCGCGTCGATCACCACGGACTCGAGCTCGCGCGACGCCTACTTCCGCGACAACGCGCTGCGCGTCTCCGAGCACCCCGAGGCGACCTTCACCCTCACCGGCCCCGTGACCGCCGTCGCGACCCCCGTCGTCGGCGAGGTGCAGACGCTCACCGCGACGGGCGACCTCACGATCGCCGGCGTCACCCGATCCGTGAGCGTGGAGCTCGAGGCCGTGCTCAACGACGGCAGCGGACAGGTGGCCGGCAGCATCCCGATCACCTTCGCGGACTTCGGCGTCGAGGCGCCGAACCTCGGGTTCGTCTCGGTGGAGCCCGACGGCTTCGTGGAGTTCTCGCTCGTCATCGCGCCGGCCTGAGCCGACGTCGGCGGACGCGACGGCCCGCGGCATCCGGGCTCGATGGCGGGGCTAGCCTGAGAGCACCGGACGAGGACGAGGAGGGCGGATGCCGCTCGAGGGAGAGTACGCGCCGAGCACGTCGGGCTAGGCCCGCAGGCAGGCCGAGGCCTTCGAGGCGTCGGACGGCCAGGAGGCGAACACCCTCCGGGGCCGCCCGATCATCGTCCTGACCTCGGTCGGGGCGAAGACGGGCAAGCTGCGCAAGACCGCGCTCATGCGCGTCGAGCACGACGGCGAGTACGCGGTCGTCGCCTCGCTCGGCGGCGCCGCGAAGCACCCCGTCTGGTACTGGAACCTGAGGAAGCATCCGCACGTCGAGCTGCAGGACGGAGCCGAGAAGCACGACTACGAGGCGCGCGAGGCGACCGGCGCCGAGAAGGCCGAGTGGTGGCAGCGCGCGCTCGAGGTCTGGCCCGACTACGGGCGGTACCAGCAGCGCACCGACCGCGAGATCCCCCTGTTCGTGCTGACCCGCATCGTCACCTGAGCGCGACCCGACGCGTCACAGCCAGCGCATCGTGAACGCGCGGGCGAGCAGCGCGCGGAACGGCGCGAAGCCGAGCACCCGCACCGCGCCGTTGCGCGCCCGCAGCCGCAGGCCCGACGCGGGCGCCCCCATCGACATGTTGAACGCGGCCTGGCGGATGGCTCGACCCGCCGCCGCGTGGCGCACCCGGTCGTAGGTGTCGAACGCCTCGTAGGGCGCCCCGACGGCGAGGGCCGCGGCGAGGTCGTGGTCGAGCCGCATCGCGTCGAGCCAGCCGAGGTTCATGCCCTGGCCGCCGATGGGGCTGATCTCGTGCGCGGCGTCGCCGGCGAGCGCGACGCGGCCCTGCGACATCCGCTCGGCCAGGTGCTGGCGGGCCTCGAACGCGCTCGGCTCGGATGCGGCGCCCTCGTCGAAGGCGCCGCCGACCCGCGTGCGCACGATCGTCGCGAGCTGCTCGGCGGTCGGCGTCGTCGGCGGGCGGCGCACCCACGCCACCCAGCGACGCAGGCCGCCCGGCATCGGGAACGACTCGACGACGCCCGCGGGCTCGAAGTGCAACAGGGCGCTCGCGCGCTCGCCGGTGTCGTCGCGCGTGTCGCCCATGACGTAGAACGCGCGACCGCGATGCGACCGCCAGGCGATGCCGAGCTGTTCCCGGATGCCGCTGCGCACGCCGTCGGCGGCGATCGCGTACCTCGCCCCGACGGTGAGCGGCTCGCCACCGCCCGCGACGTCGACGCCGTCGACCTCGACGTGCGTGCCGCGGTCGCGCACGTCGCGCACCTCGATGCCGCGGCGCAGTGCCCCGGGGCGGAGCTCCTCGAGCCGCCGCTCCAGCACCTCCTCGGTCTCGAGCTGCGGCAGCGACAGCACGGTGCCGGCCCGGGCGAACGACATCGCGCCGAGCACGCGGCCCTCGCACGTGACGCGTCCGTCGACGATCTCGACCGCGCGGGCCCGCACCTCGGGCTCGACGCCCGCGAGGGCGAGCGCGCGCACCCCCGGCGGGTGGATGCCGATCGCGCGCGACCGCGCCGGCCGTGACGTGCGGCGCTCGAGCACGACCGCGTCGATCCCGCGTCGGGCGAGCAGGCAGGCGAGCAGCAGCCCCACCGCGCCGCCGCCGACGATGACGACGTCGTGGCGCGGCTCGTGCGCCACCGCGTCGGCCTCAGGCATCCGCATCCCCCCAGATCACCTCGAGCCGCGAGGGGATGCCGCGTCGCACCCGCCATCCCCGCGGCAGTGCCGCGGCGAGCTCGGCGGCGGTGTGGCTGCGGCGGATCGAGGTGAGGCCGTCGGCGCGGATGTAGGAGCCCGCGAAGAGGTTGCGTTCGAACGGCAGCGTGCCGAGGGCGAACCCGACGTACCCGAGCCGGGTGCGCTCGATGTCGCCGTGCACCGCGATGCCGCCGTCGCCGGCGAGCCGCTCCGAGTCGGCCAGCAGCGCACCGAACTCCCGCCCGTCGAGGTGGTGCAGCACGTGGTTCGAGGTCACCACGTCGAAGCGCTCGCCGGCGTCCGCGAGCTCGGAGCTCGACACCCGCCGCAGGACCAGCCCGGGCTCGGCCGGCTGGCGCAGGGCCCAGTCGAGCGCACGCGGGTCGGGGTCGATCGCGGTCACCTCGAGGCGCAGCCCGTCGGCGCGCGCCCAGCGCAGGAGCGCCCGCGGCAGGTCGGCGCCGCCCGTGCCGATGTCGAGCACGCGGCGGGTCTGCGTGGGCGAGAGGCACGGACGCACCCACCGCCGGTACACGGCCCGCTGGTTCGACACCACCGCGTTGATGAGCCGGAAGCGGGCGTACGTGCGCTCCAGGGCCTCGACGTCGGCGCCGGGGTCGTCCATCTGCTCCGTCGCCGCCTCGTCGCGCTCCAGCAGGAATCCGCGATCGAGGAAACCGGGCGGCGGCATCACGTCAGGCGCGCACCGTCATGAGCGCCGACTCGACCGTGAGGCCGGGGCCGAAGGCCATGGCCACCACGCGATCGCCGTCGGCGGCCGCATCCGACTCGAGGATGTTGCGCAGCACGAACATCACCGTCGCGCTCGACATGTTGCCGTAGTCGCGCAGGGTCTCGCGGGCGGGCACGAGCTGCGCCTCGGAGAGCTGCAGCCGCGACTCCACCTTGTCGAGGATGCTGCGACCACCCGGATGGATGGCCCAGTGCTCGATCGCGTCGCTCGCGGCATCCGTGGCCAGTGCCTCGACGAGCGCGGGGTCGTGGTCGAGCAGCGGCTCGATCGCACCCGTGATGTGATCGTCGATGATCGTGGGAATCGCGTTGGAGAGCACCATCTCGAATCCGTGGTCGCCGATCTTCCACGCCATGTCGTCCTCGCCGTTCGGCGTGATGCGCGTCTCGAAGCGGTCGAGGTCGAAGGCGCGCTCGCCCTCGGCGAGCGGGCGGGAGGTCACGATTCCGGCCGCCGCGCCGTCGGCGAAGAGCGACGACGCCACGATCGTGTCGGGGTCGTTCGACGTGCGCAGGTGCAGCGTGCAGAGCTCGGCCGAGACGACGAGCACGACCGCGGCGGCATCCGCCTCGCAGAACTGCTTCGCCGTGCGCAGGGCCGGCAGCGCCGCGTAGCAGCCCATGAAGCCCAGGTGGTAGCGCTGCACGGCCGCGCCGAGCCCGAGCTCGCGCACGAGCATGAAGTCGGGCCCGGGCGCGTAGAACCCCGTGCACGACACCGTGACCACATGGGTGATGTCGGATGCCTCGATGCCCGGGCATGCCGTCGATGGCCGCCTGCGCGGCCCGCACGTAGAGCTTCGTCGCCTCTGCGGCGTAGATCTCGTTGCGCGCCTTCGTGCCGGGGAAGAGGAGCTCGCGGCTCTCGATGTCGAAGAACACGGGCTCGTCGGGATGCGATTCCCAGCTGAGCTCGTCGAGCACGGTGTAGCGGGTCTCGATGCCGGACACGTTGAAGGAGGTCGCGACGATCCGCTGCGCCAGCCGGTTCAGCCCCGGCTGGGCGGCGAACACGTCGCGCACCTCCTCCTGCACGAGCACCGTCGGCGGCACCGCCGTCGAGACGGCGCGCAGTGCGACCGTCACCCGAGCAGCTTCGCCTTCGCCGCGGCGAACTCGGCGTCGCTGAGGATGCCCTGCTCCTTCAGCGTGGCGAGCTTCTGCAGCTCCGCGACGATGTCGACGCTGGCCGCGGGAGCCGCCGCGGGCGCCGGCGCGGCGCCTGCTGCTGCGCCACGGCCTGCTGCGCGGCGGCGTTCATCTGCGCCTGCTGCTGCTGGGCCTCGTACTGCTGCTGCTCGTACTGCGACTGCTGCTTGTCGGCCTGGTGCCGCTGCACGCTGCCGCTCACCGCGGTGGCCGTGCCGGCGACGACGGCCGTGCGGGCCGCCATCCCGACGAGGCCGGGTCGTCCCATTCTCCTGAACGGCATGTCCTACTCCTCCTTCGGCTTCGGCCAGCACGGCGTTCACGACCGGTGCGGGGATCCGCTCGGTCTGCAGGACGATGCCGCCGGATGCCGCGAACTTCGATGCGAGGTCCTTCGCCCAGAGGAGCTCGATGGCCAGCAGTGCGCCCGACGTGCCCGGCGGGATCCCCTGCGCGAACTCCTGCGCATCCTCCTCGGCGACGAGGCCGAGGGCGGCGAGCTCGATGTCGGCGAACCCGTACTCGTCGCTGACCTCGTCGTAGTCGGTGATCAGCACCGAGCCGTCGTCCTCGCGCGAGATCACGAGCAGGTCGATCAGGCGGATCTCGCCGCCCTCGACCAGTTCCCGGATCGCATCGAGGGTGCCGTCGTCGGGACGATCCCCCTCGAATCCGACGAGATACAGCTCGACCGGGCCGTATTCGAACTCCGCCATCAGTTCCCCCTCTGTCGTGTGTTTGCAGACTAGACCCCGCCCCGGAACCGGCGCCAGAGTCGCGTGTGAATCCCCGGCGAACACGCGGGTTCACCGGCGTGCGCCGGTGCCGTCACGCCCTCCACGGCGCCCGCGACGGTGCGCTCCACGCACCCGCTACGGCGCCTGGGGATCGCCGGTGAGGTGCCGGAGCGACCCCGCCCTCGGGTCGGGGTCGAGCAGGAGCGCCCGCACGAGCAGCGTGAGCGGGATGCACAGGAGGGCGCCCATGGGGCCGAGCACGAGCGTCCAGAACACCACCGAGAAGAACGTCAGCGTGAGGCTCAGCCCCACGGCGTCGCTCACGAACTTGGGCTGCACGAACTCCTGCAGCACCACGTTGATGGCCGAGTACGCGAGCACCACGACGAGGGCCAGCGGCCAGCCGCCGATGACCAGGGCGAGCACCGCCGGCGGGATGAGCCCGATCACGAAGCCGATGTTCGGGATGAAGTTCGTGACGAACGCGAGGATCGCCCAGGTGATCGGCACCGGGATGCCCAGCGCCCACAGCAGCAGGCCGTCCAGCACCGCGACGACCGCGCCGAACGAGGCGTTGACCACGTAGTAGCGGCGCACGCCCGAGAAGTACCGCGAGCCGATCGCGTCGGCGACGGCGCCGCCGAACACGCTCGAGCCGCGGGAGAACCGCGAGGCATCCGCCGCCATGAACAGCACGTAGGCGAGCACGAAGAAGAACGCGGTCGCAGCGCCGAGCACGGCGTCGGCGACCCCCGCCGCGAACGCGAGCAGCTGCTCGGGGTCGATCGCCGACGCGGCCGTGCCCGCCGCCTCGCTCGAGAAGCCGAGCGACTGCAGCCAGTCGAGCACCCCCTGCGCCGTCGCCTGCAGCTCATCGGCGTAGTCGGGCAGGATGGCGATGAACTGGGCGGATGCCACGACGAGCAGCAGCCCGAGCACCGCGAGGATCGCGTACGCGACGGCGATGACGACCGTCGTGGCCAGCCAGCGCGGCCACCCCCGGCGCTCGAGCGGTCGGCGCACGGGATGCGCGATGATCACGACCACGGCCGCGACGGCCACGGGCACGAGGATCTCGCGCGCGAACCAGATGCCGACGAACACGACGACCGCGGCGGCCACGGTGATGAGCACCCGGGTGCCGCGGGCGAGGCCGCGGGCCGTGCCGGGTCGGGTGCGCGCGTCGCGTCGTCGTTCATGGTCAGAAGCTCCCGATGCCCTCGCCGATGACGGATGCCATGATCAGATCCTCTCGGTCGGAGCGGGAAGCAGGTGCCGGCGCGACTCACGGTCGACGACTCAGGCGGCGGCGTCGTGGCTTCGTCGGCGCCGGTGCGGGCTCGGGCCCGGCTGCCGGCGCCGGCGGCACGATCCGGAACTCGGGCGCCCGCGACACGAGCAGCCATGCCGGCAGCACGATCACGCACAGCATCGGCAGCAGCGTGATGTCGGTCGGGATCGCGACGCCGAGGAAGATCGCGAGCCAGCCGTCGCGGCCGATGACGAGGACGACGCCGAGGATGCCGCAGGCCACCGCGAGGCCGAGCGGGAGGCCGGGGATGAGCACATGGCCGAGCATCCCGAGCGCGACGCCGATGAAGGTGGCCGGGAAGATCCGGCCGCCGCGGAAGAGGGCACCCGCCGCGACGAGCAGCGCCAGGATCTTGATGCCGGCGATCACGCGCGAGCTGGCCGGCGTCGTACTGGCCCGGGTCCTGCAGCAGCTCGCCGATCTGCTTGAGTCCCTTGAACATCGTGATCGGGCCTCCGATGAGGCCGAGGATGCCGAGCACGAACCCGCCGGCGAGCGGGATCAGGATCGGGTGCCGCAGGGCGTGCAATGCGCGCTAGACGATCGGGAACGCGACGAGCGCAGCGAGGCTGATGGCGACGGCACCGCACGCGACGAGCGACGCCGGTCAGCAGGTCGATCGCCTGCGGGCTGCCGTAGGCGGGCAGGTCGAACGCGAGCGGCGGGGCTCCGAGCAGGTGCATCGTGATCGGCGCCGGCTCCCGCCGCGGCCACGGGCAGGAAGAGCCGGTCCCACAGCGATCCGCCGCCCTTCGCGGCGGCGACGATGCCGGTGAAGAGCAGTGCCGCCGCCACCGGCGTGCCGAACAGCGCGCCGACCGTCGCCGCCCCCGCGATGAGGATCGAGATCTGCGCGGGGACCTGCGGAAGCAGCCGCGCGAACAGCGCCACCGCGATCGCCAGTTGATCGCGATGATCGGGTTCTCGGGGCCGAGGCTCACGCCGCCGGCCAGGCCGAGCACGGTCACGATCGCGAGGCCGGGAAGCACCTCGAGCGCGAGCGGCGGCCCGATGAGCTCGGTCGTCGCCGAATCGGGCCCGCCGTGCCCGGGCAGGAACCGCAGGCCGATGCCGACCGCGAGCCCGGTGAGGGTGAGGATCAGGACGATCCACCAGCCGGTCGGATCGACCCCGAGCGCGTCGGGCAGGGTCTCCCAGACCACGCCGCCCAGCAGGTCGGCCAGCTGCTCGAGGAGCCACAGCAGGAACGCCGCGAAGGCACCGATCACGATCGCCGGGATCGCGAGCAGCAGCAGTTGTCGCGGGGACGCACCGCCATCCGTCGGCGTTCGCGCAAGGCTCATCGTGGGCTCCTCCCCGTCGGATCGCGGCACGCGGCGGCCCATGAGCACCCCGCCACGCACGACCACCCCGCGTCGAGCGTAGCGCCGCAGCGCCCAGTGGACGTCTCGTCGCGCCACGCGATAGGTTCGCCTGAGCAGCGCTCGCTGGGGGGCGCTCGAGTCGATCGGAAGGCTGCAAATGAATTTCTGGAATAGCTTCTGGGACGTGATCTGGTGGTTCCTGTGGGCCTTCGTGTTCATCGCGTACCTCATGGCACTGTTCGCGATCATCGGAGACCTGTTCCGCGATCAGAAGCTGAGCGGCTGGTGGAAGGCCGTGTGGGTCATCTTCCTGATCTTCGTGCCGTTCATCACCGCGCTCATCTACCTGATCGCCCGCGGCAACGGCATGGCCGAGCGCTCCCAGAGGGAGGCGAAGCAGTACCAGGCGGCGACCGACGCCTACATCCGCCAGACCGCCGGCTCGGCCGCGAGCCCGTCCGACGAGATCGCGAAGGCCAAGGCCCTGCTCGACGCCGGCACCATCAGCCAGCAGGAGTACGACCAGCTCAAGGCCAAGGCGCTCGCGCACTCCGCGCAGACCGCCTAGCTCGACACCGCGACGGGGTCGGATGCCGCGGCATCCGGCCCCGTCCGCATGTCCGCTTCATGCGGTGCCGGCGCCATCGCCGGGCGCATCGTGCCCGTGTTGCGGAGGAACACGATGATCCAGCTGAAGATGAGCACCCCGGCCACGAGCTCCACCGCGGTGAGGTTGTAGTAGCCGACCGCGAAGAAGATGCCGAGCAGCACGATCACGCCCACGTACACGTAGCCGAGCAGGACGAAGACCCGCGGCATGGCGGGCACGAGCCAGCGCAGCCCGATCACGATCGCGGCGAAGATCACCGCCATGCCCGTCGCCACCGTGTTGTGCACGAGGAAGAACTCGTCGACCGGGAAGATGCCCACGCACGCGAGGAAGATGCCGATCAGGACCAGCCCCACGCGCAGGATGGTGCGGCCGCGGAGCTCCTCACGGGTCGTCGTCGGCAACGACGCCGTGGCGTACCGGGCGATGATCGTGACCATGGCGCCCGCGACGATGAGCGTGATGTTGAAGGCCAGCGCGGATGCCTCGTCGCTCATGCCGAGCGCGCTGAGGTTCTCCTTCCACCACTGCGGGTCGCTGGCACTCAGCATCGCGGCGAGCGCGCCGACCACGAGGAACGCCGCGAGCACGAGCGAGAGCAGCATCGGCGTGAGGTGCACCGACGACAGGAACGTCACGTAGGCGGTGAGGGCGAAGGCGACGCCCGCGAGGATCGCGCCCGCGAGCGGGAACACGACGGCGCCGATGAAGCTCTGCTCGAGCACGTCGGCCAGGCCGATCCACCCGAGCAGCGCGATCACGGCGTGCGCGATCGCGAGGGCCGCGACGTCGAACCAGTGCAGGCGCGCGCCGGGCACGTCGAGCCCGGGCGACGCGTCGTGGAGCACCGCCGGGTGCCGGTGCCTGGCGATCAGGACGCGACCCAGGACGAACGCGATCAGCGCCGTCACCGCCCCGCCGATGCCGACGTACTCCCCGAGCGAGCCGGGCCCGGAGATCGGGAGGTCGCGCCCCCAGAACGCGACGAACGAGACCACACCTCCGACCGCGAAGAACGCCGCCCCGAGGAGCAGCGCGATCGATTCGAGGGATTCGGCACTGGCGGCCGGATGCCGCAGCACCCGGGAGATCGACGACGATTCGGTCACGAGGCACCCCGTTCGCTCGTGCGACCGCCTGGGGGACGGTCGCGTCGCCACAGCATGCCAGCCGCCATCGCACGTGTCCACGATGCCGTGCGGCACGAGGCGACGGTCTGACGGATGCCGCGGCATCCGCCCCGCACTCAGGAGTCGGTGGGGTCGAGCACCTCGAGCATCGAGCCCTGCACGAATCCCGCCCACTCGTAGGCGGCGCGGAGGTAGTCGTCTCGCGTCTCGTCGGCCGCGTCGTCGCCCTCCTCGATGATCCCGACGCGCTCGGCGAGGATGAGCCGCAGGTCGGTGAGGAACGTGAGCCACCCCCACGCCTCGGACTGGTCGAGCTCGATCTGCACGACGGTGTCGTCGCCGTCCTCGACGGCGGTCGCGTCGCGCACGCGCTGGGCGGCCTGGCGCTTGCCGTCGACGAGGCTGTCGCGGGTGTAGCGGGCGAACTCGCGCGACGACGACGCGTCGTCGGTGTACGCGTTCGGCAGCAGCCGCCCGAGCGCGGGATCGTCGGCCTCGCCGAGCAGGAGCACCGAGTCGACCTGGTCGGCGAGCTCGGAGAGCAGCATCGCCTCCTCGGCCTCGAGCACGATGCGCACGCCCTCGCCGCCGCTGCGGCCGGCGACGATCACGTCTCGGCCCTCGACACGGTGGCCTGCAGGCCGTAGCCGTGCATCGCCTGCACGTGCCGCTCCATCGCCTCGCGGTTGCCGGTGGCGACGACGGCGCGACCCTCGGTGTGCACGCGCAGCATGAGGCGCTCGGCCTCCTCGCGCGGGTAGCCGAAGTAGCTGCGGAACACGTAGCTCACGTAGGTCATGAGGTTCACCGGGTCGTCCCACACGATCGTGCGCCACGGCTCCTCGGCCACGACGTTCGTCGTGGTCTCGGTGTCGTGCTGCTCGAGGGTCGCGGTCACGCCTCCAGCCTGACACGACCTCGCGTGCGACGAAACCCGCGGCGGGCGCCGGTTCGACCTGTTTCGGACGGCGCGGCTCGCCGGGCGCGAATAGTCGACGATGCCTCCGACGTCAAGCCCCCTTGACATTGCCGCTCCGATAGTCTGTTCCGCCGCCCCCGCCTGTACTGTCGTGGACACGGTGAAGGAGCTCCGGCTCCGAGCCGTCATCGCCGGGCACCCCCGACGCCCGGCCGGACACCGCACCGCCGCCAGGACACCCCGACCCGGCAGGAATCGCATGACCTTCACGTCGCCCATCTCCGGGACGGATATCGTCCGCCGGAACAACGTCACCATCTCGGGGAATCCCACCGGCCGCCCCATCGTGTTCGTGCACGGCTTCGGCTGCAGCCAGGAGATGTGGCGAACGGTGGCACCGCGGTTCGAGGACGACCATCGCGTGGTGCTCCTCGACCTGGTGGGTGCGGGCGGCTCCGACCTCACGGCCTACGATCCCGTCAAGTACGACTCGCTGCACGGCTACGCCGACGACGTCCTCGAGGTCCTCGACGCCCTCGACCTCCGCGACGTGGTCTACGTCGGGCACTCCGTGGCAGCGACCATCGGCGTCCTCGCCGAGACCACGGATCGGTCGCGCTTCGGGGCGCTCGTCCTCGTCGGCCCGTCTCCGCGCTACATCGACGACGACGACTACAGCGGCGGCTTCGAACGGGCCGACATCGATGGACTCCTCGATGCACTCGACGCCAACTACCTCGGCTGGTCGCAGACCATGGCGCCGGTGATCATGGGCAATGTCGATCGACCCGACCTCGGACGCCAGCTCACGGACAGCTTCTGCACCGTCGACCCCGAGATCGCCCGGCACTTCGCCCGCGTGACGTTCCTCTCCGACAACCGCCGCGACTTCCGGGCGGTCCGCACGCCCACGGTCGTGCTGCAGTGCTCGGACGACGTCATCGCGCCCACCTCCGTCGGACGGTACGTGCACGAGCAGATCCCGACCAGCCGGTTCGTGCAGCTCTCGGCGACCGGTCACTGCCCGAACCTCTCGGCGCCCGATGAACTGGCCGACGAGATCAGGTCGTTCCTCCGATGACGATCCGCGACGCAGCACCCCTCGACCGCGAGCACGACGACCGTGATGAGTACGACCGTGGAGCGGCCCGCGCCGACGACCCGTACCTGGAGCTCTTCGAGCAGGCCCCCTGCGGGTACCTCGAGACGACGCCCGACGGCATCGTCACGCGCGTCAATCGCACGTTCGAGCGGTGGACGGGCCACGCCCGGGAGGCGCTGCTCGGCACGACCTTCGTCGAGCTGCTGACCCCCTCGGGGCAGCTGTTCTACGAGACCCGACTCGCCATGGTGCTGAGCCTGTCAGGGGAGGTGCGCGAGGTGGCGCTCTCCGTGCGCTGCGCCGACGACAGCGAACTGCCCATCCTCGTCAACGCGGTCGCGGTGACCGGCCCCGACGGCGCGCCCCGTGGCATCCGCATCGCCGTCTTCGATGCGACGGAGCGCCAGGACTACGAGCGGCAGCTGCTGCTCGCGCGGCGCGACGCCGAGGCGTCCGAGGCGCGCGTGCGAGTGCTCCAGGACGCGTCGAGCGCGTTCGACGCCGCGACCTCGGCTCACGAGCTGGCCGCAGCCCTCGTCGCGAGCGCCGGCGGCGCCCTCCGCGCAACGAGCGCCGCCGTGCTGCTCGCCGACGATTCGGGCCCGCTCGAACTGGTCGCGGGTGATGAGACGACGCTCGCGCTGTTCCCCGCCGGGCTCGGCGCCCTCGCAGAGCAGGCGATCGGCAGTGGAGAGATCGTCACCGTCGCCAACCTCGACCAGGCCGCCGCGATCATGCCCGGGCTCGATGACGCCCTCCATCGCCAGCGCATGGCCGCGCTCAGCATCATCCCGCTGCGCACCGACGAGCGAACGCGCGGCGTCGTCGTCTCGCTCTTCGGACGCGACCGGACGTTCGACGCGGAGAGCCGGGAGATCCAGGCCGCCGTCGCCCGCCAGGCCGGCCAGGTGCTGCGCCGAGTCCGCCTCCAGGAGGAGCTCGCGCACAGCGCGATGCACGACCAGCTCACCGGGCTCGCCAACCGCAAGCTGCTCGAGGAGCAGCTCGATGCGGCCATCGCCGCGGCCTCCCGCAGCCGGCGGCCGCTCTCGGTGGTGTTCGTGGACCTCGACGGCTTCAAGGCGATCAACGACAGCCTCGGCCACCGGGTCGGCGACGACGTGCTCGCCGAGGTCGCCTCGCGCCTCCGGTCGGTGGCGCGCGCGGGCGACTCGGTGGCCCGGTACGGCGGCGACGAGTTCGTCATCGTGTGCGAGGACGCCACGCCGGATGCCGCCGCGACCACCGCGGAGCGATTCCGGCAGGCGGTGCGACGCCCACTCGAGTGCGTCCCGCCGCGATACGCCGTCGCGGCGAGCATCGGGGTCGCCGTCTGGGAGCCGTCGCAGGGATCCGCGCCGGACGCCGACCTGCTGGTGCGCACGGCGGACGAGGCCATGTACGCGTCGAAGGCCTCGGGCCGGGATCGCGTCACCCTGGTGACGGTCGACACGACGACACGAGGATCCGACACAGCACTCGACGACACCAGACCGGAGGCGGCATGGGAACACTGACGTACGACTCCACCATCACCGCGGAGTTCGACGACCGCACGCTCACCCACCTGCAGGTCGTGATCTGGTCGAAGCTGCGCCGAGGCGAGCACTTCGCCTTCACGTTCGGCGACGAATCGCCGCCGGCGCAGCGCACGTCGGTGTGGTGCAGCCCCACGATCCCGATGGCCTTCCGGTTCGAGCAGGCGGAGCCGCCCGAGCTCAACACGCGAGTGGCTGGAGCTGCTCACCAAGTCGGCCAATTCGGCCGCGGGCCTGCGGCCGGTGCCGGAGCCGGAGGCCGCACTCGTGAACGGATGCCGCAGCATGACGCTGAGAGGACGAGGAGGAGAGCCATGGGCCTGCTGATCTACGGCGCGCGCGTCTCGGAGTTCGATATCGAGGATCGCGTGCTCGCACACCTGCAGTTCGTCGTCGCCACGAAGCTGCGGCGCGGCGAGCAGTTCATGCTGACCTGGAACCACGGCGTCGAGCGGGGCAGCGGACGCAGCTCGATCTGGATCAGTCCGTACGTCCCCGTGCACTTCAAGTACCACGGCAACCGCCCGCCGAAGCTCAACCGTGCTGGCTCGAGCTGATGATGGACGGGGCCAACAGCCCGGCAGGGCTGCATCCGATCCCCGAGGCTGCCGCGGGGGTGGCGGAGTGAACGACATGCGACGACTGCGTCGGCAAGAGAATGGAGGTGCGGTGTGAAGATCCACCGCTTGACGGTCGACGGTCGGGACTACTTCCTGCCCGATCCCATCGACGAACTGCGCGCCGAGATCCTGAAGGCGATCCAGGCGGGCGGGGGCTACGTGAACATCCCGCCCCTGCGCGGCGGGCCGGGGATCGACATCCTCTTCTCGCCCGGAATGCCGGTCACCTGGTCGCAGATCGATGTCGGCGGCGACCCGAGCGAGCCCACCGCCGGCGACGCCGACGAGTCGTACGAGGACCCCTACGAGGCGCTCTGAGGCAGGGCGTCGCCGGGCGCTGACCCGACCGCGAGGCGGGCCGAGATCCTGCTCTCGGGCAGCGGGCCGCCCGAACAGGTAACCCTGCGCCCGGTCGAACCCGAGTTCGCGCACGGCGACGAGTTGCGGTCGCGTCTCGACCCCCTCGGCCACCGAGCGGAGGCCGTGCTCCCGGGCGAACCCGAGAAGCTGCCCGGCGACGCCGCGGTCCTCGGGGAGCCGTCGGATCACCGAACGGTCGACCTTCAGCTCGGTGATGGGCAGGGCCAGCACGCGCGCCTCCGCCTCCTCGACGGTCCGCACGTCGTCGACCGAGACGCCGACCCCGATCGCGCGGATGCCGGCGAGCGCTTCGGCGGCCTCGGCGGGCACCGGCCGCGATTCGGTGAGCTCGAGGGTGAGCAGCGCGGCAGGCATCCCGGAGGCCTGGAGATGGTGGGTCACCCGTTCCGCGAACCGCGCCTCGGACAGCTGAGCGGCTGCCACGTTCACCGCCACTTCGATCCGGCGACCGGCCCGCACGAGCGCCGAGCCGTACCGGCACGCCGCCTCGAGCATGACGTCGCCGATGGCGATCATCGCGCCGGTCGCCTCGGCGAGCGGGATGAACTCGCGGGGCGGGATGAGCCCGCGCTGCGGGTGCCGCCAGCGACTCAGCGCCTCGACGGCGACGAGGAGCCCGTCGCGCAGGTCGACCTGCGGCTGGTACCGCGCGATGATCTCGCCCCGCTCGGCGGCGAGGCGCAGTTCTCGCGCCAGGCGCTCCTGCTCCGACATGCCATCCCACTCCCGGGCGTTCAAGGCGCCCGGCCCATTGTGACGTGCGACCACCGTTGCGGCGAAACGGCAGACAGCGGGCCGATCGGATGCGTATACTGCCCCGGAACCCTGCTCAGGGCGACCGACGAGTCGATGCGGTCACGGTGAACTTCGGGTTGCGCGCCACCTGCCGGGTCGTGCCCACCAGCCGCTCGAGCAGCGGGCGGTAGCGCAGGTGCGAGTTCCAGACGCACCAGAGCTCGCCGCCCGGTGCGAGCACGCGTGCGGCGTCCTCGAAGAGGTGCGCGGCGATGCCGGTGTGCAGCGCGGCATCCGAGTGGAACGGCGGGTTCAGCACGATGAGCGGCTCGCTCGCGTCGGGCAGCAGCTCGAGCCCGTCGGCCTGCGTCACGCGGATGCGGTCGGCCAGGCCGTTCACCTCCGCGGTCTCGCGAGCGGATGCCGCGGCCGCGGCCGAGCGGTCGGTCGCCGTGACCCGCAGCGCGGGACGGGCGTGCGCCAGCCATGCGGCCACGATGCCGGAGCCGCACGCGAGGTCGACGGCGGTCGCGGCATCCGGCACCGCGTCGCCGAGCTGCTCGAGCAGGAACCGCGTGCCGATGTCCACCCCGGTGCCGGCGAAGACGCCGCCGTGCCCCACGAGCGTGACGCCGAGGTCGTCGTGCCGCTCGCCCCGCGGCCAGCCGAGCGCGGGCGGCTGTCGCCCGTCGCGGGGGCCGCGTGCGGTGAGCACCCGCGACTTCTGCCGCGCGAGCGACACGTCGACGCGCTCGAACCAGGCGCCGAGCACCTCGTTCATCGCGAGCGACATGTGCTTGACGCGGCCGCCCGCGACCACGACGACGTCGGATGCCGCGTGCGCCGGCGATCGAGCCCGGCCACCTCGTCGAGCCGGTCGAGCGATCGCGGCAGCCGCAGCAGCACGAGCCGCGCCCCGACGAGCAGCTCGCGGCCGAGCGGCAGCGAGCGCACCTCGCCCGCGAAGCCCGCGCGCTCGGCGTTGGCGGCGAGGGCGCGTTCGCCCGTGACGAGGTCCTGGTGCACCCGGATGCCGCGGGCTCCCGCTGCGGCGGAGCCCAGCGCGAGGGCGCCGTAGGCGTCGTCGATCACGACCAGTTCGCCCGGCCCACGCCCCTCGGCGAGCGCGGCGGCCTCGTCGAGGATCAGCCGGTCCGCGGCATCCGACGCCTCGAGCCCGTGACCCTCGACATCGGGGTGGCGGCGCAGCTCGCCGAGGTCGAAGGGCATGCGCCAAGGCTACGCGGCGTGCCGTCGCCGAGAGCGGCTCCCATGTGCGTTTGGTACCCTCGTGCCCGCATGCGGGAAACAGACCAGCGGCCTCCGGGGGGACGGCGCGCGGCTCGACACGGGGCCGCGAGCCGCGTCAGCGGCGCCCGCACGTCGCCCGCTCGCCTCGCCCGCCGGCTGGCGCCGCTCGCCGCCTCGGTCGCGGTGCTCGCGCTCGGACTGACCTTCGCGCTCGCGCCGCAGCCCGAGGCGGTCACCGCCCCGACGGCGGCGACCGACACGCTCACGCGGCGACACCCAGACCGTCAGCGTCGCCGCCGACGTCGCCGCGCCGGCGGTGTCGCACGAGTCGTACGCGACGACCACCGGCCCCGAGACGCTCGTCGCGTCGGGCACCAACGTCGACTGGGCGAAGCTCGTCCTCATCGACGGCGACTGGCCGGTCACGGAGGCGAACATCACCTTCATGATGCGATGGATGCGGCAGGAGAACGGCGCCGACAACTGGTGGAACCGCAACAACCCGCTCAACAACGGGCAGGGCTCGGGCGGCGGGAGCGGGCTCGGCAGCTACGCGACCCTGCTCGACGCCGCCGAGTACTGCGCGGCGGAGAACCTGCGCAGTCCGGCCGCTACGCCGCGTCGATGCGCGCTCGCCCGCCGGCGACTCCGCGGACGCGACCGCGCAGGCCATCTGGGCGTCGCCGTGGGCATCGAGCCACTACGGCTACGGCGACGCACTGGAGCACCCGGCCCGCGAGGTGATGCGAGGCGCCGGCCTCCGCCTGGGCGCTGAGCCTAGGTGCCCGGGCCGCGGTCGAGCGGACGCCACACGACGACCGCGTTCTCGCGTCGCACGCGCGTGCCGGCCTTGACCGACACGATGTCGCCCGCGGAGCCGGCGGCGAAGACGCGCCGACCGGGCCGGTTGAGCAGCTCGTCGGCGAGCATCGCCTCGAGCTCGCGCACGCGCCCGCGCAGGGTCGCCACCTCGTCCTCGAGGCCGAGCACCCGCCGGATGCCCTCGAGGCTCACGCCCTCGCTCGAGAGCTGCGCGACCTCACGGAGCTGCACGATGTCGCGCATCGAGTAGCGACGCGACCTGCCCGCGGTGCGCGTCGGCGACACGAGGCCGATCCGGTCGTACTGCCGGAGCGTCTGCGGATGCATCCCGGCGAGCTCGGCGGCCACCGAGATGACGAACAGCGGGCTCGTCTCGTCCATGGCTATCGCTGGGCCCTGGCCTTCGCGAGCAGCTCGGCTCGCGGGTCCTCGTCGGGCAGCAGCGCGTCGAACTCCGAGAGCTTCTCCTCGGCCTCCTTCGACAGGTGCGAGGGGACCGCGACCTGCACGACGGCCAGCAGGTCGCCCGTGCCCTTCGGCGTCTCGACGCCGCGGCCCTTGACGCGCAGCACGCGGCCGCTCGGCGTGCCCGGCGCGACGCGCAGCTTGACCGGGTCGCCCCCGAGCGTGGGCACCTGGATCGTGGCGCCGAGGCTCGCCTCGGCGAAGGTCACGGGCACGGTGACGCGGAGGTTGAGGCCGTCGCGCTCGAAGACCGGGTGCTTGCGCACGTGGACCGTGAGGATGAGGTCGCCCGACTCGCCGCCGTCGGGCGACGGGTGGCCCTTGCCCCGGAGCTTGATCTTCTGCCCGTCGGCGACGCCCGCCGGGATGCGCACCGTGATGGGCTTGCCGTCGGAGGTCTCGAGGGTGATCTGCTCGCCCTTGGTCGCGGTGATGAAGTCGAGCGTCGTCGACGCGGTGACGTCGCGGCCGCGGGTGGGGCCGCCGAAGCCGCGGTAGCCGCCGCTCGGCTGGCCGAACCGGCCGCCGCCGAAGAGCCCGCCGAGCAGGTCGTCGTAGTCGCCGCCCTGCTGGAACGTGTAGGACTGGCTGCGGCCGCCCTGCCCGCCGAACATCGTGCCGAACACGTCCTCGAAGCCGCCCGCGCCGCCGGCGCCGCCGGGCGCGGTGAAGCGCGCTCCGGAGCCCATGGCACGGATCGCGTCGTACTCCTTGCGCTGCTCGGGATCGGACAGCACCGAGTGCGCCTCGCTGATCTCCTTGAACTTCGCCTCGGCGGCGGCGTCGCCGGGGTTGGAGTCGGGGTGGTACTTGCGTGCGAGCTTGCGGTACGTCTTCTTGAGCTCGGCGTCGCTCACGTCCTTGGAGACGCCGAGCACCTGGTAGAAGTCCTTGTCGAACCAGTCCTGACTGGCCATCGGCACCTCCTCTCTCGAGTCTGCCTGAAATCTGTGACGGCCGGTCCGCGACATCCGGGTGACGGATGCCGCGGGCCGGCCGAACGGGGTTACTGCGGCGTCTTCACGACGACCTTCGCCGCGCGGAGCAGCGTGCCGCCGAGCAGGTAGCCGGTCTCGACGACGTCGCCGACGGTGTCGACCTCCACCTCGTCGGAGGGCTGCTGGAAGATCGCCTCGTGGCGCTGCGGGTCGAACGGCTCGCCGACCTCGCCGAACGGCGTGAGCCCGAGCTTCTCGACGGCCGCGCGGAGCTTCGCCGCGATCGTCGCGAACGGGGCGTCGCCCTCGAGGTCGCCGTGCTTCTCGGCCCGGTCGAGGTCGTCGAGCACGGGCAGCAGCACGGCCACCGCCGCGCCGACCGCGCGCTCGCGCTCGACCTCGCGGTTGGCCTCGGTGCGCTTGCGGTAGTTCGCGTACTCGGCCGTGACGCGCTTGAGGTCGGCGAGGTGCTCGTCGCTCGGCTCCCGCACCTCGGCGTTCGCCGCGTTCAGGATGTCGTCGACGGTGAGCACGTCGTCGTCGTCGACGAGCTCGGATGCCGCGGCATCCGCACCGTCGACGACGCCCTCGGGCGCGCCTCCCGGGCGCACCCTCGCGGGCGCCCCCTCGGCGTCGGCGGCCGGCTGGCGGACCTCGCCCGTCTCGGGGTCGATGCGCCGCTTGTCGCGGATCACCGGCTCCTCGTGGTTGCGGTCTTCGTCGGAGGCCATGGCTACTTCTTCTCGTCCTCGTCGTCGATGACCTCGGCGTCGACCACGTCCTCGTCGGACGAGGTGCCGCCGTCGGTGCCGCTCGGCCGAGGCGTCCTCACCGGGGTTGGATCCCGGGTTGGCGCCGGCCGTCTGCTGCGACTGGGCGTAGATCGCCTCGCCGAGCTTGCCCTGCGACTGCGACAGCTTGTCGAACGCGGACTTCACCGCGTCGTCGTCGTCGCCCGCGAGCGCCGACTTCAGCGCGTCGACGTCGCCCTGCACCTCGGACTTGACGTCCTCGGGGAGCTTGTCGTCGTTGTCCTTGATGAGCTTCTCGATCGAGTAGGCGAGCTGCTCGGCGGAGTTGCGCGTCTCGGCGGACTCGCGGCGCTTCTTGTCCTCGGCCGCGTGCTCCTCGGCGTCGCGCACCATGCGCTCGACGTCCTCCTTCGGCAGCGCGGAGCCGCCGGAGATCGTCATCGACTGCTCCTTGCCGGTGCCCTTGTCCTTGGCGCCCACGTGCACGATGCCGTTCGCGTCGATGTCGAAGGTGACCTCGATCTGCGGGATGCCGCGGGGCGCCGGCGCGATGCCGGTGAGCTCGAACGTGCCGAGCGGCTTGTTGTCGCGGGTGAACTCGCGCTCGCCCTGGAAGACCTGGATCGCGACCGACGGCTGGTTGTCGTCGGCGGTCGTGAAGGTCTCGCTGCGCTTGGTGGGGATGGCCGTGTTGCGCTCGATGAGCTTCGTCATGATGCCGCCCTTGGTCTCGATGCCGAGGCTGAGGGGGGTGACGTCGATGAGCAGCACGTCCTTGCGCTCGCCCTTGAGGACGCCCGCCTGGAGGGCGGCGCCGACGGCGACGACCTCATCGGGGTTCACGCCCTTGTTGGGCTCCTTGCCGGTCTCCTGCTTCACGAGCTCGGAGACGGCCGGCATGCGGGTCGAGCCGCCGACGAGCACGACGTGCGCGATGTCGGAGAGCTTGATGCCGGCCTCGCGGATGACGTCTTCGAAGGGCTTCTTCGTGCGGTCGAGCAGGTCGCTCGTCATGTTCTCGAACTGGGCGCGGGTGAGCGTCTCGTCGAGGTTGGCCGGGCCGTTCTCGGTGAGCGAGAGGTAGGGGAGCTGGATGCTCGTGGACATCGAGCTCGAGAGCTCCTTCTTCGCCTGCTCGGCGGCCTCCTTGAGGCGCTGCAGCGCGATCTTGTCCTTCGAGACGTCGACGCCGGTGGAGTCCTTGAAGCGCTTGATCAGCCACTCGACGATGCGCTGGTCCCAGTCGTCGCCGCCGAGGCGGTTGTCGCCCGCGGTCGCGCGCACCTGGATGGTGGAGAAGTCGTCGTCCTTGCCCACCTCGAGGAGGGAGACGTCGAACGTGCCGCCGCCGAGGTCGAAGACGAGGATGAGCTCGTCCTCCTTGCCCTTGTCGAGGCCGTAGGCGAGCGCCGCCGCGGTGGGCTCGTTGATGATGCGCAGCACGTTGAGGCCCGCGATCTCGCCGGCCTCCTTCGTGGCCTGGCGCTCGGCGTCGTTGAAGTACGCCGGCACGGTGACGACCGCGTCGGTGACGGTGTCGCCGAGGTACTGCTCGGCGTCGCGCTTCAGCTTCTGCAGGATGCGCGCCGAGATCTCCTGGGGCGTGTACTTCTTGCCGTCGATCTCCTTGGTCCAGTCGGTGCCCATGTGGCGCTTGACCGAGGCGATCGTGCGGTCGACGTTGGTGACGGCCTGGCGCTTGGCGGTCTCGCCGACGAGCACCTCGCCGTCCTTCGTGAAGGCGACGACCGACGGGGTGGTGCGGAAGCCCTCGGCGTTCGCGATGACGGTGGGCTCGCCACCCTCGAGGACGCTCACCACGGAGTTCGTGGTGCCGAGGTCGATACCTACTGCTCGTGACATGTGTGTTTCTCCTTCTGCCGGGAGCATTCACGAGCGGATGCCGCGCACGCTCCATCGGCGGTCGGCCCGGCCGTCCTGGCCCGCGACCGAAGTCCGAATCGTCGGAACTTGAGTCCCGACGGCTCAAGTGTGGCAAACCCCCGACTGAACGTGTCAAGTCGGCGCCGCAAAACTTGAGCGTACTCGACTCAACTCACGGCTGGTTCCCAGTATTCCTGCGGCTTTCGGGAGCCCCGGGGCATCCGGGGGCTATCGGCCGCGTTCGGCCACCCCTAGAGTTTCGCGCAGGTGCGTTACGCGGAACGGTGAGGGGAGCAGTCGTGAACGGGAGACGGATGAAGCTGGTCGGCGGCCTGACGGTCGCACTGGCGGTGATCGGAGGGCTCGGGGCGACCGGAGCGGTCGCAGCCCCCGGAACGCCGGGCGGGCCGCGCTACACGGCGGGCGCGCCGGGTGCGGGCGACGCCTACTTCCCCTACGCCGGCAACGGCGGGTACGACGTGCAGCACTACGACCTCGACGTCACCTACACGCCGCCCGCCGCCGGCGCCCGCGCCGCTCGAAGGGCAGCTCGACGGCACCGCCACGATCGACCTCGTCGCCACCCAGGACCTCGACCGGTTCAACCTCGACCTCCGCGGCATGGAGGTCAGCTCGCTGACGGTGAACGGCAAGCCCGCGACCGCCATCGCGCCGCCGGCACCCGGAGCCGAGGTCGACGGGGCCGCGTACTGGCAGGTCCAGGACGACGCGGCGCGCATCTGGGAGCTCACGGTGCAGCCGCGCCCGAAGATCAAGGCGGGCAGACACGTGCAGGTCGTCGTCGAGTACGGCGGCACGACCACGCGGCCCCTGGACATCGAGGAGGCGCTCTACGGCTGGGTGACGACGCGCGACGGCGCCATGGTGGTCGGCGAGCCCGAGGGCTCGATGACCTGGTACCCCGTCAGCGACCACCAGACCGACAAGGCGAGCTACAGCTTCGCGATCACCGTGCCCGAGGGCAAGGTCGCCGTGGCCAACGGCGTGCAGTCGAAGCCCGAGGAGACGGCCGACGGGCTGGACCACCTGGTACTGGGACGCCCCCGACCAGCAGGCCAGCTACCTCACCACGGCCTCGGTCGGCGACTTCGACCTGCGCGAGACGTACGAGTCCGACGAGCGGCGTGCCGATCATCGATGCGGTCGACACGAAGCTGACCGCGAGCCAGCTCGCCACCACGAACGCGAGCCTCGCGCGCCAGGTCGAGATGATCGACTTCTTCGAGAGCCGCTTCGGCGCCTACCCGTTCAAGTGGCGTACGGCTCGATCGTCGACGACGACACCGTCGGGTACGCGCTCGAGACGCAGACCCGTCCGGTCTACTCGCGCCGGGCGAGCGAGGGCACCGTCGCGCACGAGCTCGCCCACCAGTGGTTCGGCAACGCGGTCAGCCCCGAGCGCTGGCAGGACATCTGGCTCAACGAGGGCTGGGCGACGTACGCGACGTGGATGTGGGACGAAGACAGACGGCGGCGCGACCGTGCAGGAGTCGTACAACGACTGGTACGCCGCCGAGGACGCCCGACAGCGACGTACTGGGACCTCCAGATCGGCGACCCGGGCCCGCTCGGGCTGTTCCAGGACCCGGTCTACGACCGCGGCGCCGGCACCCTGCACGCGCTCAGCGCTGGAGGTCGGCGACGAGGCGTTCTTCGCCGGCACCCAGCTCTGGCTCGAGCGCTACGACGACTCGGCCGGCACGGCCGAGGACTTCCAGGCGGTCTTCGAGGAGGTCTCGGGCGAGGACCTCGACGCCTTCTTCCAGATCTGGCTGTACGACCAGGCGAAGCCGCCGGCCACCTGGACCCTGCCGTAGGCGGTCACCCTCATCGACCCCCGTGCGCCGGCGCATCGCCCGGCCCACGGGGGTCGATCGCGTCCGGCGTCGTTCCGGTGACCGAGGCCCGTCAGCCGAGCCCGCCGTCCGCTGCGGAACCCGGCTCGGACTGCGAGACTGGGACACGATCACGTCGCCGGAAGCAGGAGGACCCACCATGCCGGAACCCATCGAGGTCGGACTCGTCTCGTACACGCTCTCCGCCGACACCTACGCACGGGTCGGCGCGGACTTCGACACGGAGGCGGTCGACGATGCGATCCTCGCCCGGCTGAACGAACTCGTCCCCGCGGGCGTGGTCGTGCACCGCAATGGGAAGGCCTTCGCCGAACCCGACGTCGCCGACCTCGCCCGCGACCTCGACTGGCAGCACCTGCTCGCGCAGATCGACGTCGACCAGATCCTCGCCGACCACAGCCGCTGAGCGCCGACGGGGAATCCGGCTCCGCCGCGCACCACGAGCCGCGCACGCGCTGTCCACCGCCCTCGCCTCGAGGGCGCGACGACCCACTCCGCATCAGGGCTGTCCCCGATGGACGAGCCACGCCTGCGGACCATAGGCTCCGCTTCATGACCCTACGACCCCTCACGCTCGGCGGCATCGCGACCGCCGCCCTCGCCATCACCCTGCTGGCCGGCTGCACCGCCGCGCCGTCACCGGCCTCCTCCGCGCCGACCACCGGCGCGACGCCCGCGCCGACGGCGACCACGCCGACTCCCGAGCCCGTCGCGGAGACCTCGCCGGACTCCGCGGCGACCTGCGACACCGTGCTCGTCGGCCGAGGGCTACCAGAAGGTCACCGAGCGACGGACTCGAGCCGCTCGCCTCACCGCAGGTCTTCGACGAGCTCGCCATCCGCATGGTGGATGCAGGAGGCATCGCCTGCGCCTGGGGCAGGCCGAACACCGACCTCGTGCTGACGGTCGTGCAGGTCGGCGTCGCGCCCGCCGAGGAGGCGACGTGGTCGCAGGCCCTCGACGAATCGGGGTACGTGCTCGACCGACGCTCCGATCGCGGGCGCCTACAGCGGCCCTGCGGATGCGCGCGAACGGCATCACGCCGGTCGCCCTGCCGGGCGAGCGCACGTGCTGACGTACGTCAGCTCGCCCGGCCTTCGCCGGACTGATCGCGCAGGCCGAGGCTAGCCGAGCATCGTGCCCTCGGCCGCCGGCGACGCCTTCGGATCGGGCAGCCGCCGCATCCGCAGCGCGTTCAGGATGCCGAGGAGGCCCGCGAGGATCGGCACGAACAGGGCCACCTGGAGCGCGATGAACCGGGAGTCGGTGTTGATGGCGCAGGATCTCCTCCTGCACCTCGGGCGGCTGGTCGACGAGGAGCTCCTCGAGACCCGTGTTCGTCATGATCTCGGCGTCCTCCTCGAGCACCGACGAGACCTGCTGCTGCCTCCTCGGGCGAGAGCACGGTGCTGGCCTCGGCGCTCGCGGTGAACGTGTACGCGAGGGTCGCGAGCATGATCGCGCCCGGCGAACGCGAGGCCGAACGAGAGGCCGAACGAGCCCGCGGCCGAGTTCACGCCCGCCGCCTCGCTGACCCGCTCGTCGGAGATCGGCGAGAGGGTGTAGTTGTTCAGCTGCGAGACGAGCAGGCCCGAGGCCGCAGCCCGAGATGATGAGCGGGATCGTGAGGTACCAGCCCGAGTCGGCGATGGGCACGATCGGCACGATGATCGCGAGGCCCGCCACCGCGAGCACGAAGCCCCACAGGATGATGTTCGCGGGGCGCCGCTTGAGGCCGCGGCCGGCGAGCAGCGCGACGACGAACATGCTCAGCGAGAGCGGCGCGATCGAGAGCCCGGCCTGCAGCGCGTTGTACTCGAACACCATCTGCAGGTAGATCGGGAGCACGATCATCGTGCCGCCGAGGGCGATCTGCTGCAGCAGCTGGCCGCTCGCTCCGGCTCGGAACATCTTCGACTCGAAGAGCGTGGGGTCGAGCAGGGTGGGCTTGCCGCGGCGCTTGCGGCTGCGCAGCCAGAACACGAGGAGGCCGAGCCCGAGCACGCCGATGCCGATGATCAGGCCGACGTAGCCGCCGCCCTCCTGCCACACCAGGATGCCGGTCACGACGCCGCCCATGCCGACGATCGACAGCAGCGCGCCCACGAGGTCGATCGACCGGTCGCCGTGGTACGGCACGTCCTTCACGAGGCCGATGCCGGCCAGCACGACGGCGATGATCACGGCCTCGAGCGCGAAGCCGACCCGCCAGGAGAGGAACGTGGTGATGAATCCGCCGAGGAGCGGGCCGACCGCGGCGGCGATGGCGGCGGAGGCCCCGACGAGGGCGTACACCCGCTTCTGCTGGGCGCCCTCGAAGTTGCCGTGGATGAGCGACTGCATGGCGGGCAGGAGCAGCGAGGCGCCGATGCCGCCGATGATCGCCCAGAACACGATGATCGCGGCGAGGTCCTGCGCGAACACCATCGCGATCGCGCCGACGGCGTAGCCGAGCAGGCCGAGGATGTAGGCGAGCTTGCGCCCGATGAGGTCGCCGGTCTTGCCGCCGATGAGGATGAACGCCGCCGAGACGAGCGCCTCGAGCGCGATCGCCCCCTGCACGCCGCTCACCGTCGTGTCGAGGTCCTGCACGACCGCCGAGATCGACACGTTCATGAGCGACGTGTCGACCACCAGCACGAACATCGCCATCGCGAGGAGGATCGCGAGCCGGAAGTTGAACGGCGTCCCAGGCGCGCTGTCGCTCCCACTCATGACTCGAACCCAACCACAGCGCGGCGCCCGCGGCGATAGACCCAGTGCGTGCGGCGCGCCCGTCAGCCCGCCCAGCGCCGACGAGCAGGCGCCGCATCGGGCCGGGACGCGATCGAGCGGCAGCACCTCGACGACGTCGGCGGCGAACCACGTCTTGCGACCGCTCGCGGTGCCGGCGAAGCGGCGAAGCTGCGCGCTCGATCGGACCGCCGCGCTGGGCGGGCTGGCGCTGGAACGTGCGGAAGCGGAGGAGGTCGCGGTGGTCGGCGAGCACGCCCTCGACGATGTCGGGCCGGCGGCCCGGATCAGCTCGTCCTCGAGGTCGAGCGAGCAGGCGAAGAAGCCGAGCGCCTCGAGGTCGCGCACGGAGCCGGCGGCCTCGCGCCCCGCCTCGGCGAGCATGCGCGCCACGTGGTCGCTGCTCGCCGACGTCGAAGAGCCCGAGCATCCGCGGCGGCGTCGGGCCGCGCGTCGAGCTCCGCGAGGTGACGTCGGAGGTTCGTCACGCCGTCCATCACCACAGTCGGCTCCCACCGCCGCGAGGTCGCGACCGAGCCGGCGGGCGGCCGCGACGAGCGCTCGCCGGTCGCTCTCGCCCTCGACGAGCACCACGGTGCGACTCCGCACGCTCATGCCAGCACGATACCACGAGCCTGACGCCGACCGTGGACACGGGGCCGGGCAGCGGCGTATGCTCGCCTCCGGACCGCGCCACGCGGCATCCGGAACACCGAGCGAAGGGAGAGAACGATGAACGCCGTCATCGTCGTGCGCATCGCAGACACCCTTCCCTGTGAGGCCGCCCGCCCGTAGCCGTCAAGGCCGGCGCGTCCGGTGGCCTCCGCGATCTCGGAGAACCACCGTGACCTTCCTCTCGTCACTCGACGAGGTACTCATCCGTCGCTGCGCCGTTCGGCGCGCGCATCCGCCCTCGTGTTCCAGGCCGCAGAGCCCGGCGAGGGCCAACGCTGGTCGACCTGGCCGGCGACCATCCCCTCCGAGCGCGGCCCCGAGCCGCGCCCCGACTGGCTCGTCACCTCAGCCGCGGCGATCGACACCGAGCTCGGCGTCGTGAAGACCGGCAAGGAGGCGAACCTCGACCTCATCGAGCGTGCGATCCCGGATGCTCCGCCCGACGTGCCGGGCAACCGCGTGCTGCTCGCCGCCAAGCGGTACCGCACGAGCGAGCACTCGGACTTCCACCGCTCGGCGGTCTACACCGAGGGCCGCGGACTGCGCCGCACCCGCGACGTGCGCGCGGTCGCGAAGGGCACCTCGTTCGGTCGCGCCGTCGCGCGCGTGCAGTGGGCGAACGCCGAGTTCGACGCGCTGACCCGGCTCACCGAGCTCGGGGCATCCGTGCCGTACCCGGTGCAGGTGCACGAGCACCGAGGTGCTCATGGAGTTCATCGGCGACGGCCGCGTCGCCGCGCCGCGGCTCGCGCAGGTGCGGGCGGATGCCGCGGAGCTGCGCGACCTGTTCCACCAGGTGGCCGACTTCATGCGGCTCCTCGCCCGGGGCGGGCTCGCGCACGGCGACCTCTCGCCCTACAACCTGCTCGTGCACCACGGACGCGTGGTGGCGATCGACCTGCCCCAGGTGGTCGACCTCGTGTCGAATCCGCAGGGCTTCGACCTGCTGCACCGCGACTGCGTGAACGTGTGCGACTGGTTCACGCGGCAGCGGCTCGAGTGCGACGCCGAGGAGCTCTTCGGCGAGCTCGTGGGGGAGGTCGGGTTCTGAGGGGAGCTGCTTCGCGAACGGACGCCAGATGCGCGTCGGACGGTCGGCGAACGCATCGTGCGTCCGTTCGCGCGTCCGCCCGGCGCGGGTGCGACGGATGCCGCGGCATCCGTCACCTTCGTCCGGCTCAGCCGCGCGCGGTGCCGTAGCTGCGCAGGAACAGCGCCAGGCTGAGCGCGAGCCGCTCGATCTCGGACGGATCGACGCTCTCGTTCGGCGCGTGGATGAGCGCCAGGGGCTCCTCCACGCCGAGGAGGATGATCTCCGCTCGCGGATACGTGTCGGCGAACACGTTGCACAGCGGGATCGATCCGCCCTGCCCGAGGGTGGTCATCGGCGTGCCGTAGGCCTCCTGCATCGCCGCGCCCATCGCGCGGAACCCCGGTCCGTCCACCGACGCCTCGAACGGCGAGCCGACGGCCTCGGTTCGCACGTCGACGTGCACCCCCCACGGGGCGTCGTCGTGCAACTGGGCGACCAGGGCGTCGTGGGCGTCGTTCGCGTTGATGCCGGGCGGTATCCGGAGGTTGAGTCGCGCGGCGGCGTGCGGCACGATCGAGGCCGACGAACCGACCACGGGCGGGCAGTCGATGCCCAGCACCGTCACGGCGGGCCGCGCCCACAGCATGTCCGAGACGGTGCCGTCGCCGAGCAGGCCGACCCCGTCGGGCACGCCCGCGTCCGTGCGGAACTGCTCGGGCGGGTACGGCTCGCCGTGCCACGTCCGGGTCGCGTCGAGCCCCTCGATGGTCGTGTTGCCCTCACTGTCGCGGAGGTCGGCGAGCATCTCGATGAGGGCGGCGAGCGCGTCGGGAGCGGGTCCGCCGAACATGCCCGAGTGCACCTCGGAGGCGAGTGCCTCGACGGTGACGACCACGTTGGCCATGCCCCGCAGGCTGACGGTCGCGGCCGGGTGTCCGACCGCCGCGTTCCCGGTGTCGCACACCAGGATCGTGTCGGCCCGCAGCACCTCGGGATTCGCCTCGACGTACGCCTCGAGCCCGCCGGTGCCCTGCTCCTCCGAGCCCTCGACGACGAGCTTGAGGTTCACCGGGATGTCGTCGCCGAGCGCTCGCAGGGCCAGCAGGTGCATGACGATGTTGCCCTTGCAGTCCGCGGCCCCCCGTCCGTACCAGCGTCCGTCGACCTCGGTGAGCTCGAACGGCGGCGTGCGCCACGCGGACTCGTCGAGCGGCGGCTGCACGTCGTAGTGCGCGTACAGCAGCACCGTCGGGGCATCCGGATCGGCGGCGGGGCGCGACCCCACGACGGCGCGGCTGCCGTCGGGGGTGGGCTCGAGGCGCGCGTCGGTGAAGCCGAGCTCGGCGAACCGGTCGCGCACCCACTCCGCCGCCTTCGTGCACTCCTCGGGCGGGAACTGGAGCGGGTCGGCGACGGACCGCATGGCGACGAGCTCGGCGAGCTCGGGGCGCACGCGCCTCCATCAGCTCGCGGACACGAGCGCGCAGGTCCACGCTCATCCGTTCGCCGAGTCGGTGGTCTCGAGGCTGTCGACGAACTCCTGGAAGTCCTCGAGCTCATCGGGGCAGTACACCTCGATGATCGCCAGCTGGCCCTGCAGGACCTTGTTGTCGGCGATGACCGGGCGCTCGCCCGTGCCGCCCGAGCCGGTCGTGAGCATTCCGTACAGCGTCGCACGGCTCAGCGCCTGGTTCGGATTGGCGCACACCGCACCGCCGTCGTCGCCGAGCACGCGGGCGATGACCTCGGGCTGCGGCGCCGTCGCGCCGGCGTCCTCGAGCTGCTGGACGAGCTCCTCGGCCATCTCCTCGGCCCGCTGCGCCCCCCGTGCGGAACTGAACGCGATCACCGCCCACACGGCGAGGATCACGAGCACGACCGACACCACGACGTAGAGCACCGAGCGCTGGCGCGGGGTCGACTGCTCGTTCCCAGTGCTCATTTCGCCACCTCCTCCGACTCACCGGCTGCCTCAGCGGCGTCCGGCAGCTTCCACGACGGCTTCCGGAACCGGTAGAACAGCCACGGCACGAGCAGGCCGAGCCCGAGGGCGCCGCCCGCGACGATCACGAAGTAGATCCACGGGTTTCCGCCGCCGAACTGCGACGGCGGGATGAACCCGACGAGCAGCGCCGCGAGCGAGGCGGCGAAGCCGACGCCGCACAGGCCGATGAGCATCGGCGCGCGGTAGCCGCGCGGGTGGTCGGGGTGGTTGCGCCGCAGGCGCACGGCCGCCACGAACATCAGCAGGTACATGATCAGGTACACCTGCGTCGTGATCACCGAGAAGATCCAGTACGCGCTCGAGACATCCGGGATGAGCGCGTACCCGAGGGCGATCACCGTGGTGATGATCCCCTGCGTCACGAGCAGGTTCTGCTGCACGCCGTGCTTGTTCAGCTTCTGCAGGAACGGCGGCAGGTAGCCCTCCTGGCGCGAGATGAGCAGCAGGCCCTTCGACGGCCCGGCGAGCCAGGTGAGCATGCCGCCGAGGGAGGCCGCCACGAGCGCGAGGCCGATGATCGGGGTGAGCCACTGCCAGTCGAACACCGCGAGCACCGCGTCGAACGCCTGCATGACGCCGGCGGTGAGCGAGAGCTGATCGGCCGGGACGATCCAGCTGATGGCGAGCGCCGGCAGGATGAAGATCAGCAGCACCAGGCCCATCGCGAGGAAGATCGCGCGCGGGAAGTGCTTGGCGGGCTTCCGCAGCGACGAGACGTGCACCGCGTTCATCTCCATGCCGCTGTACGACAGGAAGTTGTTCACGATGAGCACGAGGCTCGCGAGGCCGGCCCACTGCGGGAGGAGGTTCTCCGCGGTCATCGGAGCGGCCGACGGGTTGCCCTGGCCGAGGTAGACGGCGCCGAGCAGGATCAGCAGGGCACCGGGGATCAGCGTGCCGATGATGAGTCCGCCGCTCGCGAGGCCCGCGACGCCCTTGGTGCCGCGCGACGAGATGAACACGCCCGACCAGTAGCAGACCACGATCACGAGCGCCGTCCAGACGCCGTTGCTCGCCAGTTCGGGATTGATCACGTACGCGAGCGTCGACGCCACGAACCCGAGCAGCGTCGGGTAGTAGAAGATCGTCATGGCGAACTGGCACCACACGGCGAGGAAGCCCATCGGCTTCGAGATGCCGGTGGCCACCCAGTTGTAGACGCCGCCCGTCCACCCCGAGGCGAGCTCCGCCGACACCAGCGACGTCGGGATGAGGAAGACGATCGCGGGCACGAGGTAGAGGAAGATGCACGCCAGCCCGTACACCGCCATCGTCGGCGCGGGCCGCAGGCTCGCGACCGACGCCGTGGTCATGAGCGCGAGCGCGACCCACGAGATGTAGGCCACCGCGGGTGCCTTGGCGCGCGCCATGCCCGCCGCGTCGGCGCGACCGGCCGCGGCATCCGCGGCGCTCATCGAGCCCACCTCGATCGGGGCATCATCGGGTGCAGGCGACTGCGCCCCCCGAGATCCGACCTCAACCGCTTGATCATGACGACCGCCTCCCCCATACGGCGCATCTCCGCGCTGCCCCCCACAGGCACCGGCCAAGGATCACCGTACGCATCGAATGCGGATCTGGTACTCAGGATGCTCCCGAACTGTATATCTCGTCAATAGGCCGAAAGTCCCGTCGCTCGGGGACCCGATCCGGCGCGACTCGGCCGCTCGCGGGCGGTCAGAGCGGGCGCCCGAGCGGCACCACGCGCTGCGTCGTGCCGTGGGCGAGGGGCGTGAGCATCGAGGCGAGCGACGCCCGCCGGTGCCCGTACTTCGCGCGCAGCGCCGCGTCGACGGCGGCCTCGAGCGGGTCGGCCTCGTCGATCGCCTCGAGCTCCACGGCGCGGGTGCCGGAGGGCGTCTGGAACCCGACGCCCGGGTTCGTCGTCGCCCGGCGGAACCACTTCGCGTCGTGCCCGTACTCCGAGCGGATGAAGCTCGCGCCGTCGACGTCGACCGCCCAGATCGGGGTGGCGATCGTGCGGCCGTCGCGGGTCGTGGTGACGATGCGCACCACGTCGGTGACGCGCAGGAACTCGGTGAGGTCGTCGTCGGTGGCCATGCTCGAGTCAAGCAGGCGGCGAGCGGATGCCGCGAGCCCCCGTTCGCCTGCGCGGGCCGCTACCGCCGCGGCATCCGCTGGCGTTACAGTGTGCCGAGATCAGCGCCGATCCACCGGACCGACGGGCCCCACGGGCACGTCATCTTCCGTTCACCCGACCGAACGAGGCTTGCATCATGACCGTTCCCCCTCGGCCGCCCACCGAAGCCTCCGCCGAGGGCGGCGGCGTGCCCACCCCGCCGCCGACGGCCGACTCCGGCGCCATCCGGGTGATGGGCCTGCAGCTGCAGGACGGGCGCGTCATCCCGCGGCGCCAGGTGTTCTCGTGGGCCCTGTGGGACTGGGCCACGCAGCCGTTCAACTCGGTCATCCTCACGTTCGTGTTCACGGCGCTGTACCTGACGAGCGACACCTTCCTCGACCCCGCGGTCGCCGCGCTCGGCGAGGGCGACCCCGCCTACGAGCTCGCGCTGTCCGAGCTGGCGAGCGCGCTCGGCTGGGCGATCACCATCGCGGGCGTCCTCATCGCGGTGCTCGCCCCGGTGCTCGGCCAGCGAGCGGATGTCGCGGGCCGCCGCAAGGTCTGGCTCGGCGGTGCGACGGCCGCCCTCGTGCTGTGCATGATCGCGCTGTTCTTCGTGCAGGGCGCCCCGGCGTACTTCGTGCTCGGCATCTCCCTCATCGCGGCGGGCACCGTGTTCAGCGAGATCGCCGGCGTGAACTACAACGCGATGCTGGTGCAGGTGTCGACGCCGAAGACCGTCGGCAAGGTCTCGGGACTCGGCTGGGGCCTCGGGTACGTCGGCGGCATCGTCGCGCTCGTGCTCGTCGTCGTCGCGACGACGTTCGACTGGTGGGGGATGCCGACCGACAACGGGCTCGCCTACCGCGTGATCGCCCTCGGCTGCGCCGTGTGGACGCTGCTCTTCGCCTGGCCCGTGCTCGTGTACGTGCCCGAGGCGCCGCCGGCGCCGCGGCGCGAGCGCGTGTCGTTCTGGCGCAGCTACGTCGTGCTCGTCCAGGACATCGTCGCGCTGTGGCGCGGCTCGCGGCCCACGTTCTGGTTCCTGCTCGCGAGCGCGGTGTTCCGCGACGGGCTCGCCGGCGTGTTCGCGTTCGGCGCGGTGATCGCGGCCGTGGCGTTCCACTTCAGCTCGAACGAGGTCCTGATCTTCGGCATCGCCGCGAACCTGCTCGCGGGGGTCTCGACGATCGTCGCGGGCCGCTTCGACGACCGCTTCGGCCCGCGGGCCGTCATCCTCACGGCGCTCGGCGGCCTGGTCGCCGCGGGGCTCCTGGTCTTCTTCCTCCACGACTCGGGCAAGCTCGTGTTCTGGGTCTTCGGCCTCGTGCTCACGCTCTTCGTCGGTCCCGCCCAGGCGGCGTCGCGGTCGTTCCTCGCCCGCGTCACGCCGGCGGGTCGCGAGAGCGAGATCTTCGGCCTGTACGCGACGACCGGGCGCGCGGCGAGCTTCCTCTCGCCGCTGCTGTGGGCGACGTTCATCGCCGTGTTCGGCGCGACCTACTGGGGCATCCTCGGCATCGTGGTCGTGCTCGCGGCCGGCCTCGTGCTCATGGTCTTCGTGAAGGTGCCGGCCGAGCAGCGATGACGTCGCCGAGCGGACGTCGCGAGGTCGCGGCATCCGCTCGATTCAGGTCGTGGGGCGCCGCCTCGCTCGGCGCTGACGCGTCTCAGCCTCGGCCCCAGGCCTCCGCGAACCGGGTGAGCAACCGCGCGAACTCGGCGCGCTCGGCGGGCGTGAAGTCGGCGAGGGCGCGCTCGATCGCGGTGCGCCGGTAGCCGATCACGGCCGAGAGGGTGGCGCGTCCCGCCTCGGTGATGGCGAGGATGCTGCGGCGGGCGTCCGCGGGGTCGACCTCGCGCCGGACGTGGCCCGCGTCGACCGCCGCCTGCACGAGGCGGCTGGCCCTCGGCTGGTCGACGCCGATCGCGCCGGCGAGGTCGCTGACGGAGCTCGGCCCGTGGTTCGCGAGGACGATCAGCAGCCGCATCGCGGCGTGGCCTCCGCGCCGCCGGGGCCGCCGGGGCCGCCGTGGCCGCCGTGCCGACCGCGTCCGCCGTGCTCGTGGTGGGCCTGGTGGGCCTCGTCGCCGAACGGGCCGCCATGCCGGTCGTGCCCCGTCGGCGGTCCGCCCCAGCCGCCGGGTCCGCGACCGAAGGCCCCGGCCCCGCCGGCCGAACGGGCCCGGCCCGAACGGCCCGCCCGGCCCCCGTCCGCGGAACGCGCCGAGTGCCGCCTCGACCGCGGCGACGGGATCGCCGGCCCGCGCGTCGTGGCGATCGGAGTGCTCGGAGCCGTCCGAACCTGAGGATTCGCCGGGACCGTCTTGACGAGGCGGGGTCATACATGTCATCGTACATATACATGTCACCTGACATGCAATATCGAAACCGCGCAACGCGCGCCGGGCGCCCGACGGGCGCACCGAGAAAGGCACACACCATGACCACCGATCAGATCAACCCCGACCAGCCCGACCGCTCCGACGACGAGCAGCCCGAGGCATCCGCCGGCACCGACCGGCCCTTCGGCTTCTGGCTGAAGCTCGTCGACCGCCGCCTCTCCGAGGAGATGGAGACGCTCTTCGCCGCCGACGGGATCACCCGCCGCGACTGGCGGATGCTCAACCTCCTCGCGGGCGAGGCTCGCGACGAGCGGCTCGCGGACCGGCTCCGCGCCAAGCCCCACGCCCTGCACCGCCTCGCCGAGCGCGGCTGGATCACGGGCGCCCCGCCCGTGCTCACCGACGCCGGCCGTGAGGCCCGCGACCGCCTCGAAGGCCAGGTGAGCGCGCTCCGCGAGCGCGTCGCCGGCGCCGTATCGGCGGAGGACTTCGCGACGACGCTGCGCAGCCTCGAGGCGATCGCCCGCGAGCTCGGCTGGGACGAGTCGCACCCGATGCCCCGTGGCCGCCGCGGCGGTCGTCGCCACGGCTTCGGCGGATGGCGCGGCGCCGGGATGCGCCACGGATTCGGGCACGGCCACGGCTTCGAGGGCGCCGACGCGCCGGAGCCGTTCGGCTCGCACGCCTTCCACCCGCACGCCGGCTTCGGTCCTCGTCCGGGCTTCGGTCCGCGCCGGGCTTCGGCCAGCAGGGCCGGCAGGACGTCCACGTCCACGTGCACCTGCACGATGACGACCGGCACGAGGGCCACGGCCGTCGTCACCACGGACGGCCGCACCCCGAGGCCTGACGGCCTCGAACCCGGAGCCGGGAGCGCTCGACCGAGTCGCTCCCGGCTCCGCCGTCTGCGGGCGGCCGCCGGCCGCGACCCGCACTCCACGTTCCCGCGCCGCTCACGGCACGCCGGACGGCGAATCCCATGTACGACAGGCCCAGCGACCTCACGCGACCGAAGTCGAGCCTGCGGCTCAGCTCGCCGTAGCTGATCCGACCGCGCCGGGCGCTCGCGCAGGGCGGTGAGGATCGTGAACACGCCCGCGCGCGGCGCCAGCCCCGCCACCTCCACGACGTCCATCCCATGCCGATCGAGGATCGCCCCGAGCTCCTCGGGCGGGATGAACATCGACCACTCGTGGATCGCCGTGTCCATGATGCGCGTGAGCCGCCACTCCTGCATGGCCTTGATGGCGAGCACCCTGCTCCGCCGCGTGCGGTTGATCGTGTCGAAGAGGTAGAGCCCGCCGGGCCTGAGCACCCGCGCCGTCTCGGCGATGACCCGGTCGAGGTCGCGCACGTGCTCCAGCACGTCGCAGCAGGACACGAGGTCGAACGCGGCATCCGCGAACGGGAGCTCCTCGCCGGCACCGACCAGGTACTCGATGTCGAGGCCGTGCTGTCCCGCGTGGGCGCGGGCCGCCTCGATGGCGACCCGCGACGGATCGATGCCCGTCACCGCGAATCCGGCGGTCGCGAGCTCCTCGGCGATGAAGCCGGCACCGCACCCGATGTCCAGCGCCCGGCCGCCGACGACGCCCCGGCGATCGAGGATCTCGCGGAAGTACCCCATGCGTCCCGGCGTGCAGCTGCCGTGGAGCATGTTCAGCGGGTTGTCCTCGTTCCACCAGCCCGCCCCGAGCCGGTCGTAGACCTCGTTGTCGATCGGCATGCGGCCTCCGCGCCGGCCCGGCCTACACCTCGCTCGCGCCGCGGGCGTTGTAGACGACGGCGTCGGATGCACCGAACGCGCGGAACACGTCGATCGCGTCGTCGTGCCCGACCCCGACCGAGACGCGGATGCCGCGCCGCTCGAACTCCCCGATCCAGTCCTCGGGCATCGGGCCCTCGTCGAACCCCGTGAGCTCCTCGACCTCGGCGCCCTCGCCCGCGATGGTCAGCGCGCGAACTCCCGACCACATCGTCGCGCCGTAGCACATCACGCACGGGCGCCAGTTGACGACGAGCTCGAGTTCGGCGCCGTCGGCGCCCAGGTCCCATCGACCGAGCGCCCGCTGCGCGAGGCTGAGCGCCATCACCTCCGCGTGCACCGAGCTCAGCCCGGTCGCGAGCACCACGTTGACCCCCACCGAGACGAGCGGCACCGGATGCCGCGTCGACCACGATCGCCGCGAACGGACCCCCGTTGCCCGCCCGCCAGTTGCGGTCGGCGAGGCGGTTCACGAGCCGCACGCGTTCCTCTGCGGTCGCGGGCGGTGGGGCCTCGGCGAGCGCCGGCAGCTCCTCGATCAGCCACGGCGGCAGCGATGCGGTGAACGTGGAGGCGGGCGCTGCGTCCATGCGACCCATTCTGCCGCGCCTCGGCCTCGCCCGGCGTTCGGTAATCTGACGACGGACCCAAATAGCGTGCATGCATGCGCATCAACGATCGAGAGGCCGGCGCTGAATCCGTGACGATGACCCTCAAGGCCAAGCAGCGGCACCGGCGACGCCGACGTGCGGTGGCCTACGTCGCGATCGCGGCCGGCTGGGCGGCATCCATCTGGCTCAGCACGCTCATCGTCGCGCCGCCGTGGCTGCACGCGATCGCCCTCTTCGTGCACCTCGCCTCGCTCATCGTCGGGTTCGGCGCCGTGCTGGTGGTCGAGTGGTACGGCCTCCTGTGGATGACCGAGTGGCGATCGGTGCGCGACCTGCGCCAGGTCGACCTCACGCTGAAGCTGCCGATCTGGGCCGGACTGATCGGCCTGCTCGCGAGTGGCGCCCTGCTCCATCCCGACCTCTCGTCACCGGCGACGCTCGTCAAGCTGGGCGCCGTGCTCGTGCTCTCGCTCAACGGCGTCGCACTCACCCGCTGGACGATGTACTTCGCCGGATTCCCGCGGAAGATGCGCTTCAAGGCACTGCCGAAGCGGGCGCGCGTGCGGTTCATCGGCAGCGCGATCCTCTCGCAGATCGCCTGGTGGACCGCCGTGATCATCGGCATGGTGAACTCCACCTCCTGATCACCGATCGCCGCCGCCCGAGACGCGCCCGGTCAGGTCGTGCACGGCATCCTCACGGCATTCACCAAGGTGGACCCTTGGGTCCGCTCAGGTCCTCGATATAAGCTCGCCTTCGTCCCTACCCCCCATCCGAGGACAGAACGTTGCCCATCGCATCCGTTTGTCGCGCGACCGTCACGGCATCGCCGTACGCGGTGCTCGGCGACCTCGCGGGCGATCGCGACCTCCGGATCGGAGCGAGCGCGTGAGCGCCGGGGGTCCCGCGTCGCGGCGTGCACAGCGCCGGGAGCGCGAGCAGCGCCGCCGTCGGTCGCGCACCCGCTGGATCGTCATCGCGGGCGCGCTGGTGCTCGTGCTCGTCGCGGGCGGCACCGCAACGGCGCTGATGCTCAACAACCAGGGCTCGTCCGATGACGGCGAGCAGCGCCACCGAGACGCCCGTGGCGGCCGAGCCGGTGGTGTTCGCCGAGGACGAGCCGGCCGCGGCCGCCGGCGCCGCGCCCTGCACGACCGTGACGGTGCTCTCGTCGCTCGAGAACTCCGAGATGGTCTCCCGGCTCGTCGACGGCTACAACGGCCAGCCGCGCGACGTCGACGGCACGTGCGTGACCGTCGTCGCGACGAAGGACAAGTCCGGACTCGCCGCCGAGGACGCGGCCGCCAACTTCCAGAGCCTCCCCGAGGACCAGCGTCCGACGGTGTGGATCCCCGATGCCAGCTCGTGGATCGGGATCGCCCGCAACACCGGCGGCGGCGCGAGCGTGCCCGCCGAGAGCGCGAGCGTCGGGTCGTCCGACATCGTGCTCGCGATGCCGAAGCGGCCTCGCGACGGCGATCGGCTGGGATGAGGAGGCCCCCACGTGGGACGAGGTCTTCGCGGCATCCGAGGACGAGAACGCCTGGACCGACCTCGGCCACCCCGAGTGGGGCACCTTCAAGCTCGGCAAGACGAGCCCGCTCATCGCCAGCTCCGGCGAGGCGGCGCTCCTCGCCTCCTACGGCTCGGCCGCGGGCTCGCTGGCCGACCTGACGGCCGACCAGATCGAGGACGCCGAGGTCACCGACGAGGTCCGGCAGCACGAGCTCTCGACGAGCCACTACATGGCGACCCCCGAGCACTTCCTCTGGCACGCGCGCCAGTCCGAGGACGCCGGCTCGGTGTCCGACTTCCTCTCCGCGGTGATCGTCGACGAGAAGTCGGTGTGGGACTACAACCGCGGCATCACGAGCCGCGACGGCGTCACGCGCGTGCAGAGCGATCCTCCCGAGGAGCAGCTCGTGCCGATCTACCCGAGCGACGGCTACTACGAGGCCGACAATCCCGCGGTGGTGATGAACGGCACCTGGGTCGACGACGCCGAGACCGCGGCCGGCCAGGACTTCCTGCGCTACACGGCGACCAAGCAGGGCCAGCAGGTCGTGCGGGAATCCGGGTACCGCGACCTCAACGGCGAGCTCGACCCGCTCGTGGCGGAGGTCGGCGCGCTCGCGACCGACCAGACGGGCGCGCTGCCCTTCCCGAGCGCCCGGATCATCCGCGCGTCCCACGAGGCGTTCCCCGAGGTGCGCAAGCGCGCCGAGGTGCTGTTCCTCGTCGACGTCTCCGGCTCGATGGAGGAGCCGATCGCGGGCGGCAAGACCAAGCTCGCCGCCGCGAAGGACGCGATCACCCAGGCGCTGGGTCACTTCACGCCGGGCGACAACGTCGGCCTCGCCGCCTTCTCGTCCGACGACGACGGCGCGATCACGCCCGGACTCGTCAGCCCCGTGGCCGACATCGGCACCGAGCGCGCCGGCTTCCTGAAGGCGCTCGGAGCCCTGAAGCCCATCGAGTTCACGCCGCTCTACGCGGCCGTCGACACGTTCGTCCAGCAGCGCTCCGACGACTGGCAGGCCGACCGCATCAACGCGATCGTGCTGCTGAGCGACGGCAAGAACGAGACGCTGACGCCCACGATCACCGCCGACCAGATGATCGGGAACCTCAAGGGTCACCACGACCACAACCCGGTGCTCGTCTTCACGCTCGCGTACGGCGCCGACGCCGACGTCGCGACGCTGCAGTCGATCTCGAGCGCGACCGGCGCCCACTACTACGACGCGACCGACCCGACGAAGGTCGGCGACGTGCTGGGCGACCTCGTCACGAGCTTCTGAGATCCGGTCGCTCCGGTCACCGCATGAGACGACGGATGCCGCGCAGCCATGGCTGCGCGGCATCCGCGTCTCGGCGCGGTCACCGACGGTGAGCTCGGCTCGCCGGACGCTGCCGCGTGCCGAGCTGCTCGACGGCCACCGGTCCGCCGAGCAGCCGGTGTCACGGCTACCCCTTCCCGACGACGACCACGGTGCTCTTCGTCGTCGTGTTCCCCGCGCCGTCCCGCGCCTCGTACGTGAACGTGTAGACGGCGCCCTGCGCCGCCCCACCCGGAACTCGTTCGGCGAGACCTGCTCGCACCGCGGCCTTCGGCGACCCGAGGGCGGTCGCACCGAGGACTGCGACCGCGACCGGTGCCCGACGTCATCCGCCGCATCGACGTCGATCGTGACCGTGCGCAACTTCTCGTTCGGCGGGAAGATGAACGCCGGGTCGACGCGGTCAGCTCGAGGGTCGGCGCCGTCGTGTCGGGCGGCGTGAGGTCGAGGCCGACGACCACCGGGTCGTGGTCGCTCGAGCGGTACGGGTCGGGCGCCCACAGCGCCTGCAGCGCCGCGTTCTTGAACTCGACGTTGTAGTCGTAGAGGGCCGACTCGTCGGAGTTGATGTGCCAGGCGGCTGCCTGGTCACGTCGCTCGGCGAGCGCGGCGCCGGCGAGCGCGTAGTCGAGGTACCCGAGCTCGCCGTCGAAGTTGTACGAGTACTCGAACTCGCCCTGGTCGCGGAGCAGCAGGTCGGTGTAGCCGGCAGCCCGGAGCACGTCGATCGGGTCCTCGTGGTCGTACGAGTTCAGGTCGCCGATGATCAGCTCGCGGCCGACCGTGCCCTGGCCGGTCGGGTCGCTCGCGAGCCAGTCGACCAGCGCCTCGGCAGCCAGCGTGCGCGTGAGGTTGCAGTTGCCCTGGCCGTCGCCGGTGTCGGGGTCTCCGAACGCAGTGCAGGCCGAGCCCTTCGACTTCAGGTGGTTGACGACGACCGTGACCTCGCCGCCTGCCTCGAGCTCGGTGAAGGTCTGCGCCAGCGCGGGGCGGTTGTTCGCCGGAAGTCGCGGGTCGACGCTCGAGTCGAGCATCGCGAAGGCGCCGACGGGCGTGACTCGGCGGGCTTGTAGATCAGCGCCTTCGTGATGGCGTCCGTGCCGAGCTGGCCGGTATCGATCGCCGCGTAGGTGCCCGGGCCGACCTCTGCGTTGAGGGCCGCGACGAGCGTGTCGAGCGCGGCGCCGTCGTTGTTCTCGATCTCGATGAGCCCGAAGACGTCGGCGTCGATCGCGGCCAGCGCTGCGACGATCTTCGCCTCCTGCCGGTCGAACTCCGCCTGGGTCGTTCGCACCGCGCTGGTAGCCGGGACGTCCGGCCGCGAGGGTCGTGAAGTAGTTGAGCACGTTGAAGCTCGAGACCTCCGTCGTGCCGCCGACCACGGGCAGGCCGCGGGACGCGGGTTGGCGGCCGTGAAGCCCGCCGCCTGCGTGGGCTGCATGCGCCACGACCCGAACCGCCAGTCGAGCATGCCCGTCGCGTTCTCACGAGGTCGCCGGTGCGAAGGCTGTTCGTCGCGCTGAACGGCTCGCCGTTCGGATGCCGCAGCGTGTCGGGGTTCTGGACGCCGAGGCCATCGTCGAGGAGATCCGCGCCTCGAGCTCGCTTGGCGATACGCCAGAGTCGGCGCACCCGGCTCCACGACCGCCGTCGGCAGGAACTGGCGGCCGAGGCGAGGGAGAGCTCGCCGAAGCGGCGGTACGTGAAGAGGTCGATGACGACGAGCGACTGCGGGAGCGCCACGCACATGCTCTCGAGCGACTCGCGGAGCACGTCGTCGGCGGGCAGCTGCAGCTGCGACTCGCGGCGGGCAGGGTCGCGCCCGTGCCGCAGACCTCGGTGCTGCCGGCGGTGATCTCGGTGAGGCCGTTGAACTCGCTCACCGCGCCACGGACGTGCACGAGGTCGCCCGAGGCGACACCGACGCCGCTCGGCGCGAAGACGAAGATGCCGTCGGAGGTGGCGGCGTCGTCATCACCGCCGTCCTGCAGGTAGTAGCCGCTGAGCCACCCGCCGCCTGGAAATCGCCCGTGACCACGCCCTCGACGTCGACCGTCGATCCGACGACCGGCGACGCCGTGCCCGAGCCCTGGACCGAGCCGATGGTGACGGCGGGCGCCTCGCAGAGCGGCACCTGAGACTTCGACGAGCGCGTTCGCCGCGCCCGGCGTGTTCAGCGCTTCGCCGACCACCGGCGTGCCGGTGAAGCCGGGGATCCCGGCGAGGTCGAAGTCGTTGCGAACCCAGTCGGCGGCGGTGTCGGTGTCGGTGCCGTCAGGGATGCGCGAGGCGCCGCCGGGCGCGAAGTCGCCGAAGGCGCGCCGGGGTCAGGACGACCCCGCCGTAGGGGATGTCGCCGGGCGCGCCGTCGAGCACGGCCACGGCGTCGACGAGCGCACCGGCGAATCCGGGGTCGAGCTCGCCGTCGTCGTCGGCGTCGACGTCGTCGACTCCGGCGAAGCCGCGCACGAGCAGCAGGGACATGGTCCCGTTTTCGAGCGAGTCGGCGGCCAGTGAGGCGAGCGCGCGCCCGTCGGCCGGCGTCGCCGAGCGAGATCACCTCGTCGACGGTGCCGATGGTCGACTCGCCATCGCCCTCGATCTCGAGCACCCGGTACGCGGACAGGTCGGCGCCGACCGTCCCGAGCAGCTCGACGTACTCGACGTCGGTGCCGGTCGTGCTGGCCGAGAACTCGTTGATCACGGGATCGACGGGTCGGCGGTGCCGTCGCAGTCCGCAGTGTGCGAGCCGAGCCCGTCGAAGGTGTTCTGCGCGAATCCCTGCCACTCGGCCGCCGGGTCGAACGCGTCGGTCGGCACCGTGTCGCCGACGCAGACGGTCGCGTTGCGCCGCAGCGTGTTGTCCGCCGTCGAGGTGAGACCGGTGCCCCACTCGGTGCCGGGATCGGGGGCCCCGACCTGACCGAGCGAGTCGACGACGGCGTCGCCCTGCACGCAGCGCGATGGCGTCGTTGCCGTTCCAGAGCGCGGCGCTGGTGGTCTGGTCGGCGCGGGATCGCCGCGAGCAGGTTGTCGGCGAGGACGAACACGTCACCCGCCGCGACGGTGCCGTTCAGGGTGAAGTTCGGTCGGCGTCGTGCCGCCGTTGAAGTACAGCTCAGCGTGTAGGCCGCGAGGCTCGACGCTCGCATCGGTCGGGTTGTACATCTCGATCGCCTTGTTCGTCGAGCTGCCCTCGACGTACTCGCTGATGATCAGGTCCGTGGGCTCGGCCGCTGACGCGGCCATCGCGGGTGCGGTGAGCCCGACCGCGGCGAGCGCGGCGGCGACGACGGCGACGGTGATGCGGCGGACGGACCGGTGCATGGCGGCTCCCTGCTACGCGCCCGGGTGCGGTTCGGGTCCCCGGATCGCGGTCAGACTATGGGAGCCGTCGGACACGGCGGAAGGGCACCCGGGCGAAGTTCCGGTGAACGTGCTCGAATGTGCACGAGCGGATGCCGGGACCCCACATGTGAGCGCGGTGCCGGGCCACGCGGCATCCGTCATCGATCCGCGAGCGTCGACCCGCGGCATCCGCCACTAGCGTCGCTGCTGCTCCGACCCCGACAGCCGCTGGGCGATGTAGATCGGGATGATCGACACCACGACCAGCACCACCGCGATCACCGAGACGATCGGCGCCTGGTTCGGCCGGAACATGTTGTTCAGGATGAAGATCGGCAGCGTCGTCACGCCCGATCCCGCGGTGAACGTCGTGACGATGATCTCGTCGAACGAGAGGGCGAACGCGAGCAGGCCGCCCGGCGAGGAGCGCCGACCGCAGCTGCGGGAAGGTGATGAGGCGGAACGTGGTCCACACGCCCGCGCCGAGGTCGGCGGACGCCTCCTCCAGGTTCGTGCCCTGGCGACGCAGGCGCGCGATCACGTTGTTGAACACCGTGACGATGCAGAAGGTGGCGTGCGCGATCACGATCGTCCAGATCGAGAGCGGAACGCCCATGATCGTGCGGAAGAAGTTGTTGAGCGCGATACCGGTGATGATGCCCGGCAGCGCGATCGGCAGGATGATCAGCAGGCTGATCGCGTCGCGGCCGAAGAACGAGAACCGCTGCAGGGCGATCGAGATGAGCGTGCCGAGCACGAGCGAGATGATCGTGGCGATCACCGCGATCTGCACGCTGGTCCACACGGCCTCCATGGCACCGGCGCTCTGGAAGGCGCGGCCCCACCACTCGAGCGTGAAGCCGGGCGGCGGCCACGTGAGCGACGTCGACGTGGAGAACGAGTTCACGAGCACCACGAACAGCGGCACGTAGACGATCACGAGGATGAGGCCCGTGACGATGCCGAGCGTCGTGCGGGAGAGTCGGGAGAGTCGCATCCGTCGCCCCTAGAGGTTGTCGAGGGCGCCGGTGCGGCGCACGAGGAAGAGGTAGCCGAAGATGATCACGATCGGGATGAGCGCGATCGCCGAGGCGAGGGGCAGGTTGTTCGCGGCGCCGACGTTCGTGTAGACGAGGTTTCCGAGCATCTGGTTCGCCCCGCCGACGATGTTCACGGTGATGTAGTCGCCGAGCGAGAGGGCGAAGCTGAAGATCGTGCCGGCGATGATGGCCGGCAGCACGAGCGGGAACACGACCAGCCGGATCGTCGGCCACGTGCGCCCCCCGAGGTCGGCGGAGGCCTCGAGCAGCGAGTCGGGCACGCGCTCGAGTCCCGCGTAGATCGGGAGGATCACGTACGGCAGCCAGAGGTACGACAGCGTGATGATCGTCGCCGGCAGTCCGTAGCCGGGCGTGCTGCCGCCGAACGGCGCCACGAGCCACTCGAGGATGCCGTCCTGCGAGAGCACCGAGCGCCAGGCGTAGGCCTTCACGAGGTAGCTCGCCCAGAGCGGGGTGAGCACCGCGATGACGAGGATGCGCTGCATCCGCGGCGTCGCCACCTTCGCCATGAAGAACGCGATCGGCAGCGCGAGCGCCACGTCGATGAGCGTGACGAGCAGTGCGACCCCCAGCGTGCGCAGCGTCACCGTCTGGTACAGCGAGCCGGTGAGCACGGTGATGATGTTGTCGAGCGTCCACTCCTGGCTGATCTCGCCGGTGAAGCTGTCGACCGTCCAGAACGCGGTGACGAGCAGCAGCACGAGCGCGACGATGTAGACGACGCCGAGCCAGAACAGGGGCGCGCTGAGCAGCAGCGCGAGCCGTGTGCGCGGGTGGGTGCTGAGGAAGACGGATGCCGCGCGCGCCGGCGTGCGGCGGGGCCGCGGCACCGGCGAGTGGGTGCGGTCGGGCGCCGGCACGGGTGCTCCGGGCGGTGCGGGGGCGTGCGTCGTCATGCGGGATCCTGTCGTGTCGAACGGGGTGCTGCGGGCCGAGGAGCCGCATCGGGTGCGCGGGATCCTCGACCCGCAGGGTGGGGCGGCCTCGTCGGGCCGGGCCGCCCCGGTCTCAGGGCCGGGTCAGCCCTTGATCTCCTGCCACGCCTCGGTCCAGGCGGCGTAGTCGGTGCACTGCACGTCGGTGCGTCCGTCGAGGCACTCCTCGATGGGCGTCGACCAGTACCAGATCTGCGACGCGTAGTCCTCATCGCCGGCGTGGTACGCCTCGCAGTCCTCGCGGTACTCGCAGGCCTCGTCGCTCGAGGGCGCCTCGCCGAAGTACGACGTCGCCGCCGCGTTCGCCTCGGGGCTCGCGATGTAGTCGAGCCACGCGTAGGCGCAGTTCGGGTTCTCCGACTCGGACGAGATCATCCAGGTGTCCGACCATCCGGTGGTGCCCTCGTCGGGGAGCACGACCTGGGTGGTCGCCCCCTCGCCCTCGAGCACGTTCTGGATGACCTGCCAGCTCGTGCCGACGACGGTGTCGCCGGTCGTGAAGGCCTGGATCTCCTTGAGGTAGTCCGACCAGTACTCGCCGATGTTCTCGCGCTGCTGCTTCAGCAGGTCGACCGCGGCGGCGAGCTGCTCCTCATCGAGGGAGTAGGGGTTCTCGATGCCGAGCTCGGGGTTGTGCGCCATGAGGTAGACGGCGGCATCCGCGATGTAGATCGGCGAGTCGTACGCGGTCACCTTGCCGGCGTAGTCGCCCGACTTGTCGAACACGACGTCCCACGAGGTGGGGGCCGTCGGGAAGACCTCCGTGTTGTACATGAGGAGGTTCGCGCCGTAGCCGTGGGGCACGCCGTAGGGCACCCCGTCGACCGAGTTCCACGCCTGGTCCTTGAGGAAGGGGTAGATGTTCTCGTAGTTCGGGATCAGGTCGGTGTTGACCGGAGCCACGTCGCCGGCGGCGACGAGTCGGAGCGACGCGTCACCCGACGCGGAGACCACGTCGTAGTCGCCGGTCTTCATGAGGTTGAGCGCCTCGTCGGACGTGCCGAACGTCTTGGTCGTGACCTCGCAGCCGGTGTCCTCCTCGAAGGGGGTGACCCAGTCGACCGCGGGGTCGTTCGACCCGTCCTCGACGTAGCCGGGCCACGCGAGGAGCGAGACCTGGCCCTCCATCTCGCCGAGCTCGGTGGCGGCCTCGCCGCTGTCCGAGCCGCCGCCCTGGGTCGTGCCGCACGCCGTGAGCAGCGCGACCGAGGCGATCGCGAGCCCGACGGTGGCGCCACGGCGTACCGTGCGCGGGTTCCGCTTCATGGTTCTCTCCTGTTTCTGTGTGTGGTGCAGTGTGGTGCAGGTCGGTGCGGCCGCCTCGGCGGCGGGCGGAGTGCCTCAGCCGGAGATCCCCGGGAGGACCTCGGTGCCGAGGGGCACGACGTCGTCGTCGTGCCACGAGACGACCACCCGGTCGCCGCGCTCGTCGTCGTGGACGCGGCCGCGGACGTTCTGCTCGAGCACCGTCACGCGGGTGCCGTCGTCGAGGTCGACGACGAGCCGCACGCCGCTGCCGAGGTAGATCGCCTCGACGACGGTGCCGGGCACGTTGACGACGCCGTCGCCCTCGAGGCCGTCGTGCGTGACGGTCATCTTCTCGGGGCGCACCGAGTGGTGGCCGTCGCGGCCGAGGAGCGCGCGATCGCTCGTGGTCGAAGAGGTTCGACGTGCCGACGAAGTCGGCGACGAAGCGCGAGGTCGGGCCGCTCGTAGAGCTCGTCGGGCGTGCCGAGCTGCTCGATGCGGCCGTTGTTGAACACCGCGATGCGGTCGGAGAGCGTGAGCGCCTCCTCCTGGTCGTGCGTGACGAAGATGAAGGTGATGCCGAGGTCGCGCTGGATCTCCTTCAGCTCGACCTGCATCTGCTCGCGGAGCTTGAGGTCGAGCGCGCCGAGCGGCTCGTCGAGCAGCAGCACCTTCGGCTCGACGACGGTGGCGCGGGCGAGCGCGACACGCTGGCGCTGGCCGCCCGAGAGCTGCGACGGCTTGCGGCCGGCCATCTGCTCGAGTCGCACCGAGGCGAGTGCGCGCGCCGCCCGCTCGTTGCGCTCCTTGCGGCCGATGCCGCGCACGCGGAGTCCGTAGGCGACGTTGTCGAGCACGTTCATGTGCGGGAAGAGCGCGTAGTCCTGGAAGACGGTGTTGACGTCGCGGTCGAACGGGGCGCGCTTGGTGACGTCCTCCCCGAACAGCTCGATGGTGCCGCCCGTGGGCTGCTCGAAGCCGGCGATGAGTCGCAGCACGGTCGTCTTGCCCGAGCCCGAGGGCCCCAGCATCGAGAAGAACTCGCCCGCCGCGATCTCGAGGTCGACGTGGTCGACGGCGGTGACGGCGCCGAACTCCTTCGTGAGTCCGGTCAGCCGAATGGCCGGCTGCTGGTCGGTCATGACGTCTCCTTCGATGTGCGTGTCTAAATCATATGGATCCAGATGTCTTAATACAGCCCTGCGTGTTACGGTCTTGTCACAGTTCCGAAGACGGACGACATCGAATGCCGGGAGGTCGGATGCCGCAGGCCACCGGCCGCGCCGACGCCACGCGCGCGGTCGTCTTCTCGCCGCTCGAGGGCGCCGGCCGCGCCGAGCTCGTCGAGCAGCGCCTCACCGACGCGATCGTGGCCGGCGTGCTGCGCGACGGCGAGCGCCTGCCGAGCGAATCCGAACTCGCCCGCAGCCTCGGCGTCGCCGTCGTCACGGCCCGCGAGGCGCTCGTCGCGCTGCGCGACAAGGGCCTCGTGCACACCAAGCGCGGGCGCGACGGGGGCAGCTTCGTCACGCACGACCGCGACGCGTCGATGCGCATGATCGACGAGCGCGTGCGATCGCTGAGCCGCATCGAGCTCCGCGACCTCTCGCTGCACTACGCCGCGATCGCCGGCATGGCGGCCGAGGTCGCCGCCGATCGTGCCAGCGAGGACGACCTCGCCAGCCTCGTCGAGGTCGACGCCCGCGCCGACCTCACCACCCCGGGCGGCGCGCGACGCGCGGTCGGCCGGTTCCAGCTCGAGATCGCCGCGGTGAGCCAGTCGCCGCGCCTCGTGCACGAGGAGCTGCGGCTCCAGGCGGAGGCCGGGCCCTTGCTCTGGCTGTGCCTGAGGGAGCAGGATTCTCGTGACCGCAGCCGCACGGCTCGCCTCGAGGTCATCCAGGCGATCCGCACCGTGCAACCCGAACGTGCACGACGCGCGACCACCGACCACATCGCCTCAGCCGTGGAGTGGCTCATCGACGAGAAGGTGCGCCTCGAGCAGGCGTCCCCGATCGAAGCCGACGAGGCATCCGCGGCCGCAACACCGGAAGGAGGGAGGCCATGAGCGTCACCGTCGACGTCACCGCCGAGCACATCGCCCGGCGCATCGCCTCCACGATCGACCCCGTCTTCGCCATGATCGACGGCTGGCGCGACGTGCTGGAGCGCGAGCTCTCCGGCCCGCTCGCCGGCGCGCTGACCGGCAGCACCGAGCCGACCGCCGAGACCCTCGATCCCGTCGTCGCCGCGCTGGTGAGCGCCGAGCTCGAACGTGACGGCACGCTGATCACGGGCGCCGGCTTCGTCGCGGCGCCCGGGTTCCTCGCCGACGCGCCATGGCATCTCGCGTGGTGGCTGAGCGGCTCGAACACGTTCGGCGCCGGGCCCGACCCGAAGCTCCGGCGCCTCGACGCCGTGAGCGATCCCGATTCCGAGCAGTTCCGCGACTACACGACCCTCGAGTGGTGGCGCGTCCCCGCACGCACGGGCACCCGGCACCTCACGGGCCCGTACGTCGACTACCTCTGCACCGACGACTACACGGTGACGATCACCACGCCCGTGCGGGTGGAGGGCGAGATGGCCGGCCTCGTGGGCACCGACCTGTACGTCGCGCGCCTCGAGGAGGTGCTGCTGCCGGTCATCCGCGAGTCGGGGCATCCGTGCACCCTCGTGAACGCGTCGGGACGCATCGTCGCCTCGACCGACGCGCGACGGGCGACGGGCGCGCTGCTGCGCCTCGACGGGCTGGCCGAGGCGCTCACGCCGCTGCGCGATGCCGTGACGGTGACGGATGCCGCGAGCCTGCCCGGCGGCGAGGCGGTCGTGCCGTGCGGCGACACGTCGCTCGCGCTGGTGCTCGAGGCCTGAACGCGGCGCCGGCCGCGCCGGCGCGCCGCGACGGCGCTCGACGCTCGGAACGCGCGGCCGTCAGGCCAGGTCGTCGCCCTCGGAGAGCCGCCGGATCGCCTCGGGATCGGCGCCCGCCGCGAGGAGCCGCGCGACCAGCGCGCGCCGCGCGCGCACGTAGGGCTCGTTCGACCCCGCCAGGACCGACCGCGTGTTGGCGCCGTCGAGCAGCGCGGTGATCTCGAACGAGAGCTGCTCGGTGTCGGTGTCGGCGGCGAGCTCGCCGTTCTCGATCGCGTAGCCGAGGGAGACGCTCACGTAGTCGCCCCAGCTGTCGAACGCCTGCGCGACCGCGTCGTGCACGGGGCCGGGCTTGGCGTCGAGGTCGGCCGCGGCGGCCGCGAAGAAGCACCCGCCCGGGAAGACCCGGTCGCGCGAGTACGCGATCCACAGGTCGAGCAGCAGGGCGATGCGACGGATGCCGCGGGGCTCGACGCGCGCCGGCAGCATGCACGGCCTCGCGGAACCGCTGCGCCGCGGCCTCGACCGTGGCGAGCTGCAGTCGCTCCTTGGTGCCGAACAGCGTGGCGACGCCGCTCTTGCTCACGTTCGCCGCGGTGGCGAGGCGGCCGATCGAGAGCCCGTCGAGCCCGTCGACCGACGCGAGGTCGGCCGCGCTCGCGAGCACGACCCGGCGCGAGGCGTCGCCGCGGACGCGTCGGCCGTCGATCTCGTTCATGGTCTGTATTTTACGCACGATCGTTCGTATAGTGTACGTACGACCGTTCGTATTCATAGAACGAGATGCCACGAGACATCACCACCGGAGGCCGTCATGCACCCCGCCACCACCGCCCTCGTCGCCACCGTGCGCGCGGCCGACCGCGTCTCGCCCGGCGCTCGCGGGCCGGCTCGCCCTGCCCCTGTTCCGGCAGGTGCGCCCGGCGCTGCCCGTGCGACCCGCCGACCGCGCCGTGCACGAGCACGCCGAGCGCGGCACGATCACCGTGCGCGGCCGCGAGCTCGTCACCTACGTCCTGGGGTCGCGGGCCCGAGACCGTGCTCGTGGTGCACGGCTGGCGCGGCCGCGCCTCGCAGTTCGCCCCGATCGTGCGCGAGCTCCGCGCCGAGGGCTACCGCGTGGTCGGCTTCGACGCGCCCGCGAACGGCGACTCCGCCGGTCGCCGCACCGACATCCGCGACTACCTGGCCGCCATCGAGGCGATGCAGCAGCGCCACGGGATGTTCCGCGTCGTCATCGGGCACTCCTTCGGCGCGCTGGCCGCCCTCACCGCCGTGCGCGAGGGCACCGCGGCGGGCGGGGTGGTGGCGATCGCCGGCATGGCCGACGCCCGGTACCTGGTCGACTCCTTCGCCGCGCGGGTCGGCGTGGGCGCGGCGACCGCCGACGTGCTCGCGCGGCGAGTTCGCGCGGCGCGTGGTGCCCGACGTGCCCGAGCCGTACGCGCGCGTCGACGCCGTCGCCCGCCCGCTGCCCGCCGACGTGCCGCTGCTCGTCGTGCACGACCGCGGCGATCGCGAGGTCGCGGCATCCGAGTCGGTGCGACTGCACGCGGCCCACGGCGACCGCTCGCGCCTCCTCCTCACCGACGGAGCGGGGCACGCCCGCGTGCTCGGCGCCGATGCGACGCTCGACGCGGTGACGGCGTTCGCGACCGGCGGCCTGCCGGCGCTCGACCGCGCCGGACTCGCGGAGCCCGTGCCCGCGGCATCCGCCTGAGCCGATCGCGACGGGCGGCCCGGCCCGCGCCAGACGTGCGCGAGCACCTCGCCGACCGCGCACGGCACCCGCCAGGTGCGAGCATGGGGGGATGACGCAGCATCCGCCGGCGCTCGTGGGCATCTCGCACGGCACCTCGTCCGAGGAGGGCCGTCGTGCGGTGCGCGGCCTGCACGACGCCGTGGCCGCGGCGATGGCGCAGCGGCATCCGGATGCCACGCCGTCGGTGCGGCTCGGACACGTCGACGTCGAGCAGCCCGACGTGCCCGCCACCCTCGCCTCGCTCGAACCCGGCGAGCCCGCCGTCGTGGTGCCCCTGCTGCTCTCGGCGGGCTACCACGTGCACGTCGACCTCACCGAGGCCGTCGAGGCCGAGACGACCCGCCCGGTGGTGCTCGCCGGCGCCCTCGGCCCCGACGACCGGCTCGCGGCGGTGCTGCTGCGACGGCTCGGCGAGGCGGGGCTGCGCGACCGACGACCGGATCGTGCTCGCCGTCGCGGGGTCGAGCGATCGACGCGCGGTGGAGGACTGCCGCGACATGGCCGCCCGGCTCGCCGCGGCATCCGCCCGCGACGTGTCAGTGGGGTTCCTCTCGGCGGCCGAGCCGCGCCTGCCCGACGCGGTCGCCGCAGCCCGATCGGATGCCGCCGCCGGGGGCGGCCGCGTCGTGGTGGCGAACTACCTGCTCGCGCCCGGCTTCTTCGACGACCTCGCCCGGTCGGCAGGCGCCGACGTCGACGGCGCGTCCGCTGCTCGTGCCCGACGAGCCGGCGCCGCGGGAGCTCGTCGAGATCGTGCTCGACCGCTACGACGCGGCATCCGCGACGCCCGGCTGAGCGCACGCCGACCGGGCGGTCCGCACCTCATCCACCGTCGCGCGCGATGTCGCGCAGTGCTTCGAGATGGCGCGTGAAGGCCTCACGGCCGCTCGGCGTCAGCCGCAGCCAGGTGCGCGGACGCTTGCCGGCGTAGCCCTTCAGCACGGCCACGAAGCCGGCGCTCTCGAGCACTGCGACCTGCTTGCTCAGCACGGAGTCGCTCACCTCGACGGTGTCGCGCACGAACGCGAACTCGGCCATCTCGGTCGCCGCGAGCGTGGCGACGATCGAGAACCGCACGGCATGCAGGAGCTGCTGCTCGAGTCGGTGACGCGGGTGCTCGCCGCCGTCACCGCGCGCGCTCGTGCCGGGCACGGTCGTCATTCGCGGGACTCCAGGGCGATGCCGATCATGAGCGGCACGGCGCTCACGACCGCGACGGGGAGCCAGAACCACGAGCTGCCCGGGGAAGAGCGGAAGTCCGACGCCCAGTGCGGCCCCCAGGACGAGCAGCCAGACGAGCACCGCGCGCCACCACCGACGCATCTGCGCCGGGGCGCCCGTGACGTCGCTCGAGAAGAACATGCGCGGTCACGCTCACGACCGCCGTGCCGAGCAGGCCGGAGAGCATGGCGACCGCAGAGCGAGGTTGCGGCCCGCCGCGCCAACGCCCGTGAGGTAGAAGGCGCTGGCCACGGCGGTCGCGGCGAGCCAGGCGACGACGTTCTGCGACGTGCGTGCGCGGACGAGGGTGGCGATGCGCTCGGCGTCGGCGAGGGAGCCGCGCCGCATCCGATCCGGTCGGTTCGTTCATGGCGACCTCCTTGTCACTTTCCATTTTGGCAAGTACTTTCCACAAGGTCAAGCAAACGTGAAGATGATTCGCGTCCGAGCGATCCCGGGCCGCGCGAGTGGCGCGATTGTCAAGCCTGTGACGCAATGCGGCGAACTGCGACGAGTCGTGACGTCACGTGACGGGTCACGGCGTCACGAACGTGCCGCCGGCGCGAGCCTCGCCTAGCTTCGACCGCACACGAGCATCGCGCAGCAGCGCCGGCCAAGGAGAGGAGGACGCCCGTGACCACCCCGACGACGACGGATGCCGCACCCGCACGACCGACCCCCGCCGGGCGGCCCGCCGGTGCCGAGCACCGGCCCGCCCCGAGCGCCCGGCCGCAGCAGAGCGCCCCGATCGCCCCCGCGTCCCGCCTCCCGCCCGCACGGGCAGTGGAAGGTCGACGGCACCGCGCCGCTCAACGCCAACGAGGTGTGGAAGCAGGAGGACGGCGGCCTCGCCGTGCGCGAGCGCATCGAGTCGATCTACGCCGCGGGCGGCTTCGCGAGCATCGACCCGACCGACCTGCACGGCCGCTTCCGCTGGTGGGGCCTCTACACGCAGCGCAAGCCCGGGCATCGACGGCGGCAAGACCGCGACGCTCGAGCCGCACGAGCTCGAGGACGAGTACTTCATGCTCCGCGTGCGCATCGACGGCGGGCAGCTCACCACCGAGCAGCTGCGCGTGATCGGCGGCATCTCGACGGAGTTCGGCCGCGACACCGCCGACCTCACCGACCGGCAGAACATGCAGCTGCACTGGATCCGCGTCGAGGACGTGCCCGAGATCTGGCGCCGGCTCGAGGCCGTGGGCCTCTCGACCACCGAGGCGTGCGGCGACGTGCCCCGCGTCGTGCTCGGCTCGCCCGTCGCCGGCATCGCCGCCGACGAGCTCATCGACCCGACGCCCGCGATCGACGAGATCACGGCGCGCTACATCGGCGACCCCGAGCTCGCGAACCTGCCGCGCAAGTTCAAGACCGCGATCACCGGCCACCCCAGCCAGGACGTCGTGCACGAGATCAACGACGTCGCATTCGTCGCGGTCGAGCACCCCGAGCTCGGCATCGGCTACGACCTCTGGGTCGGCGGCGGCCTCTCGACGGCGGCCCACCTGCGCAGAGCGCCTCGGCGCGTGGGTCGCGCCCGAGCAGGTGCCCGACGTCTGGCTCGGCGTCACCTCGATCTTCCGCGACTACGGCTACCGGCGCCTGCGCAACAAGGCGCGCCTCAAGTACCTCGTCGCCGACTGGGGCGCCGAGAAGTTCCGCGAGGTGCTCGAGACCGAGTACCTCGGCGCGCCCCTGCCCGACGGCCCGGCGGCGCCGAAGCCGCTCACCCAGGGCGACCACGTGGGCGTCCACCGCCAGAAGGACGGGCGCTTCTACATCGGCGTCACCCCGTTCGTCGGCCGCGTCTCCGGCTCGACGCTCACGGCCATCGCCGACGTGCTCGAGCGGCACGGGCTCGGGGCGCCTGCGCACGACGCCGCACCAGAAGCTCGTGCTCCTCGACATGCCGAGGAGGCCGAGGTCGAGCAGGTCATCGCCGAGCTCGACGCGATCGGGCCTGTCGGCCCGCCCCAGCCTCATCCGTCGCGGCACGATCGCGTGCACGGGCATCGAGTTCTGCAAGCTCGCCATCGTCGAGACCAAGCAGACCGCGACGAACGCGGTCATCGCCCTCGAGCGAGCGGCTCGCCGGCATCGACCTGCCGCATCCGATCAGCCTGCACGTGAACGGATGCCCCAACTCCTGCGCGCGCATCCAGACCGCCGACATCGGGCTGAAGGGCCAGCTCCTCCCCGACGGCGACGGCGGCCAGACGCCCGGCTTCCAGGTGCACCTCGGCGGCGGGCTCGCCTCGGCCACGCGCGAGGAGGCCGGCACCGGCCGCACCGTTCGCGGCCTCAAGGTCACGGCCGACGGCCTCGCCGACTACGTGGAGCGCGTCGTGCGGCCGCTTCCTCGCCGAGCGCGAGACGGCATCCGACGAGACCTTCGCCGAGTGGGCGCACCGAGCCGACGAGGAGGCCCTGCAATGAGCGTGTCCCTCGCGCCCCGTGCGGCGACCCTGCGGTCGCACGACGAGCTGCGGGCCCTCGCCGAGGCGGGCAACGCCGAGCTCGGGAGCTTCACCGACCACGAGGCATCCGCCGCCGAGGTCGTCGCGTGGGTCGCCCGCAACTTCTCGACGGATGCCGCGGCGGTCGCCTGCTCGATGGCCGACGCCGTGCTGCCGCACGTGGTCGCGGCGGAGCTGCCGGGCGTCGACGTGCTGTTCCTCGACACGGGGTACCACTTCACCGAGACGTACG
>CAVPVF010000005.1:0-366664 GCA_963709115.1 uncultured Actinomycetota bacterium
GCAGCTGGACGCGACCCTCGCGGACGCGAGCGACTCCGACGAGGCGGAGGCGGTCGTGTCGACGCTCCGCGCGGAGCTCGCGGCCGTGTCGACGACCGACGACCCCGTGCTCGTGGGCGGCACGACGGCGGTCGCGCTCGACACCAAGGAGGCGTCGATCCGCGACCGCACCCTGATCATCCCGCTCGTGCTGGGCGTGATCCTCGTGATCCTGATGCTGCTGCTGCGCTCGATCGTCGCGCCGCTGCTGCTGATCGGCACGGTCGTGCTCTCGTTCGCCGCGGCACTCGGCGTCTCGGCGCTCGTGTTCGACGGCGTCTTCGGCTTCCCCGGGGCCGACCCGGTGGTGCCGCTGTTCGGGTTCGTGTTCCTCGTGGCGCTCGGCGTCGACTACAACATCTTCCTCATGACGCGGGTGCGTGAGGAGAGCGTGCGGCACGGCACCCGTGCGGGCGTGCTGCGCGGGCTCGTGGTCACCGGCGGGGTCATCACGTCGGCCGGGCTCGTGCTCGCCGCGACGTTCGCGGCGCTCGGCGTGCTGCCGATCCTCTTCCTCGCGCAGATCTCGTTCATCGTCGCGTTCGGGGTGCTGCTCGACACGTTCCTCGTGCGATCGCTGCTCGTGCCGGCGCTCGCGTACGACCTCGGTCGCGTGATCTGGTGGCCGTCGAAGCTGTGGCGCGCACCGGTTCGGCGAACCGCGGCTCGAACAGGTCGCCGCGTCGACCGACGCGCGTCGCGACCGATGCGACGAGCGACGCGCCGGCGCGGCACCCGGAGCCCGTGCATCGCGCCTGACGCGACGAAGGGGGCGGATGCCGCGTGGCATCCGCCCCCTTCGCGTGCTCGGGGCTCGCGACTACAGCGTGAGCGCGCGGCGCACGAGCTCGGCCTGCTCGGCCGCGTGGCGCTTCGCCGATCCGGTCGCGGGCGACGCGGCCGCGGTGCGGGCGACGACCGACACCGGGCGCGGGCCCGAGCTTGTTCGTCTCGATGATGAAGTACGGCCAGGCGCCCTGGTTCTCGGGCTCGTCCTGCGCCCACATGAGCTCGGCGTTCGGGTAGCTGTCGGCGACCGCCTTGAGCTCGGCCTTCGGCAGCGGGTACAGCTGCTCGAGGCGCACGACCGCGATCTCGGGGTTCGGGTGCTTCTCGAGCTCGGCGGCGAGGTCGTAGTAGATCTTGCCCGAGACGAACACGACGCGCTTCACGGCCGCCCGGTCGGTGATGCGGGCGTCGTCGATGACCGGCTCGAACCGGCCGGTCGTGAAGTCGGACGACCTCGCTCGTGGCGCCGCGCAGGCGCAGCATCGCCTTCGGCGTGAACACGATCAGCGGCCGGCGCGGGCGCGCGTAGGCCTGGCGGCGCAGCAGGTGGAAGTACGACGCGGGCGTCGACGGACGCGCCACGGTCATGTTGTCCTCGGCGCAGAGCTGCAGGTACCGCTCGATGCGGGCGCTCGAGTGGTCGGGGCCCTGGCCCTCGTAGCCGTGGGGGAGCAGGAGCACGACGCTCGAGCGCTGGCCCCACTTCTGCTCGGCCGAGGAGATGAACTCGTCGATGATGGTCTGCGCGCCGTTGGCGAAGTCGCCGAACTGCGCCTCCCACAGCACGAGCGCGTCGGCCCGCTCGACCGAGTAGCCGTACTCGAAGCCCATCGCCGCGTACTCGCTGAGCAGCGAGTCGTAGATCCAGAACTTCGCCTGGTTGTCGGAGAGGTTCGCCAGCGGCAGCCACTCCTGGCCGTTCATCGCGGTCGTGCAGCACGGCGTGGCGCTGCACGAAGGTGCCGCGGCGGGCGTCCTGGCCGGCGAAGCGCACCGGGGTGCCCTCGAGCAGGAGCGAGCCGAGGGCGAGCAGCTCGCCGAAGCCCCAGTCGATCTTGCCGTTGCGGCTCATGTCGTGGCGCTTGTTGAGCAGCTGCTGGATCTTCGGGTGCACGGTGAACCCGGCCGGCTTGTTGTCGAAGGCGTCGCCGATGGCGTGCACGACCTCGGTGGAGACGCCGGTGGTCTCGAGCTCGCCCGAGACGACCTCGCTCCTCGCGGGTGCGACTCGGTGGCGCCGATGATCGGGATCGCGCCGGTCTGGGCGGCGTGCGTCTCGGCGAAGGCGCGCTCGAGGCGGTCCTGGAAGTCGCGGTGCGCGTCCTCGTACTCCTCCTCGGTGATGTCGCCGCGGCCGACGAGCGCCTCGGTGTAGAGCTTGCGGACCGAGCGCTTCGCCTCGATGAGGTTGTACATGAGCGGCTGCGTCATCGAGGGGTCGTCGCCCTCGTTGTGGCCGCGGCGGCGGTAGCAGACGAGGTCGACGACGACGTCGCGCTTGAACTCCTGGCGGTAGCGGAACGCGAGCTCCGCGACCCGCACGACGGCCTCGGGGTCGTCGCCGTTCACGTGGAAGATCGGCGCCTGGATGGTCTTCGCGACATCCGTCGAGTAGATCGACGAGCGCGCGTCGCCCGGCACGGTGGTGAAGCCGACCTGGTTGTTGACGACGATGTGGACCGTGCCGCCGGTGCGGTAGCCGCGCAGCTGCGACATCTGCATCGTCTCGAACGACGACGCCCTGGCCGGCCATGGCCGCGTCGCCGTGGATGAGGATCGGCAGCGTCGAGAACGTGCCGATCGGGCTTGCGGTCCTGCTTGGCGCGCACGATGCCCTCGAGCACGCCGTCGACCGCTTCGAGGTGCGACGGGTTCGCGGCGAGCGACACCGGGATCTGGTGGCCGTCGTCGGCGGTGAAGGTGCCCTCGGTGCCGAGGTGGTACTTCACGTCGCCCGAGCCCGAGAAGCTCTTCGAGTCCTGCGTGCCCTCGAACTCGCGGAACACCTGGCCGTAGGTCTTGCCGCCGATGTTGGTGAGCACGTTGAGGCGGCCGCGGTGGGCCATGCCGATGGCGACCTCGTCGAGGCCGTCCTTCGCCGCGCCCTGCAGGATCTCGTCGAGGAGCGCGATGACCGACTCGCCGCCCTCGAGGCTGAAGCGCTTCTGGCCGACGTACTTGGTCTGCAGGAACGTCTCGAACGCCTCGGCCTCGTTGAGCTTGCCGAGGATGCGCATCTGCTCGTCGTGCGCCGGCTTCTCGTACTTGCGCTCGACCTCGTCCTGGATCCACTTGCGCTGCACCGGGTCCTGGATGTGCATGTACTCGATGCCGATCGTGCGGCAGTACGAGTCGCGCAGCACGCCGAGGATGTCGCGCAGCAGCGCGGTGCGCTTGTCGCCGAACCCGCCGGTGACGAACTCGCGGTCGAGGTCCCAGAAGGTGAGGCCGTGGCTCGCGATGTCGAGGTCGGGGTGCGAGCGCTGCACGTACTCGAGCGGGTCGATGTCGGCCATCAGGTGGCCGCGCACGCGGAACGAGTTGATGAGCTCCTGCACGCGGGCGGTCTTGTCGATGGCGCTCGCGATGTCGACCGAGATGTCGGGGGCCCAGCGGATGGGCTCGTAGGGGAGGCGGAGCGCCGCGAAGAGGTTCTCGTAGAAGTCGCGCTGCCCGATGAGGAGCTCGTGCACCTTCTTCAGGAACTCGCCCGAGCCGGCGCCCTGGATGACGCGGTGGTCGTAGGTGGACGTGAGCGTGATGGTCTTGCCGATCGCGAGGTTCGCGAGGGTCTTCTCGGACGCGCCCTGGAACTCGGCCGGGTACTCGAGGGCGCCGGCGCCGATGATGCAGCCCTGGCCCTTCATGAGGCGCGGCACCGAGTGCACCGTGCCGATGCCGCCCGGGTTCGTGAGCGAGATCGTGGCGCCCGAGAAGTCGTCGGCCGTGAGCTTGTTCTGGCGGGCGCGCGTCACGAGGTCTTCGTAGGCGCTGAGGTACTCGTTGAACGTCATCGTCTCGGCGCGCTTGATGGCGGGCACGAGGAGGGCGCGGGTGCCGTCGGGCTTGGGGATGTCGATCGCGATGCCGAGGCCGATGTGGGCGGGCTTCACCAGGCTGGGCTTGCCGTCGACCTCGGCGTAGGAGACGTTCTGGCTCGGGAACTCCTTGAGCGCCTGGATGAGCGCCCACCCGATGAGGTGCGTGAACGACACCTTGCCGCCGCGCGAGCGGCGGAGGTGGTTGTTGATCACGATGCGGTTGTCGATCATGAGCTTCGCCGGGATCGTGCGCACGCTCGTCGCGGTCGGCACGGTGAGGCTCTGCGTCCATGTTCGCCGCGAGGGTCTTCGGCAGGCCGCTGCAGCGGGACGACCTCGTCCTCCTGCGGGGCCTCGGCGACGATCGGCTGGGGGCTGGTGATCGGCACGTCGGCGGGCACGGGCGCCGTGCGCGGTGCGACCGAGGTGGTGCGCGCCTCGGGCGCCTGCCCGATGACGGCGACGGCGCGGTGACGGGGGCGGATGCCGCGGGCGCGGCGGCCGCGGGCGCGGCGCGGCGGCGGGCGCGGGCTGCGCGCGGCGCGGGCTGCGCGGCGTCGGCGCTCGGCGGCGCGGCGGGCGCTGGGCGGTGCGGATGCCTCGGCGGCGGCGTGCGGCGGGAGCGGGCGCGCTCGCGGCATCCGTCGGCTGCGAGGCCGGAGCCGTCGGTGGACGTGCCGGTGCGCACCTGCCGGTAGTGCTCGAGGACCGGCCACCAGGTCCGGTCGACGGAATCAGGGTCGGCGAGGTACTTCTCGTACATCTCGTCGACGAGCCATTCGTTGGCTCCGTATTCGCCCGCCGTCGTCTCCTCGGATCCCGACCCGGTCAATTGGCTCGACACAGCCTCTCGCCCACTCTCTCCATTGATGCTGGATTCTCTGCCGGCGATCGGCACGTGCGCGCACGCGCTCCGTGCCCGATCACCCACACAAGCCTAAACCCCTCGCGGCGGCCTCGGGCGCCCTGTCGCGGCGGTAGCGTGGGGCGCATGGAGTTCTACCGGACGACCCCGAGCCACGACCTCACGTACTCCGACGTGTTCCTCGTTCCGAGCCGCTCGGGGGTCACCAGCCGCCTCGACGTCTCGCTCGCTCCCGACGACGGTTCCGGGGCATCCGTGCCCATCGTCTCGGCGAACATGAACTCGATCACCGGCCCGCGACTGGCGGCGACACTGGCCAGGCGGGGTGGGCTCGGGGTGCTGCCGCAGGACCTGCACCTGCAGGACCTCGACGAGGCGATCCGGTGGGTGAAGGACGCAGTCGCCGCGCTTCGACACGCCGCACGACTTCTCGCCCGACGACACCGTCGCCGATGCGCTCGCGGTGCTCCCGCCGGTGCCGGGGCACGGCATCGTGCTGCACGATGCACGCGATGAGTACGTCGGATGCATCGCCGCGGAGCGCCTCGCGACCGCGCTGCTCGGACGCCCGGCTCGGCGACCTCGTGCACGGCGGCCTCGCCTCGCTCGACGCCGACGACGTCGACTCGCCGCGGCGCGCGTTCGACCTCATGGTGGACGCCGGCCTCGAGTTCGCGCCGGTGCTGGAGCACGGGCGCGTCGTCGGCACGCTGAGCCGGCGGAGCGCGCTGCGCGGCACGATCTACGAGCCGAACGTCGACGCGTCGGGGCGGCTCCGGGTCGCGGCCGCGATCGGCATCAACGGCGACGTGGCCGCCAAGGCGCGGGCGCTCGTCGGCGGCCGGCGTGGACATGCTCGTGATCGACACGGCGCACGGGCACCAGGAGGGCATGATCCGGGCGGTCGGCATCGTGCGCGACCTCGGACCTCGGCGTGCCGATCGTCGCGGGCAACATCGTGACCGCGGACGCGGTGGCCGACCTCGTCGAGGCGGGCGCCGACGTGCTGAAGGTCGGCGTCGGCCCCGGCGCCATGTGCACGACGCGCATGATGACGGCGGTCGGGCGTCCGCAGTTCTCCGCGGTGCTCGAGACCGCCGAGGCGGCGCGCGAGCTCGGCGCGAAGGTCTGGGCCGACGGCGGCGTGCGGTACCCGCGCGACGTGGCGCTCGCGCTGGCGGCCGGCGCGGCATCCGTCATGATCGGCTCGTGGTTCGCCGGCACGATCGAGGCGCCGGGCACGCTGAAGCGCGACGCATCCGGCCGCCTCTTCAAGGAGAGCTGGGGCATGGCGTCGACGAAGGCGGTGCGCGAGCGGTTCGACCGGCTCTCGCCGTACGAGCTCGCCCGCAAGGAGCTCTTCGCCGAGGGCATCTCGTCGTCGTCGATCTACCTCGACCCGCTGCGCCCGTCGCTCGAGGACCTGCTCGACATGATCACGTCGGGCGTGCGCAGCTCGTTCACCTACGCGGGCGCCCGCTCGATCGAGGAGTTCCGCGAGCGCGCGCTCGTGGGCATCCAGTCGGCCGCGGGCTACGAGGAGGGCAAGGCGCTGCCGGTCAGCTGGTAGGGCTGGCCGGCAGCCTGTGGACGACGCGGTCGCGGCGGTCGGCGTCGACGTACCGTGTCGCTCGTGGTGCACCCGTTCGAGCTCGCTCGCCGATCCCGTGCGTCGCCGGATGCATGGAGGTGCTCGCCGTGGGCGAGCACCGCGCCGGCACGCTCGCCGACGTGATCACCGCCGCGGAGTTCGGCGCGAGTCCGCACCAGCCGTCTCGCACCACCTGCGGACCCTGCGCGAGCACGGTGCCGTGCGGTCGTCGGTCGGTGCTCGATGAGCCGCGCTCGCGCTCGTACCGCCTGAACCCCGAGTTCCTCGCCGCCCTCGACGATCGCGGTCGGTGCGCTCGTCGAGCTGTGGGAACAGCGCTACGGAACCGCCGAGGGTCGTGCGCCGGTCGGCCGCCGCTCGGAGCGCGAGCCGCGGTCCATCGCTTCGGTGAGGCCGAGCGGAGGCGCCGCGCTGCCGCGTTGGCGGAGTGGCTGCCGGACGTGGACGACGCGGACGAGCCCGGCTGGCTGACCGACGCGTTCGGCGGTCGCGTCCTGTGTCTCGCGCAGGCGGGCTGAGAGTTCTGTGCCGCATCGATGAGGGGGACTCGCACGCCAGGTGCGGGATCGCGATTCGACTCGTGACGGCGAGTCCGGGCATCGGCGTGCGGGCACGGCGGTGGATCGCGAGCGGCTGACGGCGTGAGCCGGCTGCAGCGCGGTCGGGCGGCCGCGGCCGAGGCCGGCGGCCGACGGCTGCCGCTCGACGGCGTGTGTCGAGCCCGTTACAGCTCGGGAGGCGTCCCGATCGCCGCCGATATACTGACGAGACAATGGACGATCCTCCCTCTGCCAATACGCCCGGCCATAGACCCTCGCCCGTGACCGAACGGGGAGGTGCGGATGTCTGAGTGGATCCTCCTCGGCATCGGACTCCTCCTCACGATCGGCACGGGCTTGTTCGTTGCGAGCGAGTTCGCGCTCGTCAACCTCGATCGCGCAGAGCTCGAAGCGCGCCGCGAACGCGGCGAGACGCGGCTCGGCCTCACGATCTCGGCGCTGAAGATCACGTCGACGCACCTGTCGAGCGCCCAGCTCGGCATCACGCTCACGACCCTGCTCACCGGCTACACGATGGAGCCCGCGATCAGCTCGCTCCTCGCCGGCCCGCTCACCGCGCTCGGCCTGCCCGAGGGCATGGTGCGTCCCGTCGGCGCCACCACCGCGATCGTCGTCGCGACGCTGCTCTCGATGGTGCTCGGCGAGCTCGTGCCGAAGAACTTCGCGCTCGCCCTGCCGCGGCAGACGGCCATCGTCGTGATGCCGTTCCAGACCGCGTTCACCTGGGTGTTCCGCCCCGCGGTCGCGCTGCTCAACGGCAGCGCGAACGCGCTCCTGCGCGGCGTCGGCATCGAGCCGAAGGAGGAGCTCTCGGGCGCGCGCTCCGCCGAGGAGCTGTCCTCGCTCGTGCGCCGCTCGGCGAGCGCCGGGCTGCTCGAGCAGGACACCGCCACGCTCCTCGGGCGCACGCTGCGCTTCGCCGACCACGACGCATCCGACGTCATGACGCCCGCGCCCGCGCGTGGCCGCCGTGCAGCGCCAGGAGCCGGCCGAGGCCGTGCTCGAGCTCGCCCGGCAGACCGGGTACTCGCGCTTCCCCGTCTACGACGAGAACCTCGACGACATCGTCGGGCATCGTGCACGTCAAGCAGGCCGTCGCCGTGCCGCGCGAGCGGCGCGCGGAGGTGCCGGCGTCCGCCCTGCAGTCCGAGGCGCTGCGCGTGCCCGAGACGATGAAGCTCGACATGCTCCTCGGCGAGCTCAGGGGGCGCGGATTCCAGATGGCGGTCGTCGTCGACGAGTACGGCGGCACCGCCGGCGTCGCGACGCTCGAGGACCTCGTCGAGGAGCTCGTGGGCGAGGTCGCCGACGAGCACGACCGCACCCGCGCCGGCATCGTGCGCACGCGGCGACGTCGTGAGCTTCCCCGGCATCCTCCGACCCGACGAACTGCTCGAGCGCACCGGCATCCGCGTGCCCGAGAACGGCGACTACGAGACCGTCGGCGGCTTCGTGATGGCCGAGCTCGGCCGGCTGCCCGTCGTCGGCGACGAGGTGCCATCGATGAGGGCACGCTCGAGCGTGCAGCGCCTCGACGGCCGCCGCATCGACCGCGTGCGATTCGTGCCGACGCCCACGCCCGAGACCGAGACGGCCGAGACCGAGCGGGGCGGCACGATGAGCGACTGGGCCGGCATCGTCTGGCTGTTCGTGCTGCTCATCGCGAACGCCTTCTTCGTCGGCGCCGAGTTCGCGGTCATCTCCGCGCGCCGATCCCAGATCGAGCCGCTCGCCGAGCAGGGCCGCCGCAGCGCGAAGACCGCGCTGTGGGCGATGGAGCACGCGACGCTCATGCTCGCGATGAGCCAGCTCGGCATCACGATCTGCTCGCTGCTGATCCTGAACGTGTCCGAGCCGGCGATCCACCACCTGCTCGAGGTGCCGCTGCAGCTCACCGGGCTGGTCGGAGGCGCGTCGTCTCGACCGTCGCGTTCATCATCACGCTCGTGCTCGTCTCGTACCTGCACGTGGTGTTCGGCGAGATGGTGCCGAAGAACCTCTCGTTCTCGGTGCCCGACCGCGCCGTGCTGCTGCTCGCGCCGCCGCTCGTGTTCCTGGCACGCCTGTTCCGCCCGATCATCGTCGCGCTGAACGCGACCGCCAACGGCGTGCTGCGACTGTTCGGCGTCGAGCCGAAGAGCGAGGCGAACTCCACGTTCACGCTCGAGGAGGTGCAGACGATCGTCGACCAGTCCCGTCGCGAGGGCGTGCTCGACGACGCGAGCGGCACCCTGACGGCGGCGTTCGAGTTCACGACGAAGCAGGTGAAGGATGTCGCGGTGCCGATGTCGGGGCTCGTGAGCCTGCCGCCGACGGCGACCCCCGGCGACGTCGAGCGGGCGGTGGCGCGGCACGGCTTCTCGCGCTACGTGATCCTCGGCGCCGACGGCGAGCCCGACGGCTACGTGCACCTGAAGGACGTCATCGACCTCGACGACGACGAGTTCGACGATCCGCTGCCCGCCAAGCGCATCCGCCGGCTCGTCTCGATCTTCGACGGCACCGACCTCGAGGACGCGCTCGCGACGATGCGCCGCCTCGGCACGCACGTCGCGCGCGCGTTCGACGAGGACGGCACCACCACCGGCGTGATCTTCCTCGAGGACATCATCGAGGAGCTCGTCGGCGAGGTGCAGGACGCGACCCGTCGCGGCTGAGGCGCGTCCCGAATCGGGATGACCGGCGCACCCTCGGGTCGGCGTAGACTGGCGCCGACCCGAGGATCCGAGGAAACATCATGTTCGAGAAGCTCATGGCGACGGCCGTGCTCCCGGCCTCCGACATCGCCCGCGCCAAGCAGTGGTGGCACGACGTGCTCGGTCGCGACCCCGTGTACGAGGACACTGGAGGGCGAGGCGCTGTTCTACGACATCGGCGGCACCGTCCGTGCTGGTCTACCGCAGCGACTTCGCCGGCACGGCGCAGAACACCGCGTTCGGCCTCATGACCGACGACCTCGACCGCGACATGACCCAGTTGCGGACGCACGGGGTCATGTTCCACGACTACGACATGCCCGGCCTGAAGACGGTCGACGGCGTCGCCGAGCTCGGCGACGAGCGCAGCGCGTGGTTCAGCGACAGCGAGGGCAACATCATCGCCATCGGCCAGGTACTCGCCGCAGATGATGGAGATGGCGATGAAGATGCGCTCCTCCGCGGCGGGAATGGCCTGATCCGACGCCGTCACCACTCGCCGTCGTTGACCTCGGGCCTGGCCCGGAGGTACTGCAGCGGCCACATCGACGTGTCGGCGCCGAGCTCGTGCGCGGCGCGCAGCGCGAAGTGCGGGTCGCGCATCATCGCCTTGCCGAACATCACGGCGTCGACGTCGCCGGCGGCGACGAGCCGCTCGGCCTGCTCGGGCATCGTGATGCGGCCGACCGCCGAGACGCGGACGTCGGCGCGGTCGCCGACGTACTCGGCGAGGTGCGCCTGGTAGCCGGGGCCGACCGGGATGCGGCGCGTGCGCGACGAGCCCGCCCGTGGACACGTCGAAGAAGTCGGCGCCCGCGTCCTGGGCCCACCGCGCGACGGTCGCCGTCTGCGCCTCGTCCCAGCCGCCCTCGGTCCAGTCGGTCGCCGAGAAGCGCACGAAGAGCGGCATCCGCTCGCCGATCTCGGCGCGCACGGCGCGCACGAGCTCGAGCAGCAGTCGCGCTCGGTTCTCGAGCGGACCGCCCCACCGGTCGTCGCGGCGGTTCGAGAGCGGCGACAGGAACTGGTGCACGAGGTACCCGTGCGCGGCGTGGATCTCGACGACGTCGAACCCCGCCGCGACGGCGCGGCGGGCGGCGAGGCGGAAGTCCTCGATCACGCCGAGCACGCCGGCCTCGTCGAGGGCGACCGGCTCGCGGAGCCCGTCGAAGGCGACCGCCGACGGCGCGACACGGTCGGCCAGCCGCCCTCGTCGAGCGGCTGCGAGCCCGAGCGGCGCATCGGCTCGGGCCAGACCGAGGCCTTGCGCCCGGCGTGCGCGAGCTGGATGCCCGATGCGGCGCCCTGCGAGCGGATGAACCGGGTGATCCGGCTCCAGGCCTCGGCCTGCTCGTCGTTCCAGAGGCCGGTGTCGTGGTCGGAGATGCGCCCCTCGGGGCTGACCGCGGTCGCCTCGGCGACCACGAGTCCGGCGCCGCCGGCCGCCATCGCGCCGAGGTGCACGAGGTGCCAGTCGTGCGGCACGCCGTCGCGAGTCGTCACCGAGTACTGGCAGAGCGGCGGGACCCAGACGCGATTGCGGATCGTGAGGCCGCGGATCGTGATCGGGCGGAAGAGCGCCGGCGACCTCGCGGCGACGCGTCGTCGGGCCGCGGCGACGGCCTCGGGCCCGCTCATGCGGCGAGGCTCCGGAGCCAGGCCTCGAGCGCCGCGGCATCCGTGAACACGTGGCCGTCGCCGCCGACCGCCCGTGCACCCTCGACGTTCTCCGACTTGTTGTCGACGAACAGCAGCTCCGACGGCGTGATGCCCAGCTCGTCGATCACGTGCTCGTAGATCGCCGCGTGCGGCTTGACCAGCCCGAGCTCGCCGCTGACGAACACGCGCTCGAACAGCGGCGCGAAGGATCCGGAGCGGAGCCACCCGAGAAGTCGGCGCCGGCGTTCGACAGGAGGGCGAGCCGGGTGCCGCCGTCGGCGAGGGCGTGCAGCACGCGCAGGGTGCCCGGGTCGACGCTCAGCCAGCCGCGGTGGTCGATCGCCCACAGCTCGTGCACGTCGACCGCATCCCACTCGACGCCGACGTCGCGCGCGACGGCCGCCCAGTACTCGGCGATCGACGCCGTGCCCTGGTCGAGCGCCTCGCGGTGCGCCCAGTACGCGGCCCAGAACGGGCTCGGCCGCCACGCCGGCGCGGGCGACGAGCCGCTCGCGGTCGGCGTCGCGTCGGCTCGCGGGAGATCACCTCGCCGTAGTCGAACACGACGACGCGAGGGGTGAGGCTGATCGGTGCGGGGGCTGTCGGAGGCATCCACCCCAACCTATCGTTGGAGCATGACGACCGTGTGGCAGGAGTGGACCGCCGACGACGCGGCCGGGTGGGTCGCCGCGCCGGCGGCCGGCGACGACAAGTACTCGCGCGGCGTGCTCGGCGTCGTCACCGGTTCGCAGGAGTTCCCGGGCGCCGCGGTGCTCGGGGTCGAGGCGGCGCACCGGACGGGCGTCGGCATGGTGCGGTACATCGGGCCGCGCTCGGTCCGGCAGGCCGTGCTGGCGCGCCGCCCCGAGACCGTCGCCGTCGCCGGGCGGGTGCAGGCGTGGCTCATCGGGTCGGGCATCGACCAGTCGCGGCGCTCCTTCGTGCTGCTCGGCGACCTCGGGCACGCGCTCGCCGCCCAGGTGCCGGTCGGTGCTCGACGCCGGCGCGCTCGACCTCGTCGGCACGCACACCGCGCCCACCGTGATCACGCCGCATGCCGGCGAGCTCGCCGGCCTCCTCACCGCGAGGGAGGTGCCCGCGACCGTCGAGGAGATGCGCGCCGCGCCCGGCGAATGGGCCGAGCGGGCCGCGGCGCGAACTCGGCGTCGCGGTGCTGCTGAAGGGCGCCGTCACCGCATGTGTGCGACCCCGACGGCGACCGCTACACCGTGACGGCGCCCACGCACTGGCTCGCGACCGCCGGCAGCGGCGACGTGCTCGGCGGCATCCTCGGTGCGCTCGTCGCGACGCACCATGCGCGGCTCGCAGCGGATGCCGAGGTGCTCACGGCGCTCGCCGCGACCGCGGCGTGGGTGCACGGCGAGGCGGCTCGACGCGCGAGCGCCGAGGTCGGCGGGGGACCGGTGACGGCCCTCGACATCGCCGAGGCCGTGCCCGGGGTGATCGGCGCGCTGCTCGCGCGCTGAGCGCAGCGCGCGGACGTCGCGGGCGACCTGCGCGCTGCGCGTGGCGCCGGGAGCGGTCGGATAGGCTCTCGCCATGACGGTGGGGGACGCTTCGCGAGGCATCCGTGTCGCGGGGTCACCGCATCCGTCGGTTCCTCGGCAGCCGCGCCGCCCTCTGGCTCGCCTTCGCGATCGTGCACGGCGCGCTCGTCTGGCTGAACCTCGCGGCCCGCGGCTACCCGCTGGGCGACGTGACCGGGGTCTACCGCGTCTGGGCCGAGAACGCCGCCGCCGGGTACGTGCGCATGGGCATCGACGCGCCGTGGGTCTACCCGATCCTCGCGTTCGCGCCGATGGCCGCCTCGCTCGCGTTCGGATCCGAGTGGTACGGGCAGACCTGGCTCGCGATCGTCGTGCTGCTCGATGCGGCGGCGTTCGCGATCCTCCTCGGCGACCGGCGGCTCTCCCGCACGCGGCGGATCGCGGCGTGGTGGTGGGTCGGATTCCTCGCCCTGCTCGGTCCGATCGCGCTCGGACGCATCGACGCGGTCACGGTGCCGCTCGCGCATCACGGGACTGCTCTGGGCGGCGGGGCGCCCGCGCGTCGCCGCGACGCTCCTGACCATCGGCGCCTGGGTGAAGGTGTGGCCGGCCGCGCTGCTCGTCGTCCGTCGTGATCGCCTCGCGCAAGCGATGGGACGTGGTCACCGTCGCGGTCGCGCTCAGCGTGGGGATCCTCGCGCGTCAGCCTGCTCGCCGGCTCGGGCGCTGAACGCGCTCGGATTCGTCGCCGAGCAGGCGGGCCGCGGCCTCCAGGTCGAGGCGCCCATCGCCGCCGTGTGGCTGTGGCAGATCGTCGCGGGGTCGCGGGCCGTCGACGATCGTCTACGACCGCGAGATCCTCACGTTCCAGATCTCGGGTCCGGGGGCGGATGCCGCGGCCGCCCTCACGACGCCGGTGATGGCGGTCGGGCGTGGCGGTCGTCCTGCTGCTCGGCATCCGGGCCGTGCGGCGCGGCGCGGCCTTCGGACGAGCTGCTCCCCGCGCTGGCCCTGTCGTTCGTCGTGGTGCTCATGCTCGCGAACAAGGTGGGCTCGCCGCAGTTCGTGACGTGGCTCGCGGCGCCGATCATCCTCGGCCTCGTCCTGCGGCCGCGCCGGTTCCTGGTGCCGGCGGCGCTCGCCGCCGCGATCGCCCTCCTCACGCACGTGCTCTACCCGTACCTGTACGGGTGGCTGCTCGTCGCGCATCCGGCGTTCGTGCTGCTGGTCACGGTGAAGGCGGGGCTGCTGGTCGCGCTGCTGGTGTGGGGGATCCGCGCGGTGTGGCAGGCCGGCGGCATCCGGGATCGCGCGGGCCTCGACGGAGAGTGGCGCCGGAACGACTGGCGCGAGAATAGGACCTCGAGGGTTGGAGTGGACATGCTGGTGGCATTCTCCGTCGCGCCGAGCGGCACCGGACGGGCGGACGGGTCCGTGCACGACGCCGTCGCGGCGGCCGTGAGGATCGTCCGCGAGTCGGGCCTGCCGAACCGGACGACCTCGATGTTCACCGAGCTCGAGGGCGAGTGGGACGAGGTCTTCGACGTCGTCCGCCGCGCCACGGAGGCGGTCGGCGAGTACGGCTCGCGCGTGTCGCTCGTGCTGAAGGCCGACATCCGGCCGCGGCTACGCCGGCGAGCTCGACGCGAAGGTCGAGCGGCTCGAGGCCGCGCTCGGCGACGACTGAGTCGCCCGCCTCGGGCGGCGAGGGTGATTCCGTCGTCGTCGCGCCATCGGCTTGTCGAATCGATTCGATCCGTGCGAGAATCGACGGGTGACCCTCCTCTCAGACGGGCCGACGACGTTGTCGCCGGCCCGTATTCGTTTCGCGCTGCTGGCACTCGCCCTCGGCGGCTTCGGCATCGGCTCCACCGAGTTCGTCGCCATGGGGCTGCTGCCGAACATCGCCCAGGACCTGCTGCCGGGCGTCTACGCGCAGTCGCCCGAGGAGGCCAACGCGGCGGCCGGGTGGATCATCTCGGCGTACGCGCTCGGGGTCGTCGTCGGTGCGCCGACGATCGCCGCGGCCGCGGCCCGGTGGCCGCGCAAGCGGCTGCTGCTCGCCCTGCTCACGGCGTTCACGCTCGGCACGATCGCCTCGGCGCTCCTGCCGACCTTCGAGCTCGTGCTCGTCGCACGGTTCCTCGCGGCGCGTGCCGCACGGCGCCTACTTCGGCATCGCCTCGCTCGTGGCCGCGAGCCTCATGGGACCGGGCAAGCGCGCCCGAGGCGTCGCGCTGGTGCTCGTCGGGCCTCACGATCGCGAACGTCATCGGCGTCCCGGCGATCACCTGGCTCGGCCAGGCCGCCGGCTGGCGCGTCGCGTACCTCGCCGTCGCCGGGCATCTTCGCCCTCACCTTCGTCGCCGTCGCGCTCGCCGTGCCGTGGCAGGCGGGCGACCCGTACGCGACCATGAAGCGCGAGCTCCGCGCGTTCAGCCGCGCCCAGGTGTGGTTCGCGCTCGGGATCGGCGCGATCGGCTTCGGCGGCCTCTTCGCGGTGTACAGCTACGTCGCGCCGCTGGCGACCGAGGTGACCGGACTCGCGCCGGCGATGGTGCCGGTCGTGCTCATCGTGTTCGGCCTCGGCATGACGATCGGCAACCTGGTGGGCGGACGACTGGCCGACTGGAGCGTGCGCCGCAGCATGTACGTGTTCTTCGCGGTCCTCGCCGCGGCCCTGGTGCTGCTCGGCTTCACGGTGGCGAACCCCGTCGGGCTGTTCACCGGGGTCTTCCTGGTGCGGGGCCTCCTCGGCGGCCCTGTCGCCCACGATCCAGGCGCGGCTCATGGACGTCGCCCGCGACAGCCAGTCGATCGCGGCCGCGCTCAACCACTCGGCCCTCAACATCGGCAACAGCCTCGGTGCCCTGCTCGGCGGCCTCGCGATCGCCGGCGGCCTCGGCTACGTCGCCCCGATCTGGATCGGCCTCGTGCTCACGATCGCGGGCGTGCTGCTCACGCTCGCCTCGTTCGCGCTCGATCGCTCGCGCGGTCGGCGCGGCGTCGTCGTGCCGTACGCCACCGGCGCGGTCGAGGTCGTCGAGCCGTGACGGGTCTGCCGCCCGGCGACGCGCGGCCGCGGCATCCGCTCAGTCGGACTGCAGCAGGATCCCGTCGAGGATCGCCCGCTTGCGCAGTGCGACCTTGGTGCCGACGTCGAAGCCGGCGACGCGGTACTTCTCGCGGATGCGCTTGAGGTAGCTCTTGGCCGTCTCCTCGGAGATCCCGAGCTGGAAGGCCACGGCCTTCACCGGCTGGCCGGCGCCGTAGAGCGCCATCACGCGGCGCTCCTGCGCGGAGAGCTTGGGCACGGCGCCGTCGTCGGCGAGCGCGTCCTCGAGCTCGGGCGTGAGGTACGAGTCGCCCACGCGCGCGGCGCGGATCGCCTCGATGATGTTCTCGACGGGCTCCGACTTGACGAGGTAGCCGAGCGCGCCCGAGCCGAGCGCCTCGCGCACCACGGCGGGCTCGGAGTAGGTGCTCATGAGCATGGTCTGCACGCCGGCCGACTTCAGCATCGACAGCTTGAGCGAGATCGGGATGTTGTCGCGCAGGTCGAGGTCGAGCAGGACCACGTCGACCGGGAACTCGGGGTGCGCGAGCAGCTCGGACCAGGACGGCACGGCCGCGACGAGCTCGATGTCGGATGCCGCGCCGCGGAGCCATTCGGAGAGGGCGCCGAGCAGCATCCGGTGGTCGTCGACGATCGCGAGCCGTATCGGTGAATCGGTCTCGGCCATTCAGCTTCCCCTCGATCGGGCGGCCCCACGGGCCGATGGGCTGCCTGCGTGGATGTTCGGGGTGACCCGGCAGGCGATGTCGATCCGGAAGCCATCGGCCCCCGTCACCACGTTGTGGATTCCGACACTAGTCGATAGCGTCCCACGTCGCGGGGTCTACACGGCGTCGTGCAACGCCGGACACGTCGATCATCATGTCGAATCCGGCATCCGGATCGGATTCGTCCGACCGCTCGCGGCACGTGACGTGCACCAGGAGCGGCGGTCCGGCGCCCTTCGGGGGCTCGGCGACGAGGAGCCACAGCGCGAGCAGCAGCCCGTCGCGCTGCTCCTGCGAGAGCAGCCCGGCCGAGCCGAGCGGGTCGTCGACCGTGACCCGGTGGCTGAGGTAGGCCGACTCCGTCACCGCGTGGCGCAGCCAGGTGTCGGTCCGGCCCTCGATGAGCCGCACGCGCAGGCGGGCCGCGCAGCGACCCGGCCAGCTCGGCGGCGTCGGGCGGCAGCGGGATCATGATGCGGCCCGACCCGACGTCGTCGAGCAGCGTCTCGGCGTCGAAGTCGAGCTGCGCGAGCTCCTCGGACGCGCGCATGCCGACGGCGGAACGTGCCGTGCCGACCGTGCTCTGCACGAGCGAGAGGTCCAGTTCGCGCCCGACGAGCCGGCGGAATCCGCTGATGGCGAGGGTCGCGAGCAGCACCGGGAGGACGGCCGACACCGCCACGGCGAGGCCCGGCACCACGAAGAGCTCCCGGCCGACTCGACCTGCAGCAGCGCCTCCGTCGCGAGCACGGCGGCGATGACCGAAGCGGCGATGAGCGGGACGCGACTGCCGCGGATCGCGGCGACGGGCATGAGCACGGCTCCGGCCGCCGCGGCGGCGGTCGGCATGACACCGCTGCCGAGCTGGCCCGGCCGTGGCGCTCACGTCGAGCCAGAGCGGCGCGACGAGCCCGGCGAGGAGCACGAGGTACAGCCAGTCGGGCAGCACGCGGGACACGAACCGCGCGATCACGCCGACGCCCACGACGACGCGGCGAGGGCGATCCACGCCGGCCAGGGTCCGCGCCCGGTCAGGAAGTACGGGGCCTGCGCGATGGCGTGGACGAGATGCGCCAGCACGATGAGCACCGCGGCGATCGTGATCCCGGTGGCGAGGCGGCGTCCGCCGTGGCTCTCGCGAACGTCGGCGGCGGCGCGCACGGTGCGGGCCGACCGGGCCGGTCGCCGGAACTGGTGCTCGGCGCGGCCGCGGGTGGCGGGTGCGGGATCGCTCATGGCTTCGGCACCTCGAGCATCACCGTGGTTCCCGAACCGGGCGACGAGAAGATGCGGGCGCGCCCGCCGACCGTGTTCAGGCGGCCGACGACGGACTCCGCATAGCCCAGCCGTGCCCCGTCGACGGTCTCGGGCTCGAATCCGTTCCCCGCATCGGTGACCATGGCGCGGACGGTGCGGTCGTCGTCGGTGACCGTGACGTCGGCCTCGTTCACGCCCGGAGTGCCTGCGGACGTTCTCGAGGCACTCGCCGAGGGCGCCGAGCAGCGCATCGAGGGTCTCGCGCGGGAGCGCCAGCTGTCCGGCCCCATGCCAGTTGACGGCCAGTCCCATGCGGGCGAATCGCTGGCGCACCGATTCGAAGGTGGTGCTGAGGGCGTCGTCGTCGACCTCGGCCTCGGGGGAGAAGATCGCGGTCGAGCCGGCGTCGAGGGGTGCGCCGAGGCGGAGCTGACGCAGGAGCCGGGCGTCGTCGCCGGCCTGCTGTCGCAGCGCCGTCGGGCCGACGCCCACGCCGGAGTGCGCGAGGAGCGAGAGCGTGGCGAGCACCGTGTCGTGCAGCACGCGGGCGTCCTGTCGTTGCTGCGCCTCGAGCTCGCTCGCGAGGCGCTCGGCCTCGTGCGCGCGCCCGACCTCGTCGATGCGGTCGGCGGCGTGCGCGATGGCGCGGTCGATCCAGGCCCCGAGCACCCCGCACGCGGCCCACCCGGCGGCCGTCGCGACCGCCACGGCCCGAAGGTCGTGCGACCACGCGGCGACGATCCAGATCATGCCGAGCACGGTCGCCGCGAGCGCCGTCACGAGCAGCCGTCCACGGTGGCTGCACCACGAGCGGGATCGCGACCGACGCGGAGGCGACGCCGCCGAGGATCGCCATCGCGGTCGTGGTCGCGGCGTCGACCACGGATGCGGTGCCGAGCATCACCATGACGGCCATCGAGCCCGCCACCACGCCGAGCGCCGGGAGGAGGGCGCCGCGAGCGGTGTGCATGCCGACGAGCACGGCGACGATCACGCAGAGCACGGAGGCCACGGCGAGTTCGACCGGCGTCGCTGCGCCGGGAACGAGCAGGCAGACGCAGGGCGCCGGACGGCGCCGACGAAGCCCGTGACGCGGGCGAGGCGTCGCAGGAGCCGGTCGCGTTCCTTGTGGATGCGCTTCACGCCACCCCCTCGCAGGGTCAGGCACCTCGGCACACGGGTGCCGCCATTCGAAACTGTAGCGGAGTCGGCCCGGCGGCGCGTGTCCGGTGCACGGCCGGGCCGTGCGGGCGCGCGTGCCGTCAGGCGGCGAGGAGGGCGCGCAGGGCGTCGCCGACGACGGCGTGCTCGATGAGGAACGCGTCGTGCCCGTACTCCGAGTGCACGAGCACGGGGCGCTCCCCGTGCACGCTTCCGGCGAGGCCGGCGGCGACCTCCACCTGCCCGTCGAGGGAGAAGTACCGGTCGCTGTCGATGCCGAGCACGAGGCTCTTCGCCCGGATTCCCGCGAGGGCGGCGTCGCACGCCGCCGCGGCCGCGGCCGATGTCGTGCGAGTTCATGGCCTCGGTGAGCACGATGTAGCTGTTCGCGTCGAACCGTCGCGTGAACCGGTTGCCGTGGAAGTCGAGGTAGGACTCGACCGCGAACCGGCCGCCGCCGCCCAGCGGGTCGAGGTCGGACTGCCAGCTGCGCTCGAAGCGCGAGTTGAGCTCGGTCGCCGTGCGGTAGTTGAGCATCGCCATGCGGCGCGCGAGGGCGAGGCCGCGCGTGGGACCCTCGCCGTCGGGCGCCTCGTAGTAGTCGCCGCCCCGGAAGGCGGGGTCGCTGCGGATCGCCTCGATCTGCACCGAGTTCAGCGCGATCTGGTCGGCGGTCGCGGCGGCGGGGGCGGCGAGCACCGCGATGCGGTCGACGACCTCGGGCGCCATGATCGCCCACTCGAGCACGTGCATCGCGCCCATCGAGCCCCCGACCACGGCCGCGAGGCGGTCGATCCCGATCGCGCTCGGCGAACGCGAGCTGCGCGCGCACCTGGTCGCGGATCGTGAGGAACGGGAAGCGCGTGCCCCACTCCACCCCGTCGGGGGCGAGCGACGCGGGACCCGTCGACCCCTGGCATCCGCCGATCACGTTCGGGGCGACCACGAAGTACCGGTCGGTGTCGATCGCGAGCCCGGGACCCACGACGCCGGGCCACCAGCCCGCGCTGGGGTGGGCCGGACCGGCGGGGCCGACGACGTGGCTGTCGCCCGTGAGCGCGTGCAGCACGAGCACCACGTTGTCGCCGCGCGGCGAGCGCGTGCCCCACGTCTCGTAGGCGATGTGCACGTTGGGCAGCGTGCCGCCCGAGTCGAGGGGCACGTCGCCGATCGACGACGAACCGGCGGTCGCCCACCGGGTCGCCCTCGCGCCAGGCCCCGGTCGCCGGCGCCCGGCCCTGCAGGGCCTGCGCGCGCGCCTCCGAGACGATGCCCGCGGGCACCGCGTCGGCGGTGGTCTGCCAGTCCATGTCTCGATTCTCCCGAACCCTGCGGCCCGTGCATGCGTTTGTTACGCCGGTGCCGCCGCTGAAGACGACGGATGCCGCGAGCCCATGCGGCCCGCGGCATCCGTCGTGCGTCGTCGGCGTGTCAGACGCGCGCGGCCTCGGTGGCGGCGCGCGCGGCCGCGAGGCCCGCCTCGAGGTCGGACTTCAGGTCGTCGACGTTCTCGATGCCCACCGAGAGGCGCACGAGGCCGGGCGTGACGCCGGTCGTGAGCTGCTGCTCGGGGGTGAGCTGCGAGTGGGTCGTCGATGCGGGGTGGATGACGAGCGAGCGCACGTCGCCGATGTTCGCGAGGTGGCTGAACAGCTGCAGGTTGTCGACGAGCGCGCGGCCGGCGTCGACGCCGCCCTTGAGCTCGAACGAGAGGACCGCGCCGACGCCCTTCGGGGCGTACTTGTTCGCCGCCGCGTACCACGGGCTCGAGGGCAGGCCCGAGTAGTTCACGCTCGCGACGTCGGGGTGGTTGTCGAGCCACTCCGCGATCTCCTGCGCGTTCTGCACGTGGCGCTCGATGCGCAGCGAGAGCGTCTCGATGCCCTGGATCAGCAGCCACGCGTTGTTCGGCGCGATCGCCGCGCCGAGGTCGCGGAGCAGCTGGACGCGCGCCTTGATCACGTAGGCGAGGCCGTCGCCGACCGCGGCCGTGTAGCTCGCGCCGTGGTACGACGGGTCGGGCTCGGTGAGGCCGGGGAACTTCTCGACGTTCTTCGACCACTCGAACTTGCCGCCGTCGACGATGACGCCGCCGATGACCGTGCCGTGGCCGCCGAGGAACTTGGTGGCCGAGTGGATGACGATGTCGGCGCCGTGCTCGAACGGGCGGATGAGGTACGGCGTCGCGATCGTGTTGTCGACGATGAGCGGGATGCCCGCCTCGTGCGCGACGCCCGCGACGAGCTCGATGTCGAGGATGTTGATCTTCGGGTTGCCGATCGTCTCGGCGAAGAACAGCTTGGTGTTCGGGCGGACCGCGCGGCGCCACTCGTCGGCGTCGTCCTGGTTCTCGACGAACGTGGTCTCGATGCCGAGCTTCGCGAGCGTGTACTTGAAGAGGTTGTACGTGCCGCCGTAGATCGACGACGACGAGACGATGTGGTCGCCCGCCTGCGCGATGTTCAGCACCGCGAACGTCTCGGCCGCCTGGCCGGAGGCGACGAGCAGGGCGCCGGTGCCGCCCTCGAGCGCCGCGAGGCGCTCCTCGACGACCGCCTGGGTCGGGTTCATGATGCGCGTGTAGATGTTGCCGAACTCGGCCAGCGCGAACAGGTTCTGCGCGTGCTCGGGCGTTGTCGAACACGTAGGACGTGGTCTGGTAGATCGGGGTGGCCCGGGCGTGCGTCACCGGGTCGGGTGCGGCGCCTGAGTGCACCTGCTTCGTCTCGAAGCGCCAGTCGGCGGCGTTCTCGCTCATTGAGGTCTCCTTCTCGGGGGCGGGGACAGGGCCCCGCCGGGCCCGAGCCACGTTACGACCGGGTTCCTGTGCGGGCAATGGATCCCGACACACGGCGTAATCGCGCGGATCGAGCCTCACGCGCCGGCTTCGGCTCCTCGGGTGATGCGGGCGGCTCGCCCTCGGTCGTGTCCGACGGCGGCGGCGAGGACCGCGGCGGCATCGCGCCCGGCGGCAGCACGAGCGTGCCGGTCGCCGTCGACGGCTCGGGCCGGAACAGCCACCTCGCCCGCGGCTCGACGAGGGGCCGGAACACCCGCCGCACCGGCTTCAGCGACGAGCACCACCGAGATGCCGATGCAGAACAGGATCATCGCCGGCAGCACCCAGAACGGCTGGTCGCCCGGCGAGCATCCCGGTCTCCCGGAACGGGAACAGGATGAACGTGTGCAGGAGGTAGATGTACATCGTCGCGGTGCCGAACGGCGTGAACCACGTCATGCGGCGCGGCATGAGCACGAGGAACGCGACCGAGAGCAGCATCGCGAAGAGCAGCAGCGCGAGGCGGATGGCGCCCGACCACGGCTCGTCGTAGCCGATCGCCTGGTAGGACTCGTCGTAGAGCATGAACCGCCGCAGCCGCAGGTCGCGCCACGTCTCGATGGCGATCGGCATCACCAGCAGCACCGCCGCGAAGAGGGCGATCGCTCCGGCCCGCCACCGCCACGCGACCCGCGACGGCAGGTCGAGCCACCGGCCCGTGAGCTGCCACTGGCGGAGCTTCCAGCCGAACACGAAGAACGGCAGCATCCCGAACGTGCGCGAGAGGGCGAGCGTCGCGTCGATCGACTCCGTGTAGCCTGCGCCGATCGAGATCGCGATCGCGATGAGCAGCGGGAAGCGCAGCAGCACCAGGTAGGGCAGCACGATGCGCCACACCGCGAGGGCGATCAGGAACCACAGGGTCCACGACGCGGTCGTGTAGTCCAGCTCGAACGCGCCGCCGAGCACCCACCTGATGACCGTCCAGATCGTCTCGAAGATGAAGAAGGGGAAGACGATGTCGGTGAGGATCTGCCGGAGGGCCCGCGCGTTCGGCGGCCCCGACTTCGCGAAGTAGCCGCTGACCGTGACGAACACGGCCACGTGGAACGAGTAGATGAACAGGTAGACGCTGTACGCGACGTCGTCCTCCGAGATGAGCGGGAGGATGCCGTGGCCGATCACCACGAGGGTGATCGCGATCCACCGCGCGTTGTCCCAGAGCGGCACGCGCCGCTTCCGCGTCGGGGTCGTCGCGTGCGGCCTCGTCTGCATCGTCCCATTCAACCGCACCGGCCATGCGGATGCCTCGGGCGGGCCTGCGCGCGCATTCGTCCGGCGGTGCGCCACAATGGGCGCATGGATGTGCTGCGAGCGGTCGTGACCGGTGCGAGCTCCGGGATCGGAGCGGCGACCGTGCGCGCGCTCCGCGCCGCCGGATGGGAGGTCGTCGGCGTCGCGCGCCGCGAGGATCGGCTGCGGGAGCTCGCCGAGGAGACCGGGGCATCCGTGTTCGTCGCCGACCTGACGGACCAGCACGACGTGGACGCCCTGCGTGATCACCTGGCCGCGACCGGCCCGCTGCACGCGCTCGTGAACAACGCGGGCGGCGCGAAGGGGCTCGACTCGGTCGAGGACTCGTCGGTCGACGACTGGGCGTGGATGTTCGAGGTGAACGTGCTCGCGCTGAAGCGGGTCACGAGCGCGCTGCTGCCGCTCCTGCGCCGGGGCGCCGTCGAGCGCGGGCGTCGCCGACATCGTGAACGTCACGTCGATCGCCGGTCACACCGCCTACGCGGGAGGCGGCGGGTACAACGCGGCGAAGTTCGCCGCGCACGCGCTGACCGAGGTGCTCCGGCTCGAGCTGAACGGCGAGCCGCTGCGCGTGGTCGAGGTGGCGCCCGGCATGGTGCGGACCGACGAGTTCGCGCTCGTGCGATTCGGCGGGGACCGCGCCCGTGCCGACGCGGTGTACGACGACGTGCCCGAGCCGTTGCGTGGCCGAGGACATCGCCGGCGTGATCGTGGACGCCATGCAGAAGCCGCGGCACGTCGACCTCGACCTCATCGTCGTGAAGCCCGTCGCCCAGGCCGCGCCGTACCGCCTCGCGAAGGGCGACCTCGTGGTGCGAGCGGAGACCGGGCGATGAGCCTCAGGGGCGTGCCGGAGGGCGACCCGGCGACGCATCGTCGGAAGCGCTACGTCGACGCGACGGGCCGCACGCTCGCGCTGCTCGGAGTGGCGTTCGTCATGGCGTACACGGTCTACGTGCTGTGGCCCGACCGGCCGCAAGGGGTGACGACCTTCATGCTCGTCGTCCTCATCCTGACCTGGGTGATCTTCGTCGTCGACGTCATCATCCGCATCGCGCTCACGCCGCGCGGTCGGCGCTGGCACTACGCCTGGCATCATCCCTTCGAGGTGCTCTCGGCGCTCCTCCCGGTGTTCCGCGCGCTCCGCGTCGTCGGACTCCTGCAGGACCTCCCGGTGCTGAAGCGGCACACGTCGACCGCCGTCAGGGCGCAGTTCATCATCCTGGCGCTCGCCTACGCGTTCGCGTGGGTGTTCTTCCTCGCCCTCGCCACCCTGCAGGCAGAGCGCGACGCGCCCGGCGCGAACATCGTGACGTTCGGAGATGCCATCTGGTGGGCGATCGTCACGATCGCGACCGTGGGCTACGGCGACGAGTACCCGGTGACCGCCCTCGGCCGGTTCTACGCCGTGCTGCTCATGGCCGGCGGCATCGCGATCGTCGGCACCGCGTCGGCGACGATCATCTCCTACCTCAACGAGCGGGTCGCCGGCATGCGGCACCAGCGGCGACGCGCTCGCGCCGCCCTCGCTCTCGACCGGCGAGGAGCCGGATCCGTCGGCCACGGCCGCCCTGCCGCCCGCCGAAACGGCGGCCCCGGTTCCCGACGCCGAGCAGGAGCGTCCCGCAGGGACCGCCGGGTAGCCTGTCGGGATGACCTTCGATGCGAACGACGCCGCCACGGGCGTCGACGGGATCCGTCGCGAGATCCTCACCTGGGACGAGTTCGGCGACGCCGCTCGCGAGCTCGCGGGCGACGTGCTGCGCTCCGGATTCCAGCCCGACGTCGTGATCGCGATCGCGCGCGGCGGCCTGCTGCTCGCGGGCGCGATCTCCTACGCCCTCGGCACCAAGGCGTGCGGCTCCATCAACGTCGAGTTCTACTCGGGCATCGACGAGCGGCTCCCCGAGCCGGTGCTGCACCCGCCGATGCTCGATGCGCCGGCGCTCGGCGGCAAGCGCGTGCTGCTCGTCGACGACGTCTCCGACTCCGGTCGCACGCTCGCGAAGGTCGTGGCGATCATCCGCGACGAGGGCGCCGAGGTGCGCACCGCGACGCTCTACACGAAGTCGCACACCGTGCTGGAGCCCGACTTCGACTACCGGCGCACCGACGACTGGATCGTGTTCCCCTGGTCGGCGCTCCCGCCCGTCGACGCCGCGCAGGGCGCCGCGTGAGCGTGCACCTCGTCGGCGGCGGGTGGCTCGACCAGCCCGACGGAGCGCCGTCTTCGCCGCCGTTCGTCGCCGAGGCGCGCGTCCGCGGCGCGGCGCCGCAGGTCGCGCGCGGCCGCGCATCGCCGTGATCGTCGCGGTGCGCGACGGCGGAGAGGCCGACCACGCCGCGCGGCTCGTGGTGGCGGCGGCTCCGGCCGGCGACGTTCGACCCGGTCGTCGACCGCGGTGGAGCATGGCGGCGCCGTGCCGGGCTCGGCGTTCGCCGACGTCGACGGCATCCTCGTGGGCGGCGGCCTGATCGCCGACGTAGCGCGACCGCCTCGAGCCGCACTTCGGCGAGCTGCGCCGACAGGTCGCGGCGGGCGTGCCGTACGCCGGCGTTCTCGGCCGGCGCGGTGATCGCCGCCGAGGGCGCGCTCGTCGGAGGGCTCGCGCATCGGCGGCGTCGCGCGTCGCACCGGAGGACGGCGGGCCGAGGGCCTCGACGAGCTCAGACCGTGGGCCGGCATCGGCCTGGTCGACGTCGCCATCGACGTGCACGTCGCCGAGTGCGGCATGCTCTCGCGGCTCGTCGCTGCGGTCGAGTCCGGGCCTCGTCGAGCGGCGGCCTCGCGATCGACGAGCGCACGGTGCTGATCGTCGGCGAGGGCGGCCTGCAGGTCGAGCCGGCCGGGGGAGCGTCTGGCGCGTCCTCCCCACCGAGCAGGGCGTGCTCGTGTCGACGATCGGCGCCTGAGATGCCGAAGTCCCTCGACGAGCTCGCCGCCGACGGGCTCATCGACCCGGGATGGGCGCGCGCGCTCGCCCCGGTCGCTCCGCGCATCGCCGAGCTCGGCGACTTCCTCCGTGCCGAGACGGCGGCCGGCCGCGGGTACCTGCCGAGCGGCGATCGCGTGCTCAGGGCGTTCGGCGCGCCGCTGGACGACGTGCGGGTGCTCATCGTCGGGCAGGACCCGTACCCCACGCCGGGGCATCCGATCGGCCTCTCGTTCGCGGTGGATCCGCACGTGCGACCGGTTCCGCGCAGCCTCGCCAACATCTACCGGGAGCTCGCCGACGACCTCGGCGTGGCGACGCCGGCCCACGGCGACCTCACGTCGTGGAGCACGCACGGCGTGATGCTGCTGAACCGCGTGCTCACCGTGCGGCCCGGAGCGCCCGCGTCGCACCGCGGCAAGGGCTGGGAGGACGTGACCGACCACGCGATCCGCACCCTGGTCGCGCGCGGCACGCCGCTCGTCGCGATCCTCTGGGGGCGCGACGCGCAGGGCCTCAAGCCGCTCCTCGGCGACACGCCCGTCATCGAGTCGGTGCATCCGAGCCCGCTGTCCGCGAGTCGGGGCTTCTTCGGCTCGCGGCCGTTCAGCCGGGCCGACGCGATGCTCGAGGCGCAGGGCGGCGAGCCCGTCGACTGGCGGCTGCCCGCCTGACCTGCCGCGACATCCGGTCGCGATGTCGGCGGGGTAGTCTGGCGCCATGCTCGAGGAGGAATACCAGCAGCGTCGCGTGCTGCCCCCGCACCTGCGCCGGGTCGAGCCGCCCGAGGCGCCCTTCGAGTACTCGATGCGCGACGCGCGGCTCGCGGACATGCCCGCCGTGCGGGAGATCTACAACTACTACGTCGCGAACTCCACGGTCACGTTCGACGAGGACGCGATGACGCTCCGCGAGTGGAGGGCGAAGTTCACCTACCTGCACAAGCTCGGCATGCCGTTCCTCGTGGCGGAGTCGCCGAGCGGGCAGCTGCTCGGCTACGCGCTCGTCGCGCCGTGGAAGCAGAAGCGCGCCTACCGGTACACCGTCGAGAACTCGATCTACCTGGGACCGGCCGCCGCGGGCAAGGGCCTCGGTCGCGCGCTGCTCGCCGAGCTCATCGAGCGGTCCCGGGCCGCCGGGCCTGAAGGAGATCATCGCGGTCATCGCCGACCAGGGCGCCGAGGCGTCGATCGCCCTGCACGAGAGGTTCGGCTTCGTCGAGATCGGCCGGATGGGCCGGGTCGGCTTCAAGTTCGACCGGTGGCTGGGCACCGTGCTGCTGCAGAAGTCGCTCAAGTAGCCCGGCGGATGCCGCGGGGCATCGCCCGTAGGCTCGGAGGATGACCGAGCTGCACGAGTACACCGCCCTCGAGCTCCACCAGCTGCTGCAGCGTCGCCAGGTGTCGCCGGTCGAGCTGGCGCAGCACTTCCTCGACCGGATCGCGCGGCTCGACGGGGAGATCGGCGCCTTCGCCACGGTGACGCCCGAGGCGGCGATCGCGCGGGCGCGCCACGTCGAGGAGCACGTGCCGACCGCCGCCCCGCTGTGGGGCATGCCCCTCGCGGACAAGGACCTGCATCGTCGGGCGGGCGTGCCCGCGCGGTTCGGCTCGCGCGCGTTCACGGACTTCGTGCCGGATGACTCCGACGAGCTCGTGCTGGCGGTCGATGCGGCCGGCGCCGTGAGCCTCGGCAAGAGCGCGACGCCCGAGTTCGGGCTTCCGTCGTACACGGAGGGGCTCGCCGGCCCGCCGACGCGGAACCCGTGGAACCCGTCGCTCGGGGCGGGCGGCTCGAGCGGGGGAGCCGCGGCGGCCGTGGCATCCGGGATGCTGCCCTTCGCGCCCGGCTCGGACGGCGGCGGGTCGATCCGCATCCCGGCCGCGGCGTGCGGCCTGGTCGGGCGTGAAGCCGTCGCGCGGACGGGTCCCGGCCGGCTCGGGGCTCGCGAGCCTCGCGGGACTGGGCGTCGCGGGTCCGATCGCCCGCAACGTCGCGGATGCCGCGCTGCTCCTCGACGGCATGATCGCGCCGCTCGGCTATCCCGCCGCCCATCGGTTCGCCGTGCGGGCTCCCGGCGACGACGGCCCCTACCTCGGCACCGCCATCCGCGGCGAGGGACGCTTCCAGCTCGGGGTGATGACGGACTCGCCCTGGGACGAGGCCTACGACATCGCGGTGGGCGAGGAGGCGCGCTCCGCGCTCGATCGCGCGATCACCGTGTTCGACGGCCTCGGCCACGGCGTCGAGGCGATGGCGCCCGAGCCCGAGCCCGGCTATCCCGAGGCGTTCCGCACCATCTGGCAGGCGGGCGCGGCGACCATCCCCGTCGACGGGGAGGCCGAGGCGTTCCTCGAGCCGCTCACGCGCTGGCTGCTCGAACGGGGCCGCGCCGTGCCCGCCCGCCGACTCGCCGAGGCGCTCGAACTGGCTCTCCGGATTCGAGGAGCGCGTCATCCGGCGGTTCGCGCCGTTCGACGCCGTCGTGACGCCCGCGCTCGCCCTCACGCCGCCGCCGGTGGGCTGGTACGACCAGCAGGACGGCGAACGGAACTTCGCCCAGCAGGTGCAGTTCACGCCGTTCACGTCGTTCGTGAACGTGGCCGGGCTGCCGGCCATCACGGTTCCGGTCGAGGAGACGCCCGCGGGCGTGCCGATGGGCGTGCAGCTCATCGGCCGGCCCGGCGGCGAGGCGACGCTCTTCGCCCTCGCCGCGCAGCTCGAGCGTCGGGTGCGGCGCGGGCACCGGCATCCGCCGAACTGGTGATCGGCTGCCGCGCGTGACGTCACGATTCACGGCCGCGGTCGCCATGTGCAAGACTTAGGTAATGCTTACCTCACTCGCCGAAGCCGCACCGCGCGAGCGTCCCGCCTACCGCAGCTTCCGAGTGCAGGTCGCCCGGGTCGAACGCCTCGCGCCGCACTTCACGAGCGTGACGTTCGCGGGCGACGACCTCGACCAGTTCGGCACGGCCGGCCTCGACCAGCGCGTGAAGGTCGTCCTCCCGCTGCCCGAGATCGGGTTCGCCGCGTTCCCCGAGGGCGACGACTGGTACAGCGCATGGCGCGAGCTCCCGGCCGAGCTCCGCAACCCGTTCCGCACCTACACGGTGCGCGCCGTGCGCCCCGACGCTGCGCGAGGTCGACGTCGTCTTCGTCGGCCACGGCGATGCCGGACCGGCCTCGGCGTGGGCGGCCACGGCCGCTCCCGGCGACGAGATCGTGCTGATCGGCCCCGACGAGCTGAGCCCCGGCCGCACCGTCGGCATCGACTGGCGTCCGGGCGACGTCGACACCCTGCTGCTCGCGGGCGACGAGACCGCCGCGCCCGCGATCGCCGCCATCCTCGAGTCGCTGCCGGCCGACGCCACGGGCATCGCCCTCATCGAGGTGCCCGCCCACGGCGACCGGCTCGCGGTGCGCGCGCCGGCCGGCGTCGAGGTGCGCTGGCTCGCGCGCGACGAGGCGGCCTGCGTCCACGGCGGCCTCCTCGTCCCCGCGGTGCGCGACTGGGTCGTGCGCCACCTGGCCGCCGTCGGGCTCGCCAAGTCCGGCCGACGCCGACGAGGCCGCCGCCGCGCTCGCCGCCGCCGAGCGGTCCGACCTGCCCGACACGCCCCTGTGGGACGTGCCCGAGGGCCACAGCCTCGACGGCGACTGCTACGCCTGGCTCGCGGGCGAGGCATCCGCCATCACCACCCTGCGTCGCTTCCTCGTGCGCGAGGCCGGCCTCGACCGCCGCCAGGTGGCGTTCATGGGCTACTGGCGCATGGGTCGCGCCGAGCTCGACTGACGAGGGGTGACCGACCGGATGCCGCGCGCCGCCACGGTGACGCACCCGACCGGCACGCCCGACCGGCGCGGTGCCCGGCGCATCCCGCCCGCCGCGACCCTCGCGATCGCCGTCGGGCTGCTCGTGCTCGTCGCGCTGGCGAGCCTCGCGATCGGCACGAGGCAGATGCCGCTCGACGTGGTGTTCGGGGCGTTCACCTCGCCGGTCCCGGGTGATGCCGACCAGGTCGTCGTGCGCGACCTGCGGCTGCCGCGCGCGGTGATCGGCATCATGGCGGGCGCCGCGCTCGGCGTGGTCGCCGCGCTCCTGCAGGGCGCGACCCGGAACCCGCTCGCCGACCCCGGCCTGCTCGGCATCAACGCGGGCGCCTCGCTCGCCGTCGTCGCGGCGATCGCGTTCCTCGGCGTGGCCTCGCCCTTCGGGTTCATCTGGTTCGCGTTCGGGGGCGCCGCGGTCGCCGCCGCGGTGGTCTTCGCGATCGGGTCGACCGGCGGCGCGGGCGCGACCCCGGCCAAGCTCGCGCTCACCGGTGCGGCGCTGACGGCGGCGACCACGCCGCTGGTCACCCTCCTCCTCATCAGCGATGAGGGCACGCTCTCGCAGTTCCGGTTCTGGTCGGTCGGATCGCTCTCGGGGCGGGGCCTCGAGACCGCCGCGGTGCTCTGGCCGTTCCTCGTCGTGGGGCTCGCGCTGGCCGCGTGGCTCGCCGGCCGGCTCAACCTGCTCGCGCTCGGCGACGACGTGGCGCGCGGGCTCGGCGTGCGACTCGCGACCACCCGCGTGGTGACGGCCGTCGCCGTCATCGTCCTCGCCGGCACCGCCACGTCGCTCGCCGGCCCGATCGCCCTGCTCGGCCTCGCCGTCGCGCACGCCGCACGCGGCCTCGTGGGCGGCGACTACCGGTGGATCACGCCGCTGGCCGGCGTGCTCGGGGCGATCGTGCTGCTCGCGGCCGACGTGATCGGTCGCGTGGTGGTGGCTCCGGCGGAGCTCGAGGCGGGGATCGTCGCCGCGATCGTCGGCGCGCCCGTGCTCATCGCGCTCGTGCGCCGCACCAAGGGGACGTCGCTGTGAGCGCCGCGCCCGTCGTCGTGCCCGCCGGGCCGGGGGAGCCGGTCCACGCCCTCGCGGTGCGGGTCGCCGCCGCCCGGTCGCGCCGCCATCGCCGCACGGCGACCGTCGTCGCGGTCGGGTCGCTGTTCGCGCTGGCCGCGGCGACCGCGTCGCTGCTCCTCGGCGCGGCGGGCCTCGGCGTCGGCGACGTGCTCGCCGCCCTCGTCGGCCAGGGCTCGCCGAAGGCCGAGTTCGTGATCATGCGGCTGCGCCTGCCGCGCGTGCTCGCGGCGATCATCGCGGGCACGGCGCTCGGGCTCGGCGGCGCGCTGTTCCAGACCACGCTGCGCAACCCGCTCGCGAGCCCCGACATCCTCGGCGTCACGGGCGGCGCGAGCCTCGCGGCGGTCGGCTCGATGCTCCTGCTCGGCCTCGAGGGGCCGGTCGTGTCGCTCGCGGCGTTCGCGGGCGCCCTCGTCGTCGCCGCGCTCATGTGGGGCCTCGCGTGGCGCGACGGGCTCACCGGCATCCGGTTCGTGCTCGTCGGCATCGGGCTCGCGTCGATCGTGTCGGGCCTGCTCGGCTGGCTGATCACGCGGGCGGAGGTGCGCGAGGCATCCGAGGCGCTCGTCTGGATGGTCGGCGGCATCGCCAGCATCGGATGGCCCGAGCTCGGCCACCGCCGGCGCGGCGCTCGTCGTGCTCCTCGTGCTCACCGTCGCCTTCTCGCCGCGGATGCCGCTGCTCGCGCTCTCCGACGACAGCGCGCGCTCGCTCGGACTCGATGCCACCCGCGCCCGCGTCGACGGCGATCGTGCTCGGCGTCGGGCTCGTCGCCGTGGCGACCGCGCTCGCGGGTCCGATCGCGTTCGTCGCGCTCGTCGCGGCGCCGATCGCGCGCGCCCTGGTGGGGCACGGGCAGGCCGCGCTCGCGGCATCCGCCGTCGTGGGCGCCGCCATCGTGCTCGTCGCCGACCTGGTGGCGCAGCACGCCTTCACGGGCTTCGCCGTGCCCGTCGGCATCGTGACGGGGCTCGATCGGCGCCCCCTACCTGCTCTGGCTCATCGCCAGGGGCAACCGGAGAGGATCGGACGGATGACCCCGTCAGCACCGCATGCGCTCCGCGCCGACGCGTTGACGCTCGCCTACGACGGCCGCCGCGTCATCGAGGGGCTCGACCTCGAGATCCCCGACGGCCGCATCACGGCCGTCGTCGGCCCGAACGCGAGCGGCAAGTCCACGCTGCTGCGCGGGCTCGCGCGGCTCATGCGCCCCGAGGCCGGCCGGGTCACGCTCGACGGCCGCGACATCCGCTCGTTCGCGCCGAAGGAGTTCGCGCGCCGCGTCGCGGTGCTGCCGCAGCAGCCCGTGGCGCCCGACGGCGTGCTCGTGGCCGAGCTCGTGTCGCGAGGCCGGCATCCGCATCGCGGCTGGTTCGGCGGCCGCTCGAGCGACGACGACCGGATCGTGGCCGAGGTGCTCGAGGCGACCGGGCACGGCCGAGCTCGCCGACCGCGCGGTCTCCGAGCTCTCGGGCGGGCAGCGGCAGCGCGTCTGGATCGCGATGGCGCTCGCGCAGCGGGCCGACATCGTGCTGCTCGACGAGCCCACGAGCTTCCTCGACGTGAGCCACCAGCTCGAGCTGCTCGACCTGCTCACCGGAGTCCAATCGCGAGCACGGCACGACGGTCGTCATGGTGCTGCACGAGCTGAACCTCGCGGCGCGCTACGCCGACCACCTCGTCGTCGTCGACGGCGGCCGGCATCGCCGCGGCGGGGGAGCCGGCCGCGGTGATGACCGCCGAGACGGTCGGCGCCGCCTTCGGGCTCGACTGCGTCGTCGACCCCGGACCCCGTGGCGGGCTCCCCGATGATCGTGCCGATCGGCCGGTTTCATCGGGCCTGAGTGTTTAGGTTAGGCTAACCTCAATCCACCCACTCGAAAGGGAGTTCATGCACGCCCGACGCACGATCGCCGTCCTGGCCGCCGCCACTGCGGCCGCCCTCAGCCTCGCCGGCTGCTCCACCGCCGCGCCCGACGAGCGCGGCTCGACCGCGGCCGCCGACGGCAGCTTCCCGGTGACGATCGAGCACGCGTTCGGCGAGACCGAGATCCCCGCCGCGCCCGAGCGCGTGGCCACCTGGGGCTGGGGCAGCACCGAGGCGGCGCTCGCCGTGGGCGTCGTGCCCGTGGCGATCGGCCCAGCAGGCCTACGGCGCGAACGAGGACGGCGTGCTCCCTGGGTCGCCGACGAGCTCGACGAGCTCGGCGTCGAGACGCCCGTCGATCCTCACCGACGACGGCGAGGCGCCGCCGTACGAGGAGCTCGTCGAGGCCGCGCCCGACGTGATCCTCGCGCCGTACTCGGGCATCACCGAGGAGCAGTACGAGCTCCTCAGCGAGATCGCCCCCACCGTCGCCTACCCCGACGAGCCGTGGACGACCCCGTGGCGCGAGGTCGTCACGACCGTCGGCACCGCGCTCGGCAAGGCCGACGAGGCGCAGGGCGTGCTCGACGACCTCGACGCCGAGCTCGCCGCCCAGGCCGAGGCGCACCCCGAGCTCGAGGGGCAGACCGTCGCCGCCGTCTGGGACGTCGCCGGCACCTTCTACGTCTACACGCCCGAGGACTCGCGCGTGGAGTTCCTCTCCGCCCTCGGCCTCGAGGACGCGCCCGCCGTCGCCGAGCTCGCGAACGGCGACTCGCCCTTCTTCTACACGCTCTCCTACGAGCAGCTCGACCAGCTCGACTCCGACCTGATCCTCAGCTACCACGACACGCAGGAGGAGGCCGACGCCTTCCTCACGTCGGCGCCGATCCAGGCCATCCCGGCGGTCGCCCGCGGCCAGGTCGCGCAGGTCGTCGGCACCGAGCTCATCGCGGCGGTCTCGCCGCCCACGGCGCTGTCGCTGACCTACGGGCTCGACGAGCTCGTCGCGTCGCTCTCGGCCGCCGCCCAGCCCGCGAACTGAGCGCGTCGCGCCTCGCGGCGCGAACCGGCACGCGAACGGCCCGGATGCCCGCACCACGCGGCATCCGGGCCGTTCGACGTCGTCAGCGCCCGGTGCGCCTCGCGGTGCGCTCGCGCCGCGCGCCGGCGCGCCGCCGCCTCGGCAGGTAGCCGCCGGCCTCGAGTCCCGCCTCGATCTCGAAGCGGTTCCTCAGCGGATCGCGGCCGGCGATGAGGTAGAGCAGCGGGAACAGCATGCCGTACGTGCGCCACTGCGCGCTGGTGCACGACCTCGTGGCCCAGCACCACGTCGCCCGCGTTGCGATCGGTGAGGTAGCAGCCGCCGACGCACGACCCGCCGCGCCCGAACGTCCACTTCGGCATGCCGGTGAACACGACGAGGCCCTGGCGGACCTCGATCGGCCCGGTGCTCCAGATGAAGCCCCACGTGAAGCCGACCGCCGTCGCCCACCAGTAGCCGGCACGGCTGATCGGCGAGTCCGTGAGCCGGATGCGCACCGTCGGCCCGCTCACGCGGCGGCCTCGGGGCGGCCGAGGTCCTCGAGCAGCCGCAGCCACACCTCGCTCATGGTCGGGAACGCCGGCACGGCGTGCCAGAGGCGGTCGACCGGCACCTCGCCGACGACGGCGATGGTCGCCGCGTGCAGCAGCTCGGCGACGTCCTGGCCGACGAACGTCGCGCCGAGCACCACGCCGCGCTCGGCGTCGACGACGAGCCGCGCGCGGCCCTCGTAGCCGTCGGCGAGGATGCCCGCGCCGCTCGCCGACTGGATCGCCACGTCGGCGATCCGCACCTCGTGGCCGGCTCGCTGCGCAGCCGCCTCGGTGAGCCCGACCGACACGCACTCGGGCTCGCCGAACACGACCCCCGGCACTGCGGAGTGGTCGGCGGTCGCGACGTGCACGCCCCACGGCGAGGCGTCGACGGGGCGTCCGAGCGCCCGGGCGACGATCACGTCGCCGGCGGCTCGGCCCTGGTACTTGCCCTGATGGGTGAGGAGCGCGCGATGGTTCACGTCGCCCACCGCGTAGAGCCAGTCGCCCTCGCCGTCGGCGCCCTGCACGAGCATGGTCTCGTCGACGTCGAGCCAGGAGCCCGGCTCGAGGCCGACCGTCTCGAGGCCGACGGTGCCGGAGCGCGGCTGCCGCCCGGTGGCCACGAGCACCTCGTCGGCCGTGACCGTGCGAGTCGTCGTCGAGCGTGATCACCACCTCGCCCGATCCGTCGCGTTCGACCCGGGTCGGCTCGACGCCGAGCCGCACGGTCGCGCCGAGCCCGCGCAGGCCCTCGAGCACGGCCTCGCCGACGAACGGCTCCATGTCGCCGAGCAGTCCGTGGCGGGCGAGCACCGTGACCTCGGTGCCGAACCCCGCGAACGCCGTCGCCATCTCGACGGCGACGAAGCCGCCCCCGATGACCGCGAGGCGGGCCGGCGGCTCCTTCACGCTCGTGGCGTCGCGGCTCGTCCACGGGCCGGCCTCGGCGAGCCCGTCGATCGGCGGGATCGCCGGGTCGGACCCGGTGCACACCACCACCGCGTGCCGCGCGACGAAGCGTGGTCTCGGAGCCGTCGGCGTGCTCGACGACGACGCGCCGCGGGCCGGCGAGCCGGCCGTGGCCGCGCGCCGAGCTCGATGCCGACGCTCTCGACCCACTTCACGGCCGCCCTGGTCGCTCCAGTCCGACACCCAGTCGTCGCGTCGCCGCAGCACCGCGGCCGACGTCGAGCTCGCCGGTGATCGCCTCGGCGGCGCCCGGCACGCGACGGGCGGCGCGCAGGGCGGCCGCACTCCGCAGGAGGGTCTTCGAGGGGACGCACGCCCAGTAGGAGCATTCGCCGCCGACGAGCTCGTGCTCCACGAGCACCACGTCGAGGCCTCCGGCCCGCGCCCGATCCGCGACGTTCTCGCCGACGGGGCCCGCGCCGACGACGACGACGTCCACCTCGCGCTCCATGTGTCTCCCCTCCGGGCCCGATCGGCGCCGGGCAGCGTGGTCCCAGCCTAGGCAGGCGGGCCGACGGGCGACACCCGTTGCGCGGTCAGTCCGATCCGGTGGCGGATGCCGCGTCGCCGCCGTCCGACGCGCGAGCCGCGCCGCCCGACGTGAGCGCGGCGACGAGCCGGAGGATGGTGGGCAGGTCGTCGTCCGCGGCCTCGGGGGAGCTCGGTGCGAACCCGGCGATGGCGGCGCCCGCCAGCGGGAACCGCGCGGCCACCGCCCGCAGCAGCGCGACGAGCGTCGCCGTCTCGATGCCGAACGGCATCGGATACGACAGCCCCGCCAGCGCGGAGGGGTCGAGCACGTCGAGGTCGACGTGCACGAACACCTGCGAGGCGCCGGTGTCCTCGAGCGCGGCGATGACCATCGAGGGGTCGGAGAGGTCCTCCACGGTGAGCACGGCGACGCCGTGCTCGTCGATGAAGCGGCGCTCCTCGTCGTCGATCGCACGGATGCCGCCGAGCACGAGCCGCGCGGGCGCGATCCGGGTCTCCTCGTCGAGCGCGAGCCCCTCGGCGCCGTCGCCGGCGATCGCGCGGAGGGTCATGCCGCCGAAGCCGCCGGACGGCGAGGACTCGGGGGTGTTGAGGTCGGGGTGCGCGTCGAGCCAGAGCACCGCGAGGTCGCCGCCCGAGCGCCGCGACGCGTGGGCCACCGCGCCGAGCGACGCCCCGCAGTCGCCGCCGACCGTGATGGCCAGGTCGGGCACCTGCGCGAGCGCCTCCTCGGTGCGCTCGCGCACGCGCCGCAGCGCGCTGTACCGGGCCACGCCGGTGCCGAGGGCGTCGCCGGCCTCGACGGGCACCTCGACGAGGATCGTGGCTGCGGCCGGCAGGTCGCCGAGGATGGCGGCTGCGCCGTCGGCGTGGCTCATCGCGCGCGACGAGACGGAGCCCTGCCATTGGGGAACGACGACGAACGTTGCGGGCATGCCTCACAGTATCGCGCGCGCCCGACGCCGACGTCACTGGTCGGGGAACCGCACCAGGCGCGCCTGCACGGCCAGCCCGAAGCTCGCGACGATCATGAACCCGAGGCCGAGGAGGCCCCCGAACGTCGTCGCGAGCACGGTCGCGACGGCGTTCACCCCGATGAGCACGAGGGTCGTGCGCCACACCCAGCGGCGACCCGTGAGACCGGTCGCGATCGCGGAGCCCACGAGCAGCCCGACCCGCACCGACAGGTCGATCGGACTCCACACCGGCAGGCCCGACAGCGCGAGCACCGCCCCCACGAGCAGCAGCAGCGTCCACGTGCCGAAGAGCCACCAGCTCGAGGGGCCGGCGGCGACGGGCGGCTCGGCGTCCACCACGCGCTCGTCGACGATCCGGATCCGCGGGCGGGTCGTCGCCCCGCCGCGTCGCGCCCGCCGTCCCGGCCCCGGCCGGTCCCCTCCGCCGGGCCGCGGACCCGGTCGACCGCCGACCGCAGCAGCACGTCGCGCGCGCGGGTGACATCGACGAAGCGCTCGTTCGCGGCGCGCACGTCGGCCGCAGGACGGCCGGCGAACCGGTCGGGATGGAGCTCGCGCGCGAGGTGCCGGTAGGCGCGATCGATCTCGGCTCCGTCGGCGTCGCGTCGAACGCCGAGGACCGCGGCGGCCTCGTCCGGCGTCATACCGGAACGCTACCGCCGCCTCGCTGGATTCCGGCTTCGCATCTGCCCGGTCGGGCCGGCGGGCAGGGCGGATGCCACCGGAACGAGCGGATGCCGCGGCCCGTCGTGAGCCGCGGCATCCGTCATCGCACCGGCTCAGCCCGAGATCGCGCCCTGCGACGAGCCGCCGGCCTTCAGCTCGGCGAGGCGCGCGTCGACCTCGGTGAGCTCGCCGAGGTCGTCGAGCTCGTTGAACTGCGCGTCGAGGCTCGACGCGGCGAGCTCCGCCTGGCCGCGCACGACGGCCTCCTCGCGGCGGATCTTGTCCTCGAAGCGGCCGATCTCGCTCGTCGGGTCGAGGATGTCGATCGACTTGACCGCGTCCTGCACCTGCTTCTGCGCCTGGGCGGTCTTCGCCCGCGCGACGAGCTCGGAGCGCTTGTTCTGCAGCTGGACGAGCTTCTCCTTCATGCCGTTGAGGCCCGCACTTCAGCTTGTCGACGACCTCGGTCTGCGCGGCGATCTGCGGCTCGGCCGCCTTCGCCTCGTTCTCGGCCGAGATCTGGCGGCTGAGCGCGACCTTGGCGAGGTTGTCGAACTTGTCGGCGTCGACGGCGTCGCCGGCCGACCGCAGCTCGTCGCCCTTGCGGCTCGCGGCGAGGGCCTTCTCGCCCCATTCGCGGGCGGCCTCCACGTCTTCGCGGTGGTCGTCCTCGAGGAGGCGCAGGTTGCCGATCGTCTCGGCGATGGCGGCCTCGGCGTCGGCGATGCAGTTGGTGAAGTCGCGCACCATCTGGTCGAGCATCATCTGCGGATCCTCGGCCTGGTCGATCAGCGCGTTGATGTTCGCCCTCAGGAGCTGCGAGATGCGGCCGAAGATGGACTGCTTTGCCATGGTCGTTCCTTTCGGTGGTGGTCGGTGGGTCGTCTGGTCGGTTCAGTTCACGGTGCGGGTGGTCGTGGTGCTCAGAATCGGCCTCCGCTCCCGCGCCGCGAACGCGTGGCCGAGCCGCCGAAGCTGCCGGGGGAGCGCCGGCCGCCGCCGCCGAAGCCCGCCGCCGAAGCCGCCGCCTCCCGCCGCCGAAGCCGCCGCCGCCGCCGCCGCCGCCGAGGACCGAGTTGATGAGGATGCCGCCGAGGACCGCGCCGAAGAGGTCGCCGCCGCCTGCCGCCGCCCTGCGGCGCGCCGCATGCCGCCGCCGAAGCCGCCGCCGAACCCGCCGACGTCCTGCTGGGCGAGCGACATCGCGGTGCTCGGCGAGCGACTCGGCCCGCTGCGCCGTCGCGAGCGCGGCCGCGGGGTCGACCTGCGCCTGGCCCTCCGCCTCCACGAGCAGGCGGCCCGCCTCGGCGAGGCGCGTCCTCGCCTCGGCGCCGACGGCGCCGCGGCGGGCGACGAGGTAGTCCTCGGCCGCCTGCACCTGCGCTCGCGCCGTCGCGAGCGTGCGTCCCAGCTGCGCCTCCGCGCGCTGCACGCGCACCGCGGCCTCGCGCGCGCCGGCGATCGCCGCGTCGATCTCGGCGTTCACCTGCTCGATGCGGGCGTGGGCCGCGAGCGGATCGCGCCCGGTGGACGCTCATCGTCGCGCGGATGGCGGCGGCATCCGCGGCGACCCGGTCGGCGAGTGCCGCGGCGTTCGCGTCGCCGAGCGCGCGCCCGGTCTGCACGTCGTGCTCGAGGTCGGCGACGCCGGCGGCCACGGCCGTGGTCGGCGGTCGGCGAGGTCCGCGGCGAGGCGGTCCACGGCGTCCGAGAGCAGGTTCGCCTGGTCGACCGACTCCTCGGCCGCGCGGATGCCGACCGCGGCATCGCTCGGCCGCCCCTCGGCGACCGCCGCCGCGGCCTCGTCGAGCTCCTGCCGGGCGAAGCCCAGGCGCGCCTCGGCCTGCGCCGGGTTGTCGGCGACGGGTGCGACGGCGGAGGCCGCGTACTGCCGCGTGATCGTCGCGAGCCGGTCGGTGGCGGGCGCGATGCGCGCGGCGGCCGCCGTGGCCTCGGCCTGCACGCGCTTCAGCTCCGTCGGGGGCGTTCCGCTCGAGGGCGCGGAGCGCGTCGAATCGCTCGGCCTGCTCGTCGAGCACCGCGTCGGCCTCGTCGGTGAGGCGGATGATGCCGCCGTACCACGCGCGCCGCTCGTCGTCGCTGTCGGGCCTCGCGTCGTCGAGCTGCTGCTGCAGCGCGAACGCCTCCGCGACCTTCGCCTTCGCGCCGTCGAGCGCCGCGCGGAAGTCCGCCGTGGCCTCCTCGCCGTAGGAGGCGACGGCGAAGCCGAGCTCCTCCTCGCTGGTCTTCACCGCGTCGTCGGCCTGCACGAGTGCGCCGCCCGCCTGCCGGCGGAGCTCGTCGATCGAGGGCGGGGGAGGCCCGGCCGCGGTGCCGCCCGCGCCGCCGGCACCGGCCTGCTTCCGCGAGCGACGGCGGGAGAGGATGATCGCGATGATCGCGACGACGACCGCCGCGATGACGAGGAACCACACCCAGCCCCAGCCGCCGCCCCCGCCTCCGCCGGCGCCGCCCGTCGCCGAGGGCGTCCGCGGTGTCGATCGCCGCCTGCGCCCAGTTCCCGTCGCGAAGCTGCGGCTCGATGACCTCGAGCATGATGCGCTGGAGGTCGGCGTCGGAGACCGACGCCTCGGAGTCCGCTGAGAGGTAGTAGGCCCGGCCGTCGATCGCGACGGCGAGCAGGTAGTCCTCGGCGCCCATGTTGTTGGCGATCGCGGTGTCGTTGGCCCACGCGTCCGCCGCCTCGGGGTTCGTGAACTCGTCGACGTAGGCGACGAAGAGCTGCCGGCCGTTCGCGTCGGCCGTCTCGTCGATGGCGGCCTCCACCTCGTCGAGCCGGCCGCCGAGCGCGCCGACGGTGTCGACGACGGGGCTCGATCCGAACTCGACCGGATCCTCAGCCCACGCGACCGCCGGTGCGCCGATCGCGAGCACCGCCCCGACGATGATCCCGAGAACTGCGGACTTCCGACGTGCCGACGCCATGCACCAGTGCCTTTCCCCCGTCCCAGCGGACCATCCCGAGTCTATGGGGGAGGCGGATGCCGCGTCCACGACCCGGCGGTCGACCCGCGGTGAACGGCGTGACGTCCGCCGGTCAACCGATCGACACCGGCACGAACGGCGAGGACGAGCAGCAGCACCATGCCCTCCGCCGGGGTGGAGAACGCCACGGTCGCGCTCAGCGCGTAGGGGCCGGGCGCGAGCGGCGGCAGGTCGGGCGGAAGTCCGGTGCCGTCGTCGTCCGCCGCGGTGCAGCGGAGCGCCGAGAGCACGCCGGTGAGGGTGACGGCCTCGCCCGGTTGCAGCGAGACGTGCATCGCGCCGGCCTCCGACGTGCCGCTCGAGTGCCACGCCACGACGTCCGCGTCGGCGACGGTGATCGCCGGGACGCGCGAGAGGTCGCCCGTCACGACCTCCGTCCCGGTGTTCGTCACCGTGACCGTGACGGCTGCGGTGGCACCCGGGGGCACCTGGCCGACGGGCGGCGCGACCGACACGGCGAGCGGGGCGCCGGCCGCATCGGCGAGGGGGACCACCGCGGCGCCGCAGCGATTCACGGCCTCGGGCGCGGCCAGCCGGAGTCCGGCCGCATCGTCGGCCGACTCGCCGCTCGCGATCTCGGGCGCCGTCTCCGCGGATCCGCCGACTCGGACGCGATCGGGGCGTCGGCGGTGGTGGCGTCGCCGCCGGGGCGCTGGAGCCCGAACACGAGTCCGCCGACCACGAGCACCGCCGCCACGGCACCGGCGCCGGTCACGACCGCCGTGCGGCGGGCCCTGCGGCGGGAACGGCTCGCGGCGAGCACGGCGTCGACGTCGACCGGACGCGGAGTCGCGGCATCCGCGGCCCGCTTGAGGTCCTCGCCGAGCCCGGTGGGATCAGGTGCTGACATTCTCGCCTCCCGTCCGCGCGGAACGCGTTCCGGCCGGATCGATCGAGGAGGAGAGGGTGCGGAGCCCGTCGCTGAGGTACCGCTTGACCGCGCCCGAGCTGATGCCGAGCACGCGGGCGATGCCGTCGACCGTGAGGTCGTCGTAGTACCGCAGCACGATGCACGCGGCCTGCCTCGGGGGCAGCTCGCGCACCCGCCCGAACAGGTCGAGTCGTTCGTCGCTCGCGGCCGCCGACGAGTCGACGGTCGCGGGCGCGACGGCGAGGTGCCGCACCCGGCGCCAGGTGCCGTCGCGGCGCGACCGGTCGATGACCTGGTTCAGGATGGCGCGTCGCACGTACGCCTCCGCGCGCGGCAGGGTCAGCCCGAAGCGCGGCGTGCCGAACGTGCGCACGAGGGCGTCCTGCACGAGGTCGGCCGCGTCGTCGACGCTGCCCGTGAGCAGGTACGCGTAGCGGCTCAGCGCGTCGCCGCGCTCGACGACGAGCCTCGTCGCCACCTCGTCCCACGAGCGGGCCACCCGCACTCCTCCCGACGGCGGCGGATCCGCCGTCACCCATACAGACGAGCGACGCGGCCGTTTCGTTGTGCGGGGCGGGGGATCGCTTCGCTCAGCGTATCGCCGCGGGCCCGACGTGCGCGTCGAGCCAGTCGGTCAGCGGCTTCGAGGTCCGCAGCGCCTCGGCGACGCGCGTCTCGGCGGCCGACGTGTGCAGCCAGGGCGCGACCGGCCACTCGACCCACGCGGCGAGGTCCTTGTCGCGGAGCAGGTCGGCCCGCGGATGGTCGGGGTCCATGCCGCGGGGAATCCGCTTCAGGCGCTCGCGGGCGGTCACCGACACGCCGCCGGCCTCCACGGCGGCGACGGCGGCGACCAGCGCCTCGCCGCTGCGTCCTCGTCGACGGCGGCCCGGAACCGCGCGAGCTGGTCGGGCGCCATGACGTGGCATCCGGCGCCGACGCCGAGGCCGGCCGCGGAGAACTGCACGTACCCCGAGCCGCCGAGCGTCGCGCCGATCGCGGTCTTGTACGGCGACTTGTCGGCGCTGAACCGGATGTCGCGGTACGGGCGGAAGATGCGTCCCTCGCCGAACTCGTCGCCGAGGTCCTCCAGCAGGGCCTGCATCGGCTCGAGCACGAAGGCGTCGTACTCGTCCCGGTGCGACGGTCCAGTACGCCTTCGAGTTGTCGGCCTCGAGCCCGCGGTAGAACTCCACCGCCGGGCGGGCCAGCCGGTGAACACGCCCATCTCGGCCTCCTCGTTCGGAGCGCCCGGACGGCGATGGCGGGTCATCGCATGAAGTGCCCCCGGAGGGATTCGAACCCCCGACCTACGGTACCGGAAACCGGCGCTCTATCCCCTGAGCTACGGAGGCGCACAACTGGAGAGACTACCACTGCCCGAGGCCCCGATCCGACACGTGGGGCCGCCTCCGGGCGCGCTCGCCGGGTCAGGCGAGGCTCACGCTCGCGACGGTGTCGAGCAGCTCCTCGCGCACCCGGCCGGCGACCATGATGCGCGCGCCGACGAGCACCGGATCGCGGTCGACGCCGGGTCGCGACCACCTCGGGATACCAGCGGCTCAGGCGGCGGATGCCACGGCCGACCTCCTCGGCGAACGCCTCGCCGCCGAGGCTGGCCGGTCGGCCCCGCGAGCACGAGGTGCCCGGGGTCGAGCGTCGCGAGCAGGGGGAGCGCGACGTGCGCGACGCGCTCGGCGAGGTCGTGGAACACCGCCGCGCGAGCCGCGTCGGCGCCGACGGCTCCGCGAGGGCCGAGCGCGCCGCGTGGTAGCCGGATGACGTCGAGGCCGTGCCGGCGGGCGAGCAGGGCCACGGCACGGCCGCCGACGAGGTCCTGCGCGGTGTGCGCACTCGGGTCGAGCGCGGTCGCCGCCACCGAGAGCGGAAGGAAGCCGATCTCGCCGGCGCCGCCGAAGGCGCCGCGGTGCAGGTCGCCCGCGACGTCGAACGAGGCGCCGACGCCGTTGCCGAGCCAGAGCAGCGCGAACACGTCGCTGTCGACGCCCGCGCCGTGCTCGCGCTCGGCGACCGCGGCGAGGTTCACGTCGTTCTCGATGTGCACCGTGCGCGCGAGCTCGGCCTCGAGGATCTACCTGCAGGCCGCGCACGGGCCAGCCGGGCAGCGCCTCGCTGAACAGCTCGCCCGTCTCGCCGGGGTCGACGTAGCCGGGGATGCCGACGCACACCGAGTGCACGATGGCGGGGTCGGTGCCGGCCGCGGCGCTCGCCTCGGCGATCGCCCGCGACACCTCCTCGACGGCGGACCGCTCGGTGGGATCGTGGGGCAGCGGCATCCGCACGACGGGGCGTTCGGCGCCGGTGGCGTCGACGACCGTGGCGCGCAGCTCGAACGCGTCGAGGTCGAGCGCGACGCCGAGCGGCCGGTCGGTGCGGGCGGCGTAGACGACCGCGCTCCGGCCCGCCGACCCCGAGGTGCGACCGCGCTCCTCGATGAGGCCGGCCGGCGAGCAGCCGGGACATCATCTGCGACGCCGTCGGCTTGGAGACGCCGACGAGCTCGCAGATGCGGTTGCTGGTGAGCGGACCCCGCTCGAGCAGCACCGCGAGGCCGGCGCGGTCGTTCACGGCCCCCAGCCAGGAGGGCGTTCCCGTCGTGGAGTCGGCCGCCATGCGGGCACTCGTCAGGCCGCCGGCAGGTTGGCGATCACGGCGGCGACGAGCTGCTGCGCGTCGCCCGGCTCGAACAGCGCGGCGGAGTCGACCACGATCCAGTACGGCCCGTGGAACACCTGCGCCTCGCCGGTGCCGCCGGCCATGGACGAAGTAGCCCTCCACGTCGGGGGGCGTGCCGTACGTCGGCACGGGCTTGCTCGACAGCGCCGCGTTGTTCCGGCGCGCCTCGCCGGAGGCCTCGGTCGGCGTCGCGACGGCCGACCTCGATGACCTCGCCGCTCGTCTGGTTGAGGTAGCCGCAGGCCGTGCCGGCATCCTCCTCGACCAGGGCGACGACGTTGCGCGGCGGCGGGTTCGTAGGCGGGGTCGGTGCCGAAGTTCGGGTTGAACGCGTAGAGCTGGTCGGCCGTCACGAGCGCGTCGCACGAGATCTCGAACGGCATGCGGCGGCTCGGCCGTCTCGGTGGGCTCGGGCGCCGCCGTGGGCGAGCCCGGCGCGGCCGTCGGCGCCGCCGTGTCGGTGGGCGCGGCGGCGTCGGGCGAGCAACCGGCGAGCAGTGCGACGGATGCCGCGGCGAGGAGCGCGAGGCCGGCGGAACGGGTGCGTAGGGGCTGGGTCGGGCGCGGCATGTGACGAACCCTATCAACCGTGCCGGGTAGGATTTGCGGGTGACTCCCGACGACCTCTCGCGCGCCCTGTTCGACCTCGTGAACGGGCTCGCCGAGCGACGTCGGGCGGCCGGCGACGACGTCGTGCTCGCCCTCACGCCCGAGCAGGTGACCCTCGAACGCCCCAAGCTGCGCGAGCACGGCGACTGGGCGTCGAGCATCGCGATGCGCGTGGCGAAGCCGCTCGGGTCGAACCCGCGCGAGATCGCGACCGAGCTCGCCGCGGCAGCTGGCCGGCATCGACGGCGTCGCGAGCGCCGAGGTGGCCGGCCCGGGATTCATCAACATCCGCCTCGACGCGGCGGCGGCCGGCGCGCTCGCCAAGGCGATCGTCGACGCCGGGGCCCGCGTACGGGCACAGCGACACGCTCGCCGGCGACGGTCGCATCAACCTCGAGTTCGTGTCGGCGAACCCGACGGGGCCGCTGCACATCGGCCACACGCGATGGGCGGCGCTCGGCGACTCGATCGGGCGCGTGCTCCGCGCGGCGGGCGCCGAGGTGGCGAACGAGTACTACATCAACGACGCCGGCACCCAGATGGACAACTTCGGCCTGTCCGTGCTGGCGGCCGCCAAGGGCGAGCCCACCCCCGAGGGCGGCTATCCCGGAAGCTACATCGCCGACCTCGCGGCCCGGGTGCTCGAGCGCGAGCCGAAGCTCCTCGAGCTCGACGAGGCCGTCGCGCTGCACACCGCCACCGAGATCGCCTACGAGCTCCAGCTCGGCGAGATCCGCGCCTCGCTCGACCGCTTCAACGTGCACTTCGACGTCTGGACGAGCGAGCGCCGGATGCAGGTGAAGGGCGACGACGGCCTGTCCGACGTCGACACCGCCGTCGAGCGCCTGCGCGCGCAGGGCCACGTCTTCGACGAGGACGACGCGGTGTGGGTGCGCACGACCGACTTCGGCGACGACAAGGACCGGGTCATCCGCCGCAGCAACGGCGCCTACACGTACTTCGCGGCCGACGCCGCCTACTACCTCGACAAGGGCGACCGCGGCTTCGGCCACAAGATCTACCTGCTCGGCGCCGACCACCACGGCTACGTGCACCGGCTGCCGCGCGCTCGCCGGGGCGGCGGGCGACGACCCCGAGCGCGACATCGAGGTGCTCATCGGCCAGCTCGTGAGCATCAACGGCGCGAAGCTCTCGAAGCGCGCCGGCAACATCATCGAGCTCGACGACCTGCAGGCCTGGCTCGGCACCGATGCGCTGCGCTACACGCTCGCGCGCTACCCGGCCGACTCGCCGCTCACCATCGACCCCGAGATCCTGCACCCGCCGCACGCAACGACAACCCCGTCTTCTACGTGCAGTACGCCCACGCGCGCACGCGCCGCGGTCGACCGCAACGCGGCATCCGTCGGCGTCGACCGCTCGTCGTTCGCGCCCGAGCTGCTCGACGCACGAGACGGAGTCGGCGCTGCTCGGCGCGCTGCAGGAGTTCCCGCGCATCGTCGCGCAGGCCGCCGAGCTGCGCGAGCCGCATCGCGTCGCGCGCTACATCGAGGAGCTCGCGGGGCTCTACCACCGCTGGTACGACAACTGCCGGGTGCTCCCGCTCGGCGACGAGCCGATCGGCGACCTGCACCGCACGCGCCTCTGGCTGAACGACGCGACCGGCCAGGTCATCCGCAACGGGCTCGACCTGCTCGGCGTCTCCGCACCGGAGCGCATGTGAACGACGGGCGGCCGCGCGAGCCGACGAGCCGCGGGCGACGGATGCCGCGGGCGGCACGCCGACCGACGACGACATCGGCGCGACCGCGGTGATCCCGGCCGACGAGCAGGCCACCGAGGTCATCGCGCCGGCCGCGCCGGCCACCGCCGGCCGCGCCGCCCGCCGCCGCAGCCCCGGCCCCGCAGCCCGCGCCGGCGGCGACCGCCCGCCGCGCCGCCCGCCGACCCGGCAGCCCCGCGGACGTGCGGCGCGCATCTGGATCACGGTCGTCGCGATCGTCGTGGCCCTCGTCGCCCTCGTCGTGGTGGCCGACGTCATCGTGCGGAACATCGCCGAGGCGCGCTTCGCCGAGGAGATCGAGGCGAACCTGCCCGACGGCGTCGAGGGCGACGTCGGCGTCACCATCGGCGGCCTCTCGGTCATCGCGCAGTACCTCTCGGGCACCATGCAGCACGTCGAGCTCTCCGCCCCCGAGCTCGTCGTCGAGGGCGTGCCGATCGCGGTCGACGTCGTGGGCGAGGGCGTGCCCGTCGACCTCGCGCTCCCGGTCGAGCACCTCACGGCCACCATCGAGGCCGACGCGGCCGCGGTGAACCGCCTCATCGACGTGCAGGGGATCGAGGGCGAACTGGCGTTCGGCGACGGCACCGTGGGCTACACCGACTCCGTCCGGTTCCTCGGCTTCCCGATCGAGTTCACCGTGACCGCGCGAGCCGACCGCGGCGGGCGACACCGTGCTGCTCGAACCCGTCGGCGTCGACGTCGCGGCCGGCGGCGGCTCGATCGACGTGTCGGGCATCGTCGACCGGCTCCTCGGCGACGACCCGATCCCGGTGTGCGTCGCCGAGCACCTGCCCGAGCCGGCGTCGAGGTGCAGCAGCTCACGGTCGAGCCCACGGGCGCGACCGTCGCCCTCGAGGCGGACGGCCTCCGTCTCGACGAGGCGAGCCTCGCCACGCTCGGCAGCTGCGACTGACGCGATCGACGCGACGTCGTCACCGATTCGGCCCGCTCTGCCGCGCCTCGGTAGACTCGCCGTAGCCCGCCCCACAAGGGCGGCACGCAGCAGGCTTCAGGAACCAATCCGGGTTCGCTCGCCGCGAGCGATCCCGTCGATGTCTCGTCCCGTTGAGGTTTCCCCGTGGCAACCACCGCAGCAGTACCCGGATGGCTCCGCGTGCCCGACGACGCCAATGCCCTGGCCCCGCAGGTCTGGCCCGAGCGCGCGCACCGCGACGCCGACGGCCGCCTGGTCGTGGCCGGCGTCGCCGCCACCGAGCTCGCCGAGCGATTCGGCACGCCGCTCTACGTGGTCGACGAGTCCGACGCGCGGGCCCGCGCGGCGCGCATCCTCGCCGCGTTCGAGGCGGCCGCGGCATCCGTCGACACGACCGTGACGGTCTACTACGCGGGCAAGGCGTTCCTCTCCGCGCGCGATCGTGCGCTGGGTCACCGAGGCCGGCCTCGGCGTCGACGTGTGCACCGGCGGCGAGCTCGCCGTCGCGCTCGCCGCGGGCGCCGAACCCGCGCGGCATCGGGTTCCACGGCAACAACAAGTCGGTCGCCGAGATCGAGCGCGCGGTGGCGGCCGGCGTCGGCGCGATCATCATCGACAGCGAGATCGAGATCGAGCGGGTCGCGGATGCCGCGGCGCGCGCCGGCCGGGTGCAGCGCGTGCGGCTGCGCGTGAACAGCGGCGTGCACGCCTCGACGCACGAGTTCCTCGCCACCGCCCACGAGGACCAGAAGTTCGGCGTCTCCCTCGACCGCGCCGTCGAGCTCGGCACCCGCATCCGCTCGCACGCCTCGCTCGACCTCCTGGGCCTGCACTGCCACATCGGCTCGCAGATCTTCGACTCCGCCGGGTTCGCCGAGTCGGCCGAGCGCCTGCTCGCCGCGCACGCCGAGCTCGCGCGCGTCGCCCCGCTGCCCGAGCTGAACCTCGGCGGCGGCTTCGGCATCGCCTACACGTCGGCCGACGACCCCACGCCCATCGAGGAGATCGCGCTCGGCATCGCCGACGCCGTCGCGAGCGGATGCCGCGCGCACGGCGTCCCCGTGCCGAAGCTCGCGTTCGAGCCGGGCCGGTCCGATCATCGGCCCGGCGGGCATCACGCTGTACACCGTCGGCACGGTCAAGCCGGTGCCGATCGACGGCGGATGGCGCCACTACGCCTCGGTCGACGGCGGCATGAGCGACAACGCCCGCACCGCGCTCTACGGGGCCGACTACTCGGCGCGCATCGCCTCCCGGGTGTCGGATGCCCCGCCCGCGCTCTTCCGCGTGGCGGGCAAGCACTGCGAGTCGGGCGACATCGTCGTCGACGCCGAGTACCTGCCGCACGACGTCGCGCCCGGCGACCTGCTCGCGGTGGCCGCGACCGGCGCCTACTGCTGGTCGCTCGCCAGCAACTACAACCACGTGCCGCGCCCGGCCGTCGTCGCCGTGCGCGACGGCGTCGCGCGCATCATCGTGCGCGGCGAGACCGAAGCCGACCTGCTCGCCCGCGACGCCGGGCTCGACGCATCCGACGCCGCAGAAGGGCCTCACGCATGATCGAGTACCGCACCATCCGAGTGGGCCTCCTGGGCGCCGGCTCGGTGGGGTCGCAGGTGGCGCGCCTCCTGCTCGAGCACTCCGACGAGCTCACGCAGCGCATCGGCGCGCGCATCGAGCTCGTCGGCATCGCCGTGCGCGACACCGGCGCGAGGCGCGACGTCGACCTGCCGGCCGACCTGCTCACGACCGACGCCGAGTCGCTCATCCTCGGCTCCGACATCGTGATCGAGCTCATGGGCGGCATCGAGCCGGCCCGCACGCTCGTGCTCGCCGCGATCGCCTCGGGTGCCGACGTCGTCACCGGCAACAAGGCGCTGCTCGCGAACCACGGGCCCGAGCTGTTCGCCGCCGCCGAGCAGGTGGGCGCCCAGCTCTCCTACGAGGCCGCCGTCGGCGGGGCCATCCCGATCATCCGGCCGCTGCGCGACAGCCTCGCCGGCGACCGCATCGACCGCATCCTCGGCATCGTCAACGGCACCACGAACTTCATCCTCGACCGCATGGACACGACGGGCGCCTCCCTCGAGGACGCGCTCGCGACCGCCACCGAGCTCGGCTACGCCGAGGCCGACCCCACCGCCGACATCGGCGGCTACGACGCCGCGCAGAAGGCGGCCATCCTCGCGAGCCTCGCCTTCCACACGAGCGTGCCGGTCGACGCGGTGCACCGCGAGGGCATCACGGGCGTCACCGCCGAGCAGGTCGAGTCCGGCCCGGCGCGCCGGCTTCGTCGTGAAGCTCCTCGCGATCTGCGAGCGGCTCGTCGACGACGAGACCGGCGAGGAGGGCGTCTCGGCGCGCGTCTACCCGGCGCTCGTGCCGCGGAGCCACCCGCTCGCCGCCGTGCACGGCGCCAACAACGCCGTCTTCGTCGAGGCCGCCGCCGCCGGCCCGCTCATGTTCTACGGCGCGGGCGCCGGGGGAGTGCAGACCGCCTCCGCGGTGCTCGGCGACCTCGTCGCGATCGCCCGCCGCCACGTGATCGGCGGCCCGGGCACCGCCGAGTCGACGCACGCCGAGCTGCCGGTGCTCGACATCGGCCGCATCACGACCCGGTACGCCATCACGCTCGAGGTCGCCGACGAGCCGGGCGTGCTCGAGCAGATCGCGCACGTCTTCGCCGAGCACGGCGTCTCGGTCGAGCAGCTCCAGCAGACCGTGAGCGGTGCTGCCGAGCGGGCTACGCTGGTCATCGGGACGCATGAGGCGAAGGAGTCCGCGCTCGCCGAGACCGTCGCCGCCCTCGCCCAGAGCCCCGTCGTCGCATCCGTCGCGTCCGTCCTCCGAGTCGAAGGAGCAGTGTGAACCACCCCACCCCCAAGGCCAACTCGCGCCAATGGCGCGGCGTCATCCGCGAATACGCCGACCGGCTGGATGTGACGGATGCCACGCCCGTCGTCACCCTCGGCGAGGGCGGCACGCCGCTCCTGCCCGCGCCGGCGCTCTCCAGCCGCACCGGCGCCGACGTGTGGGTGAAGTTCGAGGGCATGAACCCCACCGGCTCCTTCAAGGACCGCGGCATGACGATGGCCGTGACCAAGGCCGTCGAGCACGGCGCGAAGGTCGTGATCTGCGCCTCGACGGGCAACACGTCGGCGTCGGCCGCCGCCTACGCCACGCACGCGGGCATCACGGCCGCCGTGCTCGTGCCCGAGGGCAAGATCGCGATGGGCAAGCTCAGCCAGGCCATCGCGCACAACGCCCAGCTGCTGCAGGTGCAGGGCAACTTCGACGACTGCCTCGACATCGCGCGCGACCTCGCCGCGAACTACCCGGTGCACCTCGTGAACTCGGTCAACAACGACCGCATCGAGGGCCAGAAGACGGCGGCGTTCGAGGTCGTCGAGGTGCTCGGCGACGCGCCCGACTTCCACTTCATCCCGGTCGGCAACGCCGGCAACTACACCGCGTACACGCGCGGCTACCGCGAGGACATCGCGGCGGGCAACGCCACGCGGATGCCGCGGATGTTCGGCTTCCAGGCCTCGGGCTCCGCGCCGATCGTGCGCGGCGAGCCGGTGCGCGACCCCGACACCATCGCGAGCGCGATCCGCATCGGCAACCCCGCCTCGTGGGAGCTCGCCCTGCAGGCGCGCGACGAGACCGACGGCTACTTCGGCGCGATCGACGACGACAAGATCCTCGAGGCGCAGCGCATCCTCTCGGCCGAGGTCGGCATCTTCGTCGAGCCGGCGTCGGCGATCAGCGTCGCCGGCCTCCTCGAGCGCTCGGCCGCCGGGTGCGTGCCCGCCGGCGTCGCGCGTCGTGCTCACCGTCACCGGCCACGGCCTGAAGGACCCGCAGTGGGCGCTCCGCACGGCCGACGGCTCCGACGTGCAGCCGACCGTCGTGCCGGTCGACACGGCGCAGGTCGCCCAGGTGCTCGGGCTCACCTCATGACCGGCGCCGCCACCGCCGACGCCGGCGTCGTCCGCTCGCTCGTCGGTCGCACGCGTGCACGTGAAGGTGCCCGCGACCTCGGCGAACCTCGGCCCCGGCTTCGACACGCTCGGCCTCGCGCTCGCCCGCTACGACGAGCTCGAGGTCGAGGCGACGGATGCCGCGACCGCACGACATCCAGGTGCACGGCGTCGGCGCGGGCGAGGTGCCGCTCGACGAGTCGCACCTCGTCGTGCGCGCCATGGCGCACACCTTCGCGCACGCCGGCGTGCCGATGCCGTCGCTGCGGCTCGTGGCGCACAACTCGATCCCGCACGGGCGCGGGCTCGGCTCGTCGGGCGCCGCGATCGTCGCCGGCGTGATGGCGGCCAAGGGCCTGCTCGAGGGCGTCGTCGAGTTCACGCCCGACGAGCTGCTCGAGCTCGCGACCGAGCTCGAGGGCCACCCCGACAACGTCGCCCCCGCGCTCTTCGGCGGGCTCACGATCGCGTGGGTCACGCCCGAGGGCCCCCGGCACAAGAAGCTCATCGTGCACCGCGGCGTCTCGCCGCTCGTGCTCGTGCCCGAGCACGAGATGTCGACCGCGCTCGCGCGCTCGCTGCAGCCCGAGTCGGTGCCGCACTCCGACGCGGTGTTCAACGTCTCGCGGTCGGCGCTGCTCATCGCGGCGCTCATCCAGAGCCCCGAGCTGCTGCTCCAGGCCACCGAGGACAAGCTGCACCAGCACTACCGCGCGCAGGCGATGCCCGAGACCGACCGGCTCATCCGCGTGCTGCGCGCGGCGGGGCATCCGGCCGTCGTCTCGGGCGCGGGGCCCGTCGATCCTCGTGCTCGCGCAGCGACCCGAGCGAGCGGGCCGATGCGGTGCGCCTCGTCGAGGAGTCGGCGGACACCGCGTGGCAGGCCCTGCCGCTCGCCGTCGACTTCAAGGGCGCGACGGTCGTCGACGCCGAGCGCTGACGCGCCGCGGAGTCGCCGCCGCGGCATCCGCTCTCCACCGGGCGCGTCGCGCGTCGGAGACGTGCTCCGTTCTGGTGTTAGGATTGTCCCGCACCCGGCAGGCGACGCACAGTTCGCGTCTCCCGGCCGCATCGTGCAATTCCCAGCAATCTATTGCTTTCGCTCTCGCGCATGTCTGCGCCACCGCGCACCGACATCGCTCGTGCCGGCGATCAGCTCTCCTGGGTCCGCAATTCTCGCGACCAGGGGAAAGGAACATACCCAGTGACCAACGCAACCGACCACGCCGACGTGAGCGTGGCGAACCGCACCCGCCTCAGCGCCCTGAAGGTCGCCGAGCTCCAGGAGCTCGCCGCCTCCCTCGGCATCTCGGGCGCCTCGAAGCGCCGAAAGGGAGAACTCGTGGAGTTGATCTCCGCCCACCAGGACGGCGCCGCAGCCGCCGACGCTCCCGTCGTCCGACGCCGAGCCGCGGCCGACGCCGTCGTCGACGCGCCGTGGTCGAGCGAGCCGCCGCGGCCGAGCGCCGCCGCCGAGGACCCGACGCCGGCCGACGCTCGCCGTCGAGGCGCCCGCCGCGTCGAGGCGCCCGCCGCCGAGCCGCGCCGGCCGACGCCGCGCCCGCCGACCAGCGCCGCGCCGACGGATGCCGCGACCGACGCCGCACCGGCCGACGACGCAGCCCGCCCGCCAGGGCCGCCAGCCGCGCCGCGCGACGAGCGCCGACCACGGCCGCCGACAGCACGTGAACGCCGGGGGCGCCGGGGTCGACCTCGTCCCGCGCCGACGCCGACGCCCGCGAGGCGGCCCGCGCCGCCGTGCGCGAGGAGCTCGCGGCCGCGACGGGCGAGGGCGCCCGCGCCACCAGCCCGCCGAGGGCGAGGGCGAGCCGGCCGCCGAGCAGCCCCGCCAGGGCCGCAGCCGCAACCGCGGTCGCCGTGGCGGCGAGCGCGCCGAGCGCACCGGCGACGACGCGCAGAAGCCCGCCGAGGAGCGCCAGGGCCGCCAGAACGGCCAGGGCGGCGAGCGCCAGGGCGGCGACCAGCAGCGCAAGGGCGACGAGCAGGGCAAGCCCGCCCGCGAGCGCCAGGGCGAGGGCGACGCCGGCAAGCAGCAGGGCGACGGCGGCCGTGGCCAGCAGCAGGGCCAGCAGGGCCAGGGCCGCGACGCCCAGCAGCAGCTCGACGGCGAGGGCGGCCGTCGCAACCGCTACCGCGACCGCAAGCGCCGCGGCCAGGGCGCCGGCGACGAGCTCGAGCCCGAGATCCTCGACGACGACGTGCTGATCCCCATCGCGGGCATCCTCGACGTGCTCGACAACTACGCCTTCGTGCGCACCACGGGCTACCTCCCCGGCCCGAGCGACGTCTACGTCTCGCTCGGCCAGGTGAAGAAGTACAACCTGCGCAAGGGCGACGCGGTCGTCGGCTCGATCAAGCAGCCGCGCGACGGCGAGTCGAACAGCCGCCAGAAGTACAACGCGCTCGTCAAGGTCGACTCGGTCAACGGCCAGACGCCCGAGGAGTCGGCCGCGCGCGTCGAGTTCCAGAAGCTCACGCCGCTCTACCCGCAGGAGCGCCTGCGCCTCGAGACCGAGCCGACCAAGCTCACGCAGCGCATCATCGACCTCGTCGCGCCGATCGGCAAGGGCCAGCGCGGCCTCATCGTCGCGCCGCCCGAAGGCCGGCAAGACGATCGTGCTGCAGCAGATCGCGAACGCCATCTCGATCAACAACCCCGAGGTCCACCTCATGGTCGTGCTCGTCGACGAGCGCCCCGAAGAGGTCACCGACATGCAGCGCACGGTGAAGGGCGAGGTCATCGCCTCGACCTTCGACCGTCCCGCCGAGGACCACACGACGGTCGCCGAGCTCGCCATCGAGCGCGCGAAGCGCCTCGTCGAGCTCGGCCACGACGTCGTCGTGCTGCTCGACTCGATCACCCGCCTCGGCCGCGCCTACAACCTGGCCGCGCCCGGCCTCGGGCCGCATCCTCTCGGGCGGCGTCGACGCCTCGGCGCTCTACCCGCCGAAGCGCTTCTTCGGCGCGGCGCGCAACATCGAGAACGGCGGCTCGCTCACCATCCTCGCCACGGCGCTCGTCGAGACCGGGCTCGAAGATGGACGAGGTGATCTTCGAGGAGTTCAAGGGCACCGGCAACTCGGAGCTCCGGCTCTCCCGCCAGCTCGCCGACAAGCGCATCTTCCCGGCGGTCGACGTGAACGCCTCGTCGACGCGTCGCGAGGAGATGCTGCTCTCGCAGGACGAGGTCAAGATCACCTGGAAGCTGCGTCGCGCCCTCGCCGGCCTCGAGCAGCAGCAGGCGCTCGAGGCCGTGCTCGGCCGTCTCAAGGAGACGCAGTCGAACGTCGAGTTCCTCATGCTCATGCAGAAGTCGATGCCGGTCGCCAACGGCGCGGCGCACTCGCACGGGCACGAGACCGACCACCGGTAGGCCGCGTGTTCGAGTCCGTCCAGGCCCTGCTCGCCGAGCACGCCGAGCTCCAGGAGGAGCTCGCCGACCCGGCGCTGCACGCCGACGCCGCGCGCGCCAAGAAGGTCAACCGCCGCTACGCGGAGCTGAGCCGCATCGCGGCCGCGCACACCGCGTGGCAGCAGGCGGGCGACGACCTCGAGGCGGCGCGCGAGCTGGCCAAGGAGGACGCGGCGTTCGCCGAGGAGGTGCCGTCCCTCGAGGAGGGCCTCGCGCAGGCGCAGGAGAAGCTGCGGCGGCTCCTCATCCCGCGCGACCCCGACGACGGCCGCGACGTGATCATGGAGATCAAGGGCGGCGAGGGCGGCGCCGAGAGCGCCCTCTTCGCGTCCGACCTGCTGCGCATGTACCTGCAGTACGCGCAGTCCAAGGGCTGGAAGGTCGAGCTGCTCGACCAGAACGAGTCCGACCTCGGCGGCTACAAGGACGTGCAGGTCGCGATCAAGTCGAACGCGACCGACCCGTCGCAGGGCGTCTGGGCGCACCTCAAGTACGAGGGCGGCGTGCACCGCGTGCAGCGCGTGCCCGTCACCGAGACGCAGGGGCGCATCCACACCTCGACCACCGGCGTGCTCGTCTTCCCCGAGGTCGACGAGCCCGAAGAGGTCGACATCAACCAGAACGACCTCAAGATCGACGTGTACCGCTCGTCGGGCCCCGGCGGCCAGTCGGTGAACACGACCGACTCCGCGGTGCGCATCACCCACCTGCCCACGGGCATCGTCGTGTCGATGCAGAACGAGAAGTCGCAGCTGCAGAACCGCGAGGCGGCCATGCGCGTGCTGCGCGCCCGCCTGCTGGCGCGCCAGCAGGAGGAGCTCGCGGCCGCGGCATCCGACGCCCGCAAGACGCCAGATCCGCTCGATGGACCGCTCGGAGCGCATCCGCACGTACAACTTCCCCGAGAACCGCATCGCCGACCACCGCACCGGCTACAAGGCGTACAACCTCGACCAGGTGATGAACGGCGCGCTCGACCCGATCATCGAGTCGGCCATCCAGGCCGACGAGGAGGCGCAGCTCGCCGGGCCTCGGCGACGACTGACGCACGCCTGACGAGACGTCGAAGGGGCGGATGCTGCGGCATCCGCCCCTTCGTCGTCGTGTCCTCGGAGGATCGGCGTCGGAGTGGTGACACAAGGGTGTCGGAATTGATACCCTTGTGTCATGGTCTACAGCGTCAGCGAGTATGCGGAGAAGCTCGGCGTGTCCCGGGGCGCCGCATACAAGCGCGTTCGCAGCGGGAACGTCGGCGCGTTCCGTGCGGGCTCGCAGTGGGTCGTGCCCGAGGCGGCGATCGCGGCGCCGAAGCCGGTCTTCGCGATCGATGGCTCCCGAGAATGCGATTCGGCTCCTCGCCGCGCATCTCCGGGTGTCGAGTGGACATCGACGATCCGGTCGTGCGCCGGCGCATCGCCGAGAAGGTCGAGCAGATCGGCGAGGACGGCTTCGATATCGCAACGGTTGTGGAGTTGGGTGCGGGCGAGGTCCCCGAGACTGGAACTCAGTGCAAGTCCGGCCGACGTCGCCGACCTGCTCGAGGACGCTCGCCTCGTGCCGGCGGGGATCGCAGATCCGCGCGCGGGCATCGTCCGCGTCCGGTGTGGCCGAAGGATATGTCTCCCCGGCTGCCGTCGACGCTCTGGATCAGGGACTACCTGCTCGTCGAGAGCGAGCGCCCGAACGTCTGGCTCCAGTCGCCGACATCCCGCAGTGATGCATCCGGCCGGGTGCCACTCGGCTTCGTCATCGCGGACCTCCTCGATCACGGTGGCCCGCGCGAACACAGCCGAGCGGCGAACCTGCTTGCAGCGTCGGTGCGATGACGGACCCGAAGCTCACGATCGTGCTGCCCGTGAGGATTCAGCACGGCGATCGCATCGCCGGAGTCGACCGGAGCGGCGGATGGCCTCCGTCGAATCGGCCTCGCTGTCGCTGCTTAGATGTGCCAGTCGTGCACGCCGCGCGCCGCGTCGGCGGTGGCGTGCGAGAGCGGCTTGAACGTCGCGGGGATCCCGACGACGAGCGAGTGCGCCGGGGCATCCTTCGTGACGACGGCGTTCGCGCCGATCGCGCTCCACGCGCCGATCGTCACGTCGCCGAGCACCTTCGCGCCGGCGCCGACGGTCACGCCGTCCTCGAGGGTCGGATGCCGCTTCGCGCCGCGCGGCGTGCCCCGAGGCGCCTTCCCGCCGAGCGTGACCCCGTGGTAGAGCATCACGTCGTCGCCGACGATCGGCGGTCTCGCCGATCACGACGCCCATGCCGTGGTCGATGAAGAAGCGGCGGCCGATCGTGGCCCCCGGATGGATCTCGACGCCCGTGAGGAAGCGCACGAACTGCGAGCCGAGGCGCGCGGGCAGCCGGAACCCGGCCTCCCACAGCGGCGTGCATGAGGCGGTGGGCCCAGATCGCGTGCAGGCCCGAGTACGCGAGGACGACCTCGAGGCCGCTCCGCGAGGCCGGGTCGTGGGCGCGGGCGGTGGCGATGTCTTCCCTGAGCCTGGCGAGGATTCCCACCAGCTCAGTCAAGCAGACCTTCGTACAGCACCGTGGACAGGTAGCGCTCGCCGTAGCTCGCGACGATGACGACGATCGTCTTGCCGGCGTTCTCGGGACGCTTGGCGAGCTCGACGGCGGCGTAGACGGTGGCGCCCGACGAGATGCCGCCGAGGATGCCCTCCTCGACGCCGAGGCGGCGGGCGGTCGCGACGGCCTGGTCGATGTTCACGTCGATGATCTCGTCGTAGACCTCGCGGTCGAGGATCGCGGGCACGAAGTTCGCGCCGATGCCCTGGATCTTGTGCGGGCCGGGCTGGCCGCCGTTGAGGATGGGCGACTCGGCGGGCTCGACGCCGACGATCGTGCACCTCGGGCTTGCGCTCCTTCAGCACCTGGCCGACGCCGGTGATGGTGCCGCCGGTGCCGATGCCCGACACGAAGATGTCGACGTCGCCGTCGGTGTCGTTCCAGACCTCCTCGGCGGTGGTGCGCCGGTGGATCTCGACGTTCGCCTCGTTCTCGAACTGCTTGGCGAGCACGGCGCCGGGGGTCTCGGCGGCGATCTGCTCGGCGCGCGCGACGGCGCCCTTCATGCCCTCGCCGCCCGGGGTGAGCACGAGCTCGGCGCCGTAGGCGCGCAGCAGCGCGCGGCGCTCCTTCGCTCATGGTCTCGGGCATGGCGATGACGACGCGGTAGCCGCGGGCGGCGCCGATCATCGCGAGCGCGATGCCGGTGTTGCCGCTCGTGCCCTCGACGATGGTGCCGCCGGGCTGCAGCGCGCCCGACGCCTCGGCCGCGTCGACGATGCCGACGCCGAGGCGGTCCTTCACGCTCGCGGAGGGGTTGTAGAACTCGAGCTTGGCGAGGACGGTCGCCTCGGCGCCGTCGGTCACGCGGTTCAGGCGCACGAGCGGCGTGCGACCGAAGACCTCGGTGATGTTGTCGAAGACCTGGGCCATGGTGCTTCCTCTCGGGTGGTGCGTGCGACGGCGGGTGCCGCGGCCCAGCCTACGGCGGCGCCCGCGCGCGGTCACGTGCGTTACATTCCATTTCGTGGATGAACGGATGCCGCCGCAGGGCGCACGCGACCTGCGCGCGGTGCGCGACGAGATCGTGGCGCGGCTCGCGCGCGGCCGGCGTGCCCGATCCCGAGGTCGACGCGGAGCTGCTGCTCGGGCACGTGCTCGGCCTCTCGCGCGGCGGCGTGCAGGCGCGCATCGTGGTCGGCGGCGGCGCTCGACGAGGCCGACGTCGCCGACCCTCGAGGCGCTCGTCGCGCGCCGCGCCGGGCGCGAGCCGCTGCAGCACCTCACCGGGCGGGCGGCGTTCCGCTCGCTCGAGCTCGCGGTCGGGCCCGGCGTGTTCGTGCCGCGCCCCGAGACCGAGCAGGTCGCGCAGCTCGCCATCGACGCGCTGCGGGCCACGGCCGAGCCCGAGCCGATCGCGGTCGACCTCGGCAGCGGCAGCGGGGCGATCGCACTCGCGATGGCGACCGAGGTCCCGCACGCGCGGGTGTGGGCGGTCGAGAACTCGCCCGAGGCGTTCCCGTGGACGCGCCGCAACGTCGACGAGGTCGGCGCGGAGAACCTCGAGCTCGTCTTCGGCGACCTCGCGACCGCCCTGCCCGAGCTCGACGGCCGGGTCGCCGTCGTGATCTCGAACCCGCCGTACGTGCCGGCGGGCGAGATCCCGGTCGACCCCGAGGTGCACCTGCACGACCCCGTGGCGGCGCTCTACGGCGGTGCCGACGGGCTCGACGTCGTGCGCGTGCTCTCGCGGCGGGCGGCCGAGCTGCTGCATCCGGGCGGCGTGCTCGTCATCGAGCACGCCGAGACGCAGTCGGCGCCGATCGCGGCGATCCTCGCGGCCGACGGCTGGCGCGCGATCGCGCACCACCGCGACCTCACGTCGCGCGACCGGGCGACGACCGCCGCTGCGCTGAGCCGCGGCATCCGCCCCGCCCTCACTTGGCGCGATCGAGCCGTTCGCGTTCGCGTTCGAGTCGTTCCCGTTCGCGCTCGCGCCGCTCCCGGTCGCGCCGTTCCCGTTCCCCTCGCTCGCGTTCCTGCTGCTCGCGGTCGTGCCGCTCGCGTTCGAGCGCGCGCTTGATGGCCTCGCGCTCGCGCTTCTGCGCCTCGCGGAGCGCCTTCTCGGCCTCGCGCCTGGCCTTGGCCGCCTCGCGCACCTGCTTGTCGCGGGGGAGCGCGATCTCGGGCGCGCGGCGGCGCGGGGTGCGCCACCGCCCGTCCGGACTCGACGCGGCCGACGTGGTACTCGATCCCGTCGAGGATGCGCTGGAGGCCGAACTCGAAGTCGTCGTCGCCCTCGAGGCTGCCCGCGCCCGGCTCGGCGACGTAGCCGCCGGCGATGAGCAGCGGCTGGAGGTACGGGAAGCGCTCGGGCGTGACGAGCTCGACGAGGGCGCCGAACGCGTTCTCGCCCGTGACGTCCGCCGGGGTCCGAGGCGGCGGCCGCCGCGCCGAGGTCGCGCTCCTGCGCGCTCGTGGCGCGCACGTAGCTCGTGACGAGCAGCAGGGCCGACATCTTCTCGCCGTCGCTCAGCGGCAGGTCGCGCATCTCGCGCAGGAACCAGTCCACGATCGTGAGGCTGTTCGGCGTGATCGGCGCCCCCGAGATCGGGATGTCGACGAGCCACGGATGCGCCCGGTACGCGTCCCGCATGGCGAGGACCCACGCGCTGACGCCGTCGCGCCAGGTGCGCTCGACGGCCTCGTCGGGCACGGGCACCACGCTCGCCTCCTCCTGCATGAGGAGGATCAGGTCGTCCTTGCTCGTGACGTAGCGGTAGAGCGACATCGTCGTGAATCCGAGCGAGGTCGCGACGCGGCTCATCGAGACCGCGCCGAGCCCCTCGGCGTCGGCGATCTCGATGGCCGCCTCGACGATGCGCTCGATCGACAGCTCGCGCTTGGGTCCGCGCTGGGGGTGCGCCGCGACGCCCCAGGCGAGTGCGACGGCCCGGGGGAGCTCGGGGTCGGGCTGGTCGCCGTCGGGCGGCGTGGGGTTCGGCATCGGCTCCCGATCGTCGTGGGGTGTTGACGACAGTCTAGAACTGTGTATTACTTAAACAACAGTGCATCACATAAACAGTTTGCGACATACGCAGACCAACACCAGGAAAGGAGCAGGCGATGACACTCGCCATCGACGCTCGCGGCCTCCGCAAGCGCTTCGGGCGCACCGAGGTGCTCTCGGGGCTCGACCTCGCGGTGCCCACCGGCACCGTGTTCGCCCTGCTCGGGCCGAACGGCGCGGGCAAGACGACGACCATCAACATCCTCACGACGCTCGTGCGGGCCGACTCGGGCACGGCGCTGGTCGCCGGCCACGACGTCGTCGCCGACGCCGAGGAGGTGAAGCGCCGCATCAGCCTCACCGGCCAGTCCGCTGCGGTCGACGGCGTGCTCACCGGCACCGAGAACCTCGTCATGATGGGCCGGCTCTCGGGGCTCGGGCGTCGCGAGGCCCGCACCCGCGCCGCCGAACTGCTCGATCGATTCGACCTCGCGGATGCCGCGGGCCGCCGGGTCGGCACCTACTCCGGCGGCATGCGCCGTCGGCTCGACCTGGCGCTCAGCCTCATCGTGGCGCCGGCCGTGCTGTTCCTCGACGAGCCGACGACCGGGCTCGACACCCGCAGCCGGCAGGAGCTCTGGAGCGTCATCCGCTCGCTCGCCGGCGCCGGCACGACGGTCTTCCTCACGACCCAGTACCTCGAGGAGGCCGACCGGCTCGCCGACCGCATCGCGGTGCTCGACGGCGGCCGGATCGCCGCCGAGGGCACGCCGGCGGAGCTGAAGGCCCGGATCGGCGGCGACGTGGTCGAGCTGCGCGACGCCGACGGCGCGCTCCTGCTCGAGCTGCCCACCGACGGCAGCGTGCACGGCCTGCGCGCCGCGATGGACGAGCTCGACCGCACGCCGGCAGCCGGCGCCGACGGCGTCGTGGTGTCCATCCGCCGGCCCAGCCTCGACGACGTGTTCCTCGCCATCACCACCCGCGACGCGGCCCCCGCGTCGCCCGAGCTCCAGGAAGCGAAGTGACGACCATGACCACCGACGACCCTCGTCCGTCCGCGGATCGGCGCGTTCACCGCCGAGTCCACGTTCATCACGCGCAGCTTCCTGCACTCCGTCCGCGACGTCGAGTCGGCGCTCATGGCCGTCGTGCTGCCCGTGATGCTCATGCTGCTCTTCACGTACATCTTCGGCAACGCGATCGATCCGTCGGGCGGCTACGTCGACTACGTCGTGCCCGGCATCATCCTGCTCTGCGCCGGCTTCGGCTCGGCGTCGACGGCCGTCTCGGTCGCGAACGACATGACCACCGGGCATCATCGACCGCTTCCGCACCATGCCGATCCGCAGCGGGGCCGTGCTCACCGGGCACGTCGTCGCGAGCCTCGCGCGCAACCTCGTCGCCACCGCGTCGTGGTCGTCGTGGTCGCCCTGCTCGTCGGATTCCGGCCGACCGCGACGCCGCTCGAGTGGGTCGCCGTGTTCGGCCTCGTCGCCCTCTGGATCCTCGCGATCACGTACCTGTTCGCGGCCATCGGCCTCGCCGCGTCGACGCCCGAGGCGGCGAGCGGCTACGGGTTCATCCTCCTGTTCCTGCCGTACCTCTCGAGCGCGTTCGTGCCGGTCGACACGATGCCCGACTGGCTCCAGTGGATCGCCGAGAACCAGCCGATCACGCCCATCATCGAGACCCTCCGGTCGCTGCTCATGGGCACGCCGATGGGCGACTCGGCGTGGTGGGCCGTCGGCTGGTGCGTCGTCATCATCGCGGGCTCGGTGGCCTGGGGCGCGTGGCTCTTCCGCCGCAAGGCGGGCCGCCGCTGACGACGGGGAGCAGGCGACGGATGCCGCGGGCCGCACGGGCTCGCGGCATCCGTCGTTCACGCGCCCCGATCGGTCGGCGAAGGCCTCGATCGCCGCGAGGAGCCCGTCGGTGTCGAAGCGGCCTGCGTCGTCCTCGGTCATCCGGAAGGCCGTGATGCCGACGCGCCTCGGCGCCGCGCACGTTCGCCTCGGAGTCGTCGACGAAGAAGGCGTCGTCGGCGTCGACGCCGTATCGCTCGAGCGCTCGCGCGTAGATGCGCGCGTCGGGCTTGCGGGCGCCGAGCACCGCCGACACGAGGTCGTTGCCGCCGAGGATCCCGGACGACGTCGGGGGCGAGGTCGGGCAGCGAATCGCGGAAGATGACCGGGTTGTTCGAGAGCAGCGACGCGGTCCCGAGCTCGGCGGCGCGGCGCAGGGCGGCGATGGAGCCCGGCATCGACGTCATCGCCGCGCGCCTGGCGTCGCGCCACCCCTCGGCCGTGAGCGCGCCGCCGGTCGCCGCGTTGAACGCCGCGAGGTACTCCTCGGTCGACGGATACGCGCCGGATTCCGCGGCTTCCTCGCGCCCCGCCGCCCACCAGTGCTTCGCCAGGGCGTACTGGCTGACGCCCGAGAACTCGGCGAGCCGCGGCAGCCGCTTGCGGAAGTCGTAGGCGTACAGCGTCTTGTCGAAATCGAAGAGGAACAGCGGCGCGCCCATGCCCCGAGTATGGCAAGCGCGCTGGTCTAGAATCGAGCGGTCATGACTGCCATCTACGACTGTTCGGTCGACTCCCAGCTGCTCACCGGCATGCGGCTCGCCCGCGGCGCCATCGGACGCGGCGAGCTCGTGGTGATCCCCACCGACACGGTCTACGGCGTCGCCGCCGACGCGTTCGACGCCGCCGCGGTCGCGAAGCTCCTCGAGGCGAAGGGGCGCGAGCGCACCTCGCCGCCGCCCGTGCTCATCCCCGGCATCCCCACGCTCGACGCCCTCGCGAGCGAGGTGCCCGAGCCCGTGCGCCGGCTGGTCGCGGAGTTCTGGCCGGGCGGGCTCACGGTGATCCTGCACGCGCAGCCCTCGCTGCAGTGGGACCTCGGCGAGACGCGCGGCACGGTCGCCCTGCGCATGCCGGCGAACCCGATCGCCCTCGAGCTGCTCTCCGAGACCGGCCCGCTCGCGGTGTCGAGCGCGAACCTCTCGGGGCAGCCGTCGGCGGCGACCGCCGCCGACGCCGCGGCGATGCTGGGCGAGGCGGTCACCGTCTACCTCGACGGCGGACGCGCCGGCGAGGGCTACGAGGCCATCGGCGAGCGCCAGGGCGACACCTCGTCGACCATCGTCGACGCCACCGGCCTCGACGCCGACGGGGGAGTGCTGCGCATCGTGCGCGCCGGCGTCATCTCCCGCGAGCGCATCCTCGAGGTCGTCGGCGAGGAGCTGCTGGCGCCCGAGGGCGAGCCGTGGCCGAGGGCGACGCGGACGCGGCCGACGGCGGCGACGCGGCATCCGGTGACGCTGCGGAGCCGGTGACGCTGCGGCATCCGGTGCGACGCGACGTGCGGTCGACGCCGATCGAGCGCTGCGGCATCCGGCGAGCCGGCTGCGGCATCCGACGACGACGTGGCGGGCGAGCCCGCAGTGGCAGCCGCCCGCGACACCGCCGACGGCGGAGCGGGTGCCGCCGCCTCATGACCCTCTTCCTCGCGCTCGCCCTCGTGGCCGCGCTCGTCACCTTCGGCGGCTCGGTGCTCGTCTGGAAGCTGAGCCTCAAGTACCGCCTCTACCCGAAGATCCGCGAACGCGACGTGCACACGCGCCCGACGCCGCGCCTCGGCGGCATCGCGATGTTCATCGGCATCCTCGCCGCGATCGGCGCGGCCGCGTTCGTGTCGACGCTCGGGCTCGTCGCGGTTCTCGATCGTCTCGATCATCTTCCAGAACCCGAACCAGATGCTCGCGATCCTCGGCGCGGCCCTGCTGATCGTGCTCATCGGCGTCGCCGACGACATCTGGGACCTCGACTGGACGACGAAGCTCGCCGGGCAGTTCATCGCCGCCGGCCTCATCGCCTGGCAGGGCGTGTCGATCGTCTCGCTGCCGATCGGCGGCATCACCGTCGGATCGTCCTGGATGAGCGCCACGATCACGGTGTTCACCATCGTGCTCGTGATGAACGCCATCAACTTCATCGACGGACTCGACGGGCTGGTCGCGGGCGTCGCGCTCATCGCCAACGGCGTGTTCTTCCTCTACACCTACCTGCTGGTGCAGAAGACGTCGCCGCTCAACTACTTCAACCTGGCGTCGCTGCTCGCGATCGTGCTCGTCGGGGCGTGCGTCGGGTTCCTGCCGCTCAACTGGCATCCGGCGAAGCTCTTCATGGGCGACGCGGGCGCCCTGCTCATCGGCCTGCTCATGGCGACGTCGGCGATCGCGGTGACCGGCCAGATCGACCCGGCCTCGCTCGGCCTCGACGAGCTGTTCCCCGCGTTCATCCCGATCATCCTGCCGTTCGCGGTGCTCCTCATCCCGTTGCTCGACTTCGGGCTCGCCGTGGTCCGGCGGCTGCGCGCGGGCAAGTCGCCGTTCGCGGCCGACCGCAAGCACCTGCACCACCGCCTGCTCGACATGGGCCACTCGCACCTGAACGCCGTGCTCATCTTCTACGCGTGGACGGCGGTGGCCTCGATCGGATGCCTCCTCTCGTTCGTGTTCCCCGTCTACCTCGGCATCGACTCCGGCTGGGCCTTCCTGCTGCTCGGCATCGGCTTCCTCGGATGCGCCGCGATCACGCTCGCCCCCCTCGGACGCCGCAAGCGCCTCACGGTCGCGGCCGAGGCGGAGTCGGTCGACGTGCCCGAGGCGGTCGTGTTCGACGAGCTCGAGCCGGCCCCCGTTCCCGGTCAGGACCCGCGGCTAGAATCGGGCGACCCCGAACTGGAGCACGATGACCGACGCACGTCCTGAACCCGCCGACCGCACGCCCTCCTCGAATCCGGTGCTCCGCAGGGCGCTCGCATGGGGCGGCGTGCTCGCCGCGGTCGTGCTCGTGGTCAGCGGCATCGCTCGGCTTCATCTTCGCCGGCACCGAGGGGCTCGTGAGCGCGGTCATCGGCACGCTCATGGCGGTGGTGTTCATGGGCATCACCGCGGCGAGCATCCTGCTCGCCAACCGGTTCGCATCGAGCGACGTGTTCGTCGGCGTGTTCTTCGGGATCGTGCTCGGCGGCTGGCTGCTGAAGTTCCTCGTCTTCATCGTGCTCGTGGTCGTGCTTCGCGACGCCCCGTGGCTGAACCCGACGGTGCTGTTCCTCAGCCTCGTCGCGGGCGTCATCGCGTCGCTCGTGGTCGACGTCCTCGTCGTCTCGAAGTCCCGGATGCCCTACGCGAGCGACGTCCGAGCTGCCCAAGGCTCCCACCGACGACTGAGCCCGGCTCGAATTCGTCTGCTCGTAGAAGTCTTGCTAGAGTATTGACGATCCCCCACGGTTTCCGCCCGGCTTCGGCATGTGCGGAATCCGTTTCCGATGTTCGTCGTCGCGAGAGCCGAGCTCCACGCCCCGAAACAGGAGAAAGCGCTGCTAGCAAACGCTCTGAACCTGCTGGTTCCGATGTCCACCGACGAAGGTGGCTTCCACGCTCCGTCGATCATGGAATTCTTCCCTCCGGCAGTGCTGTTCGAGGGCACGCCGTTCGAGATCAACCGGGTCACGCTCGTCCAGTTCATCGCCGTCGCCGCAGTGCTCCTCGTCTTCTGGCTCGGCACGCGCCGCATGCGGGTCGTGCCCGGCCGGTTCCAGAGCCTCGTCGAGATGGGCCTCGACCTGGTCCGCGTGAACGTCGCCGACGACCTCCTCGGCAAGAAGGACGGCAGGCGCTTCCTGCCGATCCTCACCACGATGTTCTTCATGATCCTGTTCATGAACCTGACGGGCATCATCCCCTTCCTGAACATCGCCGGCACCTCGGTCGTCGCCGTTCCGCTCGTGCTGGCGATCGTCGCGTACGTCACGTTCATCTACGCGGGCATCAAGAAGAGCCCGGGCAAGTTCTTCAAGAACTCGCTCTTCCCCGCCGGCGTGCCGTGGCCCGTCTACATCATCGTGACGCCGATCGAGCTCATCTCGACCTTCATCATCCGGCCGATCACGCTCACGCTGCGACTCCTGATGAACATGGTCGTCGGGCACCTCCTGCTCGTGCTCTTCTTCGCGGCGACGCAGTTCTTCTTCTTCACCGCCGGCGGCTGGTGGGCGCTGCTCGGAGTCGGCAGCCTGGCGTTCGGCCTGGCGTTCACGCTCTTCGAGATCCTCGTCGCCGTCCTGCAGGCCTACGTCTTCACGCTCCTCACCGCGGTCTACATCCAGCTCGCGGTGGCGGAAGAGCACTGAGCCCGGGCATCCGCCCAGAACATCCCCAAGAAAGGAAACCCCAACGTGGACGCAACTACCGTTCTCGCTGAGATCACCGGAAGCATCGCGACGGTCGGATACGGCCTCGCGGCGATCGGCCCGGCCATCGGCGTCGGCATCGTCGTCGGCAAGACGATCGAGGGCGTCGCTCGCCAGCCCGAGCTCGCCGGCCGCCTCCAGGTGCTGATGTGGATCGGCATCGCCTTCACCGAGGCGCTCGCCTTCATCGGCATCGCCACCGCCTTCATCTTCGGCTACTGATCCGTTCTCTCAACTAGGAGGCAACCGTGCTTCACGCAGTCCTGAGAGCTGCTACCGAGGGCGAGGAGGCGGCACCCAGCCCGCTCCTTCCGGCCGGGTACGACATCCTCTGGTCGTCGGTCTGCTTCGTCATCATCCTCGTCTTCTTCTGGAGGTACGTGCTCCCGCGCGTCCGGAAGCTGCTCGACGAGCGCGCCGAGGCGATCGAGGGCAACATCGCGAAGGCCGACGAGGCGCAGCGCAAGGCCGAGGCGGCGCTCGAGGAGTACACCGCCCAGCTCGCCGACGCGCGCACCGAGGCCGGCCGCATCCGCGAGACCGCCCGCGAGGACGGCAAGAAGATCGTCGCCGAGGCGAAGGACGCGGCCACGGCCGAGGCCGCTCGCGTCACCGCGATCGGCGCAGGCGCAGATCGAGGCCGAGCGCCAGTCCGCGCTCGTCTCGCTCCGCTCCGAGGTGGGCACGCTCGCCATCGACCTCGCGTCGGGCGTCATCGGCGAGAGCCTCTCCGACGACCGCAAGGCGACCGCGGTCGTCGACCGCTTCCTCGCCGACCTGGAGGCCTCCGAGGCCGCCGCCGGAGGGAAGAAGTAGTCCATGGGTAGCGCTACGAGGAAGGCCCTGGCCGGGACGCACGCCACACTGACGGCGCTCGGCCGGGCCGATCTGCGGGTGGCCGAGGATCTCCTCGCCGCCGGGCGGGTCGTCGGCTCGTCGAAGCACCTGCGCTCCGCGCTGACCGACAGCGAGGCGGATGCCGCGCAGAAGCGCGCGCTCGTCGAGGCGGTCTTCGGCTCGAAGCTCACCGCCGACGCCGTGACGCTGCTCACCGACGCTCGCCTCGAAGCCGCTGGTCGGACTCGTCCGACCTGCTCGAGGGCATCGAGGAGCTCGGCCTGCGCGTCGCGTCCGAGTCGGCACGCGACGTCGCCGATCGACGCCGAGCTCTTCGCCGATCGAGCGCGCCGTGGCATCCGACGCCGAGCTCGAGCTCGCGCTCGGCAGCAAGCTGAGCCCGGCCGCGGCGAAGGTGAAGCTCGTCGACCGGCTGCTCGCGGGCAAGGCCTCGCCGCAGACGGTCGCGATCGTGCAGCCACCTCGTGCAGCAGCCGCGCGGGCGCCGCATCGGCGAGCTGCTCCGCCACGCGGCCGGCGTCGTCGCCGAGCAGCGCGGGTTCGAGATCGCCACGGTCACGACCGCGACGCCGCTGTCGACGCCGCAGCTCGAGCGCCTCGTGCGGGGCCTCGAGGCGCAGTACGGCCGCGCGCTGCGGGTCAACACCATCGTCGATCCCGCCGTGCTCGGCGGGGTCCGCGTGCAGATCGGCGACGACGTCATCGACGGCAGCGTCGCCATCACGCCTCAGCTCGCTGAGGCAGAAGCTTGCCGGCTGACGCCGGATGAAACGACCGGCGTCCTGCGCCGCGACAGACCAGTAGCTGTACAACGAGTACAGAAAAGGGAAAGACAATGGCAGAACTCTCCATCAGCCCCGACGAGATCCGTTCGGCTCTCTCGGAGTTCGTCTCGTCGTACGAGCCGGGCACAGGCGCAGACGACCGAGGTCGGATACGTCACCGACGCCGCCGACGGCATCGCTCACGTCGAGGGCCTGCCCTCGGTCATGGCGAACGAGCTCATCCGCTTCGCCGACGGCACGCTCGGCCTCGCGCTGAACCTCGACGAGGACGAGATCGGCGTCGTCGTGCTCGGCGAGTTCACCGGCATCGAGGAGGGCATGGAGGTGACCCGCACGGGCGAGGTCCTCTCCGTTCCCGTCGGCGAGGGCTACCTCGGCCGTGTCGTCGACCCGCTGGGCAACCCGATCGACGGCCTCGGCGAGATCACCGGCATCGAGGGCCGCCGCGCCCTCGAGCTGCAGGCGCCCGGCGTCATGCAGCGCAAGTCGGTGCACGAGCCGCTGCAGACCGGCATCAAGGCCATCGACGCGATGATCCCGATCGGCCGCGGCCAGCGCCAGCTGATCATCGGCGACCGCCAGACCGGCAAGACCGCCATCGCGATCGACACGATCATCAACCAGAAGGCCAACTGGGAGTCGGGCGACCCGTCGAAGCAGGTGCGCTGCATCTACGTCGCGATCGGCCAGAAGGGCTCGACCATCGCCTCGGTCAAGGGCGCGCTCGAGGACGCGGGCGCGATGGAGTACACCACCATCGTCGCGGCACCGGCCTCCGACCCCGCCGGCTTCAAGTACCTCGCGCCGTACACCGGCTCGGCCATCGGCCAGCACTGGATGTACGACTCGAAGCACGTCCTGATCATCTTCGACGACCTGTCGAAGCAGGCCGAGGCCTACCGCGCCGTGTCGCTGCTCCTCCGCCGCCCGCCGGGCCGCGAGGCGTACCCCGGCGACGTGTTCTACCTGCACTCGCGCCTGCTCGAGCGTTGCGCGAAGCTCTCCGACGAGCTCGGCGCCGGCTCGATGACCGGCCTGCCGATCATCGAGACGAAGGCGAACGACGTCTCGGCGTACATCCCGACCAACGTGATCTCGATCACCGACGGCCAGATCTTCCTCCAGTCCGACCTCTTCAACGCGAACCAGCGCCCGGCGGTCGACGTGGGCATCTCGGTCTCGCGAGTCGGCGGTGACGCCCAGGTCAAGTCGATCAAGAAGGTCTCCGGCACGCTGAAGCTCGAGCTCGCGCAGTACCGCTCGCTCGAGGCGTTCGCGATGTTCGCGTCCGACCTCGACGCGGCCAGCCGCCGCCAGCTCGCCCGCGGCGCGCGCCTGACCGAGCTGCTCAAGCAGCCGCAGTACTCGCCGTACCCCGTCGAGGAGCAGGTCGTCTCGATCTGGGCCGGCACGAACGGCAAGCTCGACGAGGTGCCCGTCGAGGACATCCTCCGCTTCGAGCGCGAGTTCCTCGACTACCTCGGTCGCAACACCGAGGTGCTCTCGACGCTGCGCGACACCAACGTGCTGTCCGACGAGACCGTCGCGACGCTCGAGTCCGAGGTCGACAAGTTCAAGCTCGAGTTCCAGACCGGCGAGGGCAAGCCGCTCGCCTCGGTCGGGTCGCGAGCAGTTCGAGGCGATCGCCGTCGAGGACGTCAACCAGGAGAAGATCGTCAAGAGCCGCCGCTAGGCAGCCGGCGAATCACGATCGAGCCCTAGGGATACAGGAGAGACATGGGAGCGCAACTTCGGGTCTACCGGCAGAAGATCAAGTCTGCCCAGACGACGAAGAAGATCACGAAGGCGATGGAGCTCATCGCCGCCTCGCGCATCCAGAAGGCGCAGGCGCGCGTGACGGCTTCGACGCCGTACTCGCGTGCCATCACGCGAGCCGTGTCGGCCGTCGCGACGTACTCGAACGTCGACCACGTGCTCACGACCGAGCCCGAGACGATCGAGCGCGCCGCCGTCGTGATCCTCACGTCGGACCGCGGCCTCGCCGGTGCGTTCAACTCGCAGGTGCTCCGCGAGGCGGAGCAGCTCGCCGAGCTGCTGCGCAGCCAGGGCAAGGACGTCGTGTACTTCCTCGTCGGACGCAAGGCGGTCGGGTACTTCCAGTTCCGTCGCCGGGCGTCGGAGCGGCAGTGGACCGGCAGCTCCGAGAACCCCGAGTTCGAGCTGGCCAAGGAGATCGCCGACGCGGTCCTCGAGGTGTTCCTCCGGGATGCCGCCGACGGCGGCGTCGACGAGATCCACGTCGTCTACAACCGCTTCGTGAGCATGATGACGCAGACCCCCGAGGTCGTGCGCCTGCTGCCGCTCGAGGTCGTCGAGGGCGTCGAGGAGCCGGATGCCACGGTGCAGCCGCTCTACGAGTTCGAGCCCGACGTCGAGACCGTGCTCGACGCGCTGCTGCCGGTGTACATCGAGAGCCGCATCTTCAACGCGCTCCTGCAGTCGGCCGCGGCGAAGCACGCGGCGACGCAGAAGGCGATGAAGTCGGCGAGCGACAACGCCGACAAGCTCATCACCGACTACACGCGCCTCGCGAACAACGCGCGCCAGGCCGAGATCACGCAGCAGATCTCCGAGATCGTGGGCGGCGCCGATGCGCTCGTCGCCAAGAAGTAATCCAGAAAAGAGAGAGACAGAATGACTGACACCGCAACCGCGCCGGTCGCCGAGTCGACCGCCGGCGCCGTCGGCCGCATCGCCCGCGTCACCGGCCCCGTCGTCGACATCGAGTTCCCGCACGACTCGATCCCCGAGATCTACAACGCGCTCAAGACCGACATCACCATCGAGCGGCGAGACCACCACGATCACGCTCGAGGTCGCGCAGCACCTCGGCGACGACCTCGTCCGCGCCATCGCGCTGAAGCCCACCGACGGCCTGGTCCGCGGCCAGGAGGTCATCGACACCGGCGAGGCGATCTCCGTGCCCGTCGGCGACGTCACCAAGGGCAAGGTCTTCAACGTCATCGGCGAGGTGCTGAACGGCGAGCCCGGCGAGCAGATCGAGATCACCGAGCGCTGGCCGATCCACCGCAAGCCCCCGGCCTTCGACCAGCTCGAGTCGAAGACGCAGCTCTTCGAGACCGGCATCAAGGTCATCGACCTCCTCACCCCGTACGTGCAGGGTGGCAAGATCGGCCTCTTCGGCGGTGCGGGCGTCGGCAAGACCGTCCTCATCCAGGAGATGATCCAGCGCGTCGCGCAGGACCACGGCGGTGTGTCGGTGTTCGCCGGTGTCGGCGAGCGCACCCGTGAGGGCAACGACCTCATCCACGAGATGGAGGAGGCGGGCGTCTTCGACAAGACCGCCCTCGTCTTCGGCCAGATGGACGAGCCGCCGGGCACGCGTCTGCGCGTCGCCCTCTCGGCCCTCACGATGGCCGAGTACTTCCGCGACGTGCAGGGCCAGGACGTGCTCCTCTTCATCGACAACATCTTCCGCTTCACGCAGGCGGGGTCCGAGGTGTCGACGCTGCTCGGCCGCATGCCGTCCGCCGTGGGCTACCAGCCGAACCTCGCCGACGAGATGGGCATCCTGCAGGAGCGCATCACCTCGACGCGCGGCCACTCGATCACCTCGCTCCAGGCGATCTACGTGCCGGCCGACGACTACACCGACCCGGCCCCGGCCACGACCTTCGCGCACCTCGACGCGACGACCGAGCTCTCGCGTGAGATCGCGTCGAAGGGTCTCTACCCGGCGGTGGACCCGCTGACCTCGACGTCCCGCATCCTCGACCCCCGGTACCTGGGCGAGGACCACTACCGCGTCGCGACCACGGTCAAGCAGATCCTCCAGAAGAACAAGGAACTGCAGGAGATCATCGCGATCCTCGGTGTCGACGAGCTCTCCGAGGAGGACAAGATCACGGTGTCGCGTGCGCGCCGCATCCAGCAGTTCCTCTCGCAGAACACCTACATGGCCAAGAAGTTCACGGGTGTCGAGGGTTCGACCGTGCCGCTGAAGGACACGATCGAGTCGTTCGACGCGATCGCCCGCGGTGACTTCGACCACGTGGCCGAGCAGGCCTTCTTCAACGTCGGATCGATCTCCGACGTCGAGGAGAAGTGGGCGCAGATCCAGAAGGAGAACGGCTGAGCATGGCCGTCCTCAACGTGAGCGTCGTCTCGGCCGACCAGGAAGTCTGGTCGGGCGAGGCGGCCATGGTGGTCGCCCGCACGGTCGAAGGCGAGATCGGCATCCTGCCGGGTCACGAGCCGATGCTCGCGATCCTGGCCGGCGGCGAGGTGCGCGTCACCCTGCCGGGCGGCGAGAAGATCACCGCGAACGCCGAAGACGGCTTCCTGTCGGTGCAGTCGAACGCCGTGCAGGTGGTCGCGTCCCGCGCTGAACTCGCCTGAGGAGTTCCGGATGCAGGGGGAGCAGCCGATCGACCGTCAATTCGGTGACCTGAGCGTCACCCAACTCATCGTGATGGCCGGGCCTGCCGGGCGCGGGCAAGTCGACGATCGGCGAGATCGTCGGCGCTCGCCTCGGCGCCACGGTCGTGTCCGTCGACCCGATCGAGTCGGCGATCCTCCGCGCGGGGATCGACGCCGACCAGCCGACCGGGCTCGCGGCGTACCTCGTGGCCGAGGAGATCGCCGAGAAGGAGCTCGACTCGGGCCGCACGGTCATCGTCGATGCCGTCAACGCGGCCGAGGCCGCGCGCCTGCAGTGGCGCGACCTCGCCGCCCGCGCCGACGTGCGCCTGCGCGTCATCGAGGTCGTCTGCTCGGATGAGTCGCTGCACCGTGCGCGGCTCGAGAAGCGCGAGCGCGGCCTGCCGCACCTCGAGGAGACCACGTGGCGCGCCGTCGAGCAGAGCCTCGAGGGCTACGCGCCGTGGACGGGGCCGTCGTCGGCCCTCCCGCGGGTCACGATCGACAGCGTCGAATCGCTCGGCTCGAACGTCGACGCGGCGCTCGCGTTCATCGCCGCGTAGATGCTGCTGCTGCTTCCGCCGTCGGAGACGAAGCGGGACGGCGGCGACGGCGACGTCGCTCGACCTCGACGCGCTCTCGCACCCCGGCCTCACCGGGCTGCGCGCCGAGCTGCGTCGAGCGGGTGATCGCGCTCGCCGGCGACCACGACGCGACGATGCGCGCCCTGAAGCTGAGCCCGCGCCAGGCCGCGGAGGTCGAACGCAACCGACGGCTGCGCGACGCGCCGACGATGCCCGCGATCGACCGCTACACCGGCGTGCTCTTCGACGCGCTCGACGCGTCGACGCCTCTCGACCGACGCACGATGCGTTCGCAGGGAGCCACCGTGGTCGTGCACTCGGCGCTGTTCGGCCTCGTCGGGGCACTCGACCCGATCCCGGCGTATCGGCTCTCGCACGATTCCCGGGTTCCCGGCGTTCGCCTGCGAGCGTTCTGGCGCGCATCGCTCGCGTCGATCGACTGGCGTCGCGGCCGGGCGTGATCGTCGACCTCCGATCGGAGGGATACGCCGAGCTCGGCCCGGCCCCGGCGCGCGACGACAGCGTCTTCGTTCGGGTCGTCTCGGTCGAGGCCGATGGGCGCCGTCGAGCGCTCAACCACTTCAACAAGCACGCCAAGGGACGGTTCACGCGCGCCGTTCCTGGACTCGCGACCCGAGATCGACTCGCTCGACGAGCTGATCGACTGGGCGCGGCGGAGGGGTTCTGGCTCGACCTGCGACGCGGCGTGCGCCGGGTGCAGCCGCGCGAGCTCGAGCTCGTCGCCTGACGCGCCGAGCGCGCCGCACGATGCGCGCCCGGCGTCGCCAGGCGACGTCAGGCGCCGACGCGCGACACGCTCGCCGCGGATCTCGGCCGACGCGCGGAAGCACCCGGCGAGGTGGTCGTCGACCATTCCGGCCGCCTGCATGAGCGCGTACATCGTCGTCGGCCCGACGAAGCGGAACCCGCAGCTTGCGGAGTGCCTTGCTCATCGCGAGCGGACTCGGGCGTCGTGGCGGGCACCTCGGCGAACGAGACGGGCGCCGCCGCCCGGGGCGGCGGGGCGAAGCTCCAGAGGAGCCTGGTCGAGCGGCTCGTCGAGCGCGAGGGTGGCACGCGCGTTCTGGATGGTCGCCTCGATCTTGCCGCGGTGGCGGATGATGCGAGCGTCGCCGAGGAGTCGCTCGACGTCGGCCTCGGTCATCGCGGCGACCCGCTCGACGTCGAAGCCGTGGAAGACCTCGCGGAACGCCGGTCGGCGCCGGAGGATCGTGATCCACGACAGCCCGGCCTGGAATCCCTCGAGGCAGACCTTCTCGAACAGGCGCACCGGGTCGTGCTGCGGGCGTGCCCCACTCCTCGTCGTGGTAGCGGCGGTACTCGGGATCGTTCGCGCCCCACGCGCACGCGTGCCAGGCCGTCGTCGCCGGTGACGAGCTCGGGCCGCGGCACGACGCTCACGCGGCGAAGCCGATGCGCTCGTGGCCGAGCAGCCAGAGCTTCGTGGGGATGCCGTCGCCGCCCGAGTACCCGGTGATGCGGCCGTCGGAGGCGAGCACGCGGTGGCAGCCCACGATGATCGGGATCGGGTTGGCACCGACGGCGCCGCCGATCGCGCGAGCGGACCCCGGCTTGCCGACCGCGGCCGCGAGCGCGCCGTAGGAGGTGGCCTCGCCCCAGCCGAGGCGCTCGAGCTCGGCCCAGACGGCCTGCTGGAACGGCGTGCCGGAGAGGCGGACCGGGACGTCGAAGTCGGTGCGGGTGCCGGCGAAGTACTCGAGGAGCTGGCCACGTGCCAGGTCGAGCACGTCGTTGGAGCGCTCGGGCTCGCCGTCGTGGGGGAGCGCGCCCTCGCGCTCGATGGAGAGGCTCGTGACGGCGTCGTCGTCGCCGACGAGCTCGATGCGGCCGATCGGGCTGTCGAGGCGGGTGAGGAACACGTTGGTCATGCTTCGAGCGTAGCCGCGGCATCCGACATCGACTCGCGGGAATCGGACATCGCGCGACGCGACGCTGGAGGCAGCGGCTGTGGAGGACGAGTCCGCCCGCGCACGAGGCGATCGCGCACCGCACGGCGACGCCGCCTAGGCTGGACGGATGACCGAACTCGAGTACCGCTCCCTCGGCCGTTCGGGCCTCCGCGTCTCGGCGGTCGGCCTCGGCGGCAACAACTTCGGCCGCGCCGGGACGCGCGACCGAGACGCAGGACGGGCACCGAACGAGGTCGTGGCCGCCGCGCTCGACGCCGGCGTCAACTTCATCGACACCGCGGACATCTACGGGCGCGAGTACGGGCTCAGCGAGACGCTCCTCGGCGAGGCGCTGCGCGGTCGACGCGACGAGGTCGTGATCGCCACGAAGTTCGGGCACGCGAGCCTGCCGTCGCCGCTGCCCGCCTGGGGCGCGCGGGGCTCCCGGCGGTACATCCGCCTCGCCGTCGGAGGGCTCGCTGCGGCGCCTCCAGACCGACTGGATCGACCTCTACCAGCTGCACACGCCCGACCCCGAGACGCCGATCGACGAGACGATCGCGGCGCTCGACGACCTCGTGCGCGAGGGCAAGGTCCGCTACCTCGGCCATTCGAACCTCAGCGGCTGGCAGATCGCCGAGGCGGAGCTCGTCGCCCGCGAGCTCGGGGCGACCCGATTCGTCTCCGCGCAGAACGAGTACAACCTGCTCTCGCGCGGGGCGGAAGCCGAGGTGCTGCCCGCGGTCCGCCACTTCGGGCTCGGCTTCCTCCCGTTCTTCCCGCTGCAGAACGGCCTGCTGACCGGCAAGTTCCGGCGCGACGAGCGTCCGGCCGACACGCGCATCATGCGCCAGCGCCGTCACCTCGTCGACGACGCGCCGTGGGACGTGCTCGACCGCTACCGCGCGTTCGCGGAGGCCAGCGCGGCATCACGATGCTCGAGGCGACCTTCGGCTGGCTGCTCGCGCAGCCGGCGATGGCGAGCGTGATCGCGGGCACGACGCGCCCCGAGCAGATCCGGCAGAACGCCGCGGCCGGCAGCGCGTGGCGGCCGTCCGCAGGCGGAGGCGGCCGAGATCTCGGAGATGTTCTCGGGACGCTGACCCGTCCTCCACACCTCGGGCGGCGTCGGCGTCCGTCGCCCGATCGTGCCGAGGCCGGTCGGCGGATGCGGCGCGCGCGACGCTGTCGGCATGACCACCATCATCCGCGCCGCCGGTGCGCACGACCTGCTCGCGCTCGTTCCCGCACTCGCCGGCTTCGTCCCCGAGCGATCGATCGTCTGCGTCGCCTTCCGCGGCAGCCGGATCGGCCGGCGTGCTCCGGCACGACCTGCCGCGGCGGGCACGGGATCGGCCGGCGCTCGTCTCCGCCATCGTCGGAACCCTCTGCCGGATGCCCGGCGTCGACGCCGTGGTGCCGATCGCCGTACACCGACACCACGTTCGCCGCGGCTCGCGGCATTCCCGAGCGCGGTCTCCTGTCGCTGCTCGTGCGTCGCGCCGCGCAGGCGGGATTCGACGTCCGCGACGCGCTCTGTCGTGCCGCCGACGGCTGGGGGTCGCTGCTCGACCCCGACGACGCCGGCGTCGGGGCATCCGCTCGAGATGATCGACGAGAGCCCGGCTGCGAGGCGGTTGCCGGCAGACGGCTCTCGCGTCCGCATCGCCCGCCGAGGCCGGGCGGCTTCCGGCCGTCGACGAGGCGACCGCCGATGCGCTCCAAGCGGAGCTCGAGGCGTTCGCCGACCTCGAGCGCGAGCGTCGCGCAGTTCGAGCGGCTCGACCACGCCTCCGACCCGGTCGCCCTCATCGAGGCGCTGCTCGTCGGCGAGCCGGCCGAGCTGCCGGCGCTGCGGCTGGCCTGGTTCCTGCACCTGGCCGACCGGCCCGCCATCCGCGACGCCATGATGCTGCAGTTCGCGTTCGGGCCGCAGTCGGGGAGCTCGCGCACGATGACGCGGCGGCGACGGCGTCGAGGGCGGCGGAGGCCGGGGAGACCGTCGACGAACTGGTGCGGCGCGAGCTCGCCGAGGGCGAGGAGGACGACGTGTCCGAGCTCCTCGGGCGGCTGCTGCTCGGCCAGACGAGCGTCCGGCCCGACCATCGGCGCGTGTCGCCGTGCCCTCGACCTCGTTCGCTGGGCCGCCGCCCACGCACCCGGCGAAGTCCGCGCCGGGGCCGCTGTGCATGGCGGCGTGGCTGGCGTGGGCGCTCGGCATGGGGTCGGCCGCCGGGTTGCTCGTCGACCAGGCCGTCGCGTCCGCGCCCGGCCACTCGATGGCGACGCTCCTGTCGGCGTTCATCGGGAGCGGCGCCCTGCCCGAGTGGGCGTTCGTGGATCCCGGCGGAGCGACCTCAGTGACCGGTGAGCGGGGCGAGCAGCCGGGCGGTGACCGACGGGCGTCCGGTGACGCGCTCCTCGAGGTCGGCGAACTGCATGCCGAGGATCCCGAGGTTCGCGCCGGCGAAGCGCAGCGGTTCGGGCTCCCACAGCGGAGAGCGGTGGTTCGCCCACGGCAGCGCGGTCAGCTCGGTATCGCGACCCAGCACGAGGTCGGCCAGGGTGCGGCCGGCGAGGTTCGTCGTCGAGAGCCCGTCGCCCACGTACCCTCCGGCGAACCCGACGCCGGTCTTCGGGTTGTAGCTCGCGGTGGCGTGCCAGTCGCGCGCGATGCCGAGCGGACCGCCCCAGCGATGCGTGACGCGCGCGTCGCCGATCGCGGGGAAGAGGTCGCGCAGTGCGCCGTGCAGGTGATCGAACACCTGGTCGACCCGCTCGAACGCCGGATCCACGGTGCTGCCCCAGTGGTACCGGGCGCCCCGGCCGCCGAACGCGAAACGGTTGTCGGCCGTGCGCTGCCCGTAGATGAGCAGGTGGCGGTAGTCGCTGAACGTCTGGCCGTGCTCGATGCCGATCTCGTCCCAGACCGCATCGTCGAGCGGCTCGGTCGCGATCATGAGCGAGTAGAGCGGCAGGATGCGGCGGCGCACCCTCGGCCGCTGGGAGCCGTAGCCCTCGAGCGCGATGATCACGTGCCTCGCGGCCACGGAGCCCTCGATCCCCGAGTCGACCGCGCGGAAGCGCACGCTGCCCGCCGCCCAGTCGATCACCTCGGTGCGCTCGAAGAGGGTGACGCCGAGCCGTTCGACCACCTCGGCGAGACCGCGCACGAGCTTCGCGGGATGCAGCCTCGCGCAGGCAGGGTCGAACATCGCACCCGGGTCGTCGCCGTCGAGACCCGTCGCCCCGAACCGGGAGCCACGGTGCGCTGGTCCCAGTACTCGGGGCGGTCGACGCCGAACCGCCGCAGCCTCCGCGACGTCCGCCTTCGCGAAGCCGCGCTGCACCGCGTTGCGAGCGAACACCACCGTCCCGCCGCGCTCGAAGTCGCAGTCGATGCCCTCGAGTCGCGCGACCCGACCGACCTCGTCGACCGTGTCGACCATCGCACGCCGCATCGCGACCGCCGCGTCGAAGCCGTGCTGGCGTTCGAGCGATCCGGGGGAGCGCGGGAACAGCGCCGAGCACCATCCGCCGTTGCGGCCCGACGCGCCGAAGCCGGCGATCTCGCGCTCGAGCACGGCGATACGCAGCTGGGGGTCGGCCTTCGCCAGCGAGTACGCCGTCCACAGCCCGGTCAGCCCGCCGCCGACGATGCAGACGTCGAACCGTGCATCCGCCGCGAGCGGCGCGCGAGGCGCCAGGTCGTCACGTCCCGTCAGGACGAGGTCGTCGAGCCAGAAGCTCGAGCGGCGATAGGTGGCGGATGCGCCGTCGGTCGACTGGCGGGCTCCCGCCATCAGAGGCGGTTCGAGGCTTCGGTGAGCACCGAGCGCAGGATCTGCTCGATCTCCTGGAACTCGGGCACGCCGATGGTGAGCGGCGGCGCGAGCTGGATCACGGGGTCGCCGCGGTCGTCGGCGCGGCAGTACAGGCCGGCGTCGAAGAGCGCCTTCGACAGGAATCCGCGCAGCAGCCGCTCGGACTCGTCGTCGTCGAACGTCTCCTTGGTCGCCTTGTCCTTGACGAGCTCGATGCCGAAGAAGTACCCGTCGCCGCGCACGTCGCCGACGATCGGCAGGTCGAGGAGCTTCTCGAGCTCGGCGCGGAAGAGCGGGCGAGTTCTCGCGGACGCGCTCGTTCAGCCCCTCCTCCTCGAAGATGTCGAGGTTCTCGAGCGCGACCGCGGCCGACACCGGGTGCCCGCCGAAGGTGTACCCGTGGTAGAACGACGTGTTGCCCGTGGCGAACGGCTCGTAGATCTTCTCCGACACGATCGTGGCGCCGATCGGGGAGTAGCCCGAGGTCATGCCCTTGGCGCAGGTGATCATGTCGGGCACGTAGCCGTACGCGTCGCACGCGAACATGTGGCCGATGCGGCCGAACGCGCAGATCACCTCGTCGGAGACGAGCAGCACGTCGTACTGGTCGCAGATCTCGCGCACGCGCTGGAAGTAGCCGGGGGGCGGCGGGAAGCAGCCGCCCGAGTTCTGCACCGGCTCGAGGAACACCGCGGCGACCGTCTCGGGACCCTCGAACAGGATCATCTCCTCGATGCGGTTCGCCGCCCAGATGCCGAAGGCCTCGAGGTCGTCGGCCGGCGCGCCGACCTCGGCCGCACGGTAGAAGTTCGTGTTCGGCACGCGGAAGCCACCGGGCGTGAGCGGCTCGAACATCGCCTTCATCGCCGGGATGCCGGTGATCGCCAGGGCGCCCTGCGGCGTGCCGTGGTAGGCGACCGCGCGCGAGATCACCTTGTGCTTGGTCGGCTGGCCCTTGAGCTTCCAGTAGTACTTCGCGAGCTTGAACGCGGTCTCGACGGCCTCGCCGCCGCCGGTGGAGAAGAACACGCGGTTGAGGTCGCCGGGCGCGTAGCCGGCCAGCCGGTCGGCGAGCTCGATGGCCGACGGGTGCGCGTACGACCAGATCGGGAAGAACGCGAGCTGCTCGGCCTGCTTGGCGGCGACCTCGGCGAGGCGGGCGCGGCCGTGGCCGGCGTTGACGACGAACAGGCCCGAGAGGCCGTCGAAGTACTTCCTGCCCCTCGACGTCGAAGATGTGGTGGCCCTCGCCGCGCGTGATGATCGGCACGCCCGACGTCTCCATCGTGGACTGGCGGGCGAAGTGCATCCAGAGGTGGTCCTTCGCCTTCTGCTGCAGGTCGGCGTTGTCGTAGCCGGTGGCTCCGAGGCTCGTCGGCGTGTCGAGGGTGGTCATCTCTGTCCTCCTAGGGTGGAGCGCCCGCTCATCGGGTGCCCCAGTTGTAGAACTGCTTCTGCAGCTTCAGGTAGACGAACGTCTCGGTGCTCTGCACGCCGGGCAGGTTGCGGATGCGCGTGTTCAGGAGCGTGATGAGCTCCTCGTCGTTCTCGCACACCACCTCGGCGAGCAGGTCGAAGCTGCCCGCGGTGAGCACGACGTAGTCGAGCTCGGGGATCTCGGCGAGCTGCTCGGCGAGCTCGCGGGTGTCGCCGCCGGCGCGGATGCCGATCATCGCCTGGCGGGTGAAGCCGAGCTGCATCGGGTCGGTCACCGCGACGATCTGCATGACGCCCGACTCGGTGAGTCGCTGCACGCGCTGGCGCACGGCCGCCTCGGACAGGCCGACCGCCTTGCCGATGTCGGCGTAGGAGCGTCGGCCGTCGGCCTGGAGCTGCTCGATGATGGCCTTCGAGACATCGTCGAGGTGCACCGGCCGAGGGGCGGCGGAGCGCGCGGCGTTCGTCATGCGTTCGATTGTGTCAGTGCCGGATGCCGCGGGCAAGCGATTCCGTCGAAATGCGAGCGAGGCACAACTGATTCCAATGCATTCGGTCGCGTTCCGACGACGGATCGCACGTACCATGGGCGCACGGCGCCGACCAGTGCGCCGGGCGCGCGCGCCGCGCCGAGTGCACGAGTCCGAGGATCGACACCCGATGAGCAGTGGAACACTCCGCAACTTCATCGACGGCGACTACGTCGAGGCGCGCGGCGACACGGGACAGCGACCTGATCGACCCCGCCACGAGGAGGTCTACGGCGCTCGCCGGTCGCCACCGCGGCCGACGTCGACGCACGCGTACCGCGCGGCATCCGACGCGTTCGAGACCTGGGGCGAGACGACGCCCGCCGAACGCAGCTCGCGCTCTTCCGCATCGCGGACGCGATGGAGGCGCGCGCCGAGGAGTTCGCCGACCTCGAGTCGCAGGACACCGGCAAGCCCCGCGCCACGCTCGTCGCCGACGAGATCATGCAGTCGGTCGACCAGCTCCGCTTCTTCGCGGGCGCCGCGCGCAACCTCGAGGGCCGCTCGGCAGGCGAGTACATGGCCGGCCACACGTCGTTCGTCCGCCGGGAGCCGATCGGCGTCATCGGCCAGGTCACGCCGTGGAACTACCCGCTCAACATGGCGGTCTGGAAGGTCGCGCCGGCGATCGCCGCCGGCAACACCGTCGTGCTCAAGCCCTCGGACACGACGCCCCTGTCGACGCTCCTGCTCGCCGAGGTGGCGGCCGAGTTCCTGCCCGCCGGCGTGCTCAACGTGGTCACGCGGCGACCGCGGCACGGGCGCGGCCCTCCTCGAGCACCCGACCCCGCAGATGGTCGCGATCACCGGCTCGGTCCGCGCGGGCATGGAGGTCGCCCGGGCGGCGGCATCCGACCTGAAGCGCGTGCACCTCGAGCTCGGCGGCAAGGCGCCGGCGATCGTGTTCGCCGACGCCGACCTCGGGAGGCGGCCGAGGGCATCGCGACCGCCGCCTACTTCAACGCGGGCCAGGACTGCACCGCCGCGACCCGCGTGCTCGTGCACGAGTCCGTCCACGACGAGTTCGTCGCCGCGCTCGCCGCAGCGACCGCCGCGAACGCGCGCACCGGCGGCCCGCGACGAGGACGGCGTCTCTCGGCCCGCTCAACAACGCGAACCAGCTGGCGCGCGTCTCGGGCTTCATCGACCGGCTGCCCGCGCACGCCGACATCGCAGCCGGCGGTCGGCGGCAGGGGAGCCGCGGCTACTTCTGCGAGGCCACCGTCGTCACCGGGCTGCGGCAGGACGACGAGGCGGTGCAGAGCGAGATCTTCGGCCCGGTGATCACCGTGCAGTCGTTCCGCGACGACGCGCAGGCGCTCGCCATGGCCAACGGCGTGGAGTACGGCCTCGCGGCATCCGTCTGGACGAGGGACCACGGCGCGCGATGCGCTTCGCCAAGCACCTCGACTTCGGCTGCGTCTGGATCAACACCCACATCCCCTTCGTGTCCGAGATGCCGCACGGCGGCTTCAAGCACTCCGGCTACGGCAAGGACCTCTCGAACTACGGGTTCGAGGACTACACGCGCATCAAGCACGTGATGAGCCGCATCGGCTGACGTCGCCGCCGCGGCGGTGCCAGACTGGTCGACATGGTCGCCGGAACCGTCACGAGCGCCGCAGTGCCCGGTGCACGCGCGTGGGACGTGGTGGTCGGCGACCGGTTCATCGCGGCCGTCGCGGCGCCGGCTCCCGACCCGCTGCCTCGCCGCGCTGGCGACGGCGGCGGCCGACGGGGACGTGACGATCGAGTCGCTCGTCGGCCTCGTCCCGCTCGGCGGCAGCCACCCGGTCGACTCCTTCGCGTTCGTGTGGTGGCCGGGCGCCGACACGTCCGAGGTCACGGCCGTCGTGCGCGGCGACGCGGTCGTCGACCTGACCTCTCCCGGGGGCACGCGGCGTTTCGACTCCCGCGGCATCCGGCCGTGGCACCTCGCCGAGTTCGGCGCCGTCGTCGGCATCCGGGTCACCGCGGCGCGAGGCCCCGCTCGGCCGCCTCGGCGAGGCGACCGACCCGGTGCCCCACGCCCGTGCGAGCCTCCGGGCGTCGGCGGTGGAGTGGGCGGCGGTGGCGGTGCCGCGACGGCCGGATGCCTCGGCCGCGGACGCCGACACCATCCTGATGCCGCGCGGCCGGCCGGTGGCGGCGGCACCGATCGACGGCGCCGATCCCGACGCCCGACGCCGACCTCGTCGGGCGCTCGCCGCGCCCGCTCGGCGCGGGAGCTGGTCGCGCGGTCCGCCGACGCGCGACCGTGCCCGTCGACGTCGCCGCGATCGCCGCGCCGCGGCGGCGACCGCGCAGACCCCGAGCCCACGCGCCGTCTCGGATGCTCCGCGGCCACCGGGGCGCCCGCGTCCTCCGCGCCGCCGCCGCACGGCGCCGGCGCGTCGCGGGAGCCCGCCCGCGCCGCGCCGCCCGGGGCGCCCGACGAGCCGCGGTGCAGGCGCCCGCCTTCCGCATCGGCGGCGGGCCGGTGCATCCGGTGACCGGCCCGGTGCTCATCGGCCGGCGGCCGCTCGCCCCGCGCATCCCCGGCGCCCTCGGCGCATCGCCGGAGCTCATCGCGGTGCCGTCGCCGCGCGCGCTCGTGTCGGGCACGCACCTCGAGCTGCGGCTCGAGGGCTCCCGCGTCGTGGCGACCGACCTCAGGTCGACCAACGGGACGATCGTGCGCAGCCCGTCCGGTTCGCGTCGCATGCGCTCCGGCGAGTCGATCGTCGTGGGCCCGGGCACCAGCCTCGACCTCGGAGACGATACGATCATCGAGATCCTCCCCGCCCCCGCAGATTCCCCTCGAATCGACCCCGACCAGACAGCAGGCAGCCCCGTGACGCAGATCGGCAACGGCAACGCCAGGCATCGCGTCATGCTGCCCGACGGCACCGAGGTCACGATCGCCTGGGCCGCCATGACCGACACCGGGCTGCGCCGGGAGGTCAACGAGGACAGCTTCGTCGCCCAGGCGCCGATCTTCGCCGTGGCCGACGGCATGGGCGGTCACGCGGCGGGCGACTTCGCGAGCGCCGCCGTGGTCACCCGGCTCGCCGAGCACGGCGGCAAGGTCGTGATGGGCACCCCCGAGATCGACGCCGCGCTGCGCCTCGCCGTGCAGGACATGGGTCGCGGGGCCGGCGTCACCGACGAGGGCAGCGGCACCACCGTCACCGGGGCGGCGCTCGGGGCGATCTCCGACGAGCCGGCGTGGATCGTGTTCAACATCGGCGACTCGCGCGTGTACCGCCTCGTCGGCGGGTTGCTGGAGCAGCTGACCGTCGACCACTCGATCGTGCAGGAACTCGTCGACGCGGGCCAGATCACGCGCGAGGAGGCCGACACCCACCCGCATTCCAACGTGATCACCCGGGCCGTGGGCTTCCACGAGGCGCCGATCCCCGACTACCGGGCGATCGCGGTCGAGGAGGGCATGCGGCTGCTGATCTGCTCCGACGGGCTGACGAAGGAGCTCACGGCCTACGGCATCCGCCACTTCCTCGTCGCGAACGCCAAGCCCGACAAGGCCGCGCGCCAGCTCGTCGAGGCGGCGCTCGGCAACGGCGGTCGCGACAACGTGACCGTCGTCGTGGTCGACGTCCTGAAGGTCGTCCGGCCCGAGCACGCCCGCCACGGGCGACGCGCCGACAGCGACCTCGACTGACGGATGCCGCGAGGCGGCCGGACGCACTGCACAGGCCTTCGCGGCGGCCTCCGCCGCCAACCTACAATGGTGGGCACCGGGCGCCGCCGGGCCACCGGGCGGCGCCGAGGGGCCCGAGCGCTGGGAGGAACGTGACGAGGCGTCTGCCGTCCACCCCGCCGAACCTGCCCGGGTTCGCGTTCATCCGCGTGCTCGGCTCCGGCGGCTTCGCCGACGTCTTCCTGTACGAGCAGAACATGCCCCGCCGCCTCGTCGCGGTCAAGGTGCTCCTCGCCGAGGTCGTGAACGACGAGCTCCGCCAGATGTTCCAGGCCGAGGCCAACCTCATGGCCCAGCTCTCCTCGCACCCGTCGATCCTCACCGTGCTACCAGGCGAGCGTCGCCGCCGACGGCCGGCCCTACCTCGTGATGGAGTACTGCTCGTCGACGCTCGGGCAGCGATACCGGGCCGTGCAGCTGCCGCTCGCCGAGGTGCTCTCGATCGGCGTGCGCATCGCCAGCGCCGTCGAGACGGCGCACCGGCAGGGCGTGCTGCACCGCGACATCAAGCCGTCGAACATCCTGACCACGGCGTACGGCCACCCGGTGCTGTCCGACTTCGGCATCGCCGCCACGCTCGGCGAGGCCGAGACGAGCGAGGCGGTCGGCCTGTCGATCCCGTGGTCGGCGCCCGAGGTGCTCCAGGACGACGTCTCCGGCACCGTCGCGAGCGAGGTCTGGTCGCTCGGCGCGACCGTGTACTCGCTGATCGCCGGCCGCAGCCCGTTCGAGATCCCGGGCGGCGACAACGCCACCGTCGCCCTCATGGGGCGCATCGAGAAGGCGAAGCCGGCGCCGACCGGCCGGGTCGACGTGCCGCGCAGCCTCGAGCGCGTCCTCGCCCGCGCCATGTCGAAGCGTCCGCAGGACCGCCAGGCCAGCGCGCTCGAGTTCATCCGCGACCTGCAGTCGGTCGAGGAGGAGCTCGGCCTGCCGCAGACCCCGCTCGAGGTCGCGATGGACGACTGGGCCCTCGCCACGGCCGTCGACCTCGACGAGCGCACCCGCATCGGCGGACAGCACGCGCTCGCCGACGGGCAGGGCGGGCGGCGCCGCACGCGGCGATCCGGATCGCGCTCGTCGGGCACCGTGCTCGGCGCCGATTCGCGCGCGCACGACGGCACCACCGGCCGGCCGCGCACCGCCCCGCCCACGACGAGGCGCCTCGTGTGGGGCATCTCGGTCGCGGCCGCGCTGATCGTCGCCCTCGTCGGCGCCGGCGTCGTCGCCGTCGTGCAGGGCACGCGCGGCATCCCCGTCGTCACCGACGTGCAGGGGAGCGTCGACGGCACGGCGGTGACGTTCACGTGGGACGACCCGGGGATCGAGAGCGGCGACGCCTACATCGTCACCGTCGACGGCGAGCCCCGGCCGATGCAGCGGGAGCCGCGCTTCGACACGAACGTCGATGACGGCGACCGGGTCTGCGCCACCGTCACCGTCACGCGCGACGGCAAGTCCGGCGTGCCGAGCGCCGAGCGCTGCGTCGACGTCGAGGCGGGGGTCGGATGATGCGCCTCCCGCAGCTGGGCGGACACCGTTCGGCGCTCGTGACCGCGGGCGCGGTGACCGCCGTGGTCGCCGTCATCGCGGGCGTCGCCGTGGCATCCGGCGGCTACGCGGCGCAGCGCGTCGACCTCGGCGACGCGTCGGTCTGGGTGGCCAACGACGAGCTGCAGGCGGTCGGCCGGGCGAACACGGCCGTGCTCGAGCTCAACTCCGTCGTCGAGACGGGCGGCTCGGGCGCCGAGATCGTGCAGCAGGGGTCGACCGTGCTGGTGCTCGACCGCGACCGCGCGAGCGTCGGCATCGTCGACGCCACCACGTCGACGGTCACGGAGACGGTGCCCGTGCCGCCCGAGGACTCCTCCCTCGCCCTCGCGGGGGATCGCGTGGTGGTCGCCGCCGACGGCAAGGTGTGGTCGGCGCCCGCCGCCGGGTTCGCCGACTTCGACGGCGACGCCGAACCCGTGCTCAACTTCGGTCCCGGTGCGGTGACCTCGGTCGACCCGGCGGGGCGTGCTGTTCGCGTACACGCCGAGCACCGGCGCGGTCGCGCGCGTCGACGCGGCCGACGAGGAGACCGTGGCCGCGAGATGGCAGCTCCCGCCCGTCGACGACGACCACGACGTGCAGATCACCTCGGTCGGCGAGCACTGGGCGGTGCTCGACTCCACGGCCCGCACCCTGTGGGTGGAGGGCCGCGAGGTCCCGCTGTCCGGGCTGCTCGAGACCACCGACGATCCCGTCCTGCAGGTTCCGGCACTCGAGGGCGATTCGATCGCCGTCGCGCATCGTCGCGGTCTCATCACCGTCGGCCTCGACGGCGGCGAGCCGAAGCCGATCGTCGACGACGTCGGCGGCGCCCCGGCCGCGCCCATGCGGCATCGACGGGTGCCTGCACGCCGCGTGGGGCAACGGCGAGGCCTGGCGCGGATGCCCCGGCGGGGACGTCGGGCCCCTCGAACTCGACGGGGCGACCGGCGCCGGCGACCTCGCCTTCGCCGTGAACGGCGAGGCCATGGTGCTCAACGACCGGCAGAGCGGCGCGACCTGGGCGGCGGTCGACGACTACGGGCTCATCGACAACTGGGACGCGCTGCTCGAGCGCGAGCTCGACGAGGAGACGATCGAGCAGAACGATCCCGACGCGGAGCCCACCGTCGAGAAGAGCCAGGTGGCGCCGACGGCCGAGGACGACGCCTTCGGTGCGCGGCCCGGCAGGTCGACGCTGCTGCCCGTGCTGCTGAACGACTACGACGCCAACGGCGACGTCCTCGTCGTCGACGGGGTCGACGGCGAGCTCCCGGCCGGCGCGCGGCTCGACCTCGTGTCGGAGAACCAGCAGCTGCAGCTCACGCTCGACGATGCGGCATCCGGTGCGTTGACGTTCGGGTACGCCGTCGGCGACGGCCGAGGCGGCACGGCGCACGCCCAGGTCACCGTCACCGTGCGCGATCCCGACGAGAACGGCCCCCCGGTGCAGCAGCGGGAGAACCGCGCCTCCGTCGAGGCAGCGGGGCGGGTCACGACGGCCGTGCTGGGCGACTGGGTCGACCCCGACGGGGATCCGTTCTTCCTGCGCTCGGCGACGGTGGCGGAGCCCGACGCGCTCTCCTCGACCGCCGAGGGCATCGTGGTGTTCGACGAGCTCGGCGGCGCCGGACGCCATGCGCGACGTGTCGCTCGTCGTCTCCGACGGCCGCGAGCAGTCGACCGGGGTGCTCACCGTCGCGGTGAAGGCCCCCGGCGACGTGCCCCTCATCGCCGAGCCGTTCGTCGCGCTCGCGACCGCCGGCGAGGAGATCAGGATCGACCCGCTCCGCCACGTCCGAGGCGGCAGCGGGCACATCCGGCTCAGCGCGGTGCCGGCCAAGCCCGACGTGCAGCTGACGCCCGACTTCGACGGCGGCAGCTTCCGCTTCACCAGCATCGGACGTGCGCACGCACTACCTCGAGTACTCCGTGACCGATGGCACGGAGACCGCGACGGGCCTCGTCCGCGTCGACGTGTCCGCACCGCCCGACCGCGACACGACGCCGATCACCGTGCCCCACACGGCCTTCCTGCGACTGCAGCAGCCCGTCGACGTCGACGTGCTCGCGACCGACATCGACCCGACCGGCGGCGTGCTCATCGTGACCGGCGTCACGGATCCGGCCGACGACGAAGGGGTTCGGGTCGAGGTCATCGACCACCGCGTCCTGCGGGTCACCCTCATGCGGCCGCTCGCGACCGGGTCGACGACGTTCGGCTATCGCGTGAGCAACGGCCTCGCCGAGGCCGAGGGCGTGGTCACGGTCGTCGAGGTGCCGCAACCCGAGAGCTACCAGCCGCCGGTCGCCGCGCCCGACACCATCTCCGCGCGCACCGGCGACGTCGTCGAGATCGGCGTGCTCGACAACGACGAGCATCCCGACGCGCTGCCGCTCACGCTCGCGCCCGATCTCGTCACGGAGCCGGCCGCCGGGCTCCTGTTCGTCGCCGGCGACCGGCTGCGCTACTTCGCTCCCGATGAGGCCGGGGAGTTCGAGGCGAGCTACCGCGTCGACGCGTCCGACGGGCAGTTCGCCACGGCCACCGTGCGCATCTCGGTTCGCGAGGCCGACCCCGTGACGAACTCGGCGCCCGTGCCGCCGGCCGTCACCGCGCGCGTGATCGCGGGCGAGACGGTGCGGATCCCGATCCCCCTGGGCGGCACCGATCCCGACGGCGACTCGGTGCAGCTGCTCGGCCAGGAGACCAACCCCGAGCGCGGCGCGGTCGTGGCGCGCGGCGGCGACTGGCTCGACTACGAGGCGGGGGAGTACTCGGCGGGCACCGACACCTTCCAGTACTCCGTGGTCGACGCGCTCGGCGCCCGGTCGACGGGCTCGATCCGGGTCGGCATCGCGCCGGGCCTCGACGGCGCACGCGCGCCGATCGCCGCGCCCGACGTCGTCACCGTGCGGCCGGGACGCACGATCTCGGTGCGGGTGCTCGAGAACGACTCCGATCCCGACGGCGGCGGCCTCGAGCTGCGCTCGGTCAAGCAGACCCTGCCGGGCGCGACCGCCACGATCGAGGGCGACACCATCCAGGTCGAGGTGCCCGACGGCGAGGGCGACTACGGCTTCATCTACGAGATCGAGAACGCGGCGCTCGGCGAGGCGTCGAGCTTCCTCACCGTGCATGCGCGCGGCGACGCGCCGTTCGCGCGTCCCGAGGCCGCCGACACCGTGCTGACGCTCAGCGACATCCTCGACGAGGAGGTCATCGACGTCGAGGTGCTCCGCAACGTGTTCCTGGCCGACGGGAACGCCGCCGACCTGCACGTGAGCCTCGTCGACGGGTACGAGGGCGGGGCCCAGGTGCGTCGGGACGGCAGCATCCGCGTGACGGTGGAGGACCGCCGCCGGATCATCCCGTTCAGGGTCAGCCACCCCGAGGACCCGGATGTCTCGGCGTACGCCTTCATCTGGGTGCCCGGCCGCGACGACGCGCTGCCGCAGCTGCGACGCGACGCGCCCGACGTGGAGGTGGAGAGCGGCGAGGAGGTCGTGCTCGACCTCGAGGACTACGTGATCGCGGCATCCGGGCGCCCGGTCCGCATCACGGACGCCGCGAGCGTGCGCGCCTCGCACAGCGACGGCACCGATCTCGTCGTCGACGACGACACGCTGCGTTTCCGCAGCGCGCCGGGGTACTTCGGGCTCGCGTCGCTCTCGTTCACCGTCACCGACGGCGAGTCCGCCGCCGACCCGTCGGGGCGAACGGGCACGATCGTCATCCCGATCACGGTGCAGCCCACGGAGGATCAGCCCCCGGTGTTCACCGGCGGCGTGATCGACTTCGAACCCGGCCAGTCGAAGGCCATCGACCTGGTCAAGCTCACGGACTACCCCTATCCCGATGCGATCGACGAGCTCGCGTTCCGGGTGCAGCAGCCCGAGCCCGAGGGCTTCGACGTCGCACTCGACGGCCAGGAGCTCACGATCGAGGCGGCGGAGTCCACGTCGACCGGCACCAGCCAGGCGGTCACGATCGCGGTCGCGGATGCCGCGGGCGACGGTCGCCCCGGACGCGTCGAGCTGCGCGTGGTGCCGTCGACGCGCCCGCTCGCGCAGCCCGCAGCCGACCTCGCCGTCGCCGCGCGCGGCCGCACGACCACGATCGACGTACTCGCGAACGACCGGGCGACGAACCCGTTCCCGTCGACCCCGCTGCGCGTGGTCGCCGTGCGCGGGCTCGACGACAACCTGCCGGCCGGCGTCACGGTCGAGCCGAGCGCCGACCGGTCGACCCTCGCCGTCGACGTCGCCCCGGGCGCCGCGCCGATCAACACCACCCTGCAGTACCAGGTGGCCGACGCGACCGACGATCCCAGCCGGTACGCATGGGGCACGGTCACGATCTCCGTGCAGGACCGGCCCGACCCCGTCACCGGGGCGCAGGTCACCGGCTTCGGCGACGGCACCCTCGACGTGGCGTTCGGCGCCGGCGGATTCAACAACTCGCCCATCACGGGCTACGAGATCGCGCTCGTCGACCCGAGCGGCGGCGAGGTGCTCGACACCTCGACGTGCGCGGCGACCACCTGCACGGTGCCCACGCCGGGCAACGGGCAGGCGAACGCGGTGCGTCGTCCGGGTGCAGGCGCGCAACGGGATCGGCCTCTCCGACCCCGTCGAGGCGCCGGGGCCGATCTGGTCCGACGTCATCCCGCCCCCGCCCGCAGGGCCTGCGGGCGCTGCCGCTCGACGGGCGCCTGCGCATCGAGTGGTCGCCGGTCGGCACGGGCTCCGGGAGCCAGGTCGAGTCGTACGTCGTCACGGTCGCCGGAGTCTCGAGCGAGGTCGATGCGGGCGGGGCGTGCACCGCGACGGTGTGCTCGACCGAGTCCCAGGGCATCGCGAACGGCAGCCAGGTGCCGTTCACCGTCAGCGCGCGCAACCAGGCCTACCCCGCGCTCGCGACGTGGACCGAGGCGGGCGGAACCGGGACGCCCTTCGGGCCGCCGATCGCGGGCGGCATCAGCGTGACCGGCGACGCCGCCGCCGGCGCGGTCACCGTGTCGTGGGCGCCGTTCGGCGGCAACGGCGACGCCATCGGCGGCTACTTCGTGCAACGCCTCGCCGAGGGGCAGACCGCGCGTGCCGTCGGGCCCGCAGGCCTGCTCGGTCACGAGTCCCGCCCCCGGCGACGTCATCGCTCCCGCGAGCGGCGGCAGCGTCGCCGAGGTCGTGCAGGTCGGGCCGGATGCCTCGAGCGTGCAGTTCACGGGCACCGTCACCGAGTCCACGCGCTACTCCTTCGTCGTGTGGGGATTCAACAGGTCGGCCTGCGTCAACACCGAGGTCGCGGGCATCGTGGTGCGGCCCGCACCCGGCACCATCACCGGGGTCTCGAGTCGGATGGACTGGATGAACCAGGAGACCTGGGACCGCTACATCGACCGGGTCGACTCGAGCTCGCCCCGCCTGCAGATCATCGCGGTCGACGCCGGCGGCGCACAGATCGGCCAGCCGGCCGAGTTCCGCGGCACCGGCTGGCTCCGCTCCCTGCTGAACCGGCCGTTCGGCGAGGCGGCGAGGTTCCAGGTGCGCAGCTGCTCGGCCTGGGGGAGCTGCGGGCCGTGGTCGGCGGTCATGCCGTCGGACGCGAGCCCGTCGCTCACGTTCGCGCTGCCGAGCCGGGTGTGGGACGAAGCGTCGAGGACCTGGTCGTGGACGGCTGCGCCGGACAACTCGGGCCTGCCGGCGGACTTCCGCTGCGGCGTCGACGGCGACAACGGCCGGAACGCCCAATCGGCCACGACGTGCCAGCTGCCCGACGCCAAGGACGGCGAGCGGGTCTGGTTGGATGTTGAGGTCGCCGGCGTGACCGCCAGGTACTGGAATCGATGAGCGAGGAGCAACGATGACGATGACCCCCGAGGAGGCGACGCGGTTCGCCGCGAACCTCGACCGACTCGTCGGCGCGGTCGAGGAGGTGCTGCTCGGCAAGAACCGGGTCGTGCGCCTCGCCTTCACGGCGTTCCTCAGCGAGGGGCACCTGCTGCTCGACGACGTGCCCGGCACGGGCAAGACGTCGCTCGCGCGCGCGATGGCGCAGTCGGTGGCGGGCTCCAGCAACCGCGTGCAGTTCACGCCCGACCTGCTGCCCAGCGACATCACCGGCGTCACCGTCTACGACCAGCGCAGCGGTGCGTTCGAGTTCCATCCCGGCCCGGTGTTCGCGAACATCATCCTCGCCGACGAGATCAACCGTGCGAGCCCGAAGACGCAGTCCGCCCTCCTCGAGGTCATGGAGGAGGGGCAGGTCACCGTCGACGGGCAGACGCACCCGGTGGGGCATCCGTTCATGGTCATCGCGACCCAGAACCCCGTCGAGCAGGCCGGCACGTACCGCCTCCCCGAGGCGCAGCTCGACCGCTTCCTGATGCGCTCCTCGATCGGGTACCCCGATCACGCCTCCACCATCCGGATCCTCGAGGGCGCCGACCAGCGGGCGCACGACCACCGCCTGGAGGCCCAGCTCGACGCCGAGGAGATCGTCGAGATGGCCGCGCTCGCCCGAACGGTGTACGTGGACCCGACCATCCACGACTACGTCTCGCGGCTCGTCGACGCGACGCGCACCGCACGGGAGGTCCGGCTCGGGGTGAGCGTGCGCGGCGCGCTCGCGCTCATCCGCGCCGCGAAGACGCACGCGGCCGGGCGCGGCCGGCACTACGTCGTGCCCGACGACGTCAAGGCGCTCGCGGAGCCCGTGCTCGCGCACCGGCTCATCCTCGACCCCGAGGCCGAGTTCGACGGCGTCACGACCTCGAACATGATCGCGCAGGTGCTCATCGAGACGCCGCCACCGTCCAGCAGGCAGGCCGTGTGACCTTCGCCCAGACCCGCACGACGATCCCCGAGGAGGCCAAGAAGGAGGGGCTGCTCGCGGTCGTCATCGGACGAGCCGTGCGCGGCGTGCTCGCCGCCTCAGCGGTGGTGGCCCAGTGGGCGCGTGCCGTGCAGGGCGTCGTCACGCCCGTCGGCTGGGCGGTCGTCGCTGGCTCGGTCGTCGCGCTCGCGGTCGGCTACGCGTGGGGCTGGATGGAGTTCATCGCCATCGGATGGGGGCTCGCCCTGCTCGTGGCCGCGGCATCCGTATGGCTCATCGGCCGTGGCGCCTCGACGATCGAGCTCGCGCTGCCGACGCCCCGGGTGGTGGTCGGCGAGCAGGCCGAGGCTCGACTGATCGCGGCGAACCCCGGGCGGCGACGGTTCGGCGGGGTGCAGCTCGAGGTGCCGGTCGGCGGGCGGGTGATCGAGCGCGTCCTGCCCGGCCTGCCGCGCGGCGGCGCGTTCGACGAGCAGTTCCGCATCCCCACCGACCGCCGTGGCATCATCCCGATCGGTCCCGCGCGCACGGTGCGCGCCGACCCCGTCGGGCTCATGCGACGCGAGATCGTCTGGTCGCAGACGGTCGAGCTGCACGTGCACCCCCGCACGATCGCCATCGCCGCGCTCAGCACCGGGTTCATCCGCGACCTGGAGGGGTCGCCGACGCGCGACCTCACGGCCAGCGACATCGCGTTCCACGCGCTCCGCGAGTACGTGCCCGGCGACGACCGCCGGTTCATCCACTGGAAGAGCTCCGCGAAGACGGGCACGTTCATGGTCCGGCAGTTCGAGGAGACGCGCCGCAGCCGCCTCATGGTGCTGCTCGACCTGGACCCCGGCGCATACGCCGACGACGCGGAGTTCGAGCTCGCGGTGAGCGCCGCGGCATCCGTCGGGGCACGGGCCATCCGGGACGCCCGCACCGTGTCGTTCGTGGTCTCGGGACGCGGTCGCGCTCGCACCGGGGGCACCGTCCGCGGGAGCGCCATGCGCGAGCTGCCGACGGTCTCGCGCGATCGGCTGCTCGACGCCCTGTGCGTCGTCGAGCGCGACGACCAGGCCGTCATGCTCCCGGATGTCGCGCGCGCCGCTGCCGAGGGCCTGCCCGGCGTCTCGCTCGCCTTCCTCGTCACCGGCACGGCCCGTGGCGTCGGCGGGCTGCGGGCGGCGGCCTCGCGGCTGCCCGGCCGGCGTCGAGGCCATCGCGGTGCAGTGCGCGCCTGAGGGAGACGCGGCGGCTCGCACCGTGGCCGGCCTCACGGTGCTCGGCATCGGGTACCTCGAGGACCTCCGCGCCATCCTGGCCAGATCGGCGTCGATCGCATGAGCGCCGCGCGACGGCCGGCGGGCGTGGAGCGGTTGTGGCCCACGCTCGTCAGCGTGCTCCTCGTCATGGCCATGCTCGTGGCCGCGATGATCCCGTGGTGGCCGATCTACGAGAGCGCCGCCTTCGTGGTGGCGTCGAGCGCCGCCATCGTCGCGGGAACGGCCATCGCGGTGGCCGGCGCGAAGTTCGGGTGGCCCGCGTGGGCCGTCGTGATCGCCGTGTTCGGCACCTACCTCGTGCTGGGCGTCCCCGCCGCCGTACCGAGCCGGGCCGTCGTCGGCGTCATCCCCACGCCCCAGGGCATCGTCGAACTCCTCGCGGGCGCCGCCCTGTCGTGGAAGCAGCTCGTGACGATCGCGGTGCCGGTCGGCTCCTACCAGACCCTGCTGGTGCCGCCGTTCCTCCTCGCGCTGGTGGCGGCGACGTCGGCCGTGACGATCGCCCTGCGCAGCCGGCGGCCGGCGGCCGCCGTCATCCCGCCGGCGGTGCTGCTGCTCGCCGGCATCGCCCTCGGGGTGGTGCACGCCGCACTCGCGATCGAGACCGGCCTCGCCTTCCTCGTCACCGCGGTCGCCTGGCTCGTCCGCGTCGCCATCGCCAACCGCAGGGCGATCACGAGCGGCCGGCCGGTCGAGCTGGCGCTCGCCGATGCACGCCGCGTGCTCGGCGCGTCGGCGATCGTCGCCGTGGCGCTGGTCGGCGCGACCGCGGCATCCGTGGCCCTGCCGATGCCGCCTCGCAGCGTGGTGCGCGCCGAACTCCAGCCGCCGTTCGAACCGCGCGCGCACGAGAGCCCGCTCGCCGGATTCCGCACCGCGTTCGACCCCGACGGTCGCCGGGGACGCCATGCTGGAGGTGCGCGGCCTGCCCCCGGGTGCCGGCATCCGCATCGCGACCCTCGACACCTACGACGGGATCGTGTACACGGTCGGCGGCGCCGACGGCACCGCCGAGTCCGGACGCTTCACCCGCGTGCCGTATCGGCTCGACCAGACCGCCGTGCGCGGCGAGCACGACGGAGCTCGACGTCCTCGTGCGCGGGTACTCCGACGTCTGGGTGCCCGGCATCGGGCAGCTCGAGCGCATCACCTTCGCCGGGGAGCGCGCCGAACTCCTCGCCGACGCGTTCGTCTACAACGACGTGACCGGCACCGGCGCCGTGCAGGTCGGCCTCGAGGCACTCGACCGGTACACCGCGCAGTCGGTCGTGCCGGTGGAGCCCGAGAGCCTCGCGCTCCTCCAGCCCGGCACGAGCGTGCTGCCCCCGGCGCCCGAGCTGCCCGAAGGAGCTCGCGCTCCTGCTCGACGAATGGGCACCGGCCTCCGACGACGAGGGCCAGCGCCTCCAGGGCGTGATCGCGGGCTTCCAGCGCGAGGGCTACGTCAGCCACGGGCTCGAGTCCGACGAGGCCCCCAGCCGCTCCGGGCACTCGCTCGACCGGCTCGTCGAGCTCGCGACCGAGCGCCCGATGGTGGGCGACGGCGAGCAGTACGCGGTGGCCGCGGCACTCATGGCGCGCCAGATCGGCTTCCCGGCGCGCGTCGTCGTCGGCTACCTGCCCGATCCCGACGATCCGCTTCCCGAGCCGGGGGAGTCGACGCGTGTTCGTCAGCGGCGACCGCCAGGCCTGGATCGAGGTGCAGACCGCGGAGGGCGAGTGGGTGTCGGTCGACCCGAATCCCGAGCCACGCGACATCCCCGAGCGCGAGCCCGACGAGCCCACCATCGTCTCACGTCCGCAGTCGGCGCTCCCGCCGCCGGCGGAGCGGACCCCCGTGGACGACCTGGACTCCGACCCCGAGCTCGCACTGGACCGGGGCGACGACGGCACCGAGCCGTGGGTCGAGGCGCTGCTCGGCGCACTCGCCATCTCCGGGTTCGTCGTCCTGGGGCTCGCCGTGCTCGTCAGCCCGTTCCTGGCGATCATCGTCGCGAAGCTCCGCCGGCGCCGCCTCCGCCGGCTGGCGCCGACGCGGTGGAGCGCATCGAGGGCGGATGGCAGGAGTTCGCCGACACGGCCGCCGACTACGGCTACGCGATCCGCCCAACGGCCACCCGGGCCGAGCAGGCGGCCACGGTCGGCGGGCTCGCGCCGCTCGTGCTCGCCTCGGTCGTGGACCGTGCGGTCTTCGCACCCGACGGCCCCGAGCGACGGCGACGACCTGCGGGTCTGGAGCACCGTCGACGAACTGCAGGACCGACTCGCCGCGCCGCGCAGCCGGCGCGAGCGGATCCTCGCCGCGATCTCGCTCACCTCGCTCGGCGGCTACGCTGTGACGCGGAGAGGAGCCAAGCCGTGACGTGTCGGATCTGCGGAGCAGCGCTCCCCGAGGGTGCGATGTTCTGCGGCGACTGCGGCAGCTCCACGAGCGCGACGCCCGAGTCGCGCCGCCGACCGGATCCCAGGCCGGGCGACACGACCGCCATCGAACGGCCCGTCGAGGCGCAACAGCGGCGTCGTCAGCATCCCCGTGCACGGCTTCCGCTCGGCGACGGCGATCCCCGAGGCCCGGCGCGCGGAGGCTGCGCGCGGCCGATGCGTCGGGGCCGTCGGCGACGGGCCCCGTCCCGCCCGTGACGACGGCGCCCCGTTTCGTGCTGGCGTTCAGCACCGGCGAGACGCGCACGGTGTTCGGCACCGGGCTCATCGGCCGGAAGCCGCTCCCGCAGCCGGGTGAGGCCTTCGACCATCTCGTGCAGATCGCGGATCGCACGCTGTCGGTCTCGAAGACGCACCTCGAGTTCGGCGAGCACGACGGCGTCATGTGGATCGCCGACCGGTTCTCCGGCAACGGCACCATCGTGCGCCGTCCCGACGACGGAGCACTCCGCTGCGAGCCCGGACGACGCTACCTCGTGCCGCGCGGCAGCCGCGTCGAGCTCGCCGAGCAGTCGTTCGTCGTCGCCTGACGGGTCGGGTCGCTCGAGGCCGCTCGGGCGACGCCGGCGGCGGGCGCCGGCGGCGTCGCGCAGCACTCGTCCTGCACAGGCGGGCGGGCCGTCGGCGACGCCGCGCCTCGGTCGATCCGTCGAGTCGGCGTCGGCCGCCGATGATCGGATGCCGGGGTGGAACGAGACGAGACCGACGTCGCGACCTCGCCGACGTCGCCGACCCGCCGGGCGTGCCGCTCACGCTGCCGGCGCACCCGCCCGAACCGCCGACGCCCGGCTTCCCGTGGATCGCCGCGATCGCCCCGGTCGGCGGGCGCGGTCGTGCTCTGGGCGATCACGGGCTCCCCGCTCTCCCTCGTGTTCGCCGCCCTCGGCCCGGTCGTGGCCGTCGCCTCGGTGCTCGACGCGCGGCGGCAGGGGCGACGGATGCAGCGGAAGGGCGCTGCGGAGCGGGCGCGAGCGGCTCGATGCGCTGCGTGCGTCCATCGCCGCGCGGCACGAGCTCGAGCGCACGGCGGCGTGGCGGCGGGTCGCGCCGGCGCGCCGATCCTGGACGACCGGCGCCCGCTCGACTGGCGCGACGGCGATCCCGGGCAGCTCGTGCTCGGCCGCGGCACGGCGCGCAGCGTCGTGCGCGTCGACGGCACGCCCGTCGACGCCGACGACCGCGAGCTGCTCGCGCACGCCGCACGCCTCGACGGCGCGCCGGTGCTCGCACCCGCCGACGGCGGGATCGGCGTCGTCGGCGCGTCGGCGCTCGCGAGGTCGGCAGCCCGGGCGCTGCTCGTGCAGGTCGCGCATCGGTGCCGCCCGGGGGTCGTCGCGCATCGCGGTGCCGCCGGCCCCGAGTGGGCCTGGGCGACCGGGCTGCCGCACCGGCGGGGCCCGACCGTCGTGCGGCTGCTCGACGCGACCCTCGGCATCGACGACGCCCGGGGAGCCTCGCCGCACGACGCGGTCGTGATCGCCGTCGCGGAGACGGTCGACGGGCTCCCGATCGGGCTCGAGACCGTCGTCGTGGTCGACGTCGCCGGTGCGCGCGATCGTGCGGCGGCGCGGCGACGGTCACGGGGGGCGCGCGATCGTGCCCGTCGCTGGCGAGCCTCGCCGAGGCGGGAGCGTTGGCGAGGCGGCTGGCGATGGCCGGCGACCGCGAGGGCGTCGCGCCGACCGCGGCCCTGCCCGACGCCGTGCCGTTCGATGCGCTGCGCGCAGCCGGCGCGCCGGCCGGGCTCGAGGGACACGCTCCGCGCGGCGGTCGGCGCCGTCGCCGGCGGGCCGCTCGTGCTGGACCTCGCGACGCTCGGGCCGCACGCGATCGTCGCGGGCACGACGGGCAGCGGCAAGAGCGAGTTCCTGCTCGCCTGGATCGCCGCGCTGGCCGACGGCCATCCGCCCGACCGGGTGTCGTTCCTCCTCGTCGACTTCAAGGGAGGCGCGGCGTTCGAGCCGATCCGCGGCCTGCCGCACGTCACGGGCATCGTGACCGACCTCGACGAGGGCGAGGCGGAGCGCGCGGTGCTGAGCCTGCGCGCGGAGCTCCGCCACCGGGAGGCGGTGCTGCGCGCCGAGCGCGTGCGCGACATCTCGCGAGCTCGCGCCGCACGTCGACCTCCCGCGCCTGGTGCTCGTCGTCGACGAGTTCCAGGCGATGATCGAGCGCTTCCCCGAGCTCGGTGCGGTGGTCGCCGACATCGCCGCGCGCGGCCGGTCGCTCGGCGTGCACCTCGTGCTCGCCTCCCAGCGTCCGAACGGCGTCGTGCGCGAGCAGGTCACGGCGAACTGCGCCATCCGCGTCTCGCTGCGCGTGATGCAGCGCGGCCGACAGCATCGCGGTCGTCGGCTCCGACGAGGCGGCGTCGATCGCGCCCGAGACGCCCGGGCGGGGCATCGTCGACGCCGGCGACGGCCGTCCGGTCCTGTTCCAGTCCGCGCGCGTCGACCCCGCGGCGATCGATCGCCTCCTGCGACGGTCGGCCGGGCTCCGGGCCGCTCGTCGACCGTGGGTCGGGCCGCTGCCCGATCGGGTCGCGCCCGTCGACCTCGACCTCGCCGCGCCGATCATCGCCCGTCGCGGCGGGCTCGCTCGTGATCGGACTCGTCGACGAGCCCGAGCGGCAGCGCCACGAGCTCGCGGCGTGGAATCCCGGCGCCGACGGTCACCTGCTCGTCGTCGGGGCTCCCGGCAGCGGACGCAGCTCCGCGCTGGCCGCCGTCGCCCGCGCGGCGGCGGCGCCGCGGCCGGCCCGGTCGTCCGCATCGACGGACCGGCGAGCGCGCAGTGGGACGCCGTGTGCGCCGCGGTCGCCGCGATGCGGCGAGGCGACGGGCCCGGCTCGTCGCCATCGACGACCTCGACATCCGCTTCCGCGACTGGCCCGACGACCATCGGCAGGCCGCGCAGGGCATGGTCGAGGCGCTGCTCCGCGAGGGGCGGGGTCGCGGCGTCGCCGTCGTCGCGACGGCGGCATCGGCGCACCGGCTTGGGTCGGCGATCCGCGAGCTGTTCGGCTCGACCGTCATGCTGCGGCATCCGAGCCGCTCCGACCTCGTGCAGGCCGGCGGCGTGGGCGCGCTGTGGCGCGCCGACGACCCGCCCGGCCGCGGGCAGTGGCGCGGCCGCCGCATGCAGGTCGTCGACCCGCATCGGCGGCGGCGGATGCGGCGACGCCGGTCCGGCGATCGGAACGAGTCGGCCGCGATCGGCGGCTCGCCCGTGGTCGACGGCGCGGGCACCTGGGCGATCGTCACCGCGTCGCCTCGCGCGGATGCCGCTGCGCTCCGGTCCACTCGGGCACGAGCCGATCGTGCTCGACGCCCTCGCCGATGCGGCGGTGCGCGCGGCGATCTCCGGGCGACCGAGCCGGCGACCGGTCCGCGGGTCGTGATCGGGGACGCCGACGCGTGGATGGCGAACTGGGCGCTCGCCGGCGCGATGCGCGAGGACGCCACGGTCATCGTGCACGGCGGACCGCGCGAGTACCGCGTCCTGGTGCGCGACGCGACCCTGCCGCCGCTCCTCGACGATCCGGTCGCGCAGTGCTGGGTGCTCGCGCCCGGGCGGTGCGCCGAGCAGATCGCCGTGGCCGCCCCGCGCGAACAACTGAAAACGTCGTCGCGAGGCGCGATCGCATACTGAATCCGCACCGGATGTTGCCAGAAATTAACGATTCGGACATGATCGCGTGAAAGTCGACCCCGCAGTGTGGCAGTATCGACCCACCCCCAGCACGCGCCTGCAACCCGAATGGAGTTCCCGTGACCGCTCGGCCCCTTCCCGAAGACCCGATGATCCGTTCCCTGATCGCCCAGGCGCGACAGGCTCAGGTGAATCGCCGCACGCTCCTCGCCGGCGCCGGCGCCGGCGCGTCCGCGCTCGCGCTCGCGGCGTGTTCGACCGGCGGAGCGGGCAAGCCCAGCCCCGCGGCCGACAAGTCGTCCACCGACAAGACCCTGAACTGGGCGAACTGGGCGGCCTACATCGACGAGGACGACAACGGCGACTACCCGACGCTCGTCGCCTTCACCGAGGAGACCGGCATCGAGGTCAACTACGAGGTCGCCGTCGACGACAACAACACGTACTACGGCAAGGTGAAGGACCAGCTCGCGCTCGGCCAGGACATCGGCGCCGACACGGTCTGCCTCACCGACTGGATGGTCGGCCGCTGGATCCGCTTCGGCTACACGCAGGAGCTCGACCACGCCAACATCCCGAACATCTCGAACCTGACCCCGGCGCTCCAGAACCCCGACTTCGACCCCGGCCGCAAGTTCTCGCTGCCGTGGCAGGGCGGGTTCGCCGGCATCTGCTGGAACAAGGAGGCGATCCCCGGCGGCCTCGCCTCGGTCGACGACCTGTGGAACTCCGAGCTCAAGGGCCGCGTCGGCGTGCTCTCCGAGATGCGCGACACGATGGGCCTCATCATGCTCGAGAACGGCGTCGACATCTCCGGCGACTGGGGCGACGCCGAGTACACGGCGGCGATCGAGATCCTCCGCGAGCAGGTCGAGAGCGGCCAGGTCCGCAACATCAAGGGCAACTCGTACCTCGAGGACCTGAAGAGCGAGGACACCCTCGCCGCGATCTGCTGGTCGGGCGACATCACGGTCATCAACGCCGAGGCCGGCGACAAGTGGGAGTTCGCGATCCCGACCGCCGGCGGCACGCTGTGGAACGACAACTTCCTCGTGCCCGATCGGGCTCGCCGCGCAAGGCCAACGCCGAGGCGCTCATGAACTACTACTACGAGCCCGAGGTCGCCGCCGAGGTCGCGGCGTGGGTGAACTACATCACGCCCGTCGTCGGCGCCAAGGAGGCCGCCGCCGCGATCGACCCCGAGCTCGCCGAGAACCAGCTCATCTTCCCCAACGAGGAGACGCTGTCGCAGGCGCACATCTTCCGCACGCTCACGGGTGCCGAGGAGCAGAAGTACCAGGCCGAGTTCCAGAGCATCCTGCTGGGTGCCTGAGCATGTCGGTTCGCGAGTTCGCCGAGCGCGGCGCCGACCTCGAGCTGGTCGGGATCCAGAAGCGGTTCCCCGGCTTCACGGCGATCGAGGAGCTCGACCTCGTCATCCCCGCCGGATCGTTCTTCGCCCTGCTCGGCCCGTCGGGCTGCGGCAAGACCACCACGCTCCGGCTCGTCGCCGGGCTCGAGGAGCCGACGCGCGGTCGCATCCTGATCGGCGGCAAGGACGTGACCGACACCAAGTCGCACGAGCGACCGGTGAACACCGTGTTCCAGAGCTACGCGCTCTTCCCGCACATGACGGTCATCGAGAACGTCGCGTTCGGGCTGAAGCGTCGCCGCATCGGCGACCCGGTCGGCAAGGCGCACGAGGCGCTGCGCCTCGTCGAGCTCGACCACCTCGCCCAGCGCAAGCCCCAGCAGCTCTCCGGCGGCCAGCAGCAGCGCGTCGCGCTGGCGCGCGCGATCGTCAACCGCCCGGCGCTCCTGCTGCTCGACGAGCCGCTCGGCGCGCTCGACCTGAAGCTCCGCCGGCAGATGCAGCTCGAGCTGAAGGGCATCCAGGAGGAGGTCGGCCTCACGTTCCTCCACGTGACCCACGACCAGGAGGAGGCCATGACCATGGCCGACACCGTCGCGGTCATGAACAAGGGCGCGATCGAGCAGATGGGCGCGCCCGCGGAGCTCTACGAGCTGCCGCGCACCGCGTTCGTCGCCAACTTCCTCGGCCAGTCGAACCTGTTCACCGGCGAGGTCGTGGGCACGACCGAGCACGGCGGTCACGATCGACGCCGGCGGCACCCGCATCGTGGTGCCCGACCGCACGCGCCCAGCGGCACCAGGGCGAGGTCACCGTCGGCGTGCGACCCGAGAAGGTCGCGCTGCACGGCGAGGCGCCCGCCGCCACGGCCGACCGCAACGTGCTCGGCCCGGGCCGCGTCATCGACGTCTCGTTCTCGGGCGTGAGCACCCAGTACATCGTCGACGTGCCCGGCGTCGGCGCCGTGCTCGTGTTCGCGCAGAACATCGGCATCGGCCCGGTCGCCGGCGTCGGCGCGGAGGTCTGGGTGAGCTGGGAGGTCGAGCACGGCTTCGGCCTCGAGGACGACCCGGCCGAGTCCGGCCGGTTCCCGGCCGACGACTCGACGACCGCGATCGCCGTGCAGCGACGCGAGGCGCTCGTGTCGGAGCTCGAGGAGCACTGACCATGGCCTTCGCAGCGTTCGCCACCACGGAGGCGCAGCCGCAGGCACCGAAGCGGAAGAGCCGGATCGCGCTCTTCCTGCTCCTGCCCGGCATCCTCTACCTGGTGCTCTTCTTCCTGACACCGCTGGTCTCGCTCATCCTCACCTCGTTGCAGGCGCCGGCGGAGTTCGGCGACATCGGCCAGTACGACTACGCCTTCAACTGGCAGAACTACGTCGACCGTGGTGCAGCAGTACCTGCCGCACATCCTCCGGTCGTTCGGCTACGCGCTCGCCGCGACGGTGTTCGCCCTGCTGTTCAGCTACCCGCTCGCGTACTTCATCGGCGTGAAGGCGCGCCGCTGGCCGCTGCTGCAGAGCCTCATGCTCGTGCTCGTGATCGCGCCGTTCTTCATCAGCTTCCTGCTCCGCACGCTCGCGTGGAAGCAGCTCCTCTCGGACGAGTCGTTCATCATCACCTCGCTGAAGGCGCTGTCGCTCATGGCGCCCGACGCGCACTTCACGGGCACGCCGTTCGCGGTGATCTTCGGCCTCACCTACAACTTCATCCCGTTCATGACGCTGCCGCTCTACACGACGCTCGAGCGGCTCGACCCCCGCTACCTCGAGGCGGGCAGCGACCTGTACGCGAACCCGTTCACGGTGTTCCGCAAGATCACGATCCCGCTCTCGATGCCGGGCATCGTCGCCGGCACGCTCCTCACGTTCATCCCCGCCGCGGGCGACTACGTGAACGCGAGCCGCGACTTCCTCGGCGGGCCCGACACCCAGATGATGGGCAACGTGATCGAGGCGAACTTCCTCGTGCTGCTGAACTACCCGGCGGCCGCGGCGCTCTCGATCATCCTCATGGCGGCGATCCTCGTGCTCGTCAGCATCTACGTGAAGCGTTCCGGAACGGAGGACCTGCTGTGAGCGGCGAAGTCCAGGCTGCGGCCGTCCTCGGCGGGTTCACGGAGAGCGAGACGCAGGAGGACCGCGGGCCGCGCGGCTTGCCGCGCCGGCGCCGGCATCGGCCTCGGCGACTGGCTCCTGCCCGTCTACACCGTCCTCGCGTTCGTGTTCCTGCTGATCCCGATCGCCTACACGTTCGTGTTCTCGTTCAACGACTCCCTCAAGTCGAACATCTCGTGGCGCGGGTTCACGCTCGACAAGTGGCTGAACGTCTGCAACGTCGAGGGCGGCGCGGTGTGCCAGGCGTTCGCGAACAGCATCATCATCGGCCTCGTCGCGACGGTCATCGCCACGACGCTGGGCACCGCGATCGCGATCGCGCTCGTGCGGTACCGGTTCCGGGCCCGCTCGGCGATCAGCCTGCTGCTGTTCCTCCCGATGGCCACGCCCGAGGTCGTGCTGGGCGCCGGCCTCGCCGCGCAGTTCCTGGCGGTGGGCGTGCCGAAGGACATGACGACGATCATCCTGGCGCACACGATGTTCTGCATCAGCTTCGTGGTGGTCACCGTCAAGGCTCGCGTCGCGAGCCTCGATCCCGCGCTCGAGGAGGCCGGCCGCGACCTCTACGGCTCGCCGTCGCAGGTGTTCTGGCGGGTCACGTTCCCGCTGCTGACCCCGGGCATCCTGGCCGCGGCGCTGCTGTCGTTCGCCCTGAGCTTCGACGACTTCATCATCACGAACTTCAACTCGGGCTCCGTCTCGACGTTCCCGAAGTACATCTACATCTCGGCCTCGCGCGGCATCCCGGCCGAGGCCAACGTCATCGCGTCGGCGGTGTTCCTCTTCGCGCTCGTGCTCGTGATCGGCGCGCAGGTCTCCCGCGCGGCGCGCGCGAAACGGCTCGCGAAGCTCGGCTGACCCGAACCGAGCCGACGACGGATGCCGCGCGGGAGCGATCCCGGCGCGGCATCCGTCGGGCGTCGCGGATCAGATCGTCGCGCGCACCTGGCCGACGCGACGCTCGCCGCCCATGACCCACAGGTCGAGCTCGGTCTGCACGGCGTCGACGGCGGCGTCCTGCAGCGCTCCCGCGTCGGCGAGCAGCCGCAGCGCGATGATGGTCGACGCACGCGAGGACCCGTCGAGGACCTTCAGCGCGGTGGTCGTGCCGTTCGGCGCGGTCATGACCATGACGCCCTCGGCTCCGACCTTCGCGAACACGCCGAGCCGCTCCATGGCCACGGTGTCGGGCTGGCCGGGTCCGCCGACCGCCCACGGCGTTCTCGCGCGCGGCCTCGGTGAGCGCGGCCGCCTCGCGGTAGAGCGCGAACGGCGACGACGATGCCGCCGTCGTGATCTTCTGGATGCCGCGGGCCAGTGCGCGCAGGCTGATGGCGTGCACGGGCGCGCCGCATCCGTCGACGGCCGTGGCCGCCGGGCGCTCGCCGGTGAACCGCTCGAGCGACGTCGAGGATGCGCTTCTGCAGCGGATGCTCGGGATCGAGGTAGCCCTCGAGCGGCCAGTCGTTCGCGACGCAGGCGAGGAGCATCGCGGCGTGCTTGCCCGAGCAGTTCATGTAGACGCGTTCGCGCGGCTCCGCCGCTCCTGGTCAGCTCGTCGCGGGCGACCTGGTCGGTCGGCGCCGCAGGCGGGCAGCCGAGCGCCGACGTCGGCAGCGACTCGCGCGCGAGGAGCCCGCGCACGAGCGCGACGTGCGCCGCGGTGCCGGAGTGGCTCGCGGTCGCGATCGCCGCGTCCTCGCCGCGGAGCGAGACGCCCGACGTCATCACGGCGACCGCCTGGAACGGCTTCAGGCAGGACCGGGGGAAGATCGGGGTGTGCGTGTCGCCGAGCGCGCGCAGCACCTCGCCCTCGGGGGAGAGCACGACCGCGGAGCCGGCGTGCCTGGACTCGATGAAACCACTGCGCTCGACCACGGCGAGTTCGACGGCGTCGGAGACGGAGAATGTGCCGGGCACGCGCGCTACCCGAGCGACGCGAAGCCGTCGTCGAGCACGCGGAGTCCGTCTTCGATCAGGGCGTCGCTCACCGCGAGGCTCGGAAGGAAGCGGAGCACGTTGCCCCACGTGCCGGCGCTCAGGAACAGCACGCCGTGCTGGGCCGCGTACGCCACGAGCGCGGCGACGGCTTCGGCGTTGGGCACCTTCGTGGTGTCGCCGGTGCCGGGCTGCACGAGCTCGATGGCGATCATCGCGCCCATGCCGCGGATCTCGCCGATGACGTCGTAGCGCTGCTTCAGGCGCTCGAGGCCGGCCGTGAGGGTCGACCCGATGCGCTCGGCCTCGGCGAGGAGGTGGTTCTGCTCGATCGACTCGAAGACGGCGATCGCCGCGGCGCAGGCCACGGGGTTGCCGCCGAAGGTGCCGCCGAGCCCACCGGGCTGCGACGCGTCCATGATCTCGGCGCGGCCGGTGACCGCGGCGAGCGGCAGGCCGCCGGCGATGCCCTTGGCCGAGAGCACCAGGTCGGGCTCCCACCCGAAGTGCTCGCTCGCGTAGTAGCGGCCGGTGCGCGCCATGCCGCTCTGGATCTCGTCGGCGATCATGACCACGCCGTGCTCGGTGCACCAGCCCTGCAGGATGTTCAGGTAGCCGTCGGCGGGAACCATGAAGCCGCCCTCGCCCTGGATGGGCTCCACGACGAGGCAGGCGAGGTCGCTCGCCCCGACGACCTTCTCGAGGTAGGCGATCGTGCGCGCCGCGGCATCCGCACCGGAGAGGCCGTCGCGGTACGGGTAGGAGCTGGGGGCGTGGTAGACGTCGCCCGCGAACGGGCCGTAGCCGGTGGCGTACGGGTGGGCCTTGTAGTTCATGGCCATCGTGAGGTTGGTGCGGCCGTGGTAGGCGTGGTCGAGCACCGCGACGGCGCGACGGCCGGTGTACTTGCGCGCGATCTTCACGCCGTTCTCGACGGCCTCGGCGCCCGAGTTCACGAGCACGCTCTTCTTCTCCCAGTTGCCCGGCGTGTGCTCGGCCAGGAGCTCGGCGACGCGCACGTACTCCTCGTAGGGGGTGATCGTGAAGAGCGTGTGGATGACGTCCTGCAGCTGGTCGGCCGCCGCCTGCACCACGCGCTGCTCGGTGTGCCCGACGGTGGTGACGCCGATGCCCGCGCCGAAGTCGATGAAGCGGTTGCCGTCGACGTCGACGAGGATGGCGCCGTTCGCGCGCTCGATGTACACGGGCAGCGCGGAGGAGACGCCGGCCGACACGACCTTCGCGCGTCGTGCGTGCAGTTCCTCCGACTTCGGACCGGGGATGGCGGTCACGACCTGACGCTCCTGGGGCACGGCGTGCACCGGCGCGGTCGCGGTCTCTGCGGGAATCTGGGTGTCAGTCATGGTGACTCCACCCTATCGCCGCCGCACCTGCGCGCCGTGGCCGCCGGGGGTGCCAGAATCGGATGACGCGACCCACCCGACAGGAGGCCCGGCATGCTCGGCGAACACCACTACGCGGTCGAGCTGGAGTGGCAGGGCGATCGCGGCGAGGGCACCTCGGGCTATCGCGCCTACGGCCGCCAGCACGTCGTGCGCGCCGCCGGGCAAGCTGCACGACATCGCGGGCTCGAGCGACCGCGTCTTCCACGGCGACCGCGAGCGCTGGAACCCCGAGGAGCTGCTGCTCGCCGCCCTCAGCGAGTGCCACATGCTCTCGTACCTGCACGTCGCCACCCGTCACGGCGTGATCGTGCGCGGGTACACGGATGCCGCGACGGGCACGATGATCGAGGACGGCCGCGGCGGCGGCGCGTTCAGCGAGGCGACCCTGCGTCCGCGCGTCGTCGTGGCGGATGCGTCGATGCTCGCGCTCGCCGGCCGAGATCCACGCCGAGGCCGCCGAGAAGTGCTTCATCGCGGCATCCGTCGCCTTCCCGGTGCACCACGAGCCGACGGCCGTCGTCGCCGGCTGACCTCAGCCCGCCGCGGCCGGGATCGTCGCGCCGGGCCGGCGGGCAGGGGTGTCCGCCCGACGAGCCGCGAGCAGGGCGGGAAGAACGCGGGCAGCCGCTCGGCCTCGGGGTCGCCGAACCAGCGGTGCCAGATGCGCCAGAAGTTGAGGTTGCCGAACGCGCGAGCACGCGTCGCCGGTGTCGGGGTCGGCGAGGGTCGCGTCGCTCGGCTGGTACGGCGTGTAGTTGTAGAGGTTGGCGGTGGCCTGGTTGCGGATCTCGACCGCGGACGCGCCGCACGCGGCATCCGGGTGGTAGCCGACCTGCACCGTGCCGATCCGGTACGCCCGGTCGGGCTCCTCGGTGTACTGCCGGAACTGCCACGCCGCGTTGTAGACCTGGTTGAAGAAGCCGAAGTACTTCGTGTCGCAGTCGGCGGTGTCGGGGCATCCGTACCCGGTCGCGCGCTCGTACCCCGACACGCTCGGGCGGGTGAGGAGCGACTGCTCCTTCTGCAGGAGCACGAGGAGGCTGCGCGGGCTGATGCCGCACGCCTCGGCGACCTTCGCGATGATGCGGCTCGCGCGCTCGCGGATGCCGCCGCGGTACTCCGCGCAGTGCGCACCGCCGACGGCGGGCTGCGTGGTCGTCGACTGCGAGTAGTCGGCGAGGCACTTCACGCCCTCGTCGGGCCGGCACGAGCACCGACTCGAGGAACGTCTGGATCTCGCTCCTCGCTCATCGCCGCGCTGTCGTAGAACGCGTCGTCGCTCACGATGTGACCCGGGGTCGAACTCGGTGGCGGGCGGCTCGGGCAGCGTGGCGCGCGTCGACGTCGAGGCGGCGGGCGCGGCGTCGTCGGCGGGGGACGTGCACGCGGCGAATGCCACCACGACGAGTGCCGCCGCGGCACAGCGGGCGGCGACCTCAGCGATGCTCATCGTGCCGACGATACCGGGCCGACGCGTGGCGTTGCTGGGAATCCGCGTCAGACGCGCTCGCGCGGCACGACCCGGTCGGCGAGCTTCGCCAGCGTGCCGGCGGGCGGCGTCTCGTTGTAGCGGCCGGCGAGCTCCTGGCCCGTCAGCTCGTGGATCGCGGCCATGATCTCGTCGGTCGCCGCGCGTCGCGCGCGGCCCGAGGAGGCGGCGCCGTGGTGGCTGAGGTCGAGCGGCGCGCCGAACCGCACGGTGACCGGGCGGACGCGGGGCAGCTTGGCGCCGACCGGCTGGATCTCCTGGGTGCCGACGAGCCCGACGGGCACGACCGTGGCGCCCGTCTGGAGGGCGAGCCACGCCACGCCCGTGCGTCCGCGGTACAGGCGGCCGTCGAGCGACCGGGTGCCCTCGGGGTAGAGCGCGAACGCGCGAGCCGGACTCGAGGATGCGGCGGCCCTGGTCGAGGGCCTCCTGCGCCTGCGCGCCCGCGCCGCGCTCCACGCTGACCGCGCCGATCGCGCGTGAAGAAGGTGCGGGACACCCAGCCCGAGAACCCGGTGCCGGTGAAGTAGTGCGACTTCGCGAGGAACTGCACCGGGCGCGGCGAGGCGAGCGGGATCACGATGCTGTCGACGAACGAGAGGTGGTTGCTCGCGAGGATGACCGGGCCGTGCTTCGGCACCGATTCGGCGCCGGTGATCGTCGGGCGGTAGATCATCCGCACCAACGGGCGCAGGATGCCGCGGACGATGCGGTAGAGCGGACCCTGCCGCACGGTCGCTGCGGGGACGGCGTCGGCCTCGATCTCGCTCACCATACGACTGTAGGCCCGTCGGCATGCCGGCGCCGGAATATGCGGCCGCTCGATCGCACGACGCGAGACCGGGCGCATCGCGCCGGGATGCGGGAGGATGGTGGGCATGGACGTACCGGGCGACGGCGAGCTCATCGAGCTCGAGGAGGCGGGCGCGCGCGTGCTCGTGCTCGGCGGCCAACGTCGCCAGCCGGCGGCCGACACGGTGCTCCGCGGCCTCGATCGCCGACGCCTCGGGCGTCCCGGCCGACGACGTCGAGCTCGTGCACGCCTGCGGGGTGTGCGGCGCACGGCACGGGCGCGTCAGCGTCGCCGTATCCGCTCACCGCGTCGGGTGCGTCGTGGTACGCGGACGTCGCCGTCTCGGGCGACGCGATCGTCGCGGCGGCGGCGACGCGGCATCCGCTCGGGGTCGGCATGGAGGTCGCCACGCTCGACGCGGGGGCGGTGATCGACGAGGCCGCGTTCCACGCGAGCGAGCTCGCGGCGCTCGACGAGCTCGACGCGTCGCGCGGCGGCGCTCGTGCGGGCGACGCTGTGGGCGCGCAAGACCGCCCTGCTCCGCGCCGTCGGCCACACCGACTTCATCGAGCCGTCGCGGCTCGCGCTGTCCATCCCCGGCGAGGACGGCGGCACGGGCCGCATCGTGCGCAGCGTGCCCGAGTTCGGCTCGATGTGGCGGCAGGTGCGCTTCCACGACGTGCCGGTGCCCGGCAACCGCGCGGCATCCGTGGCCGTCATCGGCTGACCGGCGTCGCGACGCCGCGGCGCCGACGCACCGGATGCCCGCGCACGGCACCGCGTCGCCGTCGACCGCCGTACAGTTGGAACGTGCGCAGCGTCATCATCCTCGGCTCATCCGGTTCGATCGGCACGCAGGCGCTCGACGTCATCCGCGCGAACCCGCGGCGCTTCGAGGTCGTCGGGCTCGCCGCCGGCTCGAACCGTGCGCTCCTCGAGGCGCAGGCGGCGGAGTTCGGGGTCGAGTACACCGCCATCGGGATCGACGAGGCGGTGCAGCTCGTGCGCGACGTCGACGCCGACGTCGTGCTGAACGGCATCACCGGCTCGGTCGGCCTCGCGCCGACGCTCGCGGTGCTCGAGCGCGGCACCACGCTCGCCCTGGCCAACAAGGAGTCCCTCATCGTCGGCGGCGACCTCGTGACGCGCCTCGCGGCGCCGGGGCAGATCGTGCCCGTCGACTCGGAGCACTCGGCGATCGCGCAGGCGCTGCGCTCGGGCACCGACGACGAGGTGCGCCGACTCGTGCTCACCGCGTCGGGCGGCCCGTTCCGCGGCCGCACGCGCGAGGAGCTCGCCGAGGTCACCCCCGCCGAGGCGCTCGCGCACCCCACGTGGGACATGGGCCTCGTCGTCACGACGAACTCCGCGACGCTCGTGAACAAGGGACTCGAGGTCATCGAGGCGCACCTGCTCTTCGACGTCGAGTACGACCGCATCGACGTGGTCGTGCACCCGCAGTCGATCGTGCACTCGATGGTCGAGTTCATCGACGGCTCGACGATCGCGCAGGCCTCGCCGCCCGACATGCGACTGCCGATCTCGCTCGGCCTCGACTGGCCCGACCGGGTCGGCGGCGTCGGCCGACCGCTCGACTGGACGCACGGCGACGAGCTGGACGTTCGAGCCGCTCGACGCCGACGGCGTTCCCCGCCGTCGCGCTCGCCAAGCAGGTGGGCCGGGCCGGCGGCGAGTATCCCGCGGTGTTCAACGCCGCGAACGAGGAGGCGGTGGCGGCGTTCCACGCGGGCCGCATCGGGTTCCTCGACATCGTCGACACCGTGCGCGCCGTCGTCGAGCGCACGAGGCAGCCGATCGGCGACGCTCACGGTCGCGTCGCTCGCCGAGGCGGAGCGCGGCGGCCCGGCGCGCCGGCGAACGCGCGCATCGCGCCGCATCTCGGGCTGAGCGCGACCGGGCCGGCCGCGCGGGCCGCGGCATCCGTTCTCACAGCCGAACGACAGCGGACCCCAAGGCGTCGGCAGTACGCTCAACGCCGTGGATTCCGTGCTCGCCTTCATCCTCGGCGTCGTCATCATCGTGGTCGGCCTCGCCGCTGTCGATCGGCCTGCACGAGATCGGGCACCTGCGTGCCCGCCAAGCTCTTCGGCGTCAAGGTGACCCAGTACATGATCGGCTTCGGGCCGACCATCTGGTCGAGGCGCCGGGGCGAGACCGAGTACGGCGTGAAGGCGATCCCGCTCGGCGGCTACATCGCGATGATCGGCATGTTCCCGCCGGCCAAGGGCGAGCGGGTGCACGAGGACTCCACGGGGTTCTTCCGCGGGCTCGTGCAGGACGCCCGCGACTCCAGCATGGAGTCGATCACGGCCGGCGACGAGGACCGCGCGTTCTACCGGCTGCCCGTGTGGAAGCGCATCGTCATCATGTTCGGCGGCCCGTTCATGAACCTCGTGCTCGCGGTCGTGCTGTTCGGCGGTGCTGCTCATGGGCTTCGGCGTCGCGCAGGCCTCGACGACCGTCGGCGTCGGTCTCGGCGTGCGCGCTGCCCGCGACGAGCGAACGCCAGACGTGCGAGCCCGGCGACCCGGCGGCGCCGGGCGCGGCGGCCGGCATCGAGCCGGGCGACCGCATCGTCTCGGTCGCCGGCCGAGCCGATCGACACGTGGAACGAGTCGACCGCGATCATCCGCGACCACCCCGACGAGCCGATCGACCTCGTCGTCGTGCGCGACGGCGAGGAGGTGACGCTCGTGGTCACGCCGATGCTGAGCGAGCGCTACGCGATCGACGAGAACGGCCAGGTCGTCACGGATGCCTCGGGCGAGCCGGTCACCGTGCAGGCGGGCTTCGTCGGCATCAGCCCCGCGACCGAGACCGTGCAGCAGCCCGTCACCGCGGTGCTGCCCGCCGTCGGCGAGAACGTCGCCGGCGTCGCCGGGATCATCGTGAACCTGCCGCAGCGCATCATCGACGTGGCGAACGCCGCGTTCGGGCCCGGGCGAGCGCGACCCGAACGGGCCGATCTCGGTCGTCGGCGTCGGCCGCGTGGCCGGCGAGATCGCGAGCCTCGACGAGATCCCGCTCGCGTCGAAGGCCGCCGGGCTCATCGGCATCCTCGCGTCGCTGAACATCGCGCTCTTCGTCTTCAACCTGATCCCGCTGCTGCCGCTCGACGGCGGCCACATCGCCGGCGCGCTCTGGGAGGCCATCCGCCGCGGCTTCGCGAAGCTGTTCCGCCGGCCCGATCCCGGCCCCGTCGACCTGGCGAAGCTCATGCCGCTGACGCTCGGCGTCGTCGTCGTGTTCGGCGCGATGAGCGCGCTGCTCATCTACGCCGACATCGTGAAGCCGGTGACGCTGTTCTGATGCGTGCGCCGCGCCGCCGGTACTCCCGCGGGAGTAGCCGATGAGCCTCCGCCGGGCCGATCCGCGCGTGCGCCGGCGGCGACTACGATCGGGGAATGCCCGTGCACCCCGTGGAGACGGACGGCCCCGACTGGGACGGCCACAGTGGGACGGACGACCCGAGCGATTCCGACCGCCGCCGGCGCGTCGTGCTGCTCGCCCCGGTCGATCATCAGCCTGCTCGTGCAGGTGCCCGCCGCGATCGGCATCGCCGTCTGGACCGACGTCGGGTGGGCGGCCGGGCTCGCGCAGGTCGCGCTCGCCGCGATCGGGCCGCTCGCGCTGCTCGCGCTCGCGCCGGTTCCCGGGCCCGACGGTCGCCGTGGTCGCGGCCGCCGCCCTCGCCGACCTGCTCTTCACGGCCCGACGTCGGGCCGCCGTACGTCGCCCTCGCCTTCGCGATCGTGCTCGCCGTCGCGCGCGGCGCGATGCTGTGGGCCGTCGCGCTCCGACGGTCGTCGCGTGGGTGGCGGCGATCGTGCTCGGCGCCGTGGTCGGGCTCGACTGGCATCCGTTCCGCATCGCCGCTGACGACCGTCGCTGCTCGCGGCGTGCTTCGGCATCGGCTGCGTTCGTGCGGGTGCGCCGCGACGCGCGCCGCGGCGTTCCGCGCCGAGGCGATGCGGCGCCGCCAGACGGCCGAGCAGCGCGAGCGCGTGCGCATCGCGCGCGAGCTGCACGACGTGATCGGCCACGCGCTCTCGCAGATCAACGTGCAGGCGAGCGTCGGGCTGCACCTCATGGACCGCGATCCCGAGCAGGCCCGCACCGCGCTCGGCAGCATCAAGGAGACGTCGAAGACGGCGCTCGAGGAGGTGCGCAGCGTGCTCGGCGTCATCCGCGACGAGGGCGACGCCCCGCTCGCGCCGCAGGCCGAGCTCGCCGAGCTGCCGCGGCTCGTCGCGGGCGTGCGCTCGCCCGGCTTCGACGCCGAGCTCGTCGACCGGCTCGACGGCGCCGTGCCGGGCCGGGCCGCGCAGTTCGCGGCCTACCGCATCGCGCAGGAGGCGCTCACCAACGTCGTGCGGCACGCCGGCGCGACGCGCGCGTCGTCGGTCGCACGTCGGAGCGCGCTCGACGACGACGAGCTCGCTGCGTCACCGTCGACGACGACGGCGCCGGCGCCGTCGCGACGGGCTGACGACGCCGAGGGCAGCGGCATCCTCGGCATGCGCGAGCGCGCGGCCCTCCTCGGCGGATCCGTCGAGGTCGGCGCCGTCGCCGCGCGGCGGCACGCGCGTGACGGCGCGGCTGCCGTGGGGAGGCGCCGCGTGATCCGCGTCGCGCTCGCCGACGACCAGGTGCTCGTGCGCGCCGGCTTCCGCGCGCTGCTCGCAGGCGGAGGACGACATCGACGTCGTCGGCGAGGCGTCCAGCGGCGAGGAGCTCCTCGCGCTCGTGCGCCGCGAGCCCGTCGACGTCGTGCTCATGGACATCCGCATGCCGGGCGGCGACGGGCTCTGGGCGACCGAGCAGATCGCGGCCGACCCGGCGCTCGGCGCGGACGTGACGACGTTCGGTCGACGATCGTCACGCACGTTCGAGCTCGACGAGTACGTCGGCCGCGCGGCCGGTGCGGCGCCGGCGCGAGCGGCTTCCTCGTGAAGGACACCGAGCCCGTCGACCTCATCCGGGCGGTGCGCGTGGTCGCGAGCGGCGAGGCGCTGCTCTCGCCGGGGGTCACGAAGCGCCTGCTCGAGCGCATGGCGGTCGGGCTCCGCGACGCACCCGACGAGGAGCGCCTGGCCGCGCTCACCGACCGCGAGCGCGAGGTGCTGCGGCTCGTCGGGCAGGGCCTGACGAACGACGAGATCGCCGAGCGGCTCGTGCTCTCGCCGCTGACCGCGAAGACGCACGTCTCGCGCATCATGGCGAAGCTGCACGCCCGCGACCGCGTGCACCTCGTCGTCGTCGCCTACGAGTCGGGCCTCGTCGCGCCCGGCTGGCAGCAGTAGCCCGACGGCCGTCGACTGCTCCCGGGGGAGCAGGGCAGGTGACTCCGCCGGGCGGATTCGCCGGAGGCGCCCGCATCGCGAGCATGGTGTCGACGGCCCATTCCGGGGCCGCACGACCAAGGGAACACATCATGCTCGCCACCCTCGCGACCACCGCGGTCGTCACCCACGCCGGCCCATGGGCGGCCGGGTTCGGATGGGCCTTCTTCCTCATCCCGATCTTCTGGTTCCTCGTCATCGGGCTGATCATCTTCCTGGTCACCCGCGGGCGCCGTCGCGCCTGGGCGAACGGCGGCCCCGAGGCTACGGCCCGCCGTGGGCCCGCGGGCGCGAGCGCCGAGTCCACGCTCGCCGAGCGCTTCGCGAAGGGCGACATCGACGAGACCGAGTACCGCGCGCGCCTCGAGGTGCTGCGCGCGAACCGGCCGAACGCGTAGCGCCGGCACGGTTCGACACGAGGGGCGGATGCCGCGGCATCCGCCCCTCGTCGTGTCCCCGGATGCCGCGGTGCCGACGGCGCCCGCGACCCGCGCGCTCAGTCCCCGAGCGCCCGCGCAGCGCCGCCGCCTGGTGCCGATGGCCGACGGTCTCGTAGCCGACCACGACGACGAACGGCGAGGCCGCGGTGATCAGGATGCCGACCCCGAAGCTCGCGCCGGCCGCGACCGGCGACCACCGCGAGCACGAGCACGACGATGCTGCCGATGAACAGCCAGATGTGGAACGGGTCGAACTGCCGCAGCAGCAGCGAGTAGATCGTGAACAGCGCGACCATGAAGATCCCGACCGGGCACGACGACGGTCAGCAGCGCCTGCACGATGCCGATGTGCGCGACGCCCTCGATCTCGTAGGCGGCCACGTGCAGGCCGGCACCGGCGCCGGCGAGCGCGACGAAGATGAAGTAGTGGAGGTAGCCCCAGACGAAGCCGCGCTCGCCGGAAGCGCGCGAGCACCTTGCCCGACGGCATGGTGAAGTACACCCACCACAGGCCGAACGCGAGCGCGGTGCCGCCGAACGCCACGGCGACGGTCTCCGCCGACCAGCCCTGCTCGTCGACCACGGCCGAGATCGCGAGGATCGTGCCGAGGATGATCTCGCCGAGGGTGATGATGACGAGCAGGCCGTAGCGCTCGGCGATGTGGTGGGCGTGCCACGGCGTGCCGCCCTCGCGGCCGTGCTCGGCGACGTACGGGCCGACGAGCTCGAGGACGATCAGGAGCGGCGTGAAGCGCGAGCGTCGGCGGCGAGCGGCAGGTTGACGAAGATGAGCGACGATCCAGCCGAGCTGGGTGACCGAGACGAACACGACGTAGGTCAGGGCGGTGCGTCGGCGAGCGGGGTCGTGCTTCGCGGCGCGCAGCCAGAGCGCGATCGTGGCGACGCGCATGACGACGTAGCCGGCGACGACCACGCCGTTGTCGACGTGCTCGCCCTCGTCGAGCGAGTGGAACAGCGCCGGGAGGCCGAGCGCCAGGACGAGCACGCCGAGCATCTCGCACCATCGTGGCGACGCGGAAGAAGATGTCGTCGTTGTCGTAGGCCGACGCGAGCCACGAGTAGTTGATCCACGCCCACCAGATCGCGAACACCGCGAACAGGAATCCGCGCGATGGCCGGTGCCCAGTGCCCGAGCTCGAGCAGGTGCGCCGTCTGCGCGCCCGCCTGGCTGAACGCCACGACGAACGTGAGGTCGAAGAGCAGCTCCAGGGGCGTCGCGGTGCGGTTCGGCTCGTTCGGGTCGCGGCCGACCATGCGCCGCAGGCGGTGGTCGAGGGGCGGGCGAGCGGATGCCTCGGCGTGCGCGTCCTGCGTCTCGCTCATCGTGCGCCATCGTGCGCGCGGCGCGCCCGGGCACGCTGCGAGATGGCCGCGTCGCATCGAGTGCGTCGCCAGGGAGGCTCCGGCGCGCCGTCGCGCGCGGCGCTCAGCGCGAGAGCAGCAGCGCCTCGCCCTGGCCGCCGCCGCCGCAGAGCGCGACCGCGGCGCGGCCGCCGCCGCGGCGCGCGAGCTCGAGCGCCGCGTGCAGCGCGAGGCGTGCGCCGGACGCGCCGATCGGGTGGCCGACCGCGATGGCGCCGCCGTGCACGTTGACGATGTCGGACTCGATGCCGAGGTCGCGCATCGACTGCAGCGACACGGCCGCGAAGGCCTCGTTGATCTCGACGAGGTCGAGGTCGGAGGCCGAGCCGCCCTCCTTCGCGAGGGCCGCGGCGATCGCGTTCGCGGGCTGCGAGTGCAGCGAGTTGTCGGGGCCGGCGACCTGCCCGGCGGCGCCGACGAGGGCGAGCCACGGGAGTCCGCGCGACTCGGCCCACTCGCGGCTGCGCGACGACCACGGCGGCGGCGCCGTCGGAGAGCGGCGACGAGTTGCCCGCGGTGATCGCGCCGTCGGAGCTGAACGCCGGGCGCAGCCTCGCCGAGCACCTCGGCGGTGGAGTCGGGGCGCACGCCCTCGTCGGCGGCGACGGTGACCGGGTCGCCCTTGCGCTGCGGCACCTCGACGGGCACGATCTCGTCGTCGAAGACGCCGTCGGCCTGGGCCCTGCCCGCGCGCACGTGCGAGGCGGCGGCGATCTCGTCCTGCTCCTCGCGGGTGAGTCCGTAGCGGGCGTTGAAGCGCTCGGTGGACGCGCCCATCGAGTCGTGGTCGAACGCGTCGGTGAGGCCGTCGGAGGCGGCGTGGTCGAGCATCTCGACGCTGCCGTACGGCCAGCCCTTGCGCGAGCCGGGCACGAGCAGCGGCGCCTTGGTCATCGACTCCTGGCCGCCGGCCACGACGACGGATGCCTCGCCGAGGCGGATCAGCCGCGCGGCATCCGTGATGGCGACGAGGCCCGACAGGCAGACCTTGTTGACGGTGGTGGCGGGCACGCGCCACGGGATGCCGGCCGCGACGGCGGACTGCTTGGCGGGGTTCTGGCCGGCGCCGGCCTGGAGCACCTGGCCCATGATCACGGCGTCGACGTCGTCGGGGGAGACCCCGGCCTTCTCGAGCGCGCCGCGGATCGCCACGGTGCCGAGCTGCACCGCCGACTGGCCCGCGAGGTTGCCGTTGATGCGGGCGAACGGGGTGCGGGCTCCGGCGATGATGACGACGTCGGGGATGCTCATCGGTGTTGGACTCCTTCGTCTCGATGGGGGGATCGCCCCGATGGAAGTCTATGTCGGCGCGGAGCTGGACGATCGCCGACGGCCAGGACGACCGGGTTGTGCATTTCCGCACGTCGATGCTGCACAACTCGACATTGTCGGTGCGTTCGTGCGCAATGCAGACTCGGGATCGGCCGGCCCTGCCGCCGAGCCGCACGACGAGGTGGAGGAGTCACCCCATGACGGGATTCGAGGGTCGACGGGTGCTGGTCACCGGCGGGGCGAGCGGGATCGGGCGCGCCTGCGCCGAGGCGTTCGCGGCGCGCGGCGCCACGGTCGTCGTGGCCGACGTCGACGCCGACGAGGCGACCGCGACCGCGGAGGCCATCGGGGGCGAGGCGTGGCCCGTCGACCTCGCCGACACCGCCGCCCTCGCCGACCTGTCGCTCGACGTCGACATCCTCGTCAACAACGCCGGCATCCAGCACGTGCGCCCGATCGAGGACTTCGAACCCGACCGGTTCTCGCTCATCCTCCGGATCATGCTCGAGGCGCCGTTCCTGCTGATCCGCGCGGTGCTGCCCGGCATGTACGAGCGCGGCTTCGGCCGCGTCATCAACGTCTCGAGCGTGCACGGCCTGCGCGCGTCGCCGTTCAAGTCGGCGTACGTGGCGGCCAAGCACGGGCTCGAGGGGCTGTCGAAGGTCACCGCGCTCGAGGGCGGCGGGCACGGCGTCACCTCGAACTGCATCAACCCCGGCTACGTGCGCACGCCGCTCGTCGAGAAGCAGCTCGCCGACCAGGCGCGGGTGCACGGCATCCCCGAGGCGGAGGTGCTGTCGCGGATCATGCTCACCGAGTCGGCCGTGAGCCGACTCGTCGAGCCCGCCGAGGTGGCGAGCCTCGCGCTCTGGCTCGCCGGCGCCGACGCCGGAATGGTCACCGGCGCCAGCTACACCATGGACGGCGGATGGAGCGCGCGATGAGTCGGGCGCCCGTTCCGCACGTCCGACGCGACGTGATCGCCGGGTCGGCCTCCGACGCAGGTAGCGTGATCCCTGTGATCCGTGCCCGCATCGAGGCGGCGGAGACACAGGAAGGTGCATCGTGACACTCGACAAAGTCGTCGGGTCCGCTCAAGAGGCGGTCGCCGACATCCCCTCAGGAGCCAGTCTCGCCGTTGGCGGGTTCGGGCTCTGCGGCATCCCGATGGTGCTGATCCATGCCCTGCTCGACGCCGGCGTCGACCGCCTCTCGGTCGTGTCGAACAACTGCGGCGTCGACGACTGGGGCCTGGGCGTGCTGCTCGCGGAGCAGCGGATCGCCAAGATGACGTCGTCGTACGTCGGCGAGAACAAGGAGTTCGAGCGGCAGTACCTCTCGGGCGAGCTCGAGCTCGAGCTGACGCCGCAGGGCACGCTCGCCGAGAAGCTCCGCGCCGGCGGCAGCGGCATCGCGGCGTTCTTCACCCAGACCGGCGTCGGCACGCAGGTGGCCGAGGGCGGGCTGCCGCGGCGGTACCACCCCGACGGGTCGATCGCGATCGCCAGCCCGCGCGAAGCCGGTGCAGGCGTTCACGGTGCGGGGCGAGCAGCGCGAGTTCGTGCTCGAGGAGGCGATCACCACCGACTTCGCCCTCGTGCACGCGCTGCGGGGCGACCGCTACGGCAACCTCGTGTTCGACAAGTCGGCGCGCAACTTCTCGCCGCTCGCCGCGATGGCCGGTGCCGTGTGCATCGCCCAGGTCGAGGAGCTCGTGGAGCCGGGCGACCTCGATCCCGACGCCGTGCACCTGCCCGGCATCTACGTCGACCGCATCGTCGTCGTCGGCACCGACATCGAGAAGCGCATCGAGCGCCGCACCGTGCGAGAGGAGAACTGAGATGGCGCTGACGCGATTCGAGATGGCCGCGCGCGCCGCGCGCGAGCTCGCCGACGGCTCCTACGTGAACCTCGGCATCGGGCTGCCGACGCTCGTGCCGAACTACGTGCCCGAGGGCGTGACGATCCTGCTGCAGTCGGAGAACGGCATCCTCGGCGTCGGGCCCTACCCGACCGACGACGAGGTCGACCCCGACCTCATCAACGCGGGCAAGGAGACCGTCACGGTGCTGCCCGGTGCCGCGTACTTCGACTCCGCGACGAGCTTCGGCATGATCCGCGGCGGCAAGATCGACGCGGCGATCCTCGGCGCCATGCAGGTGTCGGCGGCCGGCGACCTCGCCAACTGGATGATCCCCGGCAAGATGGTGAAGGGCCCGGGCGGCGCGATGGACCTCGTGCACGGCGCACGCCGCAAGATCGTGCTCATGGAGCACGTCGCGAAGGACGGCTCGCCGAAGATCGTGAACGAGTGCTCGCTGCCGCTCACGGGCAAGGGCGTCGTCGACCGCATCATCACCGACCTCGCGGTCATCGACGTCACGCCCGAGGGCTGCGAGCTCGTCGAGCTCGCGCCCGGCGTCACGGTCGAGGAGGTCGTCGCCGCGACCGAGCCGCCGCTCGACACGAGCGGGGTCGGGTAGCCGAAGCGGACCGCGGCCTCCGATACGGAATCGTGATGCGGCGCGGCACCTCCGGGTGTCGCGCCGCTGGCGATGATCGTGAGGCGTCGATACGGCTGCCGACCGCCTCACCGACTGGAGTCCGGATGACCCGAACCCTCCGCGCCGGCGCCCTCACCGCCGCCGCGCTCTCGCTCGACGTTCGCATTGGCCGGATGCGTCGGCCCGACGCCCACGCCGACGCCCAGCCGACGCGCTGCCGTCCACTCCCACCGCCGACCCGACGCCGACCGCCGAGCCGGTCGACCCGCTCGACGACGGTGACGGCCCTCGTCGCGCGGCCCGAGGCGCTCGAGCTGCGCGACGAGGCATGGCGCGCGTCGTCGGCGCGCTCGACTACCTGTCGGCGCCGGCTGACGCGGTCGCCACGCTCACGGCGGTCTTCGAGGCCGCGCCGGTGGCCGAGGCGTATGACGGCTCGAGCCACTTCCCGCCGAGCACCGCCCACCGCTGGGACGGGTTCGACGCTCTGGGAGCAGCGATACGTCGATCGGTGGGAAGGCGTCGTCGAAGAGCTGTCGCTCGCCCGCCCGGCCTTCATGGTCGAGTTCACCGGGCCATCGGTCGTCGACGTCGATCTCTCCACGTCGGATGGCCGGCAGGCCGGTGATCGGGTGGCAGGACCTCCTCGCGAACCCGACCGTCCTGCAGAACCCGTCGGAGTGCTCGGGCCCCTATGCCGACTTCGTCAGCAAGGACGGTGTGACGCCGGATGGATCGCCGTACATGCTGAAGGTGAGCGTCGAGTTCCGGCCCAACGAGGATCGCTCGACGATCGCGCGAATCGGGGCACCGGTTCCCGTACAAGAGGGCTGCGCTTGAGCACGTGCCGAACGCGCCGGCGACGCGCGGCCGGCCTCCGCTTCGATTCACAGGAGTCTCGATGACCCGAACCCTCCGCGCCGGTGCCCTTGCCGCCGTCGCAATCAGCTGTGCGCTGACCTTCACCGGATGCATCGGGCAGCCGCCGCCGCGCGACACCGCCGCACCCTCCGCGCCCGCTTCGGAGCCGAGCCCCGCGCCGACTGCCGCACCCGCGGAGGGGCCGGTGATCGTGTCGATCGTCGTGCGACCCGAGCACCTCGACCTGCAGGACGAGTCGGGTGCCGTCGTCCGGACGCTGTCCTACGATCTGGCCGCCGAGCGAGTTCGTCGCCGCCCTGCGTCTGGTCTTCGGTGGCGAACCCGCGGTCGAGGAGTACCCGGGGTCGTGCTGCGAATCACGGGCCACCACGTTCTATCGGTGGGACGAGTTCCAGGTCGGCGACGATCACATGGGTCACTTCGCCGATGACGACCATTCCGTGTGGATTCCCGAGGACGGCCCCGACTACGTGAACATGAACCTGTACGTGCAGGTGGCCGGCCCCGTGGTGCGCGGCGTCGCCGTCACGACTGCACCTGGATTCGAGGTCGGGGAGGACGTCGGCGAGCTCGCTGGACGGCTCGGTGAGCCGTACGACGGAAACGGCTACGACGAGGTGCCCATCGAGACCGGCCCTGAGCTCGGGCCGCCCGAGATCGAGGGCAGGGCCAACGCCTACTCGGTCGTGATCTGGGACGACGGCAACGGTAGGCGTCCGATTCGGCGCCCCCGTCAACGTCGGCGTCGGGCGCGTCTGACCGGACTCGCGCCGATCGGGAGACCCTGAGGCATCCGCTCGATCGGGAGGGCGTGTGCGGGCGTCGGAGCTGCGGCGCGGGGCGACGGCCCGCGCCGTAGACTGGCACGGTGCCTGCAGTGAATCTCGGAATGCCCAAAGTCCCTGAGGTCCTGGCCCCGCGACGCAAGTCCCGCCAGATCAAGGTGGGCAAGGTCCTCGTCGGCGGCGACGCCCAGGTGAGCGTGCAGTCGATGACGACGACGCCCACGCCGAACATCAACGCGACGCTGCAGCAGATCGCCGAGCTCACCGCGTCGGGCTGCGACATCGTGCGTGTCGCCGTGCCCAGTCGCGACGACGCCGAGGCGCTGCCGATCATCGCGAAGAAGAGCCAGATCCCGGTCATCGCCGACATCCACTTCCAGCCGAACTACGTCTACGCCGCGATCGACGCCGGCTGCGCCGCGGTGCGCGTGAACCCGGGCAACATCCGCAAGTTCGACGACCAGGTCGGCGAGATCGCGCGTCGCGCGAAGGCCGCCGACGTCTCGATCCGCATCGGCGTGAACGCCGGCTCGCTCGACCCCCGCCTGCTCGAGAAGTACGGCAAGGCCACGCCCGAGGCGCTCGTCGAGAGCGCCGTCTGGGAGGCGAGCCTCTTCGAGGAGCACGACTTCCACGACTTCAAGATCTCGGTCAAGCACAACGACCCGATCGTCATGGTGAAGGCCTACCGCCTGCTCGCCGAGCGCGGCGACTGGCCCCTGCACCTCGGCGTGACCGAGGCGGGCCCGGCCTTCCAGGGCACCATCAAGAGCGCGACGGCGTTCGGCATCCTCCTCTCCGAGGGCATCGGCGACACCATCCGCGTCTCGCTCTCGGCCCCGCCGGTCGAGGAGGTCAAGGTCGGGCCTGCAGATCCTGCAGTCGCTGAACCTCCGCGAGCGCAAGCTCGAGATCGTCTCGTGCCCGTCGTGCGGGCGCGCCCAGGTCGACGTGTACAAGCTCGCCAACGACGTCACCGACGGGCTCGAGGGCATGACCGTGCCGCTCCGCGTCGCGGTCATGGGCTGCGTCGTGAACGGACCCGGCGAGGCGCGCGAGGCCGACCTCGGCGTGGCATCCGGCAACGGCAAGGGCCAGATCTTCGTGAAGGGCGAGGTCATCAAGACCGTGCCCGAGTCCGAGATCGTCGCGACGCTCATCGCCGAGGCGAACCGCATCGCCGAGGAGATGGGCGCGGATGCCCCGGTCGGCGCCCGAGGTCGTCACGCCCTGAGCGCTCGCGATCCGGCCCTGACGCACGGCTCCCGTAGGGCGTATCCGAATCGATATCTCCGCCGGATGTCGCGGGGCGTTCCGCCGCGATACATTCTCGCCATGACACGCACTGCTGCACTCTCGCGGCCGGTATGCTCCTCGCGGCATTGACCGGCTGCGCCTCCACCGCGGAGGCCGCCCCGCCCACCTCCGAGCCGCCGTCGCCGACGTCGTCGACGGAGCCCGAGCCGACGATCGCAGCGAAGCCCGCGCTCGCCTTCGGCGGCTCCTGCGGGGCGATCGTCGATGACGCGACGCTGTCCGATCTCGTCGGCGACCAGGTGGCACCGATCGCCGAGAAGAGTCGAGCGGGCCTGGGCCGTCGAGGTGCTGGGCGGATTGGACTGCGGTTGGAACAGCGACTCCGAGGCCTACGTGTGGCTCGACGTGTTCCCGTCGGCCGGATTGGAGGCGCAGGTCTCCGCGGCCGACGACGGCCTCGCCGTACTGCTATGGCGGCGAGATCCCCGACAGCCGCTGCTCGTTCAGCACGGTCGTCGGCGGGTACTGGCTCTCGGGGATCGTGGGCGTCGCGAACGGATCGTCGAGCACGGCGATCGACGCCATCGACGGCGCTCACGACGAGCGTCGCGAACGCGGCGGCGCAGGGCGACGCCGGTGCCCGCTCAGCGACCCGACGGCATGTGGTCGGCACCGGCTGAGTGCTCCGAGTTCGCGGCCGGGGTCGACACGACAGGCATCCTCGGTGTGCCGTTCATCGCTGCGAAGGGCGGCATGCGGCGGGGAGGTCACGGCCGGCTGCGATCGCTGCGCTCGAGGTGGTCGGGGACTTCCCATGCGTCTGGGAGACGTCCGATCATGAACGCTGGTTCACCAGTGAGCTCCTGCCAGGTGCGGGATGGGCGATCACCGAGATCGCCGCACGCGAGGGCGCCGCACCGGTCACGGTCGACGGCGCCCTCGAAGCCATCGCCGTTCCACTGGGCGGCGAGACGAGCGCCGTCTACGCCACCGACGGCGTGAACCTCGCCTGGGTGTACGGGACCGCCGACATCGACCAGACGTCCGCCGCAGCGCTCGCCGCGGCGGTGATGGCGGCGGCGTCGCGGTGACGGCAGCCCGGCGGTAGGGTGGCGGCACGGGATGCCCGTGACGCGGCATCCGTGCGCGAGAGGGGAGCGCGATGAGCGGAGACGGCACCGAGTTCGAGTACCCCGACCAGGCGGGATACCCCGACGGCATGGGCACGCTGCACGAGGGCACCGAAGAGGCGAGCCGGCGACGCGGCCGACGCCGACCGAGGCGGAGCTCGACCACTTCGCGATGGAGGACGAGGAGGACGACGACGAGGACGTCTGACCTCAGTCGGTCGCTGAATCGCACCGTTCCGGCCCGGATGTCGGCGCGCTCGAGCACGACCGTGACCCGCGCCGCCCGCGTGCACGTCGGGCCGCTGGGCAGGTCGCGGTGACGGCCGGCTCGACGAGCTGGATGACGCGCGCGTCGCCGCGCACCTCGAGCACGGTCGCGGCGAACCGCTCGCCGACGCGGTCCGAGAGCACGGCGGCCTCGACCCGCGCGACCGAGCGCGGCGTCGAGCCGGCTCGCCCGCTGCGACGACGCGCCCATGAGCGAGGGCAGCTCGGCGAGCGAGTCGCGTGCCCACCCCGGCACCTCGCGTCCGGCGCTGAGCGCCTCGCAGACGACGAGGCCCCAGCGGTCGACGAGGCGCCGCAGCGGCGCGGTGACGTGCGCGTACGGCGCGGCGAGCGCGGACTGCACGGGGTCGGCCGGCGCGCTGCCGTCCATCGCCTCGTACCCGGCGCCGCGGAACAGCGCCGGCCGCCGCCTGCATGATCGCGAGCGAGGCGGGGTCGTCGCGGTCGAGGCCGCGCAGGTACTCGCCGTAGCCGATCGCGTCGGGCCAGGGTCGCCCGAGCGCCTCGGTCTGCGTGCGGAACGCGGCGATGCGCTCGTCGGTCGGGCGCGGGCATCGTGCGGAGGATGCCGACGCGGGCTCGAGCATGAGCTCGGCGGCGGCCATGCCCGTCATGAGCGAGAGCTGCGCGTTCCAGTCCTCGACCGGCAGCAGCCGTCGTCGCTCGAGCGCGTAGCCGCCGTCGGCGGTGCGCACGATCTCCTCGTCGGGCACGTTGAGGCTCGCGCCGCCGCGGGCGCGCTCCTGCTCGATGCGCGCGAGCGCCGACCTCGCGCAGCAGCGCGAGCGGGTCGTCGGCCGTCCCGGCGTCGATGCGCGCCTGCGCCTCGGCGTAGCTCAGCCGCTCGCGCGAGCGCACGATCGCCCGCTCGAGGCGGTGTCGCACGCACCGCGCCGCCTCGTCGAGGTCGAACGCCCAGAGGTAGGCGCTGCGGTCGACGTCCGGGCAGCAGCGAGCCGCGGTCCTCGCTCGAGCACCGGCGGATGCAGCGGCATCCGGCCGTCGGCGGCGTACAGCGTCTGCCCGCGCCGCGGGCCTCGAGGTCGACGGCGCCGCCGGGGCGCACGAAGCCCGGGACATCCGCGATCGCGTAGTGCACGCGGTAGCCGCCGGCCGCGCGCGCTCGAGGTGCAGGGCCTGGTCGAGGTCCATGCGAGCCGGCGGGTCGATCGTGACGAACGCGAGGTCGCGCCGGTCGGCCGCGGGCGGCGGCGTCGCGGATGCCGCGGCCTCCGCCTCGGCGAGCACCTCGGCCGGGAATCCGTCGGGCAGGTCGAGCGTCGCCCGCAGGTCGGCGAGCGCGGCGGCGAGCTCGCTCTGCGCGGCGGACGGCGGCGACGTGCGGAGCGGCGTGGCCGGGCATGCGCCCAGCCTAGGCGGCGCGCCCGCACACTAGAATCATCGGGTGCCCACACGCCTCTCGAACTACTTCCTCCGCACGCTCCGCGAAGACCCCGCCGACGCCGAGGTGGCGAGCCACCGCCTGCTCGTGCGCGCCGGCTACATCCGCCGCGCAGGCGCCCGGCGTGTTCGCGTGGCTGCCGATCGGCCTGCGCGTCAAGGCGAAGATCGAGGAGATCATCCGCGAGGAGATGACCGCGCGCGGGCGCGCACGAGGTGCACTTCCCGGCGCTGCTGCCGCGCGAGCCCTACGAGGTCACGAACCGCTGGACGGAGTACGGCGACGGCCTCTTCCGCCTGAAGGACCGCAAGGGCGCCGACTACCTGCTCGCGCCCGACGCACGAGGAGGTCTTCACGCTGCTCGTGAAGGACCTCTACACCTCGTACAAGGACCTGCCGCTCTCGATCTACCAGATCCAGGACAAGTACCGCGACGAGGCCCGGCCGCGCGCCGGCCTCCTGCGCGGCCGCGAGTTCACGATGAAGGACGCGTACTCGTTCGACGTCACCGACGAGGGCCTCGACGCGAGCTACCAGGCGCAGCGCGACGCCTACGAGCGCATCTTCGACCGGCTCGGCCTCGAGTACGTCATCGTCAAGGCGGATGCCGGGGCGATGGGCGGCTCGAAGAGCGAGGAGTTCCTGCACCCGAGCCCCGTCGGCGAGGACACCTTCGTGCGCTCGGCCGGCGGCTACGCGGCGAACGTCGAGGCGTACACGACGATCGCGCCCGAGCCGATCCCGTTCGACGGGCTCGCCCGCGCCGGTCGTGTTCGACTCGCCGAACACGCCGACGATCCGACGCTCGTCGACCTCGCGAACGCCGAGTACCCGCGCCCCGACGGCCGCGCCGTGGACGGCCGCCGACACGCTGAAGAACGTCGTGCTCGCGCTCACGCACCTCGACGGCACGCCGCGAGCTCGTCGTCGTCGGCCTGCCCGGCGACCGCGACGTCGAGATGAAGCGCGTCGAGGTGGCGTTCGCGCCCGGCCGAGGTCGAGGCGGCCACCGAGGCCGACTTCGCGAAGCACCCGGCTCTCGTCAAGGGCTACATCGGCCCGTGGTCGCCCGAGGGCCCGGTGCTCGGCGAGGAGTCGGCCACCGGCATCCGCTTCTTCGTCGACCCCCGCGTCGTCGACGGCACCGAGTGGATCACCGGCGCCAACCTCGACCAGAAGCACGTGCTTCGGCCTCGTCGCGGGCCGCGACTTCACGCCGACGGCGTCGTCGAGGCCGCCGACGTGCGCGCGGGCGACCCCGCGCCCGACGGCTCGGGCCCGGTCGAGCTCGCCCGCGGCATGGAGATCGGGCACGTGTTCCAGCTCGGCCGCAAGTACGCCGACGCGCTCGGCCTCAAGGTGCTCGACGAGAACGGCAAGCTCGCCACCGTCACGATGGGCTCGTACGGCATCGGCGTCACCCGCATCCTCGCGATCATCGCCGAGGGCCACCACGACGACAAGGGCCTCGTCTGGCCCGCGTCGGTCGCGCCGTTCGACGTGCACGTGCTCGCGACCGGCAAGGACGCCGCCGTGTTCGACGCCGCCGAGACGGTCGCCGCCGCGCTCGAGGCGGCCGGGCTCGACGTGCTCTACGACGACCGGCCCGAAGGTCTCGCCCGGCGTGAAGTTCGGCGACGCCGAGCTCATCGGCGTGCCGAAGATCGTGATCGCCGGCCGCGGCGTCGCCGACGGCGTCGTCGAGGTCTGGGACCGCGCGCACGGGCGACCGCGTCACCGTGCCGATCGACGGGGTCGTCGCCGCGCTCGGCCTGACCGGCCGCGCCGCGGCGTCCGATGCCGAGATCGACGGATCGCCGCCGAACGCGCCCACGGTTCACCGCGAGGACACCCGACGTTCATCGATTCGGAGGATTCGCGTCGCCTCACGGGAGGACCCTCGGATCGACCCGTTCGTCGATCGTGAGGACCCCGCTGCACATGACGATTTCCGACCAGACCCCGCTCCGATTGCTTCCGATGTCCGACCACGTGCGCGGCAAGCGCTCCGCCGTGACGTGCCAGCTGAAGTGCGCGAACGCGTGCCTCGGCCCCGAGTGCAACACGTCGGACAACGCCGCACTTCCGCGACATCGCGTCGGCGCGCGCTCTCCCGCCGTTCCGCTGCTCGGCCTCGGCGCTCGCCGGCGCGCATCGGCCTCGTGGTCGGCAATGCCGCCGGCAGCGGCGCGCACCGGTGCCGCGTATCGCCGCGCAGCCGGGCACGGCCGGTCTCGCGTTCGGTCCGATCGACCCCGTCAACCGCCTCGTCGACGACGTTCACGGTGCCGGCCGGCTACCCGTGGCAGCCGATCATCCGTGGGGCGACCCGCTGTTCTCGTCGACGCCGGCGCTCGACTTCGAGCACCAGACCCCCGAGGCGCAGGCCGGCCAGTTCGGCTACAACAGCGACTACCTCGACATCATCGCCGACCCGAGCGGCAAGACCGGCGTGCTCGTGAACAACCACGAGTACGTGAACCCGAACATCATGTTCCCGCGCCGACGAGCGACCCGGCGGAGCGCCGGCGCCGCGGCGACATCTACAAGGCGGCCCAGGGCATGTCGGTCGTCGAGCTGCAGCGTCGCAAGGTCGGCGAGCCGTGGTCGTACGTCGTCGACGGCCGGCGCAATCGCCGCATCACGGTCGAGACGGTGTTCGAGCTCACCGGCCCCGCGGCCGGCTCCGACCTCGTCAAGACGGCCGCCGACCCCGAGGGGCGCTGGGTGCAAGGGCACGCTGGGCAACTGCTCCGGCGGCACCACGCCGTGGGGCACGGTGCTGTCGGGCGAGGAGAACTTCAACGGCTACTTCGCCTGGGCCGCCGACACGGCCGCGCAGAAGCGCTACAGCGGCACGGCGACGACCTCGACGGAGACCGGCTGGGAGGCCTACGACCCCCGCTTCGACGCGCACGACCCCGACTACGTGAACGAGCCGAACCGGTTCGGCTACATCGTCGAGATCGACCCGAGCGACCCGACCGTCGACGCCGCTGAAGCACACCGCGATGGGCCGGTTCAAGCACGAGGGCGCGAACGTCACGATCGCCGAGGACGGCCGCGTCGTCGCCTACATGGGCGACGACGAGCGCAACGACTACCTCTACAAGTTCGTGTCGAAGGGCCGGTACACGCGCGGCCACCTCGACCGGGGCCCGCACGAAGAACATGCGGCTGCTGAGCGAGGGCGACCTCTTCGTCGCACGCTTCTCCGGCGACTCGCCGGCCGGCGAGATCACCGGCGCGCGGCGCCCTCCCGAGCGACGGCGCGTTCGACGGCACGCGGCCAGTGGATCGCGCTCACCCGCAACGGCGAGAGCGTCGTGCCCGGGATGTCCACCGAGGAGGTGCTCGTCTACACGCGCCTCGCGGCCGACGCGGTCGGCGCCACGAAGATGGACCGCCCCGAGGACGTCGAGCCCAGCCCGCTCACCGGCAAGGTGTACGTCGCGCTCACCAACAACAGCAACCGCGGCGGCGCGAGCGCTCCGGTCGACGAGGCGAACCCGATCTCGGGCAACCGCTACGGCCACGTCGTCGAGCTCACCGAGACGTCGGGCCAGGCGGGGGAGACCTTCGGCTGGAGCATCCTGCTGCTCTGCGGCGACCCGTCGACGAACGCCGTCCACGTACTTCGCGGGATTCCCGAAGGAGCTCGGTGTCGCCGATCTCGTGCCCCGACAACGTCGCGTTCGACTCCGAGGGCAACCTCTGGATCTCGACCGACGGCGCTCCCGGCACGATCGGCTACAACGACGGGCTGTTCAAGGTGCCGCTCGAGGGCGACCAGCGCGGCAACGTGCAGCAGTTCCTCTCGGTGCCGCGCGAGGCCGAGACCTGCGGGCCGGTCATCCACGACCAGCGAGGGACTCGTCTTCGTCGCCGTGCAGCACCCGGGCGAGAACGGCTCGGTCGGCGCACCAGCACTCGTTCTTCCCCGACTACGTGCCGGCGCACGGCGGCGGCGACGCGGCGGCGCCGCGGCCCTCCGTCGTGCAGGTGTTCCGGGCGTAGGACCGGCCGCACGATCCACGCCGGGTGACGGATGCCGCTGCGGCATCCGTCACCTGCGCGTCGTGCGTCGCGACAGGGCGACCGCGCCTCGGGCCGCGTGCTCGCCGACTCGATCGCCCGAGTGACCGACGGATGGCGCCCGGCGAGGGCCCCCGAGCGGATGACGGGCCCCGCCGCATCCGGTACGGTAGAGAGTCGCCCGCTCCGAGGGGAAGCGGCACTGAGAGCTGAATAGAGGAGGCCGGCGATGGACATCGACCTCAGCGTGCTCCGCATGATGGAGCGCGAGAAGGAGATCCCGTTCGACGAACTGGTGGAGATCATCGAGCAGGCGATCCTCATGGCCTACCTGAAGCACACCAACCCCGGCCAGCACGGTCACGCGAACCCCGACGGGCGCGCGTGCGCACCTCGACCGCAAGACCGGGCACGTCTCGGTCTACGTGCCCGAGCTCGACGAGGAGGGCAACGTCATCGGCGAGGCCGAGGACAGCCCCAGCGACTTCGGCCGCATCGCCGCGTTCGCCGCGAAGCAGGTCATCAACCAGCGCCTCCGCGACCTCGCGGACGACGCGGTGCTCGGCGAGTTCCGCGGACGCGAGGGCGACATCGTCGCCGGCATCATCCAGCAGGGCCCGAACCCGCGCATGGTGCACATCGACCTCGGCACCGTCGAGGCGATCCTGCCGCCCGAGGAGCAGGTGCCCGGCGAGGAGTACCCGCACGGCCAGCGCATCCGGGTCTACGTGACGAGCGTCGCCAAGGGCCAGAAGGGCCCCTCGATCACCGTCTCGCGCACGCACCCCGCGCTCGTGCGCAAGCTGTTCGCGCTCGAGGTGCCCGAGATCGCCTCGGGCGTCGTCGAGATCGTCTCGCTCGCCCGCGAGGCCGGCCACCGCACGAAGATCGCGGTGCGCGCCAACCAGCCGGGCGTGAACGCCAAGGGCGCCGCGATCGGCGAGCTCGGGCAGCGCGTGCGCGCCGTCACCGCCGAGCTCGGCGCCGAGAAGATCGACATCGTCGACTGGTCCGACGACCTCGCGACCTTCGTCGCGAGCGCGCTCTCGCCCGCGAAGGTCACGAGCGCGTTCGTCATCGACGAGTCGACCCGTGCCGTGCGCGCCCTCGTGCCCGACTACCAGCTCTCGCTGGCGATCGGCAAGGAGGGCCAGAACGCCCGCCTGGCCGCGAAGCTGACGGGCGCGAAGATCGACATCCAGCCCGACTCGATCCTCGAGTCGAACTGAGCCTCAGGCGCCGACGTCGGCGGGCTCCCAGCCCGGAGGTGTAGGATGGAACCCGTCAGAACGTGCATCGGATGCCGTTCGCGCGCCCCGCGGTCCTCGCTTCTGAGGGTCGTCTCCCAGAACTCCCACGTCGTGGCCGATGCCTCGGCCGTGCTTCCGGGCAGGGGTGCGTGGCTGCATCCGACGCTCGAGTGCTACCGGCTCGCCGTGCGGCGACGCGCCTTCGGACGCGCACTCCGCATCCGCGGCGAGGTGGACACCAGCAACGTAGAGAACAGGCTGAACGGCTAATGGACAACTCATGAGCGGCTCGAAATGAGACCCGTCCGCCATTGATGGTCCGCCCCTGTTTCGGGGTGGGCCCGGAACAGGAGAGAAGTGGCTGCCAAACCACGCGTACACGAGATCGCATCCGAACTCGGTGTCGACAGCAAGATCGCCCTTGAGAAGCTCAAGGAGATGGGCGAGTACGTCAAGGGACCCTCGTCGTCCATCGAACCCCCCGTCGCCCGCCGGCTGAAGGCCGCGCTCGAGGCTGCGGGAACCGCCGCGAACGCCGCGCCCGCCAAGGCCGCGCCCGCCAAGCCGGCGGCACCAGCCACCGCGGCGAAGCCGGGCCCCAAGCCCGCGCCGAAGCCCGCCGCGGCGCCCGCCGCGCCGAGGCCCCTGCCGCGCCCGTCGCCGACGCACCGATGACGGTCGCCGAGCGCCAGGCGCAGGCCGAGGAGCGGGCCGCCCAGGCGGCCGCCGGCAAGGCGACCGAGGCGCCCGAGGCAGCCGCGGCCGCGCCGCCGAGGTCGCCAAGCCCGTGCCACCGCGCCCAAGCCCGGCGGCGCCATCCCGCGCCCCGCGCCCGCGCCCCGGCGCGCCGCGCCCGGGCAACAACCCGTTCTCGAGCTCGCAGGGCATGGGCTCGCGCCCGGCCCAGCCGCGCCCGGGCAACAACCCGTTCTCGAGCTCGCAGGGCATGGGCCAGCGGCCGAGCCCCGGCAACATCCCGCGCCCGCAGGCTCCGCGCCCGGCTCGCCGCGTCCCGGCGGACCCCGTCCGGCCGGTGCCGGCGGTCGTCCCGGCGGCGCAGGCGGCGGCTTCCAGCGCCCCGGCGGCGCCGGTGCCGGTGCCGGCGCGCGTCCCGGCGGCGGCGGCGGGTTCCAGCGCCCCGGCGGTGCGCCCGGCGGCGGCTTCGGCGGCCCGCGTCCCGCGGGCGGCGGCGGTCGTGGTCGCGGCCCCGGCGGCGGCACGGCCGGTGCCTTCGGCCGTGGCGGCGGCAAGAGCAAGTCGCGCAAGTCGAAGCGGACGAAGCGGGCGGAATTCGAGATGCGGGAGGCCCCGTCGCTCGGCGGCGTGAGCGTTCCCCGCGGCGACGGCAACACCGTCATCCGCCTGCGTCGCGGCTCCTCGATCTCGGACTTCGCCGACAAGATCGACGCGAACCCCGGTTCGCTCGTGACCGTGCTGTTCCACCTCGGTGAGATGGCGACGGCGACCGAGTCGCTCGACGAGGCCACCTTCCAGGTGCTCGGCGAGGAGCTCGGCTACAAGATCCAGGTCGTCTCGCCCGAGGACGAGGACCGCGAGCTCCTCGAGGGCTTCGCCATCGACCTCGACCAGGAGCTCGAGGACGAGACCGACGAGGATCTCGAGATCCGCCCGCCGGTCGTCACCGTCATGGGCCACGTCGACCACGGTAAGACCCGACTCCTCGACGCGATCCGCAACGCGAACGTCGTCGCGGGCGAGGCCGGCGGCATCACCCAGCACATCGGTGCGTACCAGGTGCACACCGAGCACGAGGGCATCGACCGCGCGATCACCTTCATCGACACCCCGGGCCACGAGGCGTTCACCGCCATGCGTGCCCGTGGTGCGCAGGTGACCGACATCGCGATCCTCGTGGTCGCGGCCGACGACGGCATCATGCCGCAGACGGTCGAGGCGCTGAACCACGCGCAGTCGGCGAACGTGCCGATCGTGGTCGCGGTGAACAAGATCGACAAGCCCGACGCCAACCCCGCCAAGGTGCGCCAGCAGCTCACCGAGTTCGGCCTCGTGGCCGAGGAGTACGGCGGCGACGTCATGTTCGTCGACGTGTCGGCTCGCGAGAACATCGGCATCCAGGACCTGCTCGACGCGGTGCTGCTCACCGCCGACGCCGGTCTCGACCTGCGTGCGAACCCCGACAAGGACGCTCGAGGCGTCGCCATCGAGGCGAAGCTCGACAAGGGCCGCGGTGCGGTTGCGACCGTGCTCATCCAGTCGGGAACGCTGCGGGTCGGCGACGCGATCGTCGCGGGCACGGCCTACGGCCGCGTGCGTGCGATGGCCGACGAGAACGGCGACGCCGTGCTCGAGGCGACGCCGTCGCGCCCCGTGCAGGTGCAGGGCCTCTCGACGGTCCCGCGCGCCGGCGACACCTTCCTCGTCACCGAGGACGACCGCACGGCCCGCCAGATCGCCGAGAAGCGCGAAGCCGCCCAGCGCAACGCGCAGCTGGCCAAGGCGCGCAAGCGCATCTCGCTCGAGGACTTCACCCGTGCGCTCGAAGAGGGCAAGGTCGAGGCGCTCAACCTCATCATCAAGGGCGACGTGTCGGGTGCCGTCGAGGCGCTCGAGGAGTCGCTCATGAAGATCGAGGTCGACGACAGCGTGCAGCTGCGCATCCTCCACCGCGGTGTGGGTGCCGTCACCGAGAGCGACATCGACCTCGCGACGATCGACAACGCGATCGTCATCGGGTTCAACGTGCGCCCCGACGTGAAGGCGCGCGAGCGTGCCGCCCGCGAGGGCGTCGACGTGCGCTTCTACTCGGTCATCTACAACGCGATCGACGACATCGAGAACTCGCTCAAGGGCATGCTCAAGCCCGAGTTCGAAGAGGTGCAGTCGGGTGTCGCCGAGATCCGCGAGGTGTTCCGCTCCTCGAAGTTCGGCAACATCGCCGGTGTCATCGTGCGGTCGGGAACGATCACGCGCAACGCCAAGGCTCGCGTCATCCGCGATGGCGTCGTCGTCGGCGACAACCTCGCCATCGAGTCGCTGCGCCGGTTCAAGGACGACGTCACCGAGGTCCGCACGGACTTCGAGGCGGGCATCGGCCTCGGCAAGTTCAACGACATCCAGGTCGGCGACGAGATCGAGACGATCGAGATGCGGGAGAAGCCCCGCGTCTAGCTCGTGGACGGGGTCCCGATCTTCACTCCGGTGAAGAACGGGGGCCCCTACCCCGATTCACCCGAGGAGATCAGGGACCCCGGCGCATGCCGTCCCGGTGCGAGGAAGGGAGAGAGCACATGGCTGATCCGGCACGGGCCAGGAAGATGGCCGATCGCATCAAGGAGATCGTCGCCAAGCGGCTCGACAAGGGGCTCCGCGACCCGCGGCTCGGGTTCGTGACGATCACCGACGTGCGCGTCACGGGCGACCTGCAGCACGCGAGCATCTTCTACACGGTGTACGGCACCGAGGAGGAGCGACGCGACTCGGCGCTGGCACTCAAGTCCGCGACCGGGATGCTCCGCACCGAGGTCGGCCGCAACATCACCGCGCGGCTCACCCCGTCGCTCGAGTTCATCCACGACGCGATCCCCGAGAACGCCGAGCACATCGAGTCGCTGCTCCGCGAGGCGCGCGACGCGCGACGCGGAGACCGACGCGCTCGCCGCGACGGCCGAGTACGCCGGCGACGCCGACCCGTACGTGAAGCCGCGCGACCTCGACGACGACGCCGACGACTGGGACGAGATCGACGACGAGGCATCCGACCTCGCCGACGACGCCGAGGCGGGCGGCTCGCGCTAGTCGCGCGACCGCCGGCGTCGCCGCGCCGGCCCGGCGCGCGTGCCGCCGAGCAGCTCGGTCCTCGACCGCGGCGATGCGCGCGCGCAGCGCCGCGATGAAGGCGAGCACGGTCGGCTGCCGCAGCGCCTCGGGCCGGCACACCAGCCAGTAGGGCAGGTCGTTCGTCGATCTCGTCGGCGAACAGGCGCACGAGGTCGTCGTGCCGGTCGGCGAGGAACGCCGGCAGCAGGCCGAACCCGGCGCCGGCCCGCGTCGCGTCGACGTGCACGTAGACGTTGGTGCTCGACACCGCGTCGACCATGTCGCCGCGTCGAGCCGTCGCGCCTCGTCGAGCGCGTCGACCTGCAGCATCGACTCGATGAAGTACACGAGCGGCGCGTCCGTCGAGCTCGGCGGTGGTGCGCGGCGTGCCGTGCGCGCGAGGAAGTCGCGGCTCGCGTAGAGGCCGAGCGCGTAGTCGGCGAGGTGGATCGCCTCGGCCCGGTGCACGTGCGGGCGTGCCGACGACGACCTCGAGGTCGACGCCGACGCGCTGCTGCGCGGCGCGCCGCGTGCGCCGCGACGATCTCGAGCGACACGTCGGGGTGCGCGCGGCGCACCGCGACGATCGCCGGCGCCGCGATGAACCCGCTGAACCCGTCGGTCGCCGAGAGCCGCACGACGCCCGAGAGGCGCGGCGCGTCGGGCGCGAGCGCTGCCGAGCGCCCGCTCGACGCCCTCGGCCGCCGCGATCGCGTGCTCGCCGAGCGGCGTGAGCACCCACCCGGCGGCACCGCGCGCGAGCACCCTGCCGCCGAGCGCGTCCTCGAGGGCGCCGATGCGCCGGGCGATGGTCGTGTGGTTGAGCCCGAGCTCGGTCGGCGGCCGCCGTGTAGCGGCCGGCGCGCGCGACGGCCAGCAGCACGAGCAGGTCGTCTGGGCTCGGTCGGCGACCGGGCAGCGGCGTCACGGACATCCCTGCATACTCGCACATCGGTCGCGCGGGCACGGAGGCACGTCGAGTCCTCAGGCGTCGGGCAGGCGCAGTCCCGTCGTCGTCGGCGACCGCGAGCCCGTCGGCGACGAGTCCGGCGATCGCGCGCTCGAGCTGCGGCGGCGTCGGCCCAGACCGGCGTCGAGCTCGTCCCGGGCGACCGGGCGGTGCGCCGCCCGCAGCTCGCGCATCACGAGCCCGCGCACCTGCCGGTCGGATCCCTCGAACCTCGCCTGCACGGCCTTGCGCGGCCCTCGTACGGCGGATAGCCCGCGCGGCGCCAGGCGCACGCCGCGGCGATCGGGCACTCGTCGCACGCGGGGCGCGCGCGGTGCACACCGTCGCGCCGAGCTCCATCGCCGCCGCGTTGAACGTGCGCGCCGCGGCGTCCGATCGGGCAGGAGCGCGCGCCATCGCCGCGAGGTCGCGGGCCGTCGACGGCGGACCCGGCTCGGCCTGGCCGAGCGACGGCGCGGGCGATCACGCGTCGCGTGTTGGTGTCGACGACCGGATGCCGCAGGCCGAACGCGAACGCGGCGATCGCGCGCGCCGTGTAGGGGCCGATGCCCTGCAGCGCGAGCAGGGCGTCGAGGTCGCGACGGGACCTCGCCGCCGTGCCGCTCGACGATCTCGACGGCGGCCCGGTGCAGCCACAGCGCACGGCGCGGGTAGCCGAGCCGGTCCCACGCGCGCACCGCCTCCGACGGCGGCTCGGCGGCGAGCGCCGCCGGCGTCGGCCACCGCGCGATCCACGCCTCCCACCTGGGCACGACCCGCGCGACCTGCGTCTGCTGCAGCATGAACTCGCTCACGAGCACCGCCCACGGCGACACCTCGGCGGCCCGCCACGGCAGCGGCCGCGCGGCATCCGCGAACCAGCCGTTCAGGGTGCCGGCGAGGTCGGGGACGGCGGGGCGCGGCATCCCCTCAGCCTATGTCGGCGCCGGATGCCTCGCGGCTAGGCTCGCACCATGCAACTCGTCACGACGCCAAGGGTCACGTTCCTCCGCGCGCTCGCCGACGAGATCCTGCAGCAGTACGGGCACGGCCGCATGATCGTCGCGATCGACGGGCCGCTGCGCAGCGGCAAGACGCGGTTCGGCGACGACCTCGCCGAGGTGCTGCGCGAGCGGGAGCATCGGTGTTCCGCGCGAGCATGGAGCGGTTCCACCGCTCGCGGGCCGCGCAGGCCGCCTTCGGCGACGACACGCCGGCGCGGTACTTCCGCTACGGCATCGACGAGTCGGCACTGCGCCGGGTGCTCGTCGAGCCGTTCCGGATGGGCGGGTCGACGGCGTTCGTGACCGCGGTGTTCGATCCCGCTCGCGACGCGTGGGTCGAGCCGAAGTGGATCACCGGCCCCGGCCGACGCGATCCTCGTGCTCGACGGCCGATTCGTGCTGCGCGAGCGGCTCGCCGACCTGTGGGACGTCCGCATCGCGCTCGACGGCGAGCCCGAGGACCCGGCCGACGTCGCTCGCCTACGCCGAGCGCGACCCGCGGCTCGTCGCGTCGGCGGTCATCGACGATCGCGACCCCGAGCATCCGCGCCGCCGGTTCTTCGACAGCTGCTGACCGACCGCGGTCAGCGGCAGGCCGGGGCCCGACCGCGTCAGCGTCCGACCGCGTCGAGCACGCGCGCCGGCGGCAGGAACTCGCCGGACGCCTCGACCTCGTGCACGAGCGCGGTGAGCGCCGCGTTCACCGGCGCGGTCGCGCCCGACGGCGCTCGCCTCGCGGACGACGACGCCGTTCAGGAAGTCGACCTCGGTCGGCTGGCCGCGCCGCACGCTCTGCTGCGTCGAGCCGAGGTTCGGCACGGAGCCCATGCGCACCCGCATGAGCCAGGGCAGCAGCTGGCCGATGGCCAGCGGCATCCGGGCGAAGAGGCGCAGGCGCCGGTCGCCGAGGCCCTGCAGCGAGCCGAAGCGGATGCCGCGGGCGATGCCGACCCGCACGGTCTCGCGCATCGACGCCGTGACGACGCGGCGCAGGCGGCGGTCGTCGACGACGTCCTGCACGCTGCGGCCGACGATCGCGGGCACGGCGTTCAGCATGTTCACGACGAGCTTCGTCCACTGCGCCCCGCGGAATCCGCCGATCGCGATGACCGGCACGGCCTCGGAGAGGATTCCGGCCACCCGACGGCACTCGTCGTCGGCCGGGCCGTCGCCGCGGCCGAGGTAGCTCGCCGCGGTCGTCGTGACCCGCACGACGCCGGGCTCGGTGTAGTTCGCGGCGATGATCGACAGCACGCCCATGCACGACGATCGGGGGAGCAGCCGCGACGCGGTGTCGACGCCGTCGAGGCCGTTCTGCACGACCACCACGGGCACGCCGTCGATGAGTGCGGCGTTCGCGGCGATCGCCGCCTCGGCGTCCTGCGCCTTCGTGCACACGAGCACGAGGTCGGGCGACGACCGTCAGCGTCTCGGCGGCGGCGACGTTCGCGTGCGCCTCGCCGTAGCCGCCGGTCAGGCGGATGCCGCCCGCGCGGATCGCCTCGAGTCCGGCGCCGCGCGCCGTCACCTCCACGTCGTGTCCCGCGCGCGCGAGCAGCGCGGCGAAGGTGCCGCCGAGCGCACCCGCGCCGATGATGCCGATCCTCACCCTCCCAGCGTAGAGGCGGGCGAGCGCCGGTCCGCCGCCGTCGGGGGCGGGCGCGACCCGGCCCGGCTGTTAGCCTGTACGGCGTGAACAGCGGCATCCTCCTCGTCGACAAGCCGCAGGGAATCACCAGCCACGACGTCGTCTCGCGCATGCGCCGCCTCGCCGGCACCCGCAAGATCGGGCACGCGGGCACGCTCGACCCGATGGCGACGGGCCTCCTCGTCCTCGGCGTGAACAACGCCACGCGGCTGCTGCACTACCTCGTCGGGCTCGACAAGGAGTACCTCGCCACGATCCGGCTCGGCTGGGACACCACGACCGACGACGCCGAGGGCGAGCCGCTCGCCGCGGCATCCGCCGAGCGCCTCGCGGGCGCGACCGAGGAGGCGATCCGGGCGGGCATGCTGCGGCAGATCGGCGTGATCGACCAGGTGCCGAGCGCGGTGAGCGCCGTGAAGGTCGACGGCAAGCGCGCCTACCAGCGGGTGCGCGACGGCGAGGAGGTCGAGCTGGCGGCCCGCACGGTCACCGTGTCGGCGTTCGAGCTGCTCGCGGTGCGGCCGGGCGACGGCTTCCTCGACGTCGACGTGCGCGTCGAGTGCTCGTCGGGCACCTACGTGCGCGCGCTCGCGCGCGACCTCGGCGCCGAGCTCGGCACCGGCGGGCACCTCACGGCGCTGCGCCGCACGCGCATCGGCGCGTTCCGGGTCGACGAGGCCGGCGCGCTCGAGGGGTACGACGTCGCCGCGTCGATCATGGGCCCCGCGGATGCCGCGCGCCGGGCGCTGCCCGTCGTCGCCGTCACCGCCGAGCAGGCCGTCGACCTCGGCCACGGCAAGCGCGTCGACGCGCCGCCGTCGACCTCGAGGCGCGACGCCGAGCGCGCGACGCCGACGGAGCGGCGACCGCGCCCGATCGCGGCGATCGCCCCCGACGACCGGCTCGTCGCCATCGTCGAACGGCGCGGCGCGACCCTGAAGGTCGTCACCGGATTCCCGACCAGGAGGCGCAGCCGTGATCGAGTGGTTCACCTGGGTGCAGCTCGCCGTCGCCGTCGCGGCGGGCCTGCTCTGCCTCGTGCTCGGGCTTCGCCGGACGCGTGCCGAACGACCTCACGACGGGCGCGCTCGCCCTCGTCGAGCTGCTGCTCGTCGTGCAGCTCGTCGTCGCGATCGCGGCGCCCGCCTTCGGCAACGAGCCCACCGGCAGCGTGCTCGAGTTCTACATCTACCTCGTCGGCGCCCTGCTGCTGCCGCCCGCCGCCGTGTTCTGGGCCCTGCTCGAGCGCAACCGCTGGAGCACGGTCGTGCTCGGCGTCGCCGCGCTCGCGGTCGCCGTCATGGTGTACCGCATGCTGCAGATCTGGACCGTGCAGCAGGCCTAGCCGCGAATGAGAGAATCGAACGACATGACTGACGTGCGGAGCGCCCGGCCCGAAGGCCGATCGCGGGCGGCGGATGAGCGGCATCGGGCGGGTGCTCGTGGCCGTCTACGGCGTCCTCGCGCTCGCCGCGGTGGGTCGCTCGTTCGTGCAGATCGCGACGAAGTTCGACGAGGCGCCGCTGGCCTACACGCTGTCGGCGCTCGCCGCGGTCGTCTACGTCGTCGCCACGATCGCCCTCGTCCGCCCGGGCATCGGCGTGGTACCGCGTGGCCTGGGCGACGATCGTCTTCGAGTTCACGGGCGTGATCGTCGTGGGCACGCTGAGCATCGTCGACCCCGAGCTCTTCCCGCACGACACGGTCTGGTCGTGGTTCGGCCGCGGCTACCTGTTCATCCCGCTCGTGCTGCCCGTGCTCGGCATGTGGTGGCTCGCGACGCACCGGCCGGGCGCGGGCGCCGCGGATCCGGCGCCGACGCGGCGCCCGGTCGAGCCGAGCGGATGCCGCGGCGGGAACGCGCCGCGAACGGGGCGGATGCCGCGTGAAGACCTTCAAGGGCCTCGACGCGGTGCCCGCGGGCTTCGGCCCGAGCGCCGTGACGATCGGCAAGTTCGACGGCGTGCACCGCGGCCATCGCGCCGTGATCGACCGGATCCGCGAGATCGCCGCCGCCGACGACCTGCGCGCCGTGGTCGTCACGTTCGACCGCAACCCGCTCGCGCTGCTCGCACCCGACAAGTGCCCCGACGCGCTCGTGAGCGTGCGCCAGAAGCTCGAGCTGCTCGCCACCACGGGCATCGACGCGACCCTGATGCTGCCGTTCGACCGCGCGCTCGCGTCGGTGCCCGCCACCGAGTTCGTCGAGCGCGTGCTCGTCGACACGCTCGACGCGAAGGCGGTGCTCGTCGGCCGCGACTTCCGGTACGGCGCGCGCGGCGCCGGCGACGTCGACCTGCTCATCGCGCTCGGCGCGACGTTCGGCTTCACGGTCGAGGTCGTCGACGACGTGCGGCCCGAGGGCGAGCGCCGCGTGTCGTCGACCTGGGTCCGCGAACTCCTCGCCGAGGGCGACGTGCGGCACGCGACCGAGCTGCTCGGCCACACGCCCACGGTGTCGGGCATCGTCGTGCACGGTGCCAAGCGCGGGCGCGAGCTCGGGTTCCCGACCGCGAACCTCTCGCCCGAGTCCGAGGGGCTCATCCCCGGCGACGGCGTCTACGCCGGCTGGCTCACCGACGCCGGCACGCGGTACCCCGCGGCGATCTCGGTCGGGCGACAATCCCACGTTCGAGGGCGTGCCGAAGAAGCAGGTCGAGGCGTACGTGCTCGACCGCGAGCTCGACCTCTACGACCACGTCGTCGACGTCGAGTTCGTCGAGCGCCTGCGCGGCATGGTCGCGTTCACGAACATCCCCGACCTCATCGAGACCATGCGCGGCGACGTCGACCGCTCGCGCGACATCCTCTCCGACTGAGTCAGGCCGCCGGTCCGCCGAACTCCCCGCCGGCGTCGGCGGGCGCGGGCGGGTGCGCGATCGCCGTAGCCCGCGAGGAACCGGATGAGCTCGTCGGCGGTGCCGACGAGGACCGGTCCGTGGCCGATCGTCCACGCGGCATCCGTCGCGTGCAGGCTGTGGCCCGAGATGACCGCCCTGATCGGCGTCGGCGCGGCGGTCGCGCGGCGCAGGGCGACGGCGCCCGACGCGAGCGGCGGCACCGCGATCGGGCGGCCGAGCGCGTCCCCGATGCGCACGGCGGCGACCACGGCGTCGTCGAGCTCCACGAGGCGGGTCGGCTGCGGCCGGTCGGTGATCGTGACGGCGCGCGCCTCGAGGACGGCCGCGGCATCCGCGATGCCCTCGACGGGCACGTCGACGGCCGGGGCGCGGCCGCTCATGCCGAGCGCATGCTGGGCGCTGTCGAGGGCGCGGCGCGCCGGGGAGACGGTCGAAGCCCGCGACGAGGTCGGCGACGGCGTCGGCCACGGTCGGCGCGTCGTCGTCGACGCGCGCGACCCACGCCGCCGTCGCCGGCGGCTGCGCAGCGCTCCGGCGATCGCGCGCAGCACGGTGGCGGTCGGCACGCGCCGGTCGCTCGTGACGCCGCGCTCGTCGATGCCGGAGCGCTGGCTGAGCGGGAGGTAACGGGCGAAGTCGGCCACCCCACCAGCCTAGACTCGGACGGATGACGCCGATCCCGTCCCGACCGCTCTGGGCCGGCCGAACGCTCGCCCTGGTCGGCATCGTCGCTGGTGGCGTTCAACCTGCGCACCGCCGTCGCCTCGCTCTCGCCGATCCTCGACCAGGTCGAGCGCGACATCACGCTCACCCCGGCGTGCTCGGGCTGCTCGGCATGCTGCCGCCGCTGTGCTTCGCCGTGTTCGGCATCCTGACGCCGCTCATCGCCAAGCGGTTCGGCCTCGAGCCGACGCTCGATCGTCGCGCTCGTCGCGCTCGCGGTCGGGCTCTCGGGCGGGCCTCGCGGGCGGCGCTCGGGCTCGTCGCCGCGAGCACGCTCACGTTCGCCGCGATCGGCGTCGCCAACGTGCTGCTGCCGCCGCTCGTGAAGCGGTACTTCCCCGATCGCGTCGGGCTGATGACCTCGCTGTACGTGACCGCGATGTCGATCAGCACGTTCATGCCGCCGCTCATCGCCGTGCCCGTGGCGGATGCCGCGGGCTGGCGCGTCTCGCTGGGCGAGTGGGCGATCGTGGCCGCGTTGTCGCTCGTGCCGTGGATCGCGCTGCTCGTGCATCCGCGCCGGCGCGGCCGAGGCGCTGCCCGAAGAGGCCGACCGCGGCCACCTGCGCTACGCGCTGCGCTCACCGCTGGCGTGGGCGCTCGCGGTCGTGTTCGCGATGCCCGGCTTCAACAGCTACGCGCGTTCGCCTGGCTGCCCGCGATCCTGCACGACCTCGCCGGCGTCTCGCCCGCCGAGGCGGGCGCGCTGCTCGCGCTCTACGCCGCGATGGGACTGCCCGCCGGGCTCATCGTCCCGATCGTCGCAGCCCGCTACGGCAAGGTGCGACTGCTCGTCGCCGTGGCGATCGTCGCGCTCGCGATCGGCTATCTCGGACTGCTCCTCGTGCCGACGGCGGCGACATGGCTGTGGGTGGCGCTCGCCGGCATCGGTCCGATGCTCTTCCCGCTCGCGCTGGTGCTCATCAACCTGCGCAGCCGCACCCACTCGGGCGCGGTCGGCCCTCTCGGCGTTCGTGCAGTCGGCGGGCTACCTCATGGTCGCGATCGGTCCGCTGCCGTCGGGATGCTGCCGAGCAGACCGGCGGCTGGGTCTGGCCGCTGCTCTTGCTGCAGCTCGGCCGTGCCCGCGGCGATCGCCGGCGCCGTGGTCGCGCGACCGCGGTACTTCGAGGACGAGCGCGCCGCCTGAGCTCGCAGCCGAGCCGCGATCGGATGCCGGTCGCGCGGTTCCGGCGCGCCGTCGGCGCGCGCGACATCCGCACCCGCATGCTCATATGAGCAGGATTGCCCGCGAGTGTTGCCGATGCGCACCGCGCTGCCTACGCTGGAAGCGAGCGGAAGGACACTGTGGACGAGATCGACGAACTCCTCTCGATCCGGGCTGCCGAGCTCTACTACGAGGAGAACAAGACCCAGGACGAGATCGGGCAGGCGCTCCGACTCACCCGCTGGAAGGTCGGGCGACTCCTCGCGCAGGCCAAGCAGCGCGGCTTCATCCGCATCGAGATCCTGCATCCGCGCGCGCGCCGGCTGCCGATCGAGCGCCGCCTCCGCGACGAGCGCGGGCTCGCCGACGCGATCGTCGTCTCCACGGCGGCGTCCAGTCGCCCGAAGAGCTGCAGGAGCGCACGGCGCAGGCCGCGGCCGACTACCTCACGGCCCTCCGCCCGGTGCCCCGCACGCTCGGCGTGAGCTGGGGTCGCACCCTCTTCGAGATCTCGCAGCACCTGCGCAACGGCTGGGCCACCGGCGTCAACGTCGTGCAGATCAACGGCGGCGTGAGCCTCAACCGCCGCCCCGGCACCGCGGCGGCGACCGCCGTCGGCATCGCGCAGAAGGGCGGCGGCAGCGCCACGCTGCTGCCGAGCCCCGCCATCCTCGAGCGCCTCGCGACCAAGGAGGCGATCGAGTCCGACCGCGTCGTCGCCGGGGTCATCGAGCTCGCCCGCTCGGCCGACGCCTACCTGTTCAGCGCCGGCGCCGCCGACCACAACTCCGTGCACGTCGAGAGCGGCTACCTGTCGGTCGCCGACGTCGACGTGCTCGTGCAGAAGGGCGCCGTCGGCGACGTCGTCGGCCGCTACATCGACTCCGACGGCAACATCGTCGACCCCGCGCTCGACGCCCGCACGGTCGGGCTCACGCTCGACGAACTGCGCTGCCGCCCCGCTCGGCATCGCCGTCGTCGCCGGGCCCGCCAAGCACGCCGTCGCCGACGCCGTCGTGCGCAGCGGCCTCTGCTCGGTGCTCGTCACCGACGAGGCCACCGCCCTCCACCTCCTCGACGGCTGAGCCCCGCCACGCGGGCCGCGGCCGCACCACCCACACGAAAGCCAGGTCAACCACCATGTCAGGCACCTCCCTCGTCACCGCCCGGGAGCGCGCGCTCGCCGTGCTCGGCGGCGAACCCGACGACGCGACGCTCGGGCGCTACCTGCACGGCATCGCCGGCGTCGACGCCGTCGGCCTCGAGCAGCGCGCCGCCGCGCTCGGCACCCGCTCCATCAAGACGACGTCCAAGAAGTGGGCGCTCGACACGATCATCTCGCTCATCGACCTCACGACCCTCGAGGGCGCCGACACCCCCGGCAAGGTGCGCTCGCTCGTCGCCAAGGCGATGAACCCCGACCCGTCGGATGTCACGACGCCCCGCGTCGCCGCGGTCTGCGTGTACGGCGACATGGTGCCCTACGCGGTCGACGCCCTCGGCGCCGCCCACGGCGACCCCGACGACGGCCTCATCTCGGTCGCCGCCGTCGCGACCGCGTTCCCGAGCGGCCGCTCGTCGCTCGAGATCAAGCTCGCCGACACGGCCGAGGCCGTCGCGGCCGGCGCCGACGAGATCGACATGGTCATCGACCGCGGCGCGTTCCTCGCCGGCCGCTACGGCCTCGTCTTCGACCAGATCGCGGCCGTGAAGGAGGCGTGCCGGCGCCCCGACGGCACGAGCGCGAGCCTCAAGGTGATCCTCGAGACCGGCGAGCTCGTGACCTACGACAACGTGCGCCGCGCATCCTGGCTCTCGATCCTCGCCGGCGGCGACTTCATCAAGACCTCGACGGGCAAGGTGCAGCCGGCGGCGACGCTGCCCGTCACGCTGCTCATGCTCGAGGTCGTGCGCGACTGGCACCTGCTGACCGGCCAGCGCATCGGCGTGAAGCCCGCCGGCGGCATCCGCGCCTCGAAGGACGCGATCAAGTACCTCGTGACCGTCGCCGAGACGGTGGGCGAGGAGTGGCTCGTGCCGCACCTGTTCCGCTTCGGCGCCTCGAGCCTGCTCAACGACGTGCTGCTGCAGCGCCAGAAGATGACGACCGGCCACTACTCCGGCCCCGACTACGTGACGATCGACTGAATCTCGATACGGCCTTCGGCCCACTCGATCACCGAACCAGACACGACCACATGCTTCACGAACCGGAGGGTTCCACCCATGAGCTTCCTCGAGTACGCACCGGCCCCCGAGTCGCGGGCGATCCTGTCGCTCCGCGACCGCTACGGCCTCTTCATCGACGGCGAGTTCGTCGACGGCCGCGGCACGCCGTTCCAGACCATCTCGCCCGCGACCGAGGAGCGCATCGCCGAGATCGCGAACGCGAACCAGGCCGATGTCGACGACGCCGTCGCCGCCGCGCGACGCGCCTACGACCGCACCTGGTCGCGCATGAGCGGCCGCGACCGCGGCAAGTACCTGTTCCGCATCGCGCGCCTCGTGCAGGAGCGCGCCCGCGAGCTCGCCGTCGCCGAGTCGCTCGACAACGGCAAGCCCATCAAGGAGTCGCGCGACGTCGACGTGCCGCTCGTCGCGGCGTGGTTCTTCTACTACGCCGGATGGGCCGACAAGCTCGACCACGCGGGCCTCGGGGCGAACCCCCGCTCGCTCGGCGTCGCCGCGCAGGTCATCCCGTGGAACTTCCCGCTGCTCATGCTCGCGTGGAAGATCGCGCCGGCGCTCGCCGCCGGCAACACGGTCGTGCTGAAGCCCGCCGAGACCACGCCGCTCACGCGCGCTGATCTTCGCCGAGATCCTGCAGCAGGCCGACCTGCCGCCCGGCGTCGTCAACATCATCACGGGCGCCGGCGACACGGGCGCGGCGCTCGTGTCCGCACGACGACGTCGACAAGGTCGCGTTCACCGGGTCGACCGGCGGTCGGGCGCGCCATCGCCAAGCAGATCGCGGGCACCGACAAGAAGGCCACGCTCGAGCTCGGCGGCAAGGCCGCGAACATCGTGTTCGACGACGCGCCCATCGACCAGGCGATCGAGGGCATCGTCAACGGCATCTTCTTCAACCAGGGCCACGTGTGCTGCGCCGGCTCCCGCCTGCTCGTGCAGGAGAACATCCACGACGAGGTCGTCGAGCGGCTGAAGCTGCGCCTGTCGACGCTGCGCCTCGGCGACCCGCTCGACAAGAACACCGACATCGGCGCGATCAACTCGAAGGAGCAGCTCGAGCGCATCCGCGAGCTCTCCGACATCGGCGTGGCCGAGGGCGCGGAGCGCTGGAGCGCGCCGTGCGTGATCCCCGAGAACGGGTTCTGGTACGCGCCGACGATCTTCACGAACGTGCAGACGTCGAGCCGCATCGCCCGCGAGGAGATCTTCGGCCCGGTGCTGTCGGTGCTCACCTTCCGCACGCCCGCCGAGGCGATCGCGAAGGCGAACAACACCCCCTACGGCCTCTCGGCCGGCATCTGGACCGACAAGGGCAGCCGCATCCTCGCCGTCGCCGACCAGCTGCGCGCCGGCGTGATCTGGGCGAACACCTTCAACCGCTTCGACCCGTCGAGCCCGTTCGGCGGCTACAAGGAGTCGGGCTACGGCCGCGAGGGCGGCCGTCACGGCCTCGCCGCCTACCTCTCGCCCGCCCCGATCGGCCAGTCGGCGCTGTCGCGGCCGGCCGCCAGGGCGTCCGTCGAGTCGGCGGATGCCGCGGCCGCGCCGAAGTCGCGTCGCGCCGTCCGCGCCACCAGCCCGAACCGCCAAGGCCGCGACGAAGGGATCGAAGCGATGAGCCGCCTCGCCGTGCCGAAGACGTACAAGCTCTACATCGGCGGCGCCTTCCCGCGCAGCGAGTCCGGGCGCACCTACGAGGTGCTGAAGGCCGACGGCGGGTTCCTCGCGAACGCCGCCAAGGCCTCGCGCAAGGACGCCCGCGACGCGGTCGTCGCGGCGCGCGGCGCGGTCGCCGGCTGGGGCGGCGCCACCGCCTACAACCGCGGCCAGGTGCTCTACCGCATCGCCGAGCTCCTCGAGGGGCGTCGCGCCCAGTTCGTCGCCGAGATCGAGGAGGCCGAGGGGGTCTCCCGCGGCCGTGGCGGCCGCGCAGGTCGACGAGGCGATCGACCGCTGGGTCTGGTACGCGGGCTGGGCCGACAAGTTCGCCCAGGTCGCGGGCAACGCGAACCCCGTCGCCGGACCGTACTTCAACATCTCGGTGCCCGAGCCCACCGGCGTCGTCGCGATCGTCGCGCCGCAGGACTCCTCGCTGCTCGGCTTCGTCTCGGCGGTCGCGCCGGCGCTCGTCGCCGGCAACTCCGTCGTCGTCGGTCGCCAGCGAGCGGTTCCCGCTGTCGGCCATCAGCCTCGCCGAGGTGCTCGCGACGAGCGACGTGCCGAAGGGCGTCGTCAACGTGCTCACCGGCTCGCCGGCCGAGATCGCGCCGTGGCTCGCGAGCCACGCCGACGTCAACGCCATCGACCTCGTCGGCGCGGGCGACCTCGACTGGGTCTCGCTCGAGATCGACGCGGCCGACACGCTGAAGCGCGTGCTCCGTCCCGAGTCGGGTCCCGACGCCGCGGCGCCGGCGCTCGGGCGCATCAGCGCGTTCACCGAGACGAAGACGGTCTGGCACACGAAGAGCCTGAAGTAGCCGTGAGCGGACGCGGCGGGGCATCCGACGAGCGGGGACGACTGGTCGCCGATCCGTTCGACTACCGCGTCACGAAGCACGGCGGGGTGATCGTCTCGCGCGGCGGGCGCGTCGTGATGACGGTCGGCGGCGCCGACGCCGGGCGGCTCATCGTCGCGCTGCAACGTGCGGACGATTCACAGGCGCAGCACCTGCTGGCGCGCGCGAGCGGCAACTATCGTCGAGGGAACGAACGGGCCTGACCCACCCGCCGGGTCCCGGGACGGGGGACTCGTGCGCGTGCTCGTGACCGGTGCGACCGGCTACATCGGCGGCCGGCTCGTGCCGCGGCTCATCGAGGCGGGGCACGAGGTGCGGGTGCTCGTGCGGCGTGCCGATCGCCTGCGCGACGTGCCGTGGGCGGCATCCGTCGACGTGATCGAGGGCGACCTCGCCGACCGGGCGGCCGTCGACCGGGCGATGGAGGGCATCGAGGTCGTCTACTACCTCGTGCACTCGATGGGCGGGAAGGACGACTTCGAGTCGACCGAGCTCTCGATCGCCCGCAACGTCGCCGCCTCGGCGCGCGAGCACGGCGTCGGCCGGATCGTGTACCTCGGCGGCCTGCATCCGGCGACGCGGCCGGCTCTCGCGGCACCTCCGCTCCCGCACGAGGTCGGCCGGATCCTGCTCGACTCGGGCGTGCCGACGATCGTGCTGCAGGCGGGCGTCATCATCGGGTCGGGCTCGACGTCGTTCGAGATGATCCGGCACCTCACCGAGGTGCTGCCGTACATGCCCGCCCCGCGCTGGGTGCGCAGCTTCATCCAGCCGATCGCGGTGCGCGACGTGCTGCACTACCTGATCCGCGCCGCCGAGGTGCCGCCCGAGGTGAACCGGGCGTTCGACATCGGCGGTCCCGACGTCTACCGCTACGGCCAGCTCATGAACGGCTACGCGGTGGAGGCCGGGCTCCCGCAGCGCCCGATCGCGGCCCTGCCGGTGCTCACGCCGTGGCTCGCCGGCCAGTGGGTGAACCTCGTCACCCCGATCCCGCGGCGGCTCGCGGTGCCGATCATCGAGTCGCTGCAGTTCGACTGCGTCATGCGCGAGCACGACATCGACGGCGTCATCCCGCCGCCTCCCGAGGGGCTGCTGCCGTACCGCACCGCCGTGCGGCTCGCGCTCGAGCGCGAGCGCGAGGGCGAGGTGGAGACGAGCTGGCGCAACGCCGAGGTCGAGGGCGCGCCGAGCGACCCGCTCCCGAGCGACCCCGACTGGGCGGGGCACACGGTGTACGTCGACGAGCGCGAACGGCGGTCGTCGGCGCCGCCGGCGGACCTGTGGCGCGTCATCGAGGGCGTGGGCGGCGAGAACGGGTGGTACTCGTTCCCGCTCGCCTGGGCGCTGCGGGGCTGGGTGGACAAGCTCACCGGCGGTGTCGGGCTGCGGCGAGGCCGGCGCGACCCCGACACGCTGCACGTCGGCGACGCCGTCGACTTCTGGCGCGTCGAGGCGATCGAGCGCGGCACCTTCCTGCGACTCCGCGCGGAGATGCGGGTGCCGGGTCGCGCCTGGCTCGAGCTCGGTTCGTCGACGGCGCCGGATGCCGCGGGCTCGGACTACCGGCAACGCGCCGTGTTCTTCCCGAAGGGGCTCTCGGGTCGCCTCTACTGGTGGGCGATCTTCCCGTTCCACGGCATCATCTTCTCGGGCATGGCGAACCGGATCACCGCCGAGGCGGAGGCGGAGGCCGCGGCACCCGGACGGGGGCAGGCGAAAGGTAACGAAACGGTAACGGTGTTGCTAGAGTGACCTGCACCCGCCGCGCAACGGCGCGCGACAGGTGGAAAGGCCCGAACGCCCGTGACCCGAACGCCCGATGCGACCCACCCCACGATCGCACCGCCCGCCCCTCCCGCACGCCCGCACGCGCAACCCGGCCCGCCGTCCCGGCTGGGCCGCCTCGCGCTCCGCCGCGCCGCGCCGTCCGCATCGCGTGCGCCCTCGCCGGCACGGTCGTGACCGCCGCGGCCCTGCTCGTCGCGGCCACCCCCACGACGGCGTCGGCGGTCGACGTCTTCGGTGCGCTGCGCCTGCCCGGCGAGGCCGCGTTCATCGTCGGGCACCGCGGCGACCGCGCCGAGGCGCCCGAGAACACGATGGCGTCGCTCGAGCTCGCCATGGACGACCTCGCGTTCGTCGAGACCGACGTGCAGCTCAGCCGCGACGGCGTTCCGGTGCTCTTCCACGACACCACGCTCGAGCGCGTCACGGGCGACCCGCGCACGGTGGGCGACCTCGACCTCGCCGAGCTGCGCCGACTCGACGTCGGCGCCTGGTACGGCCGCGACCATGCGGGGGAGCGGATGCCGACGCTCGACGAGTTCCTCACGGCGCTCGCCGGCCGCGAGACCGCCCGCGCGCTCGTCGAGCTCAAGGCCGACTGGGACCCGACGAGGTGCGCACGGTGGTCGACCTCATCGAACGCCACGGGCTGCGCGGGCGGGTGGTGCTGCAGAGCTTCAGCCTCGAGACCCTGTTCGCCGTGCAGCGGGTGTCGCCGACGACGCCGCGCATCATGCTCATCCGCGAGCTGCCCGCCGATCCGGTGCCGCTGGCCGAGCGGCTCGGGGTCATCGGCTTCGGCACGACGGCGGCGTCGGTCACGGCCGTGCCCGGTGCGCTCGAGGCGTTGCACGACGTCGGCGTCGCCGTGCTGTGCTACACGCTCAACTCCCACGATCGGTGGCAGGAGGTGAGCGAGCTCGGCGTCGACGGCATCATCACCGACCAGCCGAGCGATCTCGACGCGTGGCTCGCCGTCACCGCGCCGGGCACCTGAGCCGGCGAACTCAGTCGACCGCGAGGCCGAGCCGATCGGCCGCCGTGCGGAACTCGTCGTGCATGCGCGCGGAGAACAGCACGAAGCGCACGCGCTCGGGCGTGGCATCCGCTGCCGCGGCGCTCGCGGCGGCGAGGGCGACCGCCGCGGCGTCGTCGGCGGGCCAGCCGTAGATGCCGGCCGACACGGCGGGGAGGGCGACGGATGTCGCGCCGAGGCGTGCGGCCAGCCCGAGCGAGTTGCGGTAGGCGCCGCGCAGCAGCTCGCGCCGCGCGTCGGCCTCGGCTCCGGGCCCGGGCCACACCGGACCGACGGTGTGGATGACCCATCGTGCATGCAGCCGGCCGGCGCCGGTCGCGACGGCCTCGCCGGCGGGCAGGCCGTCGGGCAGGGTCGTCGCGCGGAGCTCACGGCAATCGGCGAGGATCGACGGACCGCCCGCCCGGTGGATCGCCCCGTCGACGCCGCCGCCGCCGAGCAGGGTCGAGTTGGCGGCGTTCACGATCGCATCGACCTGCTCGGCGGTGATGTCCCCGATGACGAGTTCGATGCGGGGCATCCGCTCGGCTACCCCCGGTTGTTCGAGAGCTCGAAGATGCGCAGGAGCTCGGCGACGGCCGCCTCGCGCTGGTCGCCGCCGGCCTCGTACATCTCGGTGACGTGCGTGCGCAGGTGGTTCTCGACGAGGAGCTTGTTGAGCGACCCGAGCGATTTCTGCACGGCGAGCGAGAGCGTGATGATGTCGACGCAGTAGTCCTCGTTCTCGATCATCTTCTCGATGCCGCGCAACTGACCCTCGATGATCTTCGTGCGGTGCAGGGCGCGCTTCTTGATGTCGTCGATCACAGCTCAAGGATACTCCGTCGCACCAGATACCCCCTGTGGGTATACCGGATGGCACCGGAGGGGGTCCTGAGCGGGGTCCGGGGCGCTAGCGTTGGGCCATGACGCGTCGAGCCGCCCGCGCCACGGCCGCCGTGCTGGCCGCGTTCGCGCTCGTCGTGCTCGGCGGCGGCCCGGCCGCGGCGGTCGGCGCGCGGCCGGCGAGCCGGCGGCATCCGACCGCTCCGCTGCGGCATCCGCGCCGGTGCGGCGGTGCCCGCCGGCGTCGACGACTTCACCTTCACGTCCTTCGATGCCGTGTACGAGCTCGTCGCGACGAGGCGAGCCGCTCGGTGCTCACGACGACCGAGACGCTCGTGGCGCTGTTCCCCGAGTTCGACCAGAACCGCGGCATCCGGCGGGCGATCCCGCTGGACTACGACGGGCATCCCACCGACATCGACGTCGAATCGGTGACGGATGCCACGGGCGCGCCCCGCGCGTTCGAGATCGAGGCCGACGAGGCCGGCGAGTTCCTCCTCGTGACGATCCGCGCCGACGACTTCGTGCACGGCGAGCAGACCTACGTCATCAGCTACCGCCAGCACAACGTGACCCTCGAGCCCGACGACGCGGCGATCGACGAGTTCTACTGGGACGTGAACGGCACCGGATGGGCGCAGCCGTTCGGTCGGTGCGCGCCGAACTGCGGATGTCCGCCGACGTCGCGGCCGGCTTCACCGGCGCGCGGCGTGCTACCGCGGCTGGAGCGGATCGAGCACCCCGTGCGAGTCGCTCACCACGACCACGCGGCCCGCCCGTGGTCGTCGCCGAGGCCCCACGCTCGGCCCGTACGAGAACCTCACCTTCGCGGTGGCGTTCGACCGGGCACCTTCGAGCCGCGCGACGAATCGTTCGGGGCATCGGCCGCGGCGATCACCGGCGCCGTGGGCGCGGTCCTCGCCGGCCTCGCCATGCTCGCGGCCATCGTGCTGCGCATCGTGCGCTGGCGCAACCACCCCGGCCGCGGCACGATCATCGCGCAGTACGAGCCGCCCGCGGGCTCAGCGCGATGGAGGCCGCCGACCTCGCCGGGCACGCGGGCAAGGGCGTCACGGCGACGATCCTCGAACGCGCGGTCGCCGGCGAGCTGCGCGTCGTCGAGACCGGGCGCAAGAAGTACGCCGTCGAGTTCGTCGGCGGCGAGCTCGGCGATCGCGATGCGCAGTCGGTCGTGCTCGCGCTCTTCAGCGGCAATCCGGTGCCCGGCGCGCGCCGCGAGCTGAAGTCGCGCGACATCACGCTCGGCCGGCGGCTGCTCTCGCTGCGGCAGAAGGTGACCAAGCGGGTCGTGCAGCGGACCTGCGGCGACGCCCCGATCTCGGGCGCCGCCTGCTGCTCGCGGTCGGTGCGATCGGGGCGGCGACCCTCAGCGTGATGTTCGGCATCTTCGCCCTCGACGACCATCGCGGCGGCGCCTGGCCGTTCGTGCTCTTCCTCGTCGCGATCATCGCCGCCATCGTGACGTTGGTGGCCGTCGCCGACGTGCGGCCGCTCACCGAGCAGGGCCGCGCGGCGCGCGACCACCTCGAGGGGCTCCGCCTCTACATCCGCCTCGCCGAGGCCGACCGGCTGCGGGTGCTGCAGAGCCCGAGCGGCGCGCTGCGCGTCGACCGGCCCGCCGCGGCATCCGTCGCCGCAGCCGCGGCGCGACGGCGGGTGCGCCGATCGCGGCCCCGTCGCTCGACCCGGCCATGGTGCTGAAGCTCAACGAGCGACTGCTGCCGTACGCGGTGCTGTTCGGCCTCGAACGCGAGTGGGTCGGGAGCTCGCCGCGCTCTACGAGGCGCAGGGCGAGACCCCGGGCTGGTACTCCGGGCGCGACGGCTTCAACGCGGCGGCGTTCTCGGTCGCCGTGTCGTCGTTCTCGTCGGCGTCGAGCACGTCGTGGTCGGGGTCGAGCTCGAGCTCGTCGTCGAGCGGATCGGGCGGCGGCGGGTCGTCGGGCGGCGGCGGCGGGGCGGCGGTGGCGGCGGCGTCTGACCGTCGCGCGTACGCAGGCGTGAGGGCGTTGGGCGCAGCGCGCGCTCGGCACGGTCGGCGCAGCTCCGGCGCGGTCGATCGCGTCGGCCCCGTCAGTCCGCGGCGTCGGCGACGCGCTCGTCGGCAGGTCGACGCGGCGCTCGGCGTCGATGCCGGGGACGTCGTCGCCGAGGCTGTCGTCGAGCGGCCGGTGGTCGTCGTCGGCCGCGAGCTCGTCTTCGTCGAACTCGGTGTCCTGCGAGACCGTGAATTCGTCGTCGTCGGGCGTGATGGCGCCCGCCCCCGCGAGATCGTCCATGGCTGAAGCATAGGCCGACTCACGCGACGCCGCACGGCCTCGTCCGACCCGCCGGCGCCGTGCGTTCCCGGGCCGCGCCGGTTCCGGCTAGAATGGCAGGGCGCCCGACGAATCCGTTCTTCGGCCGACCACGTGAGCCCCGCTCGCGTGCTGCTCGGTTCGGGATTCGGCGTACCGCGTGCGGCGGCATCCGAGATGCCCGAGCGGTCCCGACCATCGCCACGGTGATCAGGGGGCGTGCCGGAGACGGCCCATGAACTGGAGGACCATTGGCCCAGACGAGGCAGCGGCAGCGTACGCGTTCGCGCGACGACGACGCACCCATCATCCCGATCCTCGCGCGCAAGGTGCGCGAGGTCGAGACGAAGGCGCAGAAGGGCAAGCTCGGCCCCACGAACCGCACGAAGTTCCAGGTCATCGCGCTGCTCATGCGCGAGGAGCGCGCCCGGGTGAAGGCCGACCCCGACGTCGCCGACGCGGCGCGCGCCGAACTGCTCAAGCGGCTCGACGGCATCGCGCAGATCCTCGCGAAGACGGCCGCGCGTGACACGAGCCTCATCGCCCTGCTCGAGCCCGATGCCTCGATCTCCACGGTCGCGCAGCGGTTCCGCCGCGACTGGCTGCTCGAGTCGGGTGCCGAGCTCAGCCCCGACGAGCTCATCATCACGCGTGAGCCCGAAGTGAAGCCCGAGCTCGGCGAGAACCAGGTCATCCCGGCGTCCGTGCGCTCACGGCAGCTCGCGAACCCGTTCCTGCCCCCGACTTCTCGAAGCCCCGCCCCCGTCGTGCCCGTGCGCCGGCTCGCCAACTGGGAGCTGCTCGGGCCGCTGTTCAAGTCGTTCGAGATCGGCTCCGGCGGTCAGGCCGCCAGCATGGATCTTCCCGAGGCGCCGGACGTCGATCGGCTCGCCCGCGCGGCCTCGAGCTCATGAAGCACCAGGCGCGCTTCATCGAGTCCGCCCGGTCGGCCACCGCACGTTCCTGCTCGCCGACGAGCCGGGTCTCGGCAAGACGGCGCAATCGGTGCTCGCGGCATCCGTCGCCGACGCCTACCCGCTGCTCGCGGTCGTGCCGAACGTCGTCAAGATGAACTGGGCGCGCGAGGTGGAGCGGTGGACGCCGCACCGTCGCGCGACGGTCATCCACGGCGACGGCGACACCCTCGACGCCTTCGCCGACGTCGTCGTCGTCAACTACGACGTGCTCGACCGGCACATGGCGTGGCTCTCGACGCTCGGCTTCAAGGGCATGGTCGTCGACGAGGCGCACTTCATCAAGAACCTGCAGTCGCAGCGCTCCCGCAACGTGCTCGCGCTCGCCGAGCGCATCCGCCGCGCGGCGCCCGGCGGCGACCCGCTGCTGCTCGCGCTCACCGGCACCCCGCTCATCAACGACGTCGACGACTTCCGCGCGATCTGGCAGTTCCTCGGCTGGATCAAGGGCGACAGGCCGTCGCCGGCGCTGCTCGGCAGGCTCGAGGAGAACGGCCTCACGCCCGCCGACCACGGCTTCTACACCGCGGCCCGCCGCACCGTGATCGACCTCGGCATCGTGCGGCGTCGCAAGGTCGACGTCGCGGCCGACCTGCCCGCGAAGCGCATCGCCGACCTCCCCGTCGAGCTCGACGACGAGCTCGGCCGCTCGGTGCGGGCCGCCGAGCGCGAGCTCGGCAACCGGCTCGTCGGGCGGTTCCGCGCGCTCGTCGAGGCGCGCAACCTCCGCGTGGGCGACCTCGACGAGGACCAGCGCGACCAGTTCATCCGTGCCGTGGCCAGCGCCGAGCTCGAGGAGTCGAAGTCGGCGAAGTCGGGCGAGAACGTCTTCACGATGGTGCGCCGCATCGGCCAGGCGAAGGCGGGCCTCGCCGCCGACTACGCCGCCCAGCTCGCCCGCTCGGTGGGCAAGGTCGTGTTCTTCGCCAAGCACATCGACGTCATGGACCAGGCCGAGGCGGCCCTCGCCGCGCGCGAGCTGCGCACCGTCTCGCTGCGCGGCGACCAGACCGCCCTGCAGCGCCAGGCCGCGATCGACGCGTTCAACAAGGATCCCGAGGTCGCCGTGGCCGTCTGCTCGCTCACGGCGGCCGGCGTCGGCGTCAACCTCCAGGCCGCGTCGAACGTCGTGCTCGCCGAGCTCAGCTGGACGGCTGCCGAGCAGACGCAGGCGATCGACCGCGTGCACCGCATCGGCCAGGACGAGCCCGTCACCGCGTGGCGCATCATCGCCGCGCACACCATCGACGCGCGCATCGCCGAGCTCATCGACTCGAAGCAGGGCCTCGCGGCGCGCGCGCTCGACGGCAGCGACGTCGAGCCCGGCTCGGCGGACTCGGTGCAGCTCGACGCCCTGCAGCACCTGCTGCGGTCGGCGCTCGACGGGGCGCTCTAGGACGACGCCGCGTCCGGCCGCTCCGCGGGAACCTATAGACTGCCGCAGTCGATACGCCCCGACGCTGCGGCTCCGGCAACCCCATGTTCGCGACGAGCACCTTGGAGTCGAGCACACCATGAAGATCGGCATCCTCACGAGCGGCGGCGACTGCCCCGGCCTGAACGCGGTCATCCGCGGCTCGGTGCTGAAGGGCGTCATCTCGCACGACGCCGAGTTCGTCGGCTTCCGCTGGGGCTGGAAGGGCGTCGTCGAGGGCGACTTCATGCCGATCACCCGGCACGACGTGCGCGGCCTCTCCAAGCAGGGCGGCACCATCCTCGGGTCGAGCCGCACCAACCCGTTCGAGGGCGAGGGCGGCGGCCCCGAGAACATCCAGCGGATGCTGGACGCGAACGGCATCGACGCGATCATCGCGATCGGCGGCGAGGGCACGCTGACCGCGGCACGCCGCCTCACCGACGCCGGCCTGAAGATCGTCGGCGTGCCGAAGACCATCGACAACGACCTGGCGGCCACCGACTACTCGTTCGGCTTCGACACCGCCGTCGAGATCGCGACCGAGGCGATCGACCGGCTGCGCACGACCGCCGAGTCGCACGGCCGCTGCATCGTCGTCGAGGTCATGGGCCGGCACGTCGGCTGGATCGCCCTGCACTCGGGCATGGCCGGCGGGGCGCACGCGATCCTCATCCCCGAGCAGCCGCAGTCGATCGACCAGATCTGCGAGTGGGTCGAGTCCGTGCGCGAGCGCGGTCGCGCACCGCTCGTCGTCGTCGCCGAGGGCTTCCACCTCGACGACATGGAGGAGGCGCACTCGCACAAGGGCCTCGACGCGTTCAACCGCCCGCGCCTCGGCGGCATCGCCGAGCGCCTCGCCCCGATCATCGAGGAGCGCACGGGCATCGAGTCGCGCGACACCGTGCTCGGGCACATCCAGCGCGGCGGCGCCCCGACGGCCTACGACCGCGTGCTCGCGACCCGGCTCGGCATGGCCGCGGTCGACGCCGTCTACGAGGGCGCGTGGGGCTCGATGGTGACGCTCCGCGGCACCGACATCAAGACCGTCTCGATCGCCGAGGCCGTCGGCAGCCTCAACCGCGTTCCCCAGTCGCGGTACGACGAGGCGAGGATCCTCTTCGGCTGACGGATGCCGCTGCCCCAGGTCTGCGTCTGCTACCTCCTGCGCGAGCGGGCGGGCGGCGTCGAGGTGCTGCTCGGACGCAAGAAGCACGGCCTCGGGCATGGGCTACTTCGTCGGACTCGGCGGCAAGCTCGAACCGGGGGAGTCCGCGGTCGACGCCGCGGTGCGCGAGGTGTTCGAGGAGTCGGGCGTCGTCGTGGCGGCATCCGACCTCGAGCCGCGCGGACTGCTGACCTACCACTTCCCGCATCGCGAGGCGTGGAGCCAGGAGTCCAGCGTGTTCGTCTGCCGCACGTGGCGGGGCGAGCCGTCGGGCTCCGACGAGCTCGATCCCGAGTGGTTCGCGCTCGACGCGGTGCCGCTCGGCGAGATGTGGGACGACGCCCGCCGGTGGCTGCCCGGGGTGCTCGCCGGCGGCCGCGTGCGGCGTACCTTCGTGTTCGGTGAGGACCTCGCCACCGTGGTCGCTGAGCCGGAGTCGGTCGCGTAGTATCGTCGGGGCACGGCGTACGCCGCTTCCGCAACCAACGTCCGCTGAACACTCGGTGAATCGCAACACCGATCCAGAGAAAGACGCCGGTGGATCTCACCCTCATCGTCGTGCTGGTCATCGCACTGGCGCTCTTCTTCGACTTCACGAACGGCTTCCACGACACCGCGAACGCGATGGCGACGCCGATCGCCACGGGCGCGCTGAAGCCGAAGGTCGCCGTCGGCATCGCCGCGATCCTGAACCTCGTCGGCGCGTTCCTCTCGACCGAGGTCGCACGCACCATCTCGGGCGGCATCATCAAGGAGGGCGACGACGGGGTGCTGATCACCCCCGAGCTCATCTTCGCGGGCCTCATCGGCGCGATCGTCTGGAACATGGTCACGTGGCTGCTCGGCCTGCCCTCGTCGTCGAGCCACGCGCTCTTCGGCGGCCTCATCGGGGCGGCGCTCGTGGGCTTCGGCGTGCAGGCGATCGACTTCAGCGTCGTGCTCTCGAAGGTCGTGCTGCCCGGCGATCCTCGCGCCGCTCACCGCGGGACTCATCGCCTACACGGCGACGAAGCTCGCCTACGCCATCACGCGGCGCTACGACGGCAAGCCCGACGGCCGCGACGGGTTCCGGCACGCGCAGATCTTCTCGTCGCTCGCTCGTCGCGCTCGCGCACGGCACGAACGACGCGCAGAAGACGATGGGCATCATCACGCTCACCCTCATCTCGGTCGGCCTCCAGCCGGTCGGCAGCGGACCCGAGACGTGGGTCATCGTCGTCTGCGCCATCGCGATCGCGCTCGGCACGTACATGGGCGGCTGGCGCATCATCAAGACGCTCGGCACCGGGCTCACCGACGTCAAGCCCGCGCAGGGCTTCGCCGCCGAGACGTCCACGGCCGCCACGATCCTCGCCTCGACCCACCTCGGCTTCGCGCTGTCGACCACCCAGGTCGCGTCGGGCTCCGTCATCGGCTCCGGTATCGGCCGCCGCGGCTCGAAGGTGCGCTGGCGCACCGCCGGCCGCATCGGCGTCGGCTGGCTGCTGACCCTGCCGGCGGCCGGCGTCGTCGGCGCGCTCGCGGCGTTCGTCGCCTCGTTCGGCGTCGTCGGCATCATCATCGACACGATCGTCGGCGTCGTCGTCATCTCGGGCATCTTCCTCTGGTCGCGTCGCAGCGAGGTCTCGCCGTCGAACGTCGTGAGCGAGGTCGCCGACTCCGGCAGCGCCGTGAAGATCAAGCGGAACCCGAAGCCAAAGAAGAAGGTGGCGCCATGATCGACTGGCTCGCATTCCTCCTCGTGCTCGGCTCCGCGCTCGTCGCGACGGTCGTCGTCGTGATCACGTACTCGCTCGGCATCCGGCTGCTCACGGTGTCGGGTCGCACGCCGATCGTGACGCCGGCCGAGTTCACCGACGCCATCACGGTCGTCACGCCCGGCCGAGGCGAAGGCCGCCGCGAAGAAGGCCGCCAAGGCGGCGACGGAAGAGCCCGCTCACCGACGGGCAGAAGCGCACGGCGCTCATCGGCGCCCGCACCTGCTTCGCGCTGAGCGGCGTCGCCGCGCTGTTCGGCATCTACCTCATCGTGCCCGTGCTGCACGGGCTCGTCTGATCGAGCGGATGCCCGGGGCCCCCGCGGCGGAGCGTGGGCCCACGCCGCGATCGGGGGGATAGCCCCATACCGCGTGCTCCGGGCATCCGTAGCGTGGAATCACACCCACGGACAGGAGAACACCACCATGACCACCGCAACGCCCACCTCGTCGCAGCAGGCGCCGTTCGGCGATCCGAACCCCTACGCGACGACCACCGCGCCCGCGGCGGAGACGCGCGGATTCAGCATCGCGAGCCTCGTGCTCGGCCTCGTCTCGATCGTCGCCGCGCTCCACGTTCTTCGTGCCGGTCGCCGGCCTCGTGCTCGGCATCATGGCGCTGCAGCGCGAGCCCGCGTCGCGCACCATGGCGATCTGGGGCATCGTGCTGAACAGCGTGATGCTCGCCGGCACCGTGCTCGTCGGCCTCGGCGTCGCCGTCTTCGGCCTCGCGATGCTGCCCTTCGCCTTCCTCTGACCCACGAGCCCGAACGGGCCGCGCCCCCGGCTTCGGGGCGCGGCCCGTTCGTGTTCCCGGATGCCGCGCCCGGATGCCGCGTGCCGCGACGGATGCCGCGCCGCCGCGGCATCCGCTCAGGCGTAGAAGCCGCGCAGCAGCGCCTCGGTGCCCTCGATGTGCTCGGCCATCGCGGCCGCGGCGTCGTCGGGGCTGCCGCGCAGGATCGCGCCGACGATGGCGCGGTGCTGCTCGTTCGGAGTGCGCGATGTTCGGCGCGAGCAGCGGGATGCCGTCGAGCAGCTCGTTCACGCGCATGCGCACGTCGGCGACGAGCGGGATGAGGCTCGGCGCACCGATCACCTCGGCGATGAGCAGGTGCAGGCGGGAGTCGGCCATGCGGTACTGCGCGCCGGGCGCGGTGCTGCACTCCTCGTAGGCCTGCCAGAGCCGCTCGCGGTCGCCCGCGGTCAGCTCGCTCTCGGCGGCGCGCCGGGCGACGCCGACCTCGATGACCGCGCGGAGCGCGAGCGTGTCCTCGAGGCGGGCGGCGGGGCCCATCGGATCGCGGTCGGCGCCGGCCGAGATCGGCGCGGCCGTCGGCAGCTCGTCGGAGACGAACGTGCCGCCGTAGCGCCCGCGCCGCGCGACCACCCAGCCCGCCTCGGCGAGCGAGGCGATCGCCTCGCGCAGGGTGTCGCGGCTCACCTCGAGCATGCCCGCGAGCTCGCGCTCGGGCGGCAGCCGCTCGCCTGGCCCGATCAGTCCGAGCCGGATCGACTGGAGCAGCCGCTGCACCGTCTCCTCGAACGCGTTCGCCGGGCGCGCGGGCGTGAGCAGGAGGCCGGCGCTCAGGACCTCGGCGGGCTCGGGCGGCGCGGCGAGGCGGCGGCACCGCGGCGCGTCGGGCGCAGCGACGGCTCGCGGCGCAGCGGGCGCGGCGGCCTCCGCGGCCCTCGCCGCCTCGTCGCCCGCCGGGTCCAGCATGCTTCGAGCCTAGAGCGGCGTGACGTAGGCGGAGCTGATCCCGCCGTCGACGAGGAAGGTGGACGCCGGTGATGAACGAGGCGTCGTCGCTCGCGAGGAACGCGACGGCGGCCGCGAGCTCCTCGGGCTCGGCGAACCGGCCGACCGGGATGTGCACGAGGCGACGCTGCGCGCGCTCGGGGTCCTTCGCGAACAGCTCCTGCAGCAGCGGCGTGTTCACCGGGCCGGGGCAGAGCGCGTTCACGCGGATGCCCTGGCGGGCGAACTGCACGCCGAGCTCGCGGCTCATCGCGAGCACGCCGCCCTTCGACGCGGTGTACGAGATCTGCGACGTCGCCGAGCCGAGCACCGCCACGAACGACGCGGTGTTGATGATCGAGCCGCGGCCCTGCGCGACCATGTGCCGCAGCGCCGCGCGCGAGCAGAGGTACACCGACTTCAGGTTGACGTCCTGCACCTTCTGCCACGCCGGCAGCTCGGTCGTCTCGATGGAGTCGTCGTCGGGCGGCGAGATGCCCGCGTTGTTGAACGCGATGTCGACGGAGCCGTACGCGTCGGCGGCGGTGTCGAAGAGGTGGTCGACCTGCGCCTCGTCGGTGACGTCGACCTGCACGAACAGGCCGTCGACGAGGTCGGCGGCGGCCGGGCCGGCGGTGGCGTCCAGGTCGCCGATCACGACCTTCGCGCCCTCGGCGGCGAGGCGCTTCGCCGTGGCGAGCCCGATGCCGGATGCGCCGCCGGTGATGACGGCGACGCGGCCGGCGAGCCGCTGCGTGAGGTCGATGCGGGGGAGGTCGGTCATGGTGCTCCTGTCGTAGGGATTCGGCGGCTCGGGCTGGGTCGGGGGCTCGCGGTCTCGATACGCGCTGCGCGCTACTCGACCGACGGGAGTCGACGGCGAGGAAGACGTTCTTCGTCTCGGTGAAGGCGAGCGGCGCGTCGGGGCCGAGCTCGCGGCCGAGGCCCGACTGCTTGAACCCGCCGAACGGGGTCGCGTAGCGCACCGACGAGTGCGAGTTCACGCTGAGGTTGCCCGACTCGACGGCACGGGCGACGCGGATGCCGCGGCTGAGGTCGCGCGTCCAGATCGAGCCCGACAGGCCGTACTCGCTCGCGTTGGCGAACCGGATCGCGTCGGCCTCGTCGTCGAACGGGAACACCGAGACCACCGGGCCGAAGATCTCCTCGCGTGCGGCGCGGGAGTCGCGGGCGGGCGTGAGCACCGTCGGCGCGAACCAGTAGCCGGGGCCGTCGGGCGCGGTGCCGCGGAACGCGACATCCGTGTCGTCGGGCACGAACGATCGCACGCGCTCGAGGTGCTCGCGGGCCACGAGCGGGCCCATCTCGGTGGACTCGTCGGCCGGATCGCCGACCGCGACGCCGGCGACCGCCGGTTCGAGGAGCTCCATGAACCGGTCGTAGACGCTGCGCTCGACGAGGATGCGGCTGCGGGCGCAGCAGTCCTGGCCGGCGTTCTCGAACACGCCGTACGGCGCGGTGGCGGCGGCGCGCTCGAGGTCGGCGTCGGCGAACACGATGTTGGCGCTCTTGCCGCCGAGCTCGAGCGTCACGCGCTTCACCTGGGCGGCGCAGCCCGCCATGATGTGCTTGCCGACCTCGGTCGAGCCCGTGAACACGACCTTGCGCACCGTCTCGTTCGTCACGAAGCGCTCGCCGACGACCGAGCCCTTGCCGGGCACGACCTGGAACAGCCCGTCGGGCAGCCCGGCCTCGAGCCCGAGCTCGGCGAGCCGCAGGCTCGTGAGCGGGGTCCACTCCGCGGGCTTCAGCACGACCGCGTTGCCGGCCGCGAGGGCCGGCGCGAAGCCCCACGACGCGATCGTCATGGGGAAGTTCCACGGCGTGATCACGCCGACCACGCCGAGCGGCTCCTGGAACGTGACGTCGAGGCCGCCCGCGACCGGGATCTGGCGCCCGAACAGCCGCTCGGGCGAGGCCGAGTAGTACTCGAGCACGTCGCGCACGTGCCCGGCCTCCCAGCGCGCCTGCGAGATCGGATGCCCCGAGTTGCGCACCTCGATCGCCGCGAGCTCCTCGACGGCGCCGTCGACGGCCTCGGCGAAGCGGCGCAGCATGCGAGCCGCGATCGGCGGGCGCGAGTCGCGGCCCAGTCGCGCTGCGCCGCCGCGGCGCGCGCGATCGCGACATCCGTCTCCTCGATCGAGGCGGACGTGACCGTCGCGACGATCGCCTCGTCGGCGGGGTTGACGATCGTGTGGCTCACGCGCGGCTCCTTCTGGTGCGGTGGGTGCGGGCGGCGTCGACGAGCCCGGCGAACAGCCGCCGGTCGGCGGCGTCCTCCTCGGGATGCCACTGCACGCCCGAGGCCGAACGGCACGCCGTCGAGCTCGACGGCCTCGATCACGCCGTCCTCGCTGCGGGCGGTGACGGTGAGCCCGTCGGCGACCTCGTCGAGGGCCTGGTGGTGGTAGTAGTGCACGGGCAGCGTCGCGGCGGCGGAGCCGGCGCCCGTGCCGAGCAGGGCCGCCAGCCGCGAGTCGGGCTCGACCGTGACCTCGCCCTCGCCGAACACGGCGGGGGAGGGCTGGTAGCGCTCGCTGCCGACGACGTCGGGCAGGTGCTGGTGCAGCGTGCCGCCGAGCGCGACGTTCAGCACCTGCGCGCCGCGGCAGATGCCGAGGAACGGCAGCTCGATCGCGATCGCCTCGGTGAGCAGCGCGTCCTCCCACGCGTCGCGGTCGGTGCGCGGTGCGCCGGTGCGCGGATGCGCGGGCCTGCCCGTAGCGGGCGGGGTCGACGTCGGCGCCGCCGGCCACGATGAGGCCGTCGAGCGCCGACACGACCGTGCGGGCGATCTCGCGGGAGGCGGGCTGCGGCGGCAGCAGCACGGCGATGCCGCCGGCATCCGTCACCGCGTCGAGGTACGCCTTCGGCAGGAACGACGCGGGCACGTCCCACACGCCGGTCTGCGCCCGCTCGAGGTAGGTGGTGACGCCGATCAACGGCGCGGATGCCGCCGGCACAGGCACCGGGGCATCCGCGCCGTTCCCCCTCCCCCCGGTCCCGCCACTCGTCGTCTCAGAGTCGTTCGAAGCCACGCACCCGCTCCCAGTCCGTGACGGCCGCGTCGTAGGCGGCGAGCTCGACGCGCGCGTTGTTCAGGTAGTGCTCGACGACCTCGTCGCCGAAGGCCTCGCGCGCGATGGCGGAGCCCGCGAACAGGTCGGCCGATTCCCGCAGCGTCGCGGGCACGCGGTCGACGTCGCTCTCGTAGGCGTTGCCGACGAACACGTCGCCGGGCTCGAGCTCCTGGTCGATGCCGTGCAGGCCGGCCGCGATGAGCGCCGCGACCGCGAGGTACTGGTTGACGTCGCCGCCCGGCACCCGGTTCTCGACGCGCATGCCGAGGCCGTGGCCGACGACCCGCAGCGCGCAGGTGCGGTTGTCGAGGCCCCACGCGATCGCGGTCGGGGCGAAGCTCCCGGCGACGTAGCGCTTGTAGGAGTTCACGTTCGGCGCGGAGAAGAGCGTGAGCTCGCGCATGGCGGCGAGCTGGCCGGCGAGGAAGCGCCGGAAGAGCGTCGACATGCCGTGCGGGGCATCCGGGTCGGCGAAGACGGCCTCGCCGCCCTCGCCGCGCAGCGAGATGTGGATGTGGCAGCTGTTGCCCTCGCGCTCGTTGAACTTCGCCATGAACGTGAGGGACTTGCCGTGCCGGTCGGCGATCTCCTTCGCGCCGTTCTTGTAGATCGAGTGGTTGTCGCAGGTGCCGAGCGCGTCGGTGTAGCGGAAGGCGATCTCCTGCTGCCCGAGGTTGCACTCGCCCTTGACGCCCTCGCAGTACATGCCGGCGCCGTCCATCGAGTTCCGGATGTCGCGGAGCAGCGGCTCCATGCGCGTGGACGCGAGCAGCGCGTAGTCGATGTTGTAGTCGCTGGCGGGCGTCAGGTCGCGGTAGCCCTTGCGCCAGGCGTCGCGGTAGGTGTCGTCGAAGACGATGAACTCGAGCTCGGTGCCGACGAACGCCGTGAGGCCGCGCTCGGCGAGCCGCTCGAGCTGGCGCTGCAGGATGCGGCGGGGCGACGCCTCGACGGGCGTGCCGTCGAGCCACTGCAGGTCGGCCGTGACGAGGGCCGTCGCGTCGAGCCACGGCGCGGCGCGGAGCGTGGAGAAGTCGGGGATGAGCGCCATGTCGCCGTAGCCGCGCTCCCAGCTCGACATCGCGTAGCCGTCGACGGTGTTCATCTCGACGTCGACCGCGAGCAGGTAGTTGCACGCCTCCGCGCCGTGCGCGGCGACGTCCTCGAGGAACAGGCGCGCCGACACGCGCTTGCCGACGAGGCGCCCCTGCATGTCGGTGAAGGCGACGATCACGGTGTCGACGTGGCCGTCGGCGACCGCGGCGCGGAGCTGGTCGAGCGTGAGGTATCCGGTCGGTGCCGACATCCGTGGCTCCTCCTCGAGACGATGAATGGTCTGCGATGGCGACCATTACATCACAGGCGAGCGCGCGTGCGACAGGTGCCCGTCCGGTGCACGCTGGCAGCTGACCCCGCCGGATGTCCCGCGAAAAAGGTCTGTACGAGCGACCATTGGGACCCCTATAGTCGGGGCCAACGCATCGCATCCCCCCGCGCCCGCCCCGAATCGGCCCGCGCGATGAGAGCAAGGGAGCCGTCAATGGCGAAAGACACCCTGAAGGTCTCGGGAGTGAAGTACACGACCGCCGACTCCGGATACTTCGAGAAACGCAAGCTCAAGCGCACCGCCGGAGTCTGGGGGCTCTGGGGCCTCGCGGTGGCCGCGGTCATCTCGGGCGACTTCTCGGGCTGGAACTTCGGCATCGACTTCGCCGGCTTCGGCGGCATGCTCATCGCCTTCGCGATCCTCGTCGTCATGTACTACGGCCTCATCTTCTCGATCGGGGAGATGGCGTCGGCGATGCCGCACACCGGCGGCGCCTACTCGTTCTCGCGCGCGGCGATGGGCCCGTGGGGCGGGTTCATCACCGGCCTCGCCGAGACGATCGAGTACGTCGCCACGACCGCGGTCATCGTCTTCTTCTCGGCGGCTCTACGCCGACTCGCATCACGAGCGAGCTGCTCGGCTTCTCGATGCCGCAGTGGATCTGGTGGGTCATCCTCTACCTGGTGTTCATCGCCATCAACGCCGCGGGCGCGAGCCTGTCGTTCAAGTTCGCGATCGTCGTGTCGATCATCTCGATCGCGATCCTGCTCGTGTTCAGTCGCGATGGCGATCTTCTCGGGCCAGTTCTCGTGGGACAAGCTCTTCGACATCGAGCCCGACCCCGGCCAGACCGCGTTCCTGCCGCACGGCGTGCTGCCCCGATCCTGTTCGCGCTGCCGTTCGCGATGTGGTTCTTCCTCGGCATCGAGGAGCTGCCGCTCGCCGCGGAGGAGTCGCACCGACCCCGTGCGCGACATCCCGCGTGCCGGCCTCGTCGCCCGCGCCACGCTCATCGTCACCGGCCTCCTGGTGCTGTTCCTCAACACGGGCGTCGTCGGCGCCGAGGCGACCGGCACGGCGGGGGAGCCGCTGCTCGACGGATTCCGCGCGATCGTCGGCGACGGGCTCGCGGCCGTGCTGGCGCTCTTCGCGCTGATCGGCCTGCTCGCCTCGCTGCAGGGCATCATGTTCGCCTACGGGCGCAACATGTACTCGCTGTCGCGGGCCGGGTACTACCCGAAGTTCCTCTCGCTCACCGGCAAGCGCAAGACGCCGTGGGTCGCCCTGGTCGCCGGCGCCGTGATCGGCTTCGCCGCGCTCGTGGTGCTCGACGTGCTCGCGTCGCTCGACGCCGAGGGCGCCGGTGCCGTGGCCGGAGCGATCGTGCTGAACATCGCCGTGTGGGGCGCGGTGCTCGCGTACCTGCTGCAGATGGTCGCGTTCGTGATCCTGCGCCGCAAGTACCCCAACGCGAAGCGCCCGTACCGCAGCCCGTGGGGCGTTCCCGGCGCGATCGTCGCGGCCGTGATCGCGGCGCTCATCTTCCTCGGGTTCCTGCTGAATCCGACGTTCGTGCCGGCGATCATCGCGATCGTCGTCGTGTACGCGGTGATGCTGATCATCTTCGCGCTGTGGGGCCGGCATCGCCTGATCCTCTCGCCCGAGGAGGAGTACGCCGTGTCAGGGGGACTGCACGGCGACCCGCAGGCGGAGGGCTACGGCGGCGCGGTCGAGACCGAGCTGCTCGCGTCCGACGGCGTCGACGAGACCGACAAGGTCTAGCCGGGGAGCAACGGGCGGCGGGGCGTGGGGGCGCCCCGCCGCCCGTTCGCGCGTCCGCGTCGGCGGTAGGCTCGGAGGCGAGAACGAGCGCGGCGATCCCGCGCGAACCACCACGCGCGGCGATCCCGTGCGCATGAGGCAATGGAGCCGAGACAGTGTCGATGACCCGACCCGAACACCTGCCCGACCACCTGATCCCCGAGGAGGAGGCGCACGTGACGCACCCCGTCGACCTTCCGCCCGAGACGCGGACCGAGACCGACTCGCTCGGCAGCGTCGAGGTGCCGGCCGACGCCTACTGGGGCGTGCACACCATGCGCGCGCTCGAGAACTTCCCGATCTCCAAGCGCCCCATCTCGGTGTACCCCGACCTGATCCGTCGCGCTCGCCTCGGTGAAGCAGGCCGCGGCGCGGGCGAACCGCGAGGTCGGCGTGCTGAACGCCGACAAGGCCGGTGTGGATCGACCGAGGCCTGCCAGCGCATCATCGACGGCGAGTTCCACGACCAGTTCGTGGTCGGCGTCATCCAGGGCGGCGCCGGCACCTCGACGAACATGAACGCCAACGAGGTCATCACCAACGTCGCGCTCGAGATCGCCGGCTACCCCAAGGGCCGCTACGACATCCTGCACCCCATCGACGACGTGAATCGCAGCCAGTCGACGAACGACACCTACCCGACGGCGCTCAAGATCTCGCTCGCCTTCTCGCTGCACACGCTGCTCGCCGAGCTCGAGCTGCTGCGCCAGTCGTTCGGCCGCAAGGCCGAGGAGTTCCACGAGATCCTGAAGGTCGGCCGCACCCAGCTGCAGGACGCCGTGCCGATGACCCTCGGGCAGGAGTTCCACGGCTTCGCGACGACCCTCGGCGAGGACCACGCGCGGCTCACCGAGACCATCTGGCTGCTCTCCGAGATCAACCTCGGCGCGCACCGCGATCGGCACGGGCATCACGGCCGACCCGGGCTACGGCGCCGCCGCCGTGCGCCACCTGAACGCGATCACCGGGCTCAGCCTCGAGTCCGCGCCCGACCTCATCGAGTCCACGAGCGACGCGGGCGCGTTCATGTCGTTCTCGGGGTCGCTGAAGCGCAGCGCCATCAAGCTGTCGAAGATCTGCAACGACCTGCGGCTGCTGTCCTCCGGGCCGCAGGCCGGCTTCGGCGAGATCAACCTGCCGCCGCGGCAGGCCGGGTCGAGCATCATGCCCGGCAAGGTGAACCCCGTCATCCCCGAGGCGGTCAGCCAGGTCGCCTACGCGATCGCGGGCACGGATGTCACGGTGACCATGGCGGCCGAGGCCGGCCAGCTCCAGCTCAACGCGTTCGAACCGGTCATCGCGCACTCGCTGCTGCAGTCGATCACGTGGATGCGCCAGGCGTGCTGGACGCTGCGCGTGAACTGCGTCGACGGCATCACGGCGAACGTCGAGCGGCTCGACGCGATGGTGGCGTCGAGCGTCGGCGTGATCACCGCGCTCATCCCGTTCATCGGCTACACGGCGGCGGCCACGCTCGCCAAGGAGGCGCTCGCCACCGGCCGCCCCGTCGCCGACCTCGTCGTCGAGGCGGGCCTCATGACCCGGCACGACGTCGAGCGGCAGCTCGCGCCGTCGCGGCTCTCGGGCATCCACCCGATCACGACGGCGATCCCGGTGATCGACCTGCAGGGCGAGCCCTCGGAGTAGCCGGTCGCGGGACGCTCGGCGACGGGCGTCCCGCTCCGAGCTCGGGCGTCGGCGTCGCGCGCGCCGCGGATCAGATGACGCGGCAGTGCGTGGTGAGCGAGCCGATGCCCTCGATCGAGACCGTGACGGTCGAGCCGTCGCGCAGGAAGACCTGCGGGTTGCGCGAGTAGCCGGCGCCGCCCGGGCTGCCCGTGGAGATGAGGGTGCCGGGCGGGATCGTCGCCGACCGGGACAGGTAGGAGATGATCTCGGCGACGCCGCGCACCATCTCGTTCGTCGAGGCGTCCTGCAGGATGCGTCCGTCGAGGTTCGTCGTGAGCCAGAGGTCCTGCGGGTCGGCGACCTCGTCGGCGGTGACGACCACCGGGCCGGTCGGCGTGAACCCGTCGAACGACTTGCAGCGCGACCACTGCGCCTCGCTGAACTGCAGGTCGCGTGCCGTGATGTCGTTGACGACGGTGTAGCCCCACACGTAGTCGAGGGCGTCGCGCACGTGCACGCCGCGAGCGGGGCGGCCGATGATCACGCCGAGCTCGGCCTCGTAGTCGACCTGCTTCGTGAGGTCCTCGGGCCACGTGGTCGTGGCGCCGTGCCCGGCGAGCGAGTTGGGCCAGAGCGAGAAGATCGTCATCGCCGTCTCGGAGCGCAGCTTCAGCTCCGAGGCGTGCGCGGCGTAGTTCGCGCCGATGGCGATGACCTGCGCGGGGCGCAGCACCGCCGAGGAGTGGCGCAGCTCGGACGACGGGCACCGGCTCGACGCCCGCGGCGAGCGCCGTGTCGACGACGGCGCGCACCTCGGCGAGGCCGTCGGGTCCGCGCTCGATGAGCTCCTGGAGGTCGCGCGGCGCCGTCGGCATGAGTTCGTCGAGGAAGAGCGCCGCCTCCGCCACCACCACCGCGAGCCGAGGGGTCGTCTGGCCTTCGACTCTGAGGTGCGCGAATCTCACCGGTCTAGGCTATCGGGCCGTGCGGCCCGTGACCTGTGCATGGCGTACAACGAACGAGTGCCGATCTGACGTGGTGTCCACGACTCCGGCCTCGATCGCGGATGCCGCGGCGTCGCGGTCGCCATCGGGCTACGTCGTGGCGGGCCGGAGCCGCAGCTCCGGCATGCCGCCGTCGACCGCGAGCGCGATGCCCGTCGTCGATCCCGAGGCGGGACTCGCGAGGTACGCGACGGCGTCGGCGACCTCGGCGGCCGACACCAGGCGGCCGTGCGGCTGCCGGGCCTCGAGGGCGGCCCGCTCGGCCGCGGGGTCGGGCGCCGCGTCGAGGAGCCGGCCGACCCACGGGGTGTCCGCCGTGCCGGGGTTCACGGCGTTGACGCGGATGCCCTCCCGCAGGTGGTCTGCGGCCATGGCCCGGGTGAGCGCCGCGACGGCGCCCTTGCTCGCGCTGTAGAGCGCGCGCTCGGGCAGGCCGGCCGTGGCCGCGATCGAGGACGTGTTCACGATCGCCGCGGCGGGGGAGCGGCGCAGGTGCGGCAGCGCGGCCCGGCTGACGCGGGCCATGCCGACGACGTTGACGTCGAGCACGCGCAGCCACTCGTCGTCGGCGTTCGCCTCCACGGTGCCCTGCGCGCCGATGCCGGCGTTGTTCACCAGCACGTCGATGCGGCCGAGCTCGGCGGCCACGCGCTCGACGCCGGCGCGCACGCTGGCGTCGTCGGCGACGTCGACGGCGACGGCGAGGTCGGCGTGCGGCGCGGCATCCGGATGCAGGTCGAAGACGGCGACCCTCGCGCCGCCCCGGCGCAGGCGCTCGGCGATCGCGGCGCCGAGGCCGGAGGCCCCGCCGGTCACGATCGCGACGAGCCCCGTGAAGTCGTTGGTCATGGTGGTCGTGGTCCTTTCGATCAGGCGGAGACGACGAGCTGGCGCTGCCGGCCGAGGCCCTCGATCTCGAGCTCGACGACGATCGCCCGGCGCGAGGTAGGGGAATCGGCCCGAGAGCGCGACGCCCTCGGGGGTGCCGGTGAGGATGAGGTCGCCGGGCTCGAGCACCAGCACCTGGCTGAGCTCGTGGACGATGCGGTCGATGCCGAAGATGAGGTCGCTCGTGCGCGAGTCCTGGCGCGGCTCGTCGTTGACGAAGCTCGTGAGGCGCACGTCGTCGGCGTCGACCTCGTCGTCGGTGACGAGCCACGGTCCCGTGGGGCAGAAGCCCGGCGCGCTCTTGCCCTTCGACCACTGGCCGCCGGACACGGCGAGCTGCCAGTCGCGCTCCGAGAGGTCGTTCGCCATGACGTAGCCGGCGATGTGCTCGCGGGCCTCGGCCGGCGACGTCGAGGTACGAGGCGCGGCGGCCGATGACGACGCCGAGCTCGACCTCCCAGTCGGTCTTCGAGCTGCCGCGCGGGATCGCGACGTCGTCGTACGGCCCGACGACGGTGTTCGGCGACTTCATGAACATCACGAGGTGCTCGGGCGGCGCCGAGCCCGACTCGGCGGCGTGCGCGGCGTAGTTCATGCCGATGCAGTACACGGCGGACGGGCGCGCGATGGGCGCGCCGACGCGGAGCGACGCGGCATCCGCGACCTCGTCGAGCGTTCCCGCCGCGAGCGCGGCACGGGCGCGGTCGATGCCGCCCGCGGCGAGGAACCCGCCGTCGACGTCGTTCGCGACGGGCCGCAGGTCGTACGCGCGATCGCCGTCGAGGACGACGGGGATCTCGGCGCCGACGGCGCCGAGGCGGGCGAATCTCATGCTGGTCCTCTCCAGTCGGGGTGGCGCCGAACATCTGAACTCTACGAGGCTCGGTTCGGCGATCTCTCGAAGATTGTTGCACATCCGGGGGAGTTGACAGCAGAGACATCCGATGTTTATGCTCGGCCTCGCCACGAAAGGATGCCATGAGCACGATCGTCAGTGTTGACACCAGGGACATCCGCTTCCCGACCTCCCTCCAGCTCGACGGGTCGGACGCGATGAACCCCGACCCCGACTACTCGGCGGCCTACGTCGTGGTCCGCACCGACGCCGGCGACGGGCTCGAGGGCCACGCGTTCGTCTTCACGATCGGGCGCGGCAACGACGTGCAGGTCGCCGCCCTCGAGACGCTCCGCGGCCACCTGCTCGGGCAGGACGTCGAGGCGCTCCTCGCCGACATGGGCGCCGCGTCGCGACGACTCGTGCACGACTCGCAGCTGCGCTGGCTCGGCCCCGAGAAGGGCGTCATGCACATGGCGATCGGGGCGGTCGTCAACGCGCTGTGGGACCTGCGCGCCAAGCGCGCCGGGCTCCCGCTGTGGCAGCACCTCGCCGGGCTCAGCCCCGAGGAGCTCGTGTCGCTCGTCGACTTCCGCTACCTCAGCGACGCCATCACGCCCGACGAGGCGCTCGCGATCCTCCGTGCCGCCGAACCCGGTCGCGTCGAGCGCACCGCCCGGCTCCTCGAGGCCGGGTACCCCGCGTACACGACGACGCCCGGCTGGCTCGGCTACTCCGACGAGAAGCTCGAGCGGCTCTGCCGCGAGGCCGTCGCCGACGGGTTCCCGCAGATCAAGCTCAAGGTCGGGGCCGACCTCGACGACGACCGGCGCCGGCTCGGCATCGCACGTCGGGCGGTCGGGCCCGGCTTCCCGATCGCCATCGACGCGAACCAGCGCTGGGACGTGGCGGACGCCGTCGCGTGGGTGAACGCGCTCGCCGAGTTCGAGCCCGCGTGGATCGAGGAGCCGACCAGCCCCGACGACATCCTCGGGCACGCCGCCATCGCGCGGGGCGTCGCCCCGGTGCGCGTCGCGACCGGCGAGCACGTGCAGAACCGCATCGTGTTCAAGCAGCTGCTCCAGGCGGGCGGCATGGACGTCATGCAGATCGACGCCACCCGGGTCGGCGGCGTCAACGAGAACATCGCCAACCTGCTGCTCGCCGCGAAGTTCGGCGTGCCCGTCTGCCCGCACGCCGGCGGCGTCGGCCTGTGCGAGGCGGTGCAGCACCTCTCGATGTTCGACTACGTCGCCGTGTCGGGCACGATGGACGGGCGCATGATCGAGTACGTCGACCACCTCCACGAGCACTTCGCGACGCCCACGGTCGTCGCGCGCGGCCGCTACCTCGTCCCGACCGCGCCCGGCGCCGGCACCGAGATGCTCGCCGACTCCGTCGACGCCTACACGTGGCGCGGCGCCCACGCCGGAGCGACCGCGTGAACGCCGCCTCCTCCGTCGCCGTGACGAGCGCCGAGCGGCTCGGGCCCGTCGGGTTCGGCGCGGCGCCCATCGGCAACCTCTACCGCCCGGTCTCCGACGCCGCGGCGCGGGCCGCGCTCGAGGCGGCGTGGGAGGGCGGCATCCGCTACTACGACACCGCGCCGCACTACGGGCTCGGCCTCTCCGAGCGTCGGCTCGGCGCCTTCCTGGCGGAGCGGCCGCGCGCGGAGTTCGTCGTCTCGACGAAGGTCGGGCGGGTGCTCGAGCCGAATCCCGACTTCGCCGGCGGCGACGACCTGGCCGACGGCTACGCGGTGCCGAACGAGCTCGTGCGCCGCTTCGACCCGAGCGAGGCCGGCGTGCGCCGCAGCATCGAGGACTCGCTCGAGCGGCTCGGGCTCGACCGCATCGACATCGCCTACCTGCACGACCCCGACGTCTACGACCTCGACCGCGGGCTCGCCGAGGGCCTGCCCGCACTGGCCCGACTCCGCGACGAGGGCGTCGTCGGGGCGATCGGCATCGGCACGAACGACGCGGATGCCGCGGCGCGCGCCGTGCGCGAGGGCGACCTCGACCTCGTGATGATCGCGGGGCGCTACACGCTGCTCGAGCAGCCGGCGCTCGACGACCTGCTGCCGCTGTGCGAGGCGCGCGGCGTCGGAGTGGTCGCCGCGGCGCCGTACAACTCGGGCCTGCTCGCGACCGACGAGCCCGGAGCGGGCGCGCACTACGACTACGGCGACGTGCCCGACGACGTCCTGCGCCGCGCCCGCGAGCTCGCGGAGGCGTGCCGTCGGCACGGGGTGTCCCTGCCGGTCGCGGCCATCCGGTACCCGCTGCGCCACCCGGCGGTGCGCACCGTCGTGGTGGGCTCGGCGCGGGCGACGTCGGTGCGCGAGAACCTCGAGCGAGCCGCCACGAACGTGCCCGAGCCCGTCTGGGCGGCGCTGCGCGACGAGGGGCTGATCCCGTGAGCGGCACGCGTGATCGACGCCCACCTGCACCTCTGGGATCGCTCGCGGGGCGGATACGCCTGGATCACGCCCGAGCTCGGGCCGCTCGACCGCGACTTCGGTCCCGACGAGGCGTCGGCCGAGCTCCGGGCCGCCGGCGTGGACGCGGCGATCCTCGTGCAGGCCGACGACTCCGCGAGCGACACGCGCTTCATGCTCGACGTCGCGCGCCGCCACGACTGGGTGGCGGGCGTGGTGGGCTGGGTGCCGCTCGACGACGCGCGGCGGCCGCCGCCGCGCTCGACGAGCTCGACGCGGAGCCGCTGCTGCGGGGCATCCGTCACCTCGTGCACGACGACCCGCGCGACGAGTTCCTCGACCTGCCCGCCGTGCGCACGTCGCTGGCCGCGGTGGCCGCCCACGGGCTCGCCTTCGACGTGCCCGACGCGTGGCCGCGGCACCTGGCCGGCGCGGGACGCGTGGCCCGCGCGGTGCCCGAGCTCACGGTCGTCATCGACCACCTCGCGAAGCCGCCGGTCGGCACCGACGGGTTCGCCGCGTGGGAGGCGGAGCTGCGCGCGCGTGGCCGCGCTGCCGAACACGATGGCGAAGTTCTCGGGGCTGCACCTGCCGGGCGTGCCGTTCACCGTCGACACGGTGGGGGCCCTGCTCGACGTGGCCCTCGACGCGTTCGGCGCCGAGCGCCTCATGTACGGCGGCGACTGGCCGATGTCGGTGCCGCACGGCGGCTACCAGCCGACGTGGCGCGTCATGCGCGACTGCCTCGACCGCCTGTCGCCGACACGAGCGCGCCGGCATCCTCGGCGGCAACGCCGAACGCGCCTATCTCGATGAAGACGTCCGACCGATTCACATCGAAATCATCGATCGTGCACGATTCCACCCATGAAACCGCCTGAAACATCCGATGAGTAGTACACTCAACCCGTCCATCTCATGGAAGAGAGGCACCAGGTGCTGAGCGGCATCCATCCGATCCTCGTCGGCGACCTGCTGGCCGCGCTCGATCGACTCGGGCACGGCGACGAGCTCGTCGTCGCCGACGCGAACTTCCCGGCCCACCGCGTCGGGGCGACCGTCGTCGAGACGCCGGGACTCGCCTCGCCCGCGGTCGTCGAGGCCATCCGCACCGTCATCCCGCTCGACGAGTACGAGGCGGAGTCGGTGCTCCTCATGCGCGCCGAGGGCGACGAACGGCCGGCCGTGCAGCACGAGCTCGTCGCCGCGGCAGCGGCGCCCGACGAGCGGGTCGCCGAGCTCGAGCGCTTCGCGTTCTACGAGCGGGCACGGGCCGCACGGCTGGTCGTGCGCACCGGCGAACCGCGGCCGTACGGCAACCTCATCATCCGCAAGGGCGTCGTCCGCGACGCCGGCCCGCTGCGAGCGGCACGATGAACGCCGCGGCATCCGCCCCGCTCCTCGAGCTCGAGGGCGTGAGCAAGGGATTCCCGGGCGTGCAGGCGCTCGACGACGTGCGCCTCGAGCTGCGCCTCGGCGAGGTGCTCGCGCTCGTCGGCGAGAACGGCGCCGGCAAGTCGACGCTCATGAAGCTGCTCGCCGGCATCTACACGCCCGACGCCGGCGTGTTCCGCATGAACGGGCGACGAGCTCGCGCTCGACGGGCCCGCGGCACGCCCAGGAGCAGGGCATCAGCATCATCCACCAGGAGTTCAACCTGATGCCCGACCTCACGGTCGCGCAGAACATCTTCATCGGCCGCGAGGAGCGCGGCGCGGGCATCTTCCTCGACGACCGCGCCCTGAACCGGCGCGCCCGGAGCTCTTCGACCGGCTCGGCCTCGCGCTCGACCCGGCGGAGCCCGTCGAGCGGCTCACGGTCGCCCGGCAGCAGATGGTCGAGATCGCCAAGGCGCTGTCGTTCGACGCGAAGGTGCTCATCATGGACGAGCCGACCGCCGCGCTCAACGACGCCGAGGTCGACGTGCTCTTCGAGCTCATCCGGCGCTTCCGGTCGCCCGACACCGGCGTCATCTACATCTCGCACCGCATGGAGGAGCTGTCGCGCATCTCCGACCGCATCACGGTGCTGCGCGACGGCCGCTACATCGACACGCTCGTCACCGCCGACACCGACCAGCGCGAGGTCATCTCGCTGATGGTCGGCCGCGAGCTCGCGCGGCGAGCAGCGCCCGGCGCCGGTGCCGCCGACGCGCGAGCCGGTGCTCTCGGTGCGCGGCCTCTCGACGAGGCGCCTGCTGCGCGACGTGAGCTTCGACGTGCACGCCGGCGAGATCCTCGGCTTCGCCGGGCTCATGGGCGCCGGGCGCACCGAGGTGGCCCGCGCGATCGTCGGCGCCGACCGCCGCGAGTCGGGCGTGATCACGGTGCGCGGCCGCGAGGTGCAGATCCAGAACCCGGCGGATGCCGCGCGCCTCGGCATCGGCTACCTCTCCGAGGACCGCAAGCAGCTCGGCGTCCTGCTCGAGCGCAGCGTGCGCGAGAACATCGTGCTCGCCTCGCTCCGCGACTACCTCGGCGCGCTCGGCTTCGTGCGCGACGGGCGGATCGAGGCGACCGGGCGCGAGTACGTGCGCAAGCTCCGCATCAAGACGCCGTCGACCGCGCAGCTCGTGCGGAACCTCTCCGGCGGCAACCAGCAGAAGGTCGTCATCGCCAAGTGGCTCGCGAAGGACTGCGACGTGCTCATCTTCGACGAGCCGACCCGCGGCATCGACGTCGGGGCCAAGGAGGAGATCTACGGGCTGCTGCGCGAGCTCGCCGACCAGGGCAAGGCGATCGTCATGATCTCGTCCGAGCTGCCCGAGGTGCTCCGCCTCGCGAACCGCATCGCGGTGATGGCCGAGGGGCGGCTCACCGCCGTGCTCGACAACGCCGACGCCACCCAGGAGAACGTCATGGACTACGCCACCCGCTTCAGCGCCGAAGGGACGATCGCACGATGAGCCCGACCACCACCCCCCAGAGGTCCGCCGAGACCCCGTCGACGTCGGCCTACGCCGCGATCGACGCGGGCACGCCGCGGTTCGCGCGCCTGCGCGGCTCGCTGCAGCAGCTCCTCGCCGCGGCGAGCCTCATCGTGATCGTCGTGTTCTTCTCGTTCGCGAGCTCGCACTTCTTCACGGCCAACAACCTCGTCTCGATCCTGACCGCGGCGACCGTCACGGGCATCCTCGCGCTCGGCACGACGTTCGTGATCATCACGGGCGGCATCGACCTGTCGATCGGCACCGGCATGGTGCTCTGCGGCGTGATGGCCGGCGTCTTCCTCACCTACTGGGGCTGGCCGCTCTGGGCGGGCGTCGCTCGCCACGATCCTCTTCGGCGGGCTCATCGGGCTCGTCAACGGCGTCAACGTCTCGGTGCTCGGCATCCCGCCGTTCATCGCGACCCTCGGCATGATGCTCATCGCCGCCGGGCTGGCGCTCGTCATCTCGGGCACCAAGCCGATCTACTTCAACGACACCCCCGAGTTCCAGTCGATCATGAACCTCTCGATCATCCCCGGCATCCGGTTCCCGCTCGGGCGTCGCGATCTTCATCGTGATGATCGTGATCGCCTCGCTGCTGCTGTCGAAGACGATCGTCGGGCCGCTACACGTTCTCGATCGGCTCCAACGAGGCGGCGACCGCGCTCTCGGGCGTGAACGTGCGGCGGTGGAAGATCATCGTCTACACGATGGCCGGCCTGTTCGTCGGGCTCGCCGGCGTGCTCTCGGCGTCCCGGCTGTCGTCGGCGCAGCCGACCGGCGGCATGGGCCTCGAACTCGAGGCGATCGCCGCCGTCGTCATCGGCGGCACGTCGCTGCAGGGCGGCAAGGGATCCATCGTCGGCACCGTCATCGGCGCCCTCATCATGGCCGTGCTCACGAACGGCCTGCGCATCATCTCGGTCCCGCAGGAATGGCAGTCGGTCGCGGTCGGCATCGTCATCCTCGTCGCCGTCTACCTCGACATGCTCCGCCGCGACGAGCGGCCTGAGACCGCCGAGACCCCGGCGCACATCGAGCACGACCGCACCGCACCACCCATCCGCACCACACCACCACGGCAACACAGACACAAAGGAGTGACCATGTTCACAAAGCGCACGATCGGGGCCATCGCCGGCCTCGCGGCCGCCGCACTCGTGCTCGCGGGCTGCGCGAGCGACGGCGGCGGTCCACCGACGCCGCGGGCGGCGACACGCCGTACGTCGCGCTCGTCTCGAAGGGATTCCAGCACCAGTTCTGGCAGGCCGTGAAGTCGGGCGCCGAGCAGGCGGCCGAGGAGTACGGCGTCGAGATCACGTTCGAGGGGCCCGACACCGAGGCCGACGTCGACCAGCAGATCCAGATGCTGCAGACGGCGCTCGACAAGAGCCCCGACGCGGTCGGCTTCGCCGCGCTCGACAGCCAGGCCGCCGGTCCGCTGCTGCAGCAGGCGAAGGACGCCGGCATCCCGGTCATCGCGTTCGACTCGGGCGTCGACAGCGACATCCCGCTCACGACCGCGGCGACCGACAACCTCGCCGCCGCGGCCGAGGCGGCGAAGCACATGGCGGAGGCCGTCGGCCACGAGGGCAAGGTCGCCCTGGTCGTGCACGACCAGACCTCGGTCACCGGCCAGCAGCGCCGCGACGGCTTCGTCGACTACATGGAGGAGAACGAGCCGAACATCGAGATCGTCGACATCCAGTACGGCGGCGGCGACCAGGCGAAGTCGGCCGACCTCGCGAAGGCGATCATCGCGGCCAACCCCGACCTCAAGGGCATCTACGGCTCGAACGAGGGCTCGGCGATCGGCGTCGTGCAGGCCGTGAAGGAGCTCGGCATCGACCCGACGCAGCTCGTCGTGGTCGGCTTCGACTCCGGCAAGGCCCAGATGGACGCGATCCGCGACGGCCTGATGATCGGCGCGATCACGCAGAACCCGGTCGGCATCGGCTACGAGACGGTGAAGGCGGCCGTCGAGGCGATCGACGGCAAGGAGCTGCCGAAGACGATCGACACGGGCTACTACTGGTACGACGCGACGAACATCGACGACGACGAGATCCAGGCCGTGCTCTACGAGTAGGCGACGGATGCCACGGAGGGGGCGACGGCTGCGGCCGGCGCCCCCTCCGTCGTGTTCAGAGGGCCGAGCGCAGCCACTGCTCGACGCCGCTCACGTGCACGACGGTGAGCGCGGAGGCGAGGTCGGCGTCGCCGGCCGCGATCGCGTCGAGGATGGCGTGGTGCTCCTGCAGGGTGCGGTCGACCGCGTTCTCCTGCGTGATGCCGCGCCAGATGCGCGCCCGCACGGTGTGGCTCGAGAGCGAGTCGATGAGGCTCGCGAGGTAGGTGTTGCCGGTGGCCTCGGCGATGCCGCGGTGGAACTCGAGGTCGTGCGCGACCAGGTCCTCGACGTCGGCCGCGTGGTCGACGCTCTCGACGACGTCGCGGAGGCCGGCGATCGCCTCGTCGTCGGCGTTCCGCGCCGCGAGCGCCGACGCGGCGGGCTCGAGGATGCGGCGCACCGCGAAGATCTCGAGCACCGACTGGTCGTCGTGGAGGTCGACGACGAACGACATGGCCTCGAGCAGCAGGCGCGGCTCGAGGCTCGTGACGTAGGTGCCGTCGCCGCGTCGCACGTCGAGCACCCGGATCACCTCGAGCGCCTTCACCGCCTCGCGCAGCGACGAGCGGGAGAGCCCGAGCCGCTCGCTGAGCTCCTTCTCGGGCGGCAGCCGGTCGCCCGGCGCGAGCTCGCCCGCGAGGATCATCTCCTTGATGCGCAGGATCGCTTCGTCGGTGACCGCCATGCCACGCATCGTACCGTCAGCGGCCGCAGACATCCGATCTCTACGCGGCGCGCCAGAGGTGCATCGACGCGTAGCTGCGCCACGGCGCCCACCGCGCGCCCTCGGCCTGCAGCGCCGCGGCCTCGGACGGCAGGCCGAGCGCGGCGGCGCCGTTGCGCAGCGCGAGGTCGCCCGTGAGCAGCACGTCGGGCGCCCGGGTGACGCGCATGGCCACGTAGCCCGCCGTCCACGGGCCGATGCCCGGCACGGCCAGCAGGTCGTGCGCCAGCTCGGCGCGCTCGCGCTGCGGCGCGACGACGAGGTCGCCGGTGTCGAGGCGGCGAGCGACGTCGACGATCGTGCGGATGCGGGCGGCGGGGCCCCGCAGCACGCGCTCGCCCTCGGCGGCGATCGCGGCCGGGGTGGGGAACAGCAGCGTCGGGGCGTCGTCGGACCCCGCGCCCAGGTCGACGCGCTCGCCGAGGTCGGCGGCGAGCCGGGCGAGGGCCGTGCGTGCGGCCTTGACCGACACCTGCTGGCCCACGAGGGCCCGGAAGACGAGTTCGTGCGGGTCGAGGCATCCGGGCACCCTGATGCCGGGCACGGCCGCGACGGATGCCGCGAGCCGCGGGTCGGCGGCGAGGGCCGTGTCGATCGCCACGGCGTCGGCGTCGAGGTCGAACAGGCGTCGCACGCGGGCGACGAGCGGCGGCAGGTCGGCGAGGGTCGCGAGCCGCGCCTCGACGTCGATCGACGGCGCGAGGGCGTCGCCGCCGGCCTCGAACCGCACGAGGGCCGGCCCGCCGGGCAGCCGGAGCGTGCGGGCGTAGTGCAGGGGCCCGGCCTGCTCGACCCCCTCGAGCGCCCGGGTCGCGAGCCAGTCGAACACGCCCGCGGCATCGAACGGCGCGCGAGCGGGCAGCCGCAGGCGCACGACCCCCGCGTGCGGCTCGGCACCCGGCTCGTCGCGCTCGACGGCGTGGGCGTCGGCCGGAACGCCGGCGGCGCCCGCCTGTGACGGCCGGACGCCCCGCTCGCGCAGCCGCGCGGCCATGCGGAGCTCGAGCGGGCTGCGCTCGTACACGGCGCGGATCGTGTCGTTGAACTGGCGGATGCTGCCGAATCCCGACGCGAAGGCGACGTCGGCGGCGGGCAGCGTGGTCGAGGTGAGCAGCGCCCGGGCGGTCTGCGCCCGGTGCGCCCGGGAGAGCGCGAGCGGACCGGCGCCGAGCTCGGCGGTGAGCACGCGGGTCAGGTGCCGCGGCGTGTACCCGAGGCGGCGCGGCGAGGCCGGGGACGCCCTCGCGCTCGACGACGCCGTCGGCGATGAGCCGCATGGCCCGTGCGGCGAGGTCGTCGCGCAGGTCCCACTCGGGGGAGCCGGGCACCGCGTCGGGCAGGCAGCGCTTGCACGCCCGGAGCCCGGCCTCGTGGGCGGCCGCGGCCGTGAGGTAGAAGCTCACGTTCGACGGCTTGGGCGCCACGGCCGGGCAGCTCGGGCGGCAGTAGATGCCGGTCGAGTGCACGCCCGTGATGAACTGCCCGTCGAACCGCGCGTCGCGCGCCTGCATGGCGCGGTAGCGCTCGGCGAACACGGGGTCGGCGAGCGGGTCGGCGGCGGCGCGGGCGGGCCTCGTGAGGGTGGCGGGCTGGGGCGTCATGCGTCCAGCCTCGCACGCGCGCACCGACATCGACCAGCGGAAATCGGACATGGCCGCATCGATAGGGTGGAGGGATGCCGACCGACGTCCTCGCCCGCCTCCACGACGCCCTCGGGGCATCCGTCACGACCGATCCCGCCGCGCTCGACGCCACCCGCGAGGACCGCTCCGGATGGCGCAGCGCGACGCCGCCGCTCGCGGTCGTGCACGCGGCATCCGTCGACGACGTGCAGGCCGTGATGCGCATCGCCCACGCCACCGGCACGCCCGTCGTGCCGCGCGGAGCGGGCACCGGCCTCGCCGGCGGCGCCATCGCGAGCCCCGGCGCGATCGTGCTCGACGTCTCGCGGATGAACCGCATCCTCGAGGTCTCCGAGGCCGACGAGCTCGCCGTCGTCGAGCCGGGCGTGCTGAACGGCGACCTCAACGACGCGCTCGCCCCGCGCGGCCTCTGGTTCGCGCCCGACCCCGCGAGCCGGGCGATCTCGTCGATCGGCGGCAACATCGCCACGAACGCCGGCGGCCTGCTGTGCGCGAAGTACGGGGTGACCCGCGAGGCGGTGCTCGGGCTCGCGGTGGTGCTCGCCGACGGGCGGCTGCTGCGCACCGGGCACCGCACCGTGAAGGGCGTGACCGGGTACGACCTCACCGCGCTCCTGACGGGCTCCGAGGGCACGCTCGGCGTCATCGTCGAGGCGACCGTGCGGCTGCGGCCGGTCGCGCCCGGGCGAGGTCGTCACCGTCGCCGCGGCGTTCCCCGACGTCGAGGCGGCGGCCGCGGCATCCGCTGCCGTCACCGCCGCGCGCATCCGGCCCGCCGTGCTCGAGCTCATCGACGCGGCCGGGCTCGCGCGGATCGCCGCGTACCTCGGCGCCGACGCGCTCGCGGGCACCCCGCTCGAGACGATCGCCCCGGGCGAGGCGTTCCTGCTCGCGCAGAGCGACACCGACGGCGCCGCGGCCGAGGCCGCGCGGATCGCCGAGGCGTTCGCCGCCGCCGGCGGCCGGGTCACGGTGTCGACGGATGCCGCGACGGGCGAGCGCCTCCTCGACATCCGCCGGGCGATGCACCCGGCGCTCGCCGCCTCGGGCCAGGTGCTCATCGAGGACGTCGCCGTGCCGCGCTCGCGCCTGCCCGAGATGTTCCGCGCGATCGAGGAGATCGGCGCGCGCTACGGCATCGAGATCCCCACGATCGCGCACGCCGGCGACGGCAACCTGCACCCGAACTTCGTGTTCGTCGGGCGACGAGGTGCCGGCCGCAGGTGTGGGCCGCCGCCGACGACATGTTCCGCACCGCCGTCGCCCTCGGCGGCACCCTCACGGGCGAGCACGGCGTGGGCATCCTGAAGCGGCGCTGGCTCGCCGACGAGCTCGGCGCCGACTCGTTCGAGCTGCAGCGGGGCATCAAGGCGCTGTTCGACCCGACCGGCATCCTGAACCCGGGCGTCATGTTCGAGCCGATCGCCCGCGTGAGCGCGACGGCCGGCGGTGGTCGCGACCGCCGGCGACGCGCGCCGCGTGACGGATCCGCTCGATAGGCTGCGCGGGTGACCACCGCGCAGCCGCCCGCCCGCAACCCGACGCCCGCGCCGCCGCTGTGGAGCGCGCCGCCGCGCGGCCGCGGCGGGGGCGCCGTGTTCGCCGATCGTCGGCATCGTCGTCGCGGGCTTCGTCGGCCTGCTCGTCATCGCCTACCTCGCGACGGGGCTCGGCGTCTCGACGCTCGTCATCGGCTCGGTGCTCGCGCTGGTGCCGCTCGCCGTCGTGCTGCTCGCGGTGCGCTGGATCGACCGGTGGGAGCCCGAGCCGCGCTGGGCGCTGTGGTTCGCGTTCCTCTGGGGCGCCGCCGTGTCGGTCGCGATCGCGCTCATCATCGACCTCGGCGTGCAGCTCGCGCTCGCGTTCGCCGAGCCCGGCGGCAGCCCCGACGAGGCGCTGCAGGCCGTGGTGCAGGCGCCCCTCGTCGAGGAGACGGCGAAGGGCATCGGGGTGCTGCTCATCTTCGCGTTCTCCCGCTCGCACTTCGACGGGCCGGTCGACGGGCTCGTCTACGCCGCCACCGCCGCGGCGGGATTCGCCTTCACCGAGAACATCCTCTACTTCGGGACCGCGCTCGCGGAGGGCGGGGCCGAGCGAGCTGGGCGCGACGTTCGTGGTGCGCGGCATCTTCTCGCCGTTCGCCCACGTGCTCTTCACCGCGTGCATCGGCATCGCGATCGGCATCGGCGCCCGACGTGGCGGCGGGGCGGGCGTGATCGGCTGGTTCCTGCTCGGGCCTCGCGGGCGCGGTGCTGCTGCACGCGCTCTGGAACGGCTCGCTCGCCTTCGCCGCCGACGCGATCGGACTGTACTTCACCGTGCAGGTGCCGATCTTCGTCGGCGCGGTGCTGCTCACCGTGTTCCTGCGGCGCCAGGAGGTGCGCATCACGCGGGCCCGGCTCGCCGAGTACGGCGCGGCCGGCTGGTTCAGCCCGGCCGAGGTGGAGATGCTCGCCACGCCCGCGGGCCGACGTCAGGCGCGGGCCTGGGCGCGCGCGCAGACGCCGCCGCGCACCGCGCGCATGCGCAAGCTCATCACGGATGCCACGCACCTCGCGTTCACCCGGCAGCGAATGCTCACGCGGGCGCGGCGGCGCGGCGCGCCGCCGTCGACGAGCAGGCCCTGCTCGCAGGCGGTCGCGGCCGACCGGGCGCGAGCTCGCTGAGCTGACTCGCCCGACCGCTGCGCCGGCGTCGGGCACGCACAAGGAAACTCGCCGCCCTGTGGTGTGGCACTGCCGACATCTCTACGGGGCGACGAGTTCTCGGATTCCAGAGTGCGTGATGTTCGCAGTCAGCGCAAGAGGGGGGTGGACGGTTGTCCGCGAGCCCCGTCTCCGTTTGGATGGAACCCATGACTGACACCAACAGCAAGCCCGAGGTCGACGCCCCCGAGGGCCCGGCACCCGTCGAGCTCGTCATCGAGGACATCGTCGTGGGCGACGGCGCCGAGGCCACGCCGGGCTCGACCGTCGACGTGCACTACCTCGGCGTCGAGTACGACACCGGCGACGAGTTCGACTCGTCGTGGAGCCGCGGCCAGTCCATCAACTTCCCGCTCCAGGCGCTCATCGCCGGCTGGCAGGAGGGCATCCCCGGCATGAAGGTCGGCGGACGCCGCCAGCTCACCGTGCCCCCGCAGAAGGCCTACGGCCCCGCGGGCGGCGGCCACCAGCTCTCCGGCAAGACCCTGATCTTCGTGATCGACCTGCTCGGCGTGAGCTGAGCACCCGGCATCCGACTCCGAAGGCCGGTGGGCGCGAGCCCACCGGCCTTCGTCGTGTCCGCGGTGCGGAGGCCGCGACGGATGCGCAGGTCGCGTGGCACGGATGCCGCGTGCGGGGCATCCGCTCGGTACGATCTGGTGACGCCCGCGGGCGAGACGACCACCGAGAGGCACGACGACGTGACTGCATCCCTGCCCGAGCCGGGCGACCGCCGACGCACCCTGCTCGCCTTCGCGCCGTACCTCGTCGCTCTCGGTCGTGCACGTGGCGGTGCTGGTCGCGGGCCTCGACGAGGCGGCGCGCGCGTCGAAGCTGCTCCTCATGCCGGCCCTCGCGCTCGCCGTGCTCCTGACGGCTCGCCCGCTGCGCGGAGCCGTGCCGGTGCTGCTGCTCGTCGCGATCGGCTTCTCGTGGGGCGGCGACGCGCTGCTGAACATCCCGGGCGACTGGGGTTCGTCGTCGGGCTCGGCGTCGTTCCTGCTCGCGCACGTCGCGTACGTCGTGCTGTTCCTCCGCCTCCCGGCGCGCGGACGCCGCCTGCCCGCGTGGACCGTCGTGTACGCGGCGTGGTACGTCGCGTTCCTCGCCCTGCTCGGGCCGCATCTCGGCGGCCTGCTCGTGCCGGTGGCCCTGTACGGCCTCGTCCTCGGCGTCATGGCGGCGCTCGCGGGCGGCCTGGGCGGGCTGCATCGCCGTCGGCGGCGCGCTGTTCGTCGTCTCGGACTCGGTGCTCGCGCTCGGGCGGTTCCTGCCGGGCTACGAGTTCGCCGCCGCACGACCTCGTCGTCATGTCGACCTATCTCGCGGCGCAGGGGCTCATCGCCCTCGGCGTCGTGCGCGTGCACCGTCGGAGGGTCAGCTCGGGCGCGCTCGCGTCGACGGCGTCGGCGTCGACGCAGGCGTAGGCGGCGGGCGACCGTCGCCGCGATGCCGCGGCCGCCGGGCCGGCCCCGCTCGGGCTCGGTGGTCTCCTGCACGCGGTCGACGAGCCGGCGCCACGGTCCGGTGAGCTGGCGCTCGGCGAGCGTCGCCTCGTGCGGCGCGCAGCGGATCCGGTAGACGTAGCGGTCGGGCTCGGGCGGCACCGGTGGCGGCTGGCTCCACGGGATCTCCTCGATCAGCACGTACCAGTCGTCGGCGTCGGGCTGCTCGTCGACGCGCACCTCCCAGGTGAGCCGCAGGCCCGCCAGGCCGCCGCTGCGCGACACGATGACGTCCATGCCGCGATGCTACTCCCGCCTCGCGCGGGCCGGCAGGGGCGAAGCGGATCAGGCGGGTGCGACCGGGTCGATGCCCGACGGCGCTCCAGCCTCCGGCGATCGCGCGCGACTCGCGCGAGGCGCGCCCGTACCGCTCGTTCGCCGCGCGCAGCGTCTCGTTCGCGAACGTCTGGAAGTCGGTGTCGGGCCGCAGGCGACCCGACGTGAGCACGTCGTACCAGACCCGGCCCGCGTGCTCCCATGCGAACCCGCCGAGCTCGACGCGCCGCGAGCGCGAACGCCCGGTTGGGGATGCCCGAGTTGAGGTGCACGCCGCCGTTGTCCTCGTCGGTGTCGATGTAGCGGTCGAAGTGGTCGGGCTGCGGGTCCTTGCCGAGGATGTCGTCGTCGTAGGCGGTGCCCGGCTCGATCATCGACCGGATGGCGCGCCCCTCGACGGCGTCGGTGAACACGCCCTCGCCGATGAGCCACGTCGCCGACTCGGCGTCCTGGCCCATCGAGTACTGCTCGACGAGCGCGCCGAACACGTCGGAGACGTGCTCGTTGAGCGCGCCCGACTGGCCCTGGTAGCGCAGCCGCGCCGTGCGCTCGGTGACGCCGTGCGCGAGCTCGTGCCCGATCACGCTGATCGACTGCGTGAAGCCGCGGAACACCTCGCCGTCGCCGTCGCCGAACACCATGCGCTCGCCGTCCCAGAAGGCGTTGTCGTAGCGATCGCCGTAGTGCACGGTGGCCTCGAGCGGCATGCCGGCGTCGTCGATCGAGTCGCGTGCGAACACGCGCGCGAACATCTCGAACGTGTCGCCGAGCCCGTCGTAGGCCTGGTCGACGGCGCGCGTCGCCAGTGGGCGGCTGGCCCTCGCGGCGCACGAGCCGGCCGGGCAGCCGGTCGGCGCCCTCGGCGTCGGAGATGCGGCGGTCGGGCTGCGGCGCCGTGCCGGGCGCGGCCGCCGGCCGCTCGTCGCGCGCCGGTCGCTCGGGCGCCATGAACGACGGCAGCTCGCCGTCGGCGCGCCACTCGCGGAGCGGCGCGTCGCGCTGGAGCGACCGCCGCGCGGCCTCCGCCGCGTCGGCGTAAGCGCGGGTCGTCGGCGGTCGCGATGCGGGCGAGCAGGTAGGGCGGCACGATCGCCGCGTGCGGCGACGGATGGGTGCAGGGCCGGGGCATCCGCGTCATGCACCGATCGTGACACGTGCTGCCGACAGGCGGGCGCCCCCGCGCCGCACGTCACCCGGTCCAGCCGGCTCATGTTCTGTCACTTGCCGCCGGCATCCGCGCTTGCGAGGCTGGGAGCGTGTCCACCGCCGCCCTCGCCGCCCCGCCCGAGGTCCGCACGCATCCCGATCGGCCTCGTGCCGGCCGTGCTGGTGTGCGGCGCCGCGGTGCTGCTGTTCGGCTTCATGGTGCACGTGGGCCGGGTACGCCGTGCTCGTCGTCGGGCTCGCGGCGGCGTGGCTCACCGACCGGTCGGGGCGCACGAGCCGGCTGCTGCCCGACCTCTCGCTGATCGCGCTCGGGCCAGGTGATCATCTCGACGATCTCGGTCGCGGCCGACATCAGCTACGGCAACATGCTGCTGATGGGCACCGTGCTCGGGCTCGCCGTGGTCGTGCCGTTCGTGATCTCGCGGTTCGTGTTCCGCGACCGCGTCATCCGCTTCCCGTGGCGCACCGGCAAGCGGTGGACCCGCGTGCAGTGGGCGTACCTGGTGCTCGTGGTCTTCCTCGGCTGGGCGATCCTGCCGTTCTACTTCATCACGCTCGGGCGTCTACACGAACTGGCCGACGGTGACCGAGCCCGACGAGATCGCGCGCCTGTTCGTCGGGCGTCAACGCGGTCGGCACCTGGGACGAGCTGTTCTTCATCTGCACGGTCTTCGCGCTGCTGCGCCGGCACTTCCCGACCTGGCAGGCGAACCTGCTGCAGTCGATCGTGTTCGTGTCGTTCCTGTGGGAGCTCGGCTACCAGTCATGGGGCCCGCTCCTCACCTTCCCGTTCGCGCTCCTGCAGGGCTACACGTTCAAGCTCACGAAGTCGCTCACCTACGTGCTCGTCGTGCACCTGCTCTTCGACGCGATCGTGTTCGCGGTCATCGTGTACGCCCACAACGGCTGGCCGGCGATCTTCCTGCTGGCGCCGTAGCGCGGTCGAGGCCGCCGACGCCGCGGCACGTGGCGGCGCGCGTACGCGACCGTTGAGCTCGCGGCGGTCGAGTCCGAGGGGTCGTACCAGCCGGATACCCGCGACCCGGCGTCGCTCATGCCGCGTCCTGATCGCCCGCATGGGCCGGAGCGGCGTGGACGGGTGTCGTCGTCGGTGGTCGCGTGGTACCCGCGGGCCCGTTGGGTGCTTCAATGCGCGGCTGTTGGGCGAATGGGTGTTGGGTGAAGGGGTGTTCGGGGTGGGTGGTGTGGTGTCGGCCGGTGGGTGCGGTCCAGCGGATGACGCCGTTGGGGTGTTGGGTCATCTGCCAGTGGGTGTGGTGTTTGAGGCGGTGGTGGTGGCGGCAGAGGTGGGCGAGGTTGTCGTGGTTGGTGTGGCCGTTGGGGTTCCAGGGGGTGGTGTGGTCGAGGTCGCAGGTGGTGGCGCGGCGGGCGCAGCCGGGGAACCGGCAGGTGCCGTCGCGGGTTCGGAGGTAGCGGGTGAGGTCGGCGGGGACCCGGTAGGTGGTGCGGCTGTAGGAGAGGTAGGCGCCGGTCTCGGGGTGGGTGAGGATCCGCTGGAATGAGGGTGCGTGCGCGGCGAGGTGTCGGGCGGTGTCGGCGGGGATGGGTCCGTACCCGTCGAGCTCGGCGGGTTCGTTCGTGTGTCCGAGCAGGGTGAGCACCGGGACGGTGACCAGCACCCGGGCCACGATCGCCGCGTCCCGCGTCGACCGGGTTGCCGTCGTGCGTTGGTGCGGACGCCCGGCCAGAAGCAGGTCGGCGGCGGTGTCCAGGACCCGTTGCGCGCGCGTCCGCGGGTCGGGGGCCGGTGAACCGGCATCGCGGCGCCGCGCGTCGTGGTGTGTCGGTGTCGGCGAGCCGGTGGAGGCGGTCCGTGATCGCGTGGGCGCGTTCGGCGTGGAGGTAGAGGCTGAGCCACGGCCATCCCGTCGGGCGCGGGTTCGAGCACGACCCGGCGGTCCAGGGTCGCGGTGCGGTGTCGGGTGTCCAGCGGTTCGGGGTGCAGCCGTTCCCGCGGGTGCGGAGTCGACGACGAGGGCGGCGTTGGTCTGCTGTGTGCCCGGTCCAGCGCGGCCGCTTCGAGCGCGGCTGCGGCGTCGGCGCGGCAGCCCGGTGAGGTCTCGAAGATCGACCGGAGCTGGGGCAGGCTGAGCGCCCGCGTGGCGAGCGCGTGCAGGGGGGCCGGGTGACGGCGGGCGGTCGCCGGCATCCGCGACAGGGCGCCGGCGGTGCGCTCGGGCAGCATCAGGGTGGTGGCGAGTTCGGCGAGGAACGACCGGGTGCCGAACTCCCGTTGCACCGGGGTGGACTCCGTCGTGCACGCCCTCGACCGCGTGCGCGTACCCGTGCGCCCGCTCGATCAGCCGCAACTGCTCGGCCTGCGCCGCCCGGATCCGCCGTTCCAGCGCGAGGATCGCGTCGAGGTCGGCCTGCAACGCGGCCGCCGCGCTGGTCGCGCCCGGGGGTGGTCATGCATCCATCACAGCACCACCCACCGACATCCGGAGCGCGTCGGAAACCGGCACTGATCAGGTGAAACACCTGTGGATAACGCGCGCAACCCCGCCCCTGTGGAGGACAAGTCAGCACAGCACAGCCACGGGGTCGCACCGCGACCCGATGGCGCCGACCGAAGTGGCGCGCTACTTCAGCTGGCCGCGGATCTCCCCGGGCTGGTTCGTTCGCGTTGTGCACGTTGACGTAGTACGCACCGGGGTCGTCCTCGATCGCCGCGGCGAGCATGGTCGGAGATCGTCTCGCAGGCCGAGACCTCGAAGCTCGTGGCGGACACGATGTCGAGCGGGATCACCACGGGCCCCGGGACGTTCCGCGGCGCGACGTGCACGTGCGCGGCGACGGCCGGCGTCGAGAGGCCGGTCGACCTCGAGCGTGTAGCAGAACTCGGTGCCGTCGATCTCGTAGCTGAACCAGCCGTGCGCGCCGAAGGCGTTCGGCGTCGGAGCCTCCTGGCCGCCGGTCAGCGGGATGGCGGGTGCGGCCTGGGCGGCGCCGGCGCCGGCGAAGGTGAATGCGGCGGCGGCGGCGAGCGTCAGCGCGGCGGTTCGCGCGCGCGTCCTCGTAATCATGATGATGGCTCACTTTCTCGGGTCATTCGGCACGCTACGCCGACGCCCGAGCGGTCACAAGGGGCACTCGGCGCGGGACCGATCGCCGGCCAGGGGCACCCGCGGCCCGACGCGGCATCCGGCCATTCAGGACTCGACGGATGCCCCGTGGTCGGCGAGCCAGTCGAGGAGCACGCTGACGTGGTTCACCTGCTCGTCGCGCGCGGCGAACACGAGCGTGACGCGGTCGTGCTCGCGACCCGTCTCGAGCAGCGCCGTGGCGGCCGGGTTGGCGTCGAGCTCCTCGCGGTAGCGCGCCGCGAACTCGTCGAAGCGCTCGCGATGGTGGTGCCACTCGGTGCGGAGCTCGGGCGAGGGCGCCACGTCCTTCGCCCACTCGTCGAGCTCGGCGCGCTCCTTCTTCACGCCCCGCGGCCACAGCCGGTCGACGAGCACCCGATAGCCGTCGGATGCCTCGGCCGGCTCGTACACGCGCTTCATCGCGAACCCCATGGCGCCAGTCTGCTCCGACCCCGCGAGCCCGGGCAATCGATCGTGGGCGCCCGGCTACGCGGCGACCGCGGGCGACGCGGCGACGCGGCGACGTGGCGACGTGGGCGCCGACGTGCGCGCCGCCCGCTCGGCGACGATCTGCTGCACGGCGGCGCGCCCCGCCCGGTTGGCGCCCACCGTCGACTGCGAGGGGCCGTAGCCGATCAGGAACAGCCGCGGCTCGTCGAGCGAACGGGTGTCGGCCACGCGGAAGCCGCCGTCCGGCGTGCGGAGCTTCAGCGGCGCGAGGTGGTCGAGCGCCGGCCGGAAGCCGGTCGCCCAGAGGATCACGTCGGCCGCGATGAACGAGCCGTCGGGCATGCGCACGCCGTGCTCCTCGATCGAGGCGAACATCGGATGCCGCACCAGCACGCCGCGCTCCTGCGCCGCCCGCGCCCAGGGCGTCCAGTGCATGCCGGTGACGGCGATCACGCTGCCCGGGCGGCAGGCCCTGGCGGACCCGCGCCTCGACACCGGCGATCGCCGCCGTCCGCGCGGGGAGGTCGAAGTCCTCCTCGACCCACTGCGGTTCGCGGCGGGTCATCCAGACGGTGTCGGCGACGTGCGAGATCTCGTCGAGCAGCTGCACCGCGGAGACGCCCGCCCCGACGACGATCACCCGCTTGCCCGGCGAACTCGTCGGCCGACACGTAGTCGGCGACGTGCAGCTGGCGACCGCGGAACCGATCGATCCCGGGGTAGTACGGGCGGAACGGGCGCGTCCACGTGCCGGTGGCGTTGATGACGTGGCGGGCGGCCCAGGTGCCGCGGTCGGTCTCGACGAGGAGGCGCCCGTCGGGGTCGTCGTCGGCACGGCGCACGGCCCGCACCGTGCACCGGCCGCTGCACGTCGAGGTCGAAGCGCCGCTCGTAGTCGGCGAAGTAGGGCGGCAGGGCGTCGCGACTCGGCATCGCCGGGTCGGCAGGCGGCACCGGATGCCCGGGCAGCTCGTGGATGCCGTTCACGGTGGCCATGCGCAGCGATGCCCAGCGGTGCTGCCACGCCCCGCCGGGCGCCGCGTTCGCGTCGAGCACGACGAAGGTCTCGGACGCGTCCGGGTCGCGCGTGACCGGCACGAAGCCGCGGCGCTGCAGGTGGTAGGCGGCCGAGAGTCCGGCCTGTCCGGCGCCGATGACGGCGACCTCCACCTCGGTTGCATCCACATGCATGGAAACCCCGCGCGCCCGGATCCGCGGTATTCCGGCCGGCCCGGATGGATAGGCTCGCGGCATGCGCGCGGTGCGGTACGAGCGGTACGGCGGCCCCGAGCGGCTGCACCTGGTCGAGCTGCCCACGCCGCAGCCCGGACCGGGCGAGGTGCTCGTGCGGGTGCGCGCCGCGTCCCTGAACTCGTGGGACTGGGACCTGCTGCGCGGCCGGCCGCTGATCGCGCGGATCGGCGGGCTGTTCCGGCCCCGCCTGCCGGTGCTCGGCGCGGACGTGGCGGGCGAGGTCGTCGCCGTCGGCGACGGCGTCACGGAGTTCGCCGTCGGCGACCGGGTGCACGGCGACCTGTCGGCGCCGGCTGGGGCGGCTTCGCCGAGTTCGTCGTCGCACCCGCGACGGACCTCCGGCGCATCCCGGACGGGATCGGCTTCGTCGACGCGGCCGCACTCCCGCAGGCGGGCGGCCTCGCCCTGCAGGGCCTGCGGCTGGCGCGCGTCGGTGCGGGCGACCACGTGCTCGTGAACGGCGCGGGCGGGGGAGCGGGCACGCTCGCGGTGCAGCTCGCCCGACGCGCCGGCGCCGAGGTGACCGCGGTCGACCGCGCCGACAAGCTCGACCTGCTGACCGGGCTCGGCGCGACCCGGGCGATCGACCTCGCCGACCCGGCGGCCGCCGAGCCGCCCGACGGCGGCTACGACGTGATCATCGAGCTCGTCGCGCGCCGCCGCCTCCGGGACTACCGGCGGATGCTCGCACCGCAGGGGCGCTTCGTCATCATCGGCGGACGCATGCGCGTGATCTTCGCCACGTTCGCCTTCGGCGCCGCCATGGGCCGCGACGGCCGGACGTACGCGGTGCTCGCCGCGCACGCGAACGAGGGCCTCGAGGAGCTCGACGCGATGGTCGCGGCGGGGGAGGTGCATCCGGTGATCGACGCGGTGCTGCCGCTCGCCGGGGTGCCCGAGGCGCTGCGCAGGATCGGCGCCGGCGACGTGCACGGCAAGCTCGTCATCGACCCGACCCGGTGAGCGGCCGCGGCGCGCGCGCCCGGCCCCAGCCGCACCGCGGTCGGCCGTGACCTCAGCGCTTGCGGCCCCTGCGCAGGCCGAGCACCACGAGCACGATGCCGACCACCGCGATGATCGGGCCGAGGATCGCCCAGAGGGTGGAGCCGGTCATCGCACTGCCGCCGATGAAGCCGAGGCCCTGCAAGGTGAAGACCGCGCCGAGCCAGCGCGACGACGACGCCGATCGTGATGAGAACGCCCTTGCTCATGGGTGTGGCCTCCTTCGTGCCCGGGCGACGAGCGCGAATCGCGCCCGGCGGCCACGCGGCATCCGCTCTGGTAGACTCCTGAGGTTGCCGTGAAATCGGCCGCGCATCAAGAGAGCCCAGGCATTCGGCCCCGGGCAGCGCGCAACAAGGAGAAAGGGGATCCCATCTATGGCACTTGAAGCCGATGTCAAGAAGGCGATCATCGAAGAGTACGCGACCCACCCCGGTGACACTGGATCCCCCGAGGTCCAGATCGCGCTCCTCACGAAGCGAATCAAGGACCTCACCGAGCACCTGAAGGAGCACAAGCACGACCACCACTCGCGTCGTGGCCTGCTCCTCCTCGTCGGTCAGCGTCGTCGTCTGCTCGGCTACCTCGCCGACGTGGACATCAACCGCTACCGCTCGCTCATCGAGCGTCTCGGGCTGCGCCGCTAAGCGTCGTGTTCCGACGCGGCTCTCGCTGATACCGCGAACTTCTTGCGAAGGCCCCTGCCGGCACGGCGGGGGCCTTCGTCATGCCCGAGCGGATGCCGCGAGCCGCCGCTACTCGACGATCGCCATCTCGTGCGGGCGTCCGGTTGAGCCGGCGCCCGCCGTCGGCCGTGACCGTGACGATGTCCTCGATGCGCACGCCGAACCGCCCGGGAAGGTAGATGCCCGGTTCGATCGAGAAGCACATGCCCGGGCTGCATGGGCTGTCGTTCGCCCTCGACCATGTACGGCGGCTCGTGCGTGGTGAGCCCGATCCCGTGGCCGACGCGGTGGATGAAGTACTCCCCGTAGCCGGCCTCGGTGATCACGGCTCGCGCGGCCCGGTCGACCTCCTGGCACTCGACGCCGGGGCGGACCGCCTCGAACCCCGCCTGCTGCGCGCGGCGGACGATCTCGTGCACCTCGCGCTCCTCGTCGGTGGGCTCGCCGACGTGCACCGTGCGGGTCGTGTCCGACCCGTAGCCGTGCTTGAGGCCGCCGAAGTCGAGCACCACCATGTCGCCGTGCTCGATGATCCGGTCGCCCATCTCGTGGTGCGGGTTCGCCCCGTTCGGACCCGAGCCGACGACGGTGAAGTCGACCTGCGAGTGCCCGAACCGGCGCAGGAGCGCGGCCAGCTCGGTGCCGATCTCGGTCTCGCTCCGGCCGGCGAAGCGGACCCCGAGGATCTCGCCGTACGCCGCGTCGGCGGCCGCCCCGGCCGCGGCCAGCCGCTCGAGCTCGTCGTCGTCCTTGATCGCCCGCAGCATCGGGAGCGCCGTCGTCATCGACACGTACGACGTCTCGGGCAGCCGGCCCTGCAGCCCGAGCAGGTGCATCGCCCAGGCCGAGTCCGAGAGCGCGTAGCGCCCCGGCCCGAGGAGTCGCGCCGTCGCCTCGTAGGGGTCGCTGCCGTCGGTCCAGTCCGCGAGCCGGAAGACGGAGGCGCCGGGCGACCCCTCGGCGTCGGGCCGTTCGAGCTTCGGGACGATCATGGTCGGCTCGCCGTCGACGGGGACGACGAGCATCGTGATGCGTTCGGTGATCGCGACCGGCGCGTACCCGGTGAGGTAGAGCAGGTCGGGTCCCGGGGTGAGCAGCAGCCCGGTCAGCCCCGCCGCCTCCGCGGACTGCCGCCGCTCGCCGCAGCCTCGCGGCGAAGTCCTCGGCGGTGAACGGAGCAGGTTCGTCCGGCGTCGCTCGATCGGTCATCGGGGCCTCCTCGCCTGAAGCCGCGTCCGTCCGGAACGGCGCCGGTGATCTGGAATCTACTCCGGCCGAGCCTCGCCGTGCGACCGGCTCACGCCGTGCGCGCGCGGTACGCGCGGACGGCCATCCGGTTGCCGCACCGCGTGCTGCAGAACCGCCGCGACGCGTTCTTCGAGAGGTCGACGTAGAGGCTCTCGCAGTCGTCGGCGTCGCAGGCCCGCAGGCGCTCCATCTGGTCGGAGCGGATGACGTCGACGAACGCCATCGCCGCCTCGACGAGGATGCGCCGGGCGAGCGGCGCGTCGAGCTCGGTCGCGTGGATGTGCCAGTCGATGTCGTCGTGGCGCACGAGGCGCGGGAGGGCCCGCGCCTCGGCGAGGAGCTCGTTGACGGCGGCGGCCGCCTCGTCGCGATCGAGCAGCCAGAGGTCGCGCAGGCGGGCGCGCGCCTCGCGCACCTCGTCGAGCTCCCGCAGCGTCGCCGTCGCGACGGCCCGAGTACTTCCAGGCGTCGAGGAGCGCGACGAGCTGCGGCGGGCGTCGTGAGCTCGTCGTCGCCCGAATCGGAGGCCTCGGGGGTCGTGTCGGCGAGCGCCGCCACGAAGCCCAGCGCCGCTTCCGTGTCATGGGTGAAAAACATTTGACTCCTGACGTCGCGTGCGCGAGTACTGTCATCAGTATAACGAGTTTCGGGCATTACAGCGCTGGCGCGCCGGGGGAAGGGGTCGAGCGGATGCATCGTTCACGCGGCATCGTCGGGATCCTGCTCGGCCTCGCGGCCGGGCTCGCGTTCGGTGCGGGCGGCGCGATCGTGAAGCCGCTGCTCGAGTCGGGCTGGTCGCCGGGGGCCGCGGTGTTCTTCCGCGTCTCGGTCGCCGCGCTGATCCTGCTCGTCCCGGGCCTCATGGCGCTGCAAGTTCGACCTCCGTCCGCTGTGGCGCGCGAAGTGGACCGTGCTCGTCTACTCGGTCATCGCCGTGGCCGGCGTGCAGCTCGCCTTCTACACCGCCATCGCCCGCATCCCGGTGAGCACGGCGCTGCTCATCGAGTACCTCGCGCCGGTCGCGCTCGTGGCGTTCGTGTGGGCGCGCAGCCGGCGGGCGCCGCAGCTCGTCGTGCTCGGCGGCTCGGTCGTCGCGATCGCGGGGCTGGTGCTCGTGATCGGGCCCGCCGGCGGCGCCCTCGACCCGTTCGGCGTCGTCATCGCGGGCGTCGCGATGCTCGGCGTCGCGGTCTACTACGTGCTGGGCGAGCGCGCCGACGTCGGCGTGCCGCCGGTCGCGCTCGCGGCGGTCGGATGCCTCCTCGGCGCCGTCGTCCTCGGCCTCGCCGGCCTCACGGGGCTCGTGCCGTTCGAGGCCGAGTTCGTCGACGTCGCGTTCTTCGGCGGCACCGCGCCCTGGTGGGTGCCCGTGCTGATGGTCGGCGCGATCTCGACCGCGTTCGCCTACGTCGCGGGCATCCAGTCGATCCGCCTGCTCGGCACCAGGCTCTCGTCGTTCCTCGGCCTCTCCGAGGTGGTCTTCGCGGCCATCGTGTCGTGGGCGCTGCTCGGCGAGGCGATCGGACCGGTGCAGCTCCTCGGCGGGCTGCTCATCCTCGGCGGCATCGTGCTCGTGCGCCTCGAGCGTCGCGCGCCGGCGCCGGCGGCGACGCGCGCTCGACGTCGACCTCGTGCCGGCGCCCGACGCGCGCGATGCCGGCCGCCGCGGCTCGCCCGCGCCGACGCGTCGTAGACTCGCGCCATGCGGTTCGGCATCGTCATCCTGCCCCAGTACGACTGGCCGGAGGCCGCCCGACGATGGCGCGGCGCCGAGGAGCTCGGCTTCGACCACGCCTGGACCTACGACCACCTCGCGTGGCGCGGGCTCGCCGGCGAGCGCTGGCACGCCACCGTGCCGACGCTCACGGCCGCGGCGACGGTCACGAGCCGGATCGGCCTCGGCACGTTCGTGGCGTCGCCGAACTTCCGGCATCCGGTGCCGTTCGCGAAGGACGTCGCGACCGTCGACCAGGTCTCGGGCGGGCGGATGCTGCTCGGCGTCGGCTCGGGCGGCACGGGCTTCGACGCCTACGTGCTCGGGCAGCCCGAGCTCACGCCGCGGCAGCGGTTCGCCCGCTTCGCCGAGTTCGCCGAGGCGCTCGACGTGCTGCTGCGCTTCGAGCCGCCGGGCTCCGGCGGCGTCTCGTTCGAGGGGGAGTGGTTCACCGCGTCGGGAGCCCGCATGGTCGGCGAGCCGTCGCAGCATCCGCGGATGCCGCTGCTCCTCGCCGCCGACGGGCCCAAGGGGCTGGCGCTCGCGACGCGCATCGCCGACGGCTGGGTCACGACCGCCGGTGCCGACGACGACACCGAGGCGTGGTGGCGCCTGGCCGGCGAGCTCGTGCGCCGCCTCGACGACGCGTGCGACGCCGCGGGCCGCGATCCCGCCACGATCAGCCGCACGCTCTCGCTCGACGCCGAGGCCCGCTACAGCCTCGCGAGCGTCGGCGCGTTCGAGGACGCCGTCGGCCGCGCCGCCGAGCTCGGCTACACCGACGTGGTCTCGCACTGGCCGCGCGAGCACGGCCTCTACGCCGGCGACGAGTCGGTGCTCGACGAGGTGGCGGCGCGCCTCCCGTCGCGCTGCGCTGACGCGCCGGGCGCGCGCGGCCGCGTCCGGGCGATAGCCTGAATCCCATGCCCGCGCCCCGTTCGAAGCCCCTGCATCGCCTGGGAGCCGCTCCCGTTCCTCGTGCTGGTGGCGCTCCTGCTGCTGACGGGCGTCATCCGCCCCGACGGGCCCGCCCGTGCTGTTCTGGCTCGTTCGTCGTCGTCGTGCTCGCGGCGCTCGCGTGGCTCGTCGTCTCGCTCGTGCGGGCGAGCCGCCGCACGAATCCCGACCAGTGGGGCGACCTCATCGACCCTCGACGGCCTCGAGCTCGTCGACGCGCCGCGACGCGAGCGCGAGGTGCGCACGGTCGTGCCCGGTCGAGGACGCCAACCGCCACCAGCCGGCGATCGAGCTCGCGCGGCTGTACGGCGGCGCCGAGCAGCACGCCGTGCTCGTGCCCGCGCGCGAGCCGCTGGCTGTCGCGGCGGTACCGCATCGGCGTGCAGCTCGTCGGCGGCGACCGGCCGCGGCACGCCGGGTTCCTCGGCCGCGCCGCGCGAGGAGCGATGGGTCGACCTGCTCGACGGGCTGCGCCAGCGAGGGCGCGCTACGTGCGGGTCCCCGCGATCATCGTCGGCGGCGTCGCGCCCGTTCGGCGTCGACCTCGACCTCAGCGGGCTCGAGGCGCTCGAGGCGCCGGAGCGCGCCGGCGCACCGGGACTGATGCGGCCGTCGCGGCATCCGCTCGGCGGCGTCGGGGCTCAGGCCTCGCTGACCTGCGACGACGCGACCGCCTGCTCGGCGTCCTGCCGCGCGAGGTCGGCGCGCACGCGGTCCATGTCGAGCGCGCGCACCTGGGCGATGAGGTCGTCGAGCATCGGCCGGGGAAGGGCGCCGGCCTGCGCGAACACGCCGATGCCGTCCTTGAACGCCATGATCGTGGGGATCGACGTGATGTTCATCGCCGCCGCGAGCTGCTGCTGGTCCTCGGTGTCGACCTTCGCGAACGTGAGGTCGGGGTTCGCCTCGGACGCGGCCTCGTAGTTCGGGGCGAACTGCAGGCACGGTCCGCACCATCCCGCCCAGAAGTCGACGAAGACGGTGCCGCCGTCGAGGATGGTCTGCTCGAAGTTCTCAAGGGTCAGCGCCACGGTTGCCATGCGTCCAGCCTACGTCGGCCGGCTGGGCGCTCGTCCGGTGTTCGCTGAGGGCGACCCGGGTGCGTGCGACGGCGCCCGGACCGTCGTCCACGCGGGCGCCGGCTGCCGGTCGTCGCCGGCCGACGGTATCGTGTGGTCGTGGTCGCATTCGGAGGTGTGCTGGGATCGTTCCGTCGCCGCGGCACGTCGCCCGTCGACGTCGGCGGCGTCGACGGATGTCGCCGACGAGGCGCGCCTGCTCGACGAGGCCATCCCCGACCTCGACTGGCGGGCCTTCCCGCCCGGCACCGAGCGCACCGAGCTTCGACGCCCCGAGCGGGGCCCTCGCCCGCGTCGCGCTCGGTCCCGCTCGACGGCCCGCGGGTCGTGCTCGTTCCCGGCGCCACCGGCTCGAAGGAGGACTTCGTGCTGATGATGCCGCTCTTCGCGGCGGCCGGGCTATCGGGTCGAGTCGTACGACCTCGCCGGGCAGTACGAGTCGTGGGCCGCCGGCCCGTGGAACCTCGACCCGCCGCGCACCCGCTACGACGAGCGGCTGTTCCTCGACGACCTCCTCGCGGTGCTCGACGACGGCGCGGCCGCGCGCGCACGTGCTCGGCTACAGCTTCGCCGGCACGCTCGCCGAGCTCGCGCTGCTCGAGCGCCCCGACCGGTTCGCGAGCCTCACGCTGCTGAGCGCGCCGCCCGAGCCGGGGCAGGCGTTCCGCGGCGTCAAGCGCATCGGGCCGATCAGCGGCCTCACGTCGCCGCGCCAGGGCGCGGCGCTCATGCTCTGGGGCATCCGCAACAACCTCAACCGGGTCCCGCCGCGCCGCCTCGCGTTCGTGCGCGAGCGGTTCGCGCTCACCCGCCGCGAGAGCGTCGACGACATCATCGGCCTCATGATGCGGACGCCCGACGTGCGCGCCGAACTCGCGGCGTCGCCCGTGCCGAAGCTCGTCGCCGTCGGCGAGCACGACCTGTGGCCGCGCGAGCTGCACGAGCGGTTCGCGCGCGAGATCGGCGCGCGCTTCGCGGTGTATCCCACCGGGCCACAGCCCCTGCGAGACGGCGCCGCACCAGCTCGTGCGCGACATGCTCGCGCTCTTCGACGAGACCGGCGTCGACGCCGTAGCCGCGCGCACGGCGCGGCGCGCGGTCACGCGGGCAGCGGCTCCTCGCCGTCGGCGTCGGCGCTCGGCGGCCTCGGCGAGCATCGCCGGCGACGACAGGTCGTCGCTCGATGCGCCGCACGGCGCGCCGCTCGAACGGCGGCCACGCCCGCCACTCGACGCCGAGCGTGTGGAACGCCATCCGCAGGCGTCGTCCGAGCTCGGGGAGGCTGTCGAACGGCCGCGCCGAGACCCCGACGACGAGCGCCCGGTCGTGCACGACGGTCATGCCCGGCTGCAGCCACCAGGCGAGGTCGAGGTCGTCGTGCAGGTCGGCGCGGTCGCGGTGCACGATGTCGCGGAGCTCGAGCCAGGCGTCGGCGCGCATCGCGTAGTTCGAGCCGTAGATCGGCGGATGCCCGAGCAGCGCGCCGATGACGGTGAAGTAGCCGCCGATGTAGAGGTTGCGGGCGATCCAGCGCCGCGGCGCGGTGCCGCCGTAGAACACGCCCGGTGCCGGTGACGACCGTCGGGCGGTCGGGCCGCGACATCCGCCGCTCGACCTCGGCCAGCCAGTCGGGCGCGGGCACCGAGTCGGCGTCGAGGCGGGCGAGCACGTCGCCGGATGCCGCGTCGAATCCGGCCGCCGTCGCGGGCCAGATGCCGCGCACCGGCTGGTCGACGACCCGTGCGCCCGCGGCCCGCGCGACCTCGGCCGTGGCATCCGTGGAGCCGTTGTCGACGACGATGACCTCGTCGGCCCGGCGCGTCTGCTTCGCGAGCGCGTCGAGGCAGACGGCGAGGTAGTCCGCGTCGTTCAGACTCGGAACGATGACCGAAATCGTGCCCATCACGGCGAGTCTAGCCACCGGTGGAGCGCGACCACGCAGCATTCGTGCGTGCCGCCGAGGCATTTCGGAACTGGGGCTTCCGCCTGCGCGAGGGCTCCGCATAGGCTCCCCCAGAACGGGTGTCAACGAGGACACCCGCACGGAAGGGAAGACGATGTACCCATCTGCACACACTTTCCAGGCGCGCCAGGACGGTCGCGATCGCGACGGCGGCGGTCGTTCGGCCATCGCGCTCGTCCCGGCCGGGCGCGGCGATCGCCGCCCCGGCCGCGAAGGCTGCGACAACCGCACGAACAACACGTACGAGAAGCTCCTCGGGTGCGTCGACGTCGACGGCGTGCTCGAGCACGAGGAGGCCCTGCAGGCGATCGCCGACGCCAACGGCGGCACCCGCGCCGCCGGCACCACCGGCTACACCGAGAGCGTCGAGTACGTCGTCGAGACGCTCGAGGCCGCGGGCTGGAACTGTCGACTCGACGAGTTCGACTTCACGTTCGTGCCGGCCCGCTCGACGCTCGAGCAGCTCACGCCGGTCGCAGGCGACGTACGAGCCGGGACCGTTCACGGGAACCGGATACGGCGAGGTCACGGGCAACGTGATCCCGGTCGACGTCGATGCTCGACCTGCCGCGCGACCCGGTCACCAGCGGCTGCGAGGCGGCCGACTTCGCCGGGCTCGACTGGTCGGGCGACAACGACATCGCGCTCATCCAGCGCGGCACGTGCGAGTTCGGCGTCAAGGCGATCAACGCCCAGACGGCCGGCGCCGAGGCGGTCATCATCTTCAACCAGGGCAACACGCGCGCTGCGCGAGGGCCTCGTCACCGGCACGCTGTTCGGCGTCAACCAGACGCCGCTGAGCATCCCGGTCGTCGGCGCGAGCTTCGCCGACGGCGCGGCGCTCGCGCAGGCCGGCTCGACCGCGCACATCGTGGTCGACTCGCCCGAGTCGCGTCCGCAGGTGAACGTGATCGCGGAGCTGCCCGGCAAGAACGACGACAACGTCGTGATGGCCGGTGCGCACCTCGACTCGGTGCAGGCGGGCCCCGGCATCAACGACAACGGCAGCGGCTCGTCGGCGCTGCTCGAGATCGCCCAGCAGATTCGAAGGTGAAGCCCGAGAACACCCTGCGCTTCGCGTGGTGGGGCGCCGAGGAGAGCGGCCTGCTCGGCTCGACGCGCCTACGTCGCACGAGCTCAGGTCGCAGCCGGGCGAGCTCGACGACGTCGCGCTCTACCTGAACTTCGACATGGTGGCCTCGCCGAACTACATCTTCATGGTGTACGACGGCGACGAGTCGGGCTGCGCCGGCCCGCCGGTCGTGCCGTCCCCGAGGGCTCGGTCGCAGATCGAGGACCTCTTCGAGAGCTACTACACGTGCGGCGGGCGAGCCGTACGACGACGCCGAGTTCAGCGGTCGCAGCGACTACCAGGCGTTCATCCAGAACGGCATCCCGGCGGGCGGCCTGTTCACGGGCGCCGAGGTCGTCGAAGACCGCGGAGCAGGCGGCGATCTGGGGCGGCACCGCGGGTGCGCAGTACGACCCGTGCTACCACCTGGCGTGCGACACGATCGACAACCTCGCGCTCGACGCGCTCGACGTCAACTCCGACGCGATCGCGCGCGGCCGTGCTCGACCTACGCGTACTCCACCGAGTCGGTGAACGGCGTCGTCGGCAAGAACGGTCCCGGGCAACTTCACGTTCCCGGCGCCGGCCGGCCCCGAGGGCACCGTCGACTCGCCGGCGGCGGCGGCCTCGCGCCCGACCACGGCCACGGGCACGACGACGCCGACTGAGTCGACGCGGTCGATGCGGGGCGGGGGTGCCGATCGGCACCCCCGCCTTCGTGTCCGCGCGCGCACGCGCGCGCCCGTCGGGCACACTGGGCGGGTGGACACCATCGTCAAGCGACGCGCGGACGCCCCCGAGGGCTTCTTCGAGGCCGAGGCGGCCGGGCTCGCCTGGCTCGCGGCGGCCGGCGGGGTCGCGCACGGTCGCGGTCGCGGCGGTCGCGCCGGGCCGGATCGAGCTCGAGCGGGTCGACGAGGCGCGACCCGATCGGTCGGCCGCGGCGCGGCGTTCGGCGCGGCCCTCGCCCGGACGCACGCGGCCGGCGCACGGCCTTCGGTGCGCGACCCGACGGATGGGACGGTCCGCTCTTCATCGGCCGCCGTCCCCTGCCCGCGGCGGACGACGCGACGTGGGGCGCGTTCTACGCCCGCGACCGGGTGCTGCCCTACCTCGAGATCGCCGAGGAGGTCGGGAACACGACCGCCGCGGAGGCCGCGCTCGTGCGGCGGGCGGCCGACGTGATCGCCGCGGGCGCGTTCGACGACGACGAGCCGCCGGCGCGGCTGCACGGCGACCTCTGGAACGGCAACGTGCTCTGGTCGGCCACGGCGTCGTGCTCATCGATCCCGCGGCGCACGGCGGCCACCGCGAGACCGATCTCGCGATGCTCGCGCTCTTCGGCTGCCCGTTCCTCGACGACGTGCTCGCGGCCTACGACCGCGCCTCGCCGCTCCGCGGCGGCTGGCGCGAGCGGGTCCCGCTGCACCAGCTGCATCCGCTCGCGGTGCACGCCGCCGGGCACGGCGGGGCTACGGCGTCGCCCTCGCCGAGGCCGCCGAGGCGGTGCTGGAACTGGCCGGAGATCGGCCCGGGAATAGATCCGGCGGGGCATCCGTTCGATACCATTGCATGCAAACGCATGAATAGAGACGAAGAGCCCAGGAGGGCGAGATGCAGTTCGGAATCTTCACCGTCAGCGACATCACGCAGGACCCGACCACCGGTCGTACGCCGACCGAGGCCGAGCGCATCCAGGCGACGCTGACGATCGCCAAGCACGCGGAGGAGGTCGGCCTCGACGTCTTCGCGCTCGGTGAGCACCACAACCCGCCGTTCTGGTCGTCCTCGCCGACGACGACCCTCGCCTACATCGCCGGGCAGACCTCGACCCTGCAGCTCTCGACCGCGACGACCCTCATCACCACGAACGACCCGGTGAAGATCGCCGAGGACTACGCGATGCTCCAGCACGTGTCGGGCGGTCGCGCCGACCTGATGCTCGGCCGCGGCAACACCGGCCCCGTCTACCCCTGGTTCGGCAAGGACATCCGGCAGGGCCTGCCCCTGGCCGTCGAGAACTACGAGCTGCTGCACCGCCTCTGGCGCGAGGACGTCGTGGACTGGTCGGGCGAGTTCCGCACGCCCCTGCAGGGCTTCACCTCGACGCCGCGCCCGCTCGACGGCGTGCCCCCGTTCGTGTGGCACGGCTCGATCCGCAGCCCCGAGATCGCCGAGCAGGCCGCCTCCTACGGCGACGGCTTCTTCGCGAACCACATCTTCTGGCCCGCGTCGCACACCCAGCGCATGATCGCCCTGTACCGCCAGCGCTTCGAGCACCACGGCCACGGCACCGCCGCGCAGGCGATCGTCGGACTCGGCGGCCAGGTGTTCATGCGCAAGAACTCGCAGGACGCGGTGCAGGACTTCCGTCCGTACTTCGACAACGCCCCGGTGTACGGCCACGGCCCGAGCCTCGAGGAGTTCACGCCAGCAGACCCCGCTGACGGTCGGCAGCCCGCAGGAGGTCATCGACCGCACCCTGGGCTTCCGCGACTACGTCGGCGACTACCAGCGCCAGCTCTGGCTCCTCGACCACGCCGGCCTGCCGCTGAAGACCGTGCTCGAGCAGCTCGACCTGCTCGGCGAGGAGGTCGTGCCGGTGCTCCGCAAGGAGTTCGCGAAGGACCGCCCGGCCGACGTGCCGGACGCGCCGACCCACGCGTCGCTCGTCGCGGCGAAGTACGGCGACCAGGCGCCGCGCCAGGCCACGCCGAACGCGAACCGCGGCGACAACCTCACCGTCGGCTCGCCCTACCAGGACACCGCGGCGGCCGAGTCGGCAGCCGTCGATTCGAACCCGCAGCCCGGCGCGGCCTTCGGCCCCGCCGCCACCCGGAAGGACGGTCGTGCGATGACCACCAAGCGCATCGTCGTCGTCTCGGCCGGGCTCAGCACGCCGAGCTCCACCCGCCAGCTGGCCGACCGGCTGGCCGCCGACGCCGTGGACATCCTGCGCGAGCGCGGCGTCGAGGTCGAGGTGCAGACCTTCGAGCTGCGCGACCTCGCGCACGACATCACGAACCACCTGCTCATGGGCTTCGCCCCGCCGAAGCTGGAGGAGGCGCTCGACGCCGTGGCCACGGCCGACGGACTCATCGCGGTCACGCCGATCTTCACCACGAGCTACGCCGGGCCTGTTCAAGTCGTTCATCGACGTGATCGACCCGCAGGCGCTCACCGACCTGCCCGTGCTCATCGGCGCGACCGGTGGCACGCCCCGCCACTCGCTCGCGATCGACTACGCGATCCGGCCGCTGTTCACCTACCTGCACGCGATCCCGGTCACCACGGGCGTGTTCGCGGCGACCGGCGACTGGGGCGGGGCCGGCGACGGCGTCCGCTCGCTCCCCGACCGCGTCTTCCGCGGCGCGAAGGAGTTCGCCGACCTCGTCGAGCGCACCGACCGTGCCGACCTCGTGAACGACCCGTTCGCGCTCGACCGCCCGCTCGGCCACCTCATCGGCGGCCTGGCGGGGGAGTAGTCCCCGGTTCGTCATCGGGGCTCGGCGTCCGTACGGGCGTCGAGCCCCGCGACGGCTCGGTCGACGGCGAGGCCGAGCACGATCGCGATCGGGACGGAGATCGCGATCGCGAGCAGCGGGCTGTCGCGGGAGCGCGCTGCCCGACGACCGCCCCGATCGCGACGTTGTAGCAGGCCCACGCGGTGCCGGCCGCAAACGAGAGCGGCAGGTACCGGCGCAGGGGCACGCGTCCGGCGCCCGCGGCGAGGTTCACCGCGATCCGGGCGAACGGCACGTACCGCGCCGTGAACACCAGCACGGCGGTCCGCCGGTGCACCGGTCGCGGGCCCCGGCGACGGCGCCGGCGATCCGCCCCTCGCGCTGCCAGCGCCACCGGTCGAGTCCGATGCGCCGCCCGATGAGGTAGCACAGCCCGTCGCCGACCACCGCGCCGCGCGGCCGCGGCCGGCACGATCGCGAGCAGGGGCGGCGCGCCCGTGGTCGCCCACAGCGCGCCGAGCGCGACGACCGCGGTCTCGCTCGGCAGCACGACGAGGAACGCATCGCCGACCACGAGCGCGAAGAGCGCCGGGACGAGCCAGGCGGATTCGGCCAGGGCGGTGATCCACGCGTCGTCCACCTGCTCGTTCTACCCGGCGCGGGTGAACGGGGAGCGACGCGCGCGGCGGATCGCGTCACGGGGACGTGCGCAGCGCGTGCTCCCCGTCCGTCGTCACGCGGGCGTCAGCGCCCGGAATCGGTCACTCGAGCACGAAGCTGACCTCGAGCGTCACGGACCACGCGGTGATCCTGCCCTCGCTCGCCTCGACCTTCTGCTCCTTGACCCATGCGCCGCTCACGTGGCGCAGCGTCTGCGCGGCGCGAGCGATGCCGGTGGCGACGGCGTCCTCGAAGCTCGTCTCCGAGCGGACGGTGATGGTGGTGACCCTTGCGACGGATGACATCGTGTTCCTCCTCGAACAGTCGGGTGTGCTTCGCGCCCCATCGTCCTCCGTTCGTGCGGCGAACGCGAGGGGTTGACCGGCCGGATGCCGCGAGCCGACGCGCCGGGGACCGGGCGGCGAACGGCATCCGACGACTCGGTGAATCCTCGGCGCACGGGGCCGTTCCGGTCGTCGTGGCGGTCGTCGGGGCATCCACGCTGGAGTCGTGAAGGTCGCACTCCTCGCGGAATCGTTCCTCCCGCACATGAACGGCGTGACGCACTCCCTGCTGCAGGTGCTCCGCCACCTCGAGCGACGCGGCCACGAGGCCCTCGTCGTCGCCCCGCGGTCGGGCCCGATCGAGGGGTCGCTGTACGGCGCGCGGTCCGTGCTGCTCCCGTCGGTGCCGCTCCCGAGCTATCCCGACGTGCGCGTGACGCTCGCGAGCGCCCACCGGCTCGCCGTCGGTCATGCGCGAGCACGGCGCCGAGGTCATGCACCTCGCCTCGCCGTTCGTGCTCGGCTGGCGCGGGCTCGCCGCCGCCGAGACGCTCGGCATCCCCTCGGTCGCGGTGTACCAGACCGACATCCCCTCGTACGCCGAGCGATACGGCGTGCCGGGCGCGGCGCCCGCGCTCACGCGCCACCTCGGCCGGCTCCACCGCCGCGCCACGCTCACCCTCGCGCCGTCGAGCTCCGCGATCGAGCGGCTCGGGGCGGCCGGCGTCGACGACGAGCGGATGCGGCTCTGGCGCCGCGGCGTCGACACCGAGCGGTTCGCACCCGGCTCGGCGCAGCGAACGGTGGCGTCGCAGCGTGGCCGAGCCCGGACGAGGTGATCGTCGGCTACGTCGGCCGACTCGCACCCGAGAAGCAGGTCGAGGACCTGCGCGCGCTCGCCGACCTGCCGCGCACCCGCCTCGTCGTCATCGGCGACGGGCCCGTCGCGTCCCGCGCTCGAGCGGCTGCTGCCCGGCGCCCGCTTCACCGGGTTCCTCGGCGGCGACGCGCTCGCCGAGGCGATGGCGAGCCTCGACGTGTTCGTGCACCCCGGCGAGAGCGAGACCTTCTGCCAGACCATCCAGGAGGCGCTCGCCAGCGGGGTGCCGGTGGTCGCCACCGGCCGCGGCGGACCGCTCGACCTCGTCCGCTGCGAGCGTCGACGGCTGGCTGTACCGGCCGGGCGACCTCGCGGAGTTCCGCGAGCGGGTGCGCGACCTCGCGGGCGACGACGCCAAGCGCCGGGCGTTCGGGATGCGCGCCCGGCACGCCGTTCGCGGACGCGGCTGGGACGTGCTCGGCGACGAGCTCCTCGGCCACTACGAGGAGGTGATCGGCGCGCGCGTCGGCGGTCGCGGCGCGGTCGGACGAGCGTGGCGTCCGCCCGCGGCTGCGGCTCGGCGATCACGATGCCGAGGCCGGCGGCTCCGGCGGCGGTCGCGCTCCGGCGCGACGGCGGACCGGGCGCCGGACGGCGGTGCCGCCGACCGTCCCGTCGCGGCATCCGCTGCTGCATCGGCCGGAGCGGCGCCACCGCCGCCGTGGCGCCGCTACGTCGCCGTCGGCGACTCGCTCACCGAGGGACTGTGCGACGGCTCGCGCATGCCGGCGGGGGAGTACCGCGGGTGGGCCGACCGCCTCGCGATGCTCCTCGCGCTCGCCAGCCCCGCGGGCGGACGCGGTGGCGTACGCCAACGTCGCCGTGCGCAGCCGCAAGGTGGCCGACGCCGTCGACGTGCAGCTGCCGCTCGCGATCGCGCAGCGGCGCCGACCTCGTGAGCGTGCTCATCGGCGCGAACGACCTCGTCGGCTTCCGAGCGGATGCCGCGGGGCTCGCCGCGCGGCTCGGCGACGCGGTCGGCGCGGTGCGGGCGACCGGCGCCGACGTGCTGCTCGTGACGCCCTTCATGCCGGACCGACCCGCGTCGCGGCTCTTCGACGCGCGGTTCGCCGGCGTTCGCCGAGCGGCTCGCGGCGATCGCGGACGAGCAGGGCGCGATGCTGCTCGACGTGCGCACGCGCGCGGAGCTCGTCGACCGCACGATGTGGGCCGAGGATCGCGTGCACCTGAACTCGGCCGGGCACCGCACGCTCGCCTACGCCGCGGCCCGCGTGCTCGGCGTGCCCGACGCGACCGAGCTCGGCGCGCTCGAGCGCGCGGTGCACGACGACGACGCGAGCCGGCGACCGCCACGTCGGCGACGCGGAGTGGCTCGCCAGGCACGCGGCGCCGTGGCTGCTCAGGCGCCTGCGCGGACGTGCGGCCGGCGACGGCCGCGACCCGAAGCGGCCCGGACTCGTGCCCGTGCTCGATGTCGCCCGACGCGGACCCGTGAGGCGCGTGTCGGCGCTGACGACGTCGGGCGGGGCTCAGCCCGACTTGCGGCGGAACTCGCGCTTGTGGTCGACCGGACCCTGCGTGTGCTGGGCGCCGCCGCCGCCGTCGAGGTGGGACTCGCCCTCGCGCTGCTTCGAGGCCTTGTTCTTGCGGTCGAGGGCCTCGCGGAACTTGCGCTTCGTCTCCTCGGAGGGGCCCGCGGCTGCTCTGCTCGTCGGAAGTCATGCCTTCGAGTCTGCCACGGATGCGGCGGCCGAGGGTCGCGCGCGGGTGCCGCCGCGGCGCCGCTCGCGCACGCGACATCCGCCGTTCACCGGGCGAAAACCCCTGCTCTGCTAGGCTGGGACCGGTCGCCCGATGGGTTGCCGCTGTTCGAGGTGCCGCAACGCGGCTCGACGCGTTCCGCGTCGCGAACGGCACAACTGCACATCGAGCACCGTGCTCACTCGAGCACTGGAGCAGGCCGGCAGGAAGCTGGTCCCCTGTGGTGGATCACCAATCGCAACGCGAATGGTGGACTTCTACTGGTGGCCAGCGTGAGCGTATCGCCTGATGCGTTTCGTAATGCCTGTTCCTGCTCCTGACGTATGAGTCGCGCCCGCACGGGGTGCGACGTAAAACAAAGGAGAAGACCTCTTGGAAGGTCCTGAAATCACGTTCGCCGAAGCCGTCATCGACAATGGCAGGTTCGGCACCCGCACCATCCGCTTCGAGACCGGCCGCCTCGCCCAGCAGGCGCAGGGCTCCGCCGTCGCCTACATCGACGAGGAGACCATGCTGCTGTCGGCGACGTCGGTCTCCAAGCAGCCGAAGGAGCACTTCGACTTCTTCCCGCTCACGATCGACGTCGAGGAGCGCATGTACGCCGCGGGCCGCATCCCCGGCTCGTTCTTCCGTCGCGAGGGCCGCCCCTCGACCGAGGCGATCCTCACCTGCCGCCTCATCGACCGCCCCCTGCGCCCCTCGTTCGTCGAGGGCCTCCGCAACGAGGTGCAGGTCGTCGTCACCGTGCTCGCCATCGAGCCCGACGAGTACTACGACGTGCTCGCGATCAACGCGGCGTCGCTCTCGACGCAGCTCTCCGGCCTGCCCTTCTCGGGTCCGGTCGGCGGCGTGCGCGTCGCGCTCATCGACGGCCAGTGGGTCGCGTTCCCGAAGTACTCGCAGATCGAGGAGGCCGTGTTCAGCATGGTCGTCGCCGGTCGCGTGGTCACCGAGGCCGACGGCTCGCAGGATGTCGCGATCATGATGATCGAGGCCGAGGCCACCGACAACGCGTGGAACCTCATCCAGGCCGGCGGGGTCAAGCCCGACGAGACCGTCATCGCGCAGGGCATCGAGGCGTCGAAGCCGTTCATCAAGCAGCTCGTCGAGGCGCAGCAGACAGGTCGCGGCCACCGCGGCCAAGCCCACCGCCGACTACCCGACGTTCCCGCCCTACCAGCCCGAGACCTACGACGTCGTCGCGGCCTCGCCTACGAGGAGCTCAAGGGCATCTACCAGATCGCCGAGCAAGGTCGAGCGCCAGGACGCCGACGACGCGCTCAAGGCGCGCGTCAAGGAGCAGGTCGCCGCGAAGGTCGAGGCCGGGGAGCTCCCCGAGTCCGCCAACGCCGAGGTCTCCGCCGCCTACAAGTCGGTCACGAAGCTCGTGGTGCGCTCGCGCGTCCTCGAGGAGGGCGTGCGCATCGACGGTCGTGGACTCGCCGACATCCGCCCGCTCGACGCCGAGGTGCAGGTCGTGCCCCGCGTGCACGGCTCGGCCATCTTCCAGCGCGGCGAGACCCAGATCCTGGGCGTCACCACGCTGAACATGCTGAAGCTCGAGCAGCAGATCGACTCGCTGAGCCCGGTCACCAAGAAGCGCTACATGCACAACTACAACTTCCCGCCCTACTCGACCGGTGAGACCGGCCGGGTCGGGTCGCCGAAGCGTCGCGAGATCGGGCACGGCGCACTCGCCGAGCGCGCGCTCGTGCCGGTGCTGCCCACGCGCGAGGAGTTCCCCTACGCGATCCGCCAGGTCTCCGAGGCGCTCGGCTCGAACGGCTCGACCTCGATGGGCTCGGTCTGCGCGTCGACGCTCTCGCTCCTGAACGCGGGCGTGCCGCTGCGCGCTCCGGTCGCGGGCATCGCGATGGGCCTCATCTCCGACACGGTCGAACGGCGAGACCCGCTACGCGGCGCTCACCGACATCCTCGGTGCGGAGGACGCGCTCGGCGACATGGACTTCAAGGTCGCCGGCACGTCCGAGTTCGTCACCGCGATCCAGCTCGACACGAAGCTCGACGGCATCCCCGCCTCGGTGCTCGCCGGCGCGCTGACGCAGGCGAAGGACGCTCGCACGACGATCCTCGCCGTGCTCAACGCCGCGATCGACGGCCCCGACGAGATGGCCCCGACCGCGCCTCGCGTGATCTCGGTGCAGATCCCCGTCGACAAGATCGGCGAGCTGATCGGCCCGAAGGGCAAGACGATCAACGCGATCCAGGACGAGACCGGCGCCGACATCTCCATCGAGGAGGACGGCACCGTCTACATCGGCGCGACCGACGGCCCCTCGGCCGAGGCCGCCCGTGCCCAGGTGAACGCGATCGCCAACCCGACCAACCCCGAGGTCGGCGAGCAGTTCCTCGGCACCGTCGTGAAGATCGCCGCCTTCGGCGCCTTCATCTCGCTGCTGCCCGGCAAGGACGGCCTGCTGCACATCTCCGAGGTGCGCAAGCTCGCCGGCGGCAAGCGCGTCGAGAACGTCGAGGACGTGCTCGGCGTCGGCCAGAAGATCCTCGTCGAGATCACCAAGATCGACGACCGCGGCAAGCTCTCGCTCGCCCCGGTGCTGGCCGAGGAGGCCGACACCGACGGGCCGCGAGGCGACCGGCACGCACGCCGACGCGCCCGCAGAGGGTGCCGACGTCTAGTCGTCAGCCGTACGCACGGATGCCCCGCCCGATTCGTTCGGGCGGGGCATCCGTCGTCGTGGGCGGTGCGTCAGCCGGCCTCGCCTACATCAGGCCGTAGGTCGATGACCGGAACGTGCGCATCGCGCTCGGCCAGGGCCGCCTCGGCAGCGGCCCGAGCCTCGAGGCGACGCAGGAGGCGATCGCGGTCGTTGCGGCGGGTCGCGCGCTGCAGGCCCCAGCTCGCCAGGCTGAGACCGCTGCGCACGGCCCAGTCGGCGAGCATTCCGGTACGGGGGGAGAGGAGTGCGGTGTTCATCGTCATCCCTTCGGGGTGTCTTCGGTCGCTTCCCCGCGCACGAGCGGGAAGGCGTTGATCTGGATCTGCACCGGGCGCGAACCCGGCGTGGGCGTGCGCTTGTAGGCGTCGATGTACTTCATGAGCACGGCGTCGATGTCGGCGACGAGCGCCGTGAGCTGCTCGGGCGTGAGGCGCAGGTTGATGGTGTCGCTCGTCGCGATGTCGAGCCACTCGTCGCCGAAGACGGCGTCGCCCTCGGAGAGGAACTCGTGGAAGTTCTGTTCGCGCGATCGGAACCATTCGTCCTCGACGAGCTTCACCGCGAGACGCTCGGCGCTGCCGGGCGGCAGCGAGCGGGCGTCGGGGATCGCGATGGAGCCCGGGGTGCGCTCCCACCACCGTTCGCGACCCTTTCCGCGGGTCGTGTCCTCGCGGACGAGGCCGGTGCGCTCGAGCTGGCGCAGGTGGTAGCTCGTGGACCCGCTCGACTCGCCGAGCCGTTCGGCGAGCCCGCTCGCGGTCAGCGGGCCGTACGCCGAGAGCTCGTCGTAGATGCGCACGCGCAGCGGGTGCGCGAGCGACTTCAGGCTCGCGCTCGTGATCACGTGATCGACGCCGGGGTGGCGCGAGCTGCTCGGCTGTGCCTCGAGGTCGTCGGAGTTCGTTTCGCATGATGCAAAGATACCGCTGCAAAGAAACAGTTGCAAGGGTTTCTTTGCAACAATCTGTTTGCAACTTCGGCGCACGGTCGACGGCGACGGCGCGGGACGCATGCCGGCGGGCGACGGCACGCCGGCGCGACTGGCGCGGCGGCTCGAGCGGACGGCGTGCGCCGGTTCAGCGGTCGAGCAGCGGGCCCAGTCGGAAGGGGATGAGCTCGCCCATCGCGAGCGACGTCTCGGTGCGCTCGACGCCCTCGATCGCGAGGATCTCGCCGTCGATGCGGAAGAGGTCGTGCGCGTCGCGGCAGACGACCCGCACGAGCAGGTCGACCGAGCCCGAGAGGCCGTGCGCCTGGATCACCTCGGGGATCTCGGCGATCTCGTCGACGACCGGCGGCGAGCTGCTTCTGCCGCACGTGCACCGACGACGAACGCCTCGAGCGGGAAGCCGAGCGGCACCGGATCGATGCTGCGCTCGAACGAGAGGAATGCGCCGGATGCCTCGAGCCGCGACATCCGCGCCTGCACCGTGTTGCGCGACATCTCGAGCCGATCGGCGAGCGCGACCACGGTGGCGCGCGGGTCGGCGGCGAGTGCCGCGAGGAGCGCTCGGTCGACCGCGTCGTAGCCGTTCATATCGCCACACGATAGCACCGACTTCGGGGGTGCTGACTTGCGCAACATGCTCAACGCGTCCGAGCGATACTTGAGCTGAGTGACCGATCGACGTACCCTCGAGGTATCCGGCAGAGTCGCCGGGTGCGGGCAGCTCACGAGGCGCGCCCGCCGAAAGCGAGGATCGACGATGACCCCATCCGACCGAGACGCCACCGGGCTCCTGACCCGGCCCGACCACTTCGTGCAGCTCGTCACCCCCACCGGCGAGCGCCGCGCCGACGCCGAGTACGACCGCTGGGTCGCCGACGTCGACGCCGACGCCCTCGCGCGCCTCTACCGCGACATGTCGATCGTGCGCCGCCTCGACACCGAGGCCACCGCGCTCCAGCGCCAGGGCGAGCTCGGGCTCTGGCCGCCGCTCGCCGGCCAGGAGGCCGCGCAGATCGGCTCCGCGCGGGCACTCCGCGACGACGACTTCGTGTTCACGAGCTACCGCGAGCACGCCGTGGCGTGGTGCCGCGGCGTCGGCCCGGCCGAGCTGCTCACCGTGTGGCGCGGCTCGGCGTCATCCGGCTGGAACCCCTACGACCACGGCATGGCCGTGCCCCAGATCATCATCGGCGCCCAGGCGCTGCACGCCACCGGCTGGGCCATGGGCGCCGCCTGGGAGGGCACGGATGCCGCGAGCGTCGCGTACTTCGGCGACGGCGCGACCAGCGAGGGCGACGTGAACGAGGCCCTCGTGTTCGCCGCCAGCTTCGACGCGCCCGTCGTGTTCTTCTGCCAGAACAACCAGTGGGCGATCTCGGAGCCGGTCGGGCTGCAGTCCAAGCAGCCGCTCGCGCGCCGCGCCGACGGCTTCGGCATGCCGGGCGTCCGCGTCGACGGCAACGACGTGCTGGCCGTGCTCGCCGCGACCCGGATCGCGCTCGACCGCGCCCGGCGCGGCGAGGGCCCGACGTTCATCGAGGCGGTCACCTACCGGATCGGCCCGCACACCACCGCCGACGACCCGAAGCGCTACCGCACCGACGACGAGCTCGCCGAGTGGCGCACGCGCGACCCGATCACGCGCGTGCTCGCCCTGCTCGCGCAGCATGGGCGTCGACGCCGACGCGCTCGAGCGCGAGGTCGCCGAGGAGGCGGGCCGCGCGGCCGCCGAGCTGCGCGCCGCCGTCACGACGATCCCCGACCCCGAGCCGATGACGGTCTTCGACAACGTGTACGCCGAGCCGAACAGCCACGTGGCGCGCCAGCGCGACCACTACGCCCGCTACCTCGCCATGTTCGACGACGCGGATGCCGCGGCATCCGGCACCGCAGGAGGCGCACGATGACCACGCTCACCCTCGGCAAGGCCATCAACGCCGGCCTGCGTCGCGCCCTCGCCGCCGACGACAAGGTCGTGCTGATGGGCGAGGACATCGGCACGCTCGGCGGCGTGTTCCGCGTCACCGACGGACTGAAGGCCGAGTTCGGCGCGCATCGCGTGGTCGACACCCCGCTGTCGGAGGCCGGCATCATCGGCACCGCCGTCGGGCTCGCCTACCGCGGATTCCGTCCGGTCGTCGAGATCCAGTTCGACGGCTTCATCTACCCGGGCTTCGACCAGATCGTCGCCCAGGTCGCGAAGCTGCACTACCGCTCCCGCGGCAACGTGCGGATGCCGATCACGATCCGCGTGCCGTTCGGCGGCGGCATCGGCGCGGCCGAGCACCACTCCGAGTCGCCCGAGGCGTACTTCGCGCACACCGCGGGCCTGCGCGTCATCGCCTGCTCGAACCCGGCCGACGCGTACGTCATGATCCAGCAGGCGATCGCGAGCGACGACCCGGTGCTGTTCTTCGAGCCGAAGCGGCGCTACCACGTGAAGGGCGAGGTCGACGAGTCGGCGAGCCTCGCCGACGCGAAGCCGATGGGCGTCGCGTCGGTCGTGACACCCGGCACCGACGTCACGCTCGTGACGTACGGCGCGCTCGTGCAGACCGCGCGCGACGCGGCGATCGCCGCCGCCGAGGACGGGATCTCGATCGAGGTCATCGACCTGCGCTCGCTCGCACCCGTCGACTACGCGACGGTCGAGGCATCCGTGCGCCGCACCGGCCGGCTCGTCATCACCCACGAGGCGGGCCAGCAGGGCGGCGTGGGCGCCGAGCTCGCGGCGAGCGTCACCGAGCGCTGCTTCGAGTTCCTCGAGGCGGCGCCCGTGCGCGTCACCGGGCACGACATCCCGTACCCGCCCGCGAAGCTGGAACGCCACCACCTGCCCGACCTCGACCGCATCCTCGACGGGGTCGACCGCGTGCTCGGCCGTCCGAACTCGCTGAGCGGAGTGGAGGCGTGAGCGGCATGATCAGGGAGTTCCCGCTGCCCGACCTCGGTGAGGGCCTCACCGAGTCGGAGATCGTCGCCTGGCGGGTCGCCGTCGGCGATCACGTCGAACTCAACCAGATCATCGCCGACGTCGAGACGGCGAAGGCGGTCGTCGAGCTGCCGTCGCCGTACACCGGCGTGATCACCGCGCTGCACGCCGCCGAGGGCGAGACCGTCAACGTCGGCGAGCCGCTGTTCTCGTGCGACACGGGCGACGGTGCCGAGGCCGGTGCGCCCGGCGCCGTCGGATGCCGCGACGGATGCCGCCGCGCGCGGCGCCTGCCGCGGCGGCCGTCGCCGACCGCGACGCCCGCGCGCGCCGCGCCGGAGCGCGACGCCGCACCCGGGCCCAACCTCGTGGGCTACGGCGCCCGCGATGAGGGCGGACCGAAGCGCCGCGCCCGCCGCGCCGCGCTCGTGGCCGACCTCGTGCCGGCGATCGAGGCCGAGGTCGACGCCGATGCCGCGCCGCCCGCGAGCGCCGGCGCCGCCGCCGGCGCCGTGCAGGCCGGCGCGCCGCTCACGACCGGCGCGCCCGAGCGCCCCGCTCGACGCCGCCCGTCCGCAAGCTCGCGCGCGACCTCGGGATCGACCTCGCCGACGTGACCGGCACGGGCGAGCGCGGGCTCATCACCCGCGCCGACGTGGAGGCCGCGGCATCCGGCACGGAGGCGCCCGCCGAGACCGGCGAGCTCGCCACGGACCGGACGGCGACCGCGCAGGCGGGCGCCGACCGCCCGGCCGAGACGCGCATCCCGATCAAGGGCGTGCGCAAGCACACCGCGGCCGCGATGGTGCGCAGCGCGTTCACCGCGCCGCACGTCACCGAGTTCCTCACGATCGACGTCACCGCGACGATGGAGCTGCTCCGCGGCATCCGCGACGACCGCGCGTTCGCCGGGCACAAGGTGACCCCGCTCACCGTCGTCGCGAAGGCGCGTCTGCATCGCCGCGCGCCGCACGCCCGAGGTGAACTCGCGCTGGGACGAGGACGCGCAGGAGATCGTGCAGTTCGGCGGCGTGAACCTCGGCATCGCCGCGGCGACCGACCGCGGGCTCGTCGTGCCGAACGTGAAGGGCGCCGAGCGGATGACGCTCATCGAGCTCGCCGACGCGATCGCCGCGCTCGCGGAGACGGCGCGCGCCGGACGCACGACGCCCGCCGACCTGACCGGCGGCACCATCTCGATCACGAACATCGGCGTCTTCGGCATCGACGCGGGCACGCCGATCCTCAACCCGGGCGAGGCGGCGATCCTCGCGATGGGCGCGGTGCGCCGCCAGCCGTGGGAGTACCGCGGCGAGATCGCGCTGCGCGAGGTGATGACGCTGAGCCTGTCGTTCGACCACCGGCTCGTCGACGGCGAGCAGGGCTCGCGGTTCCTCGCCGACATCGGCCGGATCCTGCGTGAGCCGGGCGTCGCGCTGACCATGGCGTGATGCTCGGGATCGGCGGGAGGATGGGCGCATGGACGCCACGCAGCATCCTCTCGCCGGCCGACCGGGTCGACGAGCTCGACGGGCACGGCGTTCCGCGCACGCCCAGGGCCACCTCGTCGGGGCGTTCCGACGGCGGACTTCTCGAGCGCGGTGCGGCTGCTCGACGCCGTCGCGATCGTCGCCGACGAGCTGAACCACCACCCCGACGTGCGCCTCGGCTGGGGCCGCGTCAGTTCGCGCTCATCTCGCACGACGTCGGCGGCGTCACGCAGCCGCGACGTCGACCTGGCGCTGCGCATCGGGGCGCTCGCGGACGAGCAGGGCGCGGCGCCGGCCTGAACGGGTCGGCTCGGTCGACCGCTACCAGGGCGACGGGCGGTCGTCGTCGCGCGTGCTGTCGTCGGGGAAGTGGGGCAGTTCGGAGCCGCCGGCACGGATGCACAGCCATCGGAGCTGCCCGGGGCTGTCGGGGATGCAGCGCCACGATGCGCCAGACGCCCTGTCCGACGCGCACGACGGTGCCGGGGCCGACGTCGACGACCTCGTCGTCGAGGCCCATCTGCCCGCGCCCGGCGAGGAAGACGTACAGCTCCTCGATCCGGGCGTGCGCGTGCCAGTAGCCCGCCTCCTCGCCCGGCTCGTACGCGTTGGCGGTCAGGCCGATGTACTGCATGGTGATGTCGTGGTCGACGAACGCGGCGCCCGTCGCGCGAGCTCTCAGCACTCGACGCGGAGCCGGTCATGAGGGGCGCTCCGCGGGTGAGGCGCCGAGCTCAGGCGAGCCGGTAGATCAGCTCCTCGATCTCGGTGCCGCGTGCGTTCGCGTAGCTCACCTCGGTGCCGATCCGTTCGAAGCCGAGCTTCTCGAGCACCGCGATCGACGCGGCGTTGTCGGCCGCCACGCGGACGCGCACCGGGCGCTCGTGCAGGGCGTCGAGGAAGAGCCGCACCGCGCGGGTCGCGATGCCCTCGCCCCAGTGCGCCCGGTCGATCCAGTAGGTGACCTCGGCGGTGTCGTCCTCGTACCAGCGGGCGACGCTGCCCACGATCTCGCCGTCGGCGCGGACCGTGCGGGCGTCGATCGACGGATCGGCGAGCAGGCGCCGCCAGTGCGCGTCGAACATGGCGCGATCGGACGGGTCGGGCGGCGTGAACGCGGCCATGCGCACCGCCACCTCGTCCTGCTCGAACGCGAAGAGTGCATCGAGATCCCCGTCGCGGGTCGCGCGCAGGGTCACGACATGAGGCTGGCCCATGTCATCTCCTCCAGGATGCCGCGGATGGTGCCGTCGGCCGGTCGGCGCCCAGGGATGCGGGCGCTGTGCGGAGTGGAGTTCAGGAGTCCGAAGGCGGCGTGTGCCCGGAACCTGAGCTCCGCCTCGGCCCGATCGGGCCGGAGTCGGGAGAGGGTGTCGACCCAGTGCTCGACGTAGCGCCGCTGCAGCGAGCGCACCTCGTGCCGTGCGCCGCGGTCGAGCTGCTCGAGCTCGCGGTCCTGCACGATGATGACGTCGGCCTCGGCGAGTGCGAAGTCGACGTGGAAGCGGATGAGCGAGCGGAGCGCGTCGTCGGGGTCGGGGGCCGCGGCGAGCACCTGCTCGGCGCCGTCGAGGAGCGTGCGGCTCGCGCCCTGCAGGATGGCGGCGAGCACCGCCGCCTTGCCCGGGAAGTGCCGGTAGACCGCCGGGCCGCTCACGCCGACGGCCGCGCCCAGGTCTTCGATCGTGACGCCCGCGTAGCCGCGCTCGGCGAACAGGGTCGCCGCCGCCCGCAGGATGGCCGCGCGCCGGTCGGCCTTCTGCCGGCCGCGCTCGGTGCGTGGGGAGGGGTCGGCGATCGGGGCGGCGCCGGCCTCGTCGAGGGTGCTTGCCATGTCGGTGAGTGCTCGCTAACATCGGGAATCGAGTTAGTGCACACTAACCGAAATGGCGTGCCCGACACAAGGGGGCGCGCCGTCGACGAAGACGGGCGGAGCGGATGACGACCCTCACGACGGGCATCGACCCCTCGAGCGACGACGGGGCGACGCAACGCCGCCGAGCACGCGGAGCTCGTGCGGGAGCTGCGCGACAAGCTCGCCGCCGCCGCGCTCGGCGGGCCCGAGAGCTCGCGCGAACGCCACGTCGCCCGCGGCAAGCTGCTGCCGCGCGACCGGGTCGACCGGCTGCTCGACGAGGGCAGCCCGTTCCTCGAGCTCTCGCCGCTCGCGGCCGACGGGCTGTACGGCGGCGACTCGCCGGGCGCCGGCATCATCACGGGCATCGGCCTCGTGCAGGGCCGGCCGGTCATGGTCGTCTGCAACGACGCCACCGTCAAGGGCGGCACGTACTACCCGATGACGGTGAAGAAGCACCTCCGCGCCCAGGAGGTCGCGAAGGAGCACCGGCTGCCGTGCGTCTACCTCGTCGACTCGGGCGGCGCCTTCCTGCCGAAGCAGGACGAGGTGTTCCCCGACCGCGAGCACTTCGGCCGGATCTTCTACAACCAGGCGCAGCTGTCGTCGATGCGCATCCCGCAGCTCGCCGCCGTGCTCGGCTCGTGCACGGCGGGCGGCGCGTACGTGCCGGCGATGAGCGACGAGACGCGTGATCGTGCGCGACCAGGGCACCATCTTCCTCGGCGGCCCGCCCCTCGTGAAGGCGGCGATCGGCGAGGTCGTCACCCCCGAGGAGCTCGGCGGCGGCGACCTGCACTCGCGGGTGTCGGGCGTCACCGACCACCTCGCCGACGACGACGAGCACGCCCTCGAGCTCGTGCGCGACATGGTGGCGACGCTGCCCGCGCCGCCCGAGCGGGCCTGGGCGGTGCGCGAGTCCCGCCCGCCGGCCGTCGACCCGTCGTCGCTCACGGCGGCCGTCCCGGTCGACGTGCAGCAGCCGTACGACGTGCACGAGGTCATCGCCCGGCTCGTCGACGGCAGCGAGTTCTCCGAGTTCAAGCCCGAGTACGGCGACACGCTGGTCACCGGGTTCGCGCACCTCGACGGGCATCCGATCGGCATCGTCGCGAACAACGGCGTGCTGTTCAGCGAGTCCGCCATGAAGGGCGCGCACTTCATCGAGCTGTGCGACCAGCGCGGCATCCCGCTGCTCTTCCTGCAGAACATCTCGGGGTTCATGGTCGGCCGCGACGCGGAGGCGGGCGGCATCGCCAAGCACGGCGCGAAGATGGTCACCGCGGTGGCGACGACGCGCGTGCCGAAGCTCACGGTCGTCATCGGCGGCTCGTTCGGCGCCGGCAACTACTCGATGTGCGGTCGCGCGTACTCGCCGCGGTTCCTCTGGATGTGGCCGAACGCGCGCATCTCGGTGATGGGCGGCGAGCAGGCGGCATCCGTGCTCTCGACCGTGAAGCGCGACCAGCTCGCGGTGCGGGGCGAGGAGTGGTCGGATGACGCGGAGCAGGCGTTCAAGGCGCCGATCCGCGAGCAGTACGAGCACCAGGGCAGCCCGTACCACTCGACGGCCCGGCTCTGGGACGACGGCATCATCGACCCGGCCGACACCCGCACGGTGCTCGCCATGGCGCTCGAGCTCGCGAGCCGCACGCCGCTGCCCGAGCCGGCGTTCGGCCTCTTCCGGATGTGACGCGGCTCAGGAACCGGATGCCGCGGCCGCCTGCGTGACCTCGCGCACGGCCTCGTCGACGCCGCCGTTCCACGGCGTGCCGTGGCCGGGCAGCACCCACGTCGCGCCGAGCCCGACGAGGCGCTGCAGCGAGGCGATCGCCCCGTCGGGGTCGTCGGTGAACGGCGCCGGCTGCGGACCGTGCTCGCCCGTGAGCACGTGCCGGGTGGTCAGCGCGTCGCCGACGAAGACGGCGTCGGCGGCGGGCACGTGGATCGCGATGCTGCCGGGGGAGTGACCGGGCAGCCCGATGATGCGGGGCGAGCCCGGGAGGTCGAGCACGTCGCCGTCGTGCACCGCGACGACCTCGGCGACGGGCGTGGTGCGCAGCCCGTTCTTGCGCATGGCGTACCAGAGGAAGCGCGTCGTCGGGCCGATCCTGAGGTGGCCCCACTCGGGCTTGGTCGACACCTCGCCGCGAGCGCGGGCGGCGTCGGCCTCGTGCACGTAGACGGGCACGCCCTGCTCGCGGCGGAGTCGCTCGGCGAAGCCGATGTGGTCGCTGTCGCCGTGGGTCAGCACGACGCCGCGGACGTCGTCGAGCGACCGGCCCATGGCGGCGAGTTCGGACGACGAGGTCGTTCCAGTGCCCGGCGAGCCCGGCGTCGATGACGGTGACGCCCTCGGGGGTGTCGACCAGGTACGCGGCGACGATGTCGTTGCCGATGCGGTGGAGGGAGGGGCCGAGCTTCATCGTGATCCTCGATCTGCGGTGTGGTCGGGTGGATGATGGCTATGATACATAGCTATCATGGCTACGGTCAATAGCCTAAGATCGACCGAGGGGAATGGAGCACCGATGCCGACACCGGAACGCACGTCGCTCGACGCGATCGTCGACGCCGGGCGCGACGCTCGCTCGAGGCCGACGGCCTCGACGGGCCTCACCATGCAGGCGGTCGCCGACCGCGTCGGCGTGCGCGCGCCATCGCTCTACAAGCGCGTGCGCAACCGACGCGAGCTCGTCGCGCTCATCGCCGAGGCGACCGTGCGCGAGCTCGGCGAGCGGCTCGATGCCGCCGCCGCGGCGCGAGCCCGATCCGCGACGGGCGCTGGCGGCGCTCGCGCGCGCCGGCGCGGTCGTTCGCGCACGAGCGGCCGGTCGCGTTCGGGCTCGTGTTCGCGCCCGGGCGCCGAGCTCGACCTCGATCCCGAGTCGCTCGCGCGGGCGAGCGCCGCGGTGATCCGCATCGCGGCCGAGCTCGCGGGCGAGGATCGCGCCGCTCGATGCGGCCCGCACGATGACCGCCTGGGCGAACGGGTTCGTCGGCATGGAGCTCTCGGGCGCGTTCCGCCTCGGCGGCGAGGTCGACCGCGCGTTCGAGTTCGGCATCGCAAGCCTCACGGGCGCTCTGACCCTGCGTCGGTGGGCCGCGCCAGGGGCGCCGCTTGCCATTTCAGTTAGCGAGCACTAACATCGGATCCGGTTAGTGCGCGCTAACTGTGGGCGCGCGAGGCAACGTCGCAGAGAGGCGCGGATGGTCATGCTCATGAGCACGCCGAGGACCCGGGCCCGATGAAGATCATCGTCCTCGTGAAGGAGGTCCCCGACACCTACGGGGAGCGCAAGCTCGACCTCGAGACGGGGCTCGCCGATCGCGCCGCGAGCGAGGCCGTGCTCGACGAGATCAGCGAGCGGGCCCTCGAGGTGGCACTCGCATACGCCGACTCGCACGACGACGCCGAGGTCGTCGTCATGTCGATGGCAGCCGAGAGCGCTGCGGCGACGATCCGCAAGGGCCTGGCGATGGGAGCGGCATCGGCCGTGCACATCACCGACCCCGGTCTGGCAGCCGCAGATCTGGGCCTCACCGCGCGCACCCTCGCCGCGGCGATCCGACGCACCGGGTTCGACCTCGTCATCACGGGCAACCTCTCGACCGACGGCAGTGGCGGCGTGGTTCCCGCGATGCTGGCCGAGCTGCTCGACGTGCCGAACGCGACCGCCCTCTCATCGGTCGAGATCGCGGCCGGCTCGGTGTCGGGAACGCGCAACGTCGACGGTGGCACCATGCGCGTGAGCGCCGAGCTGCCCGCGGTCATCTCGATCACCGAGGCGCTCCCCGATGCTCGCTTCCCGAACTTCAAGGGCATCATGGCCGCGAAGAAGAAGCCGTTCGAGACGCTGAGTGCCGCTGATCTCGGCATCGAACCGCACGATCTCTCGGTCGCCATGTCGATCATGACCGCCATCGCCGAGAAGCCCCCGCGCGCGGCGGGGGTCAAGATCACCGATGAGGGCGACGGCGGCACGAGGATCGCCGAGTTCCTGATCGAGAACCGGCTGGCCTGAGAGGACGATCGTGACCGACTACCCCGCAGACTCGATCCTCGTCCTGCTCGAGACCACGCCGAACGGTGAGCTCGCGACGAGCGCGGCGGGCCTCCTCGGCGCCGCCTCGCGCATCGGCACGCCCGTGGCGCTCGCCGTCGTCGCGCCCGGCCAGGCGCAGGCGCTCGCCGAGCAGGCTGCCGCCACCGGGGCCGAGAGGGTGCTCGTCGTCGAGACGAACTCGACGCAGGCCGAGCTGACGATCCCGCACGTCGACGCACTCGCCGCCGCCGCCGCGGTCGTCGCGCCCGATGCCGTGCTCATCTCGAACTCGATCGACGGCCGCGATATCGCAGGCCGCTTCGCAGCCCGCACGAGCGCCCCGATCGCCGTCGACGCGATCGGCGTCTCGCGCGACGACGAGGGCATCGTCGCCCACCACTCGGTCTACGGCGGCGCGTACAACGTCGACTCCGCGGCGACCTTCGGACCGCTCGTCGTGACCGTGCGCCAGGGCGCCGTCGAAGCGCGCGCAGAAGCACGGCCCGTTGCGCTCGAGTCGCTCGACGTGTCGGCCTCGGGCGCGGCGTCCGCGGCCATCGATTCGGTCGAGGCCGTGACCGAGACGTCGAGCCGACCCGAACTGCGCGGAGCGACGAGGGTCGTCTCGGGCGGTCGCGGCCTCGGCTCGGCCGAGAAGTTCGCACTCGTCGAAGATCTCGCCGACGCGCTCGGCGCCGCCGTCGGCGCATCGCGCGCAGCGGTCGACGCCGGCTACATCCCGGCGAACCACCAGGTCGGGCAGACCGGAGTCTCGGTATCGCCGCAGCTGTACATCGCGCTCGGCATCTCGGGTGCGATCCAGCACCGCACCGGCATGCAGACGGCCAAGAACATCGTCGCCGTGAACAAGGACCCCGACGCGCCGATCTTCGAGGTCGCCGATTTCGGCGTCGTCGGCGATGTCTTCACCGTGGTGCCGCAGCTGATCAGCGCGCTCGCCGAGCGGAAGCGGTGACCAGTGGCCGCCGACGCGCGGAACCTGCGCAGGGGACTGCCTCGCCAACGCGGCGGTGACGCCTGGCCTCCACCCGGCGAAGCGCCCGTCGAGCGCCGAACTCGTCGCGGCGTCGGCTGCAACCCCCGCGGCCGCTGCGGCGCCGATCGCGGCGGCACCTGTCGCGTCGACGCCGGTGGCTCCTGCCGTCGTCGCCGCTCCGGCATCGGGTCGTCGGCTTCGAAGCGGGCTTCCGCGGGTGGCGGGTGGCCGGCCGTGGCCGGAGGCCGGCGAGGCGCCCAGCGCTGCGGACGTCGGGGTGACGGATGCCGCGGCCGCGCCGCAGCCCGCAGTCATCGCGGAGCCGACAGCGGCGCCCGCCGCGCCGATGCCGGCGGCACCGCGACCCGCCGGCGCCGCCGCGTCATCCCAGGCGATCGGCGGTGGACTTCGCCGCGGGCTCCCGCGAGTCGCCGGGGGAGACCCGTGGCCGGTGCCCTCGGCGGTCGCACCGGTCGCCGCGTCCGCGCCCCTGGCGCCGGTCGCAGCCGAACCGCCCCCGGCGGCCGTGGTGCCGGCTGCAGCCGCACCGTCCGCCGCGGCGTCGGTGCCGCGATGCCCGCCGCGCCGTCCCCGCGGCATCCGTTGCAGCAAGCCCGCCGTGCCTGAGCCCGCCGAGCCCGCCGCGCCCGCGACGCCCGCCGCGCCCGCCGAGCCCGTCGCGCCGGCTGCAGCGGCGAGCGCCCCATCGCGGCCGGCCACGAAGCGGTACGGCCTGCTGACCCGCAAGCAGTGGGTCGGGGCATCCGTCGTCGGTATTCTCGCGATCATCGGCGCCGCGACCATCGTCGTGCAGCTCACGCGGTGGTTCCTCGGGCTGGACTTCATGCAGGACTTCCTCGCGAGCTACCCCGGCGAGACGCCCCTGCCCGAGGGCGCACCCGTGGGCTTGCCGGCGTGGCTCGGATGGCAGCACTTCTTCAATGTCTTCCTGATCGTGCTGATCATCCGCTCGGGGTTGCAGGTGCGCACCGAGAAGCGACCGGCGGCGTACTGGACGCCGCGGTGGTCGAAGAGCGGGCAGGGCAAGATCAGCCTGAACCTGTGGTTCCACCAGTCGCTCGACATCCTGTGGCTGGTGAACGGCCTCATCTTCGTCGTGCTGCTGTTCGCGACCGGTCAGTGGATGCGCGTCGTGCCGACGAGTTGGGAGGTCATTCCGAACGCGGTCTCGGCCGGCCTGCAGTACCTGTCGCTGGACTGGCCGCTCGAGAACGGCTGGGTCAACTACAACAGCCTCCAGGTGCTCGCCTACTTCGCGACGATCTTCATCGCGGCGCCGCTCGCGGCGCTGACCGGGGTGCGCATGTCGGGGTTGTGGCCGAAGAACGCGACGGCCCTCAATCGCATCTATCCCGTGGAGTGGGCGCGTGCCGTGCACTTCCCGGTGATGCTGTACTTCGTCGCATTCATCGTGGTGCACGTCGCGCTCGTCTTCCTGACCGGGGCGCTGCGCAACCTCAACCACATGTACGCGGCTCAGGACGCCGACGGCTGGCTGGGCTTCTGGATCTTCGTCGCCTCGCTCGTGGTCATCGCGGCGGCGTGGATCGCCGCCCGTCCGACGCTGCTCGCGCCGATCGCGGGGGTGTTCGGCAAGGTCGGCCGGTAGCCCGCGACGAGACCCGAGGCGCATGATCGGGGCCTCCGGAGCCTCCGATCGGTCGACGCGGCGCTTGTCATTTCAGTTAGCGACCGCTAACATCTACTCCAGTTAGTGCGCGCTAACTGGATGGCGCGCGGACGACGTCGCAGAGAGGCGCGGATGGTCACGCTCATGAGCCCGCCCGATCGTGCATCGGAACCGATGCCGCACGCCGCCCCGCGCCCCTTCGACCGAGTGCTCGTCGCCAACCGCGGCGAGATCGCCGTTCGGGTCATCCGCACGCTGCGCCGCCTCGGCATCCGCTCGATCGCCGTCTACTCCGACGCCGACGCCGACGCGCCGCACGTGCGGCTCGCCGACGAGGCCGTGCGCATCGGGCCGGCGCCCGCGACCGAGAGCTACCTCGACCCCGAGCGCATCATCGCCGCCGCCCTCGAGTCGGGCGCCGAGGCGGTTCACCCGGGCTACGGATTCCTCTCGGAGCATGCCGGTTTCGCCGAGGCGTGCCGCGATGCGGGCCTGGTGTTCGTCGGTCCGGGCATCGAAGCGCTCGAGGTGATGGGCGACAAGATCCGCGCGAAGCGGCACGTCGAGGCATCCGGTGTGCCGACCGTGCCCGGCATCGCCGACGCCGCACTCGACGACGCGGCCCTCGTCGCCGCGTCCGCGTCCGTCGGCTTCCCGCTGCTCGTGAAGCCGTCGGCGGGCGGCGGCGGCAAGGGCATGCAGGTCGCCCGCGATGCCGACGAGCTCGCCGCCGCACTGCCTGCGGCCCGCCGCATCGCGCTCGCCGCCTTCGGCGACGACACGCTGCTCATCGAGCGACTCATCGAGCGGCCGCGCCACATCGAGGTGCAGGTGCTCGCCGACGCCCACGGCGCCGTCGTGCACCTCGGCGAGCGCGAGTGCTCGCTGCAGCGCCGTCACCAGAAGGTCATCGAGGAGTCGCCCTCGCCGCTGCTCGATGCCGCGACGCGGTCGCGCATCGGACAGGCCGCGTGCGACGCCGCCCGCAGCGTCGACTACCTCGGCGCGGGCACGGTCGAGTTCCTGGTGTCGGATGCCGCGCCCGACGAGTTCTTCTTCATCGAGATGAACACCCGGCTCCAGGTCGAGCACCCCGTGACGGAGCTCGTCACCGGCATCGACCTCGTGGAGCAGCAGCTTCGGATCGCCGCCGGCGAGCCGCTCGCCTTCTCGCAGCAGGAGATCCGGCTGCAGGGGCACGCGATCGAGGCCCGCGTCTATGCGGAGACGCCGCACCGCGGCTTCCTCCCGTCCACGGGCGCGGTGCTCGCCTGGCGTGCCCCGGCGGGCGAGGGCGTGCGAGTCGACGCGGGCATCGACGAGGGCCTCGAGATCACCGCCCACTACGACCCGATGATCGCCAAGGTGATCGCGTACGGCTCCGATCGCGCGCAGGCCCTCGACCGACTCGACCGCGCACTCGCCGACACCGTCGTGCTCGGCGTCGACACGAACATCGCCTTCCTCCGGCGCCTGCTCGCCGATACCGCGGTGCGGTCCGGCGACCTCGACACCGGACTCATCGACCGGATGCCCGAGGGCGACCTCGCCGGCCTGTCGCCGTCGCTCGTCGACGCGGCAGCGCGCCGATTCGCGCGTGAGGAGGTCGCCGACCGGCTCGCGACGACCGCCGCAGGACCGAGGACCTGGCAGTCGGCCACGGGCTGGCGTCCGGGATCCATGCGCCCACCCGAGGTGCTGCTCGCCCCGCGCGATCATCCGCACGACATCCGCACGGTCGTGGCGGAGCCCGACGGCGCCGCACCCGCCCGCCCCGGCGACGAGGTCGTGCGGGTCGGCGACGACGGTTCGGTCTGGGTTCACCGCGATGGCGAGTCGGCCGCCTTCGTGCGCATCGACCGTCGTGCCCACGCCGAGCGTCGCCGCGCCGCGACCGAACGCGGCGGCCTCGCCGCCGAGCCCGACCTGCGCTCACCCATGCCGGGAACCGTCACCGCGGTCTTCGCCGTGGACGGCGACACCGTCGAGGAGGGCGACGCCATCGTCGCCATCGAGGCGATGAAGATGGAGCATCGCGTCGTCGCCGCATTCGACGGCACCGTGCGGCTCAGCGTCGCCGTGGGCGACCTCGTGAGTCGTGACCAGGCGGTCGCCCGCATCGAGCCGCACCCCGTGGCATCCGAACCCGAGTCGATCGACGGCCCTCACGAGGGCGCCGTCGCGAACGCATCCCACCAGGAATGAGGAGCACCATGCACGACCTGACCGACGAGGAACAGCAGCTGTACGACATGGTCTGCGAGTTCGCCGACACTGTGGTCGCCCCCCAGTCGTACGAGGCCGACCGCACCCACACGTTGTCGATGGACGTCGTCGCCCAGATGGGTGAACTCGGCCTCTTCGGCCTCCCGTTCCCCGAGGAGGACGGCGGCCAGGGCGGCGACTACATGGCGCTGTGCCTCGCGATCGAGGCCCTCGCCCGCGTCGACCAGTCGATCGCGATCACCCTCGAAGCCGCCGTCGGGCTGGGCGCCATGCCGATCTACCGGCACGGCACCGACGAGCAGAAGGCCGAGTACCTGCCCGACCTCGTCGCCGGGCGCGCGCTCGCCGGGTTCGGCCTGACCGAGTCCGAGGCCGGGTCCGATGCCGGCGCCACGCGCACGACGGCGGTGCTCGACGGCGACGAGTGGGTCATCAACGGGTCGAAGCAGTTCATCACCAACTCGGGCACGCCGATCACGAAGTTCGTCACCGTCACCGCCGTGACGGGCGAGCGGACGCGCCCCGACGGCTCGGTCTCGAAGGAGCTGTCGACGATCATCGTGCCGAACGGCACGCCCGGATTCACCGTCGCGCCCGGATACGACAAGTCGGGTTGGCGCGCCTCCGACACGCACCCGCTGACCTTCGACGACGTGCGGGTGCCGGCCGGCAACCTCCTCGGCGAACGCGGCCGCGGCTTCGCCAACTTCCTGCGCACGCTCGACGAGGGCCGCATCGCGATCGCCGCACTGGCGACCGGCGTCGCGCAGGGCTGCCTCGACGAGGCGCTCAGCTATGCGAAGACGCGCAACGTCTTCGGCGTGCCGATCGCGTCGCACCAGTACGTCGCCTTCACCATCGCCCAGATGCAGGCCCGCGTCTACACCGCGCGCCTCGCCTGGCACGACGCCGCCCGCCGGGTCGATGCGGGCCTCCCGTTCAAGAAGGAGGCCGCGATGGCGAAGCTCGTCTCGAGCGACGCCGCCATGCTCAACTCACGCGATGCCACCCAGATCTTCGGCGGCATGGGCTTCATGAACGAGAGCCTCGTGGCGAGGCACTACCGTGACTCGAAGATCCTCGAGATCGGCGAGGGCACGAACGAGGTGCAGCTCATGGTCATCGCGCGCGAGCTGGGCATCGGCTAGGAGGTCGCCATGACGGATGTCCCGATGCGCGAGGTCGTGCAGCGCGGACTCTGGTTCGAGGAGTTCGAGGAGGGCGTGCGCTACCTGCACCGCCCGGGGCGCACGGTCACCGAGGCCGACAACGTGCTCTTCACGACGCTGACGATGAACCCGCAGCCGCTCCACCTCGACGCGGCGTGGTCGGCCGGGCCAGCCGTTCGGGCAGCGGCTCGTGAACTCGCTCTTCACGCTGTCGACCCTCGTCGGCCAGTCGGTCGGCCAGCTCACGCAGGGCACGCTCGTCGCGAACCTCGGCTTCGGCGAGGTGGCGTTCCCGCACCCGGTGTTCGTCGGCGACACGCTCTACGGCGAGAGCGTCGTCGAGTCGAAGCGCGAGTCGGCGTCGCGCCCGGGCCAGGGCGTCGTGGTGCTCGCGCACACGGCGCGCAACCAGGACGGCGTCGTCGTCGCGACCGCGTCGCGCACGATGCTCGTCTGGACTGCGCGAGGCGGGGGAGCGCCAGGTCGGTCGCCGGCGGCGAGGCGAGCGGATGACGCATCCGCCGTTCCGCTTCGGCCCGGCGCTGCTCTTCTGCCCGGCCGACCGGCCCGACCGCTTCGCGAAGGCCGCCGAGCGCGCCGACGCGGTGATCCTCGACCTCGAGGACGCCGTCGCCGACGACGCGAAGCACGCCGCCCGGCTCGCGCTCGTCGCGTCGACGCTCGATCCCGAGCGCGTGATCGTGCGGGTGAACCCCGCGTCGACCGCGCACTTCGCCGACGACCTCGCGGCGCTCGCCGCGACGGAGTACCGCACGGTGATGCTCGCCAAGTGCGAGGGCACCGCCGACCTCGTCGACCTCGAGGACTTCGAGGTGATCGCCCTCTGCGAGACCGCGCGCGGCGTGCTCGCCGCCGCGGAGGTCGCCGCGCTGCCCAACGTCTCGGCGCTCATGTGGGGCGCCGAGGACCTCGTCGCGTCGCTCGGCGGCTCGTCGAGCCGGCACGCCGACGGCCGCTACCGCGACGTCGCGACGCACGCCAGGTCCCAGGTGCTGCTCGCGGCGGGCGCGCACGGCGTCGCCGCGATCGACACCGTGCACCTCGAGATCGCGGATGTCGCGGGCCTCCGCGCCGAGGCCGAGGACGCCGCCGCGCTCGGGTTCGCCGCGACCGCGTGCATCCACCCGTCGCAGGTGCCCGTCGTGCGCGAGGCCTACCGCCCCGACGCCGGAGCGGCTCGAGTGGGCGCGTGCCGTGCTCGCGGCCGCGGCGACGGAGCCCGGCGTGTTCGCGTTCCGCGGCGAGATGGTCGACGCGCCGCGTGCTGCGCCAGGCCGAGGCGCTCGTGCGCCGCGCCGGCCGCGACTGACGTCCGGATCGCCGCCGACCGCAGCGCGATCTCGCATGTCCTCCGAGTCGCTCGATCGGACGATACCCCCGATCAGGGGCCATAGCACGCGAATGTCGTCCGTTCGGGGGACACGCGGCGTGCGATCGCAAACGATTCGGTAACGGTTCACCGTGTCGTTCCGGGGTACACGTACCCCGACGCGACGTATTCTCGGAGTCAATCCTGGGGAGGAGGAGCGCGTGGCACGACGGCACAGCTACCGCGCCCACGCGGCGAGCGTCGCGGGGGCGACGCTCGCCGATGAGGTGATGGCGGGCACGATCGAGGTCGATCCGGCGAGCGTCACGGCGTCGACGGCGCCGGCGCTCCGCGTCGAGACCGTGGAGTCGAACACGCTCTCGGGGCCGATCACGGTTCCCGTGCGCTCGACGCTCGGCGAGACCGGCATCGCGGCGCATCCGCTCGCGCTCGGCGGCAGCACGTTCGGCTGGACCCTCGGGCTCCGACGACGCCTTCGCGGTGCTCGACCGGTTCGCCGGAACGGGCGGCGACCTGCTCGACACCGCCGACAGCTACGCGGCCGGGCGCAGCGAGTCGATCATCGGCTCGTGGATGCGCTCCCGGCGCACGCGCGACCGCATGTGCGTCATGACGAAGGTCGGGCGCCACCCCGACCACCGCGGCCTCGCGCCGGTCGACATCCGCGCCGCGGTCGACGACTCGCTGCTGCGACTCGGCACCGACCGCATCGACGTGCTGTTCTTCCACGGCGACGACCCCGACGTTCCGCTCGAGGAGAGCCTCGGCGCGGTCGACGCGCTCATCACCGCCGGCAAGGTCCGCGCGATCGGCGCCTCCGACTTCTCGCCCGAGCGGCTCATCGAGGCGCGCGTGCTCGCGGCGAACGGACTGCCGCGGTTCGAGCTGCTCACGACCCGGTACAACCTCATGGAGCGCCGGCCGTTCGAGGGTGCGCGCGAGCTCGTCGGCGCACGCGCAGGGGCTCGCCGTGCTGCCGTACTTCGCGCTCGCGAACGGATTCCTCGGCGGCCAGGTGCGCCGACGCTCCGAGGTGCGCCGCGACGCGCGCGGCGAGCGACTGGCCCGGCACCTCGGCCGTCGCGGCCACCGCGTGCTCTCCGCGCTCGACGAGATCGCGTTCGCGCACGGCGTGCAGCCCGCGACGATCGCGCTCGCGTGGCTCCTCGCGAAGCCGACGGTCGCCGCACCCGTGGCGAGCGCGACGCGGCCCGACCAGGTCGAGGCGCTGATGGCCGCGGCATCCGTGCGAGCTGCATCGCTCGGAGCTCGTCGAGCTCGACCGCGCCTCCGCCTGAACGCGCGCCGCGCCGCGCCGGTCGACTGCCGTGCCCGTTCGCGGCCGCCGTGACATAGGCTGGGCGGGATGAACGGCGCCGTCGACCTCCCACTCGGCCAGGCCGAACTCTCCTTCACGGCAGCAGGCGACGCGCGAGTTCGGCGCAGCGTGCTCCCGTCGGGCGTTCGGGTCCTGAGCGAACAGGTGCCGGGCAGTCGCAGCGTCACCGTCGGCTTCTGGGTGGCGGTGGGCTCCCGCGACGAGCAGCACGCGGATGCCGCGCATCCGGCGACGTACGGCTCGACGCACTTCCTCGAGCACCTGCTCTTCAAGGGCACGACCAGCCGCACGGCGCTCGACATCGCCATCTCCTTCGACGCCGTCGGCGGCGAGCACAACGCGCTCACCGCCAAGGAGTACACCTGCTACTACGCCAAGGTGCAGGACCGCGACCTGCCCATGGCGGTCGAGGTGCTCGCCGACATGTTCACGTCGTCGCTCCTCGACCCCGTCGAGTTCGACAACGAGCGCGGCGTCATCCTCGAGGAGCTCTCGATGGCCGGCGACGACCCGGCCGACGTCGCGAACGAGCGCTTCTTCGAGGCCGTGCTGGGGGAGCATCCGCTCGGCCGCCCGATCGGCGGCGACCCCGAGACCATCCGCGCCGCCACCCGCGAGGCGGTGCTGGAGCACTACCGCGCGAACTACCGCCCGCAGGACCTCGTCGTCACGGTCGCCGGCGCCGTCGACCACGACGCGCTCGTCGTCGAGCTCCAGGCGCGCTCGACCCGCCACGGCTGGGACCTCGTCGGTCGACGGCGCCCCCGTCGAACGCCGCGCCACCGAGCCCGCGCGGCTCGCGCCGGGCACCGGCGCTCACCGTCGTGTCGCGCGCCCGACCGAGCAGGTCAACCTGCTGCTCGGCGTGCCCGGCCTCGTCGCGACCGACGACCGCCGCTCCACGATGAGCGTGCTCAACGCGATCTTCGGCTCGGGCATGTCGTCGCGGCTGTTCCAGCAGGTCCGCGAGCGCCGCGGACTCGCCTACGCGGTGTACTCGTTCGCGCCCGGCTACTCCGACGCCGGCCTGTTCGGCATGTACGCGGGCTGCGCGCCCGCGAAGGCGGGCACGGTCGCCGCGCTCATGCGCACCGAGCTCGAGCGGCGTCGCCGAACACGGCGTCACCGCCGACGAGCTGCGCCGCGCCGCCGGGCAGCTCGCGGGCGCGTCGGCGCTCGCCCTCGAGGACTCCGACACCCGGATGTCGCGGCTCGGCCGCGCCGAGCTCACGCTCGGCGAGTTCGCCGACCTCGACGAGGCCCTCCGCCGCATCGCGCTCGTCACCGCCGACGACGTGCAGGCGCTCGCGGCGCGACCTCGTCGCCCGGCCGTTCTCGCTCGTCGCCGTGGGCGCGACCGACGAGGCGGCGCTCCACGGCGCGGTCGACGAGATCGCGCCCAGCACCGACGTCGCCTGACGTCGCGAACCAACGACCAGCCACAGGAGAGCAGAACCAGTGCCCCACCACCTCTACCTCGTCCGACACGGCGAGCAGCTCGACGCCGAGCACGGCATGCCCGACGGCCCGCTCTCGCCGCGCGGACGACGGCAGGCGGAGCTGCTCGCCGAACGGCTCGGCGGCATCCCGTTCGACAACGCCTGGCACTCGCCGCTGCAGCGCGCCACCGAGACGGCGGCGATCATCGCGGCGAAGATGCCGGCGCTGAAGCCCGAGCCCTCCGCGCTGCTGTTCGACTGCATCCCGTCGGGCCCGGCGCCCGAGACGCCGAAGGTCTACGACCCGTTCTTCGGCTCGGTCACCGAGGCCGAGATCGAGGCGGGCAGCGCCCAGATGGCGGATGCCGCCGCGGAGTTCCTGCGCTCGCACCGCGAGGACCGCCACGACCTGCTGATCACCCACAACTTCGTGATCGCCTGGCTCGTGCGCGAGGCGCTCGGCGCGCCCGACTGGCGGTGGCTCTCGATCAACCAGGCCAACTGCGGGCTGACGGTGCTCACGCAGAAGCCGGGCGGCCGTGGAGCCTCGCTCGTGCACAACGACCTCGCCCACCTGCCGCCCGAGATGCGCACCGGCCTGCCCGAGCCGTACGCGCTCTGACGCCGAGGCGCGCGGTGCGTAGCCGACGCGCCGGCGTCGCGCTCGCGCCTCAGCCGACGCGCTTGCCGTACCAGTTCGTCGCGTTCGGGTTGGCGTTGTACGGCTCGATGTCGACGTACCCGCTCGACCGGTAGAGCCCGCCGGCGGCCTCGAGGCTCGCGTTCGTGTCGAGCACGAGCTCCTGCGCGCCGAACTCGACCGCGCGCCGCTCGAGCTCCTCGAGGAGCCGTCGCCCGGCGCCGCGCCCGCGCGCGGCGGGCGCGAGCCAGAGGTGCTTCACCTCGAACCGCACCTCGTTCGTCTCGGGACGCCGCTGGATGCGCCGCACGCCGCCGCATCCGATCACCTCGCCGTCGTCCTCGACCACGAGGAACACGCCCGCCGGGGGCGTGAACTGCTCCGCCGTCGGGTAGGTCGGACGGTAGGCGCCCTGCTCGGCGGGGAAGCCCGCCGCACGCTCGGCGAAGTACGCATCCAGCAGGGCCAGCGCCTCGGCGCTCGTGACGTCGACCTCTCGGAACCGCATGGCGTCCAGCCTATGGCGGGCGCCGCGGCATCCGCTGCACGGCGGCGACGCTCGGCGCGGCGGGCGCCGGCGGCCGTTGGTAGGGTGAAGCACGTGACGATACGGGTCGCCGTGGCCGGGGCCACGGGCAAGATGGGGCGTTTGGCGATCGGGCTCATCGAGGCATCCGACGACCTCGAACTGCACGCGGCGCTCGACTCGCGTTCGAGCCTCGACGAGATGCTCGGCGCCGACGTCGCGCTCGACGTCACGCATCCCGCCGCGAGCGCCGGCATCGTCGAGTTCGCCACCGGCGCGGGCATCCCCATCGTCGTCGGCACGTCGGGCTGGTCGAGCGAGCGCATCGCCGAGATCGCCCAGTTCATGCGCGGCCACGAGGACGCCGGCGCGGTGCTGTTCATCCCGAACTTCTCCATCGGCAGCGTGCTCGGCACCGCGTTCGCCGCGCTCGCCGCCCGCTTCTTCGACTCCATCGAGATCGTCGAGGCCCACCACGCCGGCAAGGTCGACTCGCCGTCGGGCACCGCCGTGCGCACCGCCGAGCTGATCGGCGACGCGCGCGCCGTCGCTCGGCCCGGTGGCCGCGCCGCACGCCGACCAGCGCGCCCGCGGCCAGCTCGTCTCGGGCATCCCCGTGCACAGCCTGCGCCTGTCGGGCGTGCTCGCCGAGCAGCGCGTGGTGCTCGGCGGCGAGGGCGAGACCCTCACGATCGCGCACTCCACGGTGTCGTCGTCGGCCTACGAGCAGGGCATCCTGCTCGCGCTGCGGCGCGCGCCCGAGGCATCCGGCGTCGTCGTCGGCCTCGACGCCCTGCTCGACCTCGGCCTCCCGGGCGCCTCATGACCACCAGGGCGGGCGCGCATCCTGATGGCCGCGCTGCTCGCGCTCTACGTCGTGCTCGTGGGATGGCGCGCCGTGCAGTTCATCGCCACCGGCGAGCCCGCCGCGGTCGGCATCGGCATCGCGCTCATCGTGCTGCCGATCATCGCCGCGTGGGCGCTGTGGCGCGAGCTCGCGTTCGGCGTGCGCTCGCAGGCGCTCGTGCGCCGGCTCGAGGCCGAGGGCGGCCTCGACCTCGGCATCCCGGTCAAGCCGAGCGGGCGGCCCGAGCGGGCGGCCGCGGATGCCGCGTTCCCCGAGTTCCGCGCGGCGGCCGAGGCCGAGCCCGACTCCTGGCGCGCGTGGCTGCGCCTCGGCCTCGCCTACGACGCCGCGGGCGACCGTCGGCGCGCGCGCGGCGCCGTGCGACGGGCGATCACGCTCGAGCGCGCGGAACGCTGAGCATCGCGTCGAGCGCCGACTCGACGGTCGACGTGCTCGAAGCGGAAGCCGTCGTCGATGAGCCGCTGCGGGCGCACCTTCTGGCTCGACAGCAGCAGCTCGTCGGCGGCGCGGCCGAGCGCGAGCCCGAGCATGCGCTCGGGAACGCGTGAACGTGTAGGGCCGGTGCATCCGCTCGGCCATCGCCGTCATCACCCGGTCGGCGGTCGCCGGCGTCGGGCCGGCCAGGTTGACGGGCCCCGACAGCTTCGAGGTGAGCAGGTGCGCGATCGCCGCCGACCTCGTCGTCGAGGGCGATCCACGGCCAGTGCTGCCCGCCGGTGCCGAGGCGGCCCGACAGGCCGAAGCGCGTGAGCGTGCCGACGCGCTGCATGGCGCCGCCGTGCGCCCACCACGATGCCGGTGCGGAAGACGACGGTGCGGGTCTCGTCGGGCGCGAGGGCGGCGGCGCCCTCCCAGCGGCTGCACCACCTCGGCGAGGAAGCCCGAGCCCGCGCTCGAGAACTCGGTGAGCAGCTCGCCCGGCCGGTCGCCGTAGTACCCCACGGCCGAGGCGCTGAGGAAGACGTCGGGCGGGCGCCGCGCCTTGCGCATCGCGTCGGCGAGCGTGCGCGTCGCCGTCACGCGGGAGTCGACGATCTCGCCGCGGTAGCCCTTCGTCCACGGCAGGCGCGCGAGCGAGGCGCCCGAGAGGTTCACCACCGCGTCGACGCGATCCATCACGGTGAAGTCGATGATGCCCGCCGCCGGCGACCACGACGCCTCATCGGGTCCCTGCGCGCGGCGCCGCACGAGGCGCACGACCTCGTGCCCGTCGGCGGTCAGGCGCTCGACGAGGGCGGTTCCGAGGAAGCCGGACGCGCCGGCGATGAGCACCCGCACGGTCTAGGCGAGCTCGGCTTCGATCGTGATCGGGATGGAGAGGGCCTGCGAGATCGGGGCAGTTCACCTTCGCGTCCTCGGCGATCGCCTCGAACTGCGCCTCGGTGATCCCGGGCACGCGGGCGCTCACGAGCAGGTGGCTGCCGAGCACGCCCTTGCCCGCCTCGAACGTGACGGCGGCCGTGGTCTGGATGCTCTCGGGCGGGGTGCCCGCCTCCGCGAGCGCGAGCGAGAGCGCCATCGAGAAGCACGACGAGTGCGCGGCGGCGAGCAGTTCCTCGGGATTCGTCGTGTTCGCCACGCCCACGGCGCGCGCGTCCCAGTTCACGTCGAAGGTCGGCGAGGCCCGACGAGTCGAGCGCGACGTTGCCGGACCCCTCGAACAGCGTGCCGGTCCAGACCGTCGTCGATTCACTCGTGATTGCCATGGATCCTCCTCCTCGAGCCGGGCTCCCAGCCTAGCCCGGGCGGATGCCGCGGCGGTCAGGTCGCTGGGGATGACGCGTGCGCGCACGAGGAGCAGGTAGAGCTGGCATCCGAGGCAGTAGCCGAACGCGGCGTTGAGGAACGCGGCGACGAACGCGAGCGAGGCGGCGATCGGCACCGCGGCGGCGATCCCGGCGGCCCCGAGGATCACGCCCGACGATCGTCACGGCGAAGCCGACGCCCTGCGCGAAGGTCGGCGGGCGCGGGTCCTCGAGCTCGTCGGGCGGCGCGAGGCGCGGGCGCACGAACCGCGCGAACAGCCAGGCCGAACGGGTTGCGCCGCACGCCGGCGATCGCGCTCCAGGCGAACACGGCGCTGACGAGCGGCGAGGAGCACCCACGCGGCGAGGGCGGCGCCGCCGAAGCCGAGCACCGCGATCACGAGCAGCAGCGAACGCGGTGATCGCCGCGGTGAAGCGCGGTCCGCGCGGGTCGATGCCGGCGGGTTCAGGACGTGACATGGGACCTCCCGGTGAGGATGTCGAGGCGGTCGCGCACGGTCGTGCGCGCGGGGCACGCCGCCGATCCGGGCCGTCGCGGCGCCGCGCGCGTCGAGGATGAGCGTCGTCGGCGTCTGCAGGACGTGGAACCGGTCGGCGAGGTCGGGGCGGCCGGTCAGGTCGACCTCGACGTGGCGGACGCCGGCGTAGTCCGCGGCGATCGCGGCGAGCTGCCGCGCGGTCGACGGGCACCGGCTGCAGTAGGCGGTCGAGAACTGCACGAGCGTCGCGGCCGCGCCGAGCGCATCGGCAGTCGAGTCCGAGGGCCGTGGTGGCCGACTCGTCGCGCGCCGCCCGCACCCGGCCGGTGCGCGCCCGCCAGGCGAGGCCGATCGCCGCCGCGGCCGCGGGCAGCGCGACGGCCGCGATGAGCGCCGGCAGCCAGTCCATGCCGCGATGCTACGGCGGCGCCCCGGCCGCGTGGGCCGTGTGACGGAGGATGACGCGCGAGCGGCTCGCCCGTGGCATCCGCCCCGCACGTCGCCGGTCGGGGTTAGCATCGACGCGATGGCCGAGACGATCCCCACGCCCTACGAAGACCTCCTGCGCGACGTGCTCGAGCACGGCACGCACAAGACCGATCGCACGGGCACCGGCACCCGCAGCGTGTTCGGCCGGCAGCTGCGGTTCGACCTCTCGCAGGGCTTCCCGCTCGTCACCACCAAGCGCGTGCACTTCAAGTCGATCGCCTACGAGCTGCTCTGGTTCCTGCAGGGCTCGTCGAACGTCGGGTGGCTGCGCGATCACGGCGTCACCATCTGGGACGAGTGGGCGGATGCCGCGGGCGAGCTCGGCCCCGTCTACGGCGTGCAGTGGCGGTCGTGGCCGACGCCGTCGGGCGAGACGATCGACCAGGTCTCGCAGGTCATCGAGCAGATCCGCGCGAACCCCGACTCCCGCCGCCTCATCGTCTCGGCATGGAATCCCGCCGACATCCCCGACATGGCGCTCGCGCCGTGCCACGCGCTGTTCCAGTTCTACGTCGCCGACGGGCGCCTGTCGTGCCAGCTCTACCAGCGCAGCGCCGACCTCTTCCTCGGCGTGCCGTTCAACATCGCCTCCTACGCGCTGCTCACGCACATGGTCGCGCAGCAGACCGGGCTCGAGGTCGGCGACTTCGTCTGGACGGGCGGCGACTGCCACATCTACGACAACCACGTCGAGCAGGTCACCGAGCAGCTCACGCGCGCGCCGTTCCCGGCGCCCACCCTGCGCTTCGCCCGCACGCCCGACTCGATCTTCGACTACGAGTTCGACGACTTCGTCGTCGAGGGCTACCAGCACCACCCCGCCATCCGCGCGGCCGTCGCGGTATGAGCCCAGCGGATGCCGCGACGCCGCCGATCGGGCTGATCTGGGCCGAGTCGCAGGGCGGCGTCATCGGCCGCGCCGGCGGCATGCCGTGGCACGTGCCCGAAGACCTGGCGCACTTCAAGGACGTCACGCTCGGCGCGCCCGTGATCATGGGCCGCAAGACGTGGGAGTCGCTGCCGCCGCGGTTCCGCCCGCTGCCGGGGCGCGCGAACATCGTCGTGACGCACCGCGACGACTGGGCGGCGGACGGCGCGGAGCGCGCGGCATCCGTCGACGACGCGCTCGCGCTCGCCGCGGCCGACCGGCCCGACCGTGGGTCTGGGTGATCGGCGGCGCCGAGCTGTTCCGCCAGGTGCTCGCCGCGCGCCGACCGCCTCGAGGTGACGGAGTTGCGCGCCCCGGGCGGCGGCGACGTGGTCGCGGCCGAGCCCGGCGACGTCCTGGCGCCGCACGTCGACCCCGCGCAGTGGCGCCTCGCGCACGCCGAGCCCGCCGACGGCTGGCTCGCCTCCCGCGCGGGCGTCGAGTACCGCTTCCTCCGCCACGAGCGCGCCTGACGCCGCCGCACGCCCGCCCTCCGCTCGCCCCGCCCTCCTCGCGTCCTTCCGCTTCGCGTGTCCGAACGGCGGATATACGATCCGCACGCGCCGGTGATTCGAGCGCGCGTGCGGGGTGGCGATCGTATATCCGCCGATCTCTCGCCTGACCGATTCGCACTCGTCCTCGACAGGGGTCGCGACCGGGGACGGATCAGCCAGCCGAAGGGTCGGCATGAAGTGCAGTCAGCGCGATCTGCAGCATGGAGCTCGGGTGCAGTGATCGCGATGGAGTCCCGGTGACATCGGCCGACTCTGCCTGCACCTCGGTGGAGTGGTCCGCCGAGCCGAACTCGTCGCCGACGGAGTCGACGCCCGGTCGCTCCGGCGCGTCGGTCGCGACCGGCGACGTGATCCGCGTTCGCGCCGGCGTGTACGCAATCCCGGATCTGTCCGAGGGCGACGCGCGTCGCCGCTCCGGCACGGCGGAGTGCTCGCATGCGTCTCGGTCGCACGACGGCATGGCGCTCTGGGTGCTCGCTCGACGACGCTCGTGCATGTCTGACTGCCGCCGAACGGCCATTCCCGGGGTCATGACGATTGCACGTGCGTGCTGCACTGGAACGCGCTGCCCTTCTCATCGACCGAGGTGTCGCTGGTCGATGCCCTGCTCCAGATTCGCGGCTGCCTCGGGGAGGACGCGTTCTTCGCGACGCTCGAGTCGGCGCTCCACGACGCGACGCTCGACCGCAGCGGCCGGAATCGCAGTCTGCGAGCCCGGATCACGGAGTCGGCGCGCTGGCTCGTTGACCTCGCGCGGATCCGATGCCGAGAGCGGGCTGGAATCCTTGCTCCGCCTGCGCCTCTACCGCTCGGATCTCCGGCTCCGGACGCAGGTCGAGGTCCCGGGCGTCGGCCGGGTCGACTTCGTGCTCGGTGATCGGCTCATCCTCGAGGTCGACGGTAGGCCCGACCACGAGGATCCCGCGAGGCGTCATCATGACCTCGTCCGTGATGCGGTCGCGGCAGCGCACGGCTTCGACACGCTGCGGTTCGACTACGCGCTCGTCGTCCACGACTGGCCGCTCGTCGAAGCCGGCGATCCTCGCAAGCGTCGAGCGTCGGGCCCGCGACCTCGGCGTCCGAGTCGCGGGATCGGAGGCGATGACGCGCCGACGTTCGCGCTCGGCATGCCGCGGCGATATCGTCACCTCGACTCGGCGAGACCGTCGGTCGACGTGCGCGGCTGCGACGGCCGCGCGGCGGGCCGCGCGGCATCCGCTCGACCCGATAGCCTTGGGGACGTGACCCAGGACAACCCCTTCGGACAGGTGCTCGTCGCGCTCGTCACGCCGATGACGGCGGACGGCGAGGTCGATTGGCCCGGGGTCGAGAAGCACATCGACGACGTGATCTCGGCGGGCGCCGACGGCATCGTCGTCACCGGCACCACCGGCGAGACCTCCACGCTCACCGACCCCGAGAAGATCCGCCTCGTCGAGGTCGGCAAGGACGTCGCGGCCGGCCGCGCGAAGATCATCACGGGCGGCGGCTCGAACGAGACCGCGCACGCGATCGAGCTCTACAGGCACAGCGAGCAGGCCGGCGCCGACGGCATCATGATCGTCACGCCGTACTACAACAAGCCGACGCAGGCCGGCATCCTCACGCACTTCCGGCTGGTGGCCGACGCCACCGACCTGCCGGTCATCCTCTACGACATCCCGGGCCGCACCGGCGTGCCGATCAAGTACGAGACGATCCTCCGCCTCGCGAAGCACCCGAACATCCTCGCCATCAAGGACGCCAAGGGCGACTTCTCCGAGGTGAGCCGGGTGCTGAACCAGACCGACCTCATGTACTTCTCCGGCGACGACGCCAACGTGCTGCCGCACCTCGCGATCGGCGCGACCGGCCTCATCGGCGTCACCGCGAACATCGCGCCCGCGCCGTACCGCACCATCGTCGACGCCGTGAACCGCGGCGACCTCGCCACCGCCACCGCCGAGCACCAGCGCCTCGAGCCGCTCGTGCGCGCCGTCATGACGCACGTGCCCGGCACGGTCGCGGCGAAGTACATCCTGCACGGCCTCGGCCGCATCGGCAGCCCGCGCGTGCGCCTGCCGCTCGTCGGTCCCGAGGAGTGGGAGGCCGCCCTCATCGAGGACGAGATCGACCACGTGCAGGGCATCCCCGGCGTCGACTTCCACCGCTTCCGCCCCGACCGCAACGCCGCCGCCGGCGGCGCGCTGCCGAAGGTCGCCGGCACCACCCGCTGAACGCCGACCGAGGCATCCGCCGGAACGGTCGCATGAACTGAACACCGCAACGTAAGGAGGGCCCATGCCCGACGTCGTCATCGATCCCGCACCGCTCGAAGCCGGGACGCTCCGCATCATCCCCATCGGCGGCCTCGGGGAGGTCGGCCGCAACATGACGAGCTACGAGATCGACGGCAAGATCCTCATCGTCGACTGCGGCGTGCTCTTCCCCGAGGAGCACCAGCCGGGCGTCGACCTGATCCTGCCCGACTTCGGGTTCCTCCGCGAGCGCCTCGAGGACATCGTCGGCGTCGTGCTCACGCACGGCCACGAGGACCACATCGGCTCGGTGCCCTACCTCCTGCGCCTGCGCGCCGACATCCCCCTGATCGGCTCGCACGCTCACGCTCGCGCTCGTCGAGGCGAAGCTCAAGGAGCACCGCATCCAGCCGTACACGCCTCACGGTGACACGAGGGCCAGCACGAGCGGATCGGCCCGTTCGACCTCGAGTTCATCGCGGTCAACCACTCGATCCCCGACGCGCTCGCCGTGGCGATCAAGACCCGCGCGGGCACCGTGCTCGCGACCGGCGACTTCAAGATGGACCAGCTGCCGCTCGACGGCCGCCTCACCGACCTCCGCGAGTTCGCCCGCCTCGGCGAGGAGGGCGTCGACCTGTTCATGGTCGATTCCACCAACGCGGATGTCCCGGGCTTCACGCCGCTCGAGCGGTCCATCGGCCCCGTGCTCGACGAGGTCATCGCGCGCTCGCCGCGCCGCGTGATCGTCGCGAGCTTCTCGAGCCACGTGCACCGCGTGCAGCAGGTGCTCGACGCGGCCGCCTTCAACGGTCGTCGCGTCGCGCTCCTCGGCCGCAGCATGGTGCGCAACATGACCATCGCCGCCGACCTCGGCTACCTCAAGGTGCCCGAGGGCGTGCTCGTCGACTACAAGAAGGCCGGCGACATCCCCGACGACGAGATCGTCTACATGTCGACGGGCTCGCAGGGCGAGCCGATGGCCGTGCTCTCGCGCATGGCGAACCGCGACCACCAGATCGAGATCGGCGAGGGCGACACCGTCATCCTCGCGTCGAGCCTCATCCCCGGCAACGAGAACGCCGTCTACCGCGTCATCGACGGCCTCACGAAGCTCGGCGCCAACGTCGTGCACAAGGGCAACGCGAAGGTGCACGTCTCGGGCCACGCGGCGGCCGGCGAGCTGCTCTACTGCTACAACATCCTGAAGCCGAAGAACGTGCTGCCGATCCACGGCGAGTACCGGCACCTCTTCGCGAACGCGAAGCTCGCGCAGGACACGGGCATCCCCGAGCAGAACACCTTCATCGGCGAGAACGGCACCGTCTACGACCTGCGCGACGGCGAGGTGCGCGTCGTCGGCCAGCTCGACCTCGGCTTCGTCTACGTCGACGGCGCGACCGTCGGCGAGATCACCGACGCCGACCTGAAGGACCGCCGCATCCTCGCCGAGGAGGGCTTCATCTCGGTCATCGTCGTCGTCGACGCGTCGACCGGCCGGATCATCGTCGGGCCCGAGATCCACGCCCGCGGCTTCGCCGAGGACGACGCGGTGTTCGAGGAGGTCAAGCCGAAGATCTCCGCGGCGCTGCTCGAGGCCGCGCAGAACGGCGTGCGCGACCGCACGCGCTGCAGCAGGCGGTGCGCCGCACGGTCGGCACGTGGGTGAACCGACGCCTCCGCCGGCGCCCGATGCTCGTGCCGCTCGTCATCGAGGCGTGATCGCTGCCGACGGTCGAAACACCGCGGTAACACGTCGGGCGTAGCATCCGGCCATGGCGGACTTCTCGATCCGCCCGGCCATGCTCGAGCGACGGCGCGTTCCTCGGCGACATGGTGGTCGAGGCGGCGAACTGGCGGGCGGGGGCGACCCGGCCCGAAGCCGACCGTGTTCGCCGACCCGATCTACCGCGGCTACCTCGCCGGCTGGCAGCGACCGGCGGATGCCGGGTTCGTCGCCGTCGACGGCGAGGCGAAGCCGATCGGCGCCGCCTGGTACCGGCTCTTCGCGGCCGACACGCCGGCGCACGGCTTCGTGGCCGCCGGGGTGCCCGAGCTGATCATCGGCGTGCGTCCGCTCTGGCGTGCGCAGGGCGTCGGCCGCTCGCTCATGCGGGCGCTCACGGATGCCGCGCGCACGGCGGGATACGCCCGCATCACGCTGAGCGTGGAGCACGGCAACTTCGCGCACTCGCTCTACCGCTCCGAGGGGTTCGCCGTGGTCGACACCCGCGGCGGACGCGACACCATGGTGCGCGTGCTCGGCTGAACGCCGCCGCGGCGCCGCGTCGCGGCATCCGCCGCCTCGGCATGCCGACGCCGACACGGTTCGCCGATCGCGGACACTCGCCGCGTCCTGTCGGCGACGCGTCGCCGGTCGGCCGTAACGTTGGGGCATGGCTACGAGCACCAGGTCGAACGGGCGTGCCTCGCGCACGCCTGCGCGCGGCTCGAGCTCCAAGACGGCCCCCACGAAGAAGCTCCCGGCGTCGACCGCACGCGGATCGACCGCCGCCAAGGCCAAGCCGGCCGACGCCGGACCGCCCGCCGCTGCTCGTGCGCGCCTGGATGGGGCTCGCGCACGTCACGGGCGGGGCCGCACGCGCGCTCGGCCCCGAGACGCTCGCGAAGGAGGAGCGCCGCGACGGCCTGCCGTTCTTCATCGTCGTGCTCGCGATCGTCGGCGCCGTCGTCGAGTGGTTCTTCATCAACGACCCCATCGCCCAGGCGCTCGACTCGTGGACCTTCGGCGGACTCTTCGGCCGGGTCGCGTTCGCCCTGCCCGTCGTCATGCTGCTCTTCGCGGTGTGGCTCTTCCGGCACCCGAGCTCCGTGCACGACAACACCCGCATCGGCATCGGCGTCGGACTGCTGCTGCTCACGGTGTCGGGCCTCTGCCACCTGTTCGGCGGGCAGCCCGAGCCGCGCGAGGGCATGGCCGTGCTCGCCCGCGCCGGCGGCATCCTCGGCTGGATGCTCGCGCAGCCGCTCATCCTGCTCATCACCGAGGTCGGCGCGGCGGCCGTCATCATCGCTGCTGCTGCTGCTCGCGCTCCTCATCATCACGAAGACGCCGCCGAACCGGATCCCGGCCCGCTTCCGCGACCTCTACGCCTGGCTGTTCGGCGCGCCCGAGCCCGAGGAGCGGCCCGACGCCCGTCGAGAAGCGCGTCGCGGCGCAAGGGCCGCAAGACCGCGCAGACCGAGCTCGACGGCATCGACGCGCTCGGCGACGAGACCCGAGCGCACCGGGCTCGTGCCGTGGTGGCGCCGCAACGACTCGAACCGCGAGGAGGACCCGGCGTTCGAGGCCGCGCGGCGTCGACGGCATCACCGAGGTGTTCGGTCCCGGGCTCGGCCGCGGGCAGCTTCGAGTCGCCCATCGAGGGCGTCGGGGGCGCGGGCGCGTACGGCACCGAGGTGCTCGGCGACCTCGAGCGCGCCGAGTCCGCGCTGCAGCGGTTCACCGGCGACGTGCCGCGCGGCGGCACCGGGCTCCGCGGCGACGACGGCGGGGCCGACGAACGTGCTCGCCGTGTTCGACGAGGGCGGCGACGGCGAGTCGGATGCCGCGTCCGGCGCAGCGGCGCGGCGCGGGCGTCGCGGCATCCGAACCCGAACGGCCCTACCACCTGCCCGCCGCGTCGACCCTCGCCGCGGGCGCGCCGGCGAAGGCGCGCTCGTCGGCGAACGACGACGTCGTGCGGCAGATCACGGGCGTGCTCGACCAGTTCCAGGTCGACGCGAAGGTCACGGGCTTCTCGCGCGGGCCCACCGTGACCCAGTACGAGATCGAGCTCGGGCCGGGCGTCAAGGTCGAGCGGGTCACCGCGCTCTCGAAGAACCTCGCCTACGCGGTCGCCTCGAACGAGGTGCGCATCCTCTCGCCGATCCCGGGCAAGAGCGCGATCGGCGTCGAGATCCCCAATGCCGACCGCGAGATCGTGACCCTCGGCGACGTGCTGCGCTCGGGCGCTCGCGGCGAACGCGAAGCACCCGATGACCATCGGCGTCGGCAAGGACGTGGGCGGCGGCTACGTCGTGGCGAACCTCGCGAAGATGCCGCACCTGCTCGTGGCCGGCTCCACCGGCTCCGGCAAGTCGAGCTTCGTGAACTCGATGATCACGTCGCTGCTCATGCGGGCGAAGCCCGCCGACGTGCGCATGGTGCTCATCGACCCCAAGCGCGTCGAGCTCGCGCCCGTACGCCGGCGTGCCGCACCTCATCACGCCCATCATCACGAACCCCAAGAAGGCGGCCGAGGCGCTGCAGTGGGTCGTGAAGGAGATGGACATGCGGTACGACGACCTCGCGTCGTTCGGATTCCGCCACATCGACGACTTCAACAAGGCCGTCGTCAACGACGAGATCGTGCTGCCCGGCGGGCAGCGAGCGACGGCTCAAGCCGTACCCCTACCTGCTCGTCGTGGTCGACGAGCTCGCCGACCTCATGATGGTCGCCCCGCGCGACGTCGAGGACTCGATCGTGCGCATCACCCAGCTCGCGCGCGCCTCCGGCATCCACCTGGTGCTCGCGACGCAGCGGCCGTCGGTCGACGTCGTCACCGGCCTCATCAAGGCGAACGTGCCGTCGCGGCTCGCCTTCGCGGTCACGAGCGTCACCGACTCCCGCGTCATCCTCGACCAGCCCGGCGCCGACAAGCTCATCGGCCAGGGCGACGGCCTGTTCCTGCCGATGGGCGCCTCGAAGCCCATCCGCGTGCAGGGCGCGTGGGTCAGCGAGGCCGAGATCGAGAAGGTCGTCACGCACGTCACGCGGCAGGCCCGGCCCGAGTACCGGCAGGATGTCGCGGCCTCCGTCGAGCGGAAGGAGATCGACTCCGACATCGGCGACGACCTCGAGCTGCTGCTCGCGGCCGCCGAGCTCGTCGTGTCGACCCAGTTCGGCTCGACCTCGATGCTGCAGCGCAAGCTGCGCGTCGGCTTCGCCAAGGCCGGACGCCTCATGGACCTGCTGGAGTCCCGCGAGATCGTCGGCCCGTCCGAGGGCTCGAAGGCGCGCGACGTGCTCGTGACGGCCGAGCAGCTGCCGGGCGTGCTCGCCCGGCTGCGGGGCGAGGAGCCGGCCGCGCCGCCGGCCGCGCCAGCCGGCACGCGACGGCGTCGGCGCCGCGAGGCGGCGGCGACGCCGGGGCGACCGGGGCGTACGACGACCCCGATCCCGCTACGACGACGACCCGGTCGCGCGCGCGACGCCACGGCGTGCCCGAGGTCGAGGGCGACGCGGACGAGGACGCGTGGGGGCTCACCGGGTCGCGACTGAGCGAGCGGTCGAACGCCCACGACGAGGTCGCGAGCCGCGCGGGCAGTCGGACGTTAGGCTGTCGAAATGACCTCCTCCGCCGGAAGCCGTGAGCAGATCGGCGAACTGGAACCTGCCGAACGCCATCACCGTCGTCCGCATCCTCATGGCGCCGCTGGTCTTCTGGCTGCTCCTCGCCGACGCGGGAGCCGACGGCCCGATGCGCTGGTGGGGCGCCGTGATCTTCATCGTCGCGATCTCGACCGACTGGGTCGACGGGTGGCTCGCTCGCTCCCGCGGTCTGGTCACCGACCTCGGGCAAGATCCTCGACCCGATCGCCGACAAGCTCCTCACGAGCGGCGCGCTCGTGTGCCTGTCGATCCTCGGCGAGCTGTGGTGGTGGGTCACGATCGTCATCGTGGTGCGCGAGGTGGGCATCACCGTGTGGCGCCTCGTCGAGCTGCGCCGCGGCAACGTGGTGCCCGCGTCATCCGGCGGCAAGCTCAAGACCCTCGCGCAGTCGGTCGCGATCTCCCTCGCGCTCCTGCCGCTGTGGACGATCGTCGGCGACTGGATCTACTGGCTCAACTGGGCGACGATGGCGGTCGCCCTCGTGCTCACCGTCTGGTCGGGGCTCCTCTACGTGCGCGACGCCGTGCGCCTCGCGCGCGCGGCCCGCGAGGAGCGCTAGAGGCGAGCGGATGCCGCGAGCCCGACGAACCCGGCGCCGGCGACGCTCTCGGCGCACGCCGGCGAGTCGCGGCTGCCGCCGCACCTCGTGCACCTGCTCACCGACCGGGGCCTCACCATCGCGACGGCCGAGTCGCTGACCGGCGGGCTGCTCGCGGCGACGCTCGTCGACGTGCCCGGCGCCTCGGCCGTCTTCAACGGGGGAGTGGTGGCCTACGCCACGCCCGTGAAGCACTCCGTCCTCGGCGTCGACGCCGGGCTGCTCGACGAGCGCGGAGCGGTGGATCCCGACGTGGCGGAGCAGATGGCCGACCGCGTCCGGCGGGTCTGCGCGGTCGACGGACGACCCGCCGACGTCGGCCTCGCGACGACCGGCGTCGCCGGGCCCGACCCGCAGGACGGCCGGCCGCCCGGCACCGTGTACGTGGCGGTCGCGGTGGGCGGCGGCGTCGGGGCGATCGCGCTCGACCTCCACGGCGACCGGTCCGAGATCCGCGCGGCGACGGTCCGTGCCGCCCTCGAGGCGGTCCTGGCTCGGCTCGGCCCCGGCTGACGCGGGATCAGCCGGGTGCACCAGCCGGCATCCGGTAGCGATGCTCGGGCCGTCCGGCCGAGCCGTATCGCGGCGCGACCTCTGCTGCGCGGGTCGAGACGAGGTGCTCGAGGTAGCGGCGGGCACTCACCCGTGACATCCCGAGCGTCGCGGCGAGCTCGGCGGCCGAGACATCCGTATCGCACTCGGCGAGGCACTTCGCGACGCGCGAGAGGCTCGCGGTCGACAGCCCCTTCGGCAGGCTGGCTCGGCCGCCGGTCGCGGCGCCGAGGAACTGGTCGACCGCGAGCTGGTCGAGCGGCGCGCGCGACGTGCGTGGTCGGCGGCGATGCCACGCCGCACCTCCTCGAGGCGTTCGCCGAGACTCGCCCCGGAGAACGGCTTCACGAGATAGTGCCTGCACGCCGAGGAGCCGAGCCTTGCGCACGGTGTCGAGGTCGCGCGCGGCCGTGACGGCGATGACTTCGACGTCGTCGCCGGCGGCACGTAGGCGGCGCAGCACATCGAGCCCGCCGAGATCGGGCAGGTAGACGTCGAGCAGGACGAGCTGCGGGCCGGTGCAGTTCGATCGCAGCGAGCGCTTCGGCGCCGGTGTGCGCTTCGGCGACGACGGTGAACCGGGCTGGGCGTCGACGAACGCGCGATTCACGTGCGCGACGGCGAAGTCGTCGTCGACGATGACGGCACGGATATCGCTCATCGAGTCGCCTCCCGACTGTGGACGACGGATGCGGGGTGAGGCGGCAGGCGCCCACGGCAGGCGCACGGTGAACCGCGCTCCGCCGGCGGGGGAGGTGTCGACCGACGCCGCGAGCCGCCGAGTCGGCCCGCGACGCGATTCACGATCGTGAGGCCGATGCCGCGCCGAGCCTTGCCGGGCGTGGGTGACTTGTCGCTCACGTCGGGCTCGAAGATCGCGTCACGTCGCTCGACGGGGATGCCGGGGCCGTCGTCGTCGACCCGCACCACGACGACGCCCGGCTCGAGGTCGTCGCGGATGGAGAGGATGATCCGTCCGCCGAGCACGCACGCCTCGATCGCATTGTCGAGCAGGTTGCCGACGACCGTGAGCAGGTCGCGTGCGGGGCGCCTCGCCGTCGGGGGCGTCGAAATGCGACTCGGGGTCGAGTTCGAGGGCGAGACCGAGTTCCTGGGCTCTGGATCGTTTCGCGAGCACGAGCGCAGCGGTCTCGACATCCGCGATGCCCGACGTGTTCGTCCAGTGGGGAGAGCGCCCCGCCGCTGCCGACCCGCTCGATGAACGCGATCGCCGCGTCGACATGGCCGAGCTCGAGCAGGCCGCTCACGACGTGCAGCTTGTTGGAGAACTCGTGGGACTGGGCGCGCAGACCCTCCGCGAGTCCCTGTGCGCCCTCGAGGTCCCGCAGCATCGTCTCGAGTTCGGTGCGGTCGCGGAGGATCGCGATCGACCCGACCTCGCGGCCCTCGACGCGCACGCGGTCGCCGTGCACGAGCAGCACCCGCTCGCCCGAGAGCACAGGGGTCTCCGCGTCCTCACCCGAGGCGATGAATCGCGCGAGTTCACGGTCGAGGACCGTGTCGACCTCCGAACCGAGCACGGCGGCGGGATCGGGGATGTCGAGGAGCCGCGCGGCCGCGTCGTTCATGAGCACGATGCGACCCGTCGTCGTCGACGGCGACGAGCCCTTCGCGTATTCCGTGCAGCATCGCCTCGCGGGTCTCGAGCATCGCTCGGATCTCATCGGGTTCGAGTCCGTAGATGCGACGGCGGATGACCCGTCCGATCCATGCGGACCCGACGACGCCGACCACCGCGGCGACGACGAGCGCGGCGAGGAGCCCGCTGAGGCCGCCGAGGAAGTCGGCGCGGAGCTCGGACTCGAGGATGCCGACGGAGACCTGGCCCATGACCTCGCCGTCGTCGGCGAAAATCGGCACCTTCACCGCCATGACTCGCCGAGCGTGCCCGTCTGCGTGCCGACGTAGATCTCACCGGAGAGCGGGATCGCCGGGTCGGTCGACACCTTCTCGCCGATGCGGTCGGGGTTCGGGTGGGAGTAGCGGATGCCGAGGTCGTTCGCCACCACGACGTAGGTGACGTCGGAGGCGCGACGGATGACCTCGGCCACGGGCTGGATCGTCGCCGATGGGTCGGCGTCGTCGAACGCCTCGGTGATCACGGGCAGTCCCGCGACCGACTGGGCGACCGCGATCATGCGGTCCTGGTACGCATCCCGCAGCTGCTGCTCCTGCAGCCACACGGCCGTGACGCCGTGCCGACCACGGTCGTGAGCACGATGGCGACCTGCAGCAACAGGAGCTGCACGCCAAGCTTCATCGACCGGCCCACCCCTCAAGTGTGCCCCACGGGTGTGCAGACTGCCGCCCAGGTGCCGGTGACCAATATGACCGATTCGACGAAAATGACCAGTACGACCCTTATGTCCGCAGCCTTCCTCGGGCGGGAGCATCCTCCTAGCGTCATCCGCACATCGATCGTTCAGCCCGCGGATGGACTCGGGCGCTCAAGGAGGAGAATTGCGATCTCACAGCGGGCCGCGCATGTCGGCCGAAACCACTGGACTGCGGCGGAATGCAGCGCGCGGCACCCTCGCGGGCGTCGGCATCGCCGCGATGCTCGGCCTCGCCGCCTGTGCGCCGACAGGTGACACTGGCGGGGATGCGGATGGCGCCGCGGTATCCCTCGACTCCGTGAACCTCATCGCGCCTGCCGACCCGGGCGGCGGCTGGGATCAGACCGCGCGCGCCATGTCCGAGGTGCTCACTCAGGAGGACCTCGTCGGGTCCGCACCCGTGGAGAACGTCCCCGGCGCGGGCGGCACGGTGGGCCTCGCCGGACTCGCGAACGAGCGGGATCCGGCGACGCTCATGGTCATGGGCCTCGTGATGGTGGGCGCGGTCGAAACGAACGCATCGGAGGTGCGCATCGAGGACATGACGCCCATCGCGAGGCTCACGGAGGAGCCGCTGGTCATCGTCGTCCCGGAGGGGTCCCCGTACGAGACGGTGGAGGACCTCGTCGACGCGATCGTCGAGGAAGGTGCCGCGATCTCGGTCACGGGCGGCTCCGCGGGCGGTGCCGACCACATCCTCGCGGGCATGCTGCTCACGGAGGCGGGCGTCGACCCCGCCGACATCCCGTCGACGCTCAACTACATCCCGAATGCAGGCGGCGGCGAGGCCGTCACGATGCTGCTCGGCAACACGCGTGCAGGCCGGCATCTCGGGGGTCGGCGAGTTCGTCGAGCAGATCGAGGCGGGAGGGCTGCGAGCCCTGGCCGTGTCGTCCGAGGAGCCCGCCGCCCTGCTGCCCGACACCCCGACGCTCATCGACGAGGGCTACGACGTCACGCTGACGAACTGGCGCGGCGTGATCGCGCCGGGCGGCATCGACGAGGCCGATGCCACGGCACTGCAGGACCTCGTCGTCGAGATGCACGAATCGGGCGCCTGGGCCGAGACCCTCGAGGAGCGCGGCTGGGACGACGCCTTCCTCCTCGGCGAGGAGTTCCAGGAGTTCCTCGACGGCAACATCACCGAGGTCACGGAGACCCTGCAGGCGATCGGCCTGGTCGCACCATGACCGACCGTCACGCGGCCCCCTCCGGCGCTCCGGCGCCGGAGGGGGCCTCGGGCGCCGGAGCGCCGCTTCCCGCAGCCGCCCGGAACCGGCGCGGGATCGTCGGCGAGTACGTCTTCGCCTCGGTCTGCGCGGCCCTCGGCCTCTACGCCATCATCGGCGCCGGGTTCATCAGGGTGCCTCCCGGGTCGGCGAGCGTGCTCGGCCCGCGGTTCTTCCCGTATTTCGTCGGCGCGATCCTGCTCGTCGCCTCGGTCGTGGTGATCATCGACATCGCTCGGGGGCACCGCGGCCAGCCCGACGAGGGCGAGGACGTCGATGTGAACGCGAAGACCGACTGGCGCACCGTCCTGCTGCTCATGCTCTGCTTCCTCTCCCTGCTCGTCCTGATCGAACTGGCCGGCTGGCCGTTCGCCGCCGCCGTGCTGTTCGGGGGCGCGGCCATACACACTCGGCGCCAAGCGCTGGTGGGTGGCCCTGCTCATCGGACTGGGGCTCGGACTCGTGACTCAACTCGTCTTCGGCGTCTGGCTGGGGCTCTCGCTGCCCGCCGGCCCGCTCCTGAACTGGATACCGATCTTCAATGGATAGCCTCAACGCGCTGCTCGAGGGCTTCGCCACGGCGTTGCAGCCCCAGTACCTGCTCTATGCCTTCTTCGGCGTGTTCATCGGCACGGCCGTCGGTGTGCTTCCCGGCATCGGCCCGGCGATGACGGTCGCGCTCCTCCTGCCCCTCACCTACACGCTCGATGCCACCGGTGCACTCATCCTCTTCGCCGGGATCTACTACGGCGCCATGTACGGCGGTTCGACCACCTCGATCCTCCTGAACACGCCGGGTGAGTCCGCCTCGATCGTCACTGCGCTGGAGGGCCACAAGATGGCCAAGGCCGGCCGTGGCGCGGCGGCGCTGGCGACCGCCGCGATCGGCTCGTTCGTCGCCGGCACCGTCGCGACGGTGCTCCTCACGTTCCTCGCGCCGACCCTCGCCAACTGGCGGTGCAGCTCGGGCCCGCCGACTACTTCGCGCTCATCGTGGTGGCGTTCCTCACAGTCGGCGCCCTGCTGGGCTCGAGCGTGTCGCGCGGCATGACGTCCCTCGGACTCGGCCTGCTGCTAGGGTCTCGTCGGCACCGAGGTGCTCTCCGGGCAAGCAGCGGTACACCTTCGGCGTCCCCGCTCTCGCGGACGGCATCGACGTCGTCCTCATCGCCGTCGGCCTCTTCGCGATCGGCGAGTCGCTCTACGTCGCCTCCCGCATGCGGCACGGGCGGGTGCAGGTCATCCCGGTGACGCGCGGTTGGCGCAACTATCTCTCCGGCAAGGACCTCCGGCGCTCGTGGAAGCCGTGGCTTCGCGGCACCGCGATCGGGTTCCCGATCGGCACGATCCCCGCGGGCGGTGCCGACGTCGCGACATTCCTCTCGTACGCCACCGAGCGACGGCTTGCAAGGGGACCCGCCAAGGCCGAGTTCGGCCGCGGGGCCATCGAGGGCGTGGCCGGCCCGGAATCGGCGAACAACGCCGCGGCGGCCGGCGTGCTCGTGCCGCTGCTCACACTCGGACTGCCGACCACCGCGACGGCGGCGATCATCATCTCCGCGTTCCAGTCGTACGGCATCCGTCCGGGACCCCTGCTGTTCGAGAACCAGCCCGAACTGGTCTGGGCGCTCATCGCGAGCCTGTACATCGGCAACGTGCTGCTGATCGTGCTCAATCTGCCGCTCGTCGGAATGTGGGCGAAGGTGCTGCAGATCCCACGGCCGTATCTCTACGCGGGCATCCTCGCGTTCGCGGGCCTCGGCGCCTACGCGCTGCGGTTCAACATCGTCGACATCCTGATCCTGCTCGTCATCGGCGTCGTGGGCTTCCTCATGCGCCGCTACGGCTATCCGGTGGCCCCGATGGTGGTCGGCGGCATCCTCGGGCCGATGGCCGAGGAACAGCTGCGGAAGGCGATGGCCATCAGCCAGGGCGACATCCTGTATCTCGTGCACAGCCCGTTCGCGATCGTCGCGTACAGCGCGCTCGCGGTCATCATCGCGACTGGGCTCTGGCTGAAGCGCCGCAAGGCGAAGATCGAGGCGTCGCCGAAGCTCGTGCCCACATCGGCGATCTCCGCGATCGAGGAGCCGCCGAAGGGTCGGCGCTGACGTGCCCGCGCCGACGCAGCCGACTTCGGAATAACGTTCGTGAACACCCTGTTACAAGTGTCGAGTTCACACGAAAGCCACAGTGTGCCACGCTAGATTGGAGGGGACCGGAGAGTCGGGTAGACTGACGCTCCCGTTTCCGACTCCGGCGGAGTGCAAGGCAGAGAGAAGGAGGTTCCGATGGTTCTGGTTCGACAAGAGATCGGCGATGTGCTGAGGGACTTCCGGCTGCAGAAGGGGCGCACGCTCCGGCAGGTCGCGTCGAAGGCGAGCGTCGCGCTCGGCTACCTGAGCGAGGTGGAGCGCGGCCAGAAGGAGGCCTCGTCCGAGATCCTCGCGTCGGTCGCCGAAGCGCTCGACACCCCCATCTCCGTCATCATGCACGAGGTCGGCGACCGCATCGCGGTCCTCGAGGGCCTGTCGGTCGTTCCCGACAGCCTGCCCGACGAGCTCGTGGCGGAGTTCGATGCGGACATGATGGTCCGCTGACCCAGTACATTGCACGGCGTCGGCCGGTCTTCGGACCGGCCGATCGCATGTCCGGAGACGATCGATGAAGCTGAGCGAGTTCCAGATCGCCGTCGACGAGGAGTTCGGCGCCGGCTACGGGAGCGTCCTGGTCAACGACCTGGTGCTCACCGGGATGGGCGGCCGCACCGCCCGTGAGGCGCTCGCGGCCGGCGTGCCGCCCCGCGACGTGTGGCTCGCGCTCTGCGAGGCCACCGACGTCCCGCCCGAGCGGCGGCACGGCGTGGGGCGTCGCGAGCCCGGGCGCCGCGGCTGACGGCGACCGAAGACGTGTTCGACACGCGGGCGTGTCTTCGAACATCCGTTCGGATGCTCGGCTAGGCTCGTCCTCGACAGCAGGAGGAACGACGCGTCCCTCCACATCCCGCCTCACGGGGCTCCGGATGTCGGTGGGCGGCCATACGGTCGAAGCGTCGGAACACACCGCAGACGCCTTGTCGCGAGACGCCGCGGGTCACGGCCCGCAACGTGGAACGACAGCCTAGAGGCAGCCGCATCGAGCACGAGGGAGCCAGCACATGCCATCACCTGTAGACCGCGAGAAAGCACTCGAAACCGCACTCGCCCAGATCGACCGCCAGTTCGGCAAGGGCTCGGTCATGCGCCTCGGCAGCGAGGATCGCGCTCCCGTCGAGGTGATCCCCACCGGATCCATCGCGCTCGACGTCGCGCTCGGCGTCGGCGGTCTTCCCCGTGGCCGCATCATCGAGATCTACGGGCCCGAGTCGTCCGGCAAGACCACGCTCACGCTGCACGCGATCGCCAACGCCCAGCGGGCCGGCGGCATCGCCGCGTTCGTCGACGCCGAGCACGCGCTCGACCCCGACTACGCGAAGAAGCTCGGCGTCGACATCGACTCCCTCCTCGTCTCCCAGCCCGACACCGGCGAGCAGGCGCTCGAGATCGCCGACATGCTCGTGCGGTCCGGCTCGATCGACCTCATCGTCATCGACTCGGTCGCGGCGCTGGTGCCGCGCGCCGAGATCGAGGGCGAGATGGGCGACTCGCACGTCGGCCTCCAGGCCCGACTCATGTCGCAGGCGCTGCGCAAGCTCACCGGTGGCCTCAACCAGACGAACACCACGATGATCTTCATCAACCAGCTGCGCGAGAAGATCGGCGTCTTCTTCGGAAGCCCCGAGACCACCGCCGGCGGCAAGGCGCTGAAGTTCTACGCCTCGGTGCGGCTCGACATCCGCCGCATCGAGACCCTGAAGGACGGCACCGACGCGGTCGGCAACCGCACGCGCGTCAAGGTCGTCAAGAACAAGATGGCGCCGCCCTTCAAGCAGGCCGAGTTCGACATCCTCTACGGCGTCGGCATCTCGCGTGAGGGCAGCCTCATCGACTACGGCGTCGACCAGGGCATCGTGAAGAAGTCGGGCGCCTGGTACACCTACGACGGCGACCAGCTCGGGCAGGGCAAGGAGAACGCTCGCAACTTCCTCCTGCAGAACCCCGACATCGCCGCCGACATCGAGAAGAAGATCCTCGTGAAGCTCGGCATCGGGCCGGCGGGCGCGGCGCCCGCGCTGCCGTCGAACGTCGAGTCCATCGAGGGCAAGCTCGGGCGCAAGGGCGCCTGAGCGTCGCATGAACGAGATCGGGGAGAGGAGTGAGATGAGCGACGCATCCGAGCACCTCGCCCCGGTCTCGTACCTGCCGTGGGCGACGCCCGCCGAACCCGTCGCCGAGCGATCGGCCTCGCCGGCCGACGGGGCTCCGATCGCAGCCGAGGCGAGCCGATCCCGACGAGGAGCCGATTCGACCGGGCCGCGCGAGCCGAACGCGGCGCGCGCGGCCGATCCCGGTTCGGGCGATCGCGAGCGATGCCGTCGCGACGCGCCGAGCGTCGCCGTGCCCGATTCGCGATCGTCGCCGACGACCCCGACGAGACCGGACCCGAGCGCGATGCGCGCATCGACCGGCTCGTCGTGTCGCGGCTCCGGCGTTCCGCGCTCTCGGTCGCCGAGGTCCGTTCGGTGCTCGCGGAGCACGGCCTCGACGAGGTCGAGATCGAGGAGTGGATCGAGCGCTACGAGCGCTTCGGCTACCTCGACGACGCGCGCCTGGCCGAGCAGCTCGTGCACGTCAACGGCGCGCGCCGCGGACGTGGCAGCGGCGCGATCCTGCAGGAGCTCGCCCGCCGCGGCGTCGATGCCACGCGCAGCGCGCGCCGCCGTCGACGAACTCGACCCCGAGGTCGAGCGCCGCAACGCCCTCGACGTCGCCGAACGGCGGGTCCGACAGCTCTCCGGGCTCGACCGGCAGACGGCCGAGCGCCGGCTCTCCGCGTTCCTCCAGCGGCGCGGCTATCCGGGCGACGTGGTGCGCGAGGCGGTGACGGCGGCGTTGTCCGCCGATGGCTCGTAAACTGGTGCGATCATGAGCACCCTTCGCGAGGCCTCGACAGTCGAGGCCATTGACTCGGCGCCCGCGCCGCGCACCTACGAGGTGCGCACGTTCGGCTGCCAGATGAACGTGCACGACTCCGAGCGGCTGAGCGGATCGCTCGAGGCGGCCGGATACGTGCCGGCCGACGGCGCCGAGCCCGACATCGTCGTGATCAACACGTGCGCCGTGCGCGAGAACGCCGACAACAAGCTCTACGGCAACCTCGGCCACCTCGCCAGCGTCAAGCGCCGGCACGCGGGCATGCAGATCGCCGTCGGCGGCTGCCTCGCCCAGAAGGACAAGAACGTCATCCTCGAGAAGGCGCCGTGGGTCGACGTCGTCTTCGGCACGCACAACATGGGCTCGCTGCCGAGCCTGCTCGAGCGGGCACGGCACAACGACGAGGCGCAGCTCGAGATCCTCGACGCCCTCGAGGTGTTCCCGTCGACCCTGCCGACCAAGCGCGACTCGACGCTACAGCGGCTGGGTCTCCATCTCCGTCGGCTGCAACAACACGTGCACCTTCTGCATCGTGCCCGCGCTCCGCGGCAAGGAGAAGGACCGCCGCCCCGGCGACGTCCTCGCCGAGATCCAGGCGCTCGTCGACGACGGCGCCGTCGAGGTCACCCTGCTCGGCCAGAACGTCAACTCCTACGGCGTCGAGTTCGGCGACCGGCAGGCGTTCGGCAAGCTGCTCCGCGCGGCCGGCCAGATCGACGGGACTCGAGCGCATCCGCTTCACCAGCCCGCACCCGGCGGCGTTCACCGACGACGTCATCGACGCCATGGCCGAGACCCCCGCCGTCATGCCGCAGCTGCACATGCCGCTGCAGTCCGGCTCCGACCGCATCCTCAAGGCGATGCGTCGGTCGTACCGCTCCGAGAAGTTCCTCGGCATCCTCGACCGGGTGCGCGCGCGCATCCCGAACGCGGCCATCTCCACCGACATCATCGTCGGGCTTCCCGGGTGAGACCGAGGAGGACTTCCAGGAGACGCTCCGCGTGGTCGAGGCCGCGCGCTTCGCCTCGGCGTTCACCTTCCAGTACTCCATCCGCCCCGGCACGCCCGCCGCCACCATGGACGAGCAGGTGCCGAAGGCGGTCGTGCAGGAGCGCTACGAGCGCCTCATCGCGCTGCAGGAGCGCATCTCGTGGGAGGAGAACCAGCAGCTCGTCGGCCGCCCGGTCGAGGTGCTCGTCTCCACCGGCGAGGGCAAGAAGGACGCCGAGACGCACCGCCTCAGCGGTCGCGCCGAAGACAGCCGCCTCGTCCACTTCGAGGTCCCCGCGGGCTCCGAGCTGCCGCGTCCCGGCGACGTCGTCGTCGGTGACCATCACGCAGGCGGCGCCGTTCCACCTGCTCGCCGACTCGCGTCGACGACGCGCCGCTGCGCGATCCGCCGCACGCGCGCGGGCGACGCGTGGGATCGCGACGCAGGCCGAGAGCTGCGCCGTGCCGGCCGACCCGGCGGCATCCGGACCCGGCCGTGTGTCGCTCGGCCTGCCCACGCTGCGTGCGCGCGGCACCGAGCCGCTCGTCGCGCCCGGCGTCGGCACCATGCCGATCTACGACCCCAGCGACGCGCAGCGCTGACGTGACCCTCATCGCGATCGTCGGCGCGACGGGCACGGGCAAGTCCGACTTCGCGCTCGACCTCGCCGAGGCGTTCGACACGCGTCGGCCGCGTCGCCGAGGTCGTGAACGCCGACGCCATGCAGCTCTACCGCGGCATGGACATCGGCACCGCGAAGCTCCCGCTCGGCGCGCGCCGCGGCGTGCCGCACCACCTGCTCGACGTGCTCGACGTCACCGAGGAGGCCTCGGCCGCCGCGTACCAGCCGGTCGCCCGCGCGCGCGATCGACGACATCCTCGCCCGCGACGGGGTCGCCGCTCCTCGTCGGCGGCTCGGGCCTCTACGTCTCGTCGGTGATCCACGACTTCCGGTTCCCGGGCACGGATGCCGCGGTGCGCGCGCGGCTCGAGGCCGAGCTGGCCGAGCTCGGCCCGGGCCTCCTGCACGCGCGACTGCGCTCGATCGACCCCGAGACCGCCGCGAGCGTCGACGCGCAGAACGGCCGCCGCATCGTGCGGGCGCTCGAGGTGATCGAGGTCACCGGGGAGCCGAAGGCGGCGCGCCTGCCCGACGAGCCCGTGCCGTGGCGCCCGCACCGCGATCGTGCACCTGCGCAGCGATCGGGCGAGGCTCGTCGAGCGACTCGACGCGCGCGCCGCCGGCATGTGGCGCGACGGGCTCGCTCGACGAGGTGCGCGGCCTCGTGCCGCGCGGCCTCGAACGCGGCGTGACCGCGCGCAGGGCGATCGGGTACGCGCAGGCGCTCGCCGAACTGCACGGCCGGATGCCGCAGGCCGACGCGATCGCCGAGACGCAGCAGCTCACCCGCACGCTACGCCAGGCGCCAGGTGAGCTGGTTCGGCCGCTACCGGGACGCGACCACGATCGACGCCGACGATCAGGTCGCGCCGCGGCGCCGAGCTCGCCCGCCAGGCGGCCCTAGACTGATCGAATGTCCTTCGATCTGCGATTCACCAAGGGGCAGGGCACCGGCAACGACTTCGTGCTCTTCAGCGACCCCGAGGGCGACACCGAGCTGACGCCCACGCAGATCGCGGCCGTCTGCGACCGCCGGTTCGGCGTCGGCGCCGACGGCGTCATCCGCGCCGTGCGCTCGCGCAACCTCGACGACGGGGCGTCGGCCCTCGCCGAGGACCCGTCGGCGGCCTGGTTCATGGACTACTGGAACGCCGACGGCACCGTCTCCGAGATGTGCGGCAACGGCATCCGCGTGTTCACGAGCTACCTGCTCGACCAGGGCCTCGCCGAACTGCCGCCCGGCGGCGCCGATCGCGATCGGCACGCGAGCGGGCGTGCGCACGGTGCGCCGCACGCGCGAGCGGCTTCCAGGCCGACCTCGGCGTCGTGGCGCCTCGACGGCGGCGAGCCGCTCGTGCGCGCCAAGAGCCTGCCCGTCGCCCGTCCGGGCCTCGGCATCGACGTCGGCAACCCGCACGTCGTCGTCGCCCTCGCCGACGACGACGAGCTCGACGGCCTCGACCTCGCCTACCAGCCGATCGCTCGACCCGCTGCCCGAGGCCGGCGCGAACATCGAGTTCGTCGTGCCCGCCGACCCGCTCGTCGAGGACGGCGTCGGACGCATCCGCATGCGCGTGCACGAGCGCGGGTCGGGCGAGACGCTCTCCTGCGGCACCGGCGCCGTCGCGTCGGCGCTCGCGGTGCGGCACTGGGCGGGCGCAGGCGGCGCCGAACGACTGGCGCGTGCAGGTGCCCGGCGGCGTGCTCGGGGTGCGCATGTTCCAGGCCGACGACGGCGAGCACGTCGCGCTGTCGGGTCCGGCCGAGCTCGTCTTCGACGGGGTGCTCAGCCTCGCCTGACGCCGTCGGACCGGTCGAGGCCGTCGGCCCGGGTCAGCGCTCCGCGCTGCGCAGCACCCGGAAGCCCTTGGAGTTCGCCGCGCGCTCGACGTCGAGGCCGAGGGCGTCGGCGATCCAGCGCTGCAGCGACTCGGCGCCGAGGTGCTTGGCCACGACGAGCCACGCCGTCGCGTCGTCGTCGAGGCGGGGGAGCCAGTGCTCGAGCATCGCGTGCAGCTCCTGCTTGCCGACGCGGATCGGCGGGTTCGACCAGATCGTCGCGAAGCGCACGTCGCCGGGAACATCGGCGGGCAGCACGGCGTTGACATTGTGAGATGCCGAGCCGGGCGCAGTTGCGTCGCACGAGGTCGAGCGCACGTTCGTTGACGTCGACGGCCCACACCGTGGCATCCGGCGACTGCAGCGCGAGGCTGATCGCGATCGGGCCCCACCCGGCGCCGAGGTCGAGCAGGTGCCCCGGGCCGGCGGCGCGGGGACCTCGTCGAGCAGCACGCGGGTGCCCTGGTCGAGGTGCTCGGGGCTGAAGACGCCGCCCGCGGTGACCACGTCGAGGTCGCGACCGGCGAGCCGGGCACGGATCGTGCGGGTGCTGGAGTCGCTCCGAGGCGAGGGGGAGAAGTAGTGGTCGGAGCTCATGCAAGCAAGCTATCGCACGCGAAGAGAAGTAGGGTTGACAGGATGAACGAAGCCGAACACACCACCGCAGACGACGCCGTCGAGCGGGTGTTGCGCAGCGCGGAGTCGAAGGCGGGCGTGGCCCGATTCGGCGCCGGCGACGCCTCGGCGATCCAGACGGACTGGTCGGATGCCGCGGCGGCGGCACGACCGACGGCGAGCAGTACGACCGCGAGGAGCGCGCGGCGCTCCGCCGCGTCGGCGGGCTCTCCACCGAGCTCGAGGACGTCACCGAGGTCGAGTACCGGCAGCTGCGCCTCGAGAACGTCGTGCTCATCGGCGTGTACTCGCAGGGCTCGCAGGACGACGCCGAGAACTCGATGCGCGAGCTCGCCGCCCTCGCCGAGACGGCGGGTGCGCGCGTGCTCGACGGGCTCCTGCAGCGGCGCCCGCACCCCGACCCCAGCACGTACCTCGGCAGCGGCAAGGCCGAGGAGCTGCGGCACGTCGTCGCCGCGCTCGGCGCCGACACCGTGATCGCCGACACCGAGCTCGCCCCGAGCCAGCGGCGTGCGCTGGAGGACGTCGTGAAGGTCAAGGTCATCGACCGCACGGCCGTCATCCTCGACATCTTCAGCCAGCACGCCAAGAGCCGCGAGGGCAAGGCGCAGGTCGAGCTCGCGCAGCTCGAGTACCTGCTGCCCGCGCCTCCGCGGCTGGGGCGAGTCGATGTCCCGCCAGGCCGGTGGCCAGGTCGGCGGCGCCGGCGCCGGCATGGGCTCGCGTGGTCCCGGTGAGACGAAGATCGAACTCGACCGCCGCCGCATCCACTCGCGCATGGCGAAGCTGCGCAGGCAGATCGTCGGCATGAAGCCCGCCCGCGAGGCGAAGCGCGCCAACCGCCGGCGCAACGCGGTGCCGTCGGTCGCGATCGCCGGCTACACCAACGCGGGCAAGTCGAGCCTCCTCAACCGCATCACGGGCGCCGGCGTGCTCGTCGAGAACGCGCTGTTCGCGACCCTCGACGCCACGGTGCGCCGCAACACCACGGCCGACGGCCGCGTGTACACGATCGCCGACACCGTCGGCTTCGTGCGCAACCTCCCGCACCAGCTCGTCGAGGCGTTCCGGTCGACGCTCGAGGAGGTCGGCGACGCCGACCTGATCGTGCACGTCGTCGACGCGGCGCACCCCGACCCCGCCGGGCAGATCGCCACCGTGCGCGACGTCATCGGCGAGGTGGGCGCCCGCGACATCCCCGAGCTCGTCGTGTTCAACAAGGCCGACCTCGTCACGCCCGAGGACCGCCTCGTGCTGCGCGGCCTCGAGCCCGACGCGGTGTTCGCCTCCGCGCGCACCGGCGAGGGCATCGCCGAGGTGCTCGAGGCGATCGCGCGGATGCTGCCCGACCCCGCCGTCGAGGTCGACCTGCTCGTGCCGTACGACCGCGGCGACGTCGTGTCCACGCTGCACGAGACGGGCCGCGTGCTGTCGGTCGACTACGTGGAGGACGGCACGCGCATCCGCGCGCTCGCGTCGCCCGAGCAGGCCGCACAGCTCGCCGAGTTCGCCGCGGCATCCGTGACCGCCTGACCGTTCCCGGTGCGTCTCGGCGTCGGCGACGCCGGGTGCCGATCGTCCCCTTCGGGCCGTCACGCCGCGTCATAGTGTCCACATCCGGCGGGTGAAGGCGTATCGTCGCTGGTGATCGTCGGTGCACGGCCGGATGCCGGGCACCTGGAGCGACAGCCGAGCCCGGCACCCGCCCGCGACACCCACCCGCCGTTCCGGCCGGGGGACGCGGCCTGCCGTGCTTCCGCCGAACCGGCACGCCACGCAGGAGCACCATGGCAGAGACCGGACACGACGCCGGGGGCGCCGACTGTCGCGCCGCCGGTCTCGTTCGAGCTGTTCCCGCCGCGAACGGATGCCGCGGCGCTCGCGCTCGGGCGCACGATCGACCGCCTCGCCGAGGCGCGATCCCGCGTTCATCTCGGTGACGTTCGGCGCGGGCGGCTCCTCGCGCGGACCGCTCGCTCGACGGTGCTCCGCTACATGCTCGAGAACACCGACGTCGAGCCGATGGCGCACCTCACGTGCGTCGGCTCGTCGCACGCCGAGGCGAACCGCCTCGTGCGCGAGTTCCTCGACGCGGGCATCACGAGCTTCCTCGCCCTGCGCGGCGACCCGCCGGACGGGCGCCGATCCCGACGCGGGCATCCGGCGACCTCGACAGCGCCGCCGAGCTGGTGCAGCTCATCCACCGCGTGCAGGAGGAGCGGGAGCCGTTCGCGCAGGTGGGCATCCCCGGCCTTCCCGGGCGTCACGCAGATCCGCGAGCGTCCGCGACCCGAGCGCGTCGCCGTCGCGGCGTTCCCGACCGGGCATCCGCGCTCCCGCGGCCCCGCGCAGGACGTCGACACGCTGCTCGCGAAGGAGGTCGCCGGCGCGAACCTCGCGATCACGCAGCTGTTCTGGCACGCCGACGACTACCTCGGCTTCGTCGAGCGCGCCCGCGCGGCCGGCGTGACCATCCCGATCCTGCCCGGCATCATGCCGGTGACCACGCCCGCGCGCCTCGCGCGCCTCACCGAGCTCACCGGCGTCGAGCCGCCCGCCGAGCTCGCGATCGACCTCGAGATCGAGCCCGACCCCGAGGCGCAGGCCGAGCTCGGCATCGCCTACGCGGCGCGCCTCGCGCGCCGAGGTGCTCGACGGCGGCGCCCCCGGCCTCCACCTCTACACCTTCAACCGCCATGAGGCCGTGCTCGACGTGCTCGACCGGATCGACCTCGGCACCACCGACCGACTCGTCAATGAGAGGAACACCACAGAACGATGACCGCACACGCCTTCCCCACCGGGACGATCCTCGGCTACCCGCGCATCGGGCGGCGCCGCGAGCTCAAGCGCGCCGTCGAGGCCTTCTGGGCCGGCACGATCGACGCCGCCGAGCTCGAGGCCCGCGCGGCCGAGCTCCGCGCGGCGACGCGCGAGCGCCTCGCGTCGCTCGGCCTCGGCCGCGACGACTCGTCGATCCCCGAGTCGTTCTCGTACTACGACCAGGTGCTCGACGCCGCGATCGCCGTCGGCGCCGTGCCCGAGCGGTTCCAGCGCCTGCAGGACGACGCGGGTCGCGTCGACCTCGCCGGCGTACTTCACGATCGCGCGCGGCGAGGGCGACGACGCCCCGCTCGAGATGACGAAGTGGTTCGACTCGAACTACCACTACCTCGTGCCCGAGATCGGCCCCGACACCGCGTTCGCGCTGCACGCCGACCGCATCCTCGCGCGAGTTCGCCGAGGCGAAGGCGGCGGGGTTCCTGACCCGTCCCGTCATCGTCGGCCCGGTCACGTTCCTGCTGCTCGCGAAGGCCGCCGACGGCGCGCCCGACGGGCTTCCGCCCGATCGACCGCCTCGACGACCTCGTGCCCGTGTACGCCGAGCTCCTCGCCGAGCTCGCGCGCGGCCGGCGCCGACGTGGGTGCAGCTCGACGAGCCCGCGCTCGTGAGCGAGAGCATCGACGAGCCGCGCGACCGCGTGCTCGACGCGATCGGCGTCGCGTACGACGCGCTCGGCTCGGCCGAGCGGCGTCCCGCGATCTTCGTCGCCGCGCCCTACGGCTCGCTCGGCGACGCGCTTCCCGGCGCTCGCCGCGGCACCCGTCGAGGCGATCGGCCTCGACCTCGTGCGCGGCACGGCGCCCGAGCGCACGGATCCCGCGACCGAGGAGTCGCTCGCGTCGAAGACCCTCGTCGCCGGCGTGATCGACGGCCACAACATCTGGCGCGGCGACCTCGCCGCACGCCTTCGAGCGGGCCGACGCGCTCCGCTCGCTGTCGGCCGACGTCGCCGTCGTCGACCTCGACCTCGCTGCTGCACGTGCCGCACGACGTCGACGACGAGACCGCCCTCGACGCGCGCCTCGTGAGCTGGCTCGCGTTCGCCGACCAGAAGGTCGCCCAGGTCGGCGACCCTCGCCCGCGGCCTCGCCGAGGGGCGCGACGCGATCGAGGGCGACCTCGACGCGGCATCCGCTGCGCTCGCCGACCGCGCCGGCGCGCCCGGCGTGCGCGTGCCCGCGGTGCGCGACCGGCTCGACGCCCTCGCCGACCGCGACTTCACGCGCGCCGCGTACGACGCAGCGCGTCGCGGCGCAGGAGGCGCTCGACCTGCCCGAGCTGCCGACCACCACGATCGGCTCGTTCCCGCAGACCGGCGACATCCGCCGCGCGCGCGCGCGGCTCGTGAAGGGCGAGCTCTCGGATGCCGAGTACCGCGGCCTCATGCGCGACGAGATCGAGCGCGTCATCCGCCTGCAGGAGGAGCTCGGCCTCGACGTGCTCGTGCACGGCGAGCCCGAGCGCAACGACATGGTGCAGTACTTCGCCGAGAACTGCTCGACGGCTTCGCGGTGACGCAGCACGGCTGGGTGCAGTCGTACGGCTCGCGCGTGCACGCGCCCGTCGATCCTGTGGGGCGACGTCTCGCGCCCGGCGCCGATGACGGTCGAATGGTCGACGTACGCGCAGTCGCTCACCGAGAAGCCCGTCAAGGGCATGCTCACGGGCCCGGTCACGATCCTCGCGTGGTCGTTCGTGCGCGACGACCAGCCGCTCGGCGACACCGCCAGCCAGGTGGCGCTCGCCCTGCGCGACGAGATCGGCGACCTCGAGTCGGCCGGCATCCGGGTCATCCAGGTCGACGAGCCGGCGCTGCGCGAGCTGCTGCCGCTGAAGCTCGCCGACCAGCCGGCCTACCTCGACTGGTCGGTCGGCTCGTTCCGGCTCGCCACGGGCGGCGCGGCCGCCGCGACGCAGGTGCACACGCACCTCTGCTACTCGGAGTTCGGCGTGGTGATCGACGCGATCCGCAACCTCGACGCGGACGTCACCTCGATCGAGGCGGCGCGCAGCCGCATGGAGGTCGTCGACGACATCTCGACGAGCGGCTTCGACCACGGCATCGGGCCGGGCGTCTACGACATCCACTCGCCGCGCGTGCCGAGCGCCGCCGAGGTGCAGGCGCTGCTCGAGCGTGCCGTCGCCGAGATCCCCGCGTCGAGGCTGTGGGTGAACCCCGACTGCGGGCTCAAGACGCGCGGCTACGACGAGACCGTCGCGTCGCTCGAGCACATCATCGAGGCGACCCGCGCGGTGCGCGCCGAGCTCGCGGAGCCGGTGCTCGCCGAGTAGCGCCCATCGCAGATCGCGGCCGGATGTCGCGCGGCTCGCGGCATCCGGCCGGTCGTCGTGCCCGGCGAGCTCGGCCCGGCGGATTGCACATGCGATGCCGGGGGAGTGCACAGGCGCGTCGCGTACGGTCGGCGCATGCGACTCGCGGTTCACGAATCCGGCAGCGGCTCGAAGACGGCCGTGCTCATCCACGGCATCATGTCGGATTCGCGCGCGTGGCACCGCGTCACGGCCGAGCTCGAGCAGCACGGCTTCCGGGTGCTGGCCGTCGACCTCGCCGGGCACGGGCGCAGCCCCCGCGCGCAGCGCTACTCGCCGAAGGCCTGGGCGGACGACGTGGTGGAGACCCTCGAGCCGCTGCTCGACGGCGCCGCCCGACGTCGTGATGGGCCACTCGCTCGGCGGACTCGTGGCGAGCCTCGTCGCCGACCGGATGGCGCCGCGCGCCGCGATCTACATCGACCCCGCCTTCTCGTTCCCGTCGGGCATCAAGGGCTGGGCCTTCAAGGCGTTCTTCGCGATCGCGCCGCGACCCAGGCGTTCGGCGCTCGTGCGGATGAACCCGAAGTGGAGCGCCGTCGACGTGGACATCGAGCTCGCGACGCTGCGCGACTGGGACAAGCGCACCATCCTCGGCTTCCTCGACACGCAAGCCGCTCGTGCCGCCGATGCGCCTCGTCGCGCCGAGCCTCGTGGTGCTCGCCGAGAAGAGCCTCCTGATCACGGAGCGCGTCGCCGCGCAGATGCGCCGCCAGGGCATGACCGTCGAGACGGTCGAGGGCACCGGTCACACGGTGTTCCGCGACGACCACGTCGGCTTCATGGACACCGTGGTGGCATGGCTCGCGCGGCGTCGACGCCGGCGCCGGAGCCGTCGCCGGCACTCGCGGCCGCCTGACGCTCGCGCGATCCGCACCGGCGGTCGACGCCGACGCCGCGCCGCTGCCGGTCGGCGGGTCAGACCGCGCGCAGCACCGCGACGACCTTGCCGAGCACCTCGGCCTGGTCGCCGAGGATCGGCTCGAACGCGGTGTTGCGGGGGAGCAGCCAGGTGTGGCCGTCGCGCTGGCGGAAGACCTTCACGGTCGCCTCGCCGTCGAGCATCGCCGCGACGATCTCGCCGTTCTCGGCCGTGCGCTGCGAGCGCACCACGACCCAGTCGCCGTCGCAGATCGCCGCGTCGATCATCGAGTCGCCGACGACCTTGAGGATGAAGAGCTCGCCCTTGCCGACGAGCTGCCGGGGGAGCGGGAAGACCTCGTCGATCTGCTGCTCGGCGGTGATCGGGATGCCGGCGGCGATGCGGCCGACGAGCGGCACCATGGCGGCGTCGCCGACCGGGATCGGCTCGCCCGCCGACGGCGCGCGGTCGCCGCTGCCGGGGAGCTCGATGAGCACCTCGAGGGCGCGCGGCCGGTTGGGGTCGCGGCGCAGGTAGCCGGCGAGCTCGAGCTGGTTGAGCTGGTGGGTCACGCTCGACAGCGACGACAGCCCGACGGCGTCGCCGATCTCGCGCATGCTCGGCGGATAGCCGCGGCTGGACACCGAGTGCTGGATGACCTCGAGGATCGCGACCTGCTTCGCGCTCAGGCTCTTGCGACGGCGCTGCCCTGCCGGTCTCGCGCACGTCGTCCGATGTCGGTGCTCAACGTCTCCGCCCCTCGTTGCGGCCTCGCGACCGGATGTCGGTGGTGTCTGATCGACTGTCGTCGGACATTCGAAACTGTATCCGGCGATGTCGGGGCGGCAAACATTCGTTCGAGTGTGTCGCGGAATTCGCGGCACGAATTCGGGCGACACGATGCTTGCAGGTTCGAACATTCGAAGATATATTCGGAACAGAGCTTCGCATCCGGCCCTCCCGGCCGAGGGCCGGATGCGACTCATCCAGGAGGTGTGAGATGAGCGCAGCAATCGTATCGACCCGATTCAGCACTCCGGCGCGCCCGCGACCGAGCGAGGCGCCCGACGCCGGCCACGCGGCTCCGCCTGACCCGCCGCGGCCGGGTCGTGTTCACCGCGCTCGCCGCCGCTGCCGCTCGTGGTGTGGGCGCTCGTCGCGGTGCTCGGGTCCGGCGGTGCGGCCGCCGACGCCGGGTCGCGTGCGGCCGCCGCCTCCTTCGAGTACGTCACGATCGGGCAGGGCGACTCGCTCTGGGCGCTCGCCGAGTCGATCGCGCCCGACGGCGACCCGCGGGTGCTCGTCGACGAGATCATCCGGCTCAACGGCCTCGACGACGCGGTCGTGGAGCCCGGGCAGCGGCTCGCGCTTCCGGTCGTTCCGTGACATCCGGCCACCGGGTGCGACCGCGGCCGCGTGGCTAGCATGGACGGGTGACGAGCCTCGACGACCTGCCCATCCGCGACGACCTGCGCGGCCGCACGCCGTACGGTGCCCCGCAGAAGCCCGTCCCGGTCGCCCTCAACGTCAACGAGAACACGCATCCGATCCCCGAGGACGTCGCGCACGACATCGTCGGCCCGCGTCGCCGCGGCGATCCTGAGCCTGAACCGGTACCCCGACCGCGAGTTCACCCAGCTCCGCACGCGCCCTCGCCGCGCTACCTCGGCCACGGGCTCGACGCCGACCGCATCTGGGCGGCGAACGGGTCGAACGAGGTCCTCCAGCACATCCTGCAGGCGTTCGGCGGACCCGGCCGCACGCGTGCTCGGCTTCGCGCCGACCTACTCGATGTACGGCCTCCTCGCCTCGGGCACCGGCACCGAGTGGATCACCGCGGGCCGCGACGCCGACTACGAGCTCGGCCCCGAGACCGCCGTCGCCGCCGTGCGCGAGCACGACCCCGACATCGTGCTGCTCTGCGCGCCGAACAACCCGACGGGCACGCCGCTCTCGCTCGAGACGATCACGGCCGTCGCCGACGCGGCACGGCGGCATCGTGGTCGTCGACGAGGCGTACTTCGAGTTCGCCGAGCCCGGCACGCCCAGCGCGCTGACCCTGCTCGACGGGCGACCGCGCCTGCTCGTCTCGCGCACCATGAGCAAGGCCTTCGCGTTCGCCGGCGCCCGCGTGGGGTACCTCGCCGCCGATCCCGCGGTCGATCGACGCCCTGCGCCTCGTGCGGCTGCCCTACCACCTGTCCGCGCTGACCCAGGCGGCGGCGCTCGGCGCGCTCGCCCACGCCGACGAGATGCTCGCGATGGTCGACGAGATCCGCGGCGCAGCGCGACCGCATCTCGTCGGAGCTCGCCGCGCCTCGGGTTCCGTCCGTACCGCAGCGGCGCGAACTTCGTGCTGTTCGGCGGCGTCGACGACCCGCACGCGGTGTTCGAGGCGCTGCTCGAGCGCGGCATCCTGATCCGCGAGATCGGCCTGCCCGGATGCCTCCGGGTCACCGCGGGCACCGAGGCCGAGACGAGCGCGTTCCTCGAGGCGATCGCGGTGTTCGCGCCGGCCGGTGCGTCCGACCGCCCGACGGCGCCCGCGGGCCGCTCGGCGACCGCCGAATAGGATGAGGGCATGACCTCCTCCGGCGCACCCGCGCACCGCCCGCGTGCAGCGCGAGACGAGCGAATCGAGCATCGACCTGTCGCTGGACCTCGACGGGTCGGGCGCGAGCGACATCGAGACCTCGGTGCCGTTCTACGACCACCTCCTCACCGCGTTCGCGAAGCACTCGCTCACCGACCTCACCGTGCGGGCGCGCGGCGACATCGAGATCGACGTGCACCACACGGTCGAGGACGTCGGCATCGTGCTCGGCCAGGCCATCCGCGAGGCGCTCGGCGACAAGCGCGGCATCTCGCGCTACGGCGACGCGCTCGTGCCGCTCGACGAGGCGCTCGCGCAGGCCGTCGTCGACATCTCGGGCCGCCCGTTCCTCGTGCACACGGGCGAGCCGGCCGGCTTCGAGTACCACCTCATCGGCGGCCACTTCACCGGGTCGATGGTGCGGCACGTCTTCGAGGCGATCGCGTTCAACGCGCGGCCTCACCGTGCACGTGCACGTGCTCGCCGGGCGCGACCCGCACCACATCGCCGAGGCCGAGTTCAAGGCGTTCGCGCGCGCGTTCCGCCAGGCGAAGGCGCTCGACCCGCTGGTCACGCGGCATCCCCTCGACCAAGGGAGCCCTGTGACCGGCACGCAGGCGCGTCGTGCTGCTCGACTACGGCTCGGGCAACGTGCACTCGGCGGCGAAGGCGCTCGAGCGCGCCGGCGCCGAGGTGCGAGGTCACGGCCGACCGCGCCGCGGCGCTCGAGGCCGACGGGCTCGTCGTGCCGGGCGTCGGCGCGTTCAAGGCGGTGATGGACCAGCTCCGCGCGGTCCGCGGCGACGAGATCATCGACCGTCGGCTCGCCGGCGGCCGTCCGGTGCTCGGCATCTGCGTCGGCATGCAGGTGCTGTTCGAGCGCGGGGTCGAGCGCGGCGTCGACACCGAGGGCCTCGGCGAGTGGCCGGGCGTCGTCACCGAGCTGCCGGCCCCCGTGCTGCCGCACATGGGCTGGAACACGGTCGCGCCCCGACGAGGGCTCGGTGCTCTTCGACGGCATCGAGGACGAGCGCTTCTACTTCGTGCACTCGTTCGCCGCGCAGGAGTGGCTCCTCGACGTGATGCCGCCGTTCCCGAAGCCGAGGCTCACGTGGGCCGAGCACGGCGGGCCCGTTCCTCGCGGCCGTCGAGAACGGCCCGCTGTCGGCGACCCAGTTCCACCCCGAGAAGTCGTCGGATGCCGGCATCCGCCTGCTCGCGAACTGGCTCGGCTCGCTCGCTGAGCGCCCGACGTCATCCGCAGGCCGCACCGGCCCGAGCGGACTAGGATGCTGTGACTGTGCCGCTGTGGTGTCTCACAGCCACCGATACGAGGACAGTGATGAGTGAGTTCAACAAGACCCCCCGTCTCGTGCTGCTTCCGGCAGTCGACGTCGCGGGCGGCAAGGCCGTCCGCCTGACGAAGGGCGAGGCCGGCACCGAGACGAACTACGGCGACCCCGTCGAAGCCGCCGCCGACTGGTCGGACCAGGGCGCCGAGTGGATCCACCTCGTCGACCTCGATGCGGCGTTCGGCCGCGGCTCGAACGCCGGCATCCTGAAGAAGGTCATCCGCCAGGTGCGCGGCGTCAACGTCGAGCTCTCCGGCGGCATCCGCGACGACGCGTCGCTCGAGCACGCGCTCGAGATCGGCGCCAAGCGCATCAACCTCGGCACCGCGGCCCTCGAGAACCCCGAGTGGGCGGCATCCGTCATCGCGCAGTACGGCGAGGCCATCGCGGTCGGCCTCGACGTGCGCGGCACGACGCTCGCGGCCCGCGGCTGGACGAAGGAGGGCGGCGACCTCTGGCAGGTCATGGACCGCCTGGAGGAGGCGGGCGCCGCGCGCTACGTGGTCACCGACGTCACGAAGGACGGCACGCTGCAGGGCCCGAACCTCGACCTGCTGCGCCAGGTCATGGACCGCACCCACCGCCCGGTCGTCGCCTCGGGCGGCATCTCCAGCCTCGACGACATCGCCGCGCTGCGCGACCTCGTGCCGCTCGGCCTCGAGGGCGCGATCGTCGGCAAGGCGCTCTACGCCGGCGCGTTCACGCTGCCCGAGGCACTGGATGTCGCCGGGCACTGACCCGGTGGGCGAACCGCGGATGCCGCGGCGGCTCGCGCGCCGGGGCGATCACGCGGCGCCGCCGGCCGACTCCGCCGGCGTGCCGTGGGCGGGGCGCTCCTTCGAGCCGAACCCGCACGCCGCCGACGACGGACGGCGCCGCCGAGGCCCTCACGGCGGCGATGCGGCGGTTCCGCGGCGGCGATGGGGGACAGGGCGACGTGGTCGCCGAGTTCGCTCGTGCGCGCCTGCTGATCCCGCTGCTGGCCGAGCTCGGCGACGGCGGCACCGAGGTCGGCGCCCACGGGCTGGCCGTCGACAAGAGCCAGGAGCTCTCGATCGTCACGGTGGAGGGTCCCGACGGCGCCGGGTGCTGCCGGTGTTCGCGTCGGTCGACGCGATGTCGCGCTGGAATCCGGCCGCGCGGCCCGTGCCGGCCGACGGCGTGCGCGTCGCGCTCGCCGCCGCCGACGACGGCACCGACCTCGTCGTGCTCGACCCGGGCTCGGAGACCGAGTTCGTGCTGCGCCGCCCCGCCGTCTGGGCGGTCGCGCAGTCGCAGCCGTGGCATCCGCCGTTCGACTCGGCCGACGTGCGCGCGGCCTTCGAGCGCTCGATCGGCACCGAGCTCGCCGTGCTCGGCGTCGAGCTCGACGCCGGCGACCCCGAAGCCAGGCTCGCCGGGCCCGAACTCGTCGTCCGGCTCTCGCTCGTCGCCGGCCTCACCCGTGCCGAACTCGACGCGGTGCTCCAGCGGCTCGCCGCCCGGTGGGCGGCCGACGACGCGATCGCGACGCTCGTCGATTCGCTCACCGTGCGCCTCGACCTCGATCTGACGACGGCGCACCCCGTGTCGTATATTGCTGGGTATGGGGGATGGGGATTCGACGCCACCGGTGGGCGAGCCGATCAGGGGGGGTGCCCGCGAGCCGAGCGGATGCCGCTCGCGCCGCCGACGATGGGGACGATCGGACCGCCGCCGCCGCCGCGCCCGGTCATGTCCGACCAGACCAAGCCGCCCGTGCTCCGCAAGATCCCCGTGCCGAAGGTCGTCAAGGTCGCGCGCACGCTCTGGCTCCTCAGCTTCGTGCTCAGCGGTGCGGCGTGCTCATCGCGTTCCTCTCGCGCGAGACGCTGACCGCCGAGCTCACCGAGACGCTCGGCCGCCTCGCGCCGGGATACTACGAGGAGGACGTGTCGTCGCTCGTCGACGTGGTCTACTGGTCGAGCATCGCGGGACTCGGGCTGGTCGTCGCGATCGAGGCGGTCCTGCTCGCGTTCGTGATGAACCGGCGCGGCGGGGCGCGCTGGCTGCAGCTGCCCGTGCTGGTGCTGCACACGGGCGTGGTGCTCGTCGCCTCGGCGTTCATCGCCATCGGCGACTGGGGCGCGGTCGTCGAGCTACTGCTCCTGGCCGGCCTCGTGTTCGCCGTCGTCGCATGGGTGCTCTGCCTCGTCCCGTCCGCCCACCGGTGGTTCCGCATGAGGGACGAGTCGCAGCGGCGGCGTCGACTGAGACCGGCGCGACGGCAGATGACCAGCGCCTCGCACGTGCGGGTGACCACCTGGCAGGCCTCGACGGCGCCGCGATCGAGCAGCGGGCTGCCCGCCATCGCGCGCCAGCGCTGCAGGGCCTCGGCCGCGGTGCGGTGCACCTCGTCGGGCGGGGCGTCGTCGGGGAGGCCGAGTCGTCGCGTCGTGGACGTGCCGGCACCGCCGATCAGCCGCTCGGCCTCGGCGGCCTCGGCGGGGGGCAGCCCGAGCCCGTGGTGCGTGCCGCCGAGAGCAGGCTGAGCTCGCGCAGCTCGTGCGCGTTCGCCTCCAGCCGCTCGATCGCGCCCGCGAGCTCCGGGGAGTTCGGCGTGGGCCGCCGCTCGACCAGCGCGCTGATCGCGGCGAGCGCCGTGCGGGCCTTCAGCGCGTCCGCCCGCGACCGGAACTGGTCGGAGACGAGACCGCAGCAGGTCGTCCATGCCGCTCCGCCGGTAGAGCTCGTCGGCGAGGTCGGTCGCGTCGTCGCAGCCGGAGCGGATCGCGACCGCCGACATCCGGATGCCGAACATGCCGAAGCGGTCGAGCAGGTCGCGGCGCGCGTCGGCGGGCACGTCGATCGCCGGCATCCGCCCGGACGAACCGGTCGACCGAGACCAGCAGCCGCTCCCGCGCGTTGCGACCGAGCCGGGCGACCTCGCGGAGCGCCTCGAACTCGTGCTGCCGCAGCGTGCGCGCCGACTGCGCGACGAGGCCCGGCGATCGGCACGACGTCGAGGGCGAGCGAGCGCAGGGCGCCATCGGTGCGGTAGCGCTCCGCGATCGTGCGCGCGGACAGGAGCGCGTCGATGCGGCCCGCGCCGATCTCGTCGGCGCGGGACAGCACCGCCATCGCGTTGACGGTGGCCGACCGGCCGACCGCCGTGTCGTGGAACGCGGAGAGGAAGCCGAGGTCGGCGGAGTGCAGGTGGCGCATCAGGTAGATGATCGCGTCGGCCTCGGACGGGACGTCCTCGGGCGTCAGGAACGCGGCCGACGCGCGCGGAGATCTCGGTGGACAGCGAGGCGATGCCCGGCGTGTCGATGAGCGTCACGTCCTCGAGCCGCTTCGAGGGCCATCGACGTCGATCCGCTCGACCTCCTCGGCGGCGGTCGACCCGAGGTCGATGACCAGGCGGCCGTCGGTCGCGGCGGACCGGCAGCGACCGGGCGTCGCCGGTGCGCAGGTGCATCGTGATGCGCGGCGTCGTGCCGTGGCGGTACCAGGTGATGACCTTGGTGCACTCGCCGGCATCCGTCGGTGCGATCTCCTCGCCGATGATCGCGTTCAGCAGCGTCGACTTGCCGGCCTTCACCATGCCGGCGATCGCCACGCGGAGCGGCTCGTCGAGTCGCGTGGCGTGCTCGTCGAGCTGGCGGAGCGCGTCGGGGTCGTCGCGGTACCGTTCGGCGGCGGCGTCGAGCAGTCCGCGCGCCTCGTCGAGCACGCGGACGGTCACGCCGGAGCCGTCCCGACGGTGCGCTCGGGCGCGCCGACCGCGGCGGCATCCGTCGGCTTCTCGGCACGCGGTCGAGATGGGCGTCGAGCCGTGCTGACGGTGTCGATCGCACGGGCGCGCTTTGGTGAGCGCGTCGACCCGCTCGAGGTCGCGGCGCAGCGCCGTCACCCGGTTGTCGCGTTCCGTCGCGTACATCGTGGCCGCCTTCTGGGCGGCGAGCACGGAGTCGGCGAGCGAACGGTGGTGCTCGTCGGCGATCGTGGTGAAGTGGTCGCGGGTGGTGCGCTGCACGATCCGCAGGCGATCCCGCAGCTGCTTGCCGACCTGGAAGATGATCTCGTCGATCTGGCGGCGGATGAGCGCTCTTCGCCTCGTTGCGACGCGCAGCAGGCGGGCCTCGGTGTCGTCCTTGTAGGCCTTGCGCCCGATCACCGCGCCCGCGGCGAGCGAGAGCGGGTTGATGATGGACATCCCGACGATGCCGGTGATGATGCCGACCATGAGCACGCCGCCGTACGAGCCCTTGAGCCCGATGTAGAACTTCTGCATGGCGCCCAGCCGGCCCGAGTCGAGCGTCGCGACATCGCCGACGGTGTCGAGCACGTCGCGCGTGTCGTCGACGTTGATGATCGGGAGGGCGACCTCGTCCTCGGTGAAGTGCGCGCGACCTTCTCGGAGAGCCACGTGGCGCGCTCCTGGGTCCACACGAACGTGTCGGTGACGGCCGCCGAGACCCGCTGCTCGAACCACTCGACGACTGGTCCCGACCGGCCCCGGATCGCCCTCGTCGATGAGCCCTCGGCCTCGCGCTGGATCGATCGCATGCGGTCGCGCAGGTCGTGCTCCATGTCGGCGATGAGGTCGGTCGACGCCGTCGTTCAGCGTGATCTGCCAGCGCGAGGAGATCCGGCGGAGCTCGTCGGCGCGGCCCTTCGTCGCCTCCAGCTGCGCCACGATCTCGGGCGTCTTCTCGGGGTTCTGGAGGGCGCTCAGCTCGGAGTCGATGGCGAGGCGCACGTGCTCGGTCGTCGACAGCAGGTCGGCCGCGGTGGATCGACGCTGCAGGAGCTCCGCCCGGCCCACGATGTCGCGGCGGAGGTACGCGATGAGCTCGGGGAACCCCGATTCGGCGTTCAGCTCGGGGTCCGAGGTCTCGACCGCGGCCAGCCGCAGCTGGGACGAGACGGGGAACATGGGATGTCGGGATCGATCGCCGCGAGGTGGCCCGGTTGAGCTCCTCGACCTGCCGCCACTGCGGGTACAGGTCGGTCTTGGTCAGCACGCACGCGACGTTCGGCGAGATGCGCATCGCGTGGCGGAGGAACTGGATCTCGGGCTCGGTGTACTCCTGGGAGGCGTCCGACACGAACAGCATGGCGTGCGCCGACGGCAGCGCCGCGAGCGTCGTCGGTGCGTGCGCGGAGGCAGGCCGCCGACGCCCGGGCGAGTCGATGAGCGTGAGCCCGCTCGGCAGCAGCTTGCGCGGGAGGAGCGACCTCGGCGCCGGTGACCTCGCTGGTCGCGTCGGGCGTCGCCCGCTCCGAGACGTAGTCGGCGAGCTCGGGCACGGCGACCTCGGTGCGTTCGACCGTGCCGCCGGTCTCGATCGTCCGGGCTCGAGCGCTGCGAGAGCACGAACGCCGCCGGGCGCTCGCCGTAGCGGACGCTGGTGGGCACGGCGGTGGCGATGTCGTCGTCGACCGGGCAGACGGAGCGTTGACCAGCGCGTTGACCAGCTGGCTCTTGCCCTGCTTGAACTCGCCGACGACGATCACCCGGACGCTCGGATCGAGCAGCCGCTCCTTCGTCTGCTCGAGCCGCCGACGGAGGTCGGCGCGGTCCCCGGTGCTCGCAAGGGCGATCCCCTGGTCGACGAGTTCGACGAGTTGTGACATCGATGCGCTCCCCCTTCGCAGCTGATCCCAATTCAAGCAGAACACACGCGGGAACGGCCCGGCACGGAGGATCCGTGCCGGGCCGAGCCGGTGTGTGTGATGGATTACAGGGTGACGTCCTCGACCTCGACGTCGACGTCGGTCTGGTCGCCGGGGCCGGTCTCGAGGTTGTTGTCGTTGAACGAGTCCTCGATCTCGGCGGCTGAAGTTGTCGTTCACCTGGAACGAGTCCTCCACGTCGACGTCGACCTCGACGTTGTCGTCGAACGAGTCGACGGCCACGTTGTTGTCGTTGAGAACGAGTCGTTGACGACGACGTTGTCGTCGAACGAGTCGACGGCGTTGTCGTTCGCCTGGAACGAGTCCTCCACGACGACGTTGTCGTCGAACGAGTCGACGACGTTGTCGTTCGCCTGGAACGAGTCCTCGATGTCGACGTCTCTCGGTGTTGGTCGAGTTGTCGACCGAGTTGTCCTCGTTGAACGAGTCCTCGATGTCGACTCCGAGTCGTGTCGGTCTCGTTGAAGGAGTCCTCGATGTCGATCTCGGTCCGTCGAGTTGTCGTGTTGAACGAGTCGTTCACAGGACGTTCGTCGAGTTGTCGGTCGAGTTGTCGGAGTTGTCGTTGAACGAGTCCTCGATGTCGACATCGGTCTCCTCGTTGAAGGAGTCCTCGATGTCCACTTCGAGGTCGTACTCCGTGTTGCCGGCGATGATCGTGCCACCGGTGGTGGCCACCATGCTGCCGTCGCCGACGTTCGTCGCGGTGTTGTCGACCTCGTTGTTGACGCCGACGATGCTGTCGTCGGCCAAGATGTTGGTGTTCACCGACTGGTCGTTGATGACGTCGCGGTCGTCGATGTACGAGTAGTTGTTCACGACGCTGACGAGCTTGGCTTTCGCCGCAGCGTAGTCGTCGTGACCGCCGCCGCCGCCGCCGCCGCCCCAGCTGCTCGCGCTGCTGCTGCCGCCGCCGTTCGGCCGCCGCCCCAGCCGCCGCCTCCGCCGTTGCTGCCGCCGCCGCCCGCCGCCCCGCCGCCGCCGCCGCCTCCGCCGCCGCGCTGCTGGAGTTGCCGCCGGTGTCGTACTCGCGGTTGCCGACCGGCGAGAAGTCGAGCGCGACCGGAAGGACCGCGTCGACGTCCGAAGCGCAGATGCCCTGGAGTCCGGCGTTCTGCCAACGCGGTGTCCGGGTCGGCTGCGAAGTCTGCGCCCGCCTGCGGGTTCCGCAGCAGGCCCATCAGGAAGTCGAGCAGTGCCGTTGTGATGTTCGCCATGATCAGTTCCCCTCCTCATCGAGGTGTGAGTCGATGACCGACACCAGCGCCGGCCCCCACGAGAAGCCTGTCGGTTCGCGGCACCCCCGGCATCGGTGCGGATCCCCCTTCCTCGGCCGACCGGGGGTTCGCGGTGGGCCGCGATAGGGGGAGAGGGGGATCCTGGCGTCTGGTGCCGGTGCCCGCGGACCCCCCAGCGGCCGTCGCCCTCGTCGTCGAGCTCGAGCCGGAGCCGGGCGAGCAGCTCGGATCGGGTGGTCACCCCGAGCCGTCGGCGGATGCGCGCGATGTGATGCTCGGCCGTTCGCGGGGAGATGAAGATCGCCGAGCCGATCTCGGCGTAGGTCCTGCCCTCGAGCACGAGCCGGGCGACCTCGCGCTCGCGCGCGCTGAGCCGGCCGTCGTCGCCGTGGCGCCTGATCGTGACGCTGTTGCCGACTCGCGCTCGCCGCCTCGGCGGAGGCCCCCCGCTCGGCGGGGCCGGGGCCTCGTCGGGATGCAGGCTCCGCGCGAGCGCGAGCAACTGCAGCGTGTCCCGGTGCTCGGCGGCCCGGGCGGCGGCGTGTCCCGCCAACCGTCCCGCGTCCCACGGATACCCGGCGGCGGACAGCTCGCGCACCGCGCGCTCCACGGCTTCGACGTCGACATCGCCCGCCAGCGCCGCAGCCCAGATCCGCCCCGCCTCGGCGAGTCGCTTCGCCACGCGACTCGCGGGGGCGTCATCGGACAACGCGGTCGCGTGCGCCGTGAACGCCTCCCGGTCGTCGCGCAGGATCGCCGCCGGATCTCCGCCCAGTGCAGGTTGGTCGACCAGGAGCCGGTCGGCCGGCGCGTTCGAGCATCTCCCAGGCCGCCGCGACAGGCTCGGCGACGAAATGCGCCTCCTGCAGCCGGGCGGCGGCGATCGTGAATTCGGCGAGGGCGGGGAGGCCGATGAGGTCGATCGGCATGCGGGCGACCACCTGACGGGCGTCGTTCCACGCGTGCACGAGGCTCGAGAGGTCGTCGGTGCGGCGTGCGAGGCCGATCCGCACCGCGTGCGCGAGCACCTCGTCGCGCAGCCCGAGCGGGCGCTGCGGCGCCTGGGCCGACCCCAGCAGCGCCCGCGCCCGTTCCGGGCGATCCGCCCGGAGCGCCACGAGCGCGAGGGTGAGCCGCAGCCGGCTTCGGAACGCCGGGCCGCCCTCCGCCGCCTCGAGCGCCGACCTGAGCACGTCGGCCGCGATGCCGAGCTCGCCGGCGTTGAGCGCGACGTGGGCGGCGAGGACCGCGGGCGCCTCGGGCAGGGGGATGTGCTCGCCGGACTCGCCGAGGACGCTCGACGCCTGGAGCAGCGCGGACAGCCCGCGGTCGGGCGCGACGTCGAGCGCGAGGAGGATGCCGTCGGCCATCGAGCGAGACGGCGACCTGCGACGATGTCGGATACTCGACGTCGGGGGCGGCCGCGAGGATCGCGCGCGCCGGCCCGACGTCGCCCAGCATCGCCAGGCAGACGGCCGCGAGCGGCGCGGCGGCGCAGGTCTCCGCCTCGGTGAGCCCGACGTACGCGTCGGCACCGCGCTGCAGCATCCCCTTCCGGGCCCAGGTGGCCGCCGCGACGTTCATCACCCGGGGCAGGTCGGGGTGCTGGGCCCCGGTCAGCAGGCCGTCGACGAGGCGCTCGGCCGCTCGGATGTCGCCGGCCGCCCACGCCGCCTGGGCCCGCCGGCCGGCGAGCGCGGCCGCCTCGCCGCCCGCCTCGATCGACGCGGCGTATCGGCGCCATGCGTCGACGGGATCGGTCGGGAGCGCCTCGTCGGCCTGCAGGCGCAACGACTCGGCGACCCTGGGGTCGCGGAAGCCGTGCAGTGGCGAGGTCGAGGGCGATCTCGCCGAGGGGGAGCCCGGCCGCCTCCACCGCGTCGACGAGTTCACGCCGCATCGGCCAGAGCTCGTGCGCCGGGGCGCTCTGCAGGATCGTGATGCGGACGATCGGGAGGAGCGAGCCGTCGGGAGCGACCATGCCCGACGCGCGCGCCGCGGCCATCAGCTCGCGCAGGTCGACGTCCGCGAACCGGGGAGCCGTGGCGAGGGCCGGGCCCGACACCGAGAATCCGACCGCGAGGGCGACGAGGAAGTCGAGGAGGTCCCGGTCGAGGCGGTCCAGGCGGTGGCGGAGCCGCTCCAGGGTCGTCGGCGGGACGGGATCGGCCTCGCGGAGGCTCCAGTCGCCCTCGGCCACGGCGAGGAGCACCTGATCGACGAACCACGGCGTTCCGCGCGTGAGCTCGAGCAGGCGATCGACCTGCTCGTCGGTCAGCGGATCCTCGAGCAGGTCGGCGGCGCGATCGCGAACCGCGGATGCCGCGAGGTGTCGGAGCACGAGGTGCGGTCGCTGCCGGCCGAGCCGGTCGACGAGCTCGGCGACCGCTTCCGATCGCGGCCACGGCCGGAAGGCGACGATGACGTGCGGGCCGTCGCCGCGCATCAGGCGCGTCAGCCAGGCGACGTCGTCGTCGCCGAGGTGCTCGGCGTCGTCGATGAGGATGGCGACGGGCGCGCCGTCCGATCCGGCCCGGTCGACCTCGTCGAGCCTGCGGACGACGTCGACCCCTGCGTCACGCAGGGCCTCGGCGAGCCCGTCGAGCAGCGTCGTCTTGCCCGAGCCTCCGGGACCGGTGATGCCGACGTGCACCGGCGCGCCGTCGTCGAGGATCTCCGCACGAACTCCGCGGACTCGTCCCAGCCGACCGTCCCCGGAATCCGCCCTCACCGTCGAGAGCGGCCGCTTCATGGCACCGACGGGGCGGGCTCGGTGGTTTCCGGCGCCGGGTCGGGGTGGGCTCGGGTGAGGGGCTGGGGTCGGGACCGGTCGGGTGACGGATCAGGGACGGGGTCGGGCGCGGGGTCGGGAACGGGGTCGGGAACCGGGTCGGGCGACGGGTCGGGCACCGGATCCGGTGACGGTCGGGCACTGGACCGGTTGCGCGACCGGGTCGGTGACCGGGGTGGTGTCCGTCGGCGACTCCGCCTCCGCGGCCGTGGAGGATCCGCTCGGTGCGGGCGCGGTCGCAGCGCCGCCGCCGCCGTTGGCCGGCGAGAGCGGGCGGGCCGGCGGCGCCTCGGCGTCGGGCGGGCTCCCTCCGTCGGAGGAGCCCTCGTCGAGCTGGAACACCGGTGCGACCGGGCCGAGCAGCGGTGCCGCGCCGGTGGAGTACTGGCCGGCGGGCGCGCCGTTCGGCTCGCCCGAGGTGCCCTCCGTGCCGTCGTCGGGCTGCTCCTGCGTGCCCACGCCAGGGGCGTGATCGGGATGAGCACCGCGAGCAAGCGCCGCGGCGACGCCGGCGAGCACCGTCGCCCGCAGCCCGATGGACATGCGATGCGGCGGCGAGCACGGCGGACGCGCCGACCGGTGCCCCGGCGAATGCGGGCCGCCGAGCGCCGGCAGGCGCGGCGGCCTGCCCGTCGTCGCGGTCCACGACGGCGGGTCGAACGGGACGGTGCGCACGCCGCCGCCGCGGCGCCCATGCTGATGGAGGCCTTGGGATCGGCGTCGACGGCGACGGGGAGCTCGAGTTCGGCCGAGATGAGCTGTGCGATCGCAGGAATCCGCGACGACCCGCCGATCAGGAGGACGGCGGTGAGTTCGTCGAGCTCGAGGCCCGCCTCCTCCACCGCACGGCGGAGCGTCGCGACCGTGCGGCGGAGGTCGCCGTCGATCATCTGCTCGAACTCGGAGCGCACGAGCCGAACGCGCGCCTGCGCGCCGGGCAGGAGCACGGGCACGACCGTCTCGGAGTCGAACGAGAGCGCCTCCTTCGCGTCGACGCAGTCGCGCCGCACCCGCGCCAGCGCGAGCGCCTCGTCGGGCAGGCGCTCGTCGACGTCGTCGAACGCCGTGCCGGCGAGCGCTCGCACGTGCTCGAAGATCCGCTGGTCGAAGTCGGCTCCGCCGAGGTGCTCGAGTCCCGTGGGAACCCCGATCACGCGGAACGCGTCGTCCTCCTGCTTCCGCAGGATCGCCACGTCGAACGTACCGCCGCCGAGGTCGTAGACGGCGATGGCCTGCCCGGTCTCGACCTGCTCGCGCTCCAGGTAGTGCAGCCCGGCCGCCTCGGGCTCGCTGACGAACTCGACGCCGCCGAGCCCCACGCCGGCGAGCGCCGCGCGGATCAGTCCGAGCCGGTGCTCGCCCCATGACGCGGGGTGCGACACCGTGATGAGCGACGGCGGTGCGCCCTCGTGCTCCTCGGCACGTTCCACGACCCATTGGGCGAGCACGGCGAAGAGGTCCTGGGCCGCGACGTAGGTCGCCGACGATGATCGGGGTCTCGTCGCCGATGCGGCGCTTGAACTCGCGCACGACCCGATCGGGGCTGTCGATCGCGCGCCGCTCCGCCGCCTCGCCCACGACGACGCCTCCATCGTCGCCGAGGTACACCACGGTCGGGACCGCGGCCTTCCGCGAGCCGAGCTCGAGTGGCTCGACGTCCACGGAGCCGTCGGCCGCCGGCGTCCGATCGCCGCAGCGGTGCAGCTCGTGCCGATGTCGATGCCCAGCACGAATGACGTCACGATGAGTGCCCCCTCACGCGTGGCACCCCGATCCAACCTCGCAACGGGAAAGCGCCACCTCCGGCGAGTATCCCGCGTCGGAATGGTCGCGGCAAGCGGGTTGACCTCGTTTGCTGGCCCGTGTTCGGGGTACACGGACGCGCCCGTTCGGGGGACATCCGCGGGGGGCCGGGGCAGCGCGCCCGGCCTTTGCCCGAAGCGGGGGGTGACCCCCAAAACGAGGGCCACGCGCGACCTCGTAGTGGTCGACATACTGGGGCAGACTGGGGGACACCATGGGACGAGCGCCGAGGGCGATGCTCGCGATCGCGATGGCGGTGGCACTGATCGCGACCGCGAGCGGCTGCGGGCTCTCGTTCTTCTTCCCGGTCGTCGAGGAGTCCACGCCGATCCCCGAGGAGGTCGACGCCGCGCTCGAGCCGTATTACACGCAGGTCCTCAGCTGGGACCAGTGCGGCGAGTTCCTCTGCGCCACGGCCACGGCACCCCTCGACTGGGAGGATCCGGCGGCCGAGGAGATCGAGCTCGCGCTGATCCGCCAGCCGGCGAAGCAGGAGAAGGTCGGCTCCCTCCTCGTCAACCCGGGCGGGCCGGGGGCATCCGGGTACGACTCCGTGGCCGACTCGATCGACTTCGCGGTGACGGACGCCCTGCAGGACCGCTACGACATCGTCGGCTTCGATCCGCGCGGCGTCGGACGGTCGACCGCGGTGTCGTGCTTCGACCCGGCCGAGCTCGACAAGCTGCTCTACGGCGTCCCGCGGCACTCCCGGGGCAGCAACGAGTGGATCACCGGCCAGAACGAGCTCACCCACGCGTTCGGCCAGGCATGCCTCGCGGACGGGCGCACTGCTGGCGAACGTCGACACGGTGAGCGCCGCGCGCGATCTCGACATGCTGCGGGCCGTCCTCGGCGAGGAGCAGCTCGACTACCTCGGGTACTCCTACGGGGCGTACCTCGGCACGGTCTACGCGGGCACGTATCCCGACAAGGTCGGCCGGACTCGTCCTCGACGGGCCGATCGACCCCGCCTCGGCGACGCCCAGGTCACCCTCGCGCAGGCGCAGGGCATCGAGACGGCGCTGCGCGCCTACCTCGCGGCGTGCATCCCGGCGGCGACGTGCCCGTTCACCGGGACGGTGGACGACGGGATGGCGAGGGTGCGGAGCGTCCTCGACGCGGTGGCAAGAATCCGATCCCGTCGAATGACGGCCGCACGGTCGGCCCGACACCCTGCTCGTCTCCATCGCCGCGCCGCTGTACGACGCCGAGACCTGGCCGGTGCTCGACTCCCTCTTCACGACCGTCCTCGCCGGGCGGTCCGAGACCGCCCTGGCGTCGCCGACGGATACTACGGCCGCACCCCCGAGGGCGAGTACACGAGCAACCAGTCCGAGGCATTCCGCGCCGTCAGGTGCCTCGATTATCCGTCCCAGAACAACGTCCCGGTGATGAAGGAGCAGCGCGAGGAGCTCACCGCGTCCGCGCCGTACCTCGGCCCCCTATTTCGCGTTCGGCGACCTCTCCTGCCTGTCGTGGCCGACCCGCGCCGACCACTCAGCGCCGATCGCCGCACCGGCGCCGCCCCCGTCCTCGTCCTCGGCACCACCAACGACCCGGCGACCCCGTACCCGTGGGCCGTCGCTGTGGCGACGCAGCTCGAGAGCGGCGTCCTCGTCACCCGACGGTGACGGCCACACCGCGTTCAACAAGGGCAACGAGTGCGTCGACCCGGCGGTCGAGCAGTATCTCGTCGACGGCGTCGTCCCTCCCGCGGACGTCAGTGTACTGGGGGTGCTCGTTGACCCGAAGCGGCACGGAGCAGAATCGGGAGCGCGCGCCCGTCGCGCGGAAGCCAGGTGCTCATGGTCGAGCCGAGTGACCGACGTCCCGCCCGTACGACGAGGTGCTCGATGTCGCGGAACTCCACGCCCGGGCGTGGGTGTCGGGCATCCGGGAGCGTCCCATTCCCCGCGTCTCGCGACCCACCAGGTGAAGGACCGCCTCGGGCGAGAGCTGCCCGAGCCCGGCGAGCCCGCGACCGAGGTGGTCGACCGGCTCGCCGAGGGAGCCGAGCCCGGGCTCATGGCGATGGGGTCGCCGCGCTTCTACGGCTGGGTCATCGGCGGTACGCAGCCCGTGGCGCTCGCCGCGGACTGGCTGGTGTCGGCCTGGGACCAGAACACGGGCCTGCGCGCGATCACCCCGGGCGCCGTCGCCGTCGAGGAGCTCGCCGGCGAGTGGCTCGTCGACCTGCTCGGGCTCCCCGCGGGCAGCGAGGTCGGGTTCACGACGGGCGCCACGATGGCCCAGTTCACGTGCATGGCCGCGGCCCGCGACGAGGTGCTGCGACGGGCCGGCTGGGACGTCGAGACGGCCGGCATGGCCGGCGGCCCCGCGATCCGGTTCATCGTCGGCGAGGAGCGGCACGGCACCGTCGACCTCGCCGGGCGCTACCTCGGGCTCGGCACGCCGATCGCGGTGCCCACCGACGAGCAGGGCCGCATCCGGGTCGACGCGCTGCGCGAGACGCTCGCGGCGGGCGACGGGCCGGCGATCGTGCTCCTGCAGGCCGGCAACATCCACTCCGGCGCGTTCGACGACTTCGGCCCCGCGATCGCGGCGGCGCACGACGCGGGCGCGTGGGTGCACGTCGACGGCGCGTTCGGCCTGTGGGCGGCGGCGTCGCCGCGGCTGCGGCACCTCACCGCGGGCATGGACGCCGCCGACTCGTGGTCGACCGACGCGCACAAGACCCTCAGCGTGCCCTACGACTGCGGCATCGCGATCGTGCGCGACGCCCGCCCGATGCAGCGCGCGCTCAGCATGCAGGCGAGCTACCTGCAGGCGACCGAGGTCGGCGCCGACCCGCACGAGAAGGTGCCCGAGCTCTCGCGGCGTGCGCGCGGCGTGCCGACGTGGGCGGTGCTGCGCTCGCTCGGCCGCACGGCGTCGCCGCGCTCGTCGAGCGGCTCGCCGATGCCGCGCGCGGCATCGCCGACGGCGTCGGCGCGCTGCCCGGCGTCGAGGTGCTCAACGACGTCGTCTTCACCCAGGTGTGCATCGCGCTCGACGACGACGCGGCGACCGAGGCGCTCAGCGAGCGGCTCTGGGACGACGGCGAGGTGCTCGCGATGACCTCGCGCTGGCACGATCGCGCCGTCGTGCGGTTCTCGGTGAGCAACTGGCCGACGGATGCCGCACAGGTGCGCCGCACGGTCGACGCCGTCGCGCGCGCCCTCGCCGAGGTGCGCGGTGGCGTCGCTGAACGCGGACCCGGCGGCGTCGGTGGCATCCGCTTGAATGGAGGCATGACCGAGGCGCTCGACGCGTTCTCGCCCGCGACCCGGGCGTGGTTCACCGAGTCGTTCACCGCGCCGACCGCCGTGCAGCCGGCGCGTGGCAGGCGATCGCGCGCGGCGAGCACGCGCTCGTGGTCGCGCCGACCGGCTCGGGCAAGACCCTCGCGGCGTTCCTCTGGGCGATCGACCGGCTGCACCACCGGGCGCCGATGCCGCGACGGCCGGCACCAAGGTGCTCTACCTCTCGCCGCTGAAGGCGCTCGGCGTCGATGTCGAGCGCAACCTGCGCGCCCCGCTCGTCGGCATCGCGCGCACCGCGGCCGCGCACGGGCTCGAGGTGCCCGAGGTCTCGGTCGGCGTGCGTCGGGCGACACGCCGCCCGCCGAGCGGCGCAGGCTCGGTCACGCACCCGCCCGAGATCCTCATCACGACGCCCGAGTCGCTCTTCCTCATGCTGACGTCGGCGGCGCGCGAGACCCTGCGCGGCGTCGAGACGGTGATCGTCGACGAGATCCACGCGCTCGCCGGCACCAAGCGCGGCGCGCACCTCGCCGTGTCGCTCGAGCGGCTCGACGAGCTCACGGCGCGCCGGCGCAGCGCATCGGGCTGTCGGCGACGGTGCGCCCGCACGAGAGGTCGCGCGGTTCCTCGGCGGCGCGCCCGGTGAGTCGATCGTGCGCGCCGCCGTGCGGCAAGAAGTTCGACCTGCGGGTCACCGTGCCGGTCGACGACATGTCCGACCTCGCCGGCGAGTCCGGCTCGGGTTCGGTGTGGCCGCACGTCGAGGAGGCGATCCTCGACGAGGTGCTCGAGCACCGGTCGACGATCGTGTTCGCGAACTCCCGCCGGCTCGCCGAGCGGCTGACGGCGCGGCTCAACGAGATCTGGGCCGAGCGGCAGGCCGAGCCCGTCGCGGTGGCGGCCGGCGACGGGTTCCTCCCGACCGACCGCCCGACGGCTGCTGCCCGCGCGGCGACCGCCGGCCGAGGCCGCCGGGCGCATCGGGCATCACCGGCGGGCGCCCTGCCGGTGCTGGCCCGCGCCCACCACGGCTCGGTCAGCAAAGAACAGCGCGCACTCGTCGAGGACGACCTGAAGTCGGGCCGGCTGCGCTGCGTCGTGGCGACGTCGAGCCTCGAGCTCGGCATCGACATGGGCGCGGTCGACCTCGTGATGCAGGTCGAGTCGCCGCCGTCGGTCGCAAGCGGGCTGCAGCGCATCGGCCGCGCCGGGCACCAGGTGGGCGAGATCTCAAGGGCGTCATGTTCCCGAAGCACCGGGCCGACCTGCTGCACACCGCCGTGGTCGCCGAGCGCATGCTCGGGGCGCGATCGAGGCGCATGCGCGGTGCCCACGAACCCGCTCGACATGCTCGCCCAGCAGACCATCGCCGCCGCGGCGCTCGACGAGTGGGACGTCGAGGAGTGGTTCGAGCTCGTGCGCCGCGCCGCGCCGTTCGCCACGCTCCCGCGGTCGGCGTTCGAGGCCACGCTCGACCTGCTCGCGGCCGCTACCCGTCCGACGGTTCGCCGAGCTGCGGCCCCGCATCGTCTGGGACCGCGACGCCGGCACGATCGTCGGCCGGCGCGGCGCGCAACGGCTCGCGGTGACGAGCGGCGGCACCATCCCCGACCGCGGGCTGTTCGGCGTGTTCATGGTCGGCGAGGCCGGGCCGGGCCGGCGCGTCGGCGAGCTCGACGAGGAGATGGTCTACGAGTCGCGGGTCGGCGACGTGTTCGCCCTCGGCGCCACCAGCTGGCGGATCGAAGAGATCACCCACGACCGGGTGCTGGTCGCTCCGGCGTTCGGCGAGCCCGGCCGGCTGCCGTTCTGGAAGGGCGACGGCATCGGCCGCCCCGCCGAACTCGGCGCGGCGATCGGCGGCTTCATCGCCGAGCTCGCGAACGCGACGCCCGAGGCCGGCGCCGCACGCGCCCGCAGCGGCCGGCCTCGACGAGCGCGCCGCCGCCAACCTCGTCGCCTTCATCGACGACCAGCGGGCCGCGACCGGGATCGTTCCCGACGCCACGAACCTCGTCGTCGAGCGCTTCCGCGACGAGCTCGGCGACTGGCGCATCGTGCTGCACTCGCCCTACGGCATGCGCGTGCACGCGCCGTGGGCGCTCGCCGCCGGTGCGCGCGTGCGCGAGCGGTTCGGCGTCGACGCGAACGCCGTGGCGAGCGACGACGGCATCGTGCTGCGCATGCCCGACACCGGCGACGAGCCGCCCGGCGCCGAGCTGTTCGCGTTCGAGCCGGCCGAGCTCGCCCAGCTGGTCACCGAGCAGGTCGGCGGTTCCGCGCTGTTCGCCGCGCGGTTCCGCGAGTGCGCCGCCCGCGCGCTGCTCCTGCCGCGGCTGCAACCCCGGCAAGCGGTCGCCGCTCTGGCAGCAGCGCCAGCGGGCCTCGCAGCTGCTCGAGGTCGCGCGCGACTTCCCCGACTTCCCGATCGTGCTCGAGGCGGTGCGCGAGTGCCTGCAGGACGTCTACGACCTGCCCGCGCTCACGCAGCTCGCCGAGCGCATCGGCGACGTGAGCTGCGCTTCGTCGAGGTCGACCACCGAGACCGCCGTGCCCGTTCGCGTCGAGCCTGCTCTTCGGGTACGTCGGCGCGTTCATGTACGAGGGCGACGCGCCGCTCGCCGAGCGCCGCGCCGCCGCGCTGTCGCTCGACCCGGCGCTGCTCGCCGAGCTGCTCGGCACGGTCGAGCTGCGCGAACTGCTCGACCCCGAGGTGGTCGGCCGAGATCGAGCGATACTCCAGCGCCTCGACCCCGATCGCGAGGCGCGCGGCGTCGAGGGCGTCGCCGACCTGCTCCGCGACCTCGGTCCGCTCACGGGCGACGAGGTCGCCGCGCGCGTCGAGAGCCGAGACCGATGCCGCGCCGCGCTCGCCGAGCTCGTCGACGCGCGCCGGGCCGGCGCAGGTGCGATTCGCCGGCGAGCGAGTGGTTCGCCGCCGTCGAAGACGCTCAGCCGGCTGCGCGACGCGCTCGGCGTGCCGATCCCGCCCGGGGTGCCCGAGGTGTTCGTCGAGCCCGTGCGCGACCCGCTCGGCGACCTCGTCGCCGCTTCGCCCGCACGCACGGGCCGTTCACCGTGCACGACGTGGCGCGCCGGTTCGGCATCGGCCCGGTCGTGGCATCCGTCGCGCTCGGCCGGCTCGGGGCCGAACGCCGCGTGGTCGAGGGCGAGTTCCTGCCGCACGGCTCCGGCATCGAGTGGTGCGACAGCGGGGTGCTCCGGCGCATCCGCCGCCGCTCGCTCGCCGCGCTCCGCGACGAGATCGAACCGGTCGAGCCGCGCGAGTTCGCCCGATTCCTGCCGGGGTGGCAGCAGGTCGGCGGGCGACTCAGCGGGGTCGACGGCGTCGCGGCGGTCATCGAGCAGCTCGAGGGCGCGCGCATTCCCGCATCCGCGTGGGAGGCGTTCGTGCTGCCCGCCCGCGTCGCCGACTACCGGCCGGCGATGCTCGACGAGCTCACCGCATCGGGCGAGGTGCTCTGGGCCGGGACGGGGTCGCTCGCGGGCGACGACGGCTGGGTCAGCCTGCACCTCGCCGAGAGCGCCGAACTCACGCTGCCGGCGCCCGACCGCGGCGCCGCTCGATCCGCTCGAGTCCGAGCTCATCGCCATCCTCGGCGGCGGTGGCGGCTTCTTCTTCCGGCAGCTCGCCGACGCGTCGGCGCCGAAGACGACCGCGCCGATCGATGCGCTCTGGCGCCTCGTCTGGGCCGGACTCGTGACGAACGACACCTTCGCCCCGGTGCGCGGGCTGCTCGCCGGGGCGGAGCGCACCGCACCGCCGCGCCAACCCCGCGGGCGCGGCTGCGGCCGGATCGCTCTCGCGCCGGTCGATCGCCGCCGAGCGTGCAGGCCGACCGCACCGCGCGGCGAGGGCGAACCCGCCGCGCGCGTCGCCGGAAGGTGGTCGGTGCTTCCGCTCGCGAGCACGGCGGCCACGCCGCGCGCCCACGCCCTCGGCGAGACCCTGCTCGAGCGCTACGGCGTCGTCACCCGCGGGTCGGTCATGGCCGAGGGCGTGGTCGGCGGGTTCGCGCTGGCCTACCGAACGCTCGCCGGCTTCGAGGACTCGGGGCGGGTGCGGCGCGGGTACTTCATCGACGGCCAGGGCGGCGCGCAGTTCGCCACGAGTGCGGCCGTCGACCGCCTGCGCAGCGCCGAAGGGCCAGACGCTCGCGCTCGCGGCGACCGATCCGGCGAATCCGTTCGGCGCAGCGCTCGAATGGCCCGACCGATCGCCGAGGTCGCACACCGGCCGGCGCGCAAGTCGGGGGCGTTCGTCGCGATCGTCGACGGCGAGGCGGTGCTCTACCTCGAGCGCGGCGGGCGCACGGCTCTCGTCTTCACCGACGACGCCGAGGTGCTCGCTGCCGCGACGGCCGCGCTCGCCGCGACGCTCCGCGGGGGCGCACCGAGCGCATGCGCGTCGAGTCGGTCAACGGCGAGCCGGTGTTCGGCTCGGTGCTCGATCGGCCGCTGCGCGACGCGGGTTTCCGTGAGACGCCGAGGGGGCTCCGCTTCGATGCCCGAGGGTGACACCGTCTACCGCGTGGCGCGTTCACTCGACGCGGCGCTCGCGGGGCGAGTCGTCACGAGCACCGACTTCCGCGTGCCCGCGATCGCCACCGTCGACCTCGCCGGCGAGCCGTTCCATTCCGTCGCGAGCCGCGGCAAGCACCTGCTCATGCGCATCGGCGAGTGGTGGTGCACTCGCATCTCAAGATGGAGGGGGAATGGCGGCGTTCGCCGGCCGGGGAGCGCTGGCGGCGGCCCGGCTGGCAGGCGCGCGCGATCATCGAGGTGCCGGGCGTCACCGCCGTCGGCTTCGACCTCGGCACCCTCGAGGTGTTCGCGGCGGCCGAAGAGGCCGACCGGCTCGATCACCTCGGCCCCGACCTGCTCGGCCCCGACTGGGACGCCGACGAGGCGGTCCGCCGCATCGCGACGCACCCGACGTCCCGATCGCGGTCGCGCTCGGCGAGCAGCGCAACCTCGCCGGGCTCGGCAACGTCTACGTCAACGAGCTGTGCTTCCTCAGGGGCATCCTGCCGACGAGGCCGGTCGGTGAGGTCGAACTCCGCCGCTCGTCGACTCGCGGGCCGGGTCATCCGCGCCAATCGCGACCGTGCCGTGCGCACCACCACCGGCGACACGCATCGGGGCGAGCTCTGGGTCTACTCGCGAGGCGGCGAGCCGTGCCGACGCTGCGGCACGCCCATCGCGCACGGCCGCCTGGGTCGCAACGCGCTCGAGCAGCGCGAGAGCTGGTGGTGCCCGAACTGCCAGCGCTGACCGGCGGGCCGTCGGTCAGATCCCGATATCGGCGCCCATCGGCCGTATCCTTGCCCCGATGTCCCTCACGATCACGGTCGTCGTGCCCTCCTACAACGACGCCGTCCTGCTCGAGCGGTGCCTCGATGCGCTCGCGCTTCAGACGCGGCCCGCCGACGAGATCGTCGTCCTCGACAACGGCTCGACCGACGCCACCGTTGACGCCGCGCGGCGGCGGGCGCGTGCGTCGTGAGGGAGCCGCGTCGGGGCATTCCGCAGGCCACCTCCGCCGGCTTCGACGCCGCGCGCGGCGACGTGCTCGGTCGTCTCGACGCCGACACGATCCCACCGGCCGATTGGGTCGCACGCATCGAGCGTGCCTTCACCGACGACCTCGATCTCGATGCGCTCTCGGGTCCCGGCAGGTTCTACGGCGGCCGAGCCTTGACCCACTGGTACGCCGAACGCGTGCACATGCCCATGTACTACCGCTTCGTCGCATGGGTGCTCGGGCACGACGTGCTCTACGGCTCGAACCTCGCGATCCGGGCGTCCGCGTGGCGCGTGCTTCGCGAACACGTGCATCGCGACCACGCCGAGGTGACCGACGACCTCGACCTCACGATCAACCTCCAGCCCGGCATGGGCGTGCGCTTCGACCCGACGCTCGCAGTGGATGTCTCGGCCCGGCCGTTCGCAAGCTGGGGAAGGAACAGCGCGGCCGTGCGGATGGCGCGCGACACCGCCCTCATGAACCACCGCGAGATGTCGTTCCTGGAGCGCCGGCGGGCCTGGGTCGCGAGCCGTCGCACGGACACGACCTCCCCGACCTGACGACGGGCGCCGTCCGATCACGATGTCGTGGTCGGAGGGCGATGCTGTTCGCCTAGGTGACCGGGCCGGTCCACTTCTCGCCGGGGCCCTGGCCGATCGCGTCGGGGATGACGGATGCCTCGCGGAACGCGAGCTGCAGCGAACGGAGCCCGTCGCGCAGCGAGCGCGCGTGCATGTCGCTGATCTCGGGGGCGCCGGCGGTGATGAGCCCGGCGAGGGCGTTGATGAGCTTGCGCGCCTCGTCGAGGTCGACCTGCTGCGTCGGGGTCGTCGGCGAGCCCGACCTTCACGGCGGCGGCGCTCATGAGGTGCACGGCGGCAGTCGTGATGATCTCGACCGCGGGGACCTCGGCGATGTCGCGGGTGGCGCCCTCGACGGTGGACTCGTCTGAACTGTTGCTCACAGACATCCTCTGTTAGACTACTGCGGGCCCGGGGCCAGTCCCCGGTACGAAAGTGGAGATTCTCCCACCCGCGCATACCGCTTCATCAAGGTTACCGGGTCGATTGCACTCCGCTTCCACGCCGCTGGGCAACCAGCACAGCGCGGGGAAGTAGACAGGGTGCCGCAGTGATTGCCGGTGTGATTCCGTGCGAACCTGCGTGGATCTTCCGCTCTCGTCGACGGGCGGCATCCGCCTCCCGTCGAGCGAAACAGCTTGAGTAGAGGAGAACACGCATCAGCGATCCCCGTACAAACGACCGTATCCGCGTTCCCGAGGTCCGCCTCGTGGGGCCTGGCGGAGAGCAGGTCGGCGTCGTGAAGATCGAGGTGGCCCTGCGGCTCGCGCAGGAGGCCGATCTCGATCTCGTCGAGGTCGCGCCGAACTCCAAGCCGCCGGTCGCCAAGATCATGGACTACGGCAAGTACAAGTACGAGGCTGCGCAGAAGGCGAAAGAGGCCCGGCGCAACCAGGCGAACACGATCCTCAAGGAGGTTCGGTTCCGTCTCAAGATCGACAAGCACGACTACGAGACCAAGATGAAGCGCGCCGTCGGCTTCCTGAAGTCCGGCGACAAGGTCAAGGCCATGATCCTCTTCCGAGGCCGCGAGCAGTCGCGCCCCGAGATGGGCGTGCGCCTCCTGCAGCGCTTCGCAGAGGACGTGGCGGAGTTCGGCACGGTCGAGCACAACCCCACGATCGACGGCCGCAACATGGTCATGGTCATCGCGCCCCTCAAGAACAAGTCCGAGGCCAAGGCCGAGGCGAATGCACAGCGTGCTGCGGCGAAGGCGCGACCGGCGGCGGATGCCGCGGACGAGCCCGAGGCGCAGTCGGCCGAAGCCACCGAGGCCTAGGCCAAGCACCCCCGTCCGCCGCGAGTCGGCGGCAGAACCAAGGAGAAACACGAGATGCCGAAGCAGAAGACCCACTCCGGGTCCAAGAAGCGCTTCAAGGTCACCGGCAGCGGCAAGATCATGAAGCAGCAGGCAGGGATGCGCCACAACCTCGAGGTCAAGTCCTCGAAGCGCAAGGCCCGCCTGAACCAGGACCAGGTCGTGTCGGCCCCCGACGCCAAGGTCATCAAGAAGCTTCTCGGCCGCTGAGCCGCGAGACCCGTAAGGAAGAAACAGAGTCATGGCAAGAGTGAAGCGGGCGGTCAACGCCCACAAGAAGCGCCGGGTCATCCTCGAGCGCGCCGAGGGTTACCGCGGCCAGCGTTCGCGTCTGTACCGCAAGGCGAAGGAGCAGGTCACCCACTCCCTCGTCTACTCGTACAACGACCGCCGCAAGAAGAAGGGCGACTTCCGTCGCCTCTGGATCCAGCGGATCAACGCGGCTTCGCGCGCAGAACGGCCTCACGTACAACCGCCTCATCCAGGGCCTCGGCCTCGCGGGCATCGAGGTCGACCGTCGCATCCTCGCCGAGCTCGCCGTGAACGAGCCCGCGACCTTCGCGGCGCTCGTCGAGACCGCCAAGCAGGCGCTCCCGGCCGACACGTCGGCCCCGAAGACCGCCGCGTAAGGCGCGTCCTCCGTCGCGAACGGCCCGGCACCCACGTGGTGCCGGGCCGTTCGTCGTCCGCACCTTAGACTTGCCGCATGCTCGAGAACCCCAGGTCTCCGCGTGTCCGCGCGGTCGCCAAGCTCGCGAAGAAGGCGGCCCGAGCCGAGAGCGGACTCTTCCTCCTCGAGGGTCCCCAGGCCGTCGCCGAGGCGCTCACGTTCCGGCCGCAGCTGGTCGTCGAGCTGTACGCCACGCCCACGGCGCTCGAGCGCTACACCGACATCGCCCAGACCGCCGTCGACGCCGGCGTCGACGTCGAGTTCGTGACCGAGGAGGTCCTGCACGCGATGGCCGACACGGTCACGCCGCAGGGGTTCGTCGCGGTCTGCCACCAGTTCCCGACCGCGGTGAAGGACGTGTTCGCCGCGGGGCCGCGCCTCGTCGCGATCCTCGAGGAGGTGCGCGACCCCGGCAACGCCGGCACGATCGTCAGGGCAGCGGATGCCGCGGGCGCCGACGCCGTGGTCTTCACCGGGCGTGCGGTCGACCTCTACAACCCGAAGGTCGTGCGCAGCTCGACCGGATCGATCTTCCACCTGCCCGTCGCGGTCGGCGCCGAGCTCGAGGACGTGCTCGACCGCGCCCGCGCGGCGGGCCTCACGGTGCTCGCCGCCGACGTCAAGGGCGAGGACCTCCTCACGGTCCGCACCGACGGCGTGCTCGAGCGGCCCACGGCGTGGCTGTTCGGCAACGAGGCGCACGGGCTGCCCGACGAGCAGCTGGCGCTCGCCGATCGCGTCGTGACCGTGCCCATCTACGGGCACGCCGAGTCGATGAACCTGGCCACCGCGGCATCCGTCTGCCTCTACGAGAGCGCGTTCGCGCAGCGCAGCGCGCATCACGAATAGGTAACCACCGCGCCAGCCGCGTCGTTCCTTGTCGCCCGCCGCGTGCGCCCTAGTTTGGGGGGTATGGAGCCAACCCAGCCGGCGCCGGCGACGTCGAACATCTCGGTGCGCCGCGGCGAGCCCCTCGTGGTCGTCGAGCACGTCGAGAAGCACTTCGGCGACCTGCACGTGCTGAACGACATCAACACGGTCGTCAATCGCGGCGAGGTCGTGGTCGTGATCGGGCCGAGCGGGTCGGGCAAGTCGACGCTCTGCCGGGCGATCAACCGCCTCGAGACCATCGACTCGGGCACGATCATGATCGACGGCGAGAAGCTCCCCGAGGAGGGTGCGGCACTCGCGAAGCTGCGTGCCGACGTGGGCATGGTCTTCCAGTCGTTCAACCTCTTCGCGCACAAGACCGTCCTCGAGAACGTGACCCTCGCGCCCATCCGGGTGAAGAAGCGGTCGCGCAAGGACGCCGACGCGAAGGCGATGGAGATCCTCGACCGCGTCGGCGTCGCCAACCAGGCGAAGAAGATGCCCGCCCAGCTCTCCGGCGGCCAGCAGCAGCGCGTCGCGATCGCCCGGTCGCTCGCGATGAACCCGAAGCTCATCCTCATGGACGAGCCGACGAGCGCGCTCGACCCCGAGATGATCAACGAGGTGCTCGACGTGATGATCGGCCTCGCGAAGGACGGCATGACGATGATCGTCGTCACCCACGAGATGGGCTTCGCCCGCAAGGCCGCCGACCGCGTGCTGTTCATGGCCGACGGTCGCATCGTCGAGGAGGCGACCCCCGCGCAGTTCTTCGACCACCCCGAGTCCGATCGCGCGAAGGACTTCCTCTCGAAGATCCTCGAGCACTAGGCCTGCGCTGCCACGAGCGGCGAGGAAACACCCACAGGAGAAGAGGCAGGGACATGACACGCATGAGAATCGCACTCGTCGCAGCAGCAGCGGCGTCGGCGCTCGCGCTGGCCGGCTGCGCCGGCGGCGGCGGCGACGCACACCGAAGAGGCCACGCGAGGAGCCGGCACCCACGTTCGAGGCCGGCACGACCATGGCCGAGCTCTCGGAGGCGGGCACGATCACCGTCGGCACGAAGTTCGACCAGCCGCTGTTCGGCCTCGTCGGCCCGTCGGGCGTGCCCGAGGGCTTCGACGTCGAGATCGCCAAGATCATCGCGAGCGAGCTCGGCATCTCCGAGGACAACATCGAGTGGACCGAGACCGTCTCGGCCAACCGCGAGCCGTTCATCGAGAACGGCCAGGTCGACATCGTCGTCGCGACCTACACGATCAACGACAAGCGCAAGGAGGTCGTCTCCTTCGCCGGTCCGTACTACATGGCCGGTCAGTCGATCCTCGTGCTCGCCGACAACGACGACATCAAGAGCGAGGACGACCTCGTCGGCCAGCCGGTGTGCTCGGTGACGGGCTCGACGCCCGCCGCGAAGCTCGCCGAGATCGGCGCCGTGCCGGTGCTCACCGACACCTACACCAACTGCCTCGAGCCGCTGCGCAGCGGCCAGGTCGTCGCGGTGTCGACCGACAACGTCATCCTCGCGGGCCTCGCCGCCCAGAACGAGGGCGAGTTCAAGGTCGTCGGCGAGCCGTTCACCGAGGAGCCGTACGGCATCGGCCTCGCGAAGGACGACACCGAGTTCCGCATGTGGATCAACGACGTGCTCGAGGCCGCCTACGAGGACGGCCGCTACGAGGAGGCGTGGGACTCCACGGCCGGAACCGTGCTGCCGTTCGTCGAGCCGCCGGCAGTCGACCGCTACTGAGAACTGCCGACGGATGACCCGGGCCGGCTGATCGCGCCGGGCCGGTCACTCCCCACCACTGCCGGCGAAGGGAACCCGTGGACGCCGTCATCGAGAACCTGCCGACCTACTTCGACGGGCTTCCACGACGATCCTGCTGCTGCTCGTCGAGCGGCATCTCGGCGCTCGTGCTCGGCACGATCGTCGGCTCGATGCGCATCTCGCCGGTGGCGTCGCTGCGCGCGTTCGCCACCGTCTACACCGAGCTCGTGCGCAACACGCCGCTCACGCTGGTGCTGTTCTTCTGCGCGTTCGTGCTGCCGTACCTCGGCTCGCGCGCCGTATCTCGTCGCGGCGCATCATCGGCGCTCTCCGTCTACACGTCGCCGTTCGTCGCCGAGGCGCTGCGGTCGGGCATCAACGGCGTGCCGGTCGGGCAGGCCGAGGCGGCCCGCAGCGTCGGGCTCGGCTTCGGGCAGACCGTCTCGCTCGTGTCCTGCCGCAGGCGTTCCGGATGACGATCCCGCCCCTCATCAACGTCTTCATCGCCCTGACGAAGAACACCTCGGTGGCCGGCGGCTTCTTCGTCATCGAGCTGTTCGCCGTCGGCCCGTGAACTCGCGAACGCCAACGGCGACGCGGTCATCGCGATCCTCCTCGGCGTGGCGACCTTCTACCTCCTGATCACGGTCCCGCTCGGCGTGCTCGCGGCCCAACTCGAGCGGAAGTGGGTGGTGCAGCGATGAGCAACCCAGCGTCCTCTTCGACGCGCCGGGCCCGAAGGCGCGCGCGCTCTCGCTCATCCTCTCGATCATCCCGGCGTTGCTCGTCGTCGGCGGGCTGCTGTGGATGTTCCTCGTGCTGAACGCCCCGAAGGAAGCGGCGGCATCACCCTGCCCGGCATCTTCGACCGAGCCGCTGGGACATCTTCGCCGACCCCGAGGTGTGGTCGCATCATCTTCGAGGGCGTCTCGGCACGCTGCGCGCGGCCCTCGCCGCGTCCGTGCTCGCGATCATCCTCGGCATCGTCCTGTCGCTGCTGCGCAGCGCCCGAGCCCCGTGGATCCGCATCCCGACGGCCGTCGTGCTCGAGTTCGTGCGCGGCATGCCCGTGCTGCTCATGATGCTGTTCATCCTGCTCGTGCTGAACACCGGCGCATTCTGGGCCGTCGTCGCCGCGCTCGCCCTCTACAACGGCGCGCTCATCGGCGAGGCGCTGCGCGCGGGCCTCGCCGCGCTCCCGCGCGGGCAGCGCGAGGCGGGGCTCAGCCTCGGCATGCGGCCGCTGCAGTCGAAGATGCTCGTGGAGTTCCCGCAGGCGTTCCGCCAGATGCTGCCGATCATCGTCGCCCAGCTCGTCGTGCTGCTGAAGGACACGTCGCTCGGCTACATCGTCGGCTACACCGAGCTGCTGCGCGCGCACATGAACAAGCTCGCGAGCTTCTACGGCAACCGCTACCTGTTCTCGTTCTTCATCGTCACGCTCGTGCATGTACCTCACCATGAACCTCTCGCTGTCGTGGTTCGCGCGGTGGCTCGTCCAAGCGCACCGCGAGCCGAAACCGCCGCGGCGCGCAGGTCGACCCGGCGAGGACCCGGCGCAGGCGGTGCTCGTGGCGGAGGCGTCGGCGTCAGGCGCAGGAGGGCGGCGGCGCGAGGTGACCGTGCCGGCGCCGATCGCGGCGCCGCTGCGGCGGGAGCCGAGCAGCGCGCCCGCCCGCTAGACTCGTTCCTTGTGTCCGAGCCCCGTGAAATCACCGAGCAGGCCGTCGAGGCGGCGGTCGACGCCGCCCTCGCGGCGATCGCCGCGGCCGGCGACTCCGCCGCGCTGAAGGCCGTCCGCGCCGAGCACACGGGCGAGAAGTCGACCCTCGCGCAGCTGAACGCCGAGCTGCGCAACGTGCCCAACGACCAGAAGGCCGCGCTCGGCAAGCTCGTGGGCGGCGCCCGCGGCCGCGTCAACGAGGCGTTCGCCGCACGCGAGGCCGAGATCGTCGAGGCCGAGGCGGCCGCGCAGCTCGAGGCGGAGGCGGTCGACGTCACCGCGCTGCCGTCGCGCTACCGGCCGGGCGCGCGGCATCCGCTCGCCCTGCTGCAGGACCGGGTCTGCGACGTCTTCACCGGCATGGGCTGGGAGATCTCCGAGGGCCCCGAGGTCGAGAGCGAGTGGTTCAACTTCGACGCGCTGAACTTCGACGCCGACCACCCGGCGCGCGCCATGCAGGACACGTTCTTCGTCGACCCGCCCGAGGCGCACCTCGTGCTGCGCACGCACACGAGCCCCGTGCAGGTGCGCTCGATGCTCGACCGCGAGGTGCCGATCTACGTGCTCGCGCCCGGCCGCGTCTACCGCACCGACGAGTTCGACGCCACGCACCTGCCCGTGTTCATGCAGTTCGAGGGCCTGGCCGTCGACAAGGGCCTCACGATGGCGCACCTCAAGGGCACCCTCGACCACTTCGTGAAGTCGATCTTCGGCGACGAGGCGAAGGTGCGCCTGCGCCCCAGCTTCTTCCCGTTCACCGAGCCGAGCGCCGAGCTCGACTTCTGGCACCCCACCTTCAAGGGCGGCGCCCGCTGGATCGAGTGGGGCGGGTGCGGCATGGTGCATCCCAACGTGCTGAAGGCCGCGGGCATCGACCCCGAGGTCTACACGGGCTTCGCCTTCGGCATGGGCATCGAGCGCGGGCTCATGCTCCGCAACGACGTGCAGGACATGCGCGAGATGGTCGAGGGAGACGTCCGGTTCTCCCAGCAGTTCGGAATGGTGGTCTGACCCATGCGAGTGCCGCTCAGCTGGCTCGCCGAATACGTCGAACTCGTGCCCGGGCACGACGCCCGAGGACGTGCACGCCGCCCTCGTGCAGGTCGGCCTCGAAGAGGAGGACGTGCACACGTTCGAGCTCGAGGGGCCCATCGTCGTGGGCGAGGTGCTCGAGTTCGTCGAGGAGCCGCAGTCCAACGGCAAGACCATCCGGTGGTGCCAGGTGCGCGTCGCGCCCGACGGCGAGACGGCGGCCGACGGCGGCGACGCCGTGCACGGCATCGTCTGCGGCGCCCGCAACTTCTTCGTCGGCGACAAGGTCGTGGTGACGCTCCCCGGCGCCGTGCTGCCCGGCCCGTTCCCGATCGCCGCGCGCAAGACCTACGGGCACGTGTCCGACGGCATGATCGCCTCCGCCCGCGAGCTGGGCCTCGGCGACGACCACGAGGGCATCCTGCGCCTGTCGACGCTCGGCATCGACGCGCCCGTCGGCACCGACGCGATCGCGCTGCTCGGCCTCGACGACGCCGCCATCGAGATCAACGTCACGCCCGACCGCGGCTACGCGTTCTCGATCCGCGGCGTCGCCCGCGAGTACGCCCACGCGACGGGTGCGCGTGTTCCGCGACCCGGTCGAGCAGACGAGCCCCGTGGATGCCACGGGCGACGGCTTCCCCGTCGAGATCCGCGACGAGGCGCCCATCCGCGGCCGCGTCGGCTCTGCGGTGTTCGCCACGCGCATCGTGCGCGACGTGGAGCCCGACCCGTCCGACGCCGGCGTGGATGATCGCGCGGCTGAAGCTCGCCGGCATCCGCTCGCTCTCGCTGCTCGTCGACATCACGAACTACGTGATGCTCGAGCTCGGGCAGCCGATCCACGGCTACGACCTCGACCTGCTCCGCGGCGGCATCGTCGTGCGCCGGGCGACGCCGGGCGAGAAGCTCGTCACGCTCGACGGCAAGGAGCGCACGCTCGACGTCGAGGACCTGGTCGTCACCGACGACCGCGGCCCCATCGGCCTCGGCGGCGTCATGGGCGGCGCCGAGACCGAGATCGGCGATTCGACGCGGAACGTGCTCATCGAGGCGGCCAACTGGGATCCCGTCTCCATCGCGCGCACGGCCCGTCGGCACAAGCTGCCGAGCGAGGCCGCGAAGCGCTACGAGCGCGGCGTCGACCCCGAGATCGCCGCGACCGCGGTGTCCCGGGTCGCCCAGCTCATGGTCGACCTCGCGGGCGGCACCGCCGACGTCGGCGGATCGCTCATCCACGAGGCGCCGGCGCGCACCGCGATCTTCCTGCCCGACGGCTACGTCTCGGGCCTCATCGGCATCGAGTACACCGACGACGAGGTGCACGACGCGCTCGCAGAGGTCGGCGGCGCGGTGACCCGCGTCGACGGCGGCTTCGAGGTCGTGCCCCCGTCGTGGCGCCCCGACCTCACCGGCCGCGCCGAGCTCGCCGAGGAGGTCGCCCGCCTGGCCGGCTACCACCGCATCCCGTCGGTGCTGCCGGTCGCGCCGCCCGGACGCGGGCTCACGCGCTCCCAGCGCATCCGGCGCCGGGTCGCCGACACGCTCGCGGCGGCCGGGTCGACCGAGGTGCTGTCGTTCCCGTTCGCCACCGAGGCCGAGAACGCCGTGTTCGGCAGCGTCGACGGGTCGCCCGTGGCATCCGTGCGCCTCGCGAACGCGCTCGACGCCGGCGCCGCGCTCATGCGCAGGTCGCTCATGCCGGGGCTCATCGCGGCAGCACGACGCAACCGATCGCGCGGACTCGTGGACGTGTCGCTCTTCGAGCTCGGCAGCGTCTTCCTCCCCGACGCCGGACGCACCTACGGGAGCCCCGAGCTCCCCGTCGGCGACGCGCGACCGAGCGACGAGGTCCTCGCGACGCTGCAGGCCGGCATCCCGGCGCAGCCGCGCCACGTCGGCGCGCTCATCGTCGGCGACGTCGTCACGAAGCAGCCCGGCCAGGCGCCCGTCGCCGCGAGCATCGTGGACGCGCTCGACGTCGTGCGCGAGGTCGCGCTGGCCGTGGGCGCCGACATCGAGATCGCGCAGGGATCGCACCAGGCACTGCATCCGGGCCGCACCGCCGAGCTGCGCGTGGCGGGCCGCCCCGTCGGGTTCGCGGGCGAGCTCCTCCCCGCGCTCGCCGAGGAGGCCGACCTGCCGCGCGTGGTGGCCGTCGTCGAGCTCGACCTCGACGCGGTGATCGAGCTCACCGAGCCCGGTCTCGAGGCCGGCCAGATCGGCACGTATCCCGCCGCGACGCAGGACCTGTCGCTGCTGGTCGCCTCCGACGTGCCGGCGTCCGCCGTCGCGGCCGCCGTGCGCGACGGTGCGGGGCAGCTCCTCGAGCACCTCGAGCTCGTCGACGACTACCGCGGCGCCGGCGTGCCCGAGGGGTCGAAGAGCCTCACCTTCGCGCTGCGCTTCCGCGCCGAGGACCGCACCCTGACGGCGGCCGAGGCGAGCGAGGCGAAGCTCGCCGGTGCCGCCGTGGCCCGCGAGCGCACGGGCGCGGCGATCCGCGAGTAGCCGGCTCCGGATGCCGCGCCGCCGCGCGCCTGCGGGTCAGGCGCCGTGGCGCTCCACCAGGCGGTCGAACGCGGCATCCAGCTCGGCGTCCACCTCGCGCCGCGATGGCGTCGGCGTCGTGCCACTCCACGATCTCGTGCGCGCCCCGCCAGAACGGGATGACGGCACGGTACTCGGGCACGAGCGCCTTCACCTTGGCGTTGTCGAAGATCACGGAGTGCGCCTTGTCGCCGAGGAGCCCGGGCCCGTCCTCGGGCAGCTCGCGGGCGATCGTGGCGCTCGCGACGTGCACCGGGCGGAACTCGGCGCCCGCGGCCCGAGCGAGCAGCTCGCCGACCTGGTTCCACGTGAGCACCTCGTCGGACGTGATGTGGAACGCCTCGCCGACCGCTCGGTCGTTGCCGAGGAGGCCGGTGAACGCGACGGCGAAGTCGCGCGTGTGGGTGAGCGTCCAGAGGCTCGTGCCGTCGCCCTGCACGACGACCTCCTTGCCGCGCCGCATCCGGTCGATGGCGGTCCAGCCGCCGAGCAGCGGCACGCTCGTGCCGTCGTACGTGTGCGACGGGCGGATGATGGTGGCCGGGAATCCGCGCTCGCGGTAGGCGGCGACGAGCAGGTCCTCGCTCGCGATCTTGTCGCGCGAGTACTGCCAGTACGGGTTGCGGAGCGGCGTCGACTCGGTGATCGGCAGGTGCGCCACGGGCTTCTGGTAGGCCGACGCCGACGAGATGTAGACGTACTGGCCGGCAGCGGCCCTCGAAGAGCTCGAGGTCGCGCTCGACCTGCGCGGGCGAGAAGGAGCGGAAGTTCGCGACGACGTCGAACGTCTCGTCGCCGATGGCGGCGACGATCGACGCGGCATCGTCGGCATCGCCCACGAGGTGGCGCGCGCCCACGATCGGCGGCCGGGCGGTGCTCGTCCGCGGTTGAGCAGCGTGAGGTCGTCGCCGCGCTCCACGACGCGGCGCGCTCGACGCCGAGCTGATGATGCCGTTGCCGCCGATGAACAGCACGCGCAGGGACATGGATCCTCCTCGTCCGACGACGTCGACGCAGTCGTCGTCCCGAGCCTAGGGGACGGTCGGCTGCACGGACCGAACCCGACGAGCCCGCGCTCGACGTCGAACACCACGATGTTCCGGAAGTACGGGATCAGGCAGACCCCACGACGAGGCCGATGCCGGAGCACGATCGACGTCCTCGATGACGCACCGAATTGCATCGGCGCGAGGCCGCTCGATAGGGTCGGTGCATGTCCGCCGCCCGGTCCGCCAGCTCCGCACGCCTCGCGCGTGTCGTCGAGCGCGGCACTCCGACGTCGTGGCGCGCGCCGAATCCCGGCGACCCCTGCAGCGGCCTGAGACGGTCTGCCGCGGGGCGTCGCCGGAACCTCGCCCCGACCGCTCAGACCCTAAGGTGGATCCATGACGTACTCCGTCGCCGTTTCCGGCGCGTCCGGCTATGCCGGAGGGGAGATCCTGCGCCTCCTCGCCGACCATCCCGACTTCGAGGTGCGCACCGTCACGGCGCACGCGAACGCCGGCCAGCCGCTCGTCGCGGTGCAGCCGCACCTGCGCACGCTACACGCACCTCACGCTGCAGGAGACCACGGCCGAGACGCTCGCCGGCCACGACGTCGTGTTCCTCGCACTGCCGCACGGGGCAGTCCGGTGCCATCGCCGCCGAGCTCGCGCCCGAGACCCTCGTCATCGACTGCGGCGCCGATCACCGGCTCGAGCGGTCCGACGACTGGGCGGCGTTCTACGGCGGCGACCACCACGGCGCGTGGAGCTACGGCGTTCCCGAGCTGCCGCGCATGTCGGGCACGCAGCGCGACCGGCTCACGGGTCCCGCCGCATCGCCGCCCCCGGCTGCAACGCGTCGACCGTCGCCCTGTCGCTGGCCCCCGGCATCCGCGGCGGGCGTGATCGAGGATCGCGACCTGGTCTCGGTGCTCGCGGTCGGGCCGTCGGGCGCCGGCAGGAGCCTGAAGGCGCACCTGCTCGCGAGCGAGATCCTCGGGTCCGCGAACCCGTACTCGGTCGGCGGCGTGCACCGCCACATCCCCGAGATCACGCAGGCGCTGCGGTGGGCGGGTCGCGGCCGATGCCCACGATCTCGTTCACGCCCGTGATCGTGCCGATGTCGCGCGGCATCCTCGCGACGTCGACGGCCCGCATCGTGCCCGGCACGGATGCCGCGGCGGTCCGCGCCGCCTGGGAGGACGCCTACGCGGGGGAGCAGTTCGTGCAGGTGCTGCCCGCCGGCCAGTTCCCGCGCACGGCCGACGTCCTGGGCGCGAACACGGCGCTCATGGGCCTCGCCGTCGACGAGGTCGCCGGACCGGGTGGTCGTCGTGACCGCCGTCGACAACCTCGTCAAGGGCACCGCCGGTGCCGCCATCCAGTCCGCGAACATCGCGCTCGGCCTCGCCGAGTCGACCGGCCTTCCCGTGAACGGAGTCGCACCGTGACCGTCACCGCCCCGCCGGCTTCGAGGCCGCGGGCATCGCCGCCGGGCATCAAGCGCTCGGGCGCGCTCGACCTCGCCGTCATCGTGAACCGCGGTCCGTCGAACGCGGCAGCGGCCGTCTTCACCTCGAACCGCGCGAAGGCGAACCCGATCCTCTGGTCCGAGCAGGTCATCGCCGACGGCGGCGTCGCGGCGATCGTGCTGAACTCCGGCGGGGCGAACTGCTTCACCGGGCCCGAGGGCTTCCAGGTCACGCATCGCACCGCCGAGGCGGCGGCCGGCGCGCTCGGCGTCGCCGCGGGCGACGTGCTCGTGTGCTCGACGGGGCTCATCGGCGACCAGCTCGACGGCGAGGTCGTCGAGGAGGGCGTGCTCTCGGCGATCAACCGGCTCTCCGCCGACGGCGGGCGCCGACGCCGCGCGCGCGATCATGACCACCGACACGCGTCCCAAGACCGTCGTCGTCGAGGGCGACGGCTGGCGCGTCGGCGGCATCGCGAAGGGCGCCGGCATGCTCGCGCCGGGCCTCGCCACGATGCTCGTCGTGCTCACGACCGACGCCGACGTGGCATCCGACGGCCTCGACCGGGCGCTGCGCGCCGCGACGCGCGTCACCTTCGACCGCCTCGACTCCGACGGCTGCATGTCGACGAACGACCAGGTCACCCTCATGGCGTCGGGCGCCTCGGGCGTCGTGCCCGACGTCGACGCGCTTCACCGACGCCGTCACCGAGGCGTGCCGCGTCGCTGGCGCGTGCAGCTGCAGGAGGACGCGGAGGGCGCGAGCCACGACATCGCGATCGAGGTGCGCGGCGCGGTGAGCGAGGACGACGCGGTCGAGGTCGGCCGCTCGGTCGCCCGCAACAACCTCTTCAAGGCCGCGATCTTCGGCAACGACCCGAACTGGGGCCGGGTGCTCGCCGCCATCGGCACGACGCAGGCGCGCGTTCGACCCGTACCTCGTCGACGTGACGATGAACGGGGTGCGCGTGTGCCACGCCGGGCGGCCCCGACGCGCCGCGCGAGCAGGTCGACCTCAGCCCGCGGGCGACGCACGTGCTCGTCGAGCTGCACGCCGGCGAGGCATCCGCCACGATCCTCACCAACGACCTCACGCACGACTACGTGCACGAGAACAGCGCCTACGCGAGCTGACGGATGACTGACGCGAATCGAGAACGAGGCCGAGACGAGACGCGCAGGATGCCGCGCGGCGGCGCGACGGCGCACGCCAAGGCGCAGGTGCTCATCGAGTCCCTGCCGTGGCTCAAGCGGTTCCACGGCGAGACGATCGTCGTGAAGTTCGGCGGCAACGCGATGGTGAGCCCCGAGCTGCAGCGCGCGTTCGCCGAGGACATGGTGTACCTGCGCTACGCGGGCATCAAGCCCGTCGTCGTGCACGGCGGCGGTCCGCAGATCTCCGCGATGCTCGCGCGGCTGGGCATCGAGAGCGAGTTCCGCGGCGGCTACCGCGTGACGACGCCCGAGACGATGGACGTCGTGCGCATGGTGCTCTCGGGGCAGGTGAACCGCGAGCTGGTGTCGCTCATCAACGAGCACGGCCCGCTCGCCGCCGGCCTGTCCGGCGAGGACGCCGGGCTGTTCACCGGGCGGCGCCGCGGGGCGCTGGTCGACGGCGACGAGGTCGACCTCGGGCTCGTCGGCGACGTGGTGTCGGTCGATCCGGCCGCGGTGCACGCGCAGCTCGACGCCGGGCGCATCCCGGTCGTCTCGTCGATCGCGCCCGACGGCACGACGCCGGGGCAGTCGCTCAACGTGAACGCCGACTCCGCGGCGGCCTCGCTCGCCGTCGCGCTCGGCGCGGCGAAGCTCGTCGATCCTCACCGACGTCGCCGGGCCTCTACCGCGACTGGCCGAACCGCGACTCGCTCGTCTCGGTCATCGACGTGACCGAGCTCATCGCCCTGCTGCCGCATCTCGAGTCGGGCATGATCCCCAAGATGACCGCGTGCCTCGAGGCGGTCGAGGGCGGCGTCGCGAAGGCCGCGATCATCGACGGCCGCGTGCCGCACTCGATCCTGCTCGAGGTCTTCACGCAGTCCGGCATCGGAACGGAGGTGGTGCCCGGCATGACCGACATGGACGGCCTGAACGAGTGGCAGGGCCGATTCGACCGGCGCGTCATGCAGTCGATGGGGATGCCGCTGGCGAAGCTCGACCACGGCAGGGGAGCCCGCGTCTGGGACGACACGGGCCACGAGTACCTCGACTTCCTCGCCGGCATCGCCGTGAACTCGCTCGGCCACGCCCACCCCGTGTTCGTCGAGGCGGTCGCCGCGCAGGCGGCCCGGCTCGCGCACGTGTCCAACTACTTCACGACCGAGCCCGCGCTCGAGCTCGCCGAGCGCATCACGCGCCTCGCGGGGGCGGGCGACCACGGCCGGGCCTGGTTCGGCAACTCCGGCGCCGAGGCGAACGAGGCCGCGTTCAAGCTGGCCCGGCTCAACAACTCCGGCGGCGCCCGCACCCGGGTGCTCTCGCTCGTCGACGGCTTCCACGGCCGCACGATGGGCTCGCTCGCCCTCACCGGCAAGCCGCACATGCGCGAGGCGTTCGAGCCGCTGCCCGGCGGCGTCGAGCACATCCCCGCCACGATCGAGGCGCTCGAGGCGCCCTCGACGACGCCGTCGCGGCGCTCTTCGTCGAGCCGATCCAGGGCGAGGCCGGCGTGGTCGAGCTTCCCGACGGGTTCCTCGAGGCCGCACGCGAGCTCACGCATCGGCACGGCGCGCTGCTCATCGTCGACGAGATCCAGACCGGCGCCGGACGCACCGGCGAGTGGTTCGCCTTCCAGCACGCGGGCATCACCCCCGACGCGATCACCGTCGCGAAGGGCATCGGCGGCGGGTTCCCCATCGGCGGGCTCGTCACCTTCGGCCGGGCGTCCTCGCTGTACTCGAAGGGCCAGCACGGCTCGACGTTCGGCGGCAACCCGCTCGGCCACCGCGGTCTCGAACGCCGTGCTCGGCGAGATCGAGCGCGCCGGGCTCGTCGCGAACGCCGCCCTCCGCGGCCGGCAGATCCGCGAGCGCGGTCGAGGGGCTCGGCTCCCCGCTCGTCGCCGGCACCCGCGGCCGAGGCCTGCTCATCGGCGTCGCGCTCACCGAGCCCGTCGCCACCGCGGTCGCCGCCGAGGCGATGCGCGCCGGCCTCATCGTGAACGCCGCGAACGACTCCACGATCCGCATGGCCCCGCCGCTGATCATCGACGACGCCGAGATCGACGAGTTCGCCGACCGCTTCGGCCGCGCGCTCGACGCCGTGGCCGCCGCCCACCACTGACCCGCACGACCCGATCCACACCGAACGGACCCGCATGACCCGCCATTTCCTCCGCGACGACGACATCAGCCCGGCCGAGCAGGCCGAGATCCTCGACCTCGCCGAGCGCCTCAAGCAGGACCGCTGGGCGGTGAAGCCGCTGGCCGGCCCGCAGACGGTCGCCGTGATCTTCGACAAGTCGTCGACGCGCACGAGGGTGTCGTTCGCGGTCGGCGTCGCCGACCTCGGCGGCTCGCCGCTCATCATCTCGACGGCGAACAGCCAGCTCGGCGGCAAGGAGACGCCCGTCCGACACCGCGCGGGTGCTCGAGCGCATGGTCGTCGGCCATCGTCTGGCGCACCTACGGCCAGGCCGGCCTCGAGGAGATGGCGGCGGGCACCACCGTGCCGGTCGTGAACGCCCTCTCCGACGACTTCCACCCGTGCCAGCTCCTGGCCGACCTGCTCACCATCCGCGAGCACAAGGGCGACCTCGCCGGCCTCACCGTGACCTTCCTCGGCGACGGCGCGTCGAACATGGCGCAGTCGTACGTGCTCGCGGGCGTGACGGCCGGCATGCACGTGCGCGTCGCGTCGCCCGACGAGTTCGCGCCCGCGGCATCCGTCATCGCCGACGCCGACCGCATCGCGGCCGCCACCGGCGGATCGGTGACGCTGTACACGGATGCCGCGGAGGCGGCCTCCGGGGCCGACGTCGTCGTCACCGACACCTGGGTGTCGATGGGCAAGGAGGACGAGAAGGCGCACCGCGTCGCCACGTTCGGCGCCTACCGGGTGGATCGCGAGCTCATGTCGCTCGCGGCATCCGACGCCGTGTTCATGCACTGCCTGCCGGCCGACCGCGGGTACGAGGTCACCGCCGACGTGATCGACGGCGAGCAGTCGATCATCTGGGACGAGGCGGAGAACCGGCTGCACGCCCAGAAGGCGCTGCTCGTGTGGCTGCTCGAGCGGAAGGACGCCTGATGGCCGAGGAGCAGCGACGCGACAGGCCGCGCGGCGGCGAGCACGGCACGAACGAGGGCGCGCTCTGGGGCGCCCGCTTCGCCTCCGGGCCGTCGCCCGAGCTCGCCCGGCTCTCGAAGTCGACGCACTTCGACTGGCAGCTCGCGCCCTACGACCTCGCCGGGTCGCGTGCGCACGCCCGCGCGCTCGCCGCGGCCGGGTACCTCGACCGACGGCGGAGCTCGCCGACATGCTCGCGGGCCTCGACACGCTCGAGTCCACGGGTCGCCTCGGGCGAGGTCGTCGCGGGCGACGCCGACGAGGACGTGCACGGCGCGCTCGAGGCCGCGCTCATCGGCATCGTCGGCCCCGAGCTCGGCGGCAAGCTCCGCGCGGGCCGCAGCCGCAACGACCAGATCGCCACGCTCGTGCGGCTGTACCTCAAGGACCACGCCGCGACGATCGGGCAGCAGCTCGTGCACCTCATCGACGCGCTCGCCGCGCAGGCCGACGCGCACCGCACCGCGGTCATGCCCGGGCGCACGCACCTGCAGCACGCCCAGCCCGTGCTCCTCGCCCACCACCTGCTCGCGCACGCGCTGGGCGCTGTCCCGCGACCTCGAGCGGCTCGTCGACTGGACGAAGCGGGCGGATGTCTCGCCCTACGGCGGGGGAGCGCTCGCCGGGTCGACGCTCGGCCTCGACGCGGCATCCGTCGCGCCGCGACCTGGGGCTCGCCGTCCCCGGCCGAGAACTCGATCGACGGCACCGCGAGCCGCGACGTCGTCGCCGAGTTCGCCTTCGTCGACCGCGATGATCGGCATCGACCTCTCGCGCATCGCCGAGGAGGTCATCCTCTGGAACACGCGCGAGTTCGGCTTCGTCACGCTCGACGACGGCTATTCGACCGGGCTCGTCGATCATGCCGCAGAAGAAGAACCCCGACATCGCCGAGCTCGCGCGCGGCAAGTCGGGCCGGCTCATCGGCAACCTCACGGGACTGCTCGCGACCCTCAAGGCGCTGCCGCTCGCGTACAACCGCGACCTGCAGGAGGACAAGGAGCCGGTCTTCGACTCGGTCGAGACGCTCGAGGTGCTGCTGCCCGCATTCACCGGCATGATCGCGACCCTCACGTTCCACACCGAGCGGATGGCCGAGCTGGCGCCCGGCCGGGCTTCTCCCTGGCCACGGATGTCGCGGAGTGGCTCGTCAAGCGCCACGTGCCGTTCCGCGACGCCCACGAGATCACCGGCTCGCTGGTGCGCTACGCCGAGGAGCACTCGCTCGAGCTCGACGCGGTCGACGACGCCGCGCTCGCCGCGATCTCGCCGCACCTCACGCCCGACGTGCGCGAGGTGCTCACGGTCGAGGGCTCGGTCGCGAGCCGCGACGGGATCGGCGGCACCGCGCCGGTGCGCGTCGACGAGCAGTTCGCCCGGCTCGCCGATCGCGTGCGGCACCTCGTCGCGGGGCTGCCGGTGGCGGGTCGCTGAGCCGGCGGATGTCGCAGCAGCTCGTCGCGGCCCCGCGCGAGTGCTTCGCGCGCGACTCGGTCGAGCTCGCGACCGCTGCTGCTCGGCGCGGTGCTGTCGCACGACACCGACGAGGGGCGCGTGGCGATCCGGCTCTCGGAGGTCGAGGCGTACCGCGGGGTCGGCGAGGATCCGGGTTCGCACGCGTTCCGGGGCATGACCCGGCGGAACGCGGTCATGTTCGGCGAGGCAGCGCACCTCTACGCGTACTTCACGTACGGCATGCACACGTGCCTCAACGTCGTGGCCGGGCATCCCGGGCGCCTCGTCCGCGGTGCTGCTGCGCGGCGGCACGGTGGTCGAGGGGCTCGAGCTCGCGCGGCTGCGGCGGGCCGGGGCATCCGACCGCGACCTCGCCCGTGGGCCGGCCCGGCTCGCGGTCGCGCTCGGCGTGCCGCTCGCCGCGAGCGGCGCCGACCTGCTCGCCCCGCCGTTCTCGCTCGAGGTGCCGGCGGTGCCGCTCGAGTTCGCGGCGCGGTCCGCGCACGGGCGTCAGCGGCGCCGGCGGGGGAGCGGCATTCCCGTGGCGGTTCTGGATCCCGGGCGAGCCGGCGTCTCGCCGTACCGGCGCCACGCCAAGTCGCACGACTAGTCGGCGCGCGTCGCACGCACTCGACCGCGCGGCTCGGTCGCGCGTCAGCGCACGGCGAGGTGCACGACGAGCGCGGCCGCGCACGCCCAGATGAGGCTCGCGAACGTGCCGATGATGAACCGCTCGCGCGCCTCGGGCGCCTCGAGCTCGGTGAAGCGGCCGACGCCCTTGACGGCCACGACGATGGCGAGGCCCTCGGGGAACCCGGCGATGATCGTGCCGGCCGTGGCGACGCGCTCGAGCACGCCGATCGTGAGGCCGCCGCGCAGCACCTCGCGGCGCGCACCGGTGACGACGCCCTGCCGTCGCTCCTCGGCGGTACGGCCGCTCGGTCACGACGATGCCGCCGTGCAGGCCGGGCGACGACGCTGGTGCCCATCGCGAGGTCGAGCGCCGTCGCGGCGGCCGGGCTGCCGCCGAACACGGCCGACGGTGAAGCCGAGCACGGTGACGAGCGGCGCGAGGCCGAACTCCGCCGGCGCCGAGATCGAGGCCGCGGCCATCAGCGCGATGCCGAGGGTGGCCGCCGCGTACCAGATGAAAGCCGCGCGCGGCTTGAGGAACGCGAGCACCGAGAGGCCGGTCGCGGCCGTCAGCGACAGCAGCAGGGCCGACCAGGAGATCGGCATCGGCGACGGCGACGAGGTTCACGGGGCTCCTTCCGCGCCGCGTCTCGGCGGCCGTGGCTTCGAGCAGTGTAACGAGACTCCGGTGCCCGGGGCGGTCACGTCGTGCGCGGTGCGCCCGGATTCGGCTTCGAGCTCGGCGAGCAGCCGCTCGAGCGCGGGTCGGGCGTCCGCCTCCGCCCGCCACATCGCCGCCTTGAGCCGTGCGCTGACGGCGGCCGGCGCTCACGTCGAGGAGCGCCGCCGCCTCCTTCTGCTGGTGTCCGGCGCGCATGAGCTCGACGACCTCCCAGCCGTGGTCGGTGCGGCGCTCGCGCAGCAGCACGAGCAGGCGGACCAGTGCCTCGACATCGGCGGCGGCGGGACGCGCTCGGCCGATCCTGCTGCTCGCAGCGCGAAGCGGCCGTCGGCGCGCTTCGCCGCGTCACGGCCTCGCGCGCCGCGATGAACGCGGAGCCGGTCGCCTTGCGGGCCGCATCGGGCAGGGGCATCCGGATGTCGCCGACGCCGACGCCGACGCTCCACCGGCCGGTGCGCGTGGCGTCGAGCACGATCGCCAGCGCCGTCGGCGCCGATCGCGTGACGAGCTGGATCTCGTCGCCTGCGGTCTGGTCGGCCGGCAGCACGAGGTCGTCGGCGTAGCGCTCGGCGAGCTCGTCGACGAGGGCGCCCGCACGGTCGGCCTCTCGTCGGCTCGCGACCTGGTCGGCGGTGATGACGAACATCGCGCTCCTCCGGTGGATGATGGAAGCTTGATCGTCGACGATCAAGCCTGAGGGGTGAACTCTGCGTTGATCAATGATACAGACTTGAGTATATGAAGATCAAGCCTCTGGCATGAAGTCATCGGAGTGCGGCTCGCCGCTGATAACCTTGCTGGCGTGTCAGACCCCGTGATCCTCGCGACCCAGCAGAACGACGCCTCATTCGAGGACGTCTGGGAGGAGCTCGTCTGGCGCGGCCTCGTGCACGTGTCCACCGACCAGGCTGCGCTGAAGGAGCTCCTCGCGGGCGAGCCGATCACGTATTACTGCGGATTCGACCCGACGGCGCCGAGCCTGCACCTCGGCAACCTCGTGCAGCTCCTCACGATGCGCCGCCTGCAGCTCGGCGGGCCACAAGCCGCTCGGCCTCGTCGGCGGTTCGACCGGCCTCATCGGCGATCCGCGCCCGACGGCCGAGCGCACGCTCAACACGAAGGAGACCGTCGCGGAGTGGGTCGGGCTACCTCCACGGGCAGGTGAGTCGATTCCTCTCGAGCCGAGGGCGACGAACGCCGTGCGGCTGGTCAACAACCTCGACTGGACCGCGGGCCTCAGCGCGATCGACTTCCTGCGCGAGATCGGCAAGCACTACCGCGTCGGCACCATGCTCAAGAAGGACGCGGTGGCCTCGCGCCTCAACTCCGACGCGGGCATCAGCTACACCGAGTTCAGCTACCAGATCCTGCAGGGCTTCGACTACCTCGAGCTCTACCGCCAGTACGACTGCGTGCTGCAGACCGGCGGCAGCGACCAGTGGGGCAACCTCACGAGCGGCACCGACCTGATCCACCGGGTCGAGGGCCGGGGCGTGCACGCCATCGGCACGCCCGCTCATCACGAACTCCGACGGCACGAAGTTCGGCAAGAGCGAGGGCAACGCCATCTGGCTCGACGCCGAGATGTGCAGCCCCTACCGCTTCTACCAGTTCTGGCTCAACACCGAGGACGCCGACGTGATCGACCGCCTCAAGGTCTTCACGTTCCTCATCGGGCGCGCATCGAGGAGCTCGCGGAGCTCGTCGAACGCGAGCCGTTCCGACGCGAGGCCCAGCGGGTGCTCGCCCACGAGGTCACGACGCTCGTGCACGGTGCGGATGCCACGGCCGCGGTCATCGCGGCGTCGCAGGCGCTGTTCGGGCAGGGCGACCTCGGGGCGCTCGATCCCGACACGCTCGAGTCGGCGCTGCGCGAGCTGCCGAACACGACGACGTCGCCGGATGCCCCGATCGCGCAGCTGCTCGCGGACACCGGCCTCGTCGCCAGCCAGAGCGAGGGCCGGCGCGCCATCGCCCAGGGCGGGGTCTCGCTCGACAACGTCCGGATCGACGACGAGACCGCCACCCTCGAGGGACGCGTCCCGCGCGGCGGCATGGCCGTCCTCCGTCGCGGCAAGAAGACCCTCGCCGGCGTCTTCGTCGAGTAGTCGCACGACTCGCGTCGCAACGGGCCCCGATCGACCACTCACGTGGTCGGCCGGGGGCCTTCCGCATCCCCGGAATCACGGGGCGTCCCGAGCGCGACACGCCCGGGATGCAGCCCGAGTTGCACGACTCCCGCATTCCACGTAATGTAATCACTCGTTGCCCCAAAGGTGCGAAAGAGCAGAAGCGCTCATCGGCCTCAAGCGGAACGATTCCAAGCCTCGAACAGAACCTTGTTCATGAGCCTGAAGCATTCGGATGCGTCCCTCGGGATGACCGGATGGAAACAAACGAAACAGCCTCGGATGAGGTGCCCGATGGGTGCCGAACCGGGTGCGTCCGTTTCTTGAGAACTCAACAGCGTGCACTATGTTCAATGCCAATTTTTGAACCCCGACCCGGTCTTTGGATTGGGGGAGGATTCCTTTGGATTGATGGACAGTCAGTTTGATTGTTCTTTCGGTCAGAGATTCAACTCTCGATGCGCTCTCTTTCGGGGGGTGTTGGAACCAGTTTTTTTGGAGAGTTTGATCCTGGCTCAGGACGAACGCTGGCGGCGTGCTTAACACATGCAAGTCGAACGATGAACCGGGTGCTTGCACCTGGGGATTAGTGGCGAACGGGTGAGTAACACGTGAGTAACCTGCCCTGGACTCTGGGATAACCCCGAGAAATCGGAGCTAATACCGGATAGGACCTGGAACCGCATGGTTTTGGGTGGAAAGTTTTTCGGTCTGGGATGGACTCGCGGCCTATCAGCTTGTTGGTGAGGTAATGGCTCACCAAGGCGTCGACGGGTAGCCGGCCTGAGAGGGTGACCGGCCACACTGGGACTGAGACACGGCCCAGACTCCTACGGGAGGCAGCAGTGGGGAATATTGCACAATGGGCGCAAGCCTGATGCAGCAACGCCGCGTGAGGGATGACGGCCTTCGGGTTGTAAACCTCTTTTAGTAGGGAAGAAGGGCTTCGGCTTGACGGTACCTGCAGAAAAAGCACCGGCTAACTACGTGCCAGCAGCCGCGGTAATACGTAGGGTGCGAGCGTTGTCCGGAATTATTGGGCGTAAAGAGCTCGTAGGCGGTTTGTCACGTCTGCTGTGAAATCCCGAGGCTCAACCTCGGGCCTGCAGTGGGTACGGGCAGACTGGAGTGCGGTAGGGGAGAATGGAATTCCTGGTGTAGCGGTGGAATGCGCAGATATCAGGAGGAACACCGATGGCGAAGGCAGTTCTCTGGGCCGTAACTGACGCTGAGGAGCGAAAGCGTGGGGAGCGAACAGGATTAGATACCCTGGTAGTCCACGCCGTAAACGTTGGGCGCTAGATGTGGGGACCTTTCCACGGTTTCCGTGTCGTAGCTAACGCATTAAGCGCCCCGCCTGGGGAGTACGGCCGCAAGGCTAAAACTCAAAGGAATTGACGGGGGCCCGCACAAGCGGCGGAGCATGCGGATTAATTCGATGCAACGCGAAGAACCTTACCAAGGCTTGACATATACCGAGAACGCCGCAGAAATGTGGAACTCTTTGGACACTCGGTATACAGGTGGTGCATGGTTGTCGTCAGCTCGTGTCGTGAGATGTTGGGTTAAGTCCCGCAACGAGCGCAACCCTCGTCGTATGTTGCCAGCACGTAATGGTGGGAACTCATATGAGACTGCCGGGGTCAACTCGGAGGAAGGTGGGGATGACGTCAAATCATCATGCCCCTTATGTCTTGGGCTTCACGCATGCTACAATGGCCGGTACAAAGGGCTGCGATGTCGTAAGGCGGAGCGAATCCCAAAAAGCCGGTCTCAGTTCGGATTGAGGTCTGCAACTCGACCTCATGAAGTCGGAGTCGCTAGTAATCGCAGATCAGCAACGCTGCGGTGAATACGTTCCCGGGCCTTGTACACACCGCCCGTCAAGTCATGAAAGTCGGTAACACCCGAAGCCGGTGGCCTAACCCTTGTGGAGGGAGCCGTCGAAGGTGGGATCGGTGATTAGGACTAAGTCGTAACAAGGTAGCCGTACCGGAAGGTGCGGCTGGATCACCTCCTTTCTAAGGAGCAACTCGGAAGTCTTCGGGCTTTCGCAGTGCAGACCAGATCGGGTCCTGTGTGGCTCGCTGGTTGCTCATGGGTGGAACATTGACATAGGTGCCGGTTGATTTCGGCTGTGCTTAGTACGCCTCGCTTGCGGGGTTGGAACGGTGTGGTCGGGGGAGGCCGGCACGTGCACGCTGTTGGGTCCTGAGGGACCGGACGACTCTGCCTTCGGGTGGGGGTGATGGTTTTTCTCAGACCTTCACCGATGATCGGCTTTGTGGCTGGTGGGTGTGGGGGTTCTGGCCGTCTGTTGAGAACTACATAGTGGACGCGAGCATCTTAGATTCAGGCCTTCGGGCCTGGATCACAATAGGTGAGTCGCCAAGTGGCATCCTTTCGGGGTGGCTTGTTTGGCGTATTCACTGGTCAATTTCGCAGCACTTTCGGGTGTGTGCACGAATTCGATCGAACTCATGTGATTTCAAGTTTCTAAGAGCAAACGGTGGATGCCTTGGCATCTGGAGCCGAAGAAGGACGTCGTAATCTGCGATAAGCCTCGGGGAGCTGATAAACGAGCTGTGATCCGAGGATTTCCGAATGGGGAAACCCCGCCAGGCCCTTTGGGTGACCTGGTGACTCCCGCCTGAATGTATAGGGCGGGTAGAGGGAACGTGGGGAAGTGAAACATCTCAGTACCCACAGGAAGAGAAAACAACCGTGATTCCGTAAGTAGTGGCGAGCGAACGCGGAAGAGGCTAAACCGAGCCATGTGTGATACCCGGCAGGGGTTGCATGGTCGGGGTTGTGGGACCTTTCGGGTTGATCTGCCGGTCAACCACGGTGACGCGTCAGGTATAGACGAATGGCATTGAAAGGCCAACCGGAGTGGGTGTGAGTCCCGTAGTCGAAATGCCTGGCCGGCCGGAGAGGTATCCCAAGTAGCGCGGGGCCCGAGAAATCCCGCGTGAATCTGTCAGGACCACCTGATAAGCCTAAATACTCCCAGATGACCGATAGCGGACAAGTACCGTGAGGGAAAGGTGAAAAGTACCCCGGGAGGGGAGTGAAATAGTACCTGAAACCGTTTGCTTACAAACCGTTGGAGCCTCCTTGTAGGGGTGACAGCGTGCCTTTTGAAGAATGAGCCTGCGAGTTAGTGATCTGTGGCGAGGTTAACCCGTGAGGGGCAGCCGTAGCGAAAGCGAGTCTGAATAGGGCGATTCAGTCGCAGGTCCTAGACCCGAAGCGAAGTGATCTATCCATGGCCAGGTTGAAGCGACGGTAAGACGTCGTGGAGGACCGAACCCACTTCAGTTGAAAATGGAGGGGATGAGCTGTGGATAGGGGTGAAAGGCCAATCAAACTTCGTGATAGCTGGTTCTCTCCGAAATGCATTTAGGTGCAGCGTTGCGTGTTTCTTGCCGGAGGTAGAGCTACTGGATGGCCGATGGGCCCCAAAAGGTTACTGACGTCAGCCAAACTCCGAATGCCGGTAAGTGAGAGCGCAGCAGTGAGACGGTGGGGGATAAGCTTCATCGTCGAGAGGGAAACAACCCAGACCACCAACTAAGGTCCCTAAGCGCGTGCTAAGTGGGAAAGGATGTGGAGTTGCACAGACAACCAGGAGGTTGGCTTAGAAGCAGCCACCCTTGAAAGAGTGCGTAATAGCTCACTGGTCAAGTGATTCCGCGCCGACAATGTAACGGGGCTCAAGCACGCCACCGAAGTTGTGGCATTGACATTTGTGGTAGGCCTTCGTGGTCCAGCCGTGTTGATGGGTAGGAGAGCGTCGTGTGGCGAGTGAAGCGGCGGTGGAAACCAGCCGTGGACGCCACACGAGTGAGAATGCAGGCATGAGTAGCGAAAGACGGGTGAGAAACCCGTCCTCCGGAAGACCAAGGGTTCCAGGGTCAAGCTAATCTGCCCTGGGTAAGTCGGGACCTAAGGCGAGGCCGACAGGCGTAGTCGATGGACAACGGGTTGATATTCCCGTACCGGCGAAGAACCGCCCACACGAGATCAGAAGTGCTAAGCATCCCAATCCGTGCACGATCCCTTCGGGGTGACGCGCGGGGCGGCATGCGACCCCGTCTGGTGGAGTGAGCGTATTAACAGGTGTGACGCAGGAAGGTAGCCCAACCCGGGCGATGGTTGACCCGGGGCAAGCGTGTAGGCCGAGCGATAGGCAAATCCGTCGCTCACACAGGCTGAGACGCGATGCGGATGAAAAGTGGGTGATCCTATGCTGCCGAGAAAAGCATCGACGCGAGGTTCCAGCCGCCCGTACCCCAAACCGACTCAGGTGGTCAGGTAGAGAATACCAAGGAGATCGAGAGAATCGTGGTTAAGGAACTCGGCAAAATGCCCCCGTAACTTCGGGAGAAGGGGGGCCTAAGGCGTGAACCAGACTTGCCTGAGGAAGCGCTGCAGGGCCGCAGAGACCAGTGGGAAGCGACTGTTTACTAAAAACACAGGTCCGTGCCAAGTCGCAAGACGATGTATACGGACTGACGCCTGCCCGGTGCTGGAAGGTTAAGAGGACCGGTTAGCCGCAAGGCGAAGCTGAGAATTTAAGCCCCAGTAAACGGCGGTGGTAACTATAACCATCCTAAGGTAGCGAAATTCCTTGTCGGGTAAGTTCCGACCTGCACGAATGGCGTAACGACTTCCCAGCTGTCTCAACCGCGAACTCGGCGAAATTGCATTACGAGTAAAGATGCTCGTTACGCGCAGCAGGACGGAAAGACCCCGTGACCTTTACTACAGCTTGGTATTGGTGTTCGGTGTGGCTTGTGTAGGATAGGTGGGAGACTGTGAAGCTGGCACGCTAGTGTCGGTGGAGTCATTGTTGAAATACCACTCTGGTCACTCTGGATATCTAACTTCGAACCGTGATCCGGTTCAGGGACAGTGCCTGGTGGGTAGTTTAACTGGGGCGGTTGCCTCCCAAAAAGTAACGGAGGCGCCCAAAGGTTCCCTCAACCTGGTTGGCAATCAGGTGGCGAGTGTAAGTGCACAAGGGAGCTTGACTGTGAGACTGACAGGTCGAGCAGGGACGAAAGTCGGGACTAGTGATCCGGCAGTGGCTTGTGGAAGCGCTGTCGCTCAACGGATAAAAGGTACCTCGGGGATAACAGGCTGATCTTGCCCAAGAGTCCATATCGACGGCATGGTTTGGCACCTCGATGTCGGCTCGTCGCATCCTGGGGCTGGAGTAGGTCCCAAGGGTTGGGCTGTTCGCCCATTAAAGCGGTACGCGAGCTGGGTTTAGAACGTCGTGAGACAGTTCGGTCCCTATCCGCTGCGCGCGTAGGAAATTTGAGAGGATCTGACCCTAGTACGAGAGGACCGGGTTGGACGAACCTCTGGTGTGCCAGTTGTTCCGCCAGGAGCACCGCTGGTTAGCTACGTTCGGGATGGATAACCGCTGAAAGCATCTAAGCGGGAAGCCGGCCTCGAGATGAGATTTCCATCCCTTCGGGGGAGAGGCTCCCAGCCAGACGACTGGGTTGATAGGCCGGATGTGGAAGACAGGACTAACGACTGTCGGAGCTGACCGGTACTAATAAGCCGATAACTTGACAATCACTACACTCACACACGTTTGAAGATCATTCATCGAAAGGCCGTGTGAGTGGCCCTAGATTGCTCGCGTCCACTCTGTGGTTCCCAACAGACGGAAACCCACACAACACAACACAGAAGAACTCCCACACCACCCCCGAACCCTTCACGGTCCCAGGGCGGGTGCGGGACACCGAGACCACACACCCAACCCACCCCGGTGGGGCCAACGTGGGTGTGGCACGAGTTTCGGCGGCCATAGCGCGAGGGAAACGCCCGGACACATTCCGAACCCGGAAGCTAAGACTCGCAGCGCCGATGGTACTGCAGGGGCGACCCTGTGGGAGAGTAGGACACCGCCGGACATTCATTGAGGAGTGGCCACCCGAAGACGGGTGGCCATTTCTCGTTAACGGGCCGTTCCAACGTCGGCCGCAGTACGGTTGAGTCCGATGAGGACTCCACACACGACAGGAAAATCGTGAGCGATTCGAGGCACGACTCGGGGGATCAGGAGCGCCCCAAGCGGGACGAACGAGGCGGTGAGCCGACGCAGGGTGGCGGTCGCAGCGCTCCGCCGGCCGTACCGGCCAGGGCGCCCCCGCGAGGCGGGTCCCAGGATCGCGACGGCAAGCGGCCGGCGTCCGCCGAGCGGTCAGAAGCGTCCGTATTCGGGTGGTGGCGAGAAGCGTCCGTATTCGGCGTGGTGGCGAGAAGCGTCCGTATTCGGGTGGTGGCGAGAAGCGTCCGTATTCGGGTGGTGGCGAGAAGCGTCCGTATTCGGGTGGTGGCGAGAAGCGTCCGTATTCGGGTGGTGGCGAGAAGCGTCCGTATTCGGGTGGTGGCGAGAAGCGTCCGTATTCGGGTGGTGGCGAGAAGCGTCCGTACTCGGGTGGTGGCGAGAAGCGTCCGTATTCGGGTGGTGGCGAGAAGCGTCCGTATTCGGGTGGTGGCGAGAAGCGTCCGTATCGGGTGGTGGCGAGAAGCGTCCGTACTCGGGTGGTGGCGAGAAGCGTCCGTACTCGGGTGGTGGCGAGAAGCGTCCGTATTCGGGTGGTGGCGAGAAGCGTCCGTACTCGGGTGGTGGCGAGAAGCGTCCGTACGGGTGATCGCGATCAGAAGCGTCCGTACGGCGACCGTGACGCGAAGCGTCCGTACTCCGGCTCCGGGCAGCGGAGCGATCCGTACTCCGGATCCGGCCAGCGCGGCGACGACCGCCGCGGCGGACGACCCACGGACCGCGACCAGCACCGCGACGGACCCCGCGAGACCGCCGGCGCCCCGAACCTCGCCGTGCGTCCGCGCCACGACGATCCCGAGATCCCCGAGCGCATCGAAGCGCGCGACCTCGACAAGGGCGCTCGCGCGCGAACTGAGGACGCTGAGCAAGGAGAACGCCGACTGGGTCGCACGGCACCTCGTCGCGGCATCCGAGCTGCCTCGAGGACGACCCCGAGCTCGCGCACCAGCACGCGATGTCCGCCGCCCGCCGCGCCGGCCGCATCGCGTCGTGCGCGAGACGCTCGCGATCACCGCCTACGCGACCGGCGACTTCGCCCTGGCCCTGCGGGAGCTGCGCACGTACCGCCGGATCTCGGGCAGCAACGACCAGCTGCCGCTCATGGTCGACAGCGAGCGTGGCGTCGGCCGACCCGACCGCGCACTCGAGGTGGGTCGCGCCGTCGACCGCAGCGAGCTGCCGGCGACGGTGCAGGTCGGCCTCGCGATCGCGATGTCGGGCGCTCGCCTCGACCTCGGGCAGCCCGAGCTCGCGCTTGCCGAGCTCGAGATCCCGCAGCTCGATCCCGACCGCGCCTTCTCGTACAGCCCCGCGCTGTTCTCGGCGTACGCCGAGGTGCTCGAGGAGCTCGGCCGCGACTCGGATGCCGCCGCGTGGCGCGCACGAGCCGACCGCGCCGAGGAGGCGCTCGGCGGCCCCGCCGAGTCCGAGCTCGTCGAGATCTTCGAGGTGGAGCTCGAGGAGGACGATGAGGCCGCGGACCTCGCGAGCGGCTCGGACGACGCCGGCGCCGCGGCATCCGCTGTGCAGGTGGAGGCCGATGAGCCGGTCGACGCCGACGTGGCCGAACGGCGATCGCGGTCGACGTGGTCGATCGCCCGGACACGACCGCCGACGCCGACCTTCCCGACGACCCGGGAGCGGTGCTCGAGGACGACGTGGCGGCGGTGCTCGCCGAGGGCGAGGCGCTGGAGCGCGGCGAGGACGCCGCCGAGTGCCGACGAGGACGAGGGCGAGCCCGATGGGCCTGTTCCGCACGAGGACTGAGCCGACGACGCCGCTCGAGGGCATCGACGCGGTGTTCGCCGACCTCGACGGCGTCGTGTACGCCGGCGCGGGCTCGATCCCGCACGCCGTCGAGAGCCTCAACCGCACGAAGGCCGAGCGCCCGGTCGGGTACATCACGAACAACGCGTCGCGCAGCGACGCCTCCGTCGCCCGCCACCTCGCCGACCTCGGCCTCGACGTCGTGCCGAACGACGTGGTGACCTCGCCCCAGGCGGCGATGCACCTGCTCGAGGAGCGCGTCGAACCGGGATCGCTCGTCTTCGTGGTGGGTGGCGAGGGCATCGTGTCCGAGCTCGAGAAGCGCGGCTTCCGCGTCACGCGCTCGGCCGAGGACGAGCCCGCCGCGGTCGTCCAGGGATTCGCGCCCGAGGTCGGCTGGCGCGAGCTCGCCGAGGCGTCGTTCGCGCTGAACGCGCACGGCGGGCCGGACGCCGCGACGCCGGGCATCCCCTGGATCGCGACGAACATGGACTGGACGATCCCGGTGGCGCGCGGCATCGCGCCCGGGAACGGCACGCTCGTCTCGGCGGTGCACACCGCGGTCGGCCGCTTCCCCGTGGTCGCGGGCAAGCCCGAGACGCCGATCTTCGAGGAGGCGAGGCGCCGGTTCGGCGCGGAGCGCCCGCTCGTCGTCGGCGACCGGCTCGACACCGACATCCTCGGCGCCAACCGCGCGGGCATGGCCAGCGCCGTGGTGCTCACCGGCATCGACCGGGCGAAGCAGGTGCTCGCCGCCGACGCCGCGAGCCGACCCGACTTCATCCTCGGCGACCTGCGCGGGCTGCACGAGCCGTACCCGGTGGTCGAGTCCGCGCGCGGCGGCGCGGTGCGGGTCGGTGACGCCCGGGTGCGGGTCGACGGTCGCCGCGTCGTGATCGTGTCCGAGGGCGACGGCGGGCTCGACCTGCTGCGAGCGGCCTGCGCGGCGATCTGGCAGTCGGGCACCGCGATCCACGCGCTCGACGTGCCGTCGGCGCTCTACGCCTGAGCACCGGGTGCGGCGGACGGTTCGCCGTGCCGGGTCGTCCGGCGCGGGGTAGCGTTGGTCGGGTGAGCACTGACGACGAGCGCCGCGAGCCCGACGCCATCGAGCCCGGTGCGGCGACGGATGCCGGCGCGGCGGAGCGCGACCGCCGAGGCCGGCGACGCGGCATCCGGCGACGCGGCATCCGACGACACACCGCGCGGCGCTGCACGACATCGAGTCGAAGCCGCTCGCCGAGCGGGCGCCCGGCTACCAGGCCCTCGCCGACCGCCTCCGAGCCGAGCTCGAGCAGTCCGACCCGTCGCGCGGGTCGAGCTGACGATGCCCGATCAGCGACTCGACGCCGCGCTGGCCGCACGCGGGCTCGCCCGATCCCGCACCCACGCCGCGACGCTCATCGCCGCCGGCGTCGTCACGGTCGACGGCCGGCCGGTCGTGAAGCCGGCGCTGAAGGTCGCCGAGTCGGCGACGCTCGAGGTCGCGGCATCCGACCACTACGTGAGCCGCGCCGCCCACAAGCTCATCGCGGCGCTCGACGCGTTCGCCGTCGACCCCGCCGGGCGGATCGTGCTCGACGCGGGCGCCTCGACCGGCGGGTTCAGCCAGGTGCTGCTCGAGCGCGGTGCGCGCACGGTGCTCGCCGTCGACGTCGGGCCACGGGCAGCTCGCGCCCGAACTGCACGACGCGCCCGGCCTCGTGCTCGTCGAGGGATGCAACGTGCGCAACCTCGATCGCGCCGACGCTCGCCGAGCTCACGGGCGTCGCCGAGCCGCCCTCGCTCGTCACCGCCGACCTCTCGTTCATCTCGCTCACGACCGTGCTGCCCGCCCTCCGCGCCACCGCGGCCGACGATGCCGACTTCGTGCTGCTCGTGAAGCCGCAGTTCGAGGTCGGCCGCGGGGGAGTGCGCGAGGGCGTCGTCCGCGACCCGGCGCTCCGGTCGGAGGCGGTCGCGAACGTGCTCTGGGCGGCGTTCGACCTCGGGCTCGGCACCGCCGGCGTCCTGTCCTCCCCAATCGCCGGCAGCCACGGCAACCACGAATACCTCGTCCACCTCAGCGCGTCCCGCGGCGTGAATCCGACAGAATGGATGCGTCGGGTGGAGCAACTGACAGGAGGCGCGAACGCGTGAACGACGCACGGCACTTCCTCGTGGTGTCCCACACCGGCCGGCAGTCCGCCCTCGAGGCGACGGGCGAGGTGTGCGCACAGCTCCTCGCCGCCGGCGCCGATGCCGGTGATCGCCGCCGAGCACTGGGACGACGTGCACGCGTTCGTGCCCGAGCTGAACGGCGCGGTCAAGCGCTTCGAGGAGATCGACCCGAACCGCATCGAGCTCGTCATCGTGCTCGGCGGCGACGGCACGATCCTGCGCGCGGCCGAGCTCATGCGCGAGTATCCCGTCGCGCTCCTCGGCGTGAACCTCGGCCACGTCGGGTTCCTGGCCGAGAGCGAGCGCGACGACCTCGGCTACACGGTGGCGCGGGCGCTCGCCCGCGACTACGCCGTCGAGGAGCGCATGACGCTGTCGGTGCGCGCGAAGCTCGGCGACGAGGTGGTCTACGAGAGCTGGGCGCTCAACGAGGCCACGGTCGAGAAGGCCGAGCGCGAGCGCATGCTCGAGGTGGTCGTCGAGGTCGACCGGCGGCCGCTCTCGTCGTTCGGCTGCGACGGCATCGTCATGTCGACGCCGACGGGCTCCACCGCCTACTCCTTCTCCGCGGGCGGTCCGGTCGTCTGGCCGAGCCTCGAGGCGCTCCTGCTCGTGCCGCTCAGCGCCCACGCGCTCTTCGCCCGCCCGCTCGTGGTCGGGCGCCGACTCGTCGCTCGCCGTCGAGATCCTGCAGCGCACCGAGGCCGCGGCGGTCATCTGGTGCGACGGGCGCCGCACGTTCGACCTGCCGCCCGGCGCGCGCGTCATCGTGCGCAAGTCGTCGGTGCCGGTGCGGCTCGCCCGCCTGCACGAGGCGCCGTTCACCGATCGCCTCGTGAACAAGTTCCAGCTGCCCGTCACGGGCTGGCGAGGGCCGGTGGGCCGTGATTGAGGGCCGCGATGAGGCGCGTGATTGAAGGCTGCGTTGATTGAGGAGCTCGGCATCCGCGACCTCGGGGTGATCGCCGAGGCGACCCTGCCGCTCGGCGCCGGCTTCACGGCGGTCACCGGCGAGACCGGCGCGGGCAAGACGATGGTCGTGACCGCGCTCGGCCTGCTGCTCGGCGCGCGCGCCGACGCCGGCGCCGTGCGCTCCGGCGCGAAGCAGGCGTGGGTCGAGGGCCGCTGGCTCGTTCCCGACGACGGCGCGATCGCCGAGCGCGTCGCCGAGACCGGCGGCGACGTCGAGGGCGGCGAGCTGCTGCTCGGGCGCTCGGTGTCGTCCGAGGGTCGCAGCCGTGCCGTGGTCGGCGGGCGCAGCGCGCCGGTCGGCGTGCTCGGCGAGCTCGGCGACGAGCTCGTCGTCGTGCACGGCCAGGCCGACCAGCAGCGACTGCGGTCGGCGGCCGCACAGCGCGACGCGCTCGACCGGTTCGCCGGCGCCCCGCTGCAGCAGGCGCTCGGCGGAGTACCGACGCCGCCTTCACGGCCTGGCGAGCGGATGCCGCCGAGCTCCAGCGCCTGCGCGAGGCGCACGACGCCCGCGCCCGCGAGGCCGAGCGAGCTGCGCGAGGCGCTCGACGAGGTCGAGGCCGCCGATCCGCAGCCCGGCGAGGACGCCGAGCTCGCCGAACGCGCCGACCGGCTGTCGAACCTCGAGGAGCTGCAGGCTCGCCGCGGCGCAGGCGCAGGGCGCTCGTCTCGGCCGAAGACCTCGTCGACGGAGCGCCCGACGCGGTCGGCGCTCGTCGACAGCGCACGACGACACCTCGAGCGCGTCATCGACCACGACGCCGCGCTCGCGCCGATCGCCGAGGCGCTGCAGAGCGCCGGCTTCCTGCTCGCGGATGCCGCGACCGAGCTCGCCGGCTACCTGGCCGGCCTCGACGCCGACGGCGCTCGCGAGCTCGAGATCGTGCAGGAGCGCCGCGCGCTCATCACCGCGCTCGTCCGCCGGCACGGCGGAACCCTCGACGACGTGCTGGAGTTCCGGCGCACCGGCGGGCTCCGGCTCGTCGAGCTCGACGGCGACGACGACCGCATCGAGGGGCTCGAGGCCTCCGTCGCGGCGCTCGACGCCGAGGTCGACCGGCTCGCCGGCCCGGCTCACCGAGCTGCGCACCGACGCCGCCGCGCGCCTCGCCGACGCGGTGACCGCCGAGCTCGCGGCCCTCGCGATGCCCGACGCGCGCCTCACGCGTGAGCGTCGACGCCGAGCACGAGCCCACCGCGCACGGCCGCGACCAGGTCGCGATCCTGCTGCGGCCGCATCCCGGCGCCGAGCCGCGGCCGGTCTCGCGCGGCGCCTCGGGCGGCGAGCTCTCCCGGGTGATGCTCGCGATCGAGGTCGTGATCGCCGGGAGCGATCCCGTGCCGACGTTCGTCTTCGACGAGGTCGACGCCGGGGTCGGCGGTGCCGCGGCGATCGAGATCGGCCGGCGGCTCGCGCGCCTCGCCGAGCAGTCGCAGGTCATCGTCGTCACCCACCTCGCGCAGGTCGCCGCGTTCGCCACGAACCACCTGAGCGTCGTGAAGGGAACCGACGGCCAGGTCACCTCGTCGAGCGTCCGGCAGCTCTCGGGCGCCGAGCGCGAGGCCGAGATGGCCCGCCTGCTGTCGGGGCTGACCGACTCGGAGAGCGGGCTCGCGCACGCGCGCGAGCTGTTGGAGATCGCCGCGGATCGCGCGGCGTGACAGCGGCGGCCGCGGCCGCCCGGAGACGCGGCATCCGTCGGATGTCGCAGGATGAAGGGGGAACGCGTGGGGCATGTCGGCGTGGGCGACGGCGAACGTCGGTTAGACTATAAGCCCGTGGTGGATGAACGCGGCAGAGCTCTTTCGAGCACAGACATTTCGAACGACACGACCAAGCACATCTTCGTGACCGGTGGTGTCGTTTCTTCGTTGGGCAAGGGACTCACGGCGGCGAGCCTCGGCAATCTCCTGACCGCCCGGGGTCTCCGGGTGGTGATGCAGAAGCTCGACCCTATCTGAACGTGGATCCCGGGCACGATGAACCCGTTCCAGCACGGCGAGGTCTTCGTGACCGACGACGGCGCCGAGACCGACCTCGACATCGGTCACTACGAGCGGTTCCTCGACATCAACCTGAGCCAGGCCGCGAACGTCACCACCGGCCAGATCTACTCGACGGTGATCGCCAAGGAGCGCCGCGGCGAGTACCTCGGCGACACCGTGCAGGTGATCCCGCACATCACCGACGAGATCAAGCGCCGGATGCGCCTGCAGGCGCACCGAGAGCCCCAAGCCCGACGTCATCATCACCGAGATCGGCGGCACCGTCGGCGACATCGAGTCGCAGCCGTTCATCGAGTCCGCGCGCCAGGTGCGTCACGAGCTCGGCCGCAAGAACGTCTTCTTCGTGCACGTCTCGCTCGTGCCGTTCATGGGCGCGTCGGGCGAGCAGAAGACCAAGCCCACCCAGCACTCCGTCGCCGCCCTGCGCTCGATCGGCATCCAGCCCGACGCGCTCGTGCTGCGCAGCGACCGGCCCGTGACCGAGTCGAACAAGCGCAAGATCGCCCTCATGTGCGACGTCGACGAGGCCGCCGTGGTGAACGCGGTCGACGTGCCGTCGATCTACGACATCCCGACGATGCTGCACGACCAGGGCCTCGACGCCTACATCATCGACTCGCTCGGCCTCGACGGCAAGGCCGCCGACGTCGACTGGTCGGGCTGGAGCGAGCTGCTCGACGTCGTGCACGACCCCAAGCACGAGGTCACCATCGGCCTCGTCGGCAAGTACATCGACCTGCCCGACGCGTACCTGTCGGTCACCGAGGCGCTGCGCGCCGGCGGATTCGCCAACGACACCAAGGTCAACATCGAGTGGATCCCGTCCGACGAGTGCCGCACGCCCGAGGGCGCGCAGAAGCACCTCGCCGACCTCGACGGCATCTGCGTGCCCGGCGGATTCGGCGTGCGCGGCATCGAGGGCAAGCTCGGCGCGCTGCGGTTCGCCCGCGAGAACGGCATCCCGGTGCTCGGCCTGTGCCTCGGCCTGCAGTGCATGGTCATCGAGTACTCGCGCAACGTGGTCGGCCTCGCGGGCGCCTCGTCGAGCGAGTTCGACCCCGACACGCAGTTCCCGGTCATCGCGACGATGGAGGAGCAGGTCGAGATCATCGCCGGCGGCGACCTCGGCGGCACGATGCGCCTCGGCCTGTACCCGGCGAAGCTCGCCGACGGGTCGATCGCGGCCGAGCTGTACGGCTCGACCGAGGTCAGCGAGCGGCACCGCCACCGCTACGAGGTCAACAACGGCTACCGCGACCGCATCGCCGACGCGGGCCTGGTCGTTCTCGGGCATGTCGCCCGACCGCCACCTCGTCGAGTTCGTCGAGCTGCCGCGCGACGTGCACCCGTTCTACGTCGGCACGCAGGCGCACCCCGAGCTGCGCAGCCGCCCGAACGACCCGCACCCGCTGTTCCGCGGACTGGTCGGCCGCGGCCCTCGAGCGCCAGCAGGCGAGCCTGCTGTTCGACGTCGCGAATGGCTGACGTCCTCGCCGACGAGCCGGTCGACCTCCCGCTGCGCGGAGAGCGACCGGGTGTTCGACGGGCTCGTCTGGGACCTCCGGCGCGACACCTTCGAGCTCGACGGGCAGCCGATCGTGCGCGAGTACGTCGACCACCCCGGTGCGGTCGCCGTGCTCGCGCTCGACGAGCGACGACCGCGTGTTCCTGATCCGCCAGTACCGGCATCCGGTGCGCACGCGCGAGTGGGAGATCCCGGCCGGCCTGCTCGACGTCGCCGGCGAGGACCCGCTCGCCGCGGCGCAGCGCGAGCTGGCCGAGGAGGGCGACCTCGCGGCGATCCGAGTGGGCCGTGCTCGCCGACTTCTTCACCTCGCCCGGTGGCAGCGACGAGGCGATCCGCATCTACCTCGCCCGCGGCCTCAGCGCCATGCCCGAGGCGTTCGCGCGCGAGGACGAGGAGGCGCACATGGAGACGCGGTGGGTCGCCGCTCGACGAGTGCGTCGACGCCGTGCTCGCCCGCCGCGTGCAGAACCCGTCGCTCACGATCGGCGTGCTCGCGGCCCACGCGTCGCGCGCTCGCGGCTGGAGCACGCTCGCCGCCGCCGACGCCGCCATGGCCGGGCCGGTCGACGCCGCGAACGCGCCGACGCCGCGCGAGGAGCCGACGCGGCGATGACGGACGCCGCGTGGACCTCGGCGTACCTCCGGCACCTCACCGTGGAACGCGGGCTCTCGCGCAACACGATCACCTCCTACCGCCGCGACCTCGGCGATCTACGCCGACTGGCTGGCGAGCCGCGGCATCGACGGACCCGGCGCCGGTGCGCGAGCAGGACCTCGCCGACTTCGTGCGCCACCTCGGCGCCGAGCGGCAGCCGCCGCTCGCCACGAGCTCGATCGCCCGCGTGCTCTCCTCGGTGCGCGGGCTGCACCGCTTCCTCGCCGAGGAGGGCGTCATCGAGGCGGACGTCTCGCGCGAGCTGCGCCCGCCGAAGCTGCCGATGCGACTGCCGAAGGCGATCCCCGTCGAGGACGTCGAGGCGCTGATCGCCGCGGTCGGCGGCGAGGAGCTGCACGAGCTCCGCGACACGGCGCTGCTCGAGCTGCTGTACGCCACGGGCGCGCGCGTCTCGGAGGCCGTGTCGCTCAACGTCGACGACCTCGTCGACGAGCGAGGTCGTGCGGCTGTTCGGCAAGGGCGGCAAGCAGCGCATCGTGCCGCTCGGGTCGCTACGCCCGCCGCGCCGATCGACGCCTACCTGGTGCGTGCCCGCCCGACGCTGTCGGCGCGGGGACCGCCACGCCGGCGCTGTTCCTCGGGCTGCGCGGGCGGCGGATGTCGCGGCAGGCCGCGTGGGACGTGATCCATCGCGCCGCCGAGCGCGCCGGGCTCGCGGCATCCGTGTCACCGCACACCCTGCGGCACTCGTTCGCGACCCACCTGCTCGAGGGCGGAGCCGACGTTCGCGTCGTGCAGGAGCTGCTCGGCCACTCGTCGGTCGCGACCACCCAGATCTACACGCTCGTCACAGCCGATACACTCCGGGAGATGTACACGGCTGCCCACCCCCGTGCTCGCTAGAATCGACCAAGCCCTCGCACGGACGCACGGCTCGCAGGATGCAGGAGAGAGACCAGACGTGACCCACCAGACGCACGACCCGGCGGACGGAATCCTTTCGCTGGAGCCGGAGGTCGGTCCGACCGGGCGTCCCCTTCGCGAGTTCCCCGATCCGAAGCGGCTGCGCTCGCACGGGCCCGCCCGCATCATCGCCCTCTGCAACCAGAAGGGCGGCGTCGGCAAGACCACCACGACGATCAACCTCGGCGCGACGCTCGCCGAGTACGGCCGTCGCGTGCTCGCCGTCGACTTCGACCCGCAGGGCGCGCTCTCGGCCGGCCTCGGCGTGCCGACGCACGACGTGCCGACGATCTACGACCTGCTGCTCTCGCGCGGCATCGACCCCGCCGACGCGATCCAGCACACGGGCACCGAGGGCCTCGACGTGATCCCGGCGAACATCGACCTCTCGGCCGCCGAGGTGCACCTCGTCACCGAGGTGGCCCGCGAGCAGATCCTCGCGAGCGTGCTGCGCCGCGTCGCCGCCGACTACGACGTCATCCTCATCGACTGCCAGCCGTCGCTCGGCCTGCTCACCGTCAACGCGCTCACCGCGAGCCACGGCGTCGTGATCCCGCTCGAGTGCGAGTACTTCGCGCTTCGCGGCGTCGCCCTGCTGATCGAGACGATCGACAAGGTGCGCGACCGGCTGAACCCCGCGATCGAGCTCGACGGCATCCTCGCGACGATGTACGACGCGCGCACGCTGCACTCGCGCGAGGTGCTCGAGCGGGTGGTCGACGCGTTCGGCGAGAAGGTGCTCGAGACGGTGATCACGCGCACCGTGAAGTTCCCCGATGCCACGGTCGCGGCGACCCCGATCACCGAGTTCGCCCCCGAGCACCAGGCCTCGAAGGCGTACCGGCAGCTCGCGAGGGAGCTGGTCTTCCGTGGCGCGGTCGCCTGAGGCCGTACCGGTCTCGGGGGAGGGCGCAGCCGGCGCGACGGCGCCGGCCGGGAGCGGTGCTGCCGATGGCATGCCGAGACCGGATTCCGCGTCGCGCTCTCGAACTTCGAGGGCCCGTTCGACCTGCTGCTCTCGCTCATCGCCAAGCACGAGATGGACATCACCGAGGTGTCGCTGTCGGCGGTGACCGACGAGTTCATCTCCTACCTGCGCGGCCTCGACTCCGAGGAGGAGCTCGACCGCGCCTCGGAGTTCCTCGTGGTCGCGGCGACCCTCCTCGACCTGAAGGTCGCCGGGCTCCTGCCGCAGGGCGAGCTCGTCGACGCCGAGGACGTCGCGCTCCTCGAGGCCCGCGACCTGCTCTTCGCGCGCCTGCTGCAGTACCGCGCCTTCAAGGAGGCGTCGCGCTGGTTCGCGTCGCACCTCGAGGCCGAGTGCGCGTCGGCACGCGCGCACCGTGCGGCTCGAGGAGCGGTTCCGCCAGCGCGAGCCCGAGCTGCGGTGGACCCTCAGCGCCGAGGACTTCGCCGCGCTCGCGACCCTCGCGCTCACGCCGCGGGAGATCCCGGTCGTCGGCCTCGACCACCTGCACGCACCGCTCGTGTCGATCCGCGAGCAGGCCGCCCACGTCGTCGCGGTGCTGCGGCGGGGCGACCCCGTGACCTTCCGCGAGCTCATCGCGGGCATCGGGCAGCCGGGCGTCGTCGTCGCGCGATTCCTCGCGGTGCTCGAGCTCTACCGGCACTCCGCGATCGGCTTCGAGCAGCTCGAGCCGCTGGGCGAGCTCACGCTGCGCTGGGCGGCCGAGTCGTGGACCGACGAGAACCTCGAGAGCCTGGGGGCCGACTATGACGAATGACACGGATGCCGCGACGACGGAGTCGCGACCGCCGAGACGCCCGCCGATGCGGCCGAGGCCGCGGACGATGGGCTCGACACGGCCGCTCGCGCCGACGACCGCGACGAGGGCCCCGAGCTGTCGATCGTCACGCCCGCTCGACGTGCCCGGCCAGCCGCGCCTCGACCTCGACCGGGCGCTCGAGGCGATCCTGTTCATCGCCGACGAGCCGCTCTCGGTCGTGACGCTCGCGGCCGCGGTCGCGCGTCCGGTGGCCGAGGTGCGCGCGTCGATCGCCCGCCTCCGCGCCGACTACGACGGCGCGGGCGCGTCGGGCGAGCCGCGCACCGACGTCGCCGACGAGGCGCATGCCGCCGGCGGCATCCGTCGCGGCTTCGAGCTGCGCGAGGTCGGCGGCGGCTGGCGGTTCTACGTGCGCGCCGAGTACGACGCGCTCGTGGCCGACTTCGTGCTCGCCCAGATCGTCGACGCGGCTCTCGCAGGCCGCGCTCGAGACGCTCTCGGTGATCGCCTACAAGCAGCCCATCTCGCGGTCGTCGATCGCCTCGATCCGGGCGGTGAACGTCGACTCGGTCGTGCGCACCCTGCTCGGACGCGGACTCATCACCGAGGTGGCGACCGACGCCGAGACGGGCGCGATCCTCTACGGCACCACCGACCTGCTGCTCACCAACCTCGGCATCAACTCGCTCGACGAGCTGCCGCACATCTCGCCGCTGCTCGACGACGGCCAGGAGGGATTCGACCTTGACTGACGCACCCGCCCAGGGCGGCGACTCGACCGAGGGCGTGCGCCTGCAGAAGGTGCTCGCGGCGGCGGGCGTCGCGAGCCGGCGCGTCTCGGAGCAGCTCATCGTCGAGGGCCGGGTCGAGGTGAACGGCCGGATCGTCACCGAGCTCGGCAGCCGCATCGACCCGGCGACCGACCTCGTCGCGGTCGACGGCGTCGCCGTGCAGCTCGATCCCGCGAAGCGCTACTACATGCTCAACAAGCCGCGCGGCGTGGTCTCGTCGATGCGCGACGAGCAGGGGCGCCCCGACCTCACGCGCTTCACCGAGGACCTCGAGGAGCGGGTGTTCAACGTGGGGCGCCTCGACGCCGAGACGAGCGGCCTGCTGCTGCTCACGAACGACGGCGACCTCGCGCACGTGCTCGCGCACCCGTCGTTCGGCGTCGAGAAGACCTACATCGCCAAGGTGCGCGGCCGCGTCACGCCGCAGGTGGTGCAGCAGCTGAAGCAGCGGCGTGGAGCTCGAGGACGGCCTCATCCGGGCCGACCGCGCCCGCGTGCTGCAGCAGCAGGCCGACGACCGGCACTCGATGGTGGAGCTGACCCTGCACTCGGGGCGCAACCGCATCGTGCGCCGCATGCTCGACGCCGTGGGGCATCCGGTCGTCGAGCTCGTGCGACGCAGCTTCGGGCCGCTCAACCTCGGGACCCTCCGCTCGGGCGCCATGCGCGAGTTGACTAAGGTGGAACTCGGCCAATTGCTCACGATCTCCCGCGCCGCGGACGCCGCCCGGGGTGGCGGCTCCGGATCGAACGAAGGGGACTCGTGACCGAATCACGCCTGATCGGGCCCGTCCGCGTCGTCGGCGCCGGCCTGCTCGGCACGAGTGTCGCGCTCGGCCTCCGCTCGCGCGGCATCGAGGTGGTCCTCGTCGGATGCGTCGCCGACGCACGTCGCGATCGCCGTCGACCTCGGCGCGGGTCGCGTCGCCGGCCCCGACGACGCTCCGCAGCTCATCGTCGTCGCGGTTCCGCCCGACGTGACGGCCTCGGTCGTCGCGGGCGAGCTCGCCGCGTTCCCCGATGCGATCGTGACCGACGTCGCCAGCGTCAAGGCCGGGATCCTCGACGCGCTCCGCGACGTCGGCGCCGACGTCTCGCGCTACATCGGCTCCCACCCGCTCGCCGGCCGCGAGCGTGGCGGGCCGCTCGCCGCGCGCGCCGACCTCTTCGCCGGACGGCCGTGGGTCGTCGCGGCGCACGACGCCATCACGTACCGGCGCGCCGGCGCCATCGACGACCTCATCCTCGACCTCGGCGCGACCCTCGTGGAGATGACGCCCGAGGAGCACGACCGCGGGGTCGCGCTCATCTCGCACGTGCCGCAGGTCGTCTCGAGCGTCATGGCCCGCCGGTTCATCGACGCGCCGAACGCGGCGCTGGGCCTCGCGGGCCAGGGGGTGCGCGACGTGACGCGCATCGCCGCCAGCGACCCCGACCTCTGGGTGCAGATCCTCGGCGCGAACGCGACGCCGGTGCGCGACGTGCTGCTCGCCTTCCGCGACGACCTCGACCGGTTCATCGACGCGCTCGCCGAGCCCGACCGCGCCCGGCGCCCGGCGCAGGGTGGCCGAGGAGCTCGCCGGCGGGAACACCGGCGTCGAGCGACTGCCCGGCAAGCACGGCACCGACAAGCGCTTCACGACCGTCGTCGTGATGGTCGAGGACCGTCCGGGCGAGCTCGCCCGACTGCTCGCCGAGATCGGCGAGATCGGCGTGAACCTCGAAGACCTCCGTCTCGAGCACTCGCCCGGCCGCCAGGTCGGGCTCGCCGAGATCGCCGTGCTGCCCGAGGCGGCAGATCGACTCACCAACGAGCTGGCCGAACGCGGCTGGCGGATAGCAGGCTGAACGTGTCCGTGGTCTTCCCCCTCGTCGTCGCCGTCGACGGCCCCGCCGGCAGCGGCAAGTCGAGCGTCTCGAAGGAGGTCGCCCGTCGGCTCGGGTTCGGCTTCCTCGACACGGGCGCCGCGTACCGGGCGCTGGCGTGGCACGTCGAGGCATCCGGCATCGACACGGATGACGCGGCATCCGTCGTCTCGTGCCTGCCGAGCTTCGCGTACCGCATCGGCACCGACCCCGCCGGCTACGCCGTGCACGTCGGCGACGTCGACGTGACGACCGCCATCCGCGACCCCGAGATCTCGGCGGTGGTGAGCCGGGTGGCGCGGGTGCCCGAGGTGCGCGCCCACCTCATCGAGCTGTTCCGCGGCATCATCGCCGACGAGCCGCGGCCGGGCGTCGTCGTCGAGGGCCGCGACATCACGACGGTCGTGGCACCGGATGCCCCGGTGCGGATCCTGCTGACCGCCGCGGAGGACGTTAGAATAGCGAGGCGCTCCGCGGAGCTCGTCGGCGATTCGGCGCAGGCCGCGGGCGAGCAGCTCCATCGGCGCGATGAGGCGGACTCCAAGGTCGTGGACTTCATGACCGCCGCCGCGGGCGTGACCACGGTGGATTCCACGGAGCTCGACTTCGAGCAGACCGTCGATGCCGTGATCGGCGTGATCCGGGCTGCGCAGCCCGAGGCGGTGCGGTAGCGCCGCAGCCCGCGAACGGGCGCACCAGACTTCAGAGGAGACACCATGACCGACCAGCGCGACGAGTACGACGACGAGGCGATCGTCGACGACGACCTCGCCGAGCGGCTCGCCGACGTCGACGAGGACCTGGCCGAGCAGCGTGCCGCGGCACTGCGCTCCGGTCTCTCCGACTACGAGCTCGACGAGGACGACCTCGAGGTCCTCGAGATCTCCGAGGAGGGCGAGGAGGGCATCCGCTACCTGCCGGCCCTTCCCGTGATCGCGATCGTGGGTCGCCCGAACGTCGGCAAGTCGGCGCTGGTCAACCGCATCCTCGGCCGCCGCGAGGCCGTCGTCGAGGACACGCCCGGCGTGACCCGCGACCGGGTGGCGTACAAGGGCGACTACCTCGACCGCCGCTTCACCCTCGTCGACACCGGCGGGTGGGAGCCCGACGCGAAGGGCATCGACGCGTCGGTCGCCGCGCAGGCCGAGGTCGCCATCGACCTCTCCGACGTCGTGCTGTTCGTCGTCGACGCCACCGTCGGCGCGACCTCGACCGACGAGCACGTCGTGCGCCTGCTCCGCAAGACGAAGAAGCCCGTCTTCCTCGTCGCCAACAAGGTCGACGACGCCCGCCAGGAGCCCGAGGCCGCCGCGCTGTGGAACCTGGGACTCGGCGAGCCGTACCCGGTCTCCGCCCTGCACGGTCGCGGTGTCGCCGACATGCTCGAGGAGGTGTTCGAGGTGCTGCCGCAGGTCTCGGCCGTCGCGAAGGACGAGTTCGGCGGCCCGCGCCGCGTCGCGATCCTCGGTCGCCCGAACGTCGGCAAGTCGAGCCTGCTCAACAAGGCCGCCGGCGAGGAGCGCGTCGTCGTGAACGAGCTCGCGGGCACCACCCGCGACCCCGTCGACGAGCAGATCGAGCTCGGCGGCAAGATCTGGCGGTTCGTCGACACCGCCGGCATCCGTCGTCGCGTGCACCTGCAGCAGGGCGCCGACTTCTACGCGTCGCTGCGCACCCAGGCCGCCCTCGAGAAGGCCGAGGTCGCCGTCGTGCTGCTCGACGTCTCGCAGCCGATCTCCGAGCAGGACGTGCGCATCATCGACCTCGTGCTCGAGTCGGGCCGCGCGCTCGTGCTCGCCTACAACAAGTGGGACCTGCTCGACGACGACCGCCGCCGCTACCTGGAGCGCGAGATCGACCAGGACCTGCACCACGTGGCGTGGGCCCCGCGCGTGAACATCTCCGCGCGCACCGGCCGCCACCTCGAGAAGCTCGTGCCCGCGCTCGAGACCGCGCTCGAGTCGTGGGACACGCGCATCCCCACCGGCAAGTTCAACGCGTTCCTCACCGAGCTCACGCAGGAGCACCCCCACCCGGTGCGCGGCGGCAAGCAGCCCCGCATCCTGTTCGGCACGCAGGCCGCGAGCCGCCCGCCGACATTCGTGCTGTTCACGACCGGATTCCTCGACCCCGGCTACCGCCGGTTCATCCAGCGGCGCCTGCGCGAGATCTACGGCTTCGAGGGGTCGCCCATCGTGATCAACATGCGCGTCCGCGAGCGTCGCCAGCGCTAGGCCGGCCGTGACGCAGCGGGCGCCGGCTGGCCGACGTCCGCTTCCGCGCGCTGTCGCGGTTCCACCATGCGCGTGCTGTGTGGCGACCGGATGGCACGTGGCCGCACGCGTGGCCGGGATGCAGATCGTCGAACTCCACGTCGATCGGTCGCCGCAGCGGTCGCTCGCGCATGGTCGTGCTGTCGGCGCCGATCGCCGAGCCGCTCGCGGATCGTGCTCGTGGCCTCGCGGGGCGGCGACGACCGCCACCCCGAGTGGTACCGCAACCTCGTCGCGCATCCCGAGGTCGAGCTCACGGTCGGCGGGCGGACGCGCGCGATGATCGCGCGCACCGCGGTCGGCGACGAGCGGGCCGAGCTGTGGCGCCGCGTGGTCGGCGCGTACGGCGGATACGAGGCGTACCAGCGGCGCACGACGCCGCGAGATCCCGGTGGTCGTCTGCGAGCCGCGGGAGCCGTCCCAGCCGGACTGAGCCGCAGGCCGGCCGATGCCGCGTGGCGGTCGCCGCCCGCGGATAGCATGGCGCTATGGGGGACGACGCAGACCTCGACGCCGGAACGGCCGTCGTGACGCGCGCTGCGGGCGATCGGCGAGCGGATGCGCGAGCTCGAGGCCGACGCGGTCGCGGACGAGCCCGATGCGGTGCACCAGCTGCGCACGCACGTGCGCCGCGTGCGGAGCGTGCTGGCCGCGTACGAGCCGGTGTTCGACGCGGCGCCCGCCGTCGCGCTCCGTCGACGGTACGGCGAGCTCGGCGACGAGCTCGGCGTGGTGCGCGACATCGAGGTGCGGGTGCAGGTGGCCGAGCGGGCCCTCGACGAGGCGTCCGAGCAGGGACTGCTGTCGGATGCCGCGCAGGCCGGTCGGCGCGGGCTCGCCTCATCGACGACGGAACGCGAGAACTACCGCCTCGCGCACGCGCGGTTCGTCGAGCGGCAGCGGCTTCCGCGAGCGCTCGCGCGTCGCGACGAGCTCGAGGCGTTCCTCGCCGATCCGCCGCTCACGCCGCTCGCCGCCGACCCGGCCCGGAAGGTGATCGCGGCGCTGGTCGACGATGAGGCCCACCGCGCCCTGCGGCGCGCCGAACGCGCCCACGGAGCCGACGACACCGAGGCGCTGCACGACCTGCGCAAGGCGGGACGCCGACTGCGCTACGCGGCGGAGGCGGTGTCGACCGAGCCGGTCGAGCTCTTCGACGGGCGGATCCGCTCCCTCGCCGAGGTGGGCGACGACCTGCACGACGTGCTCGGCGACCACCGCGACGAGGTGCTGTTCGCCCAGCACGTGCGACGCGCGGGGGCGCACGTCGCCCACGAGGGCGGCGCGGCGCTCGTGTTCGAGCAGCTGGCGGTCGCGGCCGACGAGCGCGCGGCCGCGCACCTGCGCGAGCTTCCCGCCGTCGTGCGCGACGCTGCGGTCGCTCGTGCGGGGCTGAGCGCGCGTCCCGCGGTCACCGACGCCGGTCGCGTCGCTCGCTGGAGCCGCACCTGCATGATCGCCCGGTCGGGCTTCGGGCGGGCGACCTCGGTGAATCCGGCCTGCTCGAACATGCGTGACGGTGCCGTGGAAGAGATCGGCCGCGGGCGTCTTCTCGCGCGCGGCGGTGTCGACCGCGTAGCCCTCGAGGAGACGTGCGCCGTGCTGCGCGCGCGTACTCCACCGCGGCTTCGGCGAGGGCGCGACCGACGCCCTTGCGCCGATGCGCGCGCGGCACGACGAAGCACGAGACGACCCAGACGCCCGGATCGTCGAAGTCGGGGTCGGGCGTGCCGCCGGCGACGATGCTGCTGCGGCGGAGCCGGACGAGGTTCGGGCGCGGCTCGACGGCGCACCAGCCCACCGGGGTGTCGCCGTCGTAGGCGAGGAGCCCCGGGCCGTCGACGCCGGCGGCCACCTGCGCCTCGAGGCGATCGTGCAGCCCCTCGTCGCCGACCGACCGCCAGTCGCTGCCGGGGATCTTGTACCACTGGCACCAGCAGTGCGCCGGGTCGCCCTTCGTGCCGAACACCGCTTCGACGTCGCCGAACGCCGCGTCGCCGGCGTGAACGATGCGGAGGCGGGCCTGCGCGGGGGAGTCGTCGGTCGCGGGGAGCGTTCATACCGTCACGCTAGCGAGGGCGGGCGACATCCGCTCGCTTCGATGGAGCGAGGCCGCCAGCGCAGATCGTGAAGCATAGGTAATGATGTAGTACCATCATGGTATGCCGCCCGAGATCACCGTGCTCGACCGCCTGCTCGAGATCGGCGAGCTGTTCCAGAAGGACATGGCGCGCGCCTTCGAGGGCACCCCGCTCACGTCGGCGCGCACCCGCGTGCTGTGGGAGCTGCAGCACACCGGACCGTCGACGCAGCACGTGCTCGCCGAACGCCTCGACGGTGAGCCCCCGCAACATCACGGGTCTCGTCGACGCGCTCGAGGCGCGGCGGCTACGTCACCCGATCGCCGCACCCGAGCGACCGCCGCGCCACGATCGTGTCGCTCACCGCCTCGGCGCGAGCGCATGATGGGCGAGATGCAGCGCGAGCACGCCGAGCTCACCGACGACCTGCTCGGCGCCGTCGAACCCGCCGACCGCGCGGCGCTCGAGCGCGGTGTCGACGCGATCGCCGCGCGGCTCCGCGAGCTCGTCGCGGCCGAGGAGGCGCGTCGGGCCGAGCGTGCGGAGGCCGGCGCATGAGCGTCGAGGCACCGGCCCGGCCCGCGGCATCCGGGTGGCGTCGTGCGCTCGACCTGGCGAAGCGCGCCGTGCTCGTCGAGCTGGCCGTCTACGCGAACATCGGCCGCTTCATCGCGCGCCGCCCCGCGATCCCGCGCGGCGCCGTCGGATTCGGCTACCACAAGCCCGTGTTCACGGTGCTCATGATCTTCATCGTGCTCTCCGCGGTCGAGATCCCGATCGTCGACCTCATCGTGCACCGGTGGCCGGCGGTGCGCATCGCCTTCCTCATCCTCGGCATCTGGGGCGTGACGTGGATGTTCGGGCTGCTCTGCGCCTACCTGATGCGTCCGCACACGGTCGGCCCCGACGGCATCCGCGTGCGCCAGGGCTTCGAGACCGACCTCGCCCTCGGCTGGGACGACATCGCCTCGGTCGCGCGCGTGAAGCGCGTCGACGAGCCGAAGTCGCCCCGATTCGAGGAGACGGATGCCTCGCGCACGCTCGTCTACCGCATGCAGGACGAGACCGACATCGAGATCGAACTCGAGCGCCCGACCGTCGTGCGCCTGCCGGGCGTCGGCCCGAAGGGCGGCGAGCAGGTCATCACGGGCGTGCGCATCTGGGTCGACGACCCGGGCGCGTTCATGGACGAGGTGCGCAAGCACCTCTGAGCCGGCGCCGCCGCGTCAGGCGCGGGCGGGCGCCGGCTCGGACTCGGGCTCGGCGTCGGACTCGGGCTCGGTGTCGTCGTCGACGGGCCGGGCGGTCGTCTCCTGCTCGGCTGCGTCGGCGGCGGTCTCCTCGGCGTCGGAGGCCTCGAGCTCGTCGAGGTCGTCGTGCTCGTCATCGATGTCGTCATCGAGGTCATCGTCATCGGATGCCACGGGCGCGAGCGTCGCGGCATCCGTCGCCGTGCGCTCCGCGAGGATGGCGGCCGAACGGGCGCGGGCGTGCGCCGCGAGCGCGAGCAGCAGGCCGAGGACGCCGGCGACGAGCAGGAGGCCGCCCGTCGTGGTCAGCGACTGCTGCGACAGCAGCTCGGCGGGGTCGGTGCCGCCGGCGGTGTAGAACTCGGCCTGTCCCGCGGTGCCGCGCTGCAGCATCCAGTAGCCGAGCACGGCGACGCCGGCGGCGGCGATCCAGAGTCCGAGCAGGGGCAGGTTGAGCGCGAGGCGGCGCGGGTTCGTGTTCGTCACGGGGATTCCTCCAGGGGTTCGACGGTCGCGGGGTGCGCAGCTGGCACCGGCCTGTACGACCGTAGCGGTTCCGACGAGGCTAGGAGCCGAACCTATGCGTGCGGTATGCGCGGCCAGTGCGTCCGCCGTGCGTCGCCGACGGCCGGCGGCGGCGGTTCGCGCAGGCTCGCACGCGGGTTCGCACGTCCGCGGCGTGCACGAGCACCCCGTCGGATGCCGCTATGATGGTCAAGTTGTCCTCGACGACAACGGGCTGTGGCGCAGCTTGGTAGCGCACTTGACTGGGGGTCAAGGGGTCGCAGGTTCAAATCCTGTCAGCCCGACCAGAGAAGCCCCGGTAGATCGCAAGATCCGCCGGGGCTTTCGGTTACTGATCTGATCCGCCCATCACTTCGGCCATCTCGTTGTCCAGCGGATTCGCGCTGACCACCCGAAATGCGCCCCCGCTCGTCACACGGATCTCTGATGATCCGCCAGCGAATCGATCAGGGCGAGGCCGCGCTCGGCCCACGCGATCTCCTGATCGGCCTGCGCCACGAGGCCCTCGTAGGCGAACACCTTGAATGCGACGATGCGGTCATGGTCTGCGGCGTCGAAGATCTCCAACCGCTGCCGCACCAGCGGATGCTCCCGGTCTCGCACGAGCGCAAGCTGCCCCATCCACTGTCCGCGCCGCTCGCGGTAGAGCTCGGCGTGCCTGCGCAGCTGCTCGCGGGCGGAATCCGCATCCGTCCACTCGAAATAGGCGGCCTTCAGGTGGGCGGGATCACGTTCGGGGGCGTAGTCGAGGGGCTGGCTCATCCAGGCACGGAAGGCTCCGATTCCGGCATCCGTGATCGAATACCGCCGCTTGGTTCCGCGGGACCCCCACGTGACGTCCTCGCCGGCGATGAGCTCGTCGTGCTCCATGCGGTGCAGCTCGGGGTAGATCTGCGAGTTCGGTGCGTTCCAGACGTGTCCCACGGATGCGTGGAAGGTGCGCGCCAGGTCGTACCCGGTCATCGGCTGGGCGGTGAGAACGGCCAGGAGCGCGTAGCGGAGGCTCATGAGTCGATTCTGCCCGTTTGCGGGCACGGTTCCGGCAGGCTATTCTCCACTCACTATCTATACTCATAGATAGTGAATGACGAAGGAGTCAGGTGATGCAGACCGCCGCTGCGAAGATTCTCGACTACCCACGCAACGCCTGGTATGTCGCCGCGTGGGACTACGAGATCACGCGCAAGCCGCTCGCGCGCACGATTGCGGGCCGACCCCTCGCGCTCTACCGCACGGAGGACGGCCGCCCGGTAGCGCTCGCGGACGCGTGCTGGCACCGCCTTGCACCCTTGTCGATGGGCAAGACGGTGGGCCCGGAGGACATCCAATGCCCCTACCACGGCCTTCGCTACAACCCCGCCGGGCGCTGCACCGGGATGCCCGCCCAGGAGACCCTCAACCCGAGCGCGATGGTGCCCTCGTTCCCCATCGTCGACCGCTACCGCTATGTATGGGTCTGGCTCGGCGATCCGGCCCTCGCCGACGCCGCCCGCATCCCCGACATGCAGCAGATGACCGACCCCGCTTGGGCGGGCGACGGCATGACGATCCACGCCCAGTGCAACTACCAGCTCGTGCTCGACAACCTCATGGACCTCACTCACGAGGAGTTCGTGCACACGTCGAGCATCGGCCAGGAAGAGCTCAGCGAGTCCGAGTTCGTGACGACCCACACCGACACGACCGTCACCGTCGAGCGTTGGATGCTCGGCATCGATGCACCGCCGTTCTGGTTGAAGAACATGCGCGACAAGTTCCCGGGCTTCACGGGCAAGGTCGACCGGTGGCAGATCATCCACTACGAGGCGCCTTCGACGATCCGCATCGACGTGGGCGTCGCGAAGGCGGGAACCGGCGCGCCCGAGGGCGATCGCAGCCAGGGTGTGAACGGCTACGTCATGAACACGATCTCGCCCGAGACCGACCGCACGTCGCACTACTTCTGGTCGTTTCAGCGCAACTATCGACTCGACAGCCAACTCATCACCACGCAGCTGCGCAACGGTGTGCACGGCGTCTTCGGCGAAGACGAAGCGATGCTCATCGCTCAGCAGGAGGCGATCGACGCGAACCCTGACTACGAGTTCTACAGCCTCAACATCGATGCCGGCGGCATGTGGGTGCGTCGCATCCTCGAACGCGCCCTCGCGGCAGAAGGTCGGGATGCGGTCGCCCGCCCTGTCGTCGCCGACCCTGGTGCTCGTCCAGCCGACGTAGTGGCGTTCCCTGCAGCCGACCCCATCGCCGTCCGCTGATGGCGGCGTCGCACACGGCGGTCTGGCAGCAGGCGACCGTCATCGAGTCCGTGGCATTGACCAGCCGCATCCGTCGGATCGTGCTCGCGCCCGAGCAGCCCGTGCCCGCCCAGCCCGGCGCCCACGTCGACGTCGAAATGATCGTGCGCGGCGCACGTGACGAGCGGTCGTACTCGGTGGTGGATGCCACATCCGACGGCACCCGCATCGCGCTGAGCGTGTACCTCTCGGAGGCGAGCCGGGGCGGCGCGGAGGTCATGCATGCCCTCTCGCCCGGCGATCGCGTGCGCCTGACCCAGCCCCTGCAGGACTTCCCGCTGCGGTTCGGCGCGCCCGCTTATGTGCTCCTCGCAGGCGGCATCGGCGTCACCGCGATCGCCGGAATGGCTTGGCCCTGAGAGCAGCCGGTGCCGACTATCGCTTCGTCTACTGCGGCCGGTCGCGTGATGCGATGGCCTACCTCGACGAGCTGCGCGCCATCCACGGCGACCGGCTCGAGCTGCACGTCGGAGCCGAGGGCACGACCCTCGACGTTCCCGACTTCATCGCCGGCGTGCCCGAGCGCGCCGAGGTCTACCTGTGCGGGCCGATCCGCCTGATGGATGCGGTGCGCCGGGCGTGGACGGCCGCGGGACGCAGCGCCCCCGACCTGCGGTTCGAGACATTCGGCAATAGCGGCTGGTTCGCACCGGAGGCGTTTCGGGTGAGCATCCCGGCGCTCGGCGTCGAGACGACTGTCTCGCGCGATCAGACGCTGCTCGAGGCGCTCGAGGCGGCGGGAGCCGATCCGCTCTTCGAATGCCGCAAGGGCGAATGCGGCCTCTGCGAAGCCCGCATCCTCGACATTCAGGGCGACATCGACCACCGCGACGTGTTCTACAGCGAGCGTCAGCGCGACGCCCGCAGCAAGATCTGCCCCTGCGTCTCCCGCATTCGTTCGGATGCGGCGGGTCGCGGCGGGTCGGTCACACTGCAATTGTCCTGACGGGCTCGACATGCGAACTGGTCCTCGGCGGGCCGGCGCCCGCGGCGGTGTTCGAGCGCGTCGAGCCTGCGTGCGGCTTACTCGGGGAAGGCCAGCGCCCTCAGCAGCTCCATGACGAGCGCCCGGCTGTCGTCGCCCAGTGCGCTGTGCAACTGCTGTTCGACAGCCTTCGCGGAGATCCGCGCCCGGGCGAACAGGTCGCGTCCCTCGTCGGTGATGACGACGACGTTGGCGCGCCGATCTGACGGATCGGGCTCGCGCCGCACCAGCCCGCGTGCCTGCAGGCCGTCGACCAGGGCGACGACCTGGCTCGGGTCGAGCCGAAGGAACTCGGCCAGTTCGCGCTGCGTGGGGCGGGCGTCGCTCGCGGCCAGCGCCGAGCACCGGCATACGACCGTGCCTTCAGGCTGTGCTCGGCGAGGCTCGCGTTTCCGGCCGCGATCGCCAGTGCACTCGCACGTGCGAGAAGGAAGATGGGATCGTCGGCGAGCGCAGAGTCCGACAGGCGCGGATCAGGCGCTGCAGGCACTGCGGAGCCGGGAGCCGAGGGTGGCATGAGGAAGATGCTACCAGAGCGTGACAAACACAATCATTGACATATTCAATGAAATTCGCTGTAATGGGTGAGACACGAAGGAGTCCCCGCATGTCCCTGAACGGCAAAGTCGCCATCGTCACCGGATCGCGGTCGCGGCCTCGGCCTCGCGTACGCCGCCGAGCTCGCCCGCCAGGGCGCATCCGTCGTCGTGAATGACGTCGATGCGGAGACGGCGGCCTCGGCCGTCGCGTCGATCGAGGCCGACGGGGGGAACGGCGGTCGCCGTCGTCGCTCCGGTCGGCCCCACCGAGACGGCCACCGCGCTCGTCGACGCCGCCGTCGAGAACTTCGGCCGCCTCGACATCCTCGTCACGAACGCCGGCGTGCTGCGCGACACCGTGCTGTGGAAGATGAGCGACGACGACTTCGACGCCGTGATCGGCGTGCACCTGCGCGGCACGTTCACGTGCGTGCGCGCGGCGGCGCACCCGCCTTCGCGAGCAGGGCGAGGGAGGTCGCATCATCTGCATCGGGTCGCCGACCGGCCAGCGCGGCAACTTCGGCCAGACGAACTACGCGGCCGCCAAGGCCGGCATCGTGGGCATGGTGCGCACGTGGGCGCTCGAGCTGAAGCGCGCGGGCATCACGGCGAACGCGGTCATCCCCGTCGCGGCCACGGCCATGACGGCCACCGTCCCGTACTTCGCTGCGGCGGTCGAGGCCGAGGCGAAGCGGCGAGCCGGTGCCGGCGTTCTTCCGGCACGACCTCGGGTTCGGCACGTCCGACGACGTCGCGGGGCTCGTCGCCTACCTGGCGTCGGATGCCGCGGCCGGCGTGACCGGACAGGCGCTCGGCATCGGTGGCGACCGCCTGCAGCTCTGGTCGCACCCCGAGCCCGTCGTCACGGCGTATCGCGAGGGCGGGTGGACATTCGACGCTCTCACCACGGACTTCGACGCCGAGTTCGGCGGCGAACTGCCAGTCCGTCGGCGAGAGCTTCCCCCGCTTCCCGACGAGCTTCAGCGACCCGCCGCGAGCGCCTGAGCCGAGGCATCCGCCCCATGACCCGCTACGAGCCCGCACTCGACGTCGATGCGCTCGAGGCCATCGATCTGCACGTGCACATCGAGGTCGACGACCACGGGCACTCGTCCCTTCCGCCCGAACTCGTCGAGGCCGCGAGCACGTACTTCAGCACCGACGGTCCCCGGCCCGACCTCGACAGTGTCGCCGCGTACTACCGCCAGCGCGGCATGGCCGCAGTGGTCTTCACCGTCGACGCCGGCACGCGCCTTGGGCACCCGCCGATCTCCTCCGCGGAGATCGCCGAGGGCGCCGCGCGCAACAACGACGTGCTGATCCCGTTCGGGTCCGTCGATCCGCTCCGCGGCGCTGCCGCGGTCGATGATGCCCGGCGTCTCGTCGAAGACAGCGGGGTTCGCGGCTTCAAGTTCCACCCCACCGTGCAGGGCTTCGACCCGAGCGACGAGACGTACTACCCGCTCTACGCCGCGATCGAGCGGCTCGGCGTGCCCGCGCTGTTCCACACCGGTCAGACCGGCATCGGTGCGGGCATGCCAGGCGGATACGGCCTCCGGCTCGGCCTCTCGAATCCGATCCTCCTCGACCCGGTCGCTGCCGACTTCCCCGAGCTGCAGATCATCATGGCCCACCCCTCGGTGCCCTGGCAGGACGAAGCCCTGGCGATCGCGACGCACAAGCACAACACGTGGATCGACCTCTCGGGCTGGAGCCCCAAGTACTTCCCCGCCGAGCTCGTGCGCTACGCCAACTCCGTGCTGAAGAGCCGGGTGCTCTTCGGATCTGACTTTCCCCTCCTCTCTCCCCGATCGCTGGATCCGCGATGCCGAGCAGACAGGCTCTCAAGCCCGAGGTCATGCCCGGGATCATGAAGCACAACGCCGCGCGCCTGCTGCGGGCTCTGCGAGCTCGGATCTCATCGTGAATCCCTCCGACCCCTACGGCTTCGCAGACGCACCTCAGCCCCGCCGCCCGACGACGCGCTCGCCGCGATTGCAGACGGTGCTGGATCGCGACATCCGCCCTCTCCTCTCCGACGCGTGGGAGACGGCGACGATGCCCGACGCGGTGCTCGAGGCGCTCGTCCCACTGAATCTCATGGAACCCGACTGGCGTGGCCGGTGCGAGGAGGCAGGGTCGAGCCTCTTCGCGGGCTTCCGCAACTTCGTCCTGGCCAAGACGGATGCCTCGGTGGCGACGCTCTACAACGCCCAGTCCGGGCTCTTCCGCACGACGATCACACAGGGCGGCTCGCCCGAACAGGCCGCTGCCCTCGATCCGCTGATCCGGTCCTTCGAACTGAAGGGCGCCTTCGCGCTCACCGAGCCCGAGCACGGCAGCGACATCGCAGGCGGGCTCGAGACCACTGCATCCCCGGAGGGCGACGAGTGGGTGCTCGACGGGTGCAAGCGCTGGATCGGCGGGGCCGTGACCGCCGACGTGCTGGCCGTGTTCGCACGCAGCACTGATGACGGGCAGGTGCGGGCCTTCCTCGTCGACCGCGCGGCTGCGGGGGTCGCGCTCGAGGCGATTCGCGGCAAGGTCTCACTTCGGCCGATGCAGAATTCGGTCATCACCCTCGACAGGGGTGCGCGTGGCCGAGGTATCCCGCCTCCAGCGCATCGATTCGTGGCGCGACGTCGCCCGACTGCTTCGCGCCATGCGATCCGACGTGGCATGGATCGCGACCGGCATCCAGGCCGGCGCCCTCGAGGCGGCATGCGCCTACGTGCAGCAGCGGGAGCAGTTCGGCCGGCCGATCGGCGGATTCCAGCTGGTGCAGGAGAAGCTCGCCCGCATGCTCGGCAACGTCACGGCGTCGCTCGCGATGGTCGTGCAGCTGTCGAAGCGGGAGGACGCCGGCGAGCTCGCCGACGAGGACTCGGCACTGGCGAAGATGTGGACCTCGCTTCGCGCCCGCGAGACCGTGGCCCTCGCCCGGGAGGTCGTCGGCGGCAACGGAATCCTGCTCGAGCACGATGTCGCGCGGTTCTTCGCCGACGCCGAAGCCGTCTACTCCTACGAGGGCACCCACGAGATCAACGCCCTCATCGTCGGACGATCCCTCACCGGCGTCTCGGCATTCGCCTGACCACCCCGCAATGTCCATCCACACGAGGAGCAACATGACCACCACCGCCGCCTACGCCGACACTCCCGGGCCTCGCGGGCACCGACCTCGGCTTCACCGACTGGCTCGAGATCACGCAGGAGAGCGTCAACACGTTCGCCGACGCGACCGGCGATCACCAGTGGATCCACGTCGACCCCGAGCGCGCGAAGGACGGCCCGTTCGGCGGGCCGATCGCGCACGGGTTCCTCACCCTGTCGCTCGCCGTGAAGTTCTGGACCGACCTGCTCGACGTCGACGGCGTCGGCACGAAGGTCAACTACGGCCTCGACAAGGTTCGCTTCATCTCGCCGGTCAAGGTGGGCTCGCGCGTGCGCATGACCGCGGTCATCGCCGAAGTGACCGAGGTCGCCGGTGGCTTCCAGCTCGCCGTCGACCAGACGATCGAGATCGAGGGCGGCACCAAGCCCGCCGTCGTGGCGCGCGGCCTGTACCGCTTCTACGCCTGAGCTGCCGCGCACCCGCACCCCGCACGACCACCCAGCACGACCCGCACGACCCCGCACGAACCGAACGCTCAACGAAGAGACGACGATGCACAATCACGGACTCGGCGCCTGGATGGCCAAGCGGCGCCTCAAATCGCCCGACACGACCGCCCTCGTCTTCGACGGCTCCGACGTGACCTATCGCCAGCTGGCGGATGGGGCCGACGGAGTGTCGGCGCTGCTGTGGCAGCGAGGCATCCGCAGGGGCGACCGCGTCGCGTATCTGGGCGAGAACAGCCCCGAGTTCCTCGAAGTGCTCTTCGGAGCGGCGCAGCTCGGCGCCGTCTTCGTGCCGATCAACACGCGCCTGGCCGCCCCCGAGATCCTCCATGTGCTGACCGACTCGGGTGCGCGGGTGCTCATCCACGATCCGGAGTGCTCGGTGCGCGTTTCCGCCGCCGGCGCGAACGTCTCGCACGTGATCCCGACCGGCGAAGGCGACGCCGACGAGCCCGGGCTCTCCCAGCTGCTCCGGCTGACCCGCGCAGGGCACACCGATGCCGAGGTCTTCCTCGACGACCCCGCCGCGATCCTCTACACGTCGGGCACCACCGGCAAGGCGAAGGGCGCCGTGCTGACGCACGAGAACCTCACGTGGGTGGCGATCAACAGCCTCGTCGACTACGACGTCGTCTCGACCGATGTCGCCCTCATGATCTCGCCGCTCTTCCACGCCGCATCACTCGGCATGGGCGCCCTGCCCGTCATCCTCAAGGGCGCCACCATCGTGCTCGAGAAGAGCTTCGATCCTGCGCGAGCCCTCGAGCTCATCGAGCGGCACGGCGTGACCATGTTGAGCGGGGTTCCCACCACGTACCAGTTGCTGGCCGACCACCCGAACTGGGCGAGCACCGACCTGAGCACGCTGCAGAAGCTCACCTGCGGCGGGTCCGCGGTGCCCACACGCATCCTCAACGCCTACGAGGAGCGGGGACTGTCGTTCTCGCAGGGCTACGGCATGACCGAGACCTCGCCGGGCGCGACGTCGCTGCCCCCGTCGATGACGCGCACCAAGCAGGGAAGTGTGGGCCTGCCGCACTTCTTCACCGACATCCGCATCGCCGACGAGCACGGAGCAATGGTGCCGCGCGGCACGGTGGGTGAGATCGAGATCGCCGGCCCGAACGTCTTCCCGGGCTACCTGAACCTCCCCGAGGCGAACGCGGCCGCCTTCTCGCCCGACGGCTGGTTCCGTTCGGGCGACATGGGCTACCTCGATGCCGACGGCTACCTGTACATCTCCGACCGGCTGAAGGACATGATCATCTCGGGCGGCGAGAACATCTACCCGGCCGAGATCGAGAATCTCATCAACGACATCGACGGCGTCACCGGGGTGGCCGTGATCGGAGTTCCCGACGCGCAATGGGGCGAAGTGCCGTGGGCCGTGCTCACCGTGCGGCCCGGGGCATCCGTCACCCCTGAGACCGTTCAGGCGCACCTCGACGGGAAGATCGCCCGCTACAAGCTGCCCAAGAACGTCGTCATCGTCGACGAGCTGCCGCGGACGGCATCAGGGAAGGTTCGGAAGGCCGATCTGCGGGCGCGCTTCGCAGGCTGATGCCGGCGAGCGCCGCGAACTGCGCGGCGGCGGGCTCCTCGAGGGCTCGCCGAACGGCCCAGTAGACCTCGAACGAGCGATCGGCCGGCCAATCGTCGTTCATGAAGGCGCGTGGAAGGCGCGGGTCCGCCCGGAGGAGCGCCAGCCAGTCCGCGACGAGCATCGTCTGCGCGGCCAGCACCGTGCCCGGCCTCCGCCACCGTGGCAGGATCGCTCCACGTCTCGATGAATGCGAGGTGTTCATCCCGGATCCGGTCGATGTCCCACGCCGCGCGCACGTTGTCGGCCATCGCGTACCCCGGCAGCTCTCGCGCGTGGAACGCGGTGACGGCTCCCGGCGGAAGATCGGCCTGAAGCGGCTCGAGCGCAGACTTCAGGTCCACCTCGCCGGGCGCGAGCCAGAGTCCGTCACGGAGGGGAGCGAACCCCTCCCACGTGAGCGCCGACCGCAGACGGTGGCGCAGCGTGCGCTGGTTCTCCGGCACCGAGAACGTCACGAGGGTCCACCCGGTGCCGTGCGGCTCGAACGGATGCGGCCCGCGAACGCGCTCGGTTGCCTCGCGCAGCACCGCGCTGCCCTCGCTCGTCAGGGTGAAGCGGATCTCGCGTCCACGGCGCTCGCGGGAGATGAGGCCGCGCCGCACCATCCGATCGAGTGTCGCCCTCGTCGCCGGTGCCGCCACCCCCGCGCCCTCGAGCACCTCGATCAGCACGCTCGCCCGGAGGGGCAGCTCATCCTGGTCCACGACGTGCTCGCCCAAGAAGGCCAGGAGCAGCTGCTTCGGCTGACGGCTTCGCATCTCTTCCTCTCGACGGTGCGGTCGCTGTCAGTCACGCAGCCGGCCGCACGGCCTGCCCGCGCTTGGCACGCTGGATCTGCTCGTACACGTGCGTGCGGAGCTCGGTGAACCGCGGCAGCGCGCGCGTCGATGATCTGGTCGCGCTCCGGGGCGAGGTCGATGGCGAGATCTTCCTGCACCCACGTCGGCGACTTCGAGAGCACGATGACGCGCTCGCCGAGGTAGACGGATTCATCGATGTCGTGGGTCACGAAGAGGATCGACATGCCGCGCTCGCGGTGCAGGGTTCGCACGAGGTCCTCGAGGTCGGCACGAGTCTGGGCGTCGACCGCAGCGAACGGCTCGTCCATGATGAGTACTTCCGGCTGGTACGCCACCGCGCGCGCGATCGCCACGCGCTGCTGCATGCCGCCCGACAGTTGCCACGGGTAGCTCTTCGCGGCGTGATCGAGGCCCACGGCGACGAGGGCGTCGTCGATGAGCCGGTCCCGATTCGCACGCGGGAGCTTCTTGTGCTTGAGCGGGAGTTCCACGTTCCCCCGCACGGTGAGCCACGGGTACAGGCTCCGGCCGTACTCCTGGAACACGAGTGCCATGCTCGGCGGCGGACCCGTGACGGCCTTGCCGTCGATCTCCACGCGCCCCGCCGTCGGCTTCAGCAGGCCGGCGATGCACTTCAGGAGCGTGGTCTTGCCGCACCCGGACGGACCGACGATGCACACGAGCTCGCCCGAGGTCATCTCGAAGCTGATGTCGCCGATCGCCTCGACATTGCCTGTCGAGGACTCGTAGACCTTCTTGAGATGCTCGACCTTCAACAGCGTGTCAGGCACGCTCCACCTCCTTGATTCCGTGGTACCAGCGCAGCACTCGCCGCTCGACGAATCCGAAGATCCCGGCGAGCAGCACGCCGATGAGACCGAGGAGCAGGATGCCGCCCCACATCTCGGCGATGAGGTAGTTCCGCTGGAAGTAGACGATGCGATAGCCGAGTCCCGACGACGAGTAGAACATCTCGGAGATGACCATCAGGATGAGCGCGATCGACATGGACTGCCGGGTCCCCGCCATGATCCGGGGGCTCGCGGCCGGGAGCACGAGATAGCGGATGCGCTCCGCCGGGGTCAGCGCGAAGGATCGCGCCGTCTCGGTCATGACGCTGTCGGTGGCCCGCACGCCGTCGATCGTGTTGAGGAGCACCGGCCACACCGAGCCCGCGACGATCACGGTGACCTTCATCGTGTCGGTCGGTCCGAGCAGGACCGCGACGATCGGGATCAGGACCGGCGGCGGGATGGCGCGGAAGAACTCGAGCATCGGCTCGAGAAGGTCGCGAAGCCACCGCACGAGTCCGATCAGGGTGCCGGCGACGATCCCGACGAGCACCGAGAGAACGATTCCGAGGGCCAGTCGACCGAGGCTGGGCAGGACGTCGGTCACGAACGCCGGCCCGACCCAGGTGTCGACGAAGGCCTCGAAGATGATGAGCGGGCTGGGGAAGAACGGTGCGGGCGACGCGGACGCCCAGATGCCCCAGATCACGAGCAGCAGGATCGGCAGTCCGATCGCGTAGGCGACGTTCTCGCCGAAACTCGCCCAGACGCGCGACCTGGGACGCGGCACGGTGATCGTGCTGGTGTGGAGCGTCACAGGACCTCCTCCCCTCGTACGGACTGGTGCCACGAGAGTGAACGGCGCTCGATGAAGCGGAAGCCGAGGTTGATGAGCAGTCCGAGCAGCCCGGTCGTGATCACCAGCGCATAGACCTGCACGTAGTCGCCGGCGGACTGGGCGAAGATGATCGCGCGGCCGAGACCCGGGGTGCCGATGAACATCTCGGCCGTCACGGCGAGGATCAGGGCGACCGCCGCCGCCAGGCGGATGCCCGTCATGAGGTACGGCAGCGCCGTCGGGAAGACGAGGTGCACGACGCGCGAGCCGCGGGAGAGGCCGAAGCTGCGTGCCGTGTCCCGGGCGACGGCGTCCACGTCGGCCACGCCGTAGAGCACCTGCACGAAGACCTGCCAGAAGCTCGCGAACACGATGATCAGGAGCGCTGCCTGCAGCTGGATGCCGAACATCAGGATCGCGAGCGGGATCAGCGCGACCGACGGGATCGGTCGGAGGAACTCGACCGTCGTGTGGGTGGCACGACGCAGGAACGGCACCAGCCCGATGATCGTCCCGAGGACGGTGGCGAGCACCGTCGCGATGACCAGGCCGATCGCCCACGCCGTCATGGTCCGGCCGACGTTGCGCCAGAACTCGAGGTCGCGGAACGTCCTCGAAGAGACGCGCGAGGGTGTCGGTCGCCGTCGGGAAGAACCGCGGGTCCAGGATCCCGAGTGTCGGGATCAGCTGCCACGTGATGAGGAAGCCGAGGATTCCGGCGAGGCCGAGCAGGCTCCGTCGCAGCGTGCGCCGTGCGCGCGCCCTGCGGAATCCTCCGCGGATCGGGCTCGCCGGGCAGGGGAGGGCCGGGCGGTGGTGGCCTGAGTTCGACCGGGTCGGCGGGGTCGACCGAGGTGACGACAGGTTCCATTGGTCTCTTCCGGTGTGACGAGGTGGGGTGGGATGCCTCGGTCCGAGGCATCCCGCCCTCTCTCGGTCGTGTGCTGGTGGGGGGTGCTGCGCCGTCGGCCGTTACTGCTGCTGGACGAGGCGGTCGAAGTCGGGCTCGGCGTCGAGGACGCCGAACTCGACGGCGAGGGCGGCGAGCTCCTCCAGGTCGGACACTGTGATCTCGGAGGTGAAGGTCGGCAGCGTGATGCCGGCCGCGGCCTCCTCGGGGATCTCCAGGTTGGTCGAGATCGCCGCGCGCACCGCGTCCTCGTTGGCCGTCGCCCAGTCGAGCGCCTCGGTCATGGCTGCCGCGAAGTCCGAGACCAGCTCGGGGTCGGAGTCGATCAGCTCCTGCGTGGTGATGTTGGTGAGCAGGCTCAGCCCGGGGATCGTGGCCTGGTACGGGTGCACGACGAGGTTGCCGCCGCCGTCCACGATCCTCGACATGAACGGGTCGGGAACCCAGGCGGCGTCGATGTTGCCGGCTTCGAGCTGGGCCTGGGCGTCGGGGAAGCGCGACCTCGACGAACTCGATCGTCGCGGGATCGCCGCCGGCGTCCTCGACGGCCTTCATGATGGTCACGTCGCCGGCGGCGCCGAGGCTGTTCACCGAGACGCGCTTCCCCGCGAGATCGGCCGGCCCGGTGATCCCGGAGTCGGCCAGCGACACCACGGCGTTGACGTCCTTGCCTTCCTCGAGGCTGTCGGCGTAGTTGCCGATGATCACGACGCCCAGGTCCTGCCCGTCGGCACGGAAGGGGCCGAAGGGCTGGCCGATGGCGAATTGGATGTCGCCGCTGAGCAGTGCGGGGATGGCCTGCGCGCCGCCCTGCGCCGGGACGATCTCGACGTCGAGACCGTGCTCCTCGAAGATCCCCGCGTCGATCGCGCCCCAGAGGGCGCCGGTCTCGGCAATGGGAAGCGCGGCGACCCGGACACTGGTGAGTTCGCCTGCATCTTCGGCGTCGGTGGGAGCAGCGGTCGGGCTGCCGGAATCGGTGCAGGCGGAGAGGGCGAGGATTGCGGCGGCCGCCATGGTGATGGCGGCAAGACTCTTCTTCATTGACAAGCCTTTCTGGACACTGTGGGCAGGGTGTCATCGAGGCGGTGCGAAGAAGGGAGCTGGTCGGGGACTCCTGCGAAGATCCGGTCGGCACCGCGTTGTGTTGACAGTGCCATCGTCGATCAGGGCCGATCGAATGTCAAGCTTTTCGTGACGCCCGTCATGAAAGAGTTGAATAATTGATCTCAACCGGTGCTAGCCGCCTGGTGACGTGGACGATCGCCGAGCTCAGAACACGATCACGGGCTTGACGGTGACGCCGCGGTGCATGTCGTCCGCCGCGCGACCGATCTCGTCGAGCGGGTAGCGCTTCTCGAGTCTCTCGAGCGGCAGCTTCCCCTCGGCGTGCAGCGCGATCAGGCGCGGGATGAGCGTCGCCGGGTCCGTGTCGCCCATCGTGACCCCGCGCAGCACCTTCCCGGAGAGGATTCCCTGGATGTCGACGGGGATCTCGGTCCCGGGAGGCGGGGCGCCGCACACGAGCACCGTGCCGCGCACCGAGGCGGCATCGAGGGCCCCGCGCGCGACCTTCGGGTTGCCCGTGGTATCGAAGCTCAGGCTGACGCCGCGACCGCCGGTCAGCGCGGCGAGCCGCGCGGCGACGTCCTCGGTGCCGGCGTTGATCGTCGCCGTCGCGCCGAACTCCTCCGCGAGCCGCAACCGCTCATCGACGAGATCGATCGCGATCAGCTGGGACGGATTCCGCTGCGCCGCCGCGATGACCGCCGACAGCCCGACGGCGCCGGCCCCGTAGACCGCGACGATGTCGCCCTCCCCGGGATCGAGCACGTTCCACATCGACCCGAAACCGGTGAGCACCCCGCAACCCGAGCGGGGCGAGCACCGTGAGATCCGCCCCCGCGTCGACCTTCACGGCCGAGCGCTCGTCGGCGATCGCGTACTGGCCGAACGACGACTGGCCGAAGAAGTGGCTCGCGACGGCGGCGCCGTCCCGCGTGACATCCGCCGAGCCCTCCGGACGGAGCATCCCCAGGAGGTTCCGCGGCAGCCAGGTCTCGCAGTAGGCCGGGTGGGCCGAGTCGCACGCCTCGCACGATCCGCACGACGTGAAGCTCAGCAGCACCTTGTCGCCGACGGCGAGGCCCGTCACGCCCTCGCCGACACGGTCGACGATGCCGGCGCCCTCGTGACCGATGATCCCGGGCGAGGGGAAGGGGATCCCACCGGCGATCACGCCGAGGTCGGTGTGGCACAGGCCCGAGGCCACGAGCTTGACGAGCACCTCCCCGGGCCCGGGGTCGGCGAACTCGACGTCGCTGACGACGCAGTTCGCCCGGCGCCTCGAGGACGGCGGCGCGTCCCGCGGTCACTGGGCGGTCCCCTGCTCGAGGTTGAACACCATCGAGTGCGAACGCTGATACGAGGCCATCGCCTCCGGTCCTCCCTCGCGACCCCAGCCCGAGGCCTTGACCCCGCCGAAGGGAGTGGCGGGGTCGAGCAGGGCCCAGCCGTTCACCCAGGTGATCCCCGCCTCGAGTCGCGCGGCGACGCGGTGCGCCTTCGCCAGGTCCGAGGTCTGGATGCCGCTCGCGAGCCCGTAGCGCGTGGAGTTGGCGAGTCGGATCGCCTCCTCTTCGGTGTCGAAGGGCTGCACGGTGAGCACCGGGCCGAAGACCTCCTCCGACACGGCCTCGGCGTCGGCGCCGAGATCGGCGAGCACCGTCGGGCGGTAGTAGAAGCCGTCGAGCTCGGCCTTCTCGCCTCCCGTGATCACCCGGGCGCCGGCCGCCTTCGCACGGTCGACCATCGCCGCGACCTTCTCGAGCTGGGTCGCGCTCGCGAGCGGCCCGATCACCGTCTCGGGATTCGTGATGTCGCCGAAGGGCACGTGCGGCACCGCCTCGGCGAGGATGCCGAGCACGACGTCGTAGATCGGACGTTCGACGAGGAGCCGGGGTCCCGCCATGCAGAACTGCCCGGAGTTGAAGACGAAGGCGGCGATGACGGTGTGCATCGCCGTGTTCAGGTCCGCATCCGCGAAGAGGATGTTGGCGGCGTTGCCGCCGAGTTCGGCGGTGAACGGCTTGAGGGTGCTGCCCGCGAGCTGCGCCGCGTGCGCGCCGATCTCGGTCGAGCCGGTGAAGGCGACCTTGTCGACGCCCGGATGCGCGACGAGGTGATCGCCGATCGCGGCGCCCGAGCCGGTCACGACGTTGAAGACGCCGTCGGGCACGCCGGCCTCCTGCAGGATCTGCGCCATCAGCAGGGCACTCAGCGGGGTGTCGCTCGCCGGCTTGTGCACGATCGTGTTGCCGGCGATGAGCGCGGGGGCGATCTTCGTGCTCGACAGGATGAGCGGGAAGTTGAACGGCGTGATCGCCGCGACGACGCCGATCGGCTCCTTCTTGACGTAGACGTGCGTGTGGCCGGTGATCTCGCGCACCGAGCCGTCGAGGTGGTGCCCGAGGCTCGCGTAGTACTCGTACAGCTCAGCGGCGTTGTTGACGTCGACGACCCGGGCGAAGGTGATCGGCTTGCCGACGTTCGAGCTCTCCGCCTGGGCGAGCTCCTCGGAGCGCTCGCGCATGAGCGTGTAGGCGCGCTGCAGGATGCGCGCCCGTTCGCGACTGGACAGCCCCGACCACACTCCCGAGTCGAACGCGGCGCGCGCGGCCGCGACCGCGGCATCGACGTCGGCGGTCGTCGCCTTCGCGACCTCGGTGAGCTTCTTCCCGGTCGCGGGGGCGATCACGTCCATGCGGCCGCCGTCCGAGGCATCCCGCCACTGCCCGCCGATGAACAGTCGTCCGGGCGGGAGGGCGGTGGTGGATGCGGCGGTCGGGGTTTCGGTGAGGGTCATCGTCCTGCTCTTCTCTGAGTGGTGGATACGGTCGTGGGTCTGGTGCTCGGTTGTCCGAGTGGCGCGGTCAGCTCGCGACGGACGAGAGAGCCGCGACGCGCTCGAGCAGGTCCGCGAAGCCGGCGGGGTCCTCCTGGAACGGCGCGTGACCGTGGGGGATGCGGATGATCTCGGCGCCGCTGCGCACGGCGAGCGACTCCTGGAACGCGGGCGAGACGACGCCGTCGTTCTCGGTGAGGATGTACGTCGCAGGCTTCACCCGCCACGCGACGCGTGAGACCTCGTCGCCGAACGAGGCCAGCGACTGCGGCCGGAACAGATCGGCGAGCTGCTCGGATGCCTCGCGCGGAACTCCGGGGGGCATGTCCGCGGCGATCAGGTCCACGCGCTCGTCTCGGCTGCGGCCCATCGTCAACTGACCGTCGGCGGTGCCCCACACCCCGGGGAGGTCGCCGCCCATCGAGGCGATGACGCTCTCACCGGCGTCGAGCGCGAACGCCGCGACGTACACGATGCGCTCGACCGCGGGGTGATCGCCCGCCTCCGTCACGGGCACGCCACCGTAGGAGTGCGCGACGAGTACGACCGGCCCGTCGGCGCGATCGATCGCGGCGGTGATCGCCGCGGCATCCTGGAGCATGCTCTCGGTGCTCCCGGTCGAGGGAAGATCGAGCGCGTCGACCTCCCAGCCGCGCTCGCGCAGGATCTGCACGAGCGGGCCGAATTCCCACGGGCCCACCCAGGCGCCGTGGACGAGGATGATTCGGGGGCGGAGTTGCGCAGTCATCGGGATTCCATGCCTTTTCGGACGGGATGCGCACGGGTTCGCTCTCGCGATGCCCGACGTTGCGCATCTGCTGGGGTCGACGTCGGTGTCGTTCACCCAGCGTGCGCGCCGCGGGCACGGGCGGCGGTATCCGTGAGGACTACGTAATCGGCGAAGCGGACGCGAACGTCGCCTCGTACCAGGCCGCGATCTGCGCGCGCGACGAGAAGCCGAGCTTGCCGAGGATGCGCTGCACGTGAGTGTCGACGGTGCGCACCGAGAGCACGAGTTCCTCGGCGATGTCGCGGTTGCTCATCCCGCGATGGATGCGCATCGCCACCTCGCGCTCCCGCGCGCTGAGCCCGCCCGCGACCGTGGTCTTCGGCTCGAGGGCGAACGCGACCGCCTCGTCGGGGTCGAGGTGCCCGCCCGCACCGACGAGCTTGTCGTACCGCTGGGGGCCGAGCCGCCGCCGGAGCTCATCGACGCACCGATCGTGATGAGCCGCGAGCTGCGGCCCGTGGACCGTGATCGCCGACCCGATGAGCCGCCAGCGGGCATCGGTCGCCCCCAGGAGGATCGCGGCCCGATCCGCCAGGCCGCGCTCGGCGTCGACCCAGCTGAGCACCTCGAGCATGAGGCACTCGCCGACGGGATCGTCGAAACCGCGATCGGTCACGATGGCCTCCCGCGCGAACCGCTCCGCGGCATCCAGGTCACGCTCGACGAACGCGGCGAGGCCGAGCGACCACAGGGCGTGCGAGCGCATCCAGGTCTCGTCCACGGACTCGGCGTAGGAGAGCGCGTCCCTCGCGGCTCGGGCCGCCTCGGGCTCGCGGAGATGGCTCAGCGCCGTGGTGAGCTGGAACTGCGCGAGGAGGGCCTCCTCGGGATGGCCGCAGTCCTGGGCGGCGCGGATCGACGCTTCGAACTCGCAGACGGCATCCCGCGGCCGGCCGGAGAACATCGCATGCGTGCCGCGCCAGCGGTGGATCTCGACGCGGATCGTGGCCGCCCGGTCCGCCGAGTAGCGCGGCGACCGGCGCCTGGGCTGTCCGCCTCGTCGAGTCGCTCCGCCGCTTCGTCGAGGTCGCCCTGCAGCAGGCACAGCCAGGCGGCGTTGATGAGCGCCGGAACCCGATGGGTGGCGGAGCCTCCCGGCAGGGCGAGCACGCGGGTCGCCCAACCGCGTCCCTCGGGGATGAACCCGCCGACCGCCCAGTGGTAGCACAGATCGGAGAACAGGGCGAGGGCCAGTGTCGGTGTCCATCGCGGTGGCCACGGTGAGAGCGGACTGCAGTTCGGCCCGGTCGGCGCGCAGTCGCGCGAGGACCGCGGTCTGCCCGGGGCCGTACCAATCCACGCGCGAACTCGCCGCGACGGCCGCGAAGTGGTCGAGGTGGCGTCGGGTCAGCACCGGCGACCGCCCCTCCTCCTCGGCGCGCTCCCGTCCGTAGCCGCGGATCGTCTCGAGCATCCGGAATCGACCGGTCTCATGATCCGCCTCGACGACGGACTGCGCGACGAGCTCATCGAGGGGATCGACGATGTCCTCGATCGTGTAGCCGCCGACCGCCGCAGCGGCCTCGAGGTCGAACGGGCCGGAGAACACCGCGAGCGCGCACCAGAGTTCCCGCTGCTCGGGCGAGCACAGCTCGTAGCTCCAGTCGACCACCGCCCGCAGGGTGCGTTGACGCCCGACGGCGCTGCGGGAGCCGCTGCGAAGGAGGGTGAACCGGGAGGAGAGACCGCTCGCGAGCTCCGCGATCGAGAGGGTCCGCAGCCGCGTCGCGGCGAGTTCGATCGCGAGCGGCAGCCCATCGAGGGATCGGCACAGCTCCACGGCGGCGTCCTCCTCCGTCGGACCGAGCTCGAAGGCGGCGTCGGCGGCACGCGCTCGGGCCACGAGGAGCGACACCGCCTCGGATGGCCCCTCCGGCGCGGCCTCCATCGACAGCGGCGGCACCGCGTAGACGAGTTCGCCGTCGAGCTCGAGCGGACGACGGCTCGTCGCGAGCACGGTGAGCTGCGGGAGCGCGAGCAGGAGTTCGTCGGTGAACGAGGCGGCGGCATCGATGATCTGCTCGCAATTGTCCAGGACCAGGATCGCGGGCGTGTCGCGAAGCGCGGCGACGACGACCTCGAGCGGATCGCGGCCCGATTGGTCCGCGAGCGGAAGGGCGCGCACCACCGCGAGCGGCACGCGTTGCGGGTCCTGCACGGACTCGAGCGGGACGAACCAGCAGTCGATGCCCTCGTGTTCCGCGTACCGGTTCGCCGCGCGCATCGCGAGCCGGGTCTTGCCTGCACCGCCGACGCCCGTGAGCGTCACGAGCGAAGATGCGTCGAGGAGCGACTGGAGCGTCTCCAACTCGCGATGGCGACCGACGAACGCGCTTCGCGGCTCTCTGATCATCACGACTCCATCGCCCGCCACGGGCGCGGGTGCACTCTGGCGGGTCGATTATCGCAGTGTTCCCCGAATCACGGGCGCCCAGTTCGCCTCCGAGTGAGGATCGGGGTCGAGCGGCTCAGCCCTCGTCGTCCTCCTCGCGAGGCTTCACGTACACCAAGGCGGCCGTCTACGACCGCAAGCAGGGGGTGCAGGGCGAAGTCGCCGAAGCACTGTTGACGGCCACACGACTGCTGGCCGACATCTAGTTCGCGGCCGCACAGGTCTCGGAGATGCCTAACTCCAAGCCTGGGAGCTCGACGAGCACCGCTACATCGACCTGCCTCGCGACGACGACGTCCATCGTGATCTCCGCGAACTCGCCGCGCTCGTCCATACCGAACCACTCGAGCTCTCGCAGGTTCCGCAGGCAAGTTGCGACCGATGACCGGATTCGATTCGGCATCCCCGCTCCCATCGCTTTCCCATCACAATCACCCGTGAGCGACCGCAACCGTCCGCGTAGAATCGGAGGCAGCGAACCGCCTGGTTCCCTGCTATCACAAGGCGAATCCGCGAGTTCCCGAGACAACCGGTGAGGACCCGAAAGGGCTGAATCCTCCAAGGGGTCGCAGGTTCAAATCCTGTCAGCCCGACACAGAAAGCCCCGGTAGATCGGAAGATCTGCCGGGATTTTTCATGCCTGCATCGAATATCTCATCTGTTTGGCCACGTCTCGACCGCGGATTCGGGTCGCTACTCGGTCGGCGCGCTTGGTGCGGTTCGCGGCCGGTTGATTGTGATTGGGCCTGGTTCTCGTTCTGTCGTTCGGAGGTTCCGACACAGGAGCTCATTCTGGCAATGGGGCCAGCGCCTACCAGAGGCGAGTTCTCATCGACACCTCTCGGCTGGACGGGAAGGGGACAAGTGCCCTCGGCTCGGTCAGCGAAGGAAGCATCTCCATCAGCAACAGCGTCGTCAAGAATTACGCGGAACCCATCGGCGGTTTCTGGAGTGGTGGGACACTCACCAACAACACGTTCACGGACATGCCGAACGGCGTGTTGGGCGACGTCAGCTCGAACCTCGGGTTCGATGGCCCATCACACATTGTGGGCAACACGTTCACCCGGAGCGGAGTCGCGCTCCGAGGGAACGTGCCGATGATCGTCGAGAACATCACCTTCACACACAACGAGATCGGGGTGGAATTCACCCGCATAGAACCGTTTCGCGGACATGCCGCCGTTCACCGCTGACGGCTCGCGCGCCGTCGGCAACGTCCTGACGAAGAACGCGGCAACGGGAATCCAGACTGACCTGCCCGGCCTCCCGGTCGGCGACAACACCGCGACGAAGAATGGCGGATACGGAATCCATGCTCCCGGAGCCGTCGACCTCGGCGGAAACATCGCCTTCGGCAACACGCTCGGTCAATGCGTGGGTGTTGTCTGTGCCGGCAAGTGAGTCGGTCCCGGCCTGAACCGCGTTCTCAGCTCGGACGCAACATCTCCGTCTCGCGTCCTCACCCGTCCAGCGGCTGCGCGCTCTGCTGGTCCTGCAGATAGGCCAGCACCGCCGCGACTCGCCTGTGGACGTGTCGCTCGTCGGACAGGCCGAGCTTGGCGAACACCGACGAGACGTACTTCTCGATCGACGACTCGGACAGGTACAGGTCCTCGGCCACCGCCGCGTTGGTGCGACCTTGCGCCATGAGCGCCAGCACATCCCGCTCCCGCTCGGTGAGGTCAGCCAGTCGCGACGACGATCGCCCGGAATAGACGAGGGATGCCACGACGTCGGGATCGATGCGCGATCCTCCCGATGCGACCTCCTTGACCGCTTCGAGGAGCGCACGCGGATTGCCGATGCGCTCCTTGAGCAGGTACGCCATCCCGGCGGTGCCGTCTCGGAGCAGGTCCATCGCGTAGGTGGCATCGTTGTACTGCGACAGCACGACGATGCCGACGCCGTCATGCCTCTCACGGATGCGATGAGCGGCCTCGATACCCTCCGTGCTGTGACCGGGCGGCATCCGGATGTCGGTCACCACCACATCCGGTCGTTCCCGGTCGACCACGAGCTCGAGTTCCGCAGCGTCGCCGACCACGGCGATGACGTCGATCGAACCGTCGCTCACGAGCGCGCGCCGCACGCCCTCCCGCACCAGGTAGTGATCGTCGGCGACGACCACGCGCAACCGCCCGGTCATCGACGGCGCCTTTCGGCTGGAAGCGGGAACTCGGCGATGACGGTCGTCCCCGCGCGGGGCGAGGTGTCGATCTGGAGCGCACCGCCGACGGCGGCGACGCGGTCGCGGAGGTTCGTCAAGCCTGTGCCCCGTGCCGCTGCGGCGTCGAATCCGTCGCCGTTGTCGCTCACTCGCACGATGAGACGGTCATCGTTCTCGCGCAGTTCGACGTCGAGTCGGTCGGCCCGGCTGTGCTTGAGGGTGTTGGCGAGCGCCTCCGCGATCGTGAAGTACGCGGCGCCCTCCAGTTCGTCGGGAAGGCGCAGCGCGCGCAGCGAGGCATCCGCTCGGATGGCCACGGGAACGGGATGCCGACCCGCGAGCGTCTCGATCGCCACCAGCAGTCCCCGGTCGCTGAGCACCGACGGATGGATGCCCTGCGCGAAGTCGCGAAGGTCGGCGAGCACGCGGCGCAGACCCTCCTGCATCGCCTCGATGTCATCCCCGACCGCGTCGGGGTCGTGCTCGAACTCCTGGCGCGCGTGTCCGGCCAGCCCGATGAGGGCGGTGAGGTCCTGCTGCACGCCGTCATGGATGTTCCGCTCGATGCGACGGCGTTCCTGCTCCTGGGCGTGCACGATTCGCGCGCGTGAGGTTCGCAGCAGGGCGGCTTGATGCTCGAGCTCCTCCTTCAGGCGCACGTTGCGCACGGCCATGCCGGCCTGACGGGCGAACGTCTGGAGGATGGCCGTATCCGCCGGGGTGAGGTGTCCCGACAGCTTGGGGCCGCACTCGATGAGCCCGATCCGCTCCCCGTCGACCTCGATCGGCACGGTCAGCACCGGCTGCTGGTCGGGGTTCGGCGGCTCGCTCTCATCTCCTCCGGGCAGGAGCCGGATGCGAACCCAGCGAAGGCCCATGCCGTCCTCCAGCGTGGCGCGCATGCGCGGCAGCAGAGTGTCGAGGTCATAGGTGCCGGCCAGCGATTCGCCGAGACCCACGACCAGCTGGGTGGCGTCGGTCTTCGCTCCGAACACCCAGCGGTCGGCGAGCCCTTCGAGCCGGGTGCGTACCGGCTGGAAGGCGACGGCCACGATCAGTCCGATGGCGACAGCCCAGCCAACCGGCAGCAGCGTTCCCGCAGCAGCGCCCGCGGTCGCCGCGACGATCACGTAGACGAGGGCGATCGATGTCCACAGCAAGCCGTAGACGATCGAGCGGCGGACGACCCGGTCGACGTTCAAGCCTGACGGCTGCAGAATTCCGAGGGCGGGCGCGACCATGAAGCAGACGATGACGGCCGCCCAGCACAGCGAGATGATGACGTCGGCGTCGCCGGTGAGCAGGATCTGTTGCGACGACCGGAATCGGCAGAAGCGCGACCGGCGCGAGCAGCCACCGCATCGGACGGCGCGTCCGTTCGTCCGCTGATCGGTACCGCAGCGACGAGCAGCACGGCGCCGGCGAGCAGGACCGCCAGCGCCGAGACGTCGAGCAACGCGGTCACCACCTGCACGTCGAGGTTCACGAAAGGGATCTTGAACGGGTTCGCGATCGGCGCGTCGCCCTCGATGGTCAACGGGGTGACCACGGTCGGGCTGCAGGTCAGCAGCACAACCGGAATCACCAGGATCAGCCAGGTCAGTCGCAGCGTCACTCGTTCGTAGCGACGATGCACTTCACCATCCGGGAACAGTCCGAGCACATGGGCGACGCCGATGACGGGCAGCAGGGAAATCCATTGCAGTACGAGGTTCACCAGTGCGATCGAGGTCGCGGGTGCGTTGGAGGCGAGTTGTATTTCGAGCACCGGGAGGAGGACGTCGCGCGCGGTGATGAGCGATCCGATGGCCAGCCAGAGAGCGAGCGGATGCCACGGCACCCGTATCAGGATGACCGCGGTCACGGCCACCGACGCCGCGTACACGAGCATCCACGGCAGCAGGTAGAGCGGATACCTCGGAAGGCCGGCCACCATGACGATCACCCCGCAGACGGTGCTCACCCCGAGGATCGCCCACGCCACGTCGCGGCGCACGACAGCGGCAGCGCTCGCACCCCCGCGCGCCGGGAGACCGGGCGTGTTGCCAGACACCGCACTCATGGCCATAGCACCTCCATGATGGACCCGACCGGCGTGCGGCTGTATGGAGGATCTGCTCCAGATGGATTGCGGATTTCCCCCAACGACTCTCGGGCCAGCACGATGCCGACGGGATCTCCGACGCCCGTAGCGTGCTGCGCATTGGAAGGAGCCATCATGCGCAAAGTGACGACCAGACGCCAGGATCACACCGTGGCTGTTATGGATGGAGTTGGGGCCTCGAGCGGAGCCGCGCGAGGGCTAGCAGGGGAGCGGCGACGCCTGAACGCCATGGACAGGGTCGGAGCGTTCAGCGGAGCGGCGTACGTTCTGCTCGCCAACTTCGGTGGCGCGCTGATCGGTGAGAGCTCCAGCGGTGCGGAATCGCCCGGACAGCGGATTCTGGATGAGCAGCAGAGATACGCCGAGAACCCGTGGACGAGCGTGGCGTTCGCCATGGTGATCCTCGCGCAGATGGCCCTCATGATGTTCGTCGGCTACCTGTGCTCGCGCGTGCGCGACGCCGGGTGGCTCGCGACGACGGCGCTCATCGGAGGGACCGCCGCGCTCATCGCGAATTTCCTCTCCGTGTCAATTCGTGATTGCCGTGTTCGTCCTTCGGGACGACATCTCACCGGAGCTGGCCCGGGCCCTGCAGGATGTCGATGGAGCCGGACACCTGGTGCAACTTCTGCCATTGGGAGTGTTCGTGCTCTTCGCTTCCGCCGCGGCACTGGTGACCCGAACGCTCGGGCGGGTGCTGAGTTGGGCCGGCATCGCAGTCGGCGCCACGAGCATCGTCGTGCTCGCCGCAACCGGGCTTCCTGCGAACGAGGAATTCTTCATCTGGCCGTTCCTGCTGGTCCTGCTGTGGATAGTGGTGCTCAGCCTTCGATTCGGTTTCGCCAGGAGCCGGACGGCGACGCCGGCCGCCGTGGCAGCGACTGAAGGCTGATGGCGGCCTCGCCCCAGGTCGGGAATCGCTAGTCCGGCCAGCCGACCGCCTGGCGACCATCGTCACCCGTGTCCTCACAAATGGGGACTTACTGACGTCGACCGACGCGGAGGATAGTGGTGAGAAATGCTCATGTTTATGCTCTCGACGAGCAGTCATCTCTGGCGGCCACCGGCCTCCGTGCCTCGAGGCCATCCGGTCGGTTGACCCAAACCTCGCCCGCCGACGTGAGCCCTCTTGGATGGAAAGCACCATGCCGTTAACGGAGATTCCAAAGCAGCAACAGCATGCACCGAGGGCGATCCACAGAGCACTTGCTTCCGGCGTTGTTTCGGCAGCTCTGCTGGTCTCGGTCGCGCTGGGCGGGAGCACGGCGGTAGCGGCGCCGGTGGTGACATGTGGCAGCACCGTGACCACGGACGTGACCTTGACCGCAGACCTCCACTGCCCATCCGGTGACGGCATCATTCTCGGCTCGAACGTCACCTTGGACCTGGGCGGCCACAGCCTGGTCGGGGGCGGATCCTCCGGCGTGGGGGTGCAGACGGTCTTTCTCTCCCAAGGCGGCAACACCATTCGCAACGGCACAATCGAGAATTGGGGAACCGGAATCCTTCTGCAAGAACAGAACACGAACGGCGTGCCGTACACGGTTTCCGACGTTGTCGTCCTGAATTCGCCGGTCATCAACCTCGTGGGCGGACCGTTGCGATTGATCAGGGTCACAGCGGTGGATTCGAGGATCGTGGGCGAACTTGGCGGCGACCTCGCCATCTCGCAATCGAGATTGACACGTTCGGCCGTCAACGTGTTCTTCGCGAGCGCGATGATCACGGATTCGACCCTTGTGCAGAGCCCCGTCAGCTCGTCAGCCCAGGGCCAGATCATCATCGACTCCTCCACCCTGGACGGGAAGGGGACAAGCTCCCTGGGCTCTGTCAGCGAAACGAGCGATCACCATCAACAACAGCATCGTCAAGAATTTCCAAGAACCCATCAGCGGTTTCTGGGGTGGTGTCTCGCTCACCGACAACAAGTTCACGGACATGCCGAACGGAGTTCTGGGAGACATCAGCTCACATCTCGGGTCCGATGGCACATCCGACATCTCGGGCAATACGTTCACCCGAAGCGGAGTCGTGCTCCAAGGAAACGTACCGATGATCGTCGAGAACAATACCTTCAAGCAGAACGAGGTCGGGGTGGTATTCACCCGTTCAGCACCGCTTCCCGGGGACCCGCCGTTCACCGCTGACGGCTCCCGCGCCGTCGGCAACGTCCTGACGAAGAACACGGGAACGGGAATCCAGACCGACCTGCCCGGCCTCGCGGTCGGCGGCAATACCGCCACGAAGAACGGGGGATACGGGATCTATGCTCCCGGAGCCGTCGACCTCGGCGGAAACATCGCCTTCGGCAACACGCTCGGTCAATGCGTGGGTGTCGTCTGTGCCGGCAAGTGAGTCTCTCGCCCGACACATTTCCATCACATGCAGCCAACGTGCGCTACGCCTGGCGACAAACCCACAGTCGGGTGGCTTGACTGGCATCTGTGATCCGTCACGCTCTCCGGTCGTCGACGGGCTGAGGGGAGGGAACCACCATGTCCTTCGAAGCGACCGTGCTCAGGAGCTGGACCGGCTGGATCCGTCGAGCGGACCGCGAGCCCTACCGCGAGTACTTGGAACGCACGGGCCTGCGGGAGTATCGGGATACGCCGGGCAATATCGGTGCCGTTCTGCTGTACCGCGACGTCGACGATGACCGCACGGAGGTTCGAACGCTGTCGCTGTGGCGTTCGCGCGAGGACATCGTCGCCTTCGCGGGTCGGAATATCGAGGCTGCGGTGTTCTACCCGGAAGACGATCGCTACTTGATCGACCGACAGACGACCGTCGAGCATTTCGACGTGCCCTGGTCGGACCTGCGCACTGAGTAGCCACGCGTGCGGTCGAGGCTGCCTGGGCGGCCATGCCCGTCACGCTAGCCCGATTCCTCCGGCCGCGCGAGGAGGGCACTCAGAATGGATTCTCGCTGCACTGCTGTCCGCGCGCATCCTGATCCGGACGGACGCGCTCGCCCGCGACCAGACCGCGGCCCATCGCCCGAGACGCCGGGTGGAGTGACC
>CAVPVF010000006.1:0-71005 GCA_963709115.1 uncultured Actinomycetota bacterium
CGGATCTCGGGCGAGGCGGACTCGAGGCCGAGGGCATGCGGTACAGGGATACGCCGACGCGAGCCCAGCGGCCATGTCCGCGCGGCTCTCGAGCGCGCCCGCGAAGTCGTCGGTGACGATCATGCCCGGCAGGCCCCAGAGCGCCGCGGTGGCGTCGGCGTCGAAGTCGCGCAGCGCGGCGGCGTACGCGTCGAAGAACTCGGCGAGCCGTTCCTCCTCGATGCCCATGGGCCCCTCCTCGTCGATGCCTCCTGCCCCGACCGTACGCCGACGCGCGGGGTCGCGCGACCCCTCCACGCCGGGACCTGTCACCGGGCTCAGGCCGCCGCGCCTGCCCGCCGGGAGCCGCGTGGCCTGAGGCTCAGGCGAGCGGCGGCGCGAACGGTGGCACGAACGCCGCGGTCGTCGCCGGCGCCGGCGGCTTCGGCGGCACGCACCTCGTCCTCGAGCCCGCGCACGGCGCCCCGCAGGGCGCGCTCGGCGTCGAGCCCCTGCGAGCGGGCGGATGCCACGAGCGCGAGCAGCGTGCGCCCGAGCTCGTCCTCCGTGGCGGGCGGCGCCGGCGGCGCGGCATCCGTCACCTCGGCCGGCGTCGCGCCGACGACCGTGACGCCGACCTTCGCGGCCTTGCCGAGCACCTTCTGCGCACGGGCGAGCGCCGGCATGCCGCGCGGGATCCCGTCGAGCACGCTCGTGCGGTGCGGCTTCTCGTCGGCCTTCAGCTCGTCCCAGAACGAGACGACGTCGTCGGCGGTCTCGGCCGTGCGGTCGCCGCCGAAGACGTGCGGATGCCGCGACACCATCTTCGCGGTCATGTGCGCCGCGACATCCTGGATGTCGAAGTCCTCGCCGGGCGTGTGCGCGGCGAGGTCGGCGTGGAAGAGCACCTGGTAGAGCACGTCGCCGAGCTCCTCGATCATCTCGTCGCGGTCGCCCGCCTCGATCGCCTCGATGAGCTCCCAGCTCTCCTCGACGAGGTACTGCACGAGGCTCTCGTGGGTCTGGTCGGCGTCCCAGGGGCAGCCGCCGGGCGCGCGCAGCAGCGCGACGGTCGCGACGAGCTCGTCGAGCGCCGAGGCATCCGCGGGCCGTTCGATCGCCGCCGCCCCAGCCGTGGTCGTGCCCTGCGCCTGGTTCCGGATGTCGCCCACGGTCGCTCCCTCCGACGGCGGGCCCACCTGCGCCGTGCCGTCCCCGCCATGCTAGGCGCTGCCGGCGCCCGCCCCGATAGGATTGGCGGCGGAGTGCCGGGAAGCCTGGTCGGCCGACGTCGAACGTCGTCGCCATCCACTCGTGCCCGGCGCGCGGCATCGCCCGTCGCACCGAGACTTCCCGACAGGAGTCCCATGAACGTCCTCCGCTCCGAGCGATTCGCCGCCGCACTGCTCCTCGTCGCGGCCGTGCTCGGCCTCGCCATCGCGAACCTGCCGTTCGGATCCGCCGTCATCGACGTGAAGGACGCCCACCTCGACATGCCGTGGCTGGGGCTCGACCTCTCGGCCGGGCACTGGATCAGCGACGGGCTGCTCGCGATCTTCTTCTTCATCGTCGCCGTGGAGCTGAAGCGCGAGCTCGTCATCGGCGAGCTCAACTCGCTCTCGAGGGCGCTGCTGCCCGCGATCGCCGCGCTGGGCGGCGTGATCGTGCCCGCCGCGATCTTCCTCGCGTTCACCGCCGGCACGCCGACCGTCGACGGCTGGCCGATCCCGACGGCGACCGACATCGCCTTCGCGCTCGGCGTGCTCGCCGTGTTCGGCCGGTTCCTGCCGACCCGCGTGCGCATCTTCCTCCTCGCGCTCGCGGTGCTCGACGACCTCATCGCGATCCTCATCATCGCCTTCTTCTTCACGAGCGACGCCGACCTCGCCGCGCTCGGCTTCGCCGCCATCGCGATCGCGCTGTTCGGCGCGGTCAGCCGGCTCATGAAGCCGCGGTCGAACTGGATCCTGTCGCGCCGGCCGCAGTGGCCGATCATGCTGCTGCTGGTGGTGCTCGCCGTGCTCGCGTGGTACTTCGTCTACCGATCGGGCGTGCACGCGACGATCGCCGGCGTGGCCCTCGGGCTCGTGATGGCCAGGCGCCCGGGTGGCCGTGCCGCCCACGCGCTCGAGCCGTGGTCGAACGGCGTCATCCTGCCGCTGTTCGCCTTCACCGCGGCGATGGTGCCCGTGCCGCAGGTGTCGCCGAGCGAGCTCGACCCGGCGTTCTGGGGCATCCTCGTGGGCCTGCCCGTGGGCAAGATCGTCGGCATCACGATCGCCGGCGTGCTCGGCGGGCTGGTCGCACGGCCGAAGACCGGCACCCCGCTCACCCTCGGCGACATCGTCGTCGTCGGCGCGCTCGGCGGCATCGGGTTCACGGTGTCGCTGCTCATGAACGAGCTCGCGTTCGTCGGCCAGGAGGGCGTCGCCGACGAGGGCACGCTCGCCGTGCTGCTCGGCTCGGGCGTGGCGATCGTGCTGTCGGCGATCTTCGTCACGGTCCGCTCGCGCCAGTACCGTCGGCGCGGCGAGCGGGCGGGCGCCGGCGGCGCCTTCGCGCACTGACCTCGCGTCGGCAGCCTGCGCGGCGCGACGCGATCGCTCGGCGCGCTCAGGCGGTGGCGGATGCCTCGGGCGCCGGCGCCGCGGCATCCGGGATCGGGAAGATCGACGTCACGAGCTTCGACACCCAGTCGATGAGGTCGGCGTCGTCGGGCAGCTCGCCGCCGGGCGTCGGGAACGGCACGAGGATCACGTCGTTCTGCGCGAAGTGCTTCGCGCCCGGGTAGAGCCGCTCGAGGCGGACGCGACGCGAGTCGGGGATGTTCGCCGGCGCGATGCGCAGCTTGGAGCCGGTGGCGATGACGTCGGAGAGCCCGGCGAGCTGCGCCAGGCGGCGGAGCCGGGAGATCGCGACGAGGTGCTTCACGGCGTCGGGCGGCGTGCCGTAGCGGTCGACGAGCTCGTCGAGCACGGCGTCGATCTGGCCGTCCTTCGCCGCCGGACCGCTCGCGGCCGACAGCTTCTGGTAGGCCTCGAGGCGCAGGCGCTCGGAGTCGACGTAGTCCTCGGGGATGTGCGCGTCGACGGGGAGCTCGAGCCGCAGCTCGGTCTGGCCCTCGGCGACGTCGCCGCGGAACGCCGAGACGGCCTCGCCGATCATCCGCAGGTAGAGGTCGAAGCCGACGCCCGCGATGTGGCCCGCCTGCTCGGCGCCGAGGAGGTTGCCCGCGCCGCGGATCTCGAGGTCCTTCAGCGCGACCTGCATGCCGCTGCCGAGCTCGTTGTTCGCGGCGATCGTGTCGAAGGCGGTCGTGCGCGGTCTCGGAGAGCGGCTTCAGCGGGTCCCAGAGGAAGTAGGCGTAGGCGCGCTCGCGGCCGCGGCCGACGCGCCCGCGCAGCTGGTGCAGCTGCGACAGGCCGTACTTGTCGGCGCGGTCGATGATGATCGTGTTGGCGTTGGAGATGTCGAGGCCGGTCTCGATGATCGTGGTCGAGACGAGCACGTCGAACTTGCGCTCCCAGAAGTCGACCACGATCTGCTCGAGCACGTGCTCGTTGAGCTGGCCGTGCGCGACCGCGATGCGGGCCTCGGGCACGAGCTCGGCGAGCTGCGCCGCGACGCGGTTGATCGACGAGACGCGGTTGTGCACGAAGAACACCTGGCCCTCGCGGAGCATCTCGCGCCGGATCGCCGCGGCGACCTGCTGCTCGGAGTACGGGCCCGACGAAGGTGAGGATCGGGTGGCGGTCCTCGGGCGGCGTCGCGAGCGTCGACATCTCGCGGATGCCGGTGACGGCCATCTCGAGCGTGCGCGGGATCGGCGTGGCGCTCATCGCGAGGATGTCGACGTTGGTCTTGAGCTTCTTCAGCGAGTCCTTGTGCTCGACGCCGAAGCGCTGCTCCTCGTCGATGATGAGGAGCCCGACGTCCTTGAACCGCACCTGCTCGGTGAGGATGCGGTGCGTGCCGATGACCATGTCGACCGTGCCGTCGGCGAGGCCCGCGACGGTCTCGCGCGCCTCCTTGTCGGTCTGGAACCGGCTGAGGGCGCGCACGTGCACGGGGAACCCGGCGAACCGCTCGTTGAACGTCTCGAGGTGCTGCCGCACGAGCAGGGTCGTGGGCACGAGCATCGCGACCTGCTTGCCGTCCTGGATGGCCTTGAACGCGGCGCGCACGGCGACCTCGGTCTTGCCGAAGCCGACGTCGCCCGCGAGCAGGCGGTCCATCGGGATCGGGCCGCTGCATGTCGGCCTTCACCTCGTCGATGGTCTGCAGCTGGTCGGGCGTCTCGGCGAACGGGAACGCCTCCTCGAGCTCGTGCTGCCACGGGGTGTCGGGGCCGAACGCGTGGCCCTTCGCCGCCATGCGCGCGGAGTAGAGCTTCACGAGCTCGACGGCGATCTCGCGCACGGCCTTGCGCGCGCGGCCCTTGGCCTGGGCCCAGTCGCTGCCGCCCATCTTCGAGAGGGCGGGCGCCTCGCCGCCGACGTAGCGGCTGAGCAGGTCGAGCTGGTCGGTGGGCACGAAGAGCTTGTCGCCCGGCTGGCCGCGCTTGGACGGCGCGTACTCGAGCACGAGGTACTCGCGCACGGCGGTGGGCTGCTGCTGGATGCCGGCGGTGCGGCTCGGCCCGGTGGGGCGGCTGCCGGTCGCGACCTCGCGCTGCACCATCTCGACGAACCGGCCGATGCCGTGCGTCTGGTGCACGACGTAGTCGCCGGCCTTCAGCTGCAGCGGGTCGACGACGTTGCGGCGCCGGGTCGCGAGCTTCTTGTTCTGCCGGGCGTCGTAGCCGGCCGCGCGGCCGTAGAACTCGGCCTCGGCGATGAGCCCGAGCTTCGCCTCGGGCACCTCGAAGCCGCGCGCGGCGTCGGCCTGCACGAGGTAGGCGACGCCCGGGTTCGAGGTCGGCGGGCACCTGCTCGACGATGCGCGCGGCGAGCCCGGCCTCGGCGAGCACGTCGCGCGCGCGCTCGACGAGGCCGTGACCGGCGGATGCCACGACGAGGCTCCACCCGTCGCGCAGCCGGTCGGCGGCGTGGTCGACGGCGCCCGCGACGTTGCCCGGCGAAGCTCGGCATCGCGTTCGCGGCGACGCGCACGTACTCGGAGGCGACACCCGCCGCCGCCTCGGCCGCCGCGGCCGTCGCGACGACGCCGCGACGACCTCTGCGGCATCCCCGATGTCGAAGCTCGAGAAGGTCCACCACACGCGACGCGGGTCGGGCGCGCCCGGCGCGCTGAACAGCGCCGCCTCGCGGAACTGGCGCACGGTGAGGAAGTCGCCCGCGGCGAGGTCGATCGGGCGCCTCGGCGCCGGCCGTCGCCGCGCTCCAGGCCGCGCCGAGGAACTCGCGGTTCGTCTCGGCGAGGCTCACGGCGCGGCCGGTGACCCGCTCGGGCTGCAGCACGGCGACGGCCGCGCCCTCGGGCAGGTAGTGGGCGAGCGGCACGAGCCGCTCGAGCAGCGCCGGGCGCGAGCGACTCCATGCCCTCGACGGGGATGCCCTCGGCGACCTTCTCGAGCAGGCCCGAGAGGCTCGGGAACTCGTGCACCATCTCGCGGGCGCGCTGGCGCACGGCCGGGGTGAGCAGCAGCTCGCGGCTCGGCGCCAGCTGCACGCGCTCGATCGGCTCGGGCAGCGATCGCTGGTCGGCGACCGAGAACGACCGGAGCTCCTCGACCTCGTCGCCGAAGAACTCGACGCGCACGGGGTGGTCGGCCGTGGGCGGGAACACGTCGAGGATGCCGCCGCGCACCGCGAACTCGCCGCGGCGGCGCGACCATGTCGACCCGGGCGTAGGCGAGGTCGACGAGGCTCGACGGCGATGCCGGGCGAGGTCGTAGCCCGCGCCGCTCCGGCGACGAGCTCGATCGGCTCGAGCTCGGCGAGGTTGTCGGCGAGCGGCTGCAGCGCCGCGCGCACCGAGGCGACGATGACGAGCGGATGCCGCGAGCCGGCCGCCGCCCAGTCGTGCATGCGGCGCAGGGCGTGCATGCGCCGACCCGACGGTCTCGGCCGACGGGCTGAGCCGCTCGTGCGGCAGCGTCTCCCACGCGGGGAACTCGAGGATCTCGGCGTCGTCGAGGTACGGCGCGATGGACGCCCGCACCGACTCGCCCTCGCGGCTCGTCGCGGTGACGACGAGGAGCGCCGGCGGCAGGCCCGGCCTCGGCGCGGCGCTGCGAGCAGGCCGGCGAGCAGCGGCGCATCGATGCCGGCCGGCGCCGAGAAGTCGGCGTTCCGCAGGGCCTCGGCGAGCGCGCCGTCGATCGTGGAGGCGCGCGAGAGCGCCGTGTTCAAGCCCTGCAGGATCACCCGACGAGTCTACGCGCGGCCTCCGACGCGCGGCCGCGCTGCTCTGCGCGGACGCACGGCGAGCCGCGCGACGGCACGGCGCGGCGGGCGGCACGGCGTCGGCGGCGCCCGATACGATGGGCGCCGCACCAGACCGACCCGGAAGGACACCGTGATCATGCCGCCGCCGACGGTTCGGCCCTCGGAAACCCCGGCCCCGCGGGCTGGGCGTGGTACGTCGACGACGACAACTGGGCGGCCGGCGGTTGGCCGCACGCCACGAACAACCAGGCCGAGCTGAAGGCCGTGCTCGAGCTCTTCCGCGCGACGCGCACCTCGACGACGAGCTGCTGCGTGCTCTGCGACAGCCAGTACGTGATCAACGCGATCACCAAGTGGATGCCCGGCTGGAAGCGCAAGGGCTGGCGCAAGGCCGACGGCAAGCCCGTCATGAACGTCGAGCTGCTCCAGCGAGCTCGACGAGGAGCTCGCCGGCCGCCGCTACCGGTTCGAGTGGGTGCGCGGCCACGTCGGCCACGAGCTGAACGAGGCGGCCGACACGCGGGCCCGCGCGGTCGCCGAGGCGTACCGGGGCGGCGGCCGAGATCCCGCGGGTCCCGGCTGGACCGGGCGGCGGCGCACCTCGCCCGAGGCCGCAGCCCGCCGTCTCGTGGAGGCGGAGCTCGAGCTCGCCGCGGCTGCGAGGCGCCGGCGCCGACGAGCCCGAGCCGCGCTCGACGCCGAGCACCGACGAGCCGGCGCTGTTCTCGCTCGACGAGGCGCCCGAGGCTGGCACCGCTCACGCTCGAGCTCTCGACCGAGGAGCACGACCGCCTCGTGCAGCGCGCCCGCGCCGAGGGCCTCTCGCCCGAGGAGTTCCTGCGCGGCCTGATCTGACGCGCCGGGCCGGCCGCGCCGCTCAGGCGGGCGAGTGGAACCGCTGCTGCGCGGCCACGAGCCCGTGCTCGACGATCGCCTCGACCGCGTCCGCGGCATCCGACAGCAGGTTCGGCAGCGCCTGCGCTTCTCGGTGCCCGAGAAGTCCTTCAGCACGAAGTCGGCGGCGTCCTGCCGGCCGGGCGGGCGGCCGATGCCGACGCGCACGCGCGTGAAGTCGCCGGCGTCGGTGGCCTTCGACACGTCGCGCACGCCGTTGTGGCCGCCGTGGCCGCCGCCCTGCTTGAGGCGCACGGTGTCGAACGGGATGTCGAGCTCGTCGTGCACGATGATGAGCCGGTCGACCGGCAGCGAGTAGTACTTCAGCAGCGCCGACACGGGCCCGCCCGACGTGTTCATGTAGCCGTTGGGCTTGGCGATCACGAGCTTCGGCCCGCCGGGGCGCGAGGAAGCCCTCGGCGACGCGCGACGGCGTCTTGTGCGTCTTGAACGTCGCGCCGATGCGCGATGCGAGCTCGTCGGCGACCATCTGGCCGACGTTGTGCCGGTTGCCCGCGTACTGCGCGCCGGGGTTGCCGAGCCCGACCACGAGCCAGGTGTTGTCGGCCACGGCGTCGTCCTTCCGGCGGGGGCGCAGCCGATCGAGGAGGCCCATGACGGCTCCTCTCGGCGGCGCTGGGCGAACGGGGGAATGGAGCGGGGCCTGCGGCCCGCAGTCCGAGGGTACCCGGATGCGGCGCCGCAGGCCCCGTGCGCGTGGCGCGGTGGCTACTCGGCCGACTCGGCCGCGGCCTCTTCGCCCTCGGCGGCCGCCTCGCCCTCGGCGGCCTCCTCGGCCTCGGCGGCCTCAGCGGCGGCCTCTTCGCCCAGGTCGACCTTCTGCGGCACGTGCACGTTCACGACGAGCACGTCGTCGTCGCTGATGAGCGTCGCGCCCTTGGGCAGCTCGACGTCCTTCGCGTGGATCTGGGTGCCCTCCTCGAGGCCCTCGACCGAGACGACGACGGACTCGGGGATGTGGGTGGCCTCGACCTCGAGCAGCAGGGTCTTGGCGTCGAGGTCGGCGATGGTGCCGGCGAACGACTCGCCCTCGACGTGCACGGGCACCTCGACCTGGACCTTCTCGCCGCGCTTGATGACGATGAGGTCGATGTGCTCGATGACCTGGTGCACCGGGTCCTTCTGCACGTCCTTGACGAGCGCGATCTGGCTCTTGCCCGACGATCTGCAGGTCGAGCACGGCGTTCGCCTTGCGGATGAGCAGGCCGACCTGGTGGGCGGGGAGCGTGAGGTGCTGCGGGTCGGTGCCGTGACCGTAGAGCACGGCGGGGATCTTGCCGACGGCGCGGATCTTGCGGGCCGCGCCCTTGCCGAACGTCTCGCGCTGTTCTGCGACGACCTTGTTGTCTTCGTCCATGGTGGTTCTCCTTGCGGGCTCGCGGCCCAGATCGGGTGTCTGTTGTTTCGACTCGAACGCGCGCATCTGACATGCGCTGGTGCGTGAGGAAACAGCCGTGAAGCCTGGTTCCACCGCGTCGATCACGGATGCCCCGCCGCCCGCTCTCGCGGATGGCCCGGGCCTCCCTCGCCGAAGTTGCCGGCCGCCTGCGCGACGACGCGGAAGACCAAGGGGAGAGTCTACCAGCCCGGCTCGCAGGGCCGCGATCGCCCGCGTCACGACCTCGTCGACGGGTCCGACGTTCTCGACGCGCACGCCGGCCTCGTCGTCGGCCAGCGGCTCGAGCGCCTCGAGCTGCGAGGCGAGCAGCGCCGCCGGCATGAAGTGGCCGGCACGGTCGCGCGACCCGCTCGCCGAGGTCGTGCGCGGGCACCACCAGCTCCACGAACGCCGCAGCCGGGCACGCGGCGCGGATCGCGTCGCGGTAGGAGCGGCGCAACGCCGAGCAGGCGACGACCAGTGCCGGCGTCGCCCGCGGCGAGCGCCTCGCCCGACGAGCCGCAGCCACGGCCACCGGTCGTCGTCGTCGAGCGGCACGCCCGCGCGCATCTTCTCCACGTTCGCCGCGGGGTGCAGGTCGTCGGCGTCGATGAACGCCATGCCGGGGAACCGGGCGACGAGCCGTTCGGCGAGCGCGTCGCCCACGACCGACTTGCCGCGACCGCTCGGTCCCATCACGACGAGACGGGGCGGAGCGGCGACGGCGGTCATGCGTTGCAGGCTAGCCGACGCGCGGCGCCGCGCCGCGGCATCCGACCGCCGATCGCGCACCCGCGACGGCCTCTCACGCAACAGCGCGCAACGGTGAGCCGGGCTCACAGTACGCTGGACTCGACCCCCCGAACACACGAGGAGAGCTTTCGTGCCTGCAACCGGATCAGCAAACATCGGCGTCGTCGGACTCGCGGTGATGGGGTCGAACCTCGCCCGCAACCTCGCGAGTCGCGCCGGCAACAACGTGGCGGTCTTCAACCGCTCGCCCGAGCGCACGCGCACGCTGACGACCGAGCACCCCGAGGCCGGCTTCGTCGCCTCCGAGGGCTACGACGAGTTCGTCGCCTCGCTCGCGAAGCCGCGCACCGCGATCATCATGGTGCAGGCCGGCAAGGGCACCGACGCCGTCATCTCCGAGCTCGTCTCAGCGCTTCGAGCCGGGCGACATCATCGTCGACGGCGGCAACGCGAACTTCCACGACACCATCCGCCGCGAGCAGGAGATCAGCCCCACCGGCATCCACTTCGTCGGCATGGGCGTCTCGGGCGGCGAGGAGGGCGCGCTCAACGGCCCGTCGCTGATGCCCGGCGGCACCGCCGCAGGCGTACGAGACCCTCGGCCCGATCCTGCGCACGATCGCCGCGGTCGCCCCCGACGGCGAGCCCTGCGTCACCCACGTCGGCACCGACGGCGCCGGCCACTTCGTGAAGATGGTGCACAACGGCATCGAGTACGCCGACATGCAGCTCATCGCCGAGGCCTACGACCTGATCCGCCAGGGCACGGGCAAGACCCCCGCCGAGATCGCCGACGTCTTCGCCGAGTGGAACACCGGCGAGCTCGAGAGCTACCTCATCGAGATCACCGCCGAGGTGCTGCGCCAGACGGATGCCGCGACCGGCAAGCCGCTCGTCGACGTCATCCTCGACGAGGCGGGCGCCAAGGGCACCGGCGCGTGGACCGTGCAGAACGCCCTCGACCTCGGCGTGCCGACGTCGGGCATCGCCGAGGCCGTGTTCGCCCGCAGCCTCTCGTCCAAGCGCGCCCAGCGCGAGGCCGCCACCGACCTGCCCGGCCCGGCCGAGGCGTGGAAGGTCGCGCCCGCCGACGCCGACGCCTTCATCGAGGACGTGCGCCGCGCGCTCTACGCGTCGAAGATCATCGCCTACTCGCAGGGCTTCGACGAGATCGTCGCGGGCGCCGAGCAGTTCGGCTGGGACATCCACAAGGGCGACATCGCGAAGATCTGGCGCGCCGGCTGCATCATCCGCGCCCGCTTCCTCAACCGCATCGCCGAGGCCTACGCCGACGACCCCTCGCTCGTCGCGCTCGTCGTGGCCCCGTACTTCCGCGACGCCGTCGCCGGCGCGCAGGACAGCTGGCGCCGGGTCGTCGCGATCGCGGCGCAGGCCGGCATCCCGACGCCCGCGTTCTCGTCGTCGCTCGCCTACTACGACGGGCTCCGTGCGGAGCGCCTCCCGGCCGCGCTGATCCAGGGCCAGCGCGACTTCTTCGGCGCGCACACGTACAAGCGCGTCGACAAGCCGGGCGTGTTCCACACGCTGTGGTCGGGCGACCACAGCGAGATCGAGACGACGCCCTCCTCGCACTAGTCGAGGGCGCGAGCAGAGCGAGCGCGAGCAGAGGACAGCGGATGCCGGAGCCGGCGTGGCGTCATGAGGGCACCGAGCCCGACTACCGCTTCACGCTCGCGAACGAGCGCACGTTCCTCGCGTGGATCCGGACGGCGCTCGCGCTGCTCGCGGGCGGCGTGCTGCTGCACCAGTTCGCCACGGAGCTCGGTCCGCGCGTCGCCGTCACGGTGCTCTCGGTGGGGCTCGGCGTGGTCGCCGCGGTGCTCAGCGCCGTGTCCTACACGCGGTGGCGCGCGAACGAGATCGCGATCCGGCAGGGCCGCCCGCTGCCGTTCAGCTGGATCCTCCCCGCGCTCGCGGGCGTGTGCCTCCTGACCAGCGCGGTGCTCGTGGTGCTGCTCGTCGTCGCGTGAGCGGGATCGACGGCATGGTGAGGCCGCACGTCGTGCCCGCCACCGGCGACCCGGGCCTGCAGCCCGAGCGCACGGCGCTGGCGTGGACCCGCACGGCCCTCGCCGATCGCGGTGAACGCGCTCCTCGTCGATCCGGGCCGGGTTCGTCGCGGGCGAGCCGTGGCTCGTCGCCGTCGGGCGTGCTGCTGTTCGCGGCATCCGGTGCCGTCGGCGGCGATCGGCACGCGTGCGCCGACGGCAGCTGTCGGGTGAGCGGCTCGTGATCACGCCGCCCGCGGGTGCGCTGCTCGGCGTCGCGGTCGCCACGCTCGTCGCGAGCGCCGGCGGCGTCGCCTCGGTGCTCGTCGGGAGCGTCGCATGAGCGGACCGCACCCCGAGCTCGAGCCCGACCCGTTCGACGACGACGCCCCCATGCCCGGCCAGCGCCGACGGCGCGTGCTGCGCATCGTCGTGCTCGTCGCGCTCGGCGCCCTCGTGCTGCCGCTCGTGCTCTCGGCGTACGGCGTCGCGAAGTCGGCCGCCGACCGCGCCTGCGCGGTGTTCGTGTCGGCGTACGACACGAACGCGGCGGGGTACCGCACGACGTTCGACCTCTTCGCACCGGGCGGCGCGGGGTGGGAGTGCTTCGCGATCTCGGAGAACGGCACGTCGCGGCTGCTCGGCAACCTCGGGCCGCTCCCGGCGATGCCGCGCCCGCCCGAGCTCGACGAGCTCGACGAGCGCAACGCCTGACGGTCAGTCCTCGGCGCGCCGGCGTGAACAGGCGCCGTGCGTGTCGACGTCGGGCGCGTCGGCGTCGAGCCGCGCGCCGTCGGCGTCGGCGGCGGGCTCGGCTCGGGGTCGGCTCGTCGCGGCCACGAACACCCGCTTGTACTCGCGCCCGTCGGGCAGCTCGACCGTGCGCGCCTCGAGCTGCCCGCGGTTCACGCGCTGGTAGATCGCCTGCGCCGTGACGCCGAGCCGCTTCGCCGCCTCGGCGACGCTCTCGCCGGGCAGGTCGGTGGGCACGCTCGACGGGCGGTCGCGCTTGCGCCGCCGGCTCGCCTCCTGGCGCTCGGCGATCGCGTCGTCGTCGCCCGCCCACCGGTACTTCGCGGCCGACGGGCTGAGGCCGGCGGCATCCGCCACCTCGTCCCAGCGTCGCGCCGGCGTCGACCGCCGCACGCACCGCCGCCAGTGCGGCCGGGTCGGCCTCGAGCGCGGTGACGAGCGAGCGGATGCCGCGGAGCCGCTCGAGCGGCGCGACCTCGGCCGACCCCGCCTCAGCTCGGCGAGGCGGGCCAGCGCGCGCGGCGGACGTCGGCGGAGAGGAACGACACGCGGCGCCCTCAGCCCTCGAGCAGCCCGTTGCGCACCTGGCGGCGCAGCACCTTGCCGATGAGCGAGCGCGGCAGGTCGTCGACCTGCACGACGCGCCGCGGCACCTTGTAGGCCGTGAGGCCGCTGCGGGCGAAGTCGCGGATCGCGGCCTCGTCGAAGGTCGCGCCCGCCTTCAGCACGACGGCGGCGACGACCTGCTCGCCGGTGCGCTCGTCGGGCAGGCCCACGACGGCGCAGTCCTCGACGTCGGGATGCGCGCGGATGGCCTCCTCGACCTCGCTCGGCGCGACGTTGAAGCCGCCCGTGATGATGAGCTCCTTGATGCGGTCGACGACGCGCACGAAGCCGTCGTCGTCGATCGCGACGATGTCGCCGGTGCGGAACCAGTCGGCCCCGCCGTCGTCGGCGGGCACGAACACCGCCTCGGTCTCCTCGGGCTTCTTCCAGTAGCCCGAGAACACCTGCGGGCCGCGCACGATGAGCTCGCCCTCGGCGCCGGGCTCGCGGTCGACGGTCGGGCTCGTCGGGGTCGACGACGCGCACCTCGGTGGAGGGCAGCGGCAGCCCGACCGTGCCGGCCTTGCGGTTCGGCGCGACGGGGTTGGCGATGAGCACGGGCGAGCACTCCGAGAGGCCGTAGCCCTCGACGAGGTAGCCGCCGGTCGCGGCCTCCCACGGCTCGACGACCGTCGGCCGAGAGCGGCATCGCGCCCGAGATCGCGATGCTGGATGCCCTGCAGCGAGACGCCCTGCGTCGGCGGCCGCCTTCGTGAGCCGGTCGTAGATCGGCGGCACGGCGGGCAGGAACGTCGGCGGGTGCTTCTTCACGACCTTCAGCACGAGGTCGGGATCGAACTTCGGGAACAGCACGAGCCGCGAGCCCATGCTCATCGCGAACGTCAGGCACAGCGTGAGCCCGTAGGCGTGGAACATCGGCAGCACGGCGTAGACCACCGACGTGCCGCGCTCGATCTCGGGCACCCACGCGCGCGCCTGCGCGGCGTTCGCGCCGAGGTTCGCGTGCGTGAGCGTGGCGCCCTTCGGGCTGCCGGTCGTGCCGCTCGTGTACTGGATGAGCGCGACGTCGGATGCCTCGGGGCCGATGATGTGCGCGTCGATCGGCGTCGGATGCCACGAGCTCGTCGCCACGGCATGGTGCCGCGCACCTTCGTGGTGAGCGCGGCGCGGGACTCGCGCGCCTTCGCCACCGGGAGCCGCAGCATGAAGCGCGTGCAGGAACGGCATCGCGCGGGTGACGTCGACCGAGACGATCGACTGCACCGCGACATCCGCCGGGAACGCCTGGATCGTCTCGACGACCTTGTCCCACGCGATCACGACGCGGGCGCCGTGGTCCTCGAACTGGTGGCGCAGCTCGCGCGGCGTGTAGAGCGGGTTGTGCTCGACGACGATCGCGCCGAGGCGCAGCACGGCGTAGAAGGCGACGATGTGCTGCGGGCAGTTCGGCAGCACGAGCGCCACCGGGTCGCCCTTCTGCACGCCGAGCAGGCGCAGGCCCTCGGCGGCGCGCTCGATCTGGTCGCCGAGCTCGGCGTAGGTGGTGGTGCGCTCGAAGAACTCGAGCGCGACGTGGTCGCCGTACTGCTCGGCCGACCCGCGCACGAGGTCGTACAGCGACCCCGTCTCGCGGCTCGATGTCGTGCGGGCACGCCCTCGGCGTAGCTCGCCAGCCAGGGACGCGGGGTCGTGATCGCCATCGCCCGGTCCTAGGCCGCGCCGTCGAACATGCTCGTCACCGAGCCGTCCTCGAAGACCTCGTGGATCGCGCGCGCGAGCAGCGGGGCGATGGGCAGCACCGTGAGGCGGTCCCAGCGCTTCGACTCGGGGATCGGCAGGGTGTCGGTGACCACGACGCTGTCGATCGACTCGTTCTGCAGGATGTCGACGGCGGGGCTCGAGAACACCGCGTGGGTGGCGGCGACGACGACGCCGATCGCGCCGTTGGCCTTCAGCGCCTCGGCCGCCTTCACGATGGTGCGGCCGGTGTCGATGAGGTCGTCGACGAGCAGGCAGACGCGGCCGTCGACGTCGCCGACGATCTCGTGCACCGAGACCTGGTTCGGCACGAGCGGGTCGCGTCGCTTGTGGATGATGGCGAGGGGGGCGCCGAGCTTGTCGCTCCAGATGTCGGCGACGCGCACGCGGCCCATGTCGGGCGACACGACGGTGAGCGTCTCGGGGTCGAGCTTCTCGCGGAAGTGCTCGAGCAGCACCGGCATGGCGAACAGGTGGTCGACCGGGCCGTCGAAGAAGCCCTGGATCTGCGCGGCGTGCAGGTCGACCGACATGATGCGGTCGGCGCCGGCGGCCTTGTAGAGGTCGGCGACGAGGCGCGCCGAGATGGGCTCGCGACCGCGGCCCTTCTTGTCCTGCCGGGCGTAGGGGTAGAACGGCGACGACCACGGTGATGCGCTTGGCCGACGCGCGCTTCAGGGCGTCGATCATGATGAGCTGCTCCATGAGCCACTCGTTGATCGGCGAGGTGTGCGACTGGATCACGAACGCGTCGGAGCCGCGGACGCTCTCGTCGTAGCGGGCGTAGATCTCGCCGTTCGCGAAGGTGCGCGCATCGGTCGGCACGAGCTCGGATCCGAGCTCCTCGGCGATCTGCTCGGCGAGCTGCGGGTGCGCCCGCCCGGAGACGAGCACGAGGCGCTTCGATCCGGTGGTCTCGATTCCCGACATGTGGTCTGTCCTCTCCACCCGCGGTGAGCCGGTGCGTGTCGGTGCTGCGTCGTCGATGCGGAGCCGGATGCCTCGTGCGGCCGCCTCGGCCGCCTGGGCTGCCGCGGTGCCGGGTCGATGCTTCTGGACCCATCCCTCGATGTTGCGTTGCGGGGCCACGTTCACGGCGAGCGCGCCCGCGGGGACGTCCTTGCGGACGACGGTGCCGGCGCCGGTGTAGGCCCCGTCGCCAATCCTAACGGGCGCGACGAACACGCCGTGCGACGCCGGTGCGCACGTGCGAGCCGACCTCGGAGTGGTGCTTCCGCACGCCGTCGTAGTTGGCGAAGATCGAGCCCGCGCCGATGTTCGAGTGCACGCCGATCGTGGCGTCGCCGACGTACGAGAGGTGCGGCACCTTGCTGCCCTCGCCGATCGTCGCGTTCTTCGTCTCGACGAACGTGCCGATCTTGCCGTCGGCGCCGAGCACGGTGCCGGGGCGCAGGTACGAGAACGGGCCGACGGATGCCCCGTCGCCGATCACCGACAGCGTGGCATCCGTGCGCTTCACCTCGGCGTCCGCGGCCGACCTCGCAGTCGACGAGCGTCGTGTCGGGGCCGACCACCGCGCCCGTGGCGATGACGGTCGCGCCCTTGAGCTGCGTGCCGGGGCGGATGGTGACGTCGGGCTCGATCCGTCACGTCGAGGTCGATCCACGTGGTCGCGGGGTCCTCGATGGTGACGCCGTTGAGCTGCCAGCCGCGCACGATGAGCGCGTTCAGGCGGGCGGCGGTCTCGGAGAGCTGCGCGCGGTCGTTGATGCCCGCGACGAGCCACGGCTCGGACACGGGCACGGCCTCGACCTCGGAGCCGGCCTCGCGGAGCAGCTGGATGACGTCGGTGAGGTACTTCTCGCCCTGCGCGTTGTCGGTCGTGAGGTTGGCGAGCTGGTCGCGCAGCGCGCCCGCGCCGAACGCGTAGATGCCGGCGTTGATCTCGTCGATCGCGCGCTCGTCGTCGGTGGCGTCCTTCTGCTCGACGATGCGGTCGAACGCGCCGTCGGCGCTCGCGCACGACGCGGCCGTAGCCCGTGGGGTCGTCGTAGATGGCCGAGAGCACGGATGCCTCCGCGGCGTCGGCCGCGGTGCTGCTCGAGGAAGCGCGGCGAGCGTGTCGGCGTCGAGCAGCGGCACGTCGCCGTTCAGCACGAGCACCTCGCCCGTCGAAGTCGTCGGGGAGGGCCGCGACGCGCCTGCTCGACCGCGCGCCCGGTGCCGGGGATCTCGTCCTGGTCGACGACGACGATGCCGGGCAGCACCGCCTCGACCTCGGCGGCGACCTGGTCGCGCTCGTGGCGCACGACCGCGACGACGTGCGCGGCGTCGAGCGCGTGCGCCGTGCGCAGCACGTGCGCCACGATCGGCGACCCCGCGAGGGGGTGCAGGAGCTTCGGGGTGGCGGATTTCATGCGGGTGCCCTGGCCGGCGGCGAGCACGATGATGGCGAGTTGCTGGTCCATGCTCCGCCACCAGGATTCGAACCTGGTCCTCACAGCTCCAAAGGCTGTCGTGCTGCCGTTACACCATGGCGGACCGCGCGGCGGCGTGGCCCCGGACGCGCCTCAAGTCTGCCATGGCGCGCGGTCCGGCCCTGCGGCATCCGCTGGCATCCTGCGGCATCCGCGGCGTCCGCGCGGCGGGATAATGGCGGCATGACGGATGCTGACGAGGTCGACCGGATCGTGGGCGACTGGGAGCGCGAGCGGCCCGACCTCGACTTCGCGCCGCTGCAGGTGCTCTCCCGGGTCGCGCGCCTCTCGAAGCACCTCGACCGCGCGCGTCGCCAGGCGTTCGCGCGCTCGGAGCTCGAGGCGTCGGAGTTCGACGTGCTCTCGGCGCTGCGCCGCGCCGGCACGCCCTACCGCCTCTCCCCCAAGCAACTGCTGCAGCAGACGCTCGTCTCGAGCGGCACCATGACGAACCGCATCGACCGGCTCGTCGAGCGCGGGCTCGTCACGCGCCAGACCGACCCCAACGACGGCCGCGGCATCCTCGTCGAGATGAGCCCGGCGGGCCTCACCCGGGTCGACGCCGCGATCACGCGGCTCGTCGACGCCGAGTCCGAGCTGCTCGAAGGACTGCCCGCCGCCGAGCAGAAGCGGCTCGCCGGGCTGCTGCGCAAGCTCAGCCTCGGCTTCGACTGAGGTCGCGACGAGTCGGATCCGGGCGCCGGGTGCCCTGCGCTGTCCCCGACTGCGCCCTGCTCTCCCCGTCCACCCGCCCTCTCCGCTCACCCGCCGAGTTATCCACATGGCTCGAACATATGTTCGAAACTCGGTAGAATGGGGACATGCCCACCGCGATCGCCGAGCACCCGCCGACGGTCGCCGATGCGCGCGACTCCTCGCCGTACGCCATCGCCCAGGGCGGACTGGCGGGGTTGATCGATGCCGCCGTGCAGACCCGTCGGCTCGAGGCGATGCAGGCGGCGATGCGCGTCGATGTGATCAACCTCGCCGTCGACTACGCGATCCGCAGCGCTGACGCGTTCACGGCGCCATCGCTGTCGCCGGCGCGCCGTCGCGAGCTGGCCCGCCGCGCGGTGATCGCCGAGCTGGCAACGGCGCTGCGCCTACCCGAGCGCACCATGACCCGGCTCGTGTCGGAGGCGTGGACCCTCGCGACCGAGCTCCCGGCCACCCTGGCGGCACTCCGTTCCGGGAGCATCGACGAGGCACACGCCCGCGTCATCGTCGACGAGACCGCCGGGCTCACCGAGGCGCCCGTCCGTGAGCGCCTCGACGCGGAGCTCGCCGACCGCGCCACGACGACGACCGCGGCGAGCCTCCGGCGGATCGCCCGACGCCTCCGCGAGTCCGCGCAGGCGGAATCGCTCGCGGAACGTCACGAGCGCGCCCGCGCCGAGCGCCGGGTCGAGCTCGAGCCGGCACGCGACGGCATGGCCTGGCTGCACCTGCACCTGGCGGCAGGCGACGCGCTGCTGATCCGCGACCGGCTCGACCGGGTCGCCGCAGACGTGGGCGACGACGCGTCCGGTGCTTCAGGCACCGCCGACGACCGCACGCCCGACCAGCTCCGAGCGGATGTCGCGCGCGACCTGCTCCTGCACGGCGTCCCGCCGATCGGCGAGGCCTTCCACGTCGCGGCGGCAACCGTCCGGCCCACCGTGCACGTGACCGTGCCGGTGCTGACGCTGCTCGGCGTCGACGACGCACCCGCCGACCTCGAGGGCTACGGCCCGATCGACCCCGAGACCGCACGCCGCCTCGCCGCGCAGGCCCCGTCGTTCACGCGGATCCTCACGCATCCGGTCTCGGGCAGCGTGCTCGACGTCGACCGCACGACGTACCGCCCGCCGGCCGACCTCGCGCGTTGGCTCCGGGTGCGCGACGAGACCTGCCGATTCCCGGGCTGCAACCGCCGCGCCGCGCGCTGCGAGCTCGATCACACCGAGGACTGGGGCGACGACGGGCGCACCGCGTTCGACAACCTCGCCCACCTGTGCCCGCATCACCATCACCTGAAGCACGAGACGTCGTGGTCGGTGCGGCACCTCGCACGATGGGACGCTCGAGTGGCGGTCGCCGGCCGGTCGTCGACATGTGACCGAGCCCGCGGTGCGGATGCCGGCGCACGCCGCGACCGGCCGCAACGCCGGCGGAGCAACCGCGCCCGAGGTGCACCCGATCAGGCCGGCGCGCCGCCGCCGTTCTGACCTATCGCTCGACGCTTCGCATGGGCCGTCCAGGCGTACTCGTCAGGAGAAGCCGTCTGGCCTCGTCATTGGTGCGCACCGTTCGGAGCGATGGATGGCGCACGGTCCGGAGTGCCGCCGAGGATCGACCGCCCATGACCGCGACACGGGCGATCGTCTCGCCCGCCCGCCGAGGGGACGGCCGCTCAGGCGCAGTCCTCGGCCGTCATCCAGCGCACGCCGTTGTCGTGGAGGATGAGCTGCGCCCGCACTGCGACCCCGGCATCGCTGACAGGCCGCGCCGAGGGCGCCGGCCCACGCTCGGTCGTCGGTGCGTCGAACTCGTCATCTCCCGGGCGTTCCCAGACGAAGATCACCTTCGCGGCCTCGATCTCGGCGACGATGCTCGCGAGCCGGTTCGCGAGGACCTCCGCCGCCGTGCCCTCGTCTCCGCACGGTTCGTGAGGATGCGCGGGGTACCCCGGCATCGGCATGACCACTGGCCGCTGCAGATCGTCGGCGTCGAGATACAGGGTCCACCACTGGCGGCGGATCGCGCGCTGCAGCAGGCTGGCGACGCGCTGCTCGATGTCGTGGTCAGTCGAGATGGGCAGCTGGATCGCGTCGGTCGCGTCGAGTCGAGTCATACGGTGAACGATGTCGCGCTCACTCGCACCGCGGCATTCGTGCGCCGTACGGAGTGCACGGATCTCCATCCGCTGCTCGCTGTGGAGGACGGCTCCGGTTTGCGCGGCCCCGACCGGCGGAATCGTCGCCTTCGCGACCCGCGCAGCGCACGCTCCCCAGCGGCCAGCGCGCCTACCGGCGCAGCACCCGCCGCGCGAGCCAGTTGCCGAGGAACTGCACGCCCTGCACGAACACGACGATGAGCAGCACGGCCGCCCACGTGATGACCGGCTCGAACTGGCGGTAGCCGTAGACCTGCGCGAACGTGCCGAGCCCGCCGCCGCCGACGAGGCCCGCGACGGCCGTCATGTCGACGATGGCCACGAGCACGAACGTGTACCCGAGGATCAGCGGCCCGAGCGCCTCGGGGATCACGATCGTGAGCAGGATGCGGATCGGCCCCGCGCCCATCGACCGCGCCGCCTCGATCACCCCGGGCGACACCGTGAGCAGGTTCTGCTCCACGATGCGCGCGATCGCGAAGGAGGCCGCGAGCGAGAGCGCGAAGATGAGCGCGTTGTTGCCGATGCCCGTGCCGATCACGAGTCGCGACAGCGGCTGCACCGCGGCGATGAAGATGATGAACGGGATCGGCCGGAAGAAGTTGATCACGACGTTGACCACGTTGTAGACCGCCCGGTTCGACAGCAGGCTGCCGGGCCGGGTCGTGTAGAGCACGGTGCCGAGCACGAGCCCGGCGAACCCGCCGATGAGCAGCGTGAGCGCCACCATGTACAGCGTCTCGACGGCGGCGACCCAGAACTCGCGCCTGCAGTTCGAAGAGCCGGTCCATCACGCCTCCTCCGTCACGTCGACGCGTCACGTCGACGCGTTCGGCGATGCGCGCGGCGTCGATCGCGGCATCCGCGCCTCGGATCGCGAGGGTGAGGTGCCCGAACGCGCGGCCCTGGATGTCGTTGATGCCGCCGTACACCAGCTCGAACTCGAGCCCGGCCGTGCGCGAGCTCGACGAACACCGACGCCTGCGACACGTCGCCGTCGCGGAACGAGATGGTGACGATGCGACCCTCGTGCCGCTCGCGCAGCACGGCGAGCTCGGCCGGCGACGGGATGCCCTTCACGACCGTCGAGACGAAGCGCTGCGACGACGGGTTCTGCGGGCTCGAGAACACCTCGAACACGTCGCCGTGCTCGATGACGCGGCCGCCGTCCATGACCGCGACCTTCGTCGCGATCGACTGGATCACGTCCATCTCGTGCGTGATCACGATGATCGTCACGCCGAACTCCCGGTTCACGCGCTTGAGCAGCGCGAGCACCTCCTGCGTCGTCTCGGGGTCGAGCGCGCTCGTGGCCTCGTCGGCGAGCAGCAGCCGCGGCGACGTGGCGAGGGCGCGGGCGATGCCGACGCGCTGCTTCTGCCCGCCCGACAGCTGGTCGGGGAAGTTCCTCGCCTTGTCGGCCAGGCCGACGAAGTCGAGCAGCTCGGCCACGCGCGCCGCGACCTCGGCCTTCGACGCGCCCGCGACCTTCAGCGGGTACGCGACGTTCTGCCAGACCGTCTTCGAGCCGAACAGGTTGAACTGCTGGAAGATCATGCCGATGCCGAGCCGGATGCCGCGGAGCTCGCGCTCGGGCATCTCGGTGAGGTCGCGGCCGTCGACCGTGATGCTGCCCGACGTGGCGGGCTCCAGCGCGTTCACGAGGCGCACGAGCGTGGACTTGCCGGCGCCCGAGTAGCCGATGATGCCGTAGACGTCGCCGGCCTCGATGTCGAGGCTGACGTCGTCGACGGCGACCACCGGCGCTCCGCCGCGGTCGGCGGCGGGATAGGTCTTGGTGACGTTGGTGAGGCTCACGAGGGCCATGGGTGCTCCTTCCGGAACGCCGAGACGGGCGGTGGGGCCGGTTCGGCGCCCACCACCCGCTCGCGTCGCGATCGAGGTGTCGGATCGATCGCGGGCGTCAGCCCTTCGCGGCCTTCGTGTCGGCCTCGACCGTGGCGAGCGACTCCTCGAGGTCCGGCACCGGGGTCGTGACCGGCACGGCCGTGCCGCCCGACGCCTCGATGAGGCCGGCCTGCACCTCGGGGTCGGTCTGGAAGATCTCGACGAGCTTCAGGTACGTCGCGTCGTCCTTGTCCTCGGCGCGCGCGGCGAAGATGTTCACGTACGGCAGCGCGTTCGGGTCGCTCGGGTCGTCCTGCGGCGATCGCGTCCTCGAACGTGAGGCCGGCGTCCTGCACGAAGTCGTTGTTGATGATCGCCGCGGCGACATCCGGCAGCGACGTCGGGGTGAGCGAGGCCTCGAGCGCGGTGACCTTCACCTTCGACTTCGACTCGTCGATGTCGGCGAGGTCGGAGAAGATCGTGCCGCCGCTCTTCAGCTCGATGAGGCCGGCCGACTGCAGCACGAGCAGCGCGCGGGCCTGGTTCGACGCGTCGTTCGGGCACGGCGACGGTCTCGCCCGCGGGGATGTCCTCGACCGAGTCGTACTTCGTCGAGTAGAGGCCGAGCGGGTAGATCGCGGTGGCGCCGATCGGCACGAGGTCCTCGCCCGCCGAGACGTTGTAGTCGGCCAGGTAGACGATGTGCTGGAACTGGTTGAGGTCGAGCTCGCCCTCGGTCGTGGCCGGGTTCGGCTGCGCGTAGTCGGCGAAGTCGACGAGCTCGATCGTGATGCCCGCCTCGGCGGCGGCCTCCTCGAACGCGGCCCACTGCGGGTCGCTCTTGCCGACGACGCCGATCTTCACGACGTCGTCGCCCGCGGTCTCGCCCGCGGCGGGTGCGGCGCAGGCGGCGAGGCCCACGAGGAGCGGCACGGTCGCGAGGGCGGCGAGGAGCTTGGTGGTGGTGCGTGACATGCGGTGCATTCCCTTTCGTGTGGGCGCGCCGCGATCAGGTGCTGATGGCATGGAGCAGGCATGGCTCCGCCACGGTGTCGTTTCGGTGGGGGCGTCGATGCCGCGAACGCGGGCGCATCTCCACGTTAGGCGAAGGATCTTCGCCCCGATCACGCACAGGTCACAACCCGTCACAGTTCCTGCGAGCAGATTGCTCGACGATGACGGATGTTTCGACGCGATCAGCGATAGCGATCAGCGAGACGATGACGAGCGCACGGTCCGCGTCAGCCCTCGAGCGCCTCCGACACCTCGAGCCAGCGCGTCTCGAGCTCGGCGACGGATGCCTCGAGCCCGCCCAGTTCGTCGCCGAGGCGCCCGAGCCCGACGTAGTCGCCCTGGTCGTGGCGCGCGAGCTTCTCGTGCTGCTCGGCGATCTGCGCCTGCAGCTTCTCGAGCCGGCGGTCGATCGACGAGCGCTCCTTCTCGGCGGTGCGACGGTCGGCGCCGGTGAGGGCAGCGGATGCCGCGGCACCCGCCCCGGCCGTCGACGCCGCCCCTGCGCCGGCCGCCGGCGTCGCCGCAGGCGCGGAACCGCCCGCCGCGATCGGACGTGACGCCTCGGCCGCGGCGCCGCCGCCCCCGGCATCCGCCTGCTGCCTGCGCAGCTCGAGGTACTGGTCGACGCCGCGCGGCAGGTCGCGGAGGTGCCCGTCGAGGATCGCGAACTGCCGGTCGGTGACGCGCTCGACGAGGTAGCGGTCGTGGCTCACGACGAGCAGCGTGCCGGGCCAGGAGTCGAGCAGGTCCTCGATGGCGGCGAGCATGTCGGTGTCGAGGTCGTTCGTCGGCTCGTCGAGGATGAGCACGTTCGGCTCGCTCAGCAGGATGAGCAGCAGCTGCAGGCGGCGCTTCTGGCCGCCCGAGAGGTTCTTCACCGGGGTCGAGAGCTGCGCGTTCGTGAAGCCGAGCCGCTCGAGCAGCTGGCCCGGGCGTGAGCTCGACCGCCTTGGAGCCCTCGCCGACCTTGTACGCGGTGCGCTGCTCGGCGATGACGGCGCTCACGCGCTGGTCGCTCCACTCGGCGAGCTCGGCGAGCTCCTGGCTGAGGGTCGCGATCTTCACGGTCTTGCCGCGCTTCACGCGTCCGGTGGTGGGCTGCACGGCGCCCGTCACGAGCCCGAGCAGCGTCGACTTGCCGGCGCCGTTCACGCCGAGGATGCCGGTGCGCTCCCCCGGCGCGATGCGCCACTCGAGCTCGTGCAGCACGGTCTTCGTGTCCGGGCGCGCCGGGCGCGGCATCCGCCACCGGGTACACGACCGACACGTCCTCGAGGTCGACGACGTCCTTGCCGAGGCGGGCGACCGCGAGGCGGCTGAGCTCGACCGGGTTGCGCACGGGCGGCTCGTTCTCGATCAGCTGGTTCGCGGCCTCGATGCGGAACTTCGGCTTCGACGTGCGCGCCGGCGCGCCGCGCCGCAGCCACGCGAGCTCCTTGCGCATGAGGTTCTGGCGCTTGGCCTCGGATGCCGCCGCCATGCGGTCGCGCTCCACGCGCTGCAGCACGTACGCGGCGTAGCCGCCCTCGAACGGCTCGACGATGCCGTCGTGCACCTCCCACGTGTCGGTGCACACCTCGTCGAGGAACCAGCGGTCGTGCGTCACGACGACGAGCGCACCGGCATCCGTCGCCCACCGGGCCTTGAGGTGCCGGGCGAGCCACGCGATGCCCTCGACGTCGAGGTGGTTGGTGGGCTCGTCGAGGAAGACGACGTCCCAGTCGCCGACGAGCAGGGCGGCGAGGCCGACGCGGCGGCGCTGGCCGCCCGAGAGGCTGGCGACCTGCGTGTGCCACGGGACATCCGCGAGCAGGCCGCCGATGACGTCGCGCACCCGCGCGTCGCCGGCCCACACGTGCTCCTCGATGCCGCCGACGACCGCCTCGGCGACCGTCATGCCCGGGTCGACCACGTCGGCCTGGTCGAGCATGCCGATGCGGATGCCGCGACGGCGCGTCACCCGCCCGCCGTCGGGCTCGAGCCGGCCGGCGAGCAGCTTCAGCAGCGTGGACTTGCCGTCGCCGTTGCGGCCGACGACGCCGATGCGGTCGCCCTCGTCGATGCCGAGGGTGACCTCGTCGAAGACGGTGCGCGTCGGGAACTCGAGGTGCAGGCGCTCGGCGCCGAGGAGGTGTGCCATGTCTGGCTCAACCCTACTTGCCGCGGGTCGTCAGTGCAGGCTGTCCGGTCAGGCCCGTGAGGGCAGTGCCGATCACGTGCGTCAGTGCATGATGCGGGCGCCGTGCACCGGTCCGTGCACGTGCACCGCGTTGAGGCGCGCCGCCGACAGGGCGATCTGCAGCTCGAGCGCGGAGTCGGCGTCGTCGGCGAGGAACGCCACGGTCGGCCCCGACCCCGAGACGAGGCCGGCGAGCGCACCATGCGACTCGCCGAGCTCGAGGATGCCCCCGAGGCCGGGGGCGAGGCCCAGCGCCGCGGGCTGGAGGTCGTTGTGCAGCGCGTCCGCGAGCCGGCGCGGGTCGCCGGCGCGCAGCGCGTGCAGCACCGACGCGTCGACGGTCGGGCGGCGCCTCGACGGCCGCGAGGCGGGGCCCCTCCGTGCGGCGCCGGTCGAGCTCGCGGTAGACGCCGGGGGTCGAGAGGCCGAACTCGGCGACGGCGAGCACCCAGTGGAACGACCCCGTCGCGAGGGCGGGGTTGAGCCGGTCGCCGCGTCCGGTGCCGATCGCGGTGCCGCCGGACAGCGCGAACGGCACGTCGGCGCCGAGCTTCGCGGCGAGCGCGTGCAGCTCCTCCTTCGAGAGCGCCGTGCCCCACATCGCGTCGCACGCGACGAGCGTCGCCGCGGCATCCGCGGACCCGCCGCCCATGCCGCCCGCGATGGGCACGTGCTTCTCGATCTCGAGGTGCACGCCGCCGGGCACGCCCGCGGTGCGCGCGAGCAGCTTCGCGGCCCGCAGCGGCGAGGTTCGAGGCATCCGTCGGCAGGCCGGACGTGTCGATGCTGCCGCCGAACGTCACGCTGAACTCGTCGTCGGGCCAGGCCCGCACGTCCTCGTAGAGGGACACCGCCTGGTACGCCGTGGCGACGTCGTGGTAGCCGTCGGACTGCACCTCGCCGACGCGCATGAAGAGGTTGATCTTGCCGGGCGCCCGAACGTGCACTGCCTCGTCCGTCGCCGCGATCGTCATGCTTCCACGCTATCCCACGGCCCCGGTCGCACCCGGTCAGCCGACCGCCTGCAACCACTCCCGCATGCGCGCCTTGACCTCGGCCAGCCGCGAGCCGTCGGGCATGCGCCCCCACGTCAGTCCGATCGACGAACGCCCGTCGTCGAGGGGGCTCACCGTGGCGAGCACGTACTCGCCGCCCTCGAGCGGGAACCGGGCGGTCGGATGCTTCGCCGTGAGGTTGAGCGCGAGCGGGTCGACGTCGAGCCGCACCGTCACGATCGCGGCGAGCGCCCGCAGCGCGGCGGCCGTGTCGAGCGCGACGGTGCGGCTGACGCTCGCCTCGTACGTGCCGTCCTGTCGTTGGCCGGGCCGGCGGATGCCGCGTGCCTGCTCGTAGCCGACCGTGATGCCCTGCGCCCACCAGCCGTCGACGCCGTGCTCGCCCACGAGCCAGCTCGCGATGGCCTTGTGCGTCCAGGTCGCGGCGCCGGCCTGGTCGAGGAGGGCGAACCACTCCGCGCGATCCCTGCCCGTGGCCTCGCGCACCGCGTCGTCGCCGACGCCCTCGGCATTGCTCCCACCGGCGTGCTCATGCCTCCCACGCTAGTGCGGCACGGCGGGGCGCGGAAGGTGCCGCGCACCGGGGCGGGGCGGGATCACGCGTCGACCGACGCTCGCCCGCCCCGGCGGCGCTCCCCACCGCCGGTTCGACGTCATGCGGCGGGTCGCGCCACGAAGTAGGCGTTGAACGGGTCGTCCTCCAGATCCACGATGTCCACCGTGCCGAAGCCCGCTTCGCGAAGCATCCGCTCGGCGAGCTGCACGCCCCACGCCGTCCCGAGGCCCGCGCCACCCTGACCGAGCGACACGGACATGCAGTGCACGGTGGAGAAGGCGTAGAGGAAGGCCGCCCACGGCAGCGACGCGTTCTGCGCCGGGTCGCTGTCGGCCTTGAGGTCCACCATGAGGAACGTTCCGTCGGAGCGCAGGGCGCGATGCACCGCGGCGAGCGTCTCGGCGGGCCGAGCGAGGTCGTGGATCACGTCGAACGCGGTGACGAGGTCGAACTCCCCCTCGGCGTCCCAGGTCGCGACGTCCAGCACCTCGAAGCGAGCGTTCGACAGCCCCCAGGCCTCGGCCTCGGTTCGAGCGGTCGTGATCGACGCGTCGGAGAAGTCGAAGCCCGTGAATCGGCTCCGCGGGTAGGCCCGCGCGAGCAGGTTGATCGCATGGCCCGCGCCACAGCCGATGTCCGCAACGTCGGCACCGGCCACGAGCCGTTCCTCGACCCCCGCCACGGGGATGATGACGTCGACGAGGGATGCGTCGTTCACCGCGGCGCTCTCCTCCGCCTGCCACTGGTTGAACATGGGGTACTCGTCGTAGCCGAGTCCGCCGCCCGAGGCCACCTTCTCGACGACCTTCCTGGTGGCCTCGCCCATGAGCGTCAGGTACCGCGCCATCCTCGCCAGGTTGTCCACGCCCGAGCCCGTGAGGAACGGGACGTACTCGTCGCCGAGGTGGTACCGACCGGCATCCTCGACCACGAGGCCGGCGGTCAGCAGGCCGTGAAGGATCTCGCGCACGTAACGCTCGTCGAGACCCGCCGCGTCCGCCACCTGCTGCGACGTGGCAGGCGGCAGGTCGCGCAGCGCGTCGAGGAGGCCGGCTTGGAACGCGATGCTCAGCAGGACACCCACCGCGGAGTCGTTCACGATCCGCAGGACGTGGTCGACGGCCGCGCCCGAGGCATCCTCGGATGCCTGCTCCGCTCGGGTCTCGTCGATTGCCGTTTCGATGGTTGCCGTTCCTGCTTCGATCGCCGTTTCGGCGATTGCCGTTTCGATGGACATGGTGTCCCCCTCTCGAGACGCGGGGATCCTTCCCCGTCGCCTCGACGCTAAGGTGACGCGCGATCCACCGGCATCGGCCGGACGGTGCAGTCTCAGCGGGCGGGTGGTCCGTGCGGTGCATCCACGCGAACCGGGTCGAGGCCGTGCTCGCGTGCCCAGGCGGCGGCCGCGGTGCGGGATGGGACGCCGATCTTGGTGAAGATGTTCGCGAGATGGCGGCGCACGGTCGGCTCACTCAGGAAGAGCGCGTCGGCGATCGCGCGGTTGCTCGCTCCGCCGAGTACGAGGGCGAGGACCTGCGCCTCGCGCGGGGTGAGCGGACCGACCCCTCGCGCGCCGGTGGCGGCCTCGAGCCGGGCGGCGTCGGACGTGGCGCCGAGCCGGCGGTAGATCGCGAGCGCCGTCGCGGCATCGGCGGCAGCTTCCTCCGGCCTGCCGAGATCCCGTTCCGCCCGCGCGAGCACCTCGTGCGCCCGGGCGAGCCCGTACTGGAGACGCTGGCTGCGGTAGAGGTCCGCGGCCGTCCGCGCGGCGTCCGCGGCCGCGGCAGGGCGAGCCGCGTGCAGTTCGAGGAGCGCACGCGCATGCCACGCCCAGGCCTGCGCGCCCGCGGCGCCGAGCCTGCCGGCGTCGGCGGAGAGCTCTGCGGCGAACCCACGCGCCGCCTCGTGCTGCCCGGCGTCGAGCGCGAGCTCGACCGCAGGCAGCAGGAGCGCCAACCGGTGCACGGGGGGACGTGATGCGATCGCAGCGCGGAGGGCGTCGACGCCCTCGGACCGCCGGCCTTCGGCTGCGGCGAGCAGCGCGGGCCCGGGCTCGGGGTCGACGCCAGCCCGGAGCGCGCGCGCGTAGGCCTCGGCGGCCTCGTCGCGTCGGCCGCGCAGGCGCAGCACATGCCCGAGCTCGGCGAAGCCATGGCCCGACACCCAGGTGTCGGTGTCGGCGATCGAGCTGCTCACGGGTCCCAACTCGGCGGCGGCCTCGTCCCATCGCCCCTCCGCGACGAGCAACTCGAGCTGGTGCACGCGCACGATCCCGGCGTACGAGAACGTCTGCGAGAGCTCGGCGCTCCAGGTGTCGAGCGCGTCCGTCCAGGCGCGCATGCGACCGAAGTCGCCGATCAGCCCGGTCAGGTGGATGACGGTGCAGTAGATGTCGCCACCCCAGAACGGATCCACTTCACCGGCGACGACCGGCAGCATGGCCTCGTCGAGGAGGTCGAACCCGGCATCGGCGTCGCCGCGCAGGATCTTCGCGTGCGCGGCGAGCACGAGGGCGAACGCGCCGAGCGCCCGGGAACCGTAGGTCCGCTCCATCCCGCGCAGCTCCGACGCTGCCGCCTCGGCATCGTCGGGCATCCCCGTGGTGTCGGTCGCCAGCATGGCGGTGACGTAGCGCAGGTAGCCGTGCTCGGGGCCCACCGGGAGCGCGGCCAGGAGTCGGCGGGCCTTCGCGAACCATCCGGCGAAGATGGCCTCGTCGCCGCGCAGCGCCCACTGGAGCCCGAGCCGCAGGGCCGCCATCGCCGCCTCCCGAGTGCGCCCGGCGTCCTCGAGCCGATGCACCAGCTCCTCGCCGGTCGCAATCGACGCGGGCGTGTCCCCGAGCCACCACGCGCAGCGGGATTCCCGATCGACGTCCTCGGCCGCGATGGCCGCGCGGTCCCCGATGCGGGCATAGGCCACGCGGGCGGCCGCCCAGTCGCGGCGCTCGTAGGCGAGCCGCGCGCGTGCGAGTTGGGTCTCATCGGCGTCCGCCCGGGATGCGTCCACGGCCCCTCCTGTCAGCCCCCAGCGTATTCCCGTGCGGTACTGATCGGTCGGGTCGTGCAGCGGGCGCTCACGCGATCGCGGTGCGCGCGCGCGATGCGAGGAAGTCGTCGACGTGCAGCTGCTCGCCGCGCGCCTGCGGGTCGACGCCCGCGCGCGTCGAGCGTGTCGCGTCGCCGCGGCCGACGAGCCGCCGAGCACGCCCGAGAGCGCCTGCCGCAGCATCTTGCGCCGCTGCTGGAACGCGGCGTCGACGAGCGCGAACGTCGCGACGCGCTCCTCCTCGGTGCCGGGCTGCGTCGCCGCCGCTCGAACGCCGACGAGCACCGAGTCGACGTTCGGCACCGGCCAGAACACCATGCGCGAGACCTGGCCGGCCGTGCGCCAGCGTGCCGTACCAGGCGGCCTTGACGCTCGGCGCGCCGTAGACCTTCGAGCCCGGGCTCGGCCGCGAGGCGGTGCCCGACCTCGGCCTGCACCATGACGATGCCCGACGTGAGCGACGGGAAGTGCTCGAGCAGGTGCAGCAGCACGGGCACCGACACGTTGTACGGCAGGTTCGCGACGAGCCGCACGGGCTCGCCGGGCAGCTCGGTGACGCGCAGCGCGTCGTCGGTCACGACCGTGAGCGACGTGCCGGGCTGCATCAGGCGCACGGTGTGCGGCAGCTGCTCGGCGAGGCGCTTGTCGATCTCGACCGCGATGACGGATGCCCCGGCCTCCAGCAGCCCGAGCGTGAGCGAGCCGAGCCCCGGCCCGATCTCGAGCACGGTCTCGCCGCGCTGCACCCCGGCCACCTGCACGATGCGGCGCACGGTGTTGCCGTCGTGCACGAAGTTCTGGCCGAGCTTCTTCGTGGGCGTGACGTCGAGGCAGCTCGGCGAGGTCGCGGATCTCGGCGGGGCCGAGCAGGCGCGGCGCCGCGGCCTCGCCGCCCTCGGCCTCATGCCGATGCGCGTTCACGCCCGTCGCCCCCCGCACGGGCTCATCATGCCACGGTCCGTAGACCGCCCGCGTGTTCGACGCGACCTGTGCGCACAACTCGTCGAGGTCGGCGCCGAGCACCTCGGCCATGAACCGCATCGTGTGCGGCACGAGGTACGGCGCGTTCGGGCGGCCGCGGAGCGGCACGGGCGTGAGGTACGGGGCATCCGTCTCGACGAGGATGCGGTCGCGCGGGGCGACCCGCAGCGCCTCGCGCAGGTTCTCGGCGTTCTTGAACGTCACGTTGCCGGCGAACGAGAGGTACCACCCGGCGTCGGTGGCGAGGCGCGCGAGCTCGTCGTCGCCCGAGAAGCAGTGGAACACCGTGCGCTCGGGCGCGCCGACGCGGCGCAGCGTCTCGAGCACCTCGTCGTGGGCGTCGCGGTCGTGGATCTGCAGGGCGAGCCCGTGCCGCTTCGCGATGTCGATGTGCGCCTCGAACGAGCGGAACTGGGCGTCGCGGCCGTCCTCGCCGGTGCGGTAGAAGTCGAGCCCGGTCTCGCCGATCGCCCGCACGCGGGGGCGTGCGGCGAGCTCGTCGATCACGGCGAGCGCGTCGTCGAGGGCTCCGGATGCCTCGAGCTCGGGCGCCTCGTTGGGGTGCAGCGCCACGGCGGCGAGGAGGCGCGGCTCGCGCTCGGCCACGTCGGCCGACCAGCGCGAGGTCGCGACATCCGTGCCCACCTGCACGGCCCCGACGACGCCGACGGATGCCGCGCGCTCGAGGTGCTCGTGCACGTCGAGCGGCAGCGCGCCGTCGGCGATCTCGAGGTGCGTGTGGTTGTCGTACACGCCGACCGCGAGCGGCTCGGGCGGCGGCGGGTACTCGACGGCACGGCCGCCGTCGGCGCGCGTGCGCAGGTGCTCGGGCGAGGCCTCCGTCATGCGGTGCCGCCTGCCGTCACTCCGAGACCTCGACGCGCGGGAAGAGCGCCTCGAGCGGCGCCACGCGCTCGCCGACGCGTCCACTCGTTGGCGCGGTCGATGCGCTGCTCCTGCACGGTGCCGGGGGCGCCGAGCGCCGTCCACAGCTTCGCGGTCGCCTTGGGCAGCACGGGCGAGAGCAGCACGGCGAGCGTGCCGAGCCCGTGGTACGCCGTGGCGAGCACGGTCTCGAGGCGCGCGCGCCGGTGCGGGTCCTTCGCGAGCGTCCACGGCTCCTCGACCGTCAGGTAGCCGTTCAGGGCGTCGACGAGCTCCCAGGTCGCGCCGATCGACTCGTGGATCGCGAGCCGGCTCGATCGCCGACCACGCGGCATCCGTCGCCCGCTGCTCGATCGCGCCGATCTCGTGGTCGGCGGCCGAGAGCTCGGCGGCCTGCGGCACGACGCCGTCGCAGTAGCGGTTGACCATCGCGACGACGCGCGACGCGAGGTTGCCGAAGCCGTTGGCGAGCTCGGCCTGGTAGCGCGCCGCGAGGTCCTCCCACGAGAACGAGCCGTCCTGGCCGAACGAGATCGCCGAGAGGAAGTAGAAGCGGAACGCGTCGGAGCCGAACGTCTCGGTGATCTGCTCGGGGGCGATGCCCGTGAGCTTCGACTTCGACATCTTCTCGCCGCCGACGAGGAGCCAGCCGTGGCCGAAGATCCCGCGGGGCACCTCGAGGCCGGCCGCCATGAGCATGGCCGGCCAGATCACGGCGTGGAAGCGCAGGATGTCCTTGCCGATGACGTGCTGGGCGGGCCAGCGGCGCGCGAACTCCGCGTCGTCCTGGCCGTAGCCGACCGCGGTGATGTAGTTGAGCAGCGCGTCGAACCACACGTAGACGACGTGCGACTCGTCCCACGGCACCTTCACGCCCCAGTCGAACGTGGAGCGCGAGATCGAGAGGTCGGCGAGGCCCTGCTTCACGAACGAGACGGCCTCGTTGCGCGCCGACTCGGGCTGCACGAAGTCGGGCCGCTCCTCGTAGAGCGCGAGGAGCTTGTCGGCGAAGGCGGACATGCGGAAGAAGTAGTTCTTCTCGTGCAGCAGCTCGACGGGCTTGGAGTGGATGGCGCAGACGAGCTGGCCCTCGTACTCCCCCGTGCCGGGCACGAGCTCGGACTGCTGCTTGTACTCCTCGCAGCCGACGCAGTAGTAGCCCTCGTACTCGCCGGTGTAGATGTGGCCGTCGTCGTAGAGCTTCTGCAGGAACTTCTGGACGTTGACCTCGTGCCGCTCGTCGGTGGTGCGGATGAAGTCGTCGTTCGCGACGTCGATGGTCTCGAGGAGCGGGATCCACGCCTCGGCGACGAGCTTGTCGGCCCACTCCTGCGGCGTGACGCCGTTGGCGGTGGCGGTGCGCAGGATCTTCTGCCCGTGCTCGTCGGTGCCGGTGAGCATCCAGGTGTCGTCGCCCGCCTGGCGGTGCCAGCGCGCGAGCACGTCGGCGGCCACCTCCGTGTAGGCGTGCCCGATGTGGGGCACGTCGTTCACGTAGAAAATGGGCGTGGTGATGTAGAACGAGGAGGCGTCGGCCATGCGCTCAATCCTATGGGCGCACGGATGCCGCAGGGTCCGCGTTACAGCGGGCGCCGGGTCACGCCTCCCGAGCGCGCTCCTCGCGCTCCTCGCGCTCCTCGCGATGCCGTCGGCGAACGCTGCCGTCGCCGATCGCGGGCGGCACCGCCTCCTCGACGTCCATGTGCGCGTGCGGCGTCGGGACGCCGAGCGTCACGTCCTGCTCCTTGATCTCGGGCTCCTGTACGCGCTGACCCGGCGTAGCCGACGATGCGGAGGCCGAGCACGATCTTGCCGGGCGCCTCGCGCTTGTCGAGCGCGCGGTACGCGTCGCCCACGGCGTCGAGCGGGAACACGTCGGCGATCGGCAGGCGGATGCGGCGTGCCGCGGCGAGCGCGGCCACGCGTCCGAGCGCGACGACGTCGCCGGCGGAGGCCCGTACCGCGCCGTGCTCGTCGACCGCGTTCCAGTCGAGCACCGTGAGCACCCGGGAGGCGGGGACGCCGAGGGCCTGCGCCTCGAGCGCCTGGCCGCCGAGGAAGTCGAGGAACGCGGTGAACGGACCCGGCGCGAGGGCGCGCGCCCGGTCGGCGAGTCCCGGCCCGTACGCCGTCGGGATCACGCCGAACTGGCGGAGGAAGTCGAAGCGCGTCTCGACGCTGCGTGCCGACCACGGTGGCGCCGCGCATCCGCGCGAACTGCGCCGCGAGGCATCCGACGCCCCCGGCCGCGGCGGTCACGACGATCGTGTCGCCCGGCCCGAGGCCGAGGCCCTCGACCGCCGTCCACGCGGTGGTGCCCGCGGTGTAGAGGGAGCCCGCCACCTCCCACGAGAGCGCGGGCGGGCGGGGCATCAGGTTGGCCTCGGGCACGACCACGTGCGTGGCCTGCGCGCCGTGGTCGACGAAGCCCATCACCTCGTCGCCCCGCGAGAACCGCGAGGCGCCCGGTCCGGTCGCGATCACGAGCCCGGCGAGGTCGCGGCCCTGGGTCGCCGGGAACTCGACCGGCCACCGCTCGGGGTGATCGCCTCGCCGTACGGCGCTCTCGACCGGGTTCAGCCCCGCCGCGAACACCTCGACCAGCACCTCGCCCTCGCCGGGTTCCGGCGTGGGCGTCTCGACGACCTCGAGCACCTCGGGGCCGCCGAACTCGGAGAACCTGACTACGTGGGTCATGTCGTACCTCCCACCGTTGTGCGGTACTGCCCATTCTCCCCCTCTTCGAGGGACAGCGGTGGAAACGTTCAGCGAGCCTTCAGCGGCGGTTCAGCGTGCGTCAGCGCTGCAGGTCGCGCTGCGTCAGTTGCTGCGGGCGGCGAGCGCGGCCTCGTACAGGTCGCGCTTGCCGAGTCCGCTCTCGGCCGCCACGAGGGCGGCCGCGTCCTTCAGCCGCATTCCGGATGCCGCGAGCTCGAGCACGCGGTCGAGTGCCCCCGCGGCATCCGCACGCTCCTCGGGCGCGCCGCCGACGACGATGCAGATCTCGCCGCGCACCCCGTCGGCCGCCCAGGCGGCGAGCTCGGCGAGGCCGCCGCGGCGCACCTCCTCGTGCAGCTTGGTGAGCTCGCGGCACACCGCAGCGGGCCGGTCGGGGCCGAACGCCTCGGCGAGCGCCTCGAGGCTCGCCGCGAGCCGCGACGGGCCCTCGAAGAACACGAGCGTGCGCCGGTCGCCGGCGAGCTCGGCGAGGCGCCGCGCGCGCTCCCCCGCCTTGCGCGGCAGGAACCCCTCGAAGGCGAAGCGGTCGGTGGGCAGGCCCGAGACGGCGAGCGCGGTGATCACGGCGGACGGCCCGGGGATCGCCGTCACCTCGACGCCCGCGGCGACCGCGGCCTGCACGAGCGGGAAGCCCGGATCGGAGACGGTGGGCATGCCGGCGTCGCTCAGCACGAGCAGGTCGGCGTCGCGTGCGAGCTCGACGAGCTCGGCGGCCTTCCGGCGCTCGTTGTGCTCGTGCAGCGCGATGAGGCGGGGACGGTGGTCGATGCCGAGCCCCGCGAGGAGGCGCTGGGTCACCCGGGTGTCCTCGGAGGCGACGACGGCCGCCTGCTGGAGCGCCTCGCGGAGCCGCGCCGAGGCGTCGCCGAGATTGCCGATGGGCGTCGCCGCGAGGATGATCATGCCCCCAGTCTCCCGCACGCGGGGGCGGGCGGCGCGGGCACGCCGCCGTCGGTCGCGATTACTCTGGGGCGCATGGGTGTTGAGACCGACGCCGCCGACGCGCGCGCATCGCAGGCCGGCGCGGGCGACGGGCACCCCGGCGCATCCGCTCGGCGTGGGGGCGACCGACGCGGCCGGAGACGACCGCGCCGACGACCGGCGACGAGCCCGCCGTCGACGAGCCCTCGACGACGAGCCCTTCGTCGAGTCGCGGGGCACCGCGCCTCGACGACTGGTGGGGCCGCGTGCTCTCGACGCCGCGTCGCCGCACGCTCTGGTACTGGGGCGGCCCGATCCTCGTGACGCTCCTCGCGGCGGTGCTGCGGTTCTGGAACCTCGGGCATCCGCAGGCGCTGATCTTCGACGAGACGTACTACGTCAAGGACGCGTGGACGCTGCTGCAGAACGGGTACGAGTCGAGCTGGCCCGAGGGCGCCGACGAGGACTTCGCCCGCGGCGACACCGGGATCTACCAGGACGAGCCCGCGTACGTCGTGCACCCGCCGCTGGGCAAGTGGATGATCTCGCTCGGCATGGCCGCGTTCGGCGCGGGCGACGCGTTCTGGTGGCGCGCGACCACCGCGCTGGCCGGCACGGTCGCCGTGTTCGTGCTCGCGATGGTCGCCCGCCGCCTCTGGCCGTCGACGATCGTGGCCGTCATCGCCGCGCTCCTCCTCGCGGTCGACGGCAACGCGATCGTGATGTCGCGGGTGGCGCTCCTCGACAACTGGGTCATGCTGTTCGCCCTGCTCGGCTTCTGGTTCGTGCTCCTCGACCGCGACCACTCGCGACGGCAGCTCGAGCGACGACTGGACGAGGCCCGCGCGAGCGGGCGCGAACCCCACTACGGGCCGGCCATCTGGTCGCGGCCGTGGGTCGTCGCCGCCGGGCGTCGCGTTCGGGGCCGCGTGCGCCGTGAAGTGGTCGGGCGTGTGGTTCCTCGCGGCGTTCGGGATCTACCTCGTCGTGGTCGACGCGCTCGCGCGCCGGCGGGCGGGCGTGCCGTTCTGGCTGACCGGGGCGGTGCTGAAGCAGGGGCCGGCCACGTTCCTGCTGCTCGTGCCCGTGGCCGCGGCCGTGTACTTCGCGTCGTGGACCGGGTGGCTCGTCACCGACGGCGGCTACTACCGGCACTGGGCGGACGCGGCCGAGAACCGGGCCACCGGGTTCTTCTCGTGGGTGCCGACCGCGCTGCAGAGCCTCTGGCACTACCACCAGTCGGCGTACACGTACCACGTCGGGGTGCACGCCGCGCATCCCGCGCAGTCGAACCCGCTCACCTGGCTCATCATGTTCAAGCCGACGAACATGTACTTCCGGGCGATCGACGACGGGACGGGCGGATGCGGCGCCGACGACGTGCTGGGAGTCGGTCATCGGCATCGGCAACCCGCTGATCTGGTGGGCGGCCGCGGGGGCGTGCGCCTACCTGCTGTACCGGCTCGTGCGGTACCGGGAGTGGCAGGTCGGCATCATCCTGCTCGGCCTCGCGGCGGGCTACCTGCCGTGGCTCATGTACCTCGACCGCACGGTGTTCCAGTTCTACTCGATCGCGTTCCAGCCGTACACGATGCTCGCGCTCGCGGCGGTGATCATGCTCATCCTGGGGCGCCGCGACGACGTGACGTGGAAACGCATGCGCGGCATCGCGATCGTGGCGATCTTCCTCGGCTTCGTCGTGCTCGTGTCCGCGTTCTACTACCCGATCTGGACGGGCGTCGCGGTGACGCCCGAGTTCCGGCAGCTGCACTTCTGGGCCCCGAGCTGGGGCACCTGACCCGACGTCGCAGGTCCCGGACGGCGGCCCCGCGACGCTCGGCTAGCGTGGGGTGATGCGCGAACGGATGCCGGGACTCGCCGTCGCGGCATCCGCGGCCCTGATCGCGTGGCTGGTGCACCTCGCGGTGCCCGCCGTGCCGATCCTGACGGCGGCCGTCGCGCTCGGCATCGTCGTCGGCCAGGTGCCCGCCCTGCAGCCGGCGCTCTCGGGCCGGCTCGCGCCGGGGCTGCAGGTCGCGTCGCGGCGACTGCTGCGGATCGGCATCGTGCTGCTGGGCCTGAAGCTCAGCCTCGTCGACATCGCCGGGCTCGGCTGGGTGACGATCCTCACCACGGTGGCGCGTGGTGGTGATCACGTTCGTCGGCACGATCGGACTCGGGCGGGCGCTGGGCCTGCCCGGACACCAGCCGGTGCTCGTCGCGAGCGGGTTCTCGATCTGCGGCGCCTCCGCGATCGGCGCGATGGCGGCGACCGTGCGCGCGAAGGACGAGGAGCAGGCGGTGCCGATCGCGCTCGTCACGCTGTGCGGCACGCTCGCCATCGCCGTGCTGCCCGCGCTGTGGCATCCGCTCGGCCTCTCGGCGACGGGCTTCGGCCACTGGGTCGGTGCCGGCGTGCACGACGTCGGCCAGGTGGTCGCGACCGCGCAGCTCGCGGGCACCCGCCGCCCTCGCGGTCGCCGTGGTCGTGAAGCTCACCCGCGTGCTCATGCTCGCGCCGATGGTGGCCATCACGGCCGCCGTCGAGCGGCGCCGCGCGATCGAACCCGCCGGCCCGCGGCCCGCGATCGTGCCGCTGTTCATCGCGGGATTCCTCGCGGCGGTGCTGCTGAACACGTTCGTGCCGCTGCCCGAGTGGCTCCTCGTGACCGCCGACCAGGTGCAGACGGCGCTGCTCGCGACGGCGCTGTTCGCGCTCGGCGCCTCCATCCGCGTGGCGGAGCTCATCCACACGGGGTGGCGCGCCCTCGTCGTCGGCCTCACGTCGTGGGTGCTCGTCGCGGCGCTCGCGTACGGCGCGGTGCTGCTCGGCTGAGCGGCGGACGGCTCGGCGACGCGTCGCGGGTCAGACCGCGATGACGACCTTGCCGCGCACCTCGCCCGACTCGAGCCGGGCGACCGCCTCGGCGGCGCGCTCGAGCGGGAACACCTCGTCGACGACCGGTCGCACCTCGCCCGCATCGATGCGGCGGGCGAGCTCGGCGAGGTCGTCGCCGTTGCGCCTCGCTGCCAGCGGGCGCAGGCGCTGCGACACGAACGGGGAGTGCACGGATGCGCGGATGATGCGACCGAACGGACCGAGCACCTTGCCGCCCTTGCCCGACGACAGGACGAGCGTGCCCCGCGGCGCGAGCGAGCGTCGCACGCGGCCGAGCGGATGGTCGGCGACGAGGTCGAAGATCACGTCGTAGCGCACGTCGCCCGCCGTGAAGTCCTCGCGTGGTGTAGTCGATGACGTGGTCGGCGCCGATCGCCCGCACGTGCTCGGCCTTCGAGCGCCGCGGCACACGCCGGTCACCTCGGCGCCCATCGCCTTCGCGAGCTGCACGGCGAACCCGCCGACGCCGCCGGACGCGCCGTTCACGAGCACGTGCTGCCCGGGCCCGACGCCCGCGAGCCGCAGGCCCTGCAGCGCGGTGGTGCCCGACACCACCACGGCCGCGGCGTGCACGGCGTCGACGCTCGCCGGACGGGCGGCGACGAACCGCTCGGGCACGGCGACGAGCTCGGCGAATCCGCCCTGGTCGGACTCGGCGAACACGGCGTCGCCGACGCGGAACCGCGTGACGGCCGCGCCGACGGCCTCGACCACGCCCGCGACATCCCGCCCGATCACGGCGTGCTTCGGGCGCCGGAGGCCGAACGCGAGGCGCACCGCCCGCGGCTCGCCGTGCAGCAGGAACACGTCGCCCACGCTGACGGCGACGGCGGCCACCCGGATGAGCACCTCGTCGTCGGCCGGCACCGGCGCCTCGACCTCGGCGAGCGCGAGCACCTCGGGCCCGCCGTAGCGGCTGCTGCACGATCGCCCTCATGCGCCGGCCCTCGTCTCGGCTCGGATGCGCGCGGCGTCCGGCGCCGCACCACGACGTTCTCCGGCACGGGCCGCAGGATGACGCTCCCGCCCTGTCGGCCCGCGTCACGAGACGATACCCGTCCGCGAACTGCTCGAGCGCACCTCGCGCTCGATCGGCGGCCGAAGCGCGCCCGTCGCGGCGAGGCCGCGAGGTAGTTCGAGGTCGGGCACCTTGTCCGCATCCTTGCGAAGGCCCGTGAACATGATCGCCGCGCGCCGCCGGCGGCCGAGCGCGACGTGAGCTGCTGGAACATGATCGCCCACGACGGAACGGTCGTGAGGTAGAGCCCCGCCGCGTACCAGCACGCGCCGCGCGCGCCGGAACGTGCTCTTGCCGACCGCATCGAAGAAGACGTCGAACACGCCGCGTCGCCGCGCGTGACATCCTCGCGGGTGCGGTCGACGACGTGGTCGGCGCCGAGCCGACGAGACGAGCTCGACATGGGCAGGCCCGCAGACCGCCGTCACCTCGGCGCCGAGGTGCTTCGCGAGCAGCACGGCGGCAGCGCCGACGCTGCCCGAAGCGCCGTTGACGAGCACGCGATCACCTGCGCGCACGTGCCCGCCGTCGCGCAGGAAGGGCAGCGCGGTCAGTGCGCCGTCGCAGATCGCGGCGGCATCCGCCATGCCCACCGCGTCGGGCAGCGGCACGATCGCGGACGACTCGGCGACCACCAGAAGCTCGGCATGGGCGCCCTCGGCGGCGCCCGTGGCGCCGAACACCCGGTCTCCGATCGCGAACCGCGTGACGCCGGGCCCGATGGCGTCGACGACCCCCGCGAAGTCCGAGCCGAGCACCGACTTCCGCGGCGCCCGCAGCCCGAAGGCCAGGCGCGCGAACCACGGGGTTCCCGACCGCGCGGCGCTGTCGGACGAGCCGATCGACACCGTGTGCACCCGGATGCGCACCGCACCTCGCGCCCGGGCTCGGATCGGCGCCGTTCGATGATGCCGACGACCTCGGGCGCGTCCGTACCGTTCGTACACTGCGACTCTCATGATGCTGCTCTCCTGCTGCTCGTCGGGGTACTGGAAGACCTCGTCGAGCGGGACCCCGAACACCCGCGCGATCTGGAAGGCCATCTCGAGCGAGGGCGAGTAGCGCCCCTGCTCGATGGCGATGACGGTCTGGCGGGTCACGCCGAGTCGCTTCGCGAGCTCGGCCTGCGTCATCTCGCCGGCGCGGAACCGCAGCGACGCGGATGTCGTTCGTGACCTTCGTGGGCTTCACCATCTCGGCACGCCCCTGCGATAGGCGACGAGCTTCGTGATGCTCGACAGGATCGCGGAGAGCACGAAGCAGAAGTACACGGTGTTCGCGATCCAGAAGCCGTCGGCGTCGAACATCGCGAGCACGAGGGCGCCGAGCGCGCCGATCACGACGAACGAGCTGCCGACGCGCTCGCCGAGCCGGTCGATCTCCTTGTCGCGGATGTCGCCCCTGGTGCTCTCGCTCGGCGAGAAGATCTCGACGAGGATGCGCCCGATGATCGACGCCACGATCGCGCCGCCGATCACCCAGAGCATGGCCGGCACGTAGTCGATCTCGTCGACCGGGCGTGCCGCCAGGAACTCGCGGGAGCACCAGGGACAGGTACACCGTGCTTCCCACGATCGCGACCACGAGGTAGACCCAGGTGCCCTTCTCCTCGTACGACATCACGTTCTCCCGTTCCGAATGGGCGCTTCATCGCCGTGCACCCTCGGTCGCATCCGCCTGCGCCGCTCGCGCGTCATCCGCGGCGGGCGCGCCATCGGGTGTCGTCAGCGTGTGCGACGTCCTCGCGGTCCGGCCCGGATCGAGCGGATGCCGCCGACGACCAGCCACGCGATGAGCACGATCTCGCCGATGAACGTGAACTGCGCCAGCGACGAGCCCGTCGGGGACGAGCACCCAGAGCACGCTGTCGGCGAGGTAGCCCGCGCCGGCGAGCAGCACGAGCGCGCCGACGATGGTCGCGAACACGCCCGAGCGTCGGAGCAGCAGCCAGCCGATCACCAGGAGGTGCATGCCGAACAGCACGAGGCCCGCGTTCCAGGCGGCGTCGAAGCCGTCGAGGCGCGACAGCACGGCGGTGTCGCGGTCCTCGATGCCGAGTCCGGATGCCGCGCCCGCCCCCTCGGCGATGCGCCGTGCGTCGGCGAGCATCGCGATCGCCCCGACGAACACCGCCGCGTAGGCGATGCGGAACGCCGCCGCGAGCGCGGAGGCGCCCGGCCGCTCGGGTCGGAACACCATCCAGAGCCCGCACGCCACGACGACGTCGAGCACCGCGACGCCGAGCAGGGCGAGCACCGCCCAGCCGAACGACGTCGATGCCGCGACGAGCGTCTCGGCGATGCCGGCGCCGCGATCCGTCGGACCCGTCGGCCTGCACGCCGGCGACGACGCCGACGCCGACGAACGCCAACGGCGCCATGAGCGCCAGGCCTCCGGCCGCGGCGAACCATGCCCCGGCTCCCACTCGTCGTTCCATGCGGATCACGCTCCCATGTCGAAGACGGTGTGTCGTCAAGACGGGTGTCAAAGATTGTTTACACCTTCAATGTAAAGCGTTGGCGACATCATGTCAATGATTCTTTACACGGATTCGCGGACCCGCACGCGCCACGCACGCGCGCCGGCGTGGGCGAGCGTCGGGCGTGGACGCGCGCGGCTAGTGGCTGCCGTCGACGAGCTTCAGGCCGACGACGCAGCCGACGAGGCCCGCGATGAGGCCGAGCTTGACCCACGAGACATCCGTGTCACCGGTGATCATCGCCCAGGTCACGGTGAGGGCCGCGCCGATGCCGACCCACACCGCGTAGGCGGTGCCGGTGGAGATGTCGCGCATCGCCCAGGCGAGGCCGCCCATCGAGAGCACGAGCGCACCGAAGAAGACCACCGACGGCCAGAGCTTCGTGAAGCCCTCCGACTTGCCGAGCGCGGTGGCCCAGACGGCCTCGAGGATTCCGGAGACGATGAGGATGACCCACGCCATGACTGTTCACTCCCGTGGCCAGTCTTGTCGCGTTCCGGGTACTGATCCCTCGTCCGGGGCCGCCGCGATCCGTCATTCCGGCGGCGACCTGCTCACAGGCTAGCAACGGCGCTGTGCAGGCCCTGTGCAGCGGATGCCGCGGCGCGGCGACCCGCGGCATGCCGATCGTCGCAGCCGAGCCGTGCGGACCGCCGTCAGCACGCGCACGACCTCGGCGAAGTGCTCGACGACCGGGAACGGGTCGTAGAAGCCGTGCAGCAGCTCCCGCCACCGCCCGTACTCGGGCGAGCCGCGGAACCCGACCGCGTGCGCCTCGACGCTCTCCCAGTGCACGAGCAGCAGGTACTCGTTCGGCGTCTCGATCGAGCGCGAGACCTGCAGGTCGACGAAGCCCGGGCATTCCGGCGATGATGGGCGTCGCCTCCGCGAGGGCGGCTTCGAAGTCGGCCTCCCGGCCGGGCGTCACGGGCAGGATCGCGTGTTCGAGGATCACGGGCCCACGGTAGCGGCTGCGTGGCGGCATCCGTGCACCGACGGCGCGGCCGCGGCGCGCGGCATCCGCTCGGCTGGCAGCCCGTCGCCGGGGATTGGCAGCCGCGGGCGACGGCCGCGGGCACGACACGCGGCATCATGAGGGCATGGACTTCGACGACACCGCCGCCCTCATCGTGATCGACGTGCAGCAGGGCTTCGACGACCCCGCGTGGGGCGAGCGCGACAACCCCGACGCCGAGGCGAACATCGGGCGCCTCGTCGCCGCGTGGGCGGATGCCGGCCGGCCGATCGTGCTCGTGCGGCACGACTCGGTCTCCCCCGGCTCGCCGCTCGGCGTCGGCTCCCCCGGCAACGCGCTGAAGGACGTCGTGGCGGATGCCCCGCACGACCTCTTCGTGACCAAGCAGGTGAACTCGGCGTTCTACGGCGAGCCCGACCTGCACGCGTGGCTGCAGGCCCGCGGCATCCGGCAGCTCGTGATCACCGGCATCCAGACGAACATGTGCGTGGAGACCACCGCCCGGATGGGCGGCAACCTCGGCTACGACGTGACGCTGCCGCTCGACGCGACGCACACGTTCGACCTCGAGGGGCCGGGCGGCATCCGCCTCTCCGCGTCCGAGCTCGCGCGCGCGACCGCCGTGAACCTCGAGGGCGGCGGCTTCGCCCGCGTCGTGACGACCGACGAGGTGCTCGGCTGAGCGGCGGCGCGGCCCCCGCGGCATCCGTTGCCCCGCATTACGGCGCGCAGGCGGATGCCGCGGCGGCCCGCAGTAGCGTGAACCCATGGCAGACCGCGAATTCGGCTTCAAGACCCGCGCCATCCATGCGGGCAACATCCCCGACCAGGTGACGGGCGCCCGCGCGCTGCCGATCTACCAGTCGACCGCGTTCGTCTTCGACGACACCGCGGATGCCGCCGCCCGGTTCGCCCTGCAGAAGTACGGCAACATCTACTCGCGCCTCGCGAACCCCACCGTGGCGAGCTTCGAGGAGCGCGTCGCGAGCCTCGAGGGCGGACTCGGCGCCGTCGCGACGGCCTCGGGCCTGAGCGCGCAGTACATCACCTTCGCGAGCCTCGCCGGCGCGGGCGACCACATCGTGGCCTCGGCGAACCTCTACGGCGGCTCGATCACGCAGCTGGATGTCACGCTGCGCCGCTTCGGCATCGAGACCACGTTCGTGCGCTCCTCCGATCCCGCCGACTACGCCGCGGCGATCACCGAGAAGACCAAGGCGCTCTTCGTCGAGACGATCGCGAACCCGTCGGGCGAGATCGCCGACCTCGAGGGCCTCGCGGACGTCGCGCACGCCCACGGCATCCCCTTCATCGTCGACTCGACCATCCCCACGCCGTACCTCAACCGGCCCATCGAGTGGGGCGCCGACATCGTCACGCACTCCGCCACGAAGTTCCTCGGCGGGCACGGCACGACGCTCGGCGGCGTCGTCGTCGAGTCGGGCCGCTTCCACTGGCACAGCGACAAGTTCCCGCTCTTCGGCGAGCCCGTGCCGAGCTACGGCGGACTGCAGTGGTCGGGCAACTTCGGCGAGTACGCGTTCCTCACGCGCCTGCGCGCGGAGCAGCTGCGCGACATCGGACCCGCGCTCGCGCCGCACTCGGCGTTCCTGCTCGCGCAGGGCGTCGAGACGCTGCCCTACCGCATCCAGGCGCACGTCGACAACGCGCGCGCCGTCGCCGAGTGGCTCGAGGCCGACCCGCGCATCGAGCACGTCTGGTGGGCGGGCCTCGCGAACCACCCGCATCACGACCGCGCCCTGAAGTACCTGCCGAAGGGCCCGGGCTCGGTGTTCAGCTTCGAGGTGAAGGGCGGCCGCGCGGTCGGCCAGCAGCTCATCGAGTCGGTGAACCTCGCCTCGCACCTCGCCAACATCGGCGACGCGAAGACGCTCATCATCCACCCGGCGTCCACCACGCACGCCCAGCTCACCGAGCAGCAGCTCATCGACGCGGGCGTGCTTCCCGGCGTCGTGCGGATTAGCGTGGGCATCGAAGACGTTGAAGACATCATCGACGATCTCGACCAGGCCCTCACGGCCGCGACAGGAGCAGCACGATGAGCACAGCGACGGATGCCACGACGACACGGCGGTGCTTCCCGACACGGATGCCGCGGCATCCGACGATCTCGAGACCGTGCGCCTGGTCAACGGCCTCTCCTGCGAGCTCCCGGCGAACTCGCCGCTCGCGAAGCTGCTGCACTCGCAGCGCACGTGGATCGGACCCGACGCGAAGCAGCGGCTGCGGATCCTCAACGCCGCGAAGTCCGTCGCGATCGTCGGCGCGTCGCCGAACCCGGCGCGCTCGAGCTACTTCGTCGGCACGTACCTGCAGCAGTCGAGCGACTTCCGCCTCTACTTCGTGAACCCGAACGCCACCGAGATCCTCGGCCAGCCGGCGTACGCGAGCCTCGCCGACCTGCCCGAGGTGCCCGACATCGTCGTGGTGTTCCGACGCGGCAGCGACATCCCGCAGGTCGTCGACGAGGTGCTCGCCTCGGGCGCGAAGACGATCTGGGTGCAGCTCGGCATCTGGAACCAGGATGCCGCGTACTACGGCGAGGAGCAGGGGCTCACCGTCGTCATGGACCGCTGCATCAAGGTCGAGCACGCCCGCTTCCACGGCGGCCTGCACCTGCTCGGCTTCGACACCGGCCAGATCACGTCGCGCAAGACGGTGCGCTGAGCCCGCGGCCGACCGGAAGGGGTCACGCCCGCCGCATGTAGGCGCGCACCGTGAGCGGCGCGAAGACGATGAGGACCGCCGCCGAGGCGAGCAGCGTCACCCACACCTCGACGCCCGAGGTGCCCGTCGTCGTGAGTTCGCGCGCCGCCGTGACGAGGTGCGAGACCGGGTTCACGCCGACGAACCAGGCGAGCCAATCGGGCATGGTCGATGCGGGAACGAACGCGTTCGAGAGGAACGTGAGCGGGAACAGGATCATGAGCGAGATGCCCTGCACGGCCCCCGCCGATCGGGCGATGACGCCGAAGAACGCGAAGATCCAGCTGAGCGACCACGCCGAGACGATGACGAGCACGGTCGCGAGGAGCACACCGGCGAGCCCGCCGTCGGGTCGATAGCCCATCACGAAGGCCGTGGCGAAGGTCACGAGCGACGCGATCGCGTAGCGCACCGTGTCGGCCGACAGCGCGCCGGCGAGCGGCGCGACCCGGGCGATCGGCAGCGAGCCGGAACCGATCGAAGACGCCCTTCGCCATGTCCTCCCGGAGCTGCACCCCGGTGACGACGGAGGTCATGATGACCGTCTGCACGAGGATGCCCGGCACGATGAACGGCAGGTAGTCCTCGGGAGTCCCGGCGATCGCGCCGCCGAAGATGTACGTGAACATGACCGTGAGCAGGACCGGCTGGAACGTGACGTCGAACAGCTGCTCGGGCGTGCGCTTGATCTTGAGGAGCCCGCGCCAGGCCATCGCCATCGAGTTCGAGAACGTCTGGCGGGCGCCGACCACGTTCTTGAGCGCCCGCTCGGCGCCCGGAGTGATGGGCGAGGGGGCCGATGTCGCGGCGGTCATGCGCGGCTCCCTTCGAGGGTGCGTGCCGGAGACGGCGGATGCCCGTCGTCGGTCGCGTCGGGTTCGACGCCGTGGCCGGTGAGCGCGAGGAACGCCTCGTCGAGGGTGGGCTTGGAGACGCTGAGCTCGGCGAGCCGGATGCCCGCCTCGCGAAGCGTGACGAGCAGCGCCGTCACGCGGTCGGCATCGTGCATCGGAGCGGTGAGGCGGCCGGCTTCCGGCAGAGACCGTCGGGCGAATGCCCAGCACGCGCTCGATCGCCACGGCGGCGTCTTCGAGGTCGCCCGGCGCGAGGAGCCGGAGCTGCAGGCTGGACGCGCCGACCGAGGCCTTCAGCTCGTCCGTCGTGCCCTCTGCGACGACCCGCCCGTGATCGATGACCGCCACTCGGTCGCAGAGCTGGTCGGCCTCGTCGAGGTACTGGGTCGTGAGGAGCACGGTCGAACCCGTGGCGACGAGTCGCCGGATCGTGGCCCACACCTGCGCTCGGGTGCGCGGGTCGAGCCCGTCGTCGGCTCATCGAGGAAGATCAGCGGCGGCTGGGCGATGAGGCTGGCCGCGAGGTCGAGGCGGCGTCGCATGCCGCCGGAGTACTGGGTGACGGGCTTCTTCGCGGCATCCCCCAGCCCGAACTCCTCGAGGAGCTCGGCAGCCTTGCGCCTGGCCGACGCCCGGCCCAGAGCCCTGCAGAGCGCGAGAACAGCACGAGATTCTCGGTGCCTGACAGCATCTCGTCGAGCGAGGCGAACTGCCCCGTGAGGCCGATGAGCTGGCGAACGACCTGCGGCTCGCGAACGACGTCATGACCGAAGACGCGAGCCGTGCCGGCGTCGGGTCGCGCGAGCGTCGCGAGCATCGAGATCGTGGTCGTCTTGCCGGCGCCGTTCGGACCGAGCACGCCGTACACGGAGCCGGTGGCGACCCGGAGGTCGACGCCGTCGACGGCACGGGTGTCGCCGAACGACTTGACGAGGCCGTCGGCCTCGACGGCCCAGCCGGCGGTGGGGGTGCGGCCATCGGGGTGTCCCCTCAGAGCCGTTCGAGTCGGCGATGAGCGCGGCGCGGTCGATGCCCGCGTACGCGAGCGCCCGCGGCACGGTGCCGAGATCGGCGCGGAGGACGCCGAGCAGCGTGTCGGCGACGGCGAGCCGCTCACGGTCGGCGCGACCGCGGTCGCGTCGCGCCCGGTAGTCGGCGCGACGCATCGCCTCGCGGAACGAGTCCCCCATCGCGGCCGCGAATGACGGGTGGCGCGCAGCCGATCCTCGGCGACCGGTTCGATGCCCGCGGCACGCAGCGCCCGCACCCGCTCGGCGTCGAGCGCGGCGTCGATGCCGGCGTGGTCGAGCCCGAAGTCCGCGAGCGTGCGCGCGGCGACCCCGTCGTCCACGCCGCGATCGCGAGCATCAGGTGCTCGGCCTCGACGCTCGGCGCGCCGCGGCGCGACGGCCTCGTCGATCGACCGCATCACGACGCGCTTCAGCGGTGCGCCGAGACGCTCGTCGTCAGTGGCCCGGGTGTCGATCGTTCCTCAGACATTGCGTCTCCTCAGTTCGATGCCGGCGGTCTCGAGTCGCCGGTGGTGCTTCTTGTGCACGGCCTGGCGCGTGACGCCGAGCGCCTCGGCGACCTGCGTCCAGCTCCAGCCGGCGCGCATCGCCCGCTCGACGGCGGCGTCCTCGAGCCGGTCGGCGAGTTCGCGCAACGCCACGACGGCGGCGAGGTCGTCGGCCTCGGCTCCGGTGGGTTCTGGGATTCGCGGGGTCATGCAAGCAACTTAGGTTGCTTACGTGCGATTTGTCAACCCGAGTTGCTTGTTCGTCCCCGGGTCGACGACGCTCGGCCGGGCCACGGATCACCAGGTGGCATCTTGCGTTCCCGTGCCGCCGGGCGGTGTCATCGGAGGATGCCCGACGACCTCGAGTTCTCCGTCCGACCCCGCCCGGCTCGACCGCGCCCGGATCCACGCGTGGCTCGCCGAGGAGTCGTACTGGGCGACGGGCCGGCCACGGGCGACGCAGGACGCCGCGATCGATGCCTCGCCGCAACTTCGGCGTCTACGACCGGGCGACGGGCGAGCAACTCGCCTACGCGCGCGTCGTGACCGACGGCGTGACCTTCGCCTGGCTCTGCGACGTCTTCGTGTCGGCCGAGGCGCGCGGCCGGGGCATCGGCGTCGCCCTCGTCGACGGCGTCGTGTCGGCGCTCGAACCGCTCGGCCTGAAGCGCATCGCTCTCGCCACGGGCGATGCGCACGGGCTCTACGAGAAGTTCGGCTTCCGGCCGCTCGAGCGCCCGCAGGACTGGATGGCCCGACCGGACCCGCCGTCGGCGGCTGACGTCGGGCAGCGGAGCGCGCGCTGCCGCGGCTCAGGCCGCGGCGCTCTCGCCGCCGGCCTCGACGTCGCGCCCGTACGCCATCATGAGGAAGCTCGAGCCGTCGGGCCGCTCGAACATGAACTCGCGCTCGTGCAGGCGGTCGAAGCCCATGCCCTCGTAGAGGCGCTGCGCGGCGACCATGTCGGGGCCGGTGTTCAGCACCACGCGCGGGATCGCGCGGAGGCGCGCCAGCAGCAGCACGTGCTCGACGAGCAGCGCGCCGATGCCCCGACGGCGCGCACCGGCGGCGACGCCGAGGAACCGGAAGTCGAGTTCTCCGTCGCGCGCCAGCGGGGAGATGGCGTTGCCGGCACGTGGCGTGGACGCGGTACCGAGAAGCATGCCGCTCGCGGCATCCGTCGCCACCCAGACCTGGTGGTCGCGTGCGCGCTCGGCCACGGCGGCGATGTCGGCGCGGTACGCCTCGCTCAGCTCGAAGTCGACGGCGTAGGCGGCCTCGGTCAGCTCCGACACCTCGTCGGCCTCGTCGGGGCGCATGAGCCGCACGCGCACGTCGCCGCGCAGCTGCAGCGGGAAGCGGTACACGAGGGCATCGACGTCGCCCGTCGAGGCGATCGCGTCGCGCTCGGGCACGCGTTCGAAGCCGAGCCGCTCGTACAGCGCCTGTGCGCGCACGTTCAGCGCGCCGGTGTCGAGCACGAGCGCCTCGGCACCCCATTCGAGCGCGGCCTCCAGGCTCGCGCGCATGAGCGCCTCGCCGAGCCGCGAGCCCTGCTCGCCGGGCTCGACGGCGAGCAGCCGGATCTCGGCCTCCCCCGGCACCGCCACGCGCGAGTACGGCGTCGCGGCGCGCAGCACGCTCGCGCTGCCGACCAGCCGCCCGTCGCGTCGGGCGACGAGCACGGCGCCGGATGCCGCGCGCCCCGCGGTGTCGCGTTCGAACGCGCGCCGTTCCGCGCCCTTCGGCAGGTGGCCGTACGGGCCGGCGGCGAACGCACGCTCGACGAGGGCGGCCTCGTCGTCGGCTTCGTTCGGGCGGATGGGGCTGATTCCGGGCAGGGCGGAGGGAGATGCGTCAGTCATGGGGATCCCGTCCAGCCTACGCTCGCCGCGCGGACCGTCGGCAGCGCGCACCGGGATCGCACACCCTGCGCCGGCGAGTGCGCCGAAGCGCCACCGGACGCAGGATCCTGCGACGCGACGCCGGATGCGTGCGCAGTCACCGGCGTAGCCTTGGAAGGTGACAGCGTTCGTCTCAGCCCTCGATCTCTTCTCGATCGGGATCGGCCCCTCGAGTTCGCACACCGTCGGCCCGATGCGGGCGGCACGTGCGTTCGCCGAGCGACTCGCCGACGACGGCGTGCTCGACCGCGTCACCCGCATCACCTGCTCGCTGTACGGCTCGCTCGGCGCCACCGGGCTCGGCCATGGCACGCCCGACGCCGTCGTCGCCGGGCTCGCAGGGCTCAGGCCCGACGACTGCGACCCCGACGACGTGCGCGGCGCGTGGTCACGGCTCGGCGAAGCCGGCGGCGAGGTGCGCGTGGCGGGCAGCCACCCGATCACCATGACGCAGGGCGACCTCAGCCTCGAGCCGCGCACGCGGCTTCCCGGGCACCCGAACGCGCTGACCCTGCAGGCGTGGGGCGAGGGCGAGGCGCTCCCGCTCGCCGAGGAGACGTACTACTCGGTCGGCGGCGGGTTCATCCGGCGCGAGGGCGACGCGCCCGAGGAGTCGGAGGCACTGCGGCATCCGCTGCCCTACGACAACGCCGACCAGCTGCTCGCGCTCTGCGAGGAGCACGGCGTCTCGTTCTGCGACGTGGCCCGGTACAACGAGGTCGCCGTGCACGGCGAGGACGGCATCGACGCCGGTCTCGACGCGATCTGGGCCGCGATGGCCGAGTGCGTCGGCCACGGGCTCGCGAGCGAGGGCACCCTGCCCGGCGGACTCGGCGTCAAGCGCCGCGCGCCCGAGGTGCGCCGCCGACTCGAGGAGTACGACCGCGACGAGCACCTGCGCGACACGTCGACCGAGTGGCTGCACGCCTTCGCCCTCGCGGTGAACGAGGAGAACGCGTCGGGCGGGCGGGTCGTCACCGCGCCCACGAACGGCGCCGCGGGCATCATCCCCGCGGTCGGCCACTACTACCTGCGCTTCGTGCCCGGTGCGGATGCCGCGGGCATCCGCCGCTACCTGCTCACGGCCGCGGCGATCGCGTCGCTCGTGAAGAAGAACGCCTCGATCTCGGGTGCGGAGGGCGGATGCCAGGCCGAGGTCGGCTCGGCGTGCGCCATGGCGGCGGGCGCGCTCTGCGCCGTGCTCGGCGGCACGCCGCGCCAGATCGAGAACGCGGCCGAGATCGCGATGGAGCACCACCTCGGCCTCACGTGCGACCCCGTCGCGGGCCTCGTGCAGGTGCCCTGCATCGAGCGCAACGCGATCGCCTCGTCGACGGCGGTGTCGGCCGCGCGGCTCGCGCTGCACGGCGACGGCACCCACCTCGTCTCGCTCGACACCGTGATCGAGACCATGCGGCAGACCGGCCTCGACATGATGACGAAGTACAAGGAGACGAGCGAGGGCGGCCTCGCGGTGAACGTCATCGAGTGCTGACCCCCGATCGGGACACTCGCGCGGGGCGGCCCCGTCTGGCAACCTGTGCTGATGGACCCGACTGACCCCACCTACAGCGACCTCATCGCGAGCTTCGGCCTCATCGGCCTGATCATCGGCCTCGCGATCTACCTGGCCATCCTCGCGCTCATGCTCTGGATCGGCTACCTCATCATCAAGGCCGCCGTGCGCAACGGCCTCCGCGAGCACACGATGTGGCTGGAGAGCCGGCGCGGGCCGCTGCGCTGACGCGAGCCCGTGCGCGGTCGCCCACCCGGATCAGCCGCGACCGGACCACCCGCGACCTGCCTGGCGGGTTACGGCCTGTTGCGGCATCCGGTCACCCGAGGCCGCACCGCGACTAGCGTGTCGACATGCCCGCACTCGACCTGCCCGCCGACCTCGTCACGACGGAGTGGCTCGCCGCCCATCTCGGTGACCCACGACTCGTCGTCGTCGACGCCAGCGTGCTCGGCGTCGAGACACCGGCCGGGTTCCGCTGGCTCAGCGGCCTCGACGACTACCTGATCGCGGGCCACGTGCCGGGAGCGGTGTTCGCCGACCTCCTCGAGGAGTTCTCGGACCCCGACGGCCCGTACTCGTTCACGCGGCCGGATCCCGCGCGGCTCGAGCGGGTCGCGCGCGAGCTCGGCATCGACGACGACGTCGCCGTCGTCGTGTACGACACCTCCCTCGGCCACTGGGCGGCACGGCTCTGGTGGCTGCTCACCTCGGCCGGCGTCGAACGCGTCGCCGTGCTCGACGGCGGACTCGGTCGTTGGCGCGCCGACGGCCGCGCCCTCGAGACGGGATTCGAATCGCCGCGCACCGCCGGCACGCTGACCGTGTCCCCGAACGACGCGCTCTGGGCCGAGCGCGACGAGGTCGACGCCATCGTCGCCGGTGAAGCGGATGCCGCGCTGGTGTGCGCGCTGTCGGCGAGCGACTTCCGCGGCGAGACGGGCCGCCGCCCCCGCCGCGGCACATCCCGGGCAGCGTCAGCGTCCCCGTGACCTCGGTGGTCGACCGCGAGTCCGGCACGCTGCTGCGCGGCGACGCACTCGAGACCCGGCTCGCCGCCGTGCCGACCGACGGCACCCGCCGATCGTGGTCTACTGCGGCGGCGGCATCGCCGCGGCCGGCACGGCATTCGCGCTCCGCCGGGCGGGGCATCCGGATGTCGCCGTCTACGACGGCTCGCTCGACGAGTGGGCCGCCGACCCCCACGCCCCGCTCGTCTCGCTCGTCTGACGGTCGGGCGCGCTGCGCCGCCGCGTCAGCAGGCGCAGGTGATCCCGGTGTCGATCACGGCGCCGCCGGCGAGCCCGGCCGGTGCGACGTTCGTGAGCGCGTCGGCGGGCGACTGCGCGAGGCCGTCGGCGGTGTCGTAGGCGAAGCCCTCGCGCACCCAGTACTCGAACCCGCCGAGCATCTCCTTGACCGGGTAGCCGAGCAGGGCGAACTCGAGCGCGGCGCGCGTCGCCCCGTTGCAGCCGGGCCCCCAGCAGTAGACGACCACGGGCGTGCCGGCGGGGATGCGCTCGGCCGCCTCCTCGGCGATGCGGCGACCCGGCAGGTGCATCGCTCCCGGGACGTGGCCCTGCGCCCACGACGCGTCGCTGCGGGTGTCGACGAGGACGAACCCCGGCGTCGGGTCGGCGAGCGCGGCGGCGACATCCGAGACATCGGACTCGAAGGCCAGGCGGCCGCGGAAGTGCGCGATCGCGTCGGCCTGCGTCGCGACATGCGGGAAGAGAGCGGAAGCGGCGGGGGCGATGGTGTCGGTCATGCCCACAGCCTCGCACGAACGCCCGCGGGCCCGTCAGATCACGCCGTCGTGGCGCGACATCCGGCCATGCTGCGAGGTGTGGAGCGCCGCTCGAGAGCGCCGCGTCAGCGCCCGGGCGCGAAGAACGCCGTCACGGCCGCCGCGAGCGCGGCGAGGTCGTCGACGTGCGCGAGCTCGCGCGCCGAGTGCATCGACAGCAGCGGCACACCGACGTCGACGGTGCGGATGCCGAGGCGGGTGGCGCTGAGCGGTCCGATCGTCGACCCGCACGGGATCGCGTTGTTCGAGACGAACGGCTGGGTGGAGACGCCGGCCTGCCGGCACACCCGCGCCCAGAGCGCGGTGCCCACGGCGTCGGTCGCATAGCGCTGGTTGGCGTTGAGCTTCAGCAGCGGCCCGCCGCCGAGCACCGGGCGGTTGCGCGGGATCGTGCCGCTCGGGGTAGTTCGGGTGCACGGCGTGCCCGGCGTCGGACGAGAGGATCCACGAGGCGGCGAACGCGCGCCGCCGGTCGGTCGCATCGGCGCCGAGCCCCGCGGCGACCCGCGCGAGCACGTCTTCGAGCAACGGGCCGCTCGCGCCCGAGCGGGACTCCGAGCCGAGCTCCTCGTGGTCGAACGCGGCGAGCACGCTGACGTGCGCGGCGTCGTCGGGGGCGGCGAGCAGCGCGACGAGTCCGGCGTACACCGAGCTCAGGTTGTCCATGCGCCCGGCGGCGAAGAGCGCGTCGTCGAGGCCGAAGCGGGCCGGGGCCGCGTGTCGGCGAGGAGCACGTCATGCCCGGCGACGTCCTCGGCCTCGATGCCGGCGATCCCGGCGAGGTGGGCGAGCACGTCGCTGGCCCGAGCCGGCTCCCCAGACCGGCTGCGTGTGCCGCTGCTTGTCGAGCGTGAGGCCCTTGTTCACCTCGCGGTCGAGGTGGATCGCGAGCTGCGGGATGCGCAGCATCGGGCCGGTGCGCACGAGGTGCTCGGCGCCGTCCGCGGTGACGAGCCGGCCGGCGAGCTCGAGCTCGCGGTCGAGCCAGGAGTTGAGCAGCGGCCCGCCGTAGACCTCGACGCCGGCCTGCAGCAGCCCCTCGGAGCTCGTGGAGGGGCCCGGCTTCAGCTTGAACGACGGCGAGTCGGTGTGGGCGCCGAGGATGCGGAACGGGGTCGTCGCGGCGGCGGCATCCGGCTGCACCCACGCGATGACGGCGCCGTCGCGCACGACGACGCGCCGGCCGGGGCCCGCCGGCCACTCGTCGCGCTCGTCGAGCCGCTCGAAGCCGGCCTCCTCGAGGCGGCGGGCGACCTCGGCGGCGGCGTGGTACGACGAGGGGGAGGCTTGGATGAACTCGGCGAAGTCGGCGATGTAGGCGTCGGTGTCGAGCGCAGGCATCCTCCATCCAACACCGCGCGGGGCTCCCATCCAACACCGAGCGGGCCCGCGGTCGAGTCGAAACGCGGAGCCGCGCCTAGGCGAACCGCACGACCGCCTGCAGTCGCGAGCGAACCTCCATGACCTCGGTGCCGCCGAGATGCGCCGAGCCGGGCAGCCCCTCGCGCACCGCGCTCGCGAGGCGTGAGCGGCGCACCAGGGCGACCACCGCGCCGCGCACGGTGCCGCCGAGCTCGAGCGGCTCCTCGGCGTGTTCGTCGGGCACGACGATGACGAGCGCGGTGGGCTTCACGCGTGCCGCGCGCCCGATCGCCTTCGCCCGCGCGGCGAGTGCGCGGATCGGCCGTTCGCCGGCGAGCGCCTCGCCGACGAGCTCGCCGCGCTTCATCGCCACGGGTCCGCCCCAGTCCTCGGACTGGATCGCGAACAGCCCGGTGGGGCCGAGCACGAGGTGGTCGAGCTTCGGCGGCAGGCCGGGGCCGGCGGCATCCGTCGCCAGGTCGTGCCACACCGTGTAGGCGATGCCGAGCGTCGAGAGCGAGCGGGCGGTCGCCTCCTCGGCGAGCGCGTCGGCGAGGACATGACGGATGTCGCGGGGCGCGCGCCGCACGAGCGCCGGATCGTAGGGGTCGTGGAGCTTGACGCCGCGGCCGACCCACTCGCGCATGCGAGCGAGGTAGATCTCACGCGACAGCCCGCCGGGATGCCCGTACGACCGCGCGTGCGGACGCGAATCGCGCGGCCGGCTCGGGGCGGCGGGCGCCCACGCCTCGCGGGTCGGCGCCGAGCGGGGCCGCGCCGGCCACGGTCGAATGCCGCCCTGGCCTCGGGCGTGCCCACGAGCTCCCACGCCAGCTGCACCGCGTGGAATCGCACCGGGTCGCCGCCCGTGTCGGGGTGCGCGGTGCGCAGGGCGCGACGGTACGCGAGCCGCAGCGTCGCGGCATCCGCGTCGGCGGGCACGCCGAGCACCTCGTAGGGTGAGTCGGAGAGCGGACTGTCGGCCATGGGCTCGCTTTCGGTGTGCGACCAGCAGAATACCCCCGGCGGCTCGGTGAACGCCGTGTCGTGGCGCTCGCGATCTCGGTGGACGCCCGCCTCGCGGGGCAGGCCGCTGGGCGCCGCGCCGGCGGCATGCTCCGGCCGGATGCCGCGTGCCGCACGTCACTCGACGGGCAGCCGGAGCATGCCGTCGTCGATGAGGGCGCGCACCGCCGGCAGCAGGTCGGCCGCGAGCGCCGCGGCGTCGACCTCGAGCAGCTCGGCGAGCGCGGCGACGATCGCGCCGACCGACAGCTCGCCGTCGCTCGCGCCGACGAGGGCCGCGAGCCCGGTGTCGAGGCGACGGCGCGGCCGAAGCCGCCGCCCTGTCGCAGCAGCATCGCCGTCGGGTCGTCGTCGCCCGGCCAGTAGTGCCGTTCCTCGGTCACGTCGCCGGCGACCGTCAGCCGCGTCGCGGCGAGCGCCTCGTCGTCGAGCGCCGCCTGCCGGTCGTGCGCGGCGAGGCAGTCGGCGAGGTGGGCGCCGAGGCCGCCGTCGTGCGCGCCGAGCGGGCCGTGCAGGCGCTCGACGCGGGCGAGTCCGACCGTGCGGCCGGGTCGCCGTCGCCGCCCGCCGGCCGGCGCAGCAGCACGTAGCCGAACCCGACTCGCGCACGCCGCGCGCTCGAAGTCGTCGAGCCACGCGTCGTACAGCCGATCGAACTCCGGGGTGCCGGGGCGGGTGCCGCCGTCGCGGATCCACGTCTCGGCGTACTCGGTGACGCGCTGCACCTCGCGCTCGACGATCCAGTGGTCGAGGGCCGGCCCAGGCGCGGACGCGCTCGCAGCCCGTCCTCGTCGTCGCGGACCTCCCAGTTGCCGAGCAGCTGCGCGACGCCGCCGGGCTCGAGGTGCTCGGCGGCCCCGCGCATCACGGCCTCGACGATCGCGTCGCCGACCATGCCGCCGTCGCGGTACTCGTACTCGGGCACGCCCGGCGTCCGCGGCGTGATCACGAACGGCGGGTTCGACACGATCCGGTCGAACCGCTCCCCCGCGACGGGCTCGTAGAGGCTCCCGAGCCGGAACTCGACGCCCTCGATGCCGTTCAGCTCGACGTTCAGTCGGGCGAGGCGCAGCGCACGCTCCGAGATGTCGGTCGCGACGATGCGCTCGGCGAACCGCGACGCGTGCATCGCCTGGATGCCGCAGCCGGTGCCGAGGTCGAGCACGGTGCGCGCGGGGGTCGGCAGCATCAGGCCCGCGAGCGTCATCGACGCCCCGCCGACGCCGAGCACGTGCTGCTCGCCGAGCGCATGGCCGAGCGCGAGCTCGCCGAGGTCGGACAGGATCCACCAGTCCCCGTCCCGCGGGCGTCGGTGAACGCGTACGGCCGCAGGTCGAGCAGGGCGCGAACGGATGCCGCGGTGCCGTCCGCGCGACGCGGTCGCTGTCGCCGGGCTCCGGCGTCGACGTTATCGGCCAGGAGCCCGAGCTCGATCGCGCCGTCGACCCCGAGCGCGGGCAGCGCGTGCGCGGCATCGGACGCGGGCACCGGGAGCCCGAGCACGAACAGCTCCGCGAGCGTCGCGAGGTCGGCGGATGCCCCGTGCGCCGCGCGCCTCGCGTCGAGCACGCGTCGCGCCGGCACGCGTTCGCCGCGATGCAGCGCGGCCGCGGCATCCGCGCCCCAGAGCGCCTCGAGCGCCGCGACCGTGAAGTCGGCCGCGCCGAGGTCGTCGCGGAGCCGGGCGAGCAGGTCGCTCGTGCGCGCGGTCGTCGGGCACGGTGTCGAAGCTCACCGCACCATTCAACCGCACGCGTTCCCGCGGCCGATCCTCGCCCGCGGTCGGGGCATCCGCTCAGCTCGTCGCGAGCTCGAGCACGAGCGGGAACGGGCCGTAGCCGTCGTCGATCGTGAGGTGCCCGCCGCCCTCGACGGGGACGAAGTCGAGGTCGAGCGGCCGGGCGTAGGCGTGCTCGGCGCCCTCGGGGCAGAACGGGTCGTCCGTGCCGGCCACCACGACGCCGCGTTCGGACGCGGTGGCGGCGAGGGCGGCGCCGGCGGCCTCGCAGTCGAGCGTCGGCGCGAACGCGGCGATCTCGGGGATGCCGCGGAGCACGGTTCCGGCGGGCGGGGCGACGAGCACGACGCCGTGCCGCGGGTCCGGTCGCCGCCGCCCGCCGCTCGCGCGGGCGGCATACGCCAGCCAGAGCAGGCAGCCGAGGCTGTGGGCGATCACGGTGAGCGACGCGGGTCGGTGCTCGCGCGAGCTCGGACTCGAGCGCGGCGATCCAGTCGTCGAGCACCGGCACGTCGGGCTCGGGGAGCTGCGGATACCGCACGACGGCACCGCGGGACTCGAGCTCGCCGGCGAGCCAGCGCTGCCAGTGCCCCTCCGGACGATGGTTCTCCCATCCGTGCAGGATCAGGTACTGCCTCCGCCATGCATCTGCTCCTCTCGCCGTGCGGACCATTCAAGCAGCGTCGCCGCGGGCGGATGCCGCGGCGTCATGTCGGCGTCATCTGGCGTACACGTCCCGTCACGCCTGTAACCCTGTCGTCACACGGTGCACGTAGCGTTGGTTACGATCGAGACAGCGAGGGGAGGTCGCGGATGGCAGAGGCATCGACGCTCGAGCGCCTGCGACAAGACGCACGGACGAGCTCTCCGCGCTCATCGAGCTGCGGTGCCGGCTCGGCGAGGACCCGTGGGTCTTCCTGCCCGACCTGCCGTCGGTCGACGAGCAGGTCGTCGCGACCCTGCGCGAAGAGCGCCTGCACTCCGAGCGGTGGAGTCCGGCCCGGGCGCGGGCCTACCATCCGGCCGCGCGCGACGGCGACGCCGCCCGGTTCGAGTTCGAGCTGCTGCGCGAGATCGCCCTCGACCACCCCGAGCTCAGCTCGGCGGTGTGGTCGGTGCTCGACCGGGTTCCGTCAGCCTGGTGACGCGCTGCACGCGCATCCAGGTGATGAACCCGAAGATCGTGAAGGCCCCGTAGAACACGTAGAGCAGCGCCGAGGCGTAGTAGCCGGCGCTCACGAGCAGCGGCACGCCGACGATGTCGACGGCCACCCAGATCAGCCAGAACTCGGTCCAGCCCTTCGCCATGCCGTAGGTGGCGAGCAGCGAGCCCATGAAGATCCACGCGTCGGCCCACACGGGCTCGAACGAGCCGAGCGCGCGGAAGATCGGCGTGAGCACCAGCGTGCCGCCGACCAGGGCGACGCCGAGCAGGATCCGGGCCCGCGTGCTCGCCCACTGCGGGTCGACGGCGGTGTCACTCACCTGCTGGTGCCGGGACCAGCGCACCCAGCCGTAGATCGAGACGATGATGAACATCACCTGCCGACTCGCCTGGCCGAGCAGGTTCACGGGGTTCGGGGTGTCGAAGACGCGCGCCGAGGAACACGGTGAAGAGCAGCACGTTGCCGACGATGCCGACCGGCCAGGCCCAGACCTTGCGCCTGAGGCCGCCGAGTGCGCTCGCGAGCCCGAACAGGTTGCCGACGATCTCGCGCCACAGGATCACCTGCCCGCCGATCACGAGCTGCGCGTCGAAGAGCCACTCGATCGGGTTCACGACGTGCCCGTCGCCGCGCGAGTGCCCGACCACGCGGGCGACGAGCGCGGCGACGCCGCGCCATCCGACGAGCAGGATCGCCAGCGTCAGCGCGGCGACGATGACGAACGCGACCTGCACGCCCTGACCCGACCGCGAGCCGCAGGAGCATGCCGACGACGAGGGTCGCCGCCCACACGATCACGCCGGTGGGCCACGGCGCGAGCGGATGCCGCCACGCCCGGCGCCGCCACCCAGCCGACCGCGAGGCCCGCGAGGAACGGCCACGCCGTGCCCCACACGCCCGCGACGTCGAGGCCCTCGGCGTGGCTGCTCCGGCCGATGACCGCGAAGACGACCACGAGCGCCGCATCGAGCGCGAGCGCGCCGATCACGACCGCCGTGCCGGTGCGTGCGCGATCGCTCATGCGACCATCGTACGGATCCGCGACCGGGCATGCCGCCGTGCGCGTCGCCGTGCGCGCTCACGCCCGACGTCGACGAGCGCCTCGAGCGCGCCGGCGTCGTGCACCGGCAGGGCGCACACGAACGACCGGCAGCGATACGCCGTGCCGCGTCGCCGCTGCGCGGTGCGCCCCTCGAACAGCTCGAACCCGGCTGCCGCGAACGCCCGGGCCTGCCGCTCGGTCACGATCGGCGACGACGGATGCCGCGTGCCGGCGCGTCGCGGCGCGACGCAGCTCGGCGCGTCGCGCCGGCATCGTCGGTCCCGGCGCATCGCGGCGTCGGTCGTCGGCGATCGGGCACGACGGTGACGAGCTGCACGAGCGGCGCGCGAGCCGCGCCATCAGCCGAGCGTGCCGCCGAACGCGATCGGACGCTCGAGCGCGATGCCGGCCACCGCGCGCATGGCCTCCTCGGCGACGTCGCGGTAGCGCGGCGCCGGCGCCGAGCGCGAACAGCCGCCACGCGGCATCCGCGCAGGCCGTGATGCCCGACGGGCGTCGCGCCCTCGGCCGGGTCCGTCGGGAAGCGCGAGGCCGCGCGCGACGAGCACCGGGTCGCCCCCGCCGGGCGCCGCGAACGGCACCGCGGCGCCAGCCGTCGCGCGGCCGCCGCGGCGGCCGCGCGGTCGATGAGCTGCCCGCGCCGTCGACCGCGTAGCGCGACGTCTCCCGGTCGCGACGGCGAGCTCGAGCAGGCCGCCCGCGAGCATGCCGGTGTCCTCGAGCGTGGCCGGCGGCCTCGACACCACGCCGTCGAGCGACGCGCGCACCGACGTGCCGTCGGCGAGCAGGTGGTGCTCGAGCAGGAAGTCGGCGCGCACGGCGGGCCGACTCGATCGCGCCGGGCGTCGTCGAACACGAAGCCGGCGCGGGCGAGCGCGCCGATCGCGAGGCCGTTCCAGCCGGTCAGCACCTTCTCGTCGAGCGCCGGCGGCGTCGAGCCGGGCGCGGGCCGCGGCATCGAGTCGGTAGTAGCCGCCCTCGCTCCGCTCCCCGTCGATCACGCTCTCCGAGTCCTGTGCGCTCGCGAATCCGCCTCCGGCAGCTGCATCCGCTCGGGTGAGGAACCCGATCACGCCGTCGGCGAGCGGCCGCAGCGAACGCCGGCGGATCGTCGCCGTCGCCAGCTCCGCGCGCGACGTCGAGGAGCAGGGCGTTGTCGGTGAGCATGCGCTCGTAGTGCGGCTCGCTCCAGTCGGCGCGCGTGGCGTACCGGAAGAAGCCGCCCTCGACGGGATCGCGGAGCGGCGATGCCCCCATGAGCCGCAGCGAGCGCTCGGCGAGGCGCGCGCCCGTCCGCGCCGGACGTGCGCGAGGAAGCCGAGCACCGGGGCGACCGGGAACTTCGGGGCTCGCCCGAAGCCGCCGTGGAGGCGGTCCTCGTCCTCGGCGAGGGCGGCGACCGCGCGGGCGAGCGTCGTCGAGCGCCGGGCAGGTCGCCCGCGGTCGGGGCGACGGATGCCGCGGCGAGGGCCTCGGCGACCGCCTCCGCCGTCTCGTCGAGCTCCGCGACGCCGTTCGCGCCAGGCCTCGTCGACGGCGGCGAGCACCTCCGCGAACGCCGGCACGCCGCGCAGCGGGCTGCGGCGGGAAGTACGTGCCGGCGTAGAACGCGCGCCCGTCGGGCGTCGCGAACACCGTGAGCGGCCAGCCGAGCTCGCGGGTGAACGCCGAGGCGGCGGCGAGGTAGCTGGCGTCGACGTCGGGATGCTCCTCGCGATCGACCTTCACCGCGACGAAGCGCTCGTTGAGGATCGCGCGCGATCGCCGGATCGCTGAAGCTCTCGCGCGCCATCACGTGGCACCAGTGGCACGTGGCGTAGCCGATGGAGATGAGCACGGGCACATCGCGTGTCGCGTGCCTCGTCGAACGCCGCCTCGCCCCACGGGAACCAGTCGACGGGATTGCCGGCGTGCGCCCGCAGGTACGGGCTCAGTGCGTCGGCCAGTCGATTCCCCATCACTCCAGCGTAGGTCCGGATGCCGCGAGCGCCGGGTCACCGCGGATTGACCGCGGGCCGCCCGCACTGTCGGGCTGACATGCCGCCACGGCATACCCGCTCGGATGACCGATCGGCGTCGAACCAGCGAGAGCCGCGCCGACGGTGGGCGGCGCTCGACCGGTTAACCAAAGAGAGCCGCCCAACCTTGGGCGGCTCTCTTCGAATGAATGTCCGGCGGTGTCCTACTCTCCCACAGGGTCGCCCCTGCAGTACCATCGGCGCTGCGAGTCTTAGCTTCCGGGTTCGGAATGTGTCCGGGCGTTTCCCTCGCGCTATGGCCGCCGAAACTCGTGCCACACCCACGTTGCCCCACCGGTGGTGGGTTGGGTGTGTGGTCTCGGTGTCCCGCACCAGCCCCGGGAACCGTGTGGGTCTGGGGGTGGTGTGGGGTGTCTTCTGTGTTGATGTTGTGTGGTGTTTCCGTCTGTTGGGAACCACAGAGTGGACGCGAGCAATCTCGGGCCACTCACACGGCCTTTCGATGAATGATCTTCAAACGTGTGTGAGTGTAGTGATTGTCAAGTTATCGGCTTATTAGTACCGGTCAGCTCCGACAGTCGTTAGTCCTGTCTTCCACATCCGGCCTATCAACCCAGTCGTCTGGCTGGGAGCCTCTCCCCCGAAGGGATGGAAATCTCATCTCGAGGCCGGCTTCCCGCTTAGATGCTTTCAGCGGTTATCCATCCCGAACGTAGCTAACCAGCGGTGCTCCTGGCGGAACAACTGGCACACCAGAGGTTCGTCCAACCCGGTCCTCTCGTACTAGGGTCAGATCCTCTCAAATTTCCTACGCGCGCAGCGGATAGGGACCGAACTGTCTCACGACGTTCTAAACCCAGCTCGCGTACCGCTTTAATGGGCGAACAGCCCAACCCTTGGGACCTACTCCAGCCCCAGGATGCGACGAGCCGACATCGAGGTGCCAAACCATGCCGTCGATATGGACTCTTGGGCAAGATCAGCCTGTTATCCCCGAGGTACCTTTTATCCGTTGAGCGACAGCGCTTCCACAAGCCACTGCCGGATCACTAGTCCCGACTTTCGTCCCTGCTCGACCTGTCAGTCTCACAGTCAAGCTCCCTTGTGCACTTACACTCGCCACCTGATTGCCAACCAGGTTGAGGGAACCTTTGGGCGCCTCCGTTACTTTTTGGGAGGCAACCGCCCCAGTTAAACTACCCACCAGGCACTGTCCCTGAACCGGATCACGGTTCGAAGTTAGATATCCAGAGTGACCAGAGTGGTATTTCAACAATGACTCCACCGACACTAGCGTGCCAGCTTCACAGTCTCCCACCTATCCTACACAAGCCACACCGAACACCAATACCAAGCTGTAGTAAAGGTCACGGGGTCTTTCCGTCCTGCTGCGCGTAACGAGCATCTTTACTCGTAATGCAATTTCGCCGAGTTCGCGGTTGAGACAGCTGGGAAGTCGTTACGCCATTCGTGCAGGTCGGAACTTACCCGACAAGGAATTTCGCTACCTTAGGATGGTTATAGTTACCACCGCCGTTTACTGGGGCTTAAATTCTCAGCTTCGCCTTGCGGCTAACCGGTCCTCTTAACCTTCCAGCACCGGGCAGGCGTCAGTCCGTATACATCGTCTTGCGACTTGGCACGGACCTGTGTTTTTAGTAAACAGTCGCTTCCCACTGGTCTCTGCGGCCCTGCAGCGCTTCCCCAGGCAAGCGGTTCACGCCTTAGGCCCCCCTTCTCCCGAAGTTACGGGGGCATTTTGCCGAGTTCCTTAACCACGATTCTCTCGATCTCCTTGGTATTCTCTACCTGACCACCTGAGTCGGTTTGGGGTACGGGCGGCTGGAACCTCGCGTCGATGCTTTTCTCGGCAGCATAGGATCACCCACTTTTCATCCGCATCGCGTCTCAGCCTGTGTGAGCGACGGATTTGCCTATCGCTCGGCCTACACGCTTGCCCCGGGTCAACCATCGCCCGGGTTGGGCTACCTTCCTGCGTCACACCTGTTAATACGCTCACTCCACCAGACGGGGTCGCATGCCGCCCCGCGCCTCACCCCGAAGGGATCCGCGCGGCTTGGGATGCTTAGCACTTCTGATCTCGTGTGGGCGGTTCTTCGCCGGTACGGGAATATCAACCCGTTGTCCATCGACTACGCCTGTCGGCCTCGCCTTAGGTCCCGACTTACCCAGGGCAGATTAGCTTGACCCTGGAACCCTTGGTCTTCCGGAGGACGGGTTTCTCACCCGTCTTTCGCTACTCATGCCTGCATTCTCACTCGTGTGGCGTCCACGGCTGGTTTCCACCGCCGCTTCACTCGCCACACGACGCTCTCCTACCCATCAACACGGCTGGACCACGAAGGCCTACCATATAATGTCAATGCCACAACTTCGGTGGCGTGCTTGAGCCCCGTTACATTGTCGGCGCGGAATCACTTGACCAGTGAGCTATTACGCACTCTTTCAAGGGTGGCTGCTTCTAAGCCAACCTCCTGGTTGTCTGTGCAACTCCACATCCTTTCCCACTTAGCACGCGCTTAGGGACCTTAGTTGGTGGTCTGGGTTGTTTCCCTCTCGACGATGAAGCTTATCCCCCACCGTCTCACTGCTGCGCTCTCACTTACCGGCATTCGGAGTTTGGCTGACGTCAGTAACCTTTTGGGGCCCATCGGCCATCCAGTAGCTCTACCTCCGGCAAGAAACACGCAACGCTGCACCTAAATGCATTTCGGAGAGAACCAGCTATCACGAAGTTTGATTGGCCTTTCACCCCTATCCACAGCTCATCCCCTCCATTTTCAACTGAAGTGGGTTCGGTCCTCCACGACGTCTTACCGTCGCTTCAACCTGGCCATGGATAGATCACTTCGCTTCGGGTCTAGGACCTGCGACTGAATCGCCCTATTCAGACTCGCTTTCGCTACGGCTGCCCCTCACGGGTTAACCTCGCCACAGATCACTAACTCGCAGGCTCATTCTTCAAAAGGCACGCTGTCACCCCTACAAGGAGGCTCCAACGGTTTGTAAGCAAACGGTTTCAGGTACTATTTCACTCCCCTCCCGGGGTACTTTTCACCTTTCCCTCACGGTACTTGTCCGCTATCGGTCATCTGGGAGTATTTAGGCTTATCAGGTGGTCCTGACAGATTCACGCGGGATTTCTCGGGCCCCGCGCTACTTGGGATCCCTCTCCGGCCGGCCAGGCATTTCGACTACGGGACTCACACCCACTCCGGTTGGCCTTTCAATGCCATTCGTCTATACCTGACGCGTCACCGTGGTTGACCGGCAGAACAATCCGAAAGGTCCCACAACCCCGACCATGCAACCCCTGCCGGGTATCACACATGGCTCGGTTTAGCCTCTTCCGCGTTCGCTCGCCACTACTTACGGAATCACGGTTGTTTTCTCTTCCTGTGGGTACTGAGATGTTTCACTTCCCCACGTTCCCTCTACCCGCCCTATACATTCAGGCGGGAGTCACCAGGTCACCCAAAGGGCCTGGCGGGGTTTCCCCATTCGGAAATCCTCGGATCACAGCTCGTTTATCAGCTCCCCGAGGCTTATCGCAGATTACGACGTCCTTCTTCGGCTCCAGATGCCAAGGCATCCACCGTTTGCTCTTAGAAACTTGAAATCACATGAGTTCGATCGAATTCGTGCAACAACCCGAAGGCGTGCTGCGAAATTGACCAGTGAATACGCCAAACAGACACCCCGAAAGGCAGCCCATTGGCGACTCACCTATTGTGAAACAGGCCCAAAGGCCTGAATCTAAGATGCTCGCGTCCACTATGTAGTTCTCAACAGACGGCCAGAACCCCCACACCCACCAGCCAAAGCCGATCTCGGTGAAGGCCTGAGAGAAACCATCACCCCCACCCGAAGGCAGAGTCGTCCGGTCCCTCAGGACCCAACAGCGTGCACGTACCCGACCCGCCGACCCACACCGTTCCAACCCCGCAAGCGAGGCGTACTAAGCACAGCCGAAATCAGACCGGCACCTATGTCAATGTTCCACCCATGAGCAACCAGCGAGCCACATAGGACCCGATCTGGTCTGCACTGCGGAAGACCCGAAGGCTTCCGAGTTGCTCCTTAGAAAGGAGGTGATCCAGCCGCACCTTCCGGTACGGCTACCTTGTTACGACTTAGTCCTAATCACCGATCCCACCTTCGACGGCTCCCTCCACAAGGGTTAGGCCACCGGCTTCGGGTGTTACCGACTTTCATGACTTGACGGGCGGTGTGTACAAGGCCCGGGAACGTATTCACCGCAGCGTTGCTGATCTGCGATTACTAGCGACTCCGACTTCATGAGGTCGAGTTGCAGACCTCAATCCGAACTGAGACCGGCTTTTTGGGATTCGCTCCGCCTTACGACATCGCAGCCCTTTGTACCGGCCATTGTAGCATGCGTGAAGCCCAAGACATAAGGGGCATGATGATTTGACGTCATCCCCACCTTCCTCCGAGTTGACCCCGGCAGTCTCATATGAGTTCCCACCATTACGTGCTGGCAACATACGACGAGGGTTGCGCTCGTTGCGGGACTTAACCCAACATCTCACGACACGAGCTGACGACAACCATGCACCACCTGTAACCGAGTGTCCAAAGAGTTCCACATTTCTGCGGCGTTCTCGGTTATGTCAAGCCTTGGTAAGGTTCTTCGCGTTGCATCGAATTAATCCGCATGCTCCGCCGCTTGTGCGGGCCCCCGTCAATTCCTTTGAGTTTTAGCCTTGCGGCCGTACTCCCCAGGCGGGGCGCTTAATGCGTTAGCTACGACACGGAAACCGTGGAAAGGTCCCCACATCTAGCGCCCAACGTTTACGGCGTGGACTACCAGGGTATCTAATCCTGTTCGCTCCCCACGCTTTCGCTCCTCAGCGTCAGTTACGGCCCAGAGAACTGCCTTCGCCATCGGTGTTCCTCCTGATATCTGCGCATTCCACCGCTACACCAGGAATTCCATTCTCCCCTACCGCACTCCAGTCTGCCCGTACCCACTGCAGGCCCGAGGTTGAGCCTCGGGATTTCACAGCAGACGTGACAAACCGCCTACGAGCTCTTTACGCCCAATAATTCCGGACAACGCTCGCACCCTACGTATTACCGCGGCTGCTGGCACGTAGTTAGCCGGTGCTTTTTCTGCAGGTACCGTCAAGCCGAAGCCCTTCTTCCCTACTAAAAGAGGTTTACAACCCGAAGGCCGTCATCCCTCACGCGGCGTTGCTGCATCAGGCTTGCGCCCATTGTGCAATATTCCCCACTGCTGCCTCCCGTAGGAGTCTGGGCCGTGTCTCAGTCCCAGTGTGGCCGGTCACCCTCTCAGGCCGGCTACCCGTCGACGCCTTGGTGAGCCATTACCTCACCAACAAGCTGATAGGCCGCGAGTCCATCCCAGACCGAAAAACTTTCCACCCAAAACCATGCGGTTCCAGGTCCTATCCGGTATTAGCTCCGATTTCTCGGGGTTATCCCAGAGTCCAGGGCAGGTTACTCACGTGTTACTCACCCGTTCGCCACTAATCCCCAGGTGCAAGCACCCGGTTCATCGTTCGACTTGCATGTGTTAAGCACGCCGCCAGCGTTCGTCCTGAGCCAGGATCAAACTCTCCAAAAAAACTGGTTCCAACACCCCCAAAAGAGGCATCGAGAGTTTCAATCTCTGACCAGAAACAACGATCAAACAGACTGTCCATCAATCCAAAGGAATCCCACCCCATCCGAAAGACCGGGACAGGGTTCAAAAATTGGCATTGAACATAGTGCACGCTGTTGAGTTCTCAAGAAACGGACGCACCCGAGTTTCGGCCTCGCGGCCTGCCCTCAGGGCAACCTATCTATCGTACCACTTCCCAAGCAGGACTCGCTCCGAACAGGGCGATCCCGCGACCGTCGAGGCGGTCGGGAGACACAACGCGAACGTTGGTTTCCGTGAGGAAGTGGAGTTTCATCTTAGGCTTGAAATCACCGAGTCGCAATGCGACTTCGAGGCTATTTGGCTAAGAATCTCGCCGACCGGCCGGGCTGCTTTCCGCTTCCCGCACCGCCGTGGCGATGAGTAAGAATTTACGCGGATCCCGGGCGCGTGCCAAATCAGGCTCGCATCCCGGGCGTGTCGCGCAAGCCCTCACGTCGCCGCCCCGCCGCCGATCGCCTGATCGGCGGCGGTTTCGCGCTCAGTTCACCTCGTCGGGGTGCGAGCTCATGCGTCCCTCGCGCTCGAGTCCCGTGATCGCGGACATCTCCGCCTCGTCGAGCTGGAAGCCGAACACGTCGAAGTTCTCGGCCATGCGCTCGCGCCGGTTCGACTTCGGGAAGACGATGTGGCCGCGCTGCACGTGCCAGCGGATGACGACCTGCGCGGGCGTCACGCCGTGGGCGGCGGCGGCATCCGTCACCTCGGCAAGCTCGAGCAACGGGTACTTGCCCTGGCCGAGCGGCCCCCACGCCTCGATGGCGATCGCGTGCTCCTCGGCGAAGGCGGCGGTCTCGGGCTGCTGGTGGTAGGGGTGCAGCTCGATCTGGTCGACGGCCGGCACGGTGTCGGTCTCGTCGAGCAGGCGCTCGAGGTGCGGCGCGAGGAAGTTCGAGACGCCGATCGAGCGGGTGCGCCCCGAGGCGCGCAGCTGCTCGAACGCCCGCCACGTCTCCACGTACCGGTCCTTCGCCGGCGTCGGCCAGTGGATCAGGTAGAGGTCGACGTGGTCGAGTCCGAGCCGCTCGAGGCTCCGGTCGAACGCGTCGAACACCGACTGCGTGCCCTGGTCGTCGTTCCACAGCTTCGTCGTGACGTAGAGCTCCTCGCGCGGGATCCCCGATGCGGCGATCGCACGCCCGACCCCCTCCTCGTTGCCGTAGATGCGGGCGGTGTCGATGTGCCGGTAGCCGATCTCGAGCGCCTCGGTCACGATGCGCTCGGTCTGCTTCGGGTCGACCTTGAAGACGCCGAACCCGAGCTGCGGGATCGAGTTGCCGTCGTTCAGCTGGATGCGGGGGACGAGAGGCTGGGTCATGTCCTCATCCCATCACGCGGGTCGCGGCATCCGACAGGGCGGTTCGCCCGCGCGCGAAGCCGGACACGAGACCGGATGCCGCGGCGCGGCCTCAGCCCGTGACCGCCTCGGGCGGCAGGAACACGATGACGAGCGCGGGCAGGCTCGTGAAGAGGTTCACGAGCAGGTGGGCGACGATGATCGGCATGAGCCGTCGCTGCCAGAGGACGATGAGCCCCGACCCGATGCCCCAGACGAAGAAGGCGGCGAGGTAGACGAGCATCGCGTCGGTGGTCGCCGCGTAGAACACGTGCTGTGCGGCGAAGATCGCGGACGGCACCACGATCGCCCAGACCGCCGGCCATCGACGCACGAGTCCGCCCTGCGAGTAGCCGCGGTACACGAGCTCCTCGACCGGCGCGTTGAGCGGGGCGAAGGTGACGACCGACACGATCGCGAGCACGGCGAGCAGCGCGTGGTCGAACGACGGCGCGGAGTCGGGGTCGTAGAAGACCGTCTGGAAGTTCGCGAACGCGTCGGCGCCGTACAGCGCGAACATCACGCCCATCACCGCGAGCACGAACGGCACCCAGAGCACCACGAGCCAGAGCAGGCCCCAGAGCACGTCGGTGCCGAGGCGTCGCCACGAGAAGTCGATGAGGTCGCGGGCCCGCTGCCCCTCGCGGTGCAGCGCTCGACGCACGAGCGCGAGCGACACGAGGTTGACCGGCAGCATCGCCACCGCCGCGAACAGGATCGTCGGCGGGAACGGTCCGGGCTCGCCGGCGGCCGCGAGCGCGAGCCAGGTGAGCAGCGCGGCGCATCCCACGAGCACGACGCGCAGGATCGGGAGGCCGACGAGGCTCCGCACGGGCGCCGGCTCGACGGCACCGGCCCGCGCCGGTGCCTCCGGGCCGGCCGACGCGGCATCCGTGGACATGCGGCCGTGTCTAGCACAGCGCGGTGAACCTCGCACACGCGTCCGCCGCGACGGGTCGCGACCCGGGCGCGCCGCGACGGCTTACGATGGAGGGCTGTGCTTCCCGACGATCACCTACCCCGCCGAGCTGCCCGTCTCCGGGCAGCGCGAGGAGATCGCGCGCGCCATCCGCGACCACCAGGTGGTGATCGTCGCCGGCGCGACCGGCTCCGGCAAGACGACGCAGCTGCCGAAGATCTGCCTCGAGCTCGGCCGGGAGTCGATCGCGCACACCCAGCCGCGCCGCATCGCCGCGCGGACGATCGCCGAGCGCATCTCGGAGGAGCTCGGCGTCGAGCTCGGCGGACTCGTCGGGCTACCAGGTGCGATTCACCGACCGCGTGAGCGAGTCCACCCGCATCAAGGTGATGACCGACGGCATCCTGCTCAACGAGATCCACCGCGATCGCGAGCTGCGCCGGTACGACACGATCATCATCGACGAGGCGCACGAGCGCAGCCTCAACGTCGACTTCCTGCTCGGCTACCTGAAGCGCCTGCTCCCCCGACGCCCCGACCTCAAGGTCATCGTCACGAGCGCGACGATCGACCCCGAGAGCTTCGCCCGGCACTTCGCGGATGCATCCGGCGAGCCCGCGCCCGTCATCGAGGTCTCGGGCCGCACCTACCCCGTCGAGGTGCGCTACCGGCCGCTCGTGGCGGAGTCCGGCGCCGGCGGCGGGGGCGAGGACAGCGACGACGAGGGCGCCGCGGCCGAGGACAAGGACGTGCAGCGCGGCATCCTCGACGCCCTCGACGAGCTCGAGCGCGAGTCATCCGGCGACGTGCTGGTGTTCCTCTCGGGCGAGAGCGAGATCCGCGACGCCGAGGCCGCGGTGCGCGCGCACGCGACCCGGCGCGGCGGTGCGGGCGAGACCGAGGTGCTCCCCCTCTACGGACGGCTCTCCTCGGCCGACCAGCACCGGGTGTTCGAGCCGTCGAAGGTCGCGGGGCTGCGACGCCGCGTCGTGCTCGCCACGAACGTCGCCGAGACGAGCCTGACCGTGCCGGGCATCCGGTACGTCGTCGACGCCGGCACCGCGCGCATCAGCCGGTACTCCGTGCGGTCGAAGGTGCAGCGGCTGCCGATCGAGGCGATCTCGCAGGCGTCGGCGAACCAGCGCTCGGGTCGTTCCGGCCGCACGAGCGACGGCATCGCCATCCGGCTCTACTCGGAGGAGGACTACGAGCGGCGGCCCGAGTTCACCGATCCCGAGATCCTGCGCACGAACCTCGCGGCGGTCATCCTGCAGATGGCGTCGCTCGGACTCGGCCAGATCGAGGAGTTCCCCTTCCTCACGCCGCCCGACAGCCGCGGCATCCGCGACGGCCTCGACCTGCTGCGCGAGCTCGGCGCCCTCGACGACGGCGCGGCCGGCGACGGGCCGCAGCTCACGCGCATCGGGCGCCAGCTCGCCCGGCTGCCGATCGAGCCGCGCTTCGCGCGGATGGTGCTCGAGTCCAAGGCGCAGGGGGTCTCGCGCGAGGTGCTCGCGATCGTCGCCGGGCTCACCATCCAGGATCCGCGCGAGCGACCGCTCGAGCGGCGCGAGCAGGCCGACGGGTTCCACGCCCGATTCGTCGACCCGACCAGCGACTTCCTCACGCTGCTCAACCTCTGGAACCACCTCGAGGAGCAGCAGCGGCAGCTCTCGGGCAGCGCGTTCCGGCGCATGTGCAAGGCGGAGTTCCTCAACTACCTGCGCGTGCGCGAATGGCAGGACCTCTACCGCCAGCTCGTGCGGCTCGCGAAGCCGCTCGGCCTGCACGTCGCCGAGCGGGCCGGCGAGCCCAACGCCGACGGCATCCACCGGGCGCTGCTCGCCGGCCTGCTGTCGCAGATCGGGCTGCGCGACGACGCGAAGACCTCGAGCGGTCGCGGCGGGGCGGGCTCCGCGCGCGAGACCGAGCGCCGCGGCCGCCGCCAGCAGGCCGAGTTCGTGGGCGCGCGCAACACGCGCTTCGTGGTGTTCCCGGGCTCGGCGCTCGCGAAGAAGCCGCCGGCCGCGCTCATGAGCGCCGAG
>CAVPVF010000007.1:0-83232 GCA_963709115.1 uncultured Actinomycetota bacterium
TCATCATCATCGGGTTCATCCTCTGGACGTTCACCCTCATGGCCGGCGCGATCTGGGCCGAGGCCGCTTGGGGCCGTTACTGGGGCTGGGACACCAAGGAGGTGTGGACCTTCATCATCTGGGTGGTCTACGCCGGCTACATCCACGCACGGGCGACGCGCGGCTGGCGCGGATCGCGGTGCCGGCGTGGCTCGCGATCATCGGCTTCTCGACCGTGCTGTTCAACTTCACCATCGTCAACCTGTTCTTCAAGGGACTGCACGCCTACTCCGGCCTCTGATCCCGGATGCCTCAGGGCGGCCCGGTTGCGGCCCCGACGCCGCACGGGCAGCATCGCTCTGGGCAGGGACCTGCTCGAGCGGGATCGGAGCTCGCCGACCTGCGCACCGCGGCGCGGGAGGCACGCGCTCGGGCGCGGCCGCGTGGTGCTGCTCCACGGCGAGGCGGGCATCGGCAAGACCAGCCTCGTGAACGCGCTGCGGGCGGATCCGCCCGACGGCGTCAGGGTGCTCGTCGGGTCGTGCGACGCCATGTCCACGCCGCGCACGCTCGGGCCGCTGCGCGACCTCGCGCCGGCGGTCGGACCACGGCTGGGCGAGGCCCTGCGCGCGGGCGACCGCGAGGAGGTCTACGCCGCGCTCCGCGACGAGCTCGCCGACGCGAACGGCACCGTGCTCATCGTGGAGGACGTGCACTGGGCCGACGAGGCCACACTCGACGTGCTCCGGTTCCTCGCGCGACGGATCGACGACCTGCCCGCTGTCGCTCGTCCTCACGTACCGCGACGAGCTCGACCGCGACCATCCGCTGAGCCGCCTGCTCGGGGACCTGGGCCACGGCGACCGCGTCGATCGGATCGCGCTGCCGCACCTGTCGGCAGCGGCGGTCGGCGCGCTGACGGCCGACAGCGGGCTCGACGCCGACCGCGTCTACGCGATGACCGAGGGGAACCCGTACTTCGTCAGCGAGCTCGTCGCATCCGCCGACGAGGCACGGGTTCCGCCGACGGTGGTCGACGCGGTGACCGGGCGCCTCCGGCGGCTCGACGCCGAGACGCAGGATCACGTCGAGCAGCTCGCCGTCGTGCCCTCGGCGGTCGATCGCGACCTGCTCGCCCGGCTGGTGCCCGGGTCGGAGGGCGCGCTCCGCGCCGCGGAGGAGGGCGGCCTGCTCGCCGTCAGCCCCGACGGTGTCAGGTTCCGCCACGAGCTCACCCGCCGCGCGGTCGTCGACGCGCTGCCCACGTCGCGCCGCATCGAGCTCGAACGCCATGCGCTCGCCGCACTGCTCGGCGTCGGGCGTCGCCGACCCGGCGCGGCTGGTGCACCACGCGCTCGCCGCCGGCGACGTCGACGCCGTCGTGGAGTGGGCGCCGCGCGCGGCACGGGATGCCGCCGCGTCCGGCGCGCACCGGCAGGCCGCGGCGCACTACCGGGCGGCGCTCGACCACGCCGACCGATTCGAGCCGGCCGAGCGGGCCGACCTGTGGGAGGAGTTCGCGATCGAGTCGTACACGATCGGCGCGGCGGCGACGCGGTGGTCGCGGAGTCCGAGGCCATCGCGTTGCGACGGCAGCTCGGCGACCCGCGTCGGCTCGGCGCGAGCCTGCGCTGGCTCTCGCGCTTCCAGTGGTTCGGCGGTCGCCGCGCCGACGCGGAGGCCTCCGCTCGTGAGGCATCCGCCGTGCTCGCCGATGCCGGCGACCAGAGCCTGCTCGCGATGGCCCTGAGCAACGAGTCGCAGCTCGCCCTGCTCGCCCACGACTCGGTGCGCGCCATCGACCTCGCCGGCCGCGCGATCGCGATCGCACGGGAGACCGGGGATCGCACGCGTGCTCTCGCACGCCCTGAACAACCACGGCACCGCGCTCATGTTCCGGGCCGACGAGACGGGGATCGGCGAGCTCGTCGAGTCCGCCGAGGTCGCGCTGGCCGTCGACGACATGGAGGACGCGGCGCGCGCGTACGTGAACCTCGTCTGGGGGCTGCTCGACCAGTACCGGCTCGACCTCGCCGAGCACCACCTCGCCCGCGCGATGGAGCTCACCGAGCGGGCGGAGTTCATCGGCTTCGTCACGTACCAGCGGATGGAGCAGGGCCGGCTCGACCTGGCGCGGGCGCGCTGGGACGACGCGCTCGCCGTGGTGGAGGAGGTGCCGAGGCTCCCCATGCCCGCTGCGTCGCGCTGACGGTCGCGGGAACGGCGCGGCTGCGTCGCGGCGACGAGGGCGCCGACGCCGTGCTCGAGGAGGCGCGGCACCTCGCCGACGAGCTCGGCGAACTGCAGCGACGCGGACCGGTCGCCGCTGCGCGGGCCGAGGCCGCACTGTTGCGCGGCGACCACGCCGCCGCGCGCGCGATCGCACGCCCGGAGTTCGACGAGGCCGACCGCCTGACCGCGAGCGCGCCTCCGCGCCGAGCTGGCCTACCTGCTGCGCCGCGCCGGCGACGACGTCGACGTGGCGGCGGACGATCGGCATCCGTTCGCCGTCCAGGCGCGGGGGGAGTGGCGTCGCGCCGCCGACCTGTGGCGCGCGGCGGGTGCGCCGTACCACGAGGCCGCGGCGCTCGCCGAGAGCCCCGATGACGCGGATCTCCTCGACGCGCTCGCGATCCTCGATCGCATCGGCGCGGTGCCGCTCGCCAGGCGCGTCCGGGCGGACCTCCGCGACCGTGGCGTCCGGAGCATCCCGCGCGGGCCGTCGAGCCCGACCCGGCGCAACCCCGAGGGCCTGACCGACCGGCAGGTGGACGTGCTGCGGCTCCTCGCCGAGGGCCTGACGAACGCCGAGATCGCCGAGCGGCTCGTGGTGTCGGTGCGCACGGTCGACAGCCACGTCGCCGCGGTGCTCGCCAAGCTCGGCGTGAGCATCGCGGCGGGACGCGGTGCGCGCCGCCGACGAGCTCGGCCTGCTCTCGGCGTGATCTCGGGAGATCTCGGTAGTCGGGGCGGGTGATCTCGGTAACGATCGCGGATGACCCGGAATCCGCGTCGCGATGGGATGGTTCCACGGCCCGCGAACGGCGGGTCACGCGATCGACAGGGGATCATCATGAACACCGCACTCGTCGGAGCCGGGCACGTCACCGTCCGCCCGGTCGGGCACTCGACGCTCGTCCAGCGCATCTCCCGCCGCATGCGAGTCGCCGCTCGTCGCCTGGAGCCGACAGGCGTCGAGCAGCGGCACACCCGCGAGGAACTGGCAGAGCTGCACGAGCGGCGACTGGTGGCCGAGCAGCTGCGCGAGGAGCGATTCCGCGCCGTGGCGCTCGGGCGCATGGTGTGACCGGGGCGGCGTCCGCACGCGCCGTGCTCAGGTCGACGGCACCGTGCCGGCGGGCTCGAGGGCGATGGCCAGCGCGGCATGTCGCGGCATCCGGTGACCCGCCTCGCGCGCGGCCTCGAAGTCGGCCGCCCGGTCGCTCGCGAGGATCGCGTCGACGACCGGCTGGTACGAGCGATACTCGCGCTGGTCCATGAGCCCGGTTCGCGAACGCAGGCTCTCCGCAGCGCCGAGCAGCGTTCCGGCCCGCTCGACGTCGCCGATCGTGCCGGCGGTGGCGGCGAGCCCTTCGAACGCGAACGCGATCCCGCCGACGTTGTCGAGGCCCGTCGCGATCTCGAGCGCGCGCAGGAATGCGTCGGGGTGGGGATCGCCGAGGGCGAGGCGAGCCCAGCCGACCTGCGTGACGGCGACGCTCTCGGCGAAGGGATCGCCCTCCCGCACCGCGACGTCGCGGGACTGCTCGAAGGCCGAGAGGGCTCCGGCGGGATCGCCGCTGAGGAACAGCACGCGCCCCAGCCCGGTGAGCAGCACCGCGAGGAACGTCGGGTTCGCCTGCACGGCGGGCAGCTCGAGCGCCTCCCGCTGGCCCGCCACCGCGCGGCGGAGCTGCGGGGGCGAGACCGACATGCAGCAGAGGGAGAGGATGGAGAGCGCGAGCGCCTCCCCGAACTCGTCGCCCTCGGCGCGGAACAACTCCACGCTCTCCGCCGCCGGTTCCGTGCTGATCCTCGGATCCCGCTGCCAGACCGAGGCCCAGGACGAGTACGAGAGGGCGATGGCGCGTGCCCGCCGCGACAACGGCACTCGTGCGTCGAGCACCTCCTCCATCCACGCCCTCGCCTCGGGCATGAGGCTCCGGATCCACCAGTACAGGAAGGTCTGCCATACGGCTTCTGCGACCACGTCGCCGGCGCCGATCGCGATGAGGTGCCGGTACGCGGCGCGCAGGTTGTCCCGCTCGGCTTCGAGTCGCGTGACGGCGGCGGGCTGGGTCGGACCTCGGAGCTGCGGCTCGGCCGCCATGGAGAGGTCGACGTAGAAGTCGGCGTGCGCGCGGCGCACTGCGGCGGCATCCTCACCCTCCCCGAACCGGTCGGCCGCCAGCTCCCGCACGGGAACGAGCATGGAGAAGAACGGCAGGCCCGCCTGCTCGTGCTGGCGGACGAGGCTGCCGTCGACGAGCTCCAGGAGCGTCCCGAACAGGTCGGTCGCCCATGGTGCGCCCGCGGTGACCGCCTCGGCGGCGTCGAGGCTGAAGTCGCCCGAGAACACGCCGAGGCACGTGAACAACGATCTCGCGTCGGGGCTCAGCAGGTCGATGTCCACTCGACCGTCGCGCGGATCGTGCGCTGCCGCTCCGGGACGTCGCGCGCTCCGGTCGTGAGGAGCGGGAGGACGCGGTCGAGCCGCGCCAGCATCGCGGAGGGGGTCAGGGCGCGGATGCGCGCTGCCGCGAGCTCGAGCGCGAGCGGCACGCCCTCGAGCGCCTGGCAGATGCGCGCGACATCCGCCGCGTTCTCGGCCGTCAGGTCGAACCGGGCATCCGCGGCCCGGGCGCGATCCCGGAACATCCGCACGGCCGGGGCCTCGAGCAACTCCTCGACCGAGGGCTGGGCGTGTTCCCGCGGAAGGGCGAGCGGTTCGACGTCGAAGATGTGCTCGCCGCGCACGCGCAACCGGGCTCGGCTCGTCACGAGGAACGTCGCGCCGGGGAGGGCGGTCAGCAGGGCGAGGACATCCATGGCGGCCGGGAGCACCTGCTCGAAGTTGTCGAGCACGATGAGGTCGCAGCGGCCGGCGCGCGCCGATCCGATCTGCTGGTCGAGGGGGCGGTCGCCCGTGTCGCGCACCCCGAGGTCGCGGGCGATCGTCGGCAGCACGTCGGCGGGCTCGCGCACCTCCGCGAGGCGGACGAACGTCACGCGGTCGAATCGGTCCTGCGCGAGCCGGGCGACCTCGACGGCGAGGCGGGTCTTGCCGATGCCGCCCGGGCCGACGAGGGTGACGAGGCGCTTCACATCCCAGCTCGAGCCAGTCCAGGAGGGTTGCGATCGCCGTCTCGCGGCCGACGGCGCCCGTGGTCGGCGTGGGGATGCGGCCGGCGATGGCGGGCACGTCGGCTGCGGCATCCGGCATGCCGTCCGATGTCGTGGCCGGCTGCGCGCGGGATGCGTCGAATCGCTCGGCGAACAGGGTCGCGAGGTCGGCCTCGATGAGTTCCGCGAGCTCCTCGGCGGTGGAGAAGGGCGTGTACGACGCGGTGTCGTCGTCCCGGATCCGCGCCATGAGCGCGGCGAGCCGCTCCTCGCGTTCGGCGGGCTGCTTCACGTAGATGAGCTTCGGCATCTCGTGCGGCGCGAGCCGGTACTCGTCCTCGAGGCCCGAGATGTCCTCACCCGGCGCGATCCAGCCGTACTGCTGCCAGTAGACGCCCACGAACACGTCGCTCTGCGCGAGGTAGGCGCGGTACAGCTCCTGCGGCGGGTGCGGCCTCGCCCCGAGCTCGAACATCACCGGCGCGAGGTGCAGCCGTTCGATCGCCCGGCGCGCGGCGGCGCGTTCCGGCTCCAGTTCGCGGAGCGTGGAGCTGACGAAGATCCGCAGGCGCTGGTCGGGCGTTCGGATCGTCGGCGCGTCGGACGGGCGGTTCACGACGAGACCGCCGACCAGCGCGCACCCCGGGTCCGGTGCCACATGGTGCCATTCTGGGCCGAATCACGGGCGACGGATGAGTCCCCGAACGAGGGCCAGCCGGTGAGAGCGTTTCCAATCGCGACCGGGTCGAGAGCCCCCAATGATCGTGGGGGACGTGCAGACGGGCGAGTCTGCGGAACTTCAGAGTTGCAAGCGCTTGCATTAACCGCCAGCGCCGCTGCTACGGTCGGCTCCAACGTCGGTGGCACGCGGTCGTGCCGGGAATCGGGAGTCAAGGATGACGCAACGGGTGCGCGCGCACAGTTGGTTCGCTACAGCAATCACGGGCGCCCTCGCGGCATCCGCCATCGTCTTCGCACCGGGCCTCGCGGCCGCTGCCGAGGAACCCAGGACGTTCGCCCTCGTCGGCTCCCTGCAGTCGGAGCTCGGCTGCACCGATCTCGGCGCCAACGCGGGCGGCGACTGGGAGCCGGCCTGCGCCGCGACCGACCTCGCCGCCACCGACACGCCGGGCGTGTACGCGGCCGAGTTCACGATCCCCGCGGGCAGCTACGCGTACAAGGTCGCGGTGAACGACGGCTGGGACGAGTCCTACGGCCTGAACGGCGGCGGCAGCGACATCCCGCTGACCGTCGCGGGCGACACCCCCGTGCGCGTCGTGTTCGACGACAACCTCAAGCGCGTCGGCCTCGAGGCGACGGGCCTGCGCGGCGCGTACGAGGAGGCATCCGATGCCGCCCTCGTGGCCGACCCCGTGCGCCAGCCCGGCAGCGACGAGGTGTTCTACTTCGTGATGACCGACCGCTTCGAGAACGGCGACACGTCGAACGACCAGCGGCGGCCTCGACGGCGACGCCCTCACCACCGGATTCGACCCCACCCACAAGGGCTTCTACAACGGCGGCGACCTCGCCGGACTGCGGTCGCAGCTCGACTACATCGACGGACTCGGCACGACGGCGATCTGGCTCACGCCGAGCTTCAAGAACCGCCCGTGCAGGGCGAGGGCGCGAACGCGAGCGCCGGCTACCACGGGTACTGGGTCACGGACTTCACCCAGATCGACCCGCACCTCGGCACGAACGCCGAGCTCGAGGCGCTGATCGGCGAAGCGCACGCCAAGGGCATCAAGGTCTACTTCGACATCATCACCAACCACACGGCCGACGTCATCGACTACGAGGAGGGCCAGTACTCGTACATCGACCAGGAGACCGCGCCCTACCGCGACGCCGACGGCAACGAGATCGACCTCGGCGAGTTCGCCGGAGCCGACGCCGAGCCGTTCCCGGCACTCGACGCGGCGACGAGCTTCCCGTACACGCCGACGGTGACCCCCGAGGACGCGGACCTCAAGGTGCCGGCCTGGCTCAACGACCCCACGCTGTACCACAACCGCGGCGACTCGACGTGGGAGGGCGAGTCGGTCACGTTCGGCGACTTCGTCGGCCTCGACGACCTCATGACCGAGCACCCCACCGTCGTGAACGGCTTCGTCGACGTCTACGAGGACTGGATCGACCTCGGCATCGACGGCTTCCGCATCGACACCGCCAAGCACGTGAACTTCGAGTTCTGGGAGCAGTGGTCGACCGACGTGCTCGACTACGCCCACGCCGTCGGCAAGCCCGACTTCTTCATGTTCGGCGAGGTCTACGACGCCGACCCGCAGAAGCTCTCGCCCTACGTGCGCAAGACCGACATGAACTCCGTGCTCGACTTCACCTTCCAGTCGCAGGCCGTGAGCTTCGCGGCGGGCAACTCGGCGAAGAACCTGCAGTCGCTCTTCGCGGGCGACGACTACTACACGACGCCCGACTCCTCGGCCACGGCGCTGCCGACCTTCCTCGGCAACCACGACATGGGTCGCGTCGGCTACTTCCTGCAGTCGTCGGATGCCCCGCTGCAGCGTGACGAGCTCGCCCACGAGCTGCTCTTCCTCACGCGCGGCCAGCCCGTCGTCTACTACGGCGACGAGCAGGGCTTCGCCGGCACGGGCGGCGACCAGAGCGCCCGCCAGACCCTCTTCCCGACCCAGGTCGCCGAGTACCAGAACCAGCCGCTCGTCACCGGCGACACGTTCGGCACCGACGAGCACTTCGCGACGGATGTCCCGCTCTACGGTCACATCGCGAGCTCGCCGACCTGCGGCAGGCGCACCCGGCGCTCGCGACCGGCGCCCAGGTCGAGCGTTACGTCGACAACGGCGCCGGCGTGTACGCCTTCTCCCGCGTCGACCGCACCGAGAAGGTCGAGTACCTCGTCGCCGCGAACAACTCGAACGCCGCGAAGACCGTCGACGTGCCCACCCTCACGAAGGACGGCGCGTTCGAGGTCCTCTACGGCGACGGCGCTCCCGTCACCGCGAACGCCGACGGCGTGGCATCCGTGACCGTGCCGGCGCTCGGCACCGTGGTGCTGAAGGCCGACCGTACGGTGACCGCGCCCGACGCGGCATCCGCCATCTCGGTCGCGACCCCCGCCGCGGGCGCCGGCGTCACCGGCATCACCCCGGTCGCCGCCGACGTCGACGACGCCACCTGGCAGGAGACGAGCTTCGCGTGGCGCGTGGCCGGCTCCGACGAGTGGCACGCGCTCGGCACCGCCGAGGACACGAGCCCCCGCGTCTTCCACGACACCGCCGGCCTCGCCGACGGCACGCTGCTCGAGTACCGCGCGGTGTCGACGGATGCCGCCGGCCACCGTGCGGCCGCGAGCACCTACGCTAGCGTCGGCAACGCCGTGAACCTCGTCGAGGAGGAGGAGCCCGAGCAGCCGATCGACCTCGTCACGGTGCCCGGAAGCCACAACTCCGAGATGGGCTGCCCCGGCGACTGGGCTCCCGGCTGCGAGGCCGCGAAGCTCACCCTGCGCGCCGACGGCATCTACGCCGGCACCTTCGAGGTCCCCGAGGGCAGCTACGAGTACAAGGTCGCGCTCAACGGCAGCTGGGACGTGAACTACGGCGCGAACGGCGAGCCGAACGGCGGCAACGTCGCCTACTCGACCGACGGCGCGAAGCCGATCACGTTCTTCTGGAACCCCGAGACCAAGGTGGTGTCCTCGACCGCCGAGGGCCCCGTCGTGACCCTGCCCGGCAACTTCCAGTCGCAGATCGGATGCTCCGGCGACTGGCAGCCCGACTGCCTCGCGTCGCTCATGCAGGACGGCGACAAGGACGGCGTGTACACCTTCGCGACCGACGGGCTCGATGCCGGGTCGTACGAGGTGAAGGTCGCGCACAACCGTCGCTGGGACGAGAACTACGGCGTGGGCGGCGCGCCCGGCGGTGCGAACTACACGTTCACGGCGGCCGAGGGCAAGCTCGTCGAGTTCCGCTACACGCTCGCGACGCACGTGCTCGAGATCATCGTGAGCGACCCGCCGCTCGCGGGCACGGGCGAGTCGCGGGCGCACTGGGTGGGCGAGGGCACGCTGGTCGTGCCGAAGACCTTCGTCGGCGCGGGCGATCCGACCGGACTCGACCTACACGCTCGAGCACTCGCCCGAGGCGACCCTGGCCGTCGCCGACGGCGAGGTGGTCGGCGGCGACGAGCCGGTCGAGCTCCAGTTCGATCCGGCCGGCCTCACCGACGAGCAGCAGGCGAAGTTCCCGCAGCTCGCGGACTACGCGGTCCTGCGGCCCGTCGGGCTCGAGCGTGCCGAGGTGGCGTCACTGCTCACCGAGCAGCTCCGGGTCGCGCAGCGCCTCGACGGCGAGCTCACCGGCTTCACCGGCGTGCAGCTGCCCGGCGTGCTCGACGACCTCTACGCCGACGCGCTCGCATCGACGCCGCTCGGCGCGACCGTGACCGGCCTGGACTCGACGGTGCGCCTCTGGGCGCCGACTGCGCAGTCGGTGTCGCTCGAGCTCTGGGACTCCGGCGCGACCGGCGACCCGGCGGTCATCCCCGCCGCGTTCGACGCGGCCGACGGCACGTGGAGCGTCGACGGCCCCTCGGTCGGCGACGAGTACCGCTGGTCGGTCGAGGTCTACGCACCGACGACGGGGAAGATCGAGGTCAACTCGGTCACCGACCCCTACTCGGTGGCCCTCACGACGAATTCGGCCCGCTCGGTGGTCGTGAACCTCGACGACGAGTCGCTGCAGCCCGAGCAGTGGGCCGAGACGCCCGCGCCCGTGGTGGAGCGGCCCGTCGACCGAGCGATCTACGAGCTGCACGTGCGCGACTTCTCGATCACCGACGAGACGGTGCCCGAGGCGGAGCGCGGCACGTACCGTGCGTTCACGCGCGACTCGGCGGGCACCGACCAGCTGCGCGCAGCTCGCGGATGCGGGCATCAACACGGTGCACCTGCTGCCGACGTTCGACATCGCCACGATCGAGGAGCGCCGCGACGAGCAGGCGGTGCCCGCGTGCGACCTCGCGTCGTTCGGGCCCGCGTCCGCTGAGCAGCAGGCGTGCATCAACGGCATCCGCGACCTCGACGGCTTCAACTGGGGCTACGACCCGTTCCACTTCCAGGCGCCCGAGGGCTCCTACGCGGTGGACCCGAACGGCGGCGCCCGCGTCGCGGAGTTCCGGGAGATGGTCGGCGCGCTGCACGGCATGGGCCTGCAGGTCGTGCTCGACGAGGTGTACAACCACACCGCGGCATCCGGCCAGGGTGAGAAGTCGGTGCTCGACCGGATCGTGCCCGGCTACTACCAGCGCCTGAACACGGTGGGCAACGTCGAGACCTCGACGTGCTGCCAGAACGTCGCGACGGAGCACGAGGTCGCCGAGAAGCTCATGGTCGACTCCGTGGTGCTGTGGGCCAAGGAGTACAAGGTCGACGGCTTCCGGTTCGACCTCATGGGCCACCACTCGAAGCAGAACATGCTGGCGGTGCGAGCCGCGCTCGACGAGCTCACGCTCGAGGACGACGGCGTCGACGGGAAGGCCGTGTACCTGTACGGCGAGGGCTGGAACTTCGGCGAGGTCGCGAACAACGCGCTCTTCGAGCAGGCCACCCAGGGCCAGCTCGGCGGCACCGGCATCGGCGTCGTTCAACGACCGGCTGCGCGACGGCGTGCACGGCGGCAGCCCCGTCGACGGCGAATCGACGTTCGACCAGGGCTTCGGCACCGGGCTCGGCACCGACCCGAACGGGTCGCCCGATCGACCCGCGCCGACCGCACGCTCGGGCAGCAGACCGACCTGGTCAAGCTCGGCCTCGCGGGCAACCTGCGCGACTTCGAGTTCACGGGATCCGACGGCGTGCGTGAAGCGCGGCGAGCGAGTTCGACTACAACGGCTCGCCCGCCGGCTACGCCGACCAGCCCGACGAGGTCATCAACTACGTCGACGCGCACGACAACGAGACGCTCTACGACCTCTCGGTGTTCAAGCTGCCGACCGACACGTCGATGGCCGACCGCGTGCGCATGAACACGCTGTCGCTCGCGACGGTGACGCTGTCGCAGTCGCCCTCGTTCTGGCACGCCGGCACCGAGCTGCTGCGCTCGAAGTCGCTCGACCGCAACAGCTACAACTCGGGCGACTGGTTCAACCGCATCGACTGGACCGGCCAGGAGTCGACCTTCGGGTCGGGCCTGCCGAACGAGGCCGACAACGGCGACGAAGTGGTCGATCATGACGCCGCTGCTCGCGGACCCCGCGCTCAAGCCGGGCGCCGCCGACATCGCCGCGGCCGAGGCATCCGCCCTCGACCTGCTGCGCGTGCGCGACGAGGTCGACCTGCTGCAGCTGGGTTCGGCCGAGCTGATCGACGAGAAGGTGTCGTTCCCGAACAGCGGGCCGGATGCCACGCCGGGCCTCATCACGATGCTGATCGACGACCTCGTGGGCGACGACGTCGACCCCGAGCTCGACGGTGCGCTGGTGGTGTTCAACGCGTCGCCCGAGGCGGTGACCGAGCAGGTCGACGGGCTCGCCGGCCGCGAGTTCGCGCTCGCCGACGCGCAGGCGAACGGCGCCGACGCGGTCGTGAAGACGACGGCGTGGGATGCCGCGACCGGGCCGGTCACCGTGCCGGCCCGCTCGGTGGCGGTGCTGGTCGACGAGCAGGCGAGCCCGCGGTGGCGACACGACGGTGACGCCGCGCCGAGCAAGGTCCTCGCGAAGGCGGGGTCGGCCGTGAAGGTCGTCGGCACGGTCGTCGCGGGCGACGGCAGCGACGCGGTCGGCACGATCACCGTGCTCGAGGGCGGCACCGTGCATCGCCACGGCGCAGGTCGCCGCCGGCGCCGCGGGCGCTTCGACGTGAAGCTGCCGAAGCTCGGCGGCGGGCGTGCACGGCTGATCCGCACGACGTTCGACGGCGGGGAGGGGTACGCCGACTCGCAGTCGGTGCCGATGGTGATCGTGCTCTGGTAGGCGGTGCCGGTCGAGGGGCGTCGCGGTCGAACAGGACGCGGCGCCTCGTCGCGCTCACACTCGCTGCGAGCGCGATTCTCGTGAGTGCGGCGTGCGCGGTTCGAGCCGGCCCGCATGACTGGATCGGCGCACGCGCTGGCGGCTGGGCGGCTGTCGAGGCGGGCGGGCCGGCGCTGCGCGCCACGTCACGCGGCGGCGGCCGCTCGAGCACCGCGTGCACGCGCCCGAGGCGCTCGATCCACCAGTCCGTGCGCTCGGCGTCGGCGGCGTAGCGGTCGAGCAGCTCGGGGTCGGGCTGCACCCGGCGCACCTCGATCGACCCGTCCATCGGGCATGAGCGGGTCGCGCGTGACATCCGCCGCCAGCAGCGAGGCGGTGCCGAGCCCGCAGTCGTACTCGAGCTCGGGCACGGATGCCGCGAGGTGCGCGCCCATCGCGAGGCCGACGCTCGTGTCGAGCGCGCTCGAGACCACCACGGGCAGGCCCGCGTCGCGCGATGATGCGGAGCGCCCGGCGGATGCCGCCGAGCGGCTGCGCCTTGACCACGAGGATGTCGGCGGCGCCGGACTCGGCCACCGCGAGCGGGTCATCCGCCCGGCGCACGCTCTCGTCGGCCGCGATCGGGATGCCCATGTACTTCGTGCGGAGGCTGATCTCGGCGAGCTGGTCGATCGTCGCGCACGGCTGCTCGACGTACTCGAGGTCGAACGGCGCGAGCGCGTGGATGGCGTGCTCGGCCTCGTCGACGTTCCAGCCGCCGTTCGCGTCGATGCGGATGCGGCCCTCGGGGCCGAGCGCCTCGCGCACGGCGCGCACGCGCGCGACATCCGCGCGCCAGGGTCTGGTCGCTGCTCGCGACCTTGACCTTCGCCGTACGGCATCCGGGGAATAGGGCGAGCACGGCGCGCACGCTGTCGGGGTCGACGGCCGGCATGGTCGCGTTCACGGGGATGCGGTCGCGCAGCGCCGGCGGCGGCGCGTTCCAGCCGAAGTCGATCGCCGCGGCGAGCCAGGCGGATGCCTCGTCGTCGTCGTACTCGGCGAACGGCGAGAACTCCGTCCACCCCTCGGGTCCCTCGAAGAGCATCGCCTCGCGCACGTCGATGCCGCGGAACCGGGTCACGAGCGGGAGGGCGACCACCCGCGCCGTGGCGAGCAGCTCGTCGAGGGAGGGCAGGGGCGCGGCGTCGTCGGTCACCCTCCCATCGTGGCACCGACCGGCGCGCGGCATCCGGAATTCGGGATGAGCGCGCCGATCGACGCCGTGCGGCCCGCATCCGGCTCAGCCTGAGACGCACGCGATGCGCGATCGGATGCTGGGTGGCCGCGGACACCCGTCTGTTATGGTGGGCCGACTTGGGGGTGCACATGTCCGACGAATTCGACACGCTGGGCGTGGAGGCCACCGAGGTGCGCCCCGACTCGGCCGGTCGCAACGTGCTCATCGCGGTGATCGGGCTCGTGCTCGCCGTCGCGGCGCTGATCCCGCTCACGTGGGGCGCGATCTGGGTCGGCTCGATCGTGTACGCGGGCGTGTGGCGTTCTTCACGGGCGGCGCGCCGGCGCCCGAGGTGTCGCCGACTAGGCACCGCGACCGGGCGCCACGTCGTGCCGATGCCCGCGGGAATAGGCTGAGGCATGGCGCCGAGGTGTCCGAACTGTTCGATGCGAGCGAGTGGACGGATGCGGCATCCGGCGTCGCCGGGCAGCGCTCCGGTGCGGGTTCACCGACATCACCTACCACCACTCGCTCGACGGACGCATCGCGCGCATCGCGTTCGACCGGCCCGAGGTGCGCAACGCGTTCCGCCCGCACACGGTCGACGAGCTCTACCGCGCCCTCGAGGACGCGCGCACGAATCCGCGCATCGGCGTCGTGCTGCTCACGGGCAACGGCCCGAGCAGAAGGACGGCGGCTGGGCGTTCTGCTCGGGCGGCGACCAGCGCATCCGCGGCCGCGACGGCTACAAGTACTCCGACGCCGAGACCGGGCTCGTCGACGGGCGGGACCGGCGCCGCACGGCGGCCACGCCGCGGTCGGGCGCCTGCACATCCTCGAGGTGCAGCGGCTCATCCGCTTCATGCCGAAGGTCGTCATCGCGGTCGTGCCCGGCTGGGCCGCGGGCGGCGGGCACTCGCTGCACGTCGTGTGCGACCTCACCATCGCGAGCCGCGAGCACGGCCGCTTCAAGCAGACGGACGCCGACGTCGGCAGCTTCGACGCCGGCTACGGGTCGGCGTACTTCGCCCGCCAGATCGGGCAGAAGTTCGCCCGCGAGGTGTTCTTCCTCGCCGAGGAGTACTGCGGCCGAGCGCGCCTACGAGATGGGCGCCGTGAACCGGGTGGTGCCGCACGCCGACCTCGAGCGCGAGGCGATCGCGATGGCCCGCACGATCCTCACGAAGTCGCCGACGGCGATCCGCATGCTGAAGTTCGCGTTCAACGCGGTCGACGACGGCATGGTCGGCCAGCAGGTGTTCGCGGGCGAGGCCACGCGCCTCGCCTACGGCACCGACGAGGCCGTCGAGGGCCGCGACGCCTTCCTCGAGAAGCGCGACCCCGACTGGGGCCCCTACCCGTGGCACTTCTGAGCCTGCACGAACGAGGCCGCCGATGAAACCGCTCATGCAGGTGTCGGCGGCGGATGTCCCGGGCGTCACGCGGGCGCTGCGAGGCGGCGCTCGAGGGCGGGCCGGCCGTCTGGCCGGTCGGCGGACGCGGAGCGCCGCGCGGCCGGCGGGGGAGCCCGCCTGGGTCGTCGACGATCGCATCGCGCTCGTGGTCGAGACGAGCGGCTCGACGGACGCCCCGAAGCGCGTCGCTGCTCTCGGCCGACGCGCTGCTCGCGAGCGCCGACGCGACCCACGACGCACTCGGCGGTCCCGGGCAGTGGCTGCTCGCGCTGCCCGCGCACTACATCGCGGGCGCCCAGGTGCTCGTGCGGTCGATCGTCGCGGGCACCGAGCCCGTGGTGCTCGAGGGCGAGCGCTTCGACCCGGTGGCGTTCGCCGCGGCATCCGCTCGCCTCGACCGCGCATGCCGCGGTACACGTCGCTCGTGCCCGTGCAGCTCGCCCGGCTCGTCGAGGCCGCCGAGCGCGACCGTTCATCGCGGCCGCGCGCTGCACGCGTTCGACGCGGTGCTCGTCGGCGGGCAGGCCGCGTCGCCCGCCGCTGATCGCGGCGCGCCGACCGCTCGGCGTGCGCATCGTGCGCACCTACGGATCGAGCGAGACGGCGGGCGGATGCGTCTACGACGGCATGCCGATCGACGGCGACGCGGTGCGCATCGTCGACGACGGCATCGAGCTGACGGGGCCGATGCTCGCCGACGGCTACCTCGGCGACCCCGAGCGCACCGCGGCGGCGTTCGCGACCGACGCCGACGGCACGCGCTGGTACCGCACGGGCGATCTCGGCGAGCTCACGCACGACGGCACCGCTGCGCGTCGCGCGGCCGTGCCGACGACGTGATCATCTCGGGCGGCGTGAAGGTCGTCGCTCGGCGAGGTCGAGCGCGCGGTGCGCGCGGTGCCGGGCTTCGCCGAGGCGGTCGTCGTCGCGGTGCCCGACCCCGAGTGGGGCGAGCGCGCGGCGGTCGCGTCGCGGCGCGCACGGAGCGACGAGGCATCCGCGCCCTCGCGACGCTCGCCGCGGCGACGGATGCCGCGGGCCTCGCGCCCGCCGCCCGGCCCGTGCGGCTCGTGCTCGTCGACCGGCTGCCGCTGCTCGCCTCGGGCAAGCCCGACCGCGCGGCGCGCCTCGCGGCGGGGCTCGTACGCGGCGGCGGGCGGGCGTCGCGGGATCAGGTCGCCGCGACGGCCGCCCGTCGCCGCTCATCGAGCACCGGGAGGAGGAGGGAGATGCGGACGTTGCGGCCGCATCCGAAGCCGTGGTCGAGAACGGAGGGAGTAGAGGTCGTCTGCCGGCAGTAGGCGATCGAACAGACCAGCGTCGCGGGGCGCCGGGAGCGACGAGCCGCGAGATCGTCGGCAGCCTGATCTTCGGTGTAGATCAGCCTGGAGCATCAGCATGCGCGGCGGGTCGATGCGGGGGCGTAGCACGTCGACCTCGAGAGCGCTGAGGTTAGCGGCTACGGCGTCCGGGGCGGAGCTGCTCGGCGGTGATCCAGGTGTCGATCCGTGCATCGACTGCGTGCGAGCATCTGTACGACTTGGCTGGCCTCGGTTCGCCATGAGGTTGGCCGAGCGCGGGAGGCTACCTGATCTTCTGCGGGTGGACCGTGGTCTACGCACTCCGTCGTTCCGTCGGACTCGCCCGTGGCCGGCGTGCATCGCCGGTGACGCCGCGCCGACTCGTCCGCATCGACGCGCGCCGGGTCCGCCATGGCACGGGCAGGCGCGTCGTAGGATGGTCTCGTGGGCACGCCCGAAACCCCAGCGCATGAACCCCGACGACGTCCGGCACCGCGGCACGCGCGGCCGCTCCGGCAACCCCGCCAGGCGCGCGTCCGCGCCGACCGCGCGCCGCGGAGCCCGCGACCGCCGCCGACTGGGTGGCCGGCGCGCGGCTGCGCACCCTGCCGCTGGCGATCGCCCCGGTCGCGCTCGGCACGGGAGCGGGCGTCGTGGCCATCGCCGACGGCCCGTGGCATCCGGCTCGCGCGCTGCTCGCGCTCGTCGTCGCGCTCGCGCTGCAGATCGGCGTGAACTACGCCAACGACTACTCCGACGGCGTGCGCGGCACCGACGACCACCGCGTCGGCCCGGCGCGCCTCACCGGCTCGGGCGCCGCGAAGCCGAAGCACGTGCTCGCCGTCTCGCTCAGCTTCTTCGCGCTCGCCGCGCTCGCCGGACTCGCGCTCGTGGTCGTGACCCGGCAGTGGTGGCTGCTCGCCGTCGGCGCCGTCGCGATCGTCGCCGCCTGGTTCTACACCGGCGGCAAGCACCCCTACGGCTACTACGGCCTGGGCGAGCTGTTCGTGTTCGTCTTCTTCGGGCTCGTCGCGACCGCCGGCTCGGCCTACGTGCAGGCGCTCACCGTGAACCTCGAGGCGTGGCTCGGCGGCGTCGGCGCGGGCCTGATCGCGTGCGCGGTGCTGATGGCCAACAACCTGCGCGACGTCGCGCAGGACAAGGTCGCGGGCAAGCGCACCCTCGCGGTGCTCGTCGGCCCGCTCGCGGGACGCATCCTGTTCGTGGTGTTCATGCTCGTGCCGTTCGCGCATCGTCGTGTTCTTCGCGCTGCTCTACCCGCGGCGTGGCTCGTGCTGCTCGGCGCTGCTGCGCGGCGCTGCCGGCGATGCCTCATCGTGCTACGGCGAAGACCCCGCGCGAGCTGCTGCTCGCGCTGCAGCTCGCGAGCTTCACCGCGCTCGTCTACGGCATCGGGCTGGGGCTGGCGTTCGCGCTCTAGGCGACGTCGCGCTCGGGCAGATCGACCGACGGATGCCGCGGCTCACGCCTCGGCGTCGTCGCGGCGCTCGTGCCCGTTCGCGTCGATCGGCCGCGTCCTCTGCCTCGTCGTCGTCGCGCACGACCGGCGTCTCGCGGTGGCGGGCGGCGTAGAGGTCGTTCGACGATCGACTCGCGCGGGCGGCGCAGGAAGATGCAGCGACGCGCTGAGGCCGAACAGGGCGGCGACGAGCGGCGAGATCCACGGGTTGACACCGACGAGCGAGCAGCACGGCGAGCGGCACGGCGAACAGCAGGATGCGCAGCGCGGTGTACCAGATCCAGACGGGCACGGATTTCACCTTGACAGTCGTAGGTCGCGGCCTGCTGTGCGCGGGCTCACAGCCGCAGTCGCGGTCCGGACGCGCCTAGCACTGTGAGCATGGCCCGGCTGCTCTTCGGACTCGGCGTCGCCGCCGTGATCTTCACGATCTACGCCGTCGCCGACTGCGCGTTCTTCGATCGCTCGCGCATCCGTGGCCTCGCGCCGCGGCTGGTGGATCGTCGTGATCATCTTCGTGCCCATCATCGGCGCGCTGCTGTGGTTCGTCATCGGCCGCGGACGTCGGCCACCCGTGTCGGGCGGTCGCGCGGCGGACGCGTCGCCCCCGACGACGACACCGAGTTCCTCGCGCCGCCTGCGCAACGACGCCGAGCAGGACGAGCGCATCCGCCGCCTCGAGCAGGAGCTCGCCGAGCTCGACACCGAGCCGAGCCCCGCAAGCCGACGACGCACCCGGCCGGGCACCGGCGCAGCTCCGGCGCCCCGAGAGCCGCGGGCAGACGCCGGGTCGAAGCCGGTCCGGGCACGGCGCGCCGGCGACGGCTTCGACACCGGCGTGCCGCGCGAGCCCGCCCGCGACGCCCGGCCCGACGCGCCGGGTGAGGCGGGCCCGTCCGGGCGACCGAATGGCTGAACCGGCGCCCCGTCGGATCCGTCCCGGCGGAGCCCCGCGACCGCGATGCCGCGATGGCGCTGCTCGAGCGAGTTCGTGCGCGCGGGCGTGCGCGACGTCGTCGTCGCGCCCGGGTCGCGCTCGCAGGCGCTCGCGCTCGCCGCGGCCGAGTTCGAGCGCGCCGGACGCGATGCGCCTGCACGTGCGCATCGACGAGCGCGGTGCGGCGTTCCTGGCGCTGGGCCTCGCGGTCGAGTCGGGGCATCCGTCGATGGTCGTGACGACGTCGGGCACCGCCGTCGCGAACCTGCACCCCGCCGTGCTCGAGGCGCACCACTCGGGCGTGCCGCTCATCGTCTCACGGCCGACCGGCCGGCCGAGCTGCGCGGCATCCGCTCGAACCAGACGACCATGCAGCCCGGCATCTTCGCGGGCGCGGTGCGGCTCGAACGCGACGTCGCGGCGCCCGAGGGTGCCGCCGGCGAATCGGATGCCGCTGCCCGCCTCGCCCGCGAGGCCGTGGCCGCGGCGCTCGGTCGCGACGGCACGGGCGCGTTCGTCGCGCATCCCGGGCCGGGGCCGGTGCACGTGAACCTGCAGCTGCGCGAGCCGCTGTCGTCGCCGTCCGCTCGCTGGCGTTCGCGACGCGCCGCCGCGGTCGAGTAGCGCCCGACGGAGGAGGACGCGATCGAGACCCGCCGCCGCTGGTCCGATCGGCCGCTTCGCGACCTACTCGACCGCGGAGGCGCACGGCGCGCTCGTCGAGCCGGGCCCGCGCACGGTCGTCGTCGCCGGGCGCGGGCGCCGGCCCGAGGCCGAGGAGTTCGCGCGCAACGGCGGCTGGCCGCTCTTCGCCGAGGTCACGAGCGGCGCGCACTTCGGTCCGAACCTCGTCGTCGCCTACCGCGAGCTGCTGCGCGAGCCCGGGCTTCGGCGACCAGGTGCAGCGGGCGGTCGTGTTCGGGCATCCGACGCTCGTCGCGCGAGGTTCCGGCGCTCGTGCAGCGCGACGGCGTCGAGACCATCGTCGTGGCGCCGTCGGGCATCGAGTGGTTCAACCCCGGCCGGCGCGTGCGACCGGTTCGAGCGCGCGGTGCAGCGTGCCGCGCACGATCCGCAGACCGCCGACGAGCGCGCGTGGACGGGCCGCTGGGTGCACGCGAGCCGCACGCTCGTCGACGCGGGGCTGCCCGAGCGGCAGCCGCTCGCCAGCGGCGTCGACGAGACCGGGCACGTGTCGGACTTCGCGGCGCAGCGCGAGTACATGAAGGCGCAGCTCGCCGCCGTGCGGGCGCCGATCACGCGGCGCATGCTCGTCGACGCGGTGTGGGCGGCGACGTGGCCGCACGACCGGCTCGTGTTCGGGGCGTCGCGGCTCATCCGCGACGCCGACCGCGCCGTGCCCGGGCGGCGCATCCCCGTGCACGCCAACCGCGGCCTCGCGGGCATCGACGGCACCGTCGCGACCGCGCTCGGCATCGCGATCGCGAGCCAGTCGGCCGGCGACGCCGGGGGAGTGACCCGCGCGCTCATCGGCGACCTCACCCTGCTGCACGATGTCGGCTCGCTGCTCATCGGCGCCGGCGAGGCGCGTCCGCGCCTGCAGCTCATCGTCGGCAACGACGGCGGCGGCACGATCTTCGACGCGCTCGAGGTCGCGGGCGTCCGCGCCGCCCGACGCCTTCGACCGCGTGCAGTTCACTCCGCAGCAGGTCGACCTGGCGGCGCTCGCCGCGGCCTACGGCTGGGAGCTACGCGCGGGCGACGACCCGCGGCGAGCTCGACGAGGCCCTCACCGCGCCGCGTCGACGGCCCGCGCTCCTCGAGGTGCCGCTGCCGCGCTGACGCCGCATGCACGGAAGTCGCGTCCGCGTCGAGGCCTTGCCGAGGCATCCGCTCGCTCGACAGGATGGAGGCCAACGCGACGTGGCGTCGCACATGAGGAGCGTGGCATGAGCACGGAGTCGTACTGGATCGAGGACCCGAGCAGGCTCCTCCGGGTGGAGTCCGGGTTCAAGCTGGTCGGGTCGCCGACCGACGCGCATCCCGGATTCGACGGCAACAAGGCCGCCGGGCGGGCCGCACTGAAGGAGGGCGCCGTCGTGCTGGCCGACCTGCAGGAGCGGCTGTTCGCCCACCACCAGGCGGGCGCCGACGGGCGGCGCATCCTGCTCGTGCTGCAGGCCATGGACACGGCCGGCAAGGGCGGCATCCTGAAGCACGTCATCGGAACCGTGGACCCGCAGGGCGTGCAGCTCGCCGCGTTCAAGAAGCCCACCGACGAGGAACTCGCGCACGACTTCCTCTGGCGCGTGCGCAAGGAGGTGCCCGAGGAGGGCAAGATCGGCGTCTTCGACCGGTCGCACTACGAGGACGTGCTCATCGCACGGGTGCGTGAGCTCGCGCCGCCCGAGGAGATCGAGCGGCGGTACGGCGCGATCAACGAGTTCGAGGCCGAGCTCGTCGACGAGGGCACCACGATCATCAAGGTGATGCTGCACATCTCACCCGAGGAGCAGAAGACCCGCCTGCTCGACCGCCTCGAGCGGCCCGAGAAGCAGTGGAAGTACAACCCGAGCGATGTCGACGAGCGCATGCTGGGCCCCAAGTACCAGGAGGCGTACCAGATCGCCTTCGATCGCACCTCGACGCCCATCGCGCCGTGGTACGTGGTGCCGGCCGACCGCAAGTGGTACGCGCGGCTCGCGGTGCAGCACCTGCTCATCGAGGCGCTGCAGGACCTGAAGCTGGAGTGGCCGAAGCCCGACTACGACGTCGAGGCCGAGAAGGCGCGGCTGCTCGCGAGCTGACGCCCGCGGTCGGTCGGTCAGCGACGAAGCGGCGTATCGAGACCGCGTCACCGGGCTCGATACGGCGCTGGCGCGCCTACTCGACCACCGGGTCCGCTAGCCGCCGAAGGCCTCGACGATCGGGCGGAACTTCATGAGCGTCTCGGCGAGCTCGTCGGTGGGCTCCGAGTCGTGCACTATGCCGCAACCGGCATATGCCGCGACCGCGCCGTCGGGCTCGACCTGCGCGCAGCGCAGCGCGATCGCCCATTCGCCGTCGCCGTCGCCGTCGATCCAGCCGACGGGGCCCGCGTAGCGGCCCCGGTCGAAGCCCTCGAGCTCGGCGAGCACCCGCAGGCGCGATCCGGCGGGGCGTGCCGGCGACCGCGGCCGTCGGGTGCACCGCCTGCACGAGGTCGAGCGAGCTCGACCCGTCGCCGAGCGTGCCCTTGAGGTCGGTCGCGAGGTGCCACAGGTTCGGCAGCTGCAGCGTGAACGGCTCGGGGCTCGCGTCGAGCCGGGCGGTGTGCGGCGCCGAGGCGCTGCACGGCGCTCGCCACGGCGAGGGCGTGCTCGGCGAGGTCCTTGTGCGACGTCGACGAGGGCGGCGGCGCGCTCGCGATCGGATGCCTCGCCGGCGCCCCGCGCGGTCGTGCCCGCGAGCACGCGCGCCGACACGGTGCCGTGGTCGACGCGCACGAGCGTCTCGGGGCTCGCGCCGATGAGCCCGTCGACGGCGAACACCCAGGTGTCGGGGTAGTCCTCGGCGAGGCGGTTGATGACGGCGCGCAGGCCGTCCTCCTCGTGCAGCTCGCCGACGAGCTGCCGCGCGAGCACGACCTTCTCGAGCTCGCCGCCGTCGATGCGGCGCACGGCCTCGGCGACCTTCGCCTCGTACTGCTCGGCGGCACGGCGCCCGGCTAGAACGCCACGCGGGGCACGCGGCGCTTCGGCGTCGGCTCGGGGATCTCGAGGGCGACGGATGCCGCGGCATCCGCTGCATCGGCGTCGTCGTCGACCGTGGCGAGCGCGATCCGCGTGACCCAGGCGCGCCCGTCGCGCCGCCCGAGCACGAGCTAGGGCACGACGAGCACGCTCGTCGAGGCGGAGTCGTCGGCGAAGGCGAAGGCGCCGAAGGCGACGAGTCCGGTGCCGGGCAGCCCGACGCGGTCGTCGACGTCGGCGGCGCGGCGAGCGAGCGTCCACGCGGCGGCGGCGTCTTCGATGCGGCTCGCCCCGCTGGTCTCGATGCGCAGCGTCTCGCCGAGGCCGACGATGCCCTCGCCGCGCCGCATCCAGAGCAGCGGATGCCGCGGGTCGGCGCGTGGGATCAGCGGCGCGAGCTCGTCGACGGGCTCGGTGCGCACGACGAGCCGCGTGACGGCGACTAGCGCGGCGCCGGGGCATCCGTCTGGGTCACCGCACCAGCCTACGTCGCGCGGCGAGGCGCGCCTACGCGGCGACGACCTCGACGCCGTGCCAGAAGGCGACGTGGTCGGGGATCTCCGCGGCCTGCGCGGAGGGCGTGTCGTAGTACCAGGCGGCGTTCGGGTTGCGCTGGCCGTCGACCTCGACGTGGAAGTAGTTCGCGGTGCCCTTCCAGTGGCAGACGCTGCGGTTGTCGCTCGGGGCGAAGTGCCGCTGGTCGATCGACTCGCGCGGGAAGTAGTGGTTGCCCTCGACGACGACCGTGTCGTCGGACTCCGCGAGCACCGCACCGTTCCAGATGGCCTTCATGGATCTCCTCCTCGCGAGCACGCGCCCGCATCGATGTCTACCGTGATGCGCGAACGCGCGCGGCATCCGGATGCATTCCGATGCATGAGACACGACGTGCAGCGGGCTCACAGACGACCGGATCCGGCCGGATGCCGCGCCGTAGACTCGGAGCATGACGCGCGCAGACCTCGGCAAGGATCCGAGCCAGGTGTCGGCGATGTTCGACCGGGTCGCCGCCCGCTACGACCGCACCAACAACGTGCTCTCGGTCGGCAACGCGCCGCTCTGGCGGGTCGCGACGACCCGCGCCGTCGCGCCGAAGCCGGGGGAGCGCATCCTCGACGTCGCGGCGGGCACCGGCACGTCGAGTGCGAGCCTCGCGAAGTCCGGGGCATCCGTCGTCGCCGCCGACTTCTCGCCCGGCATGATCGAGGTCGGCCGGCGTCGCCAGGCGAGCGTGCCGAACCTCGTCTTCGTCGAGGCGGATGCCACGAAGCTGCCGTTCGGCGACGACGAGTTCGACGCCGTCACCATCTCGTTCGGCCTGCGCAACGTGAACGAGCCGAAGCTGGCGCTCGCCGAGTTCTTCCGCGTCGCCAAGCCCGGCGGACGCCTCGTGATCTGCGAGTTCTCGCACCCGCCCGTGGCCTTCGTGCGCACCGGGTACCACGCCTACCAGCGCTACGTGATGCCGCCGCTCGTGCGGCTCTCGAGCTCGAACGACACCGCCTACGAGTACCTCAACGAGTCGATCAACGCGTGGCCCGACCAGCCCACGCTCGCCGGGTGGATCCGCGAGGCGGGCTGGGTCGACGTGGCGTGGCGCAACCTCACGATGGGCGTCGTCGCGCTGCACCGCGCCCGCAAGCCGCTCGCGCTCGAGTAGCGACGTCGCGCCAGCGCGGCGAGCTCAAGCCGCCCGCCGCTCGCCGTCGACCGGAGCACGGCGCTCCACACCGCGAAGCGCACCGGTAGGCTGGGGAACGTGAATCCGAGCCATCCGGTCGCCCGACGCGGCTCAGCGCTCGCTGCCAACCTCGGCCTGAGCGAGCGCGTCTTCGCGTCATCCGCCGACCGGGCGATGGCGAAGGCGATCGACGACGGCATCGAGCGCGTCGAGGCCGGCCTCCTGCGCGAGGTCAGCTTCGCCGACTCGATCGCGGATGTCTCGACGCGCTACCTGCTCGAAGCGGGCGGCAAGCGCGTGCGCCCCATGCTCACGCTGCTCACCGCGCAGCTCGGCGCGGGCGTCAACGACGACGTGGTCATGGCCGCCGAGGCGATCGAGATCACCCACCTCGGCTCGCTCTACCACGACGACGTCATGGACGACTCCGAGCGCCGCCGCGGCGTGCCGAGCGCGCAGACCGTGTGGGGCAACTCGGTCGCGATCCTCACCGGCGACCTGCTCTTCGCCCGCGCCAGCCAGCTCATGGCGAGGCTCGGCGAGCGGGCCATCCGCATGCAGGCCGACACGTTCGAGCGGCTCGTGCTCGGCCAGCTGCACGAGACGGTCGGTCCGACCAACGGCGAGGATCCGATCGCGCACTACATCCAGGTGCTCGCCGACAAGACCGGCTCGCTGATCGCCGCCGCCGCGCAGTCGGGCATCGTGTTCTCGGGCGCCGACCCCGCGTTCGAGAAGCCCATCGTCGAGTTCGGCGAGAAGATCGGCGTGGCGTTCCAGCTCATCGACGACGTCATCGACCTGTCGCCGCAGCCCGAGGAGACCGGCAAGGTGCCCGGCACCGACCTGCGCGCAGGGGTCGTCACGCTGCCGCTGCTGCGTCTCGCCGAGCTCGCGAAGACGGATGCGGCATCCGCCGACCTGCTCGACCGCATCGAGCGCGACGTGATCGTCATCGCGAATCCCGTCGACGGGTTCGACCCGCACGACACGAACACCCTCGCGTCGCGCATCGTGCCGTCGAAGGCGACCGTCGACGCGATCGTCGCCGAACTCCGCACGCACGAGGCCACGCGCGCTACGCTCGCTGAGGCCCACCGGTGGGCGCGCGACGCCGTGACGGCGCTCGCGCCGCTGCCCCAGGGGAGTGTGAAGAAGGCGCTCACGCGATTCGCCGAGACGATCGTCGAGCGACAGAGCTGATGGAGAGACCCAGGCACGTGACGAGAACAAGCTGCGACTCGCGATCGTCGGGGCGGGCCCCGCGGGCATCTACGCCGCCGACATCCTGCTGAAGGCCGAGCGGAACTTCGACGTCTCGATCGACCTCTTCGACCACCTGCCCGCGCCGTACGGGCTCGTGCGCTACGGCGTCGCGCCCGACCACCCGCGCATCAAGGGCATCATCACCGCGCTGCGCGAGGTGCTCGACCGTGGCGACATCCGCATCTTCGGCAACGTGCGCTTCGGCGAGGACATCACCCTCGAGGACCTGAAGAAGCACTACAACGCCGTGATCTTCGCGACGGGCGCGGTGCGGGATGCGTCGCTGAACGTGCCCGGGCACGAACTCGACGGGTCGTACGGCGCCGCCGAGTTCGTCGCCTGGTTCGACGGCCACCCCGACTTCCCGCGCACCTGGCCGCTCGACGCTCAGCGAGGTCGCCGTCATCGGCAACGGCAACGTCGCGCTCGACGTGTCGCGCATGCTCGCCAAGCACGTCGAAGACCTCATGCCCACCGAGATCCCGGCGAACGTCGCGGCCGGCCTCGCCGCCTCGCCCGTGACCGACGTGCACATCTTCGGCCGCCGCGGCCCCACGTCGGTGAAGTTCACCCCGCTCGAACTGCGCGAGCTCGGCGAGCTGCGCGACGTCGACATGATCCTCTACGACGAGGACTTCGACTACGACGACGCGGCCCGCGCGGCCGTCTCGGGCAACAAGCAGGTCTTCGTCATCGACAAGGTGCTGAACCAGTGGCGCCAGCGCGAGGTCGGCCAGGCCTCGCGTCGCCTGCACCTGCACTTCTTCGCGAAGCCGCTCGAGATCGTCGGCGACGGCAACGGCCGCGTCGGCGGCATCCGCTGGGAGCGCACCGCGCCCGACGGCGAGGGCGGCGTGGTCGGCACCGGCGAGATCCGCGAGCTGCCCGTGCAGGCCGTGTACCGCGCCGTCGGCTACTTCGGCTCGCCGCTGCCCGGCATCCCCTTCGACAAGAAGTTCGGGGTCATCCCGAACCACGAGGGCCAGGTGCTCATCCACGACAAGGAGACCGGCGACGCCCGCCAGATGTACGGCGTCTACGCCACCGGCTGGATCAAGCGCGGCCCGGTCGGCCTCATCGGGCACACGAAGTCCGACGCGATGGAGACCATCAAGCACGTCATCAACGACCTCGGCAACTGGTGGCGGCCCGAGTCGCCGTCGGAGGAGTCGGTGATCGAGATGCTCGAGTCGCGCGGCATCGAGTGGACCGACCTCGACGGCTGGCACCGCCTCGACGAGCACGAGCAGGCGCTCGGCTCGGCCGAGGGTCGCAAGCGCATCAAGGTCGTGCCCCGCGACGAGATGGTCGACATCTCGCGCGGCGAGGTCGCGAGCTAGGCAGCGCCGGTCGAGTGGCGTGCGCAGCTGAGCGTATCGAGACGCTACGACTGGCGCCCGACCGGCGGCTCGCCCACGTACGTGTGCGCCTCGCGGGCGAGCTCCGACCAGAGCTCGCGGTCGGCTGACCCGCACCCAGTTGCGGCTCGGCCCGCCGTGCACGCCGCTGAACGGCTCGGCGACGCCGCGCTCGCGCAGGTCGGCCGAGCGCGCCTCGGGCAACTCGACGACCAGGTCGTCCTCGTCGAGGAACGCGAACAGCCGGCCGTGCACGAGCAGGCCGTCGGGCGTGAAGTCGACGTCGTAGTCCTCGTCGAGCAGCAGCTCTCGTGTCACCGCGTCGTACGTGCGATCCGCTTCGTCGCCCATGGCGCCCCCTCTTCGTCCTTGGCTCAACTGTGGCAGCCGCGGCCGGTCGTGTCGATGCAGTGTGCACACGTGACGAGCGGATGCCGCGGCTGCCGCTACGCTGCACATCATGCCGCTCGAGACCGTGATCACCGCCGTGGTCGCATTCGTCGTCGGGGCGGCCCTCGGCTGGTGGCCGCTCGCCGCGTGGACGCAGCGGTCGACGAAGGGCGAGCGGATGCCGCTGCGCACCGTCCGCATCGCCGGCGCCGCGATCACCGCGGTGACGTTCGCCGCCCTCGCCCTGCGGTTCGGGCTCACGTGGATCCTGCCGGCGCTGCTCGTCTTCGCGGCCGCGTCAACGGTGCTCACCCTCGTCGACCTCGCCGAGAAGCGCCTGCCGAACGCGGTGATCTTCCCGACGCTCGCCGCGGTCGCGGTGCTGCTCGTGCCGGCGACGTGGGCGTCGGGCGCCTGGATCGCGCTGCTGTGGGCCGCGATCGGCTCCGCCGCGATGTTCGCGGTGTACTTCGTGCTCGCGCTGATCTCCCCGTCGTCGATGGGCATGGGCGACGTGAAGCTCGCCCTCGTCATCGGCCTGCTGCTGGGGTGGTTCGGCCTCAGCGCTGGCTCATCGGGCTGCTCGCGGCGTTCATCGTCGGCGGCGTGATCGCGCTCGTGGCGCTGGCGCTGCGCCGGGTCACGCTGCGCGGGTCGATCCCGTTCGGTCCGTCGATGCTCGCCGGGGCATTGATCGCGGTGCTGGTCGTCGGCGCGTAAGCGATTTCGGGGTACAGCGACGTACCCCCAGACCGGGGGACCGATGAACTCGCCTCTGCCCGGTTTTCCGCGGCTTTCCGCATGCGGCATGCACTGCAAACGCTGACATCCCCCCAAACGGGGGCATGGCGTTCCATGCATGCGCACAGTTACCGTCTATCAGCCGCCGGTGCCCGCCGGTGGCACGTTTCATCTCCTCGAACCCGAAGGACACTGCAATGCTCAAGGCATACTCGCGCGCCAGTGCGCGCATCAACTCCCTCCGCACCGAAGAGGAGGGCACCGCGGCCGAGTACGCGCTCATCATCGGCCTCATCGCCGTCGGATCATCGTCGGCGCTGACGCGCTCTCGGCTGCGCGCTGAGCGGCATGTTCGACCGATCGTCACCAGCTCGCCCTGATCGCGCTAGACCAACGGTCGCGCGATGCGACCCTCCCGAGGGTCGCATCGCCGTCGCTACGTCAATGAGGGCATCGATGATGAGAACATCGTCGCGATCGGGGCGCGGCCGCGGTCGAGTTCGCGCTCATCATTCCGGCGCTGCTTGCTGATCCTGTTCGGGATCATCGAGTTCGGCCGGCGTGTACAACCAGCAGATCTCGCTCTCCAACGCGCGCAGCTCTGCGGCGCGCGTGATGGCGATCGGCAACGATCAGGCAGATGCGGCCCGCGCTGCCATAGCGGCGGCTCCGGCGCTGAATCCTCGATCACTAGCGGTCAGGTCTCCTTCAGCCCCAGCCGCGTGCGCGCACGGGCGCCACGATGACCGTCACGATCACCTACCAGACACTACGCTCCTGACCGGCTGGTTCGGAGCTCCATGACGTTGACCGGCAAGGGAGCGATGCCATGCGGCGGCTGATACAGCGAGCTGCGCATGGAGCGCGGCGCAAGTGCCGTGTTGTTCGGGCTCCTTCTGATTCCGCTCCTCGGGTTCGGCGGCATCGCGGTCGATGTCGGCGCGCTCTACGCGGAGAAGGCCGAGCTGCAGAACGGCGCCGACGCGGCCGCGCTCGAGGTCGCGATCGCCTGCGCAAAGAGCGAGAGCCGCGCGCGGCATGCACCGCGGCGACCCCGTCGGCATCGCGGGCGGGAACGACGCGAATGACGGCGTTGCCGACGATCGAGTCGGTCACCGTCAACGCGGCGACAACCTCGTGACCGTCGTCGACGAACACCGAGGACATCGGGGTTCGCCATCCCCTCGCGTCCTTGTTCCCGGGGATCGGCGAGTCGACGGTCGTGTACGCCGACGGCGCGGCGGAGTGGGGCGTGCCCGTGCGCGGCCCGACGCTCGCACTCGCGATCGGATACTGCGAGTTCGCTGACCACCCTCCTCAGGGAGGGCGTGACAACCCGACGAAGATCCTCGTCGAGTACGAGACCGATACCCGGCGCAACTGTCCGGGCTGCTTCGCGCCCGGCGGATTCGGCTGGCTCGCCGTCGACGAACTGTTCGGTCGAGATCGACGTCAGCGAACCGTGGGTCCGAGCAAGACCGGCAACAACAACGGGCACCGGTTGCAGTGACGAGTACCTCGCGGCCTACTTGGCTGATGGGCGACACTCTTCATCCCGCATCTATGACGACTTCAGCGGTGCCGGGGTGCGAACGTCGAGTTCCATATCCAGCGGTTCGCCGCATTCAAGGTCACTGGCTTCAAGCTCGAGCGGAGCGAATGCCTACACCGATCCCGGTGCCCCGAACTGCACCGGCTCCTGTCGCGGCCTTCAGGGCTACTTCATGAAGTACGTCTCCGTGAGCGACGCCTTCGCGCTCGGGACTGGTCGGGCCCCGGCACGGGAGCGGCCATCGTTCGACTGACACTTCCCTGACTACCGGTTGACATTCCATATCTCGGTTGCCTTGGCCCGACTCCCTACAGAAAGGCGCCAAGATGATTCGGATCATTGGTGCGATCGTCGCAGTGCTCCTCGCGGTCGCCGGTGCGGCCGCGTTGTTCTTCTACGTACAGGGAGCTGACGACGCGCTGCCGAAGGCGCCGAATTCCAGCAGGTCTATGTTGTCGTGAAGAAGACGTGCCGAGGGAACGGCGGGCGAGGCCATCGCGGACTTCATCGAGATCGACGAATTGCCGGCGCTCGCTATCCAGCCTGACATCGTCACCGATCTCACGACGCTCGAAGGGCTCGTCTCGAATGCCGCGCTCCTCCCGGGCGAGCAGCTCCTGCAGGCGAGGTTCTCCGATCCGCAGGACCTCGACCGCTGCGGGAGAGGTGGTGGTACCCGAAGGAATGCAGGAGATCACGATTGCGCTCCCGGTGGAACGCGTCGTCGGCGGCGCGGTGACGGCCGGCAGTTATGTCGGGGTCGTGCTACATCGTCGAATACCGTCGGAATCGGGGCGAACTACTCAGACGGCCGAGACGCAGTTCATGTTCCACCGGATGCTGGTCACCCGCGTCACGCCTGGAACAACTCTTAGCACGTCGGATTCGACCGAGGACCAGCCGAGTCCAGGTTCGGCCTTCATGGTCACCCTCGCCGCGACGACCCCGCAGGTCGAGAAGCTGGCGTACGGCGCGGAACAACAGGAGGACGGTAACGGCGGCATCTGGCTGACTCTCGAGCCCGAGAACGCAGACCAATCCGGCTCGAGCGTCGCAACGGGGAGAACATCCTCCCGTGACTCGATTCCTGCTGGTCAGCCGCAGCGCGGAGTACGAGACCCGGCTCCGCCGGATGCTCCGCGCAGGTTGCAGATCGTGCCGGGAGAGTACGTGACCTTCGGGGCGAAGCGCGGTGGTCGACCGCGTCGAGGATCGACCTCGCATCGCGTTGCTCGGTCCACTGCTGAGCTTCGAGGAGACGAGCGCGCTCAACGACGAACTCGGCTGAGCGGTTCCCGGATCGGCCTGATCGTCGTGCGCGAACAGCGCTCCGACCTGGAGGACTGGGTCGACGGCATCGAGATCCATGCCGTGCTCAGCCCTGAGGCGAGCGACTCGACCAGCGAAGCGCTCCTCGACCGGCTCGACGGCTGGCTCACGGCGTCCGGCCGGCTACCCGAGGCGGCCCGGCTGACGACGACGTGAAGACTCGCCAACGAAGGCGATCCAGAGCTCCTCGCGCTCCTGAGCCCGCAGTTCGAACGCGAATCGACCCAGGGCGACGAGGCCGAGGCAGCCGAGCTCGCACCGGAACCCGAATCGGTAGCCGGAGCCGGTCGAACCCGAGTGGGTGCTGCCGCCGATCGACGAGAATGTCCGCACCGAGGTCATCGTGGTGGCGGCGCCGAAAGGTGGGCAGGGCAAGACGACCACGGCGATCAACCTTGCTGCTGGTCTCGCAGAAGTCGAGCCGAACTCGGTCATCCTCGTCGATGCCGACGTGCAGTTCGGCGACATCGTCAACGCCCTCGAACTGAAGGCCGCGTACTCATTGGCCGATGTGGTGCACGCCGGGAATGACGAGGTGGCACTAAAGGCCCTGTTCGCCCATCATGAGGACGACTTCTTCGTCATCGCGGCACCGCCCTCGCCTGAGCTCGCGGACTCGATCACGGGCGACGCCCTCGGCGACCTGCTCGTGCGCCTGTCGCGCATGTTCCGCTACGTCATCGTCGACACGACGCCCGGCCTCGGCGATCACACGCTCGCGGCACTCGAACATGCCACCGACGGCGTGTTCGTCACGAACATGACAGTTCCGAGCCTGCGCGCCCTCCGCAAGGAATTCGAGATGCTCGTCGTGCTCGGACTCGTACCGAATAATCGACACATGTCGCTCAACTTCGTGGAGAAGAACGCCGGCATCCTGAAGAAGGACGCCGAGACGATCCTCGGCGCCAAGATCGACGTCGAGATCCCGCGGTCGACGGCAGTCGTGGTCGCCTCGAACGAGGGTACGCCGATGATCCACAACGACGTACGTGACCCGGCGGCCAAGGCATTGCGCATCGTGATCCAGCGCATCGACCCCAGCGCTGTTCCGACACGAAAGCGCATCCACAGGAAGGCGAGGGCCCAATGAGCTTGAGCGATCGGCTCGAGCGCGCCAGAGGCGTGCATCGGGCACCCGGTCTCACCGAGACGGGAATCGACACCGACACCAATCCTGCTGCCGAGGTTGAGCAGACGGTCGAGACCACGGAGACCGTAGACCCGTCGGTGGCGACGACGAAGCGACCGTACAGACCGAACAGCACACGACGCACCTGGGCTGCGCTCGCGGGCGATCCCGAACCTGCCCCGGTGGCCGATGCGCTCGCCGATCTCAAGGAGCGTGCGGCCCAAGAGCTCTTCCGCCGGATCGGCTCGCGCCTCAACGACCCGAGCCTCACCGAGGACAAGCTGCGCGCCCTCGTGCTCGGCGAGCTCGACGAGGTCGTCGAGGAGGAGAAGGTCCCGCTCACGAGCCGAGGAGCGGGACCGGCTCATCGCCGAGCTCGCCGACGACGTGCTCGGCTTCGGCCCGCTGCAGCGGCTGCTCGACGACCCGACGGTCACCGAGATCATGGTCAACGGACCGACCAGATCTACGTCGAGCGGCACGGCAAGCTGTACCGCATCCGGCGTCCGCTTCACCTCCGAGGAGCACCTGCGCCGGGTCATCGAGCGCATCGTGTCCGCGCGTCGGCCGGCGCATCGACGAGTCCTCGCCGCTGGTGGACGCCCGCCTCGCCGACGGCTCCCGCGTCAACGCGATCATCCCGCCGCTGGCCTTCAGCGGCTCGACGCTGACCATCCGCAAGTTCGCCAAGGACCCGTTCACGGTCGACGACCTGATCGGCTTCGGCACCCTGACCCCGGAGATGGCCGAGCTGCTCGACGCCTGCGTCGAGGCGCGAAGCTCAACATCATCGTCTCCGGCGGTACCGGCACCGGCAAGACGACGCTGCTCAACGTGCTGTCGTCGTTCATCCCCGAGCGACGAGCGGATCGTCACCATCGAGGACGCCGTCGAGCTGCAGCTCCAGCAGGACCACGTCGTCCGGCTCGGAGTCGCGGCCGCCGAACATCGAGGGCAAGGGCGAGATCACCATCCGCGACCTCGTCCGCAACTCGCTGCGCATGCGGCCCGACCGCATCGTCGTCGGCGAGGTCCGCGGCGGCGAGAGCCTGGACATGCTGCAGGCGATGAACACCGGCCACGACGGCTCGCTGTCCACGGTGCACGCCAACTCCCCGCGCGACGCGCATCGCCCGCCTCGAGACGCTGGTGCTGATGGCCGGCATGGACCTGCCGCTGCGCGCGATCCGCGAGCAGATCGCCTCCGCCGTCGACGTCATCGTGCAGACTGAGCCGGCTGCGCGACGGCACCCGCCGGGTCACGCACGTGACCGAGGTGCAGGGCATGGAGGGCGAGACCGTCACCCTGCAGGACGCCTTCTCGTTCGACTACTCCGCCGGCGTCGACGCCGACGGGCGGTTCCTCGGCAAGCCGGTGCCGACCGGCGTGCGGCCGCGGTTCACCGACCGGTTCGACGAGCTGGGCATCGACGCTGCCGGCAGCGTGTTCGCAGTACCGCCCGCGCGAGGGGACTGGGAGGCATACGGTGAACACGATGTCTCGCGTTCGGCGTCGTCCTCGCGCTGCTCGCGATGCTGGCGCTCGTGCTTCCTCGTCATCGCGCCGCCGGTGCGCCGTGTCAGCATCGAGCGGCGCACGCGACCGGCGCACCGAGCATCGCTCGGCGCTGAGCAAGGCGACCGGCAGACGGTCGCCGACGATCGAGTCGGCGAAGTTGCGGCGTCAGCGGGCGGCGCGTCCGGCGAGGGCGCCCTCGAGCTGGCCGGCGTCGCGCATGCGTCTCCGGACTTCGTGCTGATCGTGTTCTCGATGGCCGCGGTGCTTGCGGTGATCGGCGTCCTGCTGGGCTTCGGCAGCTGGTGGTCGGTCGTCTGGGCGTGCTGGTCGCTGGCGCTCGCTGCGCCGCTCGCGAGCGTCTATCTCGGCAGTCCGACCGGCCGCCGGCGGGCCGCCTTCGCCGACCAGCTCGACGACTCGCTGCAGCTCGATGGCCGGCAGCCTGCGGGCCGGGCACAGCCTCCTCGGCGCTCGACGCGGTGTCGCAGGACGCGGACCGCCCGACGTCGGAGGAGTTCTCCCGGATCGTCAACGAGACGCGGGTCGGGCGGGACCTCGGCGGCGCCCTGGACGAGTACCGCCGCGCGGATGCAGCGACGACTTCACCTGGGTCGCCCAGGCGATCGCGATCCACCGCGAGGTCGGCGGCAACCTCGCCGAGGTGCTGCAGCGCCGGCAGCAACGATCCGCGAGCGCAACCAGATCCGTCGCCAGGTCAAGGCGCTGTGCGCCGAGGGCAAGCTGTCGGCGATCGTGCTCATGGCGCTGCCGTTGCGGTGTTCCTCGGCATCCTCATCCTCCAACCCGGGCTACCTGGCGAAGTTCACCGAGAGCATCGTCGGTTGGATCGCGCTGGCCGTCGCGGTGATGCTCATGGTCGATCGGCACCGTGTGGATGCTCTTCGCCGTCAGAGTGAAGTTCTAGGAGGCGCGTGCATGACTCGGCTATCTCGCGATCGCGGCCGTCGCCATCGGCGTCGGGCTGCTCGTCTTCCTGCTCTTCGCGGCGATTCCCTCGAAGGCCGATGTCGTCGCTGTAGTCGCACCGCCCACGAAGTCGAGCGACAGCGCGTGCGAGCGCCAGAGCTTCTCGCAGTCGCTCGCGGCCGTCATGCCGAAGCGGGTACACGGGCTGGGTTCAGCGCAAGATCACACGCGGGCCGCGTGGCCAGTGGACCGAGGGTGGCTCCTCTGCTCGCCTGGTCTCGGCAGTGATTGCGATACCCATCGTGGTCGGCGCCCTGATCTGTCGGTGAGCGGGCTGCTGCCGAAGGTCATCGGTGCATCGTTGTGGCTTCCTGATTCTCATCATGCCTGAAGTGCTGCTGAACAGCCGGGCCAGGAGCGCAGAAGGCGATCCAGCTCGAGCTCCCCGACACGCTCGACCAGATGACCATCGCCGTCGAGGCCGGCCTCGGGTTCGAGTCGGCGATGGCGCAGGCCGGCGCAAGCGGCACGGGCCCGCTGGCCGAAGAACTCGTTCGCACCCTGCAGGACATGAGCATCGGCCGGCCGCGCCGGAGCCGTACCGGCACTCGCTCGCGCGCACCGACGTCGAGGACCTCGCCGGTTCATCCGCGCGGTCCTGCAGGCCGACGCGCTACGGCATCGCCATCGCCGACGTGCTGCGCACGCAGGCCGGCGAGATGCGGCTCAAGCGGCGTCAGCGGGCGGAGGAGAAGGCGATGAAGATCCCGGTCAAGGTGATCTTCCCGCTGATCTTCTGCATCCTGCCGGTGCTGTTCATCGTGCTGTTGTACCCGGCGGCGATCGGGATCATCGGCGTATTCGGCTGAGGCCGGCACTGGGCGCTTTGCCGGGCGTAGACTGGCCCGCGTCATCCGTGTTAGCTCCCGGCGACTGACGTCGCCCCGGGTCGGCTCGGACTGGCTGGGAGACGAGCCGTCATAGGAGCGATTCTGTGACGGTGAGATCATCGATCAGAAGTGGCTCGCGCGCAGTGCGCAAACAGGAGATCCCTAGGCCGGCATTGGCTAGTCCGCGACATGGCGACGATCCGTCCTTGCCCCGCGCCCCCAGACGCTCGTCGAAGTGCCAACATGTTCTTCGAGCATGCATCGGCTCTAGAAACAGACCGGGCACGAAGCGTTTCGTCTGAAGTTTGTAGGCCGCGTACTCAGGTATGTGCTCTTCGAGCAGTCGCTCCTCCTGGAGGGCGCGGTATACCTGTATGGCGCCGACAGCGAGGAGAATCACCACTTTCGGCAAGCTCGGGAAAAGCAGACCACGCCGGTGAGGGTGATCATCTCTCGCGACATACAACGGGTTCCGGATGAATCGGTACGGGCCGCGCTGCACGAGGTTCCTGACCTTCGCCTCCACGCCGAAACTCCGGCCCAACGCAATGAGCGAGTACACGGCTGAACGACATCCCCACCGTCATGAGCGCCACTGCGAATATCGCCACTCGGTCGGGAACCTGTGAGCCGCCGACGAAAGCGAAGAGCAGGGGAGAAACGTTCCCAGATAGGCCGCTATCTTCGGCACAACTCGCTCGCTCCGAGCCTTGGCAGGACTCCTCATGAGCAAGAGGACCGCAGCCATGACGTAGAAGCCGGTCAAGAGGACCAGATATATGACGTAGAGGTAGTCCACGAGGACTGATGAAGTTCCAAGATTCACACCGGAGAAGAGCGCGAACAGGGCCAAGCACAGCGAGAAGACCATGGCGGGAACCATAATCACGCGCTCGACGTCGATCGATTTCAGCTGATCGCGGAGCCGCATAAACGCCCTTCGGTGAATCAATTGCTTCGTAGCGGCATCGTGCCGACACCTTCGCCGATGCCAGTGCATTCGAGCGGCGGTGACCTCGATCCTATCCGGGACGGTCTCTTCCGTTCGACGCGGGGAGCACATCGGCGGTGGGCTGACGCAGGAATACCTCCTCGCAGATCGCAGCCTGTCCGCGGCTGACACGCGCGAGCACTCCGATCTCACTGGAGTAGGGACCGCCGCTCACGTGGATCGGCCGCGCTCCGCGCCAGTGCCGCGCTTAGGGGAGGTGCCGTGGCCGAGGCAGAGCGTCGACGACGTGGCGTCCCGACGTGCTCGGCGAGGGGTTCGAGCAGCTCACGCTGCCGCTCGGGAGCGATGACGAGGGCGAGATCGTCGCGACGCTCGTGCGGCACCAGCGCGTCGGCGGCCGACCGGTTCCGGTGGCCGTGGGAGCGGCGGCGCGCGGCATCCGGAGCCGACGTGCTCTACGTGCACGGGTGGAGCGACTACTTCTTCAACCCCGAGCTCGCGCGCTACTGGTCGGACGCCGGCGCCCGGTTCTTCGCGCTCGACCTGCGCAAGTACGGGCGCAGCCTGCGCCCGGGCCAGACGCCCGGGTACATCACGAACCTCGCCGACTACGACGCCGACATCGAGGCCGCGCTCACGGCGATGGGGCACGGGCCGACGGATGCCGTCGGGGCATCCGCTCGGCCGCTGATCCTGCTCGGGGCACTCCACCGGCGGACTCACGCTGAGCCTCTGGGCGGCGCGGCAACCCGGGCCGTGCCGCGGCGATCGTGCTGAACAGCCCGTGGCTCGAGTTCCAGGGCAGCCGAATCGGTCGCGAGGTGCTGACGCCGGTGATCAGCTGGGGTGCGCGCACGAACCCGATGGGGCCGATGCCGAACGTCGACCTCGGCTTCTACACGCGCACGGTCTCGAAGGAGCTCGACGGCGAGTGGGAGTACTCGAGCGAATGGCGTCCCGATCGGGGGTTCACGGTGTATCCGGCCTGGCTGACGGCGATCCTCGCCGGGCACGCCACGGTCGCCGCCGGCATCGACGTCGGCGCGCCGGTGCTCACGCTGCTGTCGGCGCGATCGACGATCCAGCCCCGGTGGGACCCCGCGATGCTCACCACCGACATCGTGCTCGTCGTCGACAACATCGCCGAGCGCTCGCTGAAGCTCGGCCCTGAGGTCTCGGTCGGGTGGATCGACGGGGCGCTGCACGACGTGTTCCTGTCGCGGGAGCCGGCGCGGGATGCGGCCTATGCATCGGTCACGCGATGGCTGCGAGGGCTATGCCCCGCGGCGCCGACCCATAGAATTGAGGAATTCTCACCCGAACGGGGGTCTTGGGGGCAGGGGACCCCGAGGGTAGGTTCGCAGTAACCAAGAGCGGACCGGGCGACCCGACGTCGACACCCATCGACGACCCGGTCTTGTACGGCGTGCGCGCGGTGCAGCGGGTCGATCGAGTAGTACCCGAGGAACTCGTGAAATTCACCCTGATCCATGGCGGATCACCCGATGAGAGATCGCCGTCGAAGACGGCGATCACCGCTCTCGCGGCCTCGGTCCTCCTCGTCGCCTCGCTCGGGGCATGCACGGCCGGCCCGCCAGCCGGATCGCCGACTCCGAACCGGTCGAGACCGAGAAGCCCCGCACCACGGAGGTCCCGGCGCCCGACGACACGACGATCGACGACGTCATCGACGAGGCGCCCGCCGGTACCGGTGAAGGACGCCGAACTCGACGACGTCGTCACGCTCGACACCGGCGTGAAGGTCTCGGTCACCGAGATCACCGGCCTCACGGTCGAGGCCGAGACGCCGGGAGAGGTGGCCGGCCCCGCGGTCGCGGCCACGATCCGGTTCGAGAACAAGTCGGGGCATCCGCTCGACCTGGGCGGGACGATGGTGACCCTCGTCGATGCCGCTGGCAACGTCGCAGCCCCCACGACGTCAGAGCCGGCGGCACCGACGAGCGGCACGCTCGACGACGGCGGAACCGCCGAAGGAACGTACGTGTTCCGGATGCCCGAGGACACCCGGAACGCGGTCACATTGACGGTCGACTACGCGGCGGGCGCGCCCGTGGTCGTCTTCCACGGATCGGCGACGTGAGCGTCGCCGACGCAGGCGAGGAGAGGCATCATGCACGCAGAGTCCTGGCATCGGAGTGGTCTGGCCATGTTGACGACCGCGGTCGTCGTGGCGGCGGGATTGCTGGTCGGAGGCGCGAGCCCGGCGACGGCCGCCGAGAACGGCCCGGCACCGATCGAGCAGCGCAACAGCGCGACGGTCACGGCCGACCCGCTGCCCACCGTGCAGATCGACTCCGGCATCGTGTGGACGCAGGAGGTCGCGGGAACACCGTGTTCGCGGGCGGCAGCTTCTCCAACGCCCGGCCGGCCGGCGCCGCACCGGGCACGAGCCTCATGCCGCGCAGCAACATCCTCGCGTACAACATCGACACCGGCGTGATCGACGCCGTTCGCCCCGCAGATCAACGGCACGGTGAAGGTCATCAAGGTCTCGCCCGACGGCGTCGACGCATCTACGTCGGCGGCAGCTTCACTCGATCGACGGCCAGACCCGATTCAACGTCGCCGCGTTCGACGCCGCGACCGGCGCGCTGCTCGACGACGTTCCGGCCGGCCATCGGCGGGTCGTACGTCAACGCGATCGTGGCCACGAACTCCACGGTCTACTTCGGCGGCCTGATCGGCGCGGGCGGCGGGGTCACCCGCAAGAACCTCGTCGCGTTCAGCGACCAGCGGCGCCCTGCTCGGATGGGCGCCGACCACCGACCTGCAGGTCGACAGCATGGTGCTGGCGCCCTCGGACGACAAGCTCATCGTCGCGCGGCCGCTTCGGGACGGTCAACAACGTCGTCGCAGCGAGGCCTCGCGGCACTCGACCTCAGCTCGCGGCGCGCTCCTGCCGTGGACCGCCCCCTCCATCGTGAAGAACGGCGTCGCCGCGGCGCCAGCGGCGCCGGCAAGGCGGGCATCTGGGAGCTCGAGGCGGACGCCAACGCCGTCTACGGCACCGGCTGGGTGTACGCGAACAAGGTCGTCGGCAACCTCGAGGGCCTGTTCGCGGCCGAGCCGGGCAACGGCGCGATCCGCTGGATCGCCGACTGCCACGGCGACCACTACGGCGTGTACTCCGACGGCACGAACGTCTACTCGACCGGCCACGAGCACGCGTGCGAGACCGCGAACGGCATGCCGCAGGGGTCGCCGGCGCCCGGGCAACATGCGCAACGCGACCGTCATACACCGCGGCCGCCAAGGGCACGCTGCCTGCGCGCGCTCGAACGTCAACAGCATCTACGCCGACTGGAGCGGCTACCCGGCACCCGCCGTCGTGAACTGGTATCCCGGACTGGATCACGGGCGGCGTCCGGACGGCGGCCAGGCGGGCTGGACCGCGACCGGCACGGGCGAGTACCTGCTGATCGGCGGCGAGCAGGCGCTACGTCAACGGTCAGCCGGTCGCAGGGCATCACGCGCTTCTCGCGGAACCCCTCGACCGGGGCGAACTCCGGGCCGAGGCTGTCGGATGCGGACTGGATGCCGGCCGTGTCGTCGACGACGAGCGGCAAGGTACGCGTCTCGATCCCGGCCAACTGGGACCGCGACGACCTGAACCTCACGTACGAGCTCATCCGCAACGGGGGCGGGCAGCCGGTCGCGACCACGACGGTGCAGTCGACGTACTGGAGCCAGCCGCAGGTCGTGCTGACCGACACCGTGCCCGCCGGTTCGACGCCGAACTACCGGATCGTGGCCGTGGACGGCGACGGCAACACCGCCGAACAGCGCGACCGTCTCGATCACGGTCACCGAGCGTCGCCGGCTCGAACTACGCCGAGACGGTGATGGACGACGGCGCCTCGCTGTACTGGCGACTCGGCGGCACCGCGGCGCAGGGCGGGACCGACCTCGTCGGGAACAACGACGCGGTCGTGCGATCGGGCGTGACCTCCAACTCCGAGCGGCGCGCTGCCCTCCGAGCCGGGACCGTCGTACAACTTCAACGGGACCACGACCGGATACCTCAACTCCACGAACAACGTCGCAGGTCGGGCAGCAGTACTCGACCGAGCTCTGGTTCAAGACGACGACCACGTCGGGCGGAAAGCTCATCGGGTACGGCAACTCGTCCTCCGGCACCTCCAGCAACTACGACCGGCACGTGTACATGCGGAACGACGGGCGACTGGTGTTCGGCGCGTACCCGGGCATCGTCCGGACGGTCACGAGCACGAACGCCTACCGCGACGGCAACTGGCACCACGTGGTGGCCTCGCAGGGCTGGGACGGCATGAAGCTCTTCGTCGACGGCCAGCTGGTCGGCGCCCTCGCCCGACAACACCTCGCAGGCCTACACCGGGTACTGGCGGGTCGGCGGCGACAACCTCGCGAGCTGGCCGAACCGGCCGTCGAGCGACTACTTCGCGGGCCAGATCGACGAGGTCGCGGTGTACAACCGCGTGCTGACCTCGCAGGAGGTGTCGGAGCACTACCTGAAGGGCACGGGCGTCGCCGCGCCGACCGCCGCGTTCACCTTCACCACCGACGAGCTGGACGTCTCGGTGAACGGCTCGACGTCCTCGGCGCCTCCCGGCCGCACGATCACCTGGTACAGCTGGAACTGGGGCGACAGCACCGCGGCCGGCAGCGGCGTCACGGCGACGCATCCGTACGCGAACGGCGGCACCTACACGATCACGCTGACGGTGACGGACAGCCTGGGCCTGACGGCGTCGACGTCGAAGGACGTCACCGTGGCCCCGCCGCACGCGAACCCGACGGCGGCGTTCGGCACGCAGATCGACGGGCTGTCGGTCGGCTTCGACGGCACGACGTCGACGGCGGCGGATGGCGCGACCATCGCGTCGTACGCGTGGGACTTCGATGACGGCGACACGTCGACGCAGCCCGCGCCGACCCATCTCTACGATGCCGCCGGCACGTACGACGTGACCCTGACGGTGGTCGACAGCCTCGGGGCATCCGGATCGGTGACCCAGCCGGTCACCGTCGCCGAGGCGACCACGCTCGCGGCCGACGAGTTCCAGCGCACCTCGGCCAGCGGCTGGGGTACCGCCGACGTCGGCGGGACCTGGAGCACCGTGTCCGGATCGTCGGTGAACGGCAGCGTCGGGTTGCTGAGCCTCATGAACAGCCAGACGCGCGCCACGACCCTCTCCGGCACGCTGCCGTCGGGCACGGATGCGCGGCTCAGCGTCTCGATCGACAAGGTCGCCAACGGCGGTGGCGCGCACGTCAACATCGCGCCTCGCAAGACGGCTGCGGGCGAGTACCGGGCGAAGCTGCGGTTCTCGGCGACGGGCGTCGTGAACGTCGGCGTCGCGCGCCTGCGTCGGCACCACCGAGACCCTGGTCGCCAACCGGGTCCTCACCGGCTACACGCACACCGCGGGCGCCACCCTCGACGTGCGGGTGCGCACCGTGAGCACGGGCGCGTCGACGACGGTGCAGGTGAAGGTCTGGCCGCAAGGACAGCCCGAGCCGGTCGACTGGTTCGTGGCGGCCACCGACAGCGATCCCGGCCTGCAGGGCACGGGCCAGCTCGCGATCACCACGTACGTGTCGGGCACCGCGACCAACGGGCCCATCGGGATCGGGTTCGACCACCTGAGCGTGGTGGCCCCGAACTGAGATGAGACGACGAGGTGAGCGGTCAGCGCGGAAGGGAGAGGGATTCCAGCGCGGGGCGGATCGGGGACATTGAAGACCGACCCCGCGCTTCGGCCCGGTGTGCCGACTCGTCGAGGGACGGATCGGCGAGCATCTCGAGCACCCGGGCCGCCGTCTCGGTGCCGGAAGCTCGTGGCCGGCACCGAGTACGGCCATCCGATCGCGTCGAAGAGCGGTGCGAACTTGCGCGAGTACGCCATCGCGATAGCGGGGACCCCGGTCGAGAGGGCGTTCAGGCAGGCGTGCATGCGCGCGCCGATCAGGACCCGCGAGCCCGCGATGATCGCCCGGGCGTCGTCGAGGTCCCGTGGCGCCAGGGCCTCGAGGTCGCTGCCGAACTCCGCGGTGAGGGCGTCGACGGCGGGTGCGTCGTTGTCGCGATCGTGCGAGTCGAGCACGTGCGGCAGCACGGCGACCGATCGGGATCGCTCGAGCAGCATCCGGACGATCGTCGGTCACCGCCTCGCGGTACGCGCGTGCATCGAGGTGCGGGTTGTCCTGCCAGAGCAGACCCGAGACGTTGAGGATGACATCGCGGCGCCGGTGCCACCGGCTCCGGCGGAGCGATGGCGAAGGCGAGGTCGCTCGTGACGGCGTCGACCGGCCGACCGAGCGCCGCCGCCGCGGCGGCACTCACCGGGTCGCGCGCGAAGACGAGCGCCGATCGGTGCAGTGAACGTCGGCCGAGCATCCGACCGGACACCGACCTGAAGGGGCCGATCGTCTGCGGGGCCATCACGACGGGGCGACCGGCCTGGGCCGCGAACTCGTGGACCGCCGACATCACGGAGTGCCGATGCGACCCGTAGATGTCCGAGAAGCTGTCGCCCGAGCGGGTGTCCCAGACCAGGTCGAATCCCTCGAGCCAGTGCTTCATGCCCAGCCGTCCGGTCACGCGCTCCCGCACGAGCGAGCGGACGCGACCCCACGGCACCTGCGGCGGACGAGACGTGAAGTCGGCGAACTCGACCTCCGCGTCGGGCCACACCGACTGATGAGGTCGCGGCTGCCGCGGGCCAGCGACCCGAACCCCGAGGTTCGGGGAGTGTTCATCCGCCCACAACACGAGTACGCGCACTTCGCTCTCCACTCTGCGCGGCGCCGGCGCCGTCTCGATCCTATGGACCGCGGCGAGGAATCGCCTAGGGGACGGTGAAGCGATGAAGCGCCTGCCGAGCCGTTCCGATCCCCGCGACCGCACACCCGCATCGGCGGGGCGGCAGACGTGGATGGACGTGCTCCGGGGAACGGCGATCGTCCTGCTGCTGCTGTGGCACGCCCCGGCGATCCCCGCGCTCATCGGTGTCGAGATGCCCGAGTGGGTCTGACACCGCGAACGCAGCGCTGCTCCCGTTCCGGATGCCGACGCTGATGTTCCTCTCGGGGCTGCTCCTGCCGAAGTCGCTCGCCAAGCTGCTGCCCGCCTATTACAGCGGCAAGCTGCGCCTGATCGCGTGGCCATACTTCCTCTGGGCCGCGCTGCACCTCGTGCTGTATGGCGGGAAGCCGATGTCCGACCCGCAGGCATGGCTCGCCACGGGATACCTCTGGTTCCTCTTCTACCTCCTCGGCTACTACCTCGTCGCCCCGCTCTTCCGGCGCACTGCCGAGCTGGGTGCCGCTCCTGCTGGCGATCGTCGGGGGCTTTCGCCTTCGACCACTGGCTGCTCCACCGCTTCGCGTACTTCGGCATCTTCTTCTTCGCCGGGTACGTGCTCAGTCCGCACATGCCGCGGATCATGGCGTTCACGCGGCATCCGTGGGCGATCGCGGTCATCGGATGCACCGGGGCGGGCGTCGCGGCGTACTCGGCGGCGGTCGGCGTGCAGTACGTCACCGCGGCCGCGCCGTTCGTCATCGTCGGCATCCTCGGGCTCGCGCAGCTCGCGACGCTCGCGGCGGGACACGCGTGGAGCCGGCCGCTGCAGTTCGTCGGACGCACCAGCATCGTGTACTACGTCGTGCACTTCCCCGTCATGCTCCTGGTGGCCCGCGGCATGGTCGCGCTCGGGGTCGACGGATTGGCTGCCCGTCGCCGCGGCGACGCTCGCCGCCGCGCTGCGTGGTCTGCACGGTGCTCGCCGCTACCGCCACGTGGTGCCGGTCGAATACCTCTTCGAGGCGCCGAGGTTCCGCCGCGCGGAGCGAACCCGCCCGCGTCGCCCCCGCTCCCGCCCCCGAGCCGGGGAGGTCGGCGTGACGGACGGCCTCGACCTGCGGACCGTGCTGCTGCTGCTCGTGGCGGTCGCGGCCCTCGATCGCGGCGTGGTACGTCGCGCGACGGGCACCCCGACTCGTCGTCGCCGGATGGGCGGCGGTGTGCTTCCTCGTGCCGATCTGGGTCGGCGTGCAGGCCGGGGTCTACTGGTCGGCGCTGACGGGGGTCACGGTCGTCGCGCTCGCCGCGTGGTCGACCGTCGGACTTCACCTTCTCGTACGTCGACGTCCTGGTCGTCGGATTCGTCCTGCTGGTGCTCGCCGCGTACGTCGTGGGTGGCTCGACGTGGGGGCACGTGCTCATCGTCCTCGTCGGATGGCTCGTTCCCTACGCCTGGGGACGAGTCGTGCTCGCGCGCGTCGATGCCGGCTGGCTGTACTCCTGCATCGCCGTCGCGGCGACCGTCGCGGCCGTGCTCGGCATCATCGAGTTCGCCAGCGGCTTCAACCCGTTCATCGGGATCCATGCCGAACGGCGCCTGGCGCACCTGGCACGAACTGCAGCCGCGGGGCGGCTTCGTCCGGGCCGAAGGCGCGTTCGGCCACTCGATCGCCTTCGCGAGCGCGCTGGCGATGAGCTCGGTCTTCGTGATCGTGACCCGGTGGCCGGTCTGGGTGCGGCTCGCCTGCCTGACGGTGATCATCACCGCGGTCGGGCTGAGCTTCAGCCGCATCGGGATGATCACGCTGGCGATCACCCTCGTGCTCGCGGTACTCCTGCTCGGTCGATGGATGACCCGGTCGATGCGCGTCGGCGTCGCCGTGCTGCTCGTCGTCGCCGCCGCGGTCGCCGTCCCCCTGCTCGGCGACGTCTTCACGGCGGCCGGCGAGGAGGCGGGCGGCAGCGCCGAGTACCGCTCCGACCTCGGGGTGCTCATCGGGGAGATGCGCGCGCTCGGCATCACCACCAGCTGGACCGTGCTCCCGACCGGTGAGACCTACTACGGGTCGTTCCAGTCCATCGACAGCGAACTCGTGCTCACCGGCCTGCGCTTCGGCATCCTGCCGCTGCTCGTCGCTCGTCGTCGCCGTCGTCGCATGCGTCCTCGGCCTGCTCCGGGGACGTGCCACGCCCGCCGCGGTCGCGGTCGCCGCGCAGGTCCCGGCGTTCGCGACGGTCGCGCTCATCACCCAGTACGGGTACCTCGCCTGGTTCCTCGCGGGCGTCGCCGTCACCTCGTATAAACTTGAGCGAGCCGACAGCATCTCTCAGCCGGGCAGCGACAGCTCCATCACCGTCGATGGAGCCCGAAGAGAGCGGGTGTGAAGGCCGTGACCGCAACGACGAGCAACATGAGCGTGGCACGGGCCATCGGGGTGCTCCGCAAGCGCTGGTGGATCGTGCTCATCGCCACGATCCTCGGCGGGGTCGCCGCCTTCGCGGCATCCAGCACGGTGACGCCGATCTACCACTCCACGGCGTCCCTCTACTTCTCGTTGCGCACGGCCTCGAGCGGATCCGACATCAACCAGGGCTCCGCCTACACGCAGGCGCAGATGCTGTCGTTCGCCAGGCTCGCGACCTCGTCGGTCGTCCTCGATCCCGTGGCGGACGAGCTCGACGGAGACCTGAGCACGACCCAGCTCCGCCGCATGATGAGCGTGACGATCCCGCAGAACACGGTGATCCTCGACGTGCGGGTCGGATCGAGCGATCCCGAACGTGCCGGCGCTCGTCGCGAACGCCATCGCGGACTCGCTCATCGCCGCCGTCGACGAGGTCGCGCCCGAACTCCGACGAGGGCGCGGCCACCGTGTCGGCTCGATCGATCGACCCCGCGAGCCCGGCCACCTTCCAGAGCTCCCCGAACAAGCAGCAGGACGCAGTGCTCGGTGCGATCGTCGGCTTCCTCGTCGCGTCGGTCGCCGTCGTCCTCGACGGCGGCCTCGACACGAGGGTGCGGTCGGCGGCGGCCCTGAAGGCGATGACCGGAGCTCCCCGTGCTGGGCTCGATCGAGCAGACGCCGGCGACGACGGATCCGCGACCGGTGGCGATCCGCCAGCCGAACGGCAGCGCGGCGGAGGCCTTCCGACATGTGCGATCCGGGCTCCGGTTCGCGTCGGCGAGCCACGAGACGCGGAGGCTCGCCATCACCTCGTCGCGTCCCGCCGAGGGGAAGACCTGGACGGCCGCGAACCTCGCGTTCGTCCTCGCGGAGACGGGCAAGCGGGTGCTGCTCATCGACGCCGACCTCCGCAAGCCGAAGGTGGCCGACGCGTTCGGCATCATCGGAGCGGTCGGGCTCACGACGGTGCTGATCGACGCCATTCCGCTGCGGAGCGCCGTGCAGCCCTGGCCGCGATCGTCGCTCGAGATCCTGCCCTCGGGGGCGGTGCCGCCGAACCCCGCGGAGCTGCTGGCCTCGGAGCGGATGAAGGAGATCATCCAGCAGCTCGCCGACGAGTACGACCTCGTCGTCATCGACACGGCGCCGGTGCAGGTGGTCGCCGACGCGACGGTGATCGCGCAGCAGGTGGACTCGGTCCTGATCGTCGCCGACACCACGCGCGTGCGTCGAGCGCAGCTCGCCGCCACGATCGAGGCGCTCGAGCGCACCGGGGCGCACATCTCCGGCGTCGTCCTCAACCGCGTGAAGCCGCGCCCGCAGCGACAACTACTACGTGCAGGACGAAGCCGAGAGGCGACGGAGCCGTCGCGCTTCCCGCCGCCACGCCAGGGCGGCGCGCCTGGCCGGCCAACCGACGGATCGAGCCTTGCGCCCGAGCCGAAGTGAGCGCCTCGTGGTCGCGGTCACGGGCCGCTACCACGGGCTCGGGAACCGAATGCGGGTCGTGCTCGGCGCCCAGGCGCTCGCACGGTTCGAGGGGCGATCGTTCCGCTACGTCTGGCCGACGGGGCGCGGATTCGGCGCGCGGCTCGACGAGCTCTGGGAGTTCCATGCCCGCCGGTGGCCGGAAGCCCTGTCGCGCGCGCTCGAGCGATTCCCGTACCGGGACTCCGGCCTCGAATGGATCGACGATGCCGCGCGGCAGGAGCGCGTCTGGCAGATCCGCACACCGCACGCTCTGACCCTTCCGCCCGGCGCGCCCTCATGGCACGCGTCGCTGCGCGCCATGCAGCCCGTCGAAGGGATCCGGCGTCGGATCCTGGAGCTCTACGAGGCATCCGCGGATCGGCCGTACCTCGGTGTCATGATCAGGACGAATGCGGTCGCGCACGACGCGACCCTGGCGAGTCGCCGGTGGAGTGGTACCTCGACCGGATCGAGGAGATCCGCTCGGAGCGGCCCGAGCTCGGCCTCTACGTCGCGGCCGACACGGATGCCGCGTTCGTCCGGGTCGCCCGCCGGTTCCCCGATTGCATCGGGCAGACCGACAAGGGCGCCTACAACAGCCGTACCGGCACTGCAGGCCTCCGTCGCCGACCTGTACCTGCTGGCCAGCTCGTGCCACATCCTCGGCCCGCACTACTCGAGCTTCCCGGAGCTCGCGTGGCACCTCGCGGGAGCCGCCGTGGCGCTCGAGACGTCGACTTCGGCGCCGTCGTCGCGCTTCGAAGCGCAGGGCGAGCTCAGCGTCGGAACGCCGCTGCGGCCCGAGCTTCGGAGCCCGGGCCGCAACTGACGATGTCGTGGGTATCGCTTCGACTACTTGAGGACGGTCTGCGCGACAGCCGTGCCACTGGCCTCCCAGATGTTGCCCGACTGCTGCGGGGCGTTCATCTCGGGGGCGAGGATGCCGCACTTGGCGAACCCGCGGTCGGGGCCGAACACGTTGTCGGACACGACGAAGCCGCTGATCGGAGCCGGCGTGCGCGCGATGTTCACCGTGCAGCCACCGTCATCGAAGTAGTTGTCGGTGATCCGGAGTTCGCCGAGCTGTGCCTTCGAGGTGTTCTGGGTGATCTGGATCGCCGCGTTGTGGGCGTGCTCCATCCGGTTGCCCACGACGGTGATGTCTTGCCGGCCTCGATCTGGAGCGAGTCGCTGTGGCTCGGAGTGCCGTTCCACAGCGGGTCCTGCTCGTAGTGGTCGTTGTCATGCAGCCACGAGTCGCGGATCTCGACGTTGCCGCCGATCACGTGGATCGGGTCGATCACGTTGGAGATGTCGACGCGCAGCGCGGTGAACGCGCTGCCGAAGATGCCGTTCAGGTACGGCGACGGCACCGCCGCGTCGATCTCCGAGTCCTGGATCGTGAAGGGCAGGCCGGAACGGACGTTCGAGACCAGGCCGACGCTGCTGTTCACCGCGCGACCGACGATGCGGGAGTTCTTGATGACGACGTCGGGTGCGTTGATGATGAGCAGGCCGCGGACCTCGAGGCCGTCGATCACAGCGCCGGGGGTGGAGACGGTGAGGTCGCCCTCGTGCACGGTGAGCTTGGTGCCCTCGGGCACGCCGGTCGTCTCCGCATTCGGGAACTCGCCCGGAGCGGGCGTGGGGTTCGGCGCCGGTTCCGGGGTGGGCGTCGGCGTCGGGGTCGGCGTCGGCGTCGGGGTCGGCGTGGGCGTCGGGGTCGGCGTCGGCGTCGGCGTCGGCGTCGGCGTGGGAGTCGGCGTCGGCGCGGCGGCGCGGGGTCGTCGCGGAGCCGAGTTCACCGTCACGGGCGCGATCGACATCCGAGGCGTCGACGTCGCGAGGTAGCCCCAGCCGGCAGCCGTTCCGGAACCCTTCAGGGCGGCTGACGTGGAATCGGTCGCGGTCAGGACGACCGGAGATCCGGTGCCCACGGTCACGGTCGCGTTGAGCTTGACGCTGCTGGTGCCCTCCGCCTTCAGCGAGATCGAAAGGGCGGATCCGACCGTCGCCTTCGCCGATGCGAGCTTCGTCGTACCGAGCACGGTGGTGGTGGACTTGCCGTTGCTCACCACGACACGGCGGATCGAGCTCTGCACGTCGCCGTTCGGATAGATGCGCGAATGAACGAGGTAATAGTTGCCTGCGGATTCACGGATGCGAACGCCGGTGTAGAGTCCCCCGCCGCTGTCGGGGACGTCGGAGAGTTTGGTCGAAGCGGTCGCGGTGCCGTCGCCCAGGAACCGTCGACCCGCTTCAGGTAGGAGCCGCCCGGTTTTGCAACGTGGCTGGAGGTGGACAACGGTCGCGCAGAGGCCGGGGCGACGGCGGTGAGCGCGGCGATCGGGGCGATCGCGAGGGAGGCGACGAGGAGGGCCGTGAGGCCGAGGTTTCTTTTCTTTCTTCCGTCGTTTCTGGGCTCGTGTCGGCGAGCGGCGGATCACTGGTCGCCGCCCGTCGCCGAGTGGGGCACCCCGCCTCCCTCCTCCTAGACTCGACCCTCGTGCTCCTTCCCTGGCCCCCTCGGTACGCTACCCCCTCCTCCCCTCGCCTGCCCCCCCCTCCTCCTGCTCCCGCTCCCACCCCCCCCCCCTCCTCCCCCTCCCCTCCTCCTCCGCTGCTGTCCCCCTTGCAAACCCCCTCTTCTTCCTCCCCTCTCCCCTCTCCCTCCCCCCGTGCCGCGGGGGAGGTTCCGAGGGATGTGACACTACACTCTGAGAGAACGAATTTGTCTGTCCCCCCTGCCCCTCCCCCCCCCCTCTCCCTCCTTCTCCCCTCCTCCCCTCTTCCCCCCCCCCCCCCCCCTCTCCCTCCCTCGCCTCCTCCCCCCCCCTCCCCCCCCCCCTCCTCCCCCCCCCCTTTCCCCCCCCCCTCCCTCTTCCCCCCCCTCCCCCTTTTCCCCTCTCCCCTCCTCCCTCTCCCCCCCCTCCCCCTTCCTTCCCTCCCTCCCCTCCCCTCCTTCCCTTCCTTTCTCTCCCCCCCTCCTCCCGCCCCCCCTCCCCCCCCTCTCCTCCCTCCTCTCCCTCCCTACCCCCTCCTCCCCCCTCCTCCCTCCCCCTCTTCCTCCCCCCCCTCCTCCCCCTGCCCCTCCCCCCCCCCTCCCTTTCCCTCCTTTCCTCCCCCCCCTCCCCCCCCCCTCCGCCCCCCTCGTTCGGCGATTACGCGTCGGCGCGGCGGCGCCTCGAGTCGGTACTGGGACCCGGTATACGACGAGAGAGCTTTCCGAGGCCTGTGGAGGCGAGAGAGTGCCGGATGCAGACGGGCCTGCACTCTCCGGCGTCATCTCGACCCCTCGGCCTCCCCGTACGCCCTGACCGCCCCCATCCTCTCCCTCTCCGGTCGCCGCGCCCCTCGTGGCGGCGTGCGAGTGCGCGTGACGCTCCGCGATGCACGAACGGGCCATCCCTCCTGCCCTACGGGCCTCACCCCCCCATCGCCCTCCCATCTCCCTCCGCCCAGCCCGGCCTCGTCGCCGTCGTCGGCGGTCCGCCGCCCCTGCCGTCCTGCTCGTTCCGATCCCGGCGCGCCCCCCCCCCCCCCCCCCCGAATGCGCCGGCGAGCGTTCCCCGGAATGCCGACCAGAGCAGCAGCGGATGCTTCGCGAGCATCCGCCGACTGCCTCGCGTCGCGACGTTCCACGCGTAGGCGATGCTGCCCCGCCACCACCGTCGCCCATACCTCGACCCGAATCGCTTGCGGGCGAACAGCAGCCGGTTCCGGCAGTTGAAGTACACGTACAGGGGGGACTTGCCCGCACCGGTCTGGGTGCCGCCGGCGTCGTGCACGACCGTCGCATCCGGGAGGAGGATCAGCGTCCCGCCGGCGTCGCGCCACCGCCAGGACAGGTCGATGTCCTCCCAGTACATGAAGTAGTCGTCATCGAACCCGCCGACCTCGTCCCACATCGCGATCGTGGCCATGAAGCACGCCCCGGTCTGCCACGTCCGGTCGCCGGCGAGCTCCCCGTCTCGTGCCCGTCGGGTGGTCCCGTTCCGTGGGTCGAGCACCGCGCCCGAGAACCAGGCCGTCCCGTCGTTCCGGACCATGCGCGGACCGATCAGCGCGCGCGGGTCGGCGCTGCTCGCGGCGAGGAGGGCCCGGACCGAGTCGGCGTCGATCGTCGCGTCGGGATTGAGTGCGAGCACGCGCGTGCAGTGGAGTTCCCGGGCGCGGGCGACACCGGCGTTGACGCCCGATCCGAAGCCCGCATTCCGCGGGAGCTCGACGAGGCTCCATCCGTTCGTGGTGCACAGGTCGCGGATGCGGGTGGTCTCTTCGACCGAGCTCGGGTTGTCGACGACGACGACATGTCCGATGACCGCGAGCAGGGCTGGATCGACGAGGTTCGCCGCGAGCAGTGACGAGGAGGCGAAGTTGACGACGACGAGCGCGATGCGGTCGGCTTCGGCACCGAGATCGTCGTCGCGGGCCGATCACGGCGCGGGTCACGGTGCGATCCTGGCGGCACGAGCGGCGAAGCCGCGCGCGGGTTCCACGCGCGGCCCGGAGGTTGAGACGGGGGTGCGCCAGCGCCAGGGCCCACAACCTGAATCCCCGATAGCGGGGTCCGCGCACACCGGCGAGTCGACTTCCGAGGAGGCGACCGAAGAGGGACGTACGACGACGCCGCTGGAGCGGCTGCACGTCGGCGAGTGCCGCCATCCCGATCGGTCGTACGGCGATCGCGCCATCCGCCGCGGCGGCGAGGACGGCTTCGAGTCCCCGCTCGGTGCGGGCGATGAGCGCGCTCGACCCCGGGCCCTCGGTGAACACCGGGTAGCCGCGCTCGTCGACCCTCCAGAAGTCGGCGGCGACGACGTCGGCCGACTCCCCGACGCCATCCGGGCACACCTTGCACCGCCAGTGCGTCGACGGGCCGAGAACGCGCGCCCCACGACTCCTCGTAGCTCATCGACGCATCGCCGTTCGCAACCCGAGCGGTGAATCGGCCGGGCCAACCCCGACCGCGGTACCAGAGATCGTCGAGGCGATCGCCGGCCCGCACTCCGAGCGTGGCCAGGAGGTCGTCGGTCGCGTGCTGCGACGGGGTGCCGGCGCAGAAGAACGAGAGGAGGATCGGCTCCGCGTCACCCGGCGCTCGAGCGGATGTCCCGAGCGCCCTGATCGCCGCGATCTCGCACGGCTTGGCGGTGATCGCTTCGCTCGGCCCCACGTCGGGGTTCGCGAGGACGCCCACGGGCGCGTAACGCGAACCCGCAGCAGCGAGCGCAGCCTCCTTCGTCGTGATCGTCACCGGGACCGTGCGTCGGGCATCCGACCCGACCGACGCGGACGCGATCATGCTCGCCCGGCCGCTCTCGAGGAGCCAGCCGTGCAGGGCGGTCAGGGCGCCGCCGCTGCTGCCGCGATGCCGTACCGCCTCGTCGCTCGCCCACGCCTCCCACACGCCGAAGTACGAACCCATCGTCGGGTGGCGGTGGCTCCTCGGCGGGCGAACGGCGTCCACGCGACATCCGGGGCAGGACTGCTCGAAGCTGCGTGCCGCCCCGTCGGCGACGACACCCTCGACGCGCGTGCGGTGCGGCCTGAGGAAGCCGTCGGCGTCGAGCTCCAGCTCCAGCGAGGTGTCGAGACGCGTGCAGAGCCCGCAACCGATGCATGCGTTCCGCTGCACGACCCGGCTGATCGCGGCGTCGAGCGTCCTGACGCTCGCGCTCCGAGGTCACACAGACCACCTCCGGGTCGGCGGTCGACCGCCGCTCTCGCGGCACGCCATGGCGGCTGATGTCCGCCCTTCATCGTAGGCACGCGAGGCACGGCGCGGCAACGTACCCGTTTCGGGGGGCGGGGCGACGCTTCGGGCCGCGCGGTGCCGCAATAGACTGGGGCGGCTCTGATGTTCCATACGGTCGGAGAAGGCATGCGCGACGACGGCTCCTCGACATCCGATCCGCGGTCGCGCGCAGCCCTCGCGGGGCCATGAGCGAACGGTCCGCCGAAAGCGGAGGACTCGGCCGCCGCGCGGTTCGCGGGGCGGCCGTCACCAGTGCGGGGCAGGGGCTCCGCATCCTCATCCAGCTCGCGTCGGTGGTCATCATGGCGCGCCTGCTGTCGCCGGCCGACGTCGGGCTCTTCGCCATGGTCATGTCGGTCGCCGGCATCGCCGAGGTGTTCCGCGACTTCGGCCTCTCCCAGGCGGCGGTGCAGGCCCCGGTGCTCACCACGCGACAGCGGGACAACCTCTTCTGGATCAACTCCGCGATGGGTGCCGCGCTCGCCGTGGCCGTCTTCCTCTCGTCGTGGGGGATCGCGGCGCTCTACGGAGTGGAGGAGCTCGCGCCGCTGGCGCAGCTCGCCTCGGTCGCGTTCCTGCTGAACGGGCTCGCGACGCAGTTCAGGGCGAGCCTGAACCGGTCGCTGCGGTTCACGGCGCTCTCGACGACCGACGTCACCGCGGCGCTGGTCGGCCTCGGCGTCGGCGTCGGCGTTGCGCTCGCCGGAGTCGGTCCGTGGGCCCTCGTCGCGCAGTTGCTCGGCGCGGCGTTCGCAACGCTCGTCCTGGTGGCCGTCTTCGCGGCTGGCTGCCCGGGCTGCCGCGCAGGGGGGTTCCCATCGGGCGGGTTCATCCGCTTCGGATGGAACATGGTCGCCACGCAGATGGTGACGTACGTCGGCAACAACGTCGACACCGTCGTCATCGGCGTGCGGTTCGGCGCGTCGCAACTCGGCATCTACAACCGTGCGTTCCACCTCGTCATGAACACCGCGAACCAGCTGCGCGCGCCGATCACCAACGTCGCGGTGCCGGTCCTCTCGCGGCTCCAGGGAGAGGGCGCACGGTACTGGGACTTCGTGCGCGTCGGCCAGGTCGGCCTCGGCTACACGATCGTCGTGGTGCTCGCATTCGTCATCGGCGCCGCCGTGCCGGTGACGGCGCTGCTGCTCGGTCCGCGCTGGGCCGAGGTGGCACCGGTGCTGAGCCTGCTCGCCGTCGCCGCGGTGTTCCAGACGCTGAACTCCGCCAGCTTACTGGGTGTACATCTCGAAGGGCATCACGGGCCCGCTCTTCCGGTACAACCTCGTGAGCGTGACGATCAAGATCGCCTGCATCCTGATCGGCTCGCAGTGGGGGATGATCGGCGTCGCGGTCGGCTACGCGATCGCGCCGGCCCTGTCCTGGCCGATCTCGCTCCTCTGGATCTCGCGGGTGATCGACGGCGTGCCGACCCGGACACTCGCGTGGGGCATCGTGCGGATGTCGCTCCTCGCCGGATGGGGCGCCCTCGCCGCCTACGGCGCCGTCGCGCTCACGGAGCCGTGGGGTCCCTGGGTCCAGGTTCCCGCTGCCGCGCTCGCGACGGTCGCCGCCTATGCCGCTCGCGGCGGTGCTCCCGGTCGTCCGCCGGGATCTCGGCGAACTGCGGACGATGCTGCGCCTGCTGCGGCGGGAGCGTCGGCGGCAGGGCGACGGCTGACGCGGCGCCTGCCGGGTTCAGCGCGACATCCGTTCGCGGAGCCGCTTCACGCCCATCGACCGCAGGTACACGATCCGGAATCGTCGGATGAATCGCTCGCGTCGGCGCTCGTCGGAACAGCCCATGGTCGGGCCCAGAACCGGGCCAGGTCGTGCACGCTCTCGGGACTCAGCTTGGCGAGCGCGCGACGATGGACCGCGAGCGTCGTGGTGTCGGCGCGCTCGGCGCGATCGAGCACGGCGCGGACGTCGTCCGGCCCGACGCGCCGGCCCAGACCGTCGGACTGACCAGGGCGCGACCCGACACCAGGTCGTCGGGCGTCGCACCCCTCGCGATCTGCCAGGCGGAGTAGAGGAAGAACTCGGTGTATCCCGCGCGCTCGAACTCGACGGGGAACCGGTCGGGGTCACCGCCGCCGACGTCGGCGACGAGCGCGTTCACGACGCGGCGGTCGAGGACGACCGGGGGCGCGGTCGCGGTGAACCGCTCGACCGCCGCGCCGGGATCCAGCCCGAGCCCGGCCGCCACGAGCTCGAGTTGCGGGCGGAGCGGATGCCGCTCGAAGGAGTGGATCCCGCCGTGGGGGAGGCCGGTGGCCGCAGTCGAAGAAGTCGGCCCGGGTGGTCGCTCGATGAAGTGGTTCTTCGCGTCGAGCACGACGTAGTGGTCGGCGGTGAGCAGCCGGCGAGCCATGAGCTTCAGGCTCTGCTGCGAGCGCCATCCCGCGCCGGGAGGTCGCGCCGTCGACCGAGGCGGTAACGCGTGATGAACGGAGCGAGGTCGGCGTGGCTGCCGAGTTCGGCGCGGATCCGTGCTCGTGACTCGCGGTGACAGCCCTCGCCTGGTGTTGTCGATGACGATGAACTCGTCGAACACCCCGTCCTGCACGTGTCGGTCGATCGATCTCGCCTGGAGTTCGAGGAGCGGGACCTCGGCCTCGAAGACCACGGTGACGGCGGAGAGGCTTCCGGGGGCGTCAGGCATGGGTCGTCGCCCCTCCGGATCCGGTCGGACCCGCACCGGAGGCCGGTCGGTTCGTCAGGGACGCGACCAGTTCGACGATCGACGCACGGTAGCGCTCGGGATCGAAGCGAAGCGAGGCGAGGCGGGCCGACACGTCGGCCTGGAGACGCTGCTCGGGCCAGTGCGCGATGATGTCGCGCACGGCGTCGGCGATCGCGGACGCATCGCCGGGCGGCACCCGGTGCACGCCGGGCAGGCCGTGCGTCGCCTCGAGCAGGCCGCTCGAGTCGCTGACGACGAGCGGACGAGCCGCCAGCGCCGCCTCGACGGCGGTGTTGCCGAACGGCTCGCCGGCCGTGGACGGGATCACCACGATGTCGGCGAGGCCGAGGCCGGCCCACACGTCGTCCCGGAATCCGAGGAAGCGGACCCGGGACTCCAGGCCGCGGTCGGCGACCGACTCGATGGAGCGCGTCGACGTACCACTCGTACCCGTCGAAGGCCTCCCCGAGGATGTCGACCTCCACGTCGACGCCGTCGTCGACGAGTTCGGCGGCCGCGGTGATCACGAGGTCGGTGCCCTTCCTCGGCGACAGGCGTCCGAGGTACATGAGGCGCACCGGCCGACCCTCGAGGGAGGCGCGTGCAGGGGTGGCGGAGATCGGGCCGGCGACGCCGTTGTAGATCACCCGGGTCCGGTGGGCGAGCGCGATGGAGGCCTGCGCGATGATCGACCGGCTGAACTCGCTGTTGGCGATGGTCGCGGTCGACAGGAGGTGCGGCGCGTACATGACGACCAGCCTGAGGCGTGACGTGCCCGCCTCGGCCTCGTGGATGTGCGTGATCACGGGGATGCCCCGCATTCGCGCCAGGATGCGGCCAGAGGGGCAGCGTGATCGTGTTCACGAAGACGAGGTCGGGCCGGGGCGAGGAGTCGTCGCGCCGCGCCCGACGCCCGGAACGCCGTAGCCACGGCCGACGGCCAGTTGCGGGGATGGAGCATGCGCTTGCGCAGCACCAGGGCGGGTCGCCTGGACGACCGTGGCGCCGACGCGCTCCAGTCGTTCGATGAGCGGCCCGGTCTCGGGCAGCGGTGACCTCCACGACGGCGCCCGCACCGGTCATCGCGGCCACGCTCTCGAGCACCACGCGATCGGACCCGTAGAGCTCCGCGCCCGGGTGCGCGACGAGCACCCGGAGGCCGGCGAGCGAGTCGACCGGTGGCGGCGCTCCGACGCGGCGGTCGTCTCCGACGGGCGGGCCGTCGGCTCGCGGATCGAGCGGGGATGCGGTGGCCCGCTCATGGCGTCGACCCGACTCATCTCCCTGAACCACTTCGGGAGCGCGAGAAGGGCGTACGCGGTGTTCGCGATGAACAGGAGGCCGTAGACCGGCACGAACACGCCGGGTGCGCCGAAGAGGAGGAAGGCGATGCAGAGGACGCCGTAGTCGGTCGGGAGGACGAGCAGCGAGCGGATGCCTCCGCCCGCCGGTCGGGCCGGGGACGAGCCGTGCCCGCGAGCGCGGAGGAAGTCGTTGAGGATCATCGCGAAGAAGAGCACGGCCGCGACGATCGCGAACCCGAGCGGGACGAGCAGGAGCGCCTGGCTGGGGAGCTCGAGGAACCGGAACCACGCCACGAGCACCGCGAGGTGGAGGCTGGAGGTCTTCGCGGCGTCGACGACGTGGTCGAGCCACTCGCCGGCCGGGGATCCGCCTCCGCGCAGGCGGGCGAGCTGCCCGTCGGCGGAGTCGAGCGCGTATCCCACGATGAGCAGGAGTCCGATGCCGACGCCGATGAGGGGCGCGGGAGGGACGAGGGCGATGAGGAGGATCGCGGAGAAGGTGAACGCCGCACTGATCGCCGTCACGACGTTCGGGGTGAGGCCGGCCAGGTACGCCGCCGCCGCGAGCCGTCGGCCGAGCGGGCGGTTGACGTAGATGGAATAGGCCGGAGATCCCGGCGCCCGCTGCTTCTGGGCGGCCGCGAGGCGCGCGACGACCTCGGCGAAGGTCTCCTTCGTCGGTGGCATCGCCGCATCACGCGTCATTCCGCCTCCGCGGCTCGGTGCGGAGCTGCTCCGCCGCGGTTCAGGGACTGGAGCGCGAGCCGCAGCGTCGGTGCTCGACGTGTGGACGGTGTACGGGAAGTACACGACCTCGCACCCCGACCTCGGCGAACTCCGCCTCGAGCCGACGACCGCGCTCGGTCGCCCGCCAGTCGTCGCCCTTGAAGTACAGGTCGAATCCGACCTCGCGCCACGTGTCGAGCTTGTCGGGCACGGACTCCGCGTGCACGTCGTCGACGAACGAGATGTGGCGCACGATCTCGAGGCGTTCGGCGAACGGGACGATCGGCGGCGTGCCCTTCGTGAGTTCCAGCATCTCGTCGGTGACGACTCCCGCGATGAGGAAGTCGCAGTTGGCCTTGGCGTGCCGCAGGAGGTTGAGGTGCCCGATGTGGAAGAGGTCGAAGGCACCGCCCGCGTAGCCGATCCGTGCGCTCATGTCAGGCTCCGCTCGATGCGGTGGCGTGGAGAAGGGGCATCCGCTGCCGTGGGTGCATGGTGATCGCCGACCCGCCGACGGCCTCGCGCGCGCGTGGAGGCGCCGGCCTTCAACTCGATCGCCAGCTGCTCGTAGGCGATGGCGACGTCTTCCCAGCGGTACCGCGTCCGCACGATGTCGCGCAGGGCCGCGCCGTCGCGCACGGCCTGTTCGGGCGCCCATTCGGCCGCCTCGAACAGCGCGGCGAGCGACGCGGCGTCGCCGAAGTACCGTCCCCGCTCGCCGGCGACCTCGCGATTGAACGGGCAGTCCCACGCCAGCACGGCGGTCCCGGCCCCCATCGCGCGGAGCAGCGACGGGTTGGTTCCGCCGACCGAGTGGCCGTGCGCGTAGCTCAGCGCGCCCGCGTACAGCTGGTCGAGGAGGTCCTGGTCGTACATGGCGCCGAGCAGTCGAACGCGCGGGTCCTCGTGGGCCTCCGACCGGACCCGCGCGGTGTACTCCTCGGCGTACGGGGCCGCGCCGACCACCACGAGGGGGCGACGCGCATCCGACAGCTCGTACCCGGCGACGATGAGGTCGACGTGGTTCTCGGGCTCGAAGCGCGCCACCACCAGGTGGTACCCCTTCCACAGGAGTCCGAGCTCCTCGAGCCGATCGGAGACCGGCTTCAGCTGCACCGGCGCGCCGTAGGCGATCTGGCGCGTCGGACGCGCCGAACTCCGAGGCGTAGTAGTCGGCGATGCCCTTCGCGTCGGCGATGAGCGCGTCGGCATGCCGCACGGCCGACTGCTCGGCCCACCGGTAGTACGCGCGGCCCGCACCGTGCCACTTGTCGCGCTGCCATTCGAGCCCGTCGACGTGCACCGCGACCGGGACGCCGCGCGCGTGCAGGAGGGGGACGAACGGCGCGTTCGCGGCATTGAACACGAACGCCGCGTCGGGGTGGTGCCGATGCACCGCGACGTGCGCGACCGAGAGCGCGGTGTGCGACAGCGTCTCGGCGGCCTTGAGCGTGCAGCGCGGGCAGGTGCACGAGGTGCATGCCCGCGTACTCGTGCTCGGAGGTGTCCTCCGCATGGCGGCAGTAGACCGTCACGTCGTGGCCTCGCCCGGCGAGTCGCGAGCCGATCTCCTCGACGGCGGTCTCGAACCCGCCGTAGGCCGCAGGGACCCCGCGCGTGCCGATCATCGCGAGGTGCAGCGGTTCGGGTGCTGGTTGAGCGTGCTCGACCATCAGTAGGCCCCCTTCGGGTTCAGGATCGACTTGGCGGTGCGCCACATGATCATGAGGTCGCCCGTGAGCGACCAGTTCTCGACGTAGTAGAGGTCGAGGCGGACGCTCTCCTCCCAGCTGAGGTCCGACCGGCCGCTGATCTGCCACAGGCCCGTCAGCCCGGGCTTGATGAACAGGCGGCGATGCACGCTTCCCTCGTAGCAGGCCACCTCGCTGACGAGCGGTGGCCGCGGGCCGACGATGCTCATGTCGCCGACGAGCACGTTCCAGAGCTGCGGAAGCTCGTCGAGCGAGTACTTGCGCAGCGTCCGGCCGACGCGGGTGACGCGCGGGTCGTTGCGCAGCTTGAAGAGCACGCCGGCGCCCTCGTTCCGGTCGAGCAGGCCGGCCGAGGTCCGTCCTCGGCGGTCTCCACCATCGAACGGAACTTCAGCATCTGGAACGTCTCGCCGTTGCGGCTGCAGCGCCGCTGGCGGAACAGGATCGGGCCCGGGCTGTCGAGCTTCAGGAGCACGGCGATGACGAGCATGAGCGGCATCAGCACGACGATCGCGATCGCGGACGAAGACGATGTCGACCGAGCGCTTGAGGATGTGCTTGCCGCCCTCGAACGTCGGCGTCTCGACGTGGATGAGGGGGAGGCCGTCGACGGGACGGAAGTGGATCCGCGGACCCGCGACATCCGTGAGCCGTGACGAGAGCACCAGCTCCGCGGCGGTGCCCTCCAGGTCCCAGCCCGAGCTGCCGGACGAACTCGCCGCCCTCGTCGGGCTGGCCGGCCACGATGACGGCGTCGGCGTTCACCGCCGCGGCCGCCGTGGCGACGCCGTCGCGACGGGCGACGACGGGAATCCGACGCTCGCCCACGGTGAGCTCGCCGCCGGGGGCGTCGTCGACCGCCGCGCCGACCACGCGGTACGCCGCGCCGGAGCTCGCCGCGATCTGCGCGACGACGTACTCGACATCGTCCCGACGTCCGACCACGATCGCCCGGGTGAGGTAGTGGCCGAAGGCACGCTGGCGCAGCAGCCACTTGCGCCAGAGCCGCCGTTCGAGCACGAGTGCGGCGAGTCCGATGGGAAGTGCGAGGGCGAAGTACTCCTGCGCGTACGTCGATCCGCAGCAGGAGGAAGAGGATGGCGAGCATTCCGAACGCGAACGCGCTCGCGGTGGCGACGCGCTTGTACTCGCTCGCGCCGACTCCGAGGACCCTGGGGTCGCGCGTGTGGGCCACGGCGAGCGCGACCAGCCAGGTCCCGGCGATCACGGCGGGCACGACGGCGGTGTCCAGCGGCGTGGTCCGCGCGGCGGTGATCCACGGCATGCCCGCGGCCAGGGCGGCGAGCACGACCGCAGCGACGATGACGGTGTCCGACACCTGGAGGCGCACACGGTACCGCCAGGCCCACCGTGCTCCGGAGTCGCTCGGATCACTGTGCGCCGGGGCTTTCTCACTGTGCGCCGAGGCTTTCGCGACGGCGGTCGGCGTCACTCGCAGCCCGCGGCGGGTCGCCGCGGGCAGATGCCGACTCGGCATCTCGGTCATGGCAGGATCCGCGCGACTAAGGAAGTGCGCGGTCGAGCGGCAGGCTGCTCAGGCCGGGTAGGGATCGGGTTATGGGGCTTGTGTTGGGGGTCGACGAAGAGCTCGACGAAGGCTTGCTCAACTTACTCCACCGCTTTTCGGGTTTGCGGGTGCAGCGTTTTTCGGGTTGCACGGGTTGTTTCGATGACACAGGGGGTCGGGTACTGCAACTACACAGGGGCTGGTATCGAGGTCGCCTCACCGGCTCGCGGAATCACTTCCGCACTTGAATTGAGGAAAACTCAACACGTAGCGCGATCCTACGCCTGCTCGCGAGAGAACTCTCGCCCGCGTTCGGGGGTACCCCGCCGGTTCGAACGGCGCTAGGATTCCGCGCCTCACCCCTTGAGGGGCGCCGTCGAGAACGGCCCCCGCAGCGCCGCCCACTGCAGCAGCATGATCGTCTTCGCGTCGACGATGTCGCGGCCGATGCGGTCGAGCGCGTCGTCGAACGAGAGCTCGAGCACCTCGATGTCCTCGCCCTCGTCGGCGAGGCCGGCGCGCGAGCCGTCGGCGATCGTGCCGCGCACGTAGGGCGCCGCGAAGAAGTGCAGCCGCTCGGTCACCGAGCCCGGGCTCATGTACACGTCGAAGACGTGCTCGACCTCGCCGACCGTGTGCCCCGTCTCCTCCTCGGCCTCGCGGCGGATGGCGGTCTCGGGGTCGTCCTCGTCGAGCAGGCCGGCCGCCGTCTCGATGAACATGCCGTCGGGGTGCTCGTTCACGTACACCGGGAACCGGAACTGGCGGGTGAGCAGCACCGTGCGGGCCGCCACGTCGTAGAGCAGGATCGTCGCGCCGTCGCCGCGGTCGTAGGTCTCGCGCTCCTCGGTGGTCCACGTGCCGTCGGCGTGCTGGAAGTCGAACGTCGTCGTGCGGGTCACGTACCAGTTCGAGGTGAGCACGCGCACGTCGCGCACCCGCACGCGCGGGTTGCGGTCGAGGTCGCGTCCCACCCGGTCGAGGCCGGTGCGGCCGCGGCGGTCGGGCACGTCGACGCCGGGCTGCGGCATCCGCTCGTCGTCGGAACCGGTCGGCGTCAGCCCGGCATCCGCCGCGTCGGGCGCGGCGTCAGCCGCAGGCATCCGCTCGCTCACGCGGCCGTGCCGGTCAGCGGAAGTTCGTGAACTGGAGGGCGACGTCGAGGTCCTTGCCCTTGAGCAGCGCCATGGTGGCCTGGAGGTCGTCGCGGCTCTTGGACGAGACGCGCAGCTCGTCGCCCTGGATCTGGCTCTTCACGCTCTTGGGCGCCTCGTCGCGGATGATCTTCGAGATCTTCTTCGCGTTCTCGCTGTCGATGCCGTTCTTCAGGCCGATCTCGATGCGGAACTCCTTGCCCGACGGGAAGGGCTCGCCCTCGTCGAGCGAGCGCAGCGTGATGCCGCGCTTGATGAACTTCGACTCCACGACCTCGAGCACCGCCTTGACGCGCTCCTCGGTCTGCGCCTTGAGCAGGACCTTCTCGCCGCTCCACTCGACCGATGCGCCCACGTTCTTGAAGTCGTAGCGCTGCTCGACCTCCTTGCGGGCCTGGTTGACGGCGTTGTCGGCCTCCATCTTGTCGACCTTGCTCACGATGTCGAACGTTGAATCTGCCATACGCCCGAGTCTATCGACGGCGGCGTTCGCGCCTCATCGCGCGGCCTCGCCCTCGCGCACCGATCCCGCTTCGCATGTGGAGCGAGGAATTCCGCGTCGGAGCCACGTCGATCTTCGTGGCTCCGGTGCGCAAACGTGGCTCCCGCATCACCGACGCGGCCGCGCGCCGACTCGTCCTCCACAACGGCAGGGGGAAGGTCGCGCGCGCTGCGTCCGAGGCGATCGGCGGATGCCGCGTGCGGGCCGACGTGCAGACTCGTGCAATGCCGCTCGAGCTCCCGGTCGACGAACACGGGTTCCTGCTCGCACGAGACGCACGCGCGCTCGGTCGCGAGGCCGCGTTCTACGAGGCGATCCGCTCGGGCGAGCTCGAACGCGTCCGGCGCGGTGTCTATGCCCTCGCGCGCGGCCGGGCCCCGACGAATCACCAGCCGAGCGCGACGCGCGTCGGTACCTCGCCCTCGTGCGAGCATCTGCGCACGCACCTCGAACGACCCGTGTACACGAGCTACTCCGCTGCGGCCCTCATGGGGCTGCCGATCGTCGGCTCCGTGGCCCGATTCGGTGTACGTGATGTCTCGCGATCGGCAAGGGAGACGTCGTCGCGGAGTGATCGCGGTGGCTCGTACGCACGAGCCCGAGGTCGTGCGCGTCGGCGATCTCGTCGCGACATCCGCCGAGTTCACGCTCGTGCAGCTGCTGCAGGCATGCGCCGCTCGGCGCCGCCCTGGTGGCGACGGATGCCGCGCCTGCTCGTGCCGCGCTGCCGCGACGCCCGCCGCCCCGCACCACGCCGGGCGAGGCTCGCCGCCGAGCACGATCGGCTCAAGCCGTATCCCGGGGAGCCGGCGCACCGACGCAGTGCTGCGGAGGGCCGTCACCGCGGCGGAGACTCCGCTCGAGACGGCGAGTCGCCTCGTGATCGAGGAGCTCGGCTTCAGCCGCGCCGACGCTCCAGCACGAGCTCTGGCTTCCTGAACTCGGGCGACGGGCCTACCTCGACTTCCACTGGCCGAGCGTCGGGGTCGCCGGCGAGGCCGACGGGCATGGCAAGTACCGTCGGCGACCGCGGCGAGGCATCCATCGACGCGATCATCGACGAGAAGGATCGTGAGGATGCGATCCGCGCGCAGGTGCGCGGCTTCGCCCGCTGGGACTGGGCGGACATGTGGCGGCGCGAGCCGCTGCGGGCGAAACTCGTGCGGGCCGGCGTGCCGATCGAGCGGCGTCGCACGCACCTCCTGCTCGGATGGTGACGTCGCACGCTCTCGCGTGATGGTGCCGTCGCACCGCCCTTCGAAGCACTCGCCGCGGAACGAGGTTTCTGCGCGCAGAGGCAGGTGTATCCGTGGCTCTGGCGCGGAAAGCGTCGGCTTCGCAGGGCGAGCGCGCCGCGGAGATGCGGGGCGAGCGGCGAGCGGAGCGCGCGAGCGGATGCCGCGGGCGAGGGCGGATGCCGCGCGGCGAGACGGATACCGCGGGCAACCGCCTGCCCACGGCATCCGCCGGTCTCGGGTGCTAGCCGCGGAGCCAGGCGGTCGCCGCGCCCGGGAGGAGCCCGTCGACGAGGGGGACGCTCGTCACGAGCACCTCGCCGTCGGGCAGCTCGACGGGCGCGTCGCCGAAGTTCGTGATCGAGTGCCAGCCGCCCGGCCGCTCGAACCAGAGCACCTCGTCGGAGCCCGACGGGTGGTCGTGCCACGTGAGCTGCTCGGCGTCCTGCAGGTCGCGGCGCAGCCAGAGCGCCCGGCGGTAGAGGTCGAGCGTCGAGGCGGGGTCCGCCTCCTCGGCCTCCACCGAGAACTCGCCGAACCACGACGGCTGCGGCAGGTGCGCGCCGTCGGCGCCGAAGCCGAACGAGCCGCCCGTCGCGTGCCCAGGGCAGCGGCACGCGGCATCCGTCGCGGCCGACGTCGACGCCGGGGCTGCGGAAGAACGTGGGGTCCTGCCGCTCGGCGTCGGGGAGGTCGGCGACCTCGGGCAGGCCGAGCTCCTCGCCCTGGTAGAGGTAGGCGCTGCCCGGCAGGGCGAGCATCAGGAGCGAGGCGGCACGGGCCCGGCGCAGTCCGCGTTCGGCGTCGAGCGCGGGGGAGACCCCGCCGCGGAGCAGCCACTCGCCGACCGACCTGCCCGTCGTTGCCGTTGTCGTCGGGCAGGCCGTAGCGCGTGGCGTGCCGCACGACGTCGTGGTTCGAGAACACCCACGTGTTCGACGATCCCGTGATCGTCGACCGACTCGAGGTTGTGGTCGATGATCGCGCGGAACCCGTCGGCGTCGAAGTCGGCGCGCAGCAGGTCGAAGTTGAACGCCTGGCCGAGGCTCGTCGGCGCGGCGTACCGGTGCCGGCGCGCGGGCTCGACCCACGCCTCGGCCACGGCGATGCGCGGCGGGTCGTACTCGTCGAACACCGCGCGCCACTCGGCGTAGATCTCGTCGAGCTCCTCGCGGTCCCAGAGCGGATGCGACCCCTCGGCGCCGATCTGCATGGCCGCGAGCTCGGCGTGCGAGCGCAGCGGGTACGTGAGGTCCTTCGCGAGCGCGTGCGCGACGTCGACCCGGAAGCCGTCGACGCCGCGGTCGGACCAGAAGCGCAGGGTCGTGAGGAAGTCGGCGCGCACCTCGGGGTTCGCCCAGTTGAAGTCGGGCTGCTCGGGGGCGAACAGGTGCAGGTAGAACTGCCCGTCGCCCACGGCCTGCCACGCCGAGCCGCCGAACATCGACTCCCAGTCGCTCGGCGGCTCGGTGCCGTCGGGCCCCTCGCCGTCGCGGAAGATGTACCGGTCGCGGGCCGGCCGACCCGCGCGGCGACGCGAGCGCCTCGCGGAACCACTCGTGCCGGTTCGACGAGTGGTTCGGCACGATGTCGACGATGAGCCGGATGCCGGCGGCGTGCAGCGCCGCGATCATCGACGTCGAAGTCCGGCAGCGTGCCGAGCTTGGGGTCGACGTCGCGGTAGTCGTCGACGTCGTACCCGCCGTCGGCGAGGGCCGACGGGTAGAACGGCGAGAGCCAGACCGCGTCGACCCCGAGCTCGACGAGGTACGGGATGCGGCTCGTGATGCCCGGCGAGGTCGCCGATGCCGTCGCCGTTCGCGTCGGCGAAGCTGCGCGGGTAGATCTGGTAGACGGCGGCCTGGCGCCACCAGTCGGGGTCGCTCGCGAGCACGGCGGATGCCTCGGTCGTGCGGGTGTCGGTGGTCGAGTCGGTCATCTGCTGGGTGTTCCTTTCCGGGAGGATGCCTCGGGCCGCACGATACGCCGATCGCGGGTCCGAGGCATCCGTCGCCTGTTCTCGGTGTTCAGGATGCGGCGCGCGGTGCGCTCACTTGATCGAGCCCCGCGTGACGCCGGAGATGACCCAGCGCTGCGAGAAGATGTAGACGATCAGCAGCGGCGCCATCGCCATCAGGTACGACGCGAAGGCCACCGTGTAGTCGGTGTTGAACTGGCCCTGGAACACGTACTGCGCGAGCGGCAGCGTGCGCGCGGCCGGGATCGGTGAGCACCACGAGCGGCATGATGAAGTCGTTCCACGCCCACACGCACGTGAGGATGCCGACCGTCGCGTTCATCGGCATGAGCAGCGGGAAGATCACCGACCGGAACACCCGCCAGGTCGATGCCCCGTCCATCCGCGCCGCCTCCTCCAGCTCGATCGGGATCGAGCGGATGTAGGCGGTGTAGATGAAGATGTTCAGCGACAGCCCGTAGATCGTGTAGAGGATGATCATGCCGGCCTGGTTGTCGAGCCCGAGGATCGCGGTCTGCTTCACGAGCGGCAGCATGATGATCGGGAACGGGATGAACAGCGCCGCCAGCAGGTAGAAGAACACGCCCTTGAAGAACGGCCGGTGGATGTTGCGGGCGAGCGCGTAGGCGACGATCGAGCTCGTCAGCAGCGTGAAGACCACCGAGCCGACGGTGATGATCGCGGTGTTCGCGAGCGCCTGCGGGAAGTTCGTCCGCTCCCACGCCTCGGGGAAGTTCTCCCAGCGGATCGGGTTCGGCCATTCGAAGCCCGTGCCGCTCGGCGAGCTGGTCGGGCGTCTTCAGCGCGACGACGACCGCGAGGTAGAGCGGGATCAGGACCGTCAGCGAGCAGACCGCGATGAGCGCGGTCGCCCACCAGTTGGTCCTGCGGGTGTCGTCGTCGCGTCGCCTTGCCGCTTGCGGCGCCGTCGCGGCGGTGACGGCGTCGACCTCCTGCTCGAGCTGCGGGGCGGTGTTGGTTGCGGTGGTCATCAGAAATCGGCCTCTCTGCGCTGAAGGACCCGGAATTGGAAGAGCGAGACGATCGTGATCACGATGAAGAAGATCACCGCGTTCGCCGTCTGGTAGGCGAACTCGCCGCCGCGTGAACCCGCCGCGGAAGATGAGCAGCGTGACCGATTCGGTCGCCGTGCCCGGGCCGCCGTTGGTGAGGGCGACGATCGGGTCGAACACCTGCAGGAAGCCCTTCAGGCTCAGCACGACGTTGATCGTGAAGAACGCGCTGATGAGCGGGAAGGTGATCGAGCGTGAACTGCCGCCACGGGCTTCGCGCCGTCGAGGGACGCCGCCTCGTACAGCTCGGCCGGGATCGTCTGCAGCCCCGAGAGGTAGATGATGATCGCGAAGGCGCAGGCCTGCCAGACGGCGAGGGCGACGATCGCCGTCCACGCCCAGGTCTCGTTGGTCAGGATGTTGTCGGCGAACAGCGGGATGCCGGACGAGGATCTTCGGCAGCGAGTTCGAGAAGAAGAACTGGAACACGTAGCCGATGACCAGGATCGCGAGCACGTACGGGACGAAGTAGACGCCCCGCCAGAAGTTGCGCGCCTTGATCTTGGCGTTGAGGCCCAGCGCGATCGCCAGCGAGATCACGTTCGTGAGGATCGTCGCGACGATCGCGAACAGGAACGAGAACCCGTACGCCTGCAGGACGCGGGCGTCCTTGAACAGGTTGACGTAGTTCGAGAGCCCGACGAAGTTCCAGTCGCCGTAGCCGGCGTAGTTCGTGAAGCTGAAGAAGATGCCGACCAGCACCGGGAGGGTGTGGAACACGGCGAACGCGATGACCGCCGGCCACACCATCCAGTAGAAGCGCGGGCAGCGCCCGCCTGGCCTCGGATCGCACGCGGGTGGCGCGCTTGCTTCGCGGTGCCGCCGGTCGGACGAGGCGCGCACGGCCTCGGTGAGCGTCGTCATGTCATTCTCCCGTCACGGGGATCGTGCGAGCGGCCACCTTGGCCCACTCGCTGTCGAGGGTGGCGAGCGCTGCCTCCGCGTCGCCGCTGAAAAGGAACTGCTGGTCGATCGCGGCGAGCGGGATGCTCGGCGGGATCTGGTGGTCGATGAAGCCCGTGATCTTGCCGTCGTCGAAGAACGGCTTGACCGACTGGAGCGCCGGGTCGTCGCTGAGCTCGGCGCCCTCGACGGAGGGCACCATGTTCTGCGAGGCCGCGAACTCCTCGATCACGTCCTTCTCGAACAGGTAGTCGATGAAGCGCATCGCCTCTTCCTTGCGGGGCGTGTTCTTGCCCATCGTCACGACGACGTCGACGCCCGAGACGAGCAGCCGGTCGTCGGGGTCGTCGTCGGCGGGGTAGGGGAAGATCGCCGCCTTGATGTCGGGGTTGACCTGCCTTGACCGGGTTGATGGCCCAGATGCCCTGCAGCAGCATCGCGACCTCGCCGTTCGCGAACGCGGCGTTGCCGTCGTCGTACGTCTTGCCGCGGTATCCGTCCTGCATGTAGCGAGAAGAGCTGGTACTGCTGGTCCATCGCCTCGGCGAAGTCCTTCTGGAACGACACCTCCGAGTCGGGCCCGACGTTCTCGCCCTCCTCGCGCATCTTGTCGAAGAAGTCGCCCTGCGCCGGGTACGCGCCGAGCGCGTTGAACGACGGCAGGCCGGTCCACGAGTCGGCGAGGGTGCCGTAGAACGGCGTGATGCCGGCATCCTACGAGCGCGTCGCACACGGCGATGAACTCGTCCCAGGTCTCGGGCACCTCGAGCCCCTGCTCCTCGAAGATGTCCTGGTTGTAGATCACGCCGTTGGCGTTGTTGACGTAGCCGAGGCCGTTGACCTCGCCCTCCTTGTTGCCGAGGTCGCGCGAGGATCTCCTGCACGGCGGGGTTGATCGTCTCGAGCACCGGCTCGTCGGAGAAGTCGTAGAACACCCCGGCCTGCGCGAGCTTGCCGAAGCCGCCGTTGGCGTTCAGGGTGATGACGTCGGGCGCCTTGTCCTTCACCAGCAGCGTCCGGATGATCGTGTCGGCGTCGGCGACCTGGTTCTGGACGACCTTGATGTCGGGGTTCTCGGCCTCGAAGTCGGCGATGATCTCGTTGAAGTCCTCGAGCGCCTCGCCCTTGAACTGGAAGAAGTTCAGCGTCGTGACGCCGTCGGACTCGGCGTCGCTCGCGCAGCCGCCGACAGCGGCGCCGATCGCGACGGCCTGCCGCGGCGAGCACCGCGACCGCTCGTGCGCGGTCGTTCGGTGTGTCGTTGGTCATCGTGCGCCTCCTTGCGCGTTGGTGCTGTCGGTGGTGGTGTTCAGTGGCTCGGCGATGAGCTCGACGACGGTGGACCTGCTGGGGGAGCTGGACCGGGGGACGGAGGCCCGACGGCGCGAGTTCGCGGCCGGTGAGGACGTGTCGGATGCTGCGCCCAGCTCGAGCGGCGACTGGCCGGTCGTCGGCCGTCGTCGCCGCTCGCGACGACCCGCACGCGGTAGCGGCGGGCGGGGTCGAGCCCCGGCAGCCGGACCCGCCCGGCGGGGTAGGCGACGCGTCGTCTCGATCTGCGTGATGGTGAAGACGGCGGATGCCGCGTCCGCGGCGACCATGCCGCGCACGTCGATGCCGGGATCGGTGCCGTCGACGTCGACCGCGGCCGGTCGCGATGAGCGGGCGGAGGCGCTTGGCGAGCGCGACCCACGCGGCGATCGCCGCGCGGGTCGCGTCGTCGACGCGTCGTGAGGTCCCACTCGATGCCGAAGTGCCCGAACAGCGCGACGGCGCGCGCTGAGTCCGAGCGAGACGGTGCGGCCCGAGGAGTGCACGACCGGGCTGGTCAGGTGCATGCCCATCAGCTCGGGCGGCACGACGAGGGCGGTGTAGCGCTGGTTCGTGAGCCGCTCGAGCGGGTCGAGGCTGTCGCTGGTCCAGATCCGGTCGGTGCGGTCGAGGATGCCGAGATCGACGCGGCGCCGCCCGAGGCGCAGCTCTCGATCTCGAGGCCGGGGTGGCGGCGCTTGAGCTCGTCGAGCAGCCGGTAGACGCGCGAGCGTGTGCTCGTGCACGCGGCGCGACGCCCGCCGGGCCCGCTGCCGGCGTCGACAGGTCGCGGTTGTGGTCCCACTTGAGGTACGCGATCGGGTACTCGTCGAGCAGCGCGTGCAGGCGCCCGGCGATGTAGGCGTAGGCGCCTCGGGTGCGCGAGGTCGAGCACCTGCTGCTGGCGCGCGGACGGCGGCAGCGCCATCCGCCCGCGCAGGATCCAGTCGGGATGCGCGCGGGCGAGGTCGCTGTCGGGATTGACCATCTCGGGCTCGACCCAGAGCCCGAACTCCATGCCGAGGGCGCGCACGTGGTCGATGAGGGGGTGCAGGCCCGTCGGGCCACACGTCGTCGTCGACGAACCAGTCGCCGAGCCCGGCGGTGTCGTCGCGCCGGCCGGCGAACCAGCCGTCGTCGAGCACGAAGCGCTCGACGCCGACGGCGGCCGCGGCATCCGCGAGCGCGGTCAGCTTCTCGAGGGAGTGGTCGAAGTAGACGGCCTCCCACGTGTTGAGCGTGACGGGGCGCGGGCGCCGCGGATGCTGCGGGCGCGCGCGCCACTCGTCGTGGAAGCGGTGCGAGAGCTCGGTGAGCCCGTCGCCCCACGAGCCGATCGACCCACGGTGACGTGAACGACTCGCCGGGCGCAGGATGACCTCGCCGGGCAGCGAGGAGCTCGCCGCCGGCGAGGAACGCCTCGCCCGTGGACTGCGCTCGGCGGCGACGCGGTGGTTGCCGCTCCACGCGACGTGGATGCCGTGGACGCGGCCGCGCTCGAAGCCGAAGCCGGGGCGACCGGCGGCGAGCAGGAGCGTCGCGTCGGCGCCCGGCCGTCCGCGGCGGCTCTCGCGCAGGTGGGAGCGAGCGTCGAGGCGGGGTCCGCCTGCTCGGCCTCGACCGAGAAGTCGCCGAACCACGAGGGCTGCGGCAGGTGCGCGCCGTCGGCGCCGAAGCCGAACGAGCCGCCCGTGCGCGTCCAGGGCAGCGGCACGCGGCATCCGTCACGGCCGACGTCGACGCCGGGCTGCGGAAGAACGTGGGGTCCTGGCGCTCGGCATCGGGGATGTCGGCCACCTCGGGGAGCCCGAGCTCCTCGCCCTGGTAGAGGTAGGCGCTGCCCGGCAGGGCGAGCATGAGGAGCGAGGCGGCCCGGGCTCGGCGCAGGCCGAGTTCGGCGTCGAGCTCGGGGGAGACCCCGCCCGAGAGCAGCCAGCTCGCGCCCGACTGCCCGTCGTTGCCGTGGTCGTCGGGCAGCCCGTAGCGCGTCGCGTGCCGCACCACGTCGTGGTTCGAGAACACCCACGTGTTCGACGAGCCGGTGACTCGGCGATCGACTCGAGGTTGTGGTCGATGATCGCCCGGAACTCGTCGGCGTCGAAGTCGGCGCGCAGCAGGTCGAAGTTGAACGCCTGGCCGAGGCTCGTGGGCGCGGGCGTACCGATGCCGGCGCGCGGGCTCGACCCACGCCTCGGCCACGGCGATGCGCGGCGGGTCGTACTCGTCGAACACGGCACGCCACTCGGCGTAGATCTCGTCGAGCTCCTCGCGGTCCCAGAGCGGATGCGACCCCTCGGCGCCGATCTGCATCGCCTCGAGCTCGGCGTGCGAGCGCAGCGGGTAGGTGAGGTCCTTCGCGAGGGCGTGCGCGACGTCGACGCGGAAGCCGTCGACGCCGCGGTCGGCCCAGAACCGCAGCGTCGTCAGGAAGTCGGCGCGCACCTCGGGGTTCGCCCAGTTGAAGTCGGGCTGCTCGGGCGCGAACAGGTGCAGGTAGAACTGGCCGTCGCCCACGGGCTGCCACGCGGAGCCGCCGAACATCGACTGCCAGTCGCTCGGCGGCTCGGTGCCGTCGGGCCCCTCGCCGTCGCGGAAGATGTAGCGGTCGCGCGCGGCCGACCCGCGCGGCGACGCCAGCGCCTCGCGGAACCACTCGTGACGGTTCGACGAGTGGTTCGGCACGATGTCGACGATGAGCCGGATGCCGGCGGCGTGCAGCGCCGCGATCATCACGTCGAAGTCGGCGAGCGTGCCGAGCTTCGGGTCGACGTCGCGGTAGTCGTCGACGTCGTACCCGCCGTCGGCGAGGGCCGACGGGTAGAACGGCGAGAGCCAGACCGCGTCGACGCCGAGCTCGACGAGGTACGGGATGCGGCTCGTGATGCCCGGCGAGGTCGCCGATGCCGTCGCCGTTCGCGTCGGCGAAGCTGCGCGGGTAGATCTGGTAGACGGCGGCCTGGCGCCACCAGTCGGGGTCGCTCGCGAGCACGGCGGATGCCTCGGTCGGCGGGTGTCGATGGTCGAATCGGTCATCTGCTGTGTGTTCCTTTCCGGGTAGGCCGGATGCCTCGGGCCGGCTCGATACGCCGATCGCGGGTCCTCGAGGCATCCATCGCCGTCGCGTTCCTCGGTCGTTCAGGATGCGGCGCGCGGCTGCGCTCACTTGATCGAACCCCGGGTGACGCCGGAGATGACCCAGCGCTGCGAGAAGATGTAGACGATCAGCAGCGGCGCCATCGCCATCAGGTACGACGCGAAGGCGACCGTGTAGTCGGTGTTGAACTGGCCCTGGAACACGTACTGCGCCAGCGGCAGCGTGCGAGCGGCGGGATCGGTCAGCACCACGAGCGGCATGATGAAGTCGTTCCACGCCCACACGCAGGTGAGGATGCCGACCGTCGCGTTCATCGGCATGAGCAGCGGGAAGATCACCGACCGGAACACCCGCCAGGTGATGCCCCGTCCATCCGCGCCGCCTCCTCCAGCTCGATGGGGATCGAGCGGATGTAGGCGGTGTAGATGAAGATGTTCAGCGACAGCCCGTAGATCGTGTAGAGGACGATCATGCCGGCCTGGTTGTCGAGCCCCAGGATCGCGGTCTGCTTCACGAGCGGCAGCATGATGATCGGGAACGGGATGAACAGCGCCGCCAGCAGGTAGAAGAACACGCCCTTGAAGAACGGCCGATGGATGTTGCGGGCCAGCGCGTAGGCGACGACCGAACTCGTCAGCAGCGTGAACACCACCGAGCCCACCGTGATGAGCGCGGTGTTGACGAGCGCCTGCGGGAAGTTCGTGCGCTCCCACGCCTCGGGGAAGTTCTCCCAGCGCATCGGGTTCGGCCATTCGAAGCCCGTGCCGCTCGATGAGCTGGTCGGGCGTCTTCAGCGCGACGACGACCGCGAGGTACAGCGGGATCAGGATCGTCAGCGAGCAGACCGCGATGAGCGCGGTCGCCCACCAGTTGGTGTTGCGGGTGTCGTCGTCCGATCGCCTTGCCGCTTGCGACGCCGTTGCGGCGGTGACGGCGTCGACCTCCTGCTCGAGCTGTGCGGCGGTGTTGGTTGCGGTGGTCATCAGAAATCGGCCTCTCTGCGCTGAAGGACCCGGAATTGGAAGAGCGAGACGATCGTGATCACGATGAAGAAGATCACCGCGTTGGCCGTCTGGTAGGCGAACTCGCCGCCCGAGAACCCGCCGCGGAAGATCAGCAGCGTCACCGACTCGGTCGAGGTGCCGGGGCCGCCGTTGGTGAGGGCGACGATCGGGTCGAACACCTGCAGGAAGCCCTTCAGGCTCAGCACGACGTTGATCGTGAAGAACGCGCTGATGAGCGGGAAGGTGATCGACGGTGAACTGCCGCCACGGGCTTCGCGCCGTCGAGCGACGCCGCCTCGTACAGCTCGGCCGGGATCGTCTGCAGGCCCGACAGGTAGATGATGATCGCGAACGCGCAGGACTGCCAGACCGCGAGCGCGACGATCGCCGTCCACGCCCAGTCGGGTTGGTCAGGATGTTGTCGGCGAAGAGCGGGATGCCGGCGAGGATCTTCGGCAGCGAGTTCGAGAAGAGGAACTGGAACACGTAGCCGATGACCAGGATCGCGAGCACGTACGGCACGAAGTAGACGCCCCGCCAGAAGTTGCGCGCCTTGATCTTGGCGTTCAGGCCCAGCGCGATCGCGAGCGAGATCACGTTCGTGAGGATCGTCGCGACGATCGCGAACAGGAACGAGAACCCGTAGGCCGCCAGCACGCGGTCGTCCTTGAAGAGGTTCACGTAGTTCGAGAGCCCGACGAAGTTCCACTCGCCGTAGCCGGCGTAGTTCGTGAAGCTGAAGAAGATGCCCACGAGCACCGGGACGGTGTGGAAGGCGGCGAAGGCGATGACGGCCGGCCAGACCATCCAGTAGTAGGCGGGCAGCGCGCGCCTGGCCTCGAGCTTGACGCGCTTGGCGCGCGGCGCGGCTTCTCGCCGGTCGTGGCCGAGCTGCGCACCGCCTGGGTCAGGGTCGTCATGTCATTCTCCCGTCAGTGGGATCGTGCGCGCGGCGACCTTGCGCCACTCGCTGTCGAGGGTGGCGAGCGCGGCATCCACGTCGCCGTCGAAGAGGAACTGCTGGTCGATCGCGGCGAGCGGGATGCTCGGCGGGATCTGGTGGTCGATGAAGCCGGTGATCTTCCCCTCGTCGAAGAAGGGCTTGACGGACTGGATCGACGGGTCGTCGCTGAGCTCGGCGCCCTCGACCGACGGCACCATGTTCTGCGACGCGGCGAAGTCCTCGATCACGTCCTTCTCGAAGAGGTAGTCGATGAAGCGCATCGCCTCCTCGCGGTGCGGGCGTGTTCTTGCCCATCGTGACGACGACGTCGACGCCCGAGACGAGCAGCCGGTCGTCGGGGTCGTCGCTCGGCGGGTACGGGAAGATCGCCGCGTCGATGTCGGGGTTGACCGCCTTGACCGGGCTGATCGCCCAGATGCCCTGCATGAGCATCGCGACCTCGCCGTTGGCGAACGCGGCGTTGCCGTCGTCGTAGGTCTTGCCGCGGTACCCCTCCTGCGTGTAGCCGAAGAGCTCGTACTGCTGCTCCAGCGCCTCGGCGGAAGTCCTTCTCGAACGAGACCTCCGAGTCGGGCCCGACGTTCTCGCCCTCCTCGCGCATCTGGTCGAAGAAGTCGCCCTGCGCCGGGTACGCGCCGAGTGCGTTGAACGAGGGCAGGCCGGTCCACGAGTCGGCGAGCGTGCCGTAGAAGGGCGTGATGCCGGCATCCTGCGAGCGCGTCGCACACGGCGATGAACTCGTCCCACGTCTCGGGCACCTCGAGCCCCTGCTCCTCGAAGATCGTCCTGGTTGTAGATGACGCCGTTCGCGTTGTTCACGTAGCCGAGGCCGTTGACCTCGCCCTCCTTGTTGCCGAGGTCGCGCGAGGATCTCCTGCACGGCGGGGTTGATCGTGTCGAGCACCGGCTCGTCGGAGAAGTCGTAGAACACTCCCGCCTGCGCGAGCCGGCCGAAGCCGCCGTTCGCGTTCAGGGTGATGACGTCGGGCGCCTTGTCCTTCACGAGCAGCGTGCGGATGATCGTGTCGGCGTCGGCGACCTGGTTCTGCACGACCTTGATGTCGGGGTTCTCGGCCTCGAAGTCGGCGATGATCTGCGGTGAAGTCCTCGAGCGCCTCGCCCTTGAACTGGAAGAAGTCGAGCGTGACGACGTCGCCGTCGCCGGGCTCGCGCAGCCCGAGAGCAGCAGGCCGCCGATGGCGATGGCGGATGCCGCGGCGAGCGCTCGCCGCGGTCTCGTGCGTCGTCTCCGATGCGGACTCGGGCGGGTGATCTCGTCGGTCATGGTGCGCCTCCTTGCGCGTTCGGGGTGCTGGTCAGGTCCGTCGGGCGGTCGGTGCTCCGACGGCGTCGGTGGAGGTCGGAGGTGAGTTCGAGCAGCACGAGCTGCGCGGGGAACAGCACGGGGGCCTGCAGGCCCGCCGCGCCGAGTTGCCGGCCGGTCAGCGTGATCGGCTGCTCGGCCCAGGGGAGCGGCGACTGGCCGGGTCCGTCGGCCACGCTGCCCGCGACGATCCGCACGGCTGTACCGGCGGTCGGCGTCGAGGCCCGGCAGCGTGAAGCGGCCGGGCGGGTAGGTCACGCTGGTCGAGACCTGCGTGAAGGTGAAGAGGGCGGATGCCCCGTCGCGGGCGACGACGCCGCGGACGTCGGTCGTGGCATCCGGAGTGTCGCCGTGCACGAGCGCCCCGGTGTGGATGAGCTCGCGGTGGCGCTTGTGCAGCTCGACCCACCGCGCGACGGCGGCGAGGCCCGCCTCGTCGAGCGCCGTGAGGTCCCACTCGATGCCGAGGTGGCCGAACATCGCGACGCCCGCGCTGAGGTCGAGCGAGACCTGACGGCCGGTGGAGTGCACGGCCGGGCTCGTGAGGTGGGCGCCCATCATCTCGGGCGGCACGATGAGGCCCGTGTAGCGCTGGATCTGCAGTCGCTCGACCGGGTCGAGGGTGTCGCTCGTCCAGATGCGGTCGGTGTGCTCGAGGATGCCGAGGTCGACGCGGGCGCCGCCCGACGCGCACGACTCGATCTCGAGGTCGGGGTGGCGGCGCTTGAGCGCGGCGAGCAGCCGGTAGAGCGCCTCGACGTTGTCGTGCACGCGGGCGCGCCCCGAGTCGGCGGCGCCGGCCTCGAGCAGGTCGCGGTTGTGGTCCCACTTCAGGTAGGCGATGTCGTAGTCGTCGAGCAGCGTGTCGAGCCGCTCGAGCAGGTACTGCCAGGCGCCCTCGTTCGCGAGGTCGAGCACGTACTGCTGCCGCGCGGGAACGGGCAGCTCGTCGCGCCCGCGGAGGATCCAGTCGGGGTGCTGCCGGGCGAGCTCGCTGTCGAGGTTGACCATCTCGGGCTCGACCCAGAGGCCGAACTCCATGCCGAGCCCGCGCACCTTCTCGATGAGCGGGCCCGAGGCCCGCGGGCCACACGCCCTCGTCGACGAACCAGTCGCCGAGGCCGGCGGTGTCGTCACGCCGGCCCCGGAACCAGCCGTCGTCGAGCACGAAGCGCTCGACGCCGACCGCGGCCGCGCGCTCGGCGAGGGCGGCGAGGGTGTCGAGGTCGTGGTCGAAGTACACGGCCTCCCAGGTGTTGAGCGTCACCGGGCGAGGGCGTCGCGGATGCCGCGGGCGGGCCCGCAGCTCGTCGTGGAAGCGGCGCGACAGCTCGTTGAGCCCGTCGCCCCACGAGCCGATCGTCCACGGCGTCGTGTAGCGCCTCGCCCTCGGCGAGCACGATCTCGCCGGAGCCGAGGAGCTCGCCCGCGGCGAGGAACGACTCCGCCGTGGGCGTGCGCTCGGCGGCGAGGCGGTGGTTGCCGCTCCACGCGACGTGCACGGCGTAGACGAGGCCGCGCTCGAAGCCGAAGCCCGCGCGGCCGGCGGCGAGCACGAGGCTCGCGTCGGAGCCGGGGCGCCCGCGGCGGCTCTCGCGCACGTGGGAGCCGATCGTGAAGGCGTGGCGCTGCGGCGAGCGCTCGCGCAGGTGGCGACCGGTCGTGTCGAGCAGCTCGTCGAGGTCGCCGGGCACGGGGAACGACGCCGTCAGCGAGGCGAGCGAGTACGGCTCGGGTGCGAGGTTCTCGAGCGAGAGGCGCTGGCGGAGCAGGCCCGGCGGCGGTGACCTCGACGGTGATCGTGGCCGCGAGGCCGGCCGCGGCATCCGCTGCGGTGACGACGGCGGCGGTCGAGGCCTCGTCGACGTCGATCGCCTCGGTGACGAGCTTGGTCGAGAAGTGCCGGCCGTTGCGGTGCCCGGCGAGGCCGGGGGTGCCGAGCCAGCCGGCGGACTCCTGCGGGATGAGCGTGAGCGGCGCCGGCTGGTCGAGGCCGCCCGAGACGCGCTGCGGGAGCGCCGCCGTGCCGAGCGCCGCGAGCTCGGCCTCGCCGAGGTCGCCGAGGTCGGCTCCCCAGAACACGATGACGGGGAGCGGGGCGTGGCGGGCGTCGAGGACGACGCTCGTGCCTCCGTTGCGGAGGTGGAGGAGCCCGGGGCGGCGTTGCATGAGTTATTTCTACGACAGAAATAACTACGTTGTCAACCCGGTGAATCCGAGCGTCCGAGCGCGCGTAATGTGGGTCCGATTCCTCCGCTTCGTGTCAGAATGAAACAAACGCGGGAGGGTTCACCGATGGCGGAGCACCAGGCCGAGGTCAGCGCATCGGCGCGCGAGCTCGCGCGGGAGGTGCTCATCCACGGGCCCGATCTCGCGGGCGGAGCTCGGTCGCCGCCTCGGACTCTCGCCGGCGAGCCTCACGCGGCTCAGCAAGCCCTTCCTCGACCGCGGCTGGTTCATCGAGGCGTCCGAGACCGTGCAGGGCGCGACCGGCCGACCGGCCAAGCCGCTCGACGTGCAGGTCGACTCGCGCCGCTTCGTCGGCGTGAAGCTCACCGGCGAGTCGGCCTTCGGCGTGATCACCGACCTGCGCGCCGGCGCGCTCGACCAGGGGGAGCGCACGGCTCGCCGGGCACGACGTCGACGCCGTCGTCGCTGCGGTGGCCGACCTCGTGGCGGAGCTCCGCGACGGCGACGGGCGCGGAGGTCTCCGGGCTCGGCGTCAGCATCGGCGGCAACGTCGCCGACCAGCGCGTCGTCACGCGCGCGCCGTTCCTCGGCTGGCGCGACGTGGCGCTCGCCGAGCGGCTCGAGCGCGAACTCGGCATGCCGGTCACCGTCGAGAACGACGTCACCGCCCTCACGACGGCCGAGCAGTGGTTCGGCGCCGTGCGCGGTCGACCCGCGTTCGCCGTCGTCACCATCGGCGCGGGCGTCGGCTACGGGCTCGTCGTGCACGACCGCGTGATCACGACGCCCGACTCGGGACTCGGCCTCGGCGGGCACCTGCCGCTCGACCCCAACGGGCCGCTCTGCGGCGACGGGCACCGCGGATGCTCCACCGCCATGCTGTCGATCCCGAGCATCACCGCCCAGCTCGGCATCGCGCTCGGCCATGAGGTGGACTACGACGAGGTGCTGCGACTGGCCGAGGAGGGGCATCCGCTCGCCGTGTCGGTGACGACCGCGGCCGGCCGCGCGCTCGGCCGCATGATGGCGGGCATCGCCAACATCGCCATGGTCGACACGATCGTGCTGTCGGGCGAGGGCGTCGCGCTCTGGAACGTCGTCGGCGACGTCGCGCTCGCCGCGCTCGCCGAGGACCGCGACCCCGAGGCGACGCCCGGTCGAGGTGCACGTCGACGACGCGGGATTCGTGTCGTGGGCGCGCGGCGCCGCCGCGGTGGCGATCCAGGCCGCGCTCGGGCGGCTGCGGCTGCCCGCCTGAGCGCGGCAGCAGCGGCGCCTCGTCCCCTCGCCGTCCTCGCGTGCCGAGCGAGGTTTGGCGCGGAGCGACGCTCGAGTGGCGCTCGCGCGGAGTCCACGCGCTGCGCGCGGGTCAGCGCTCGGCGGGCGCGCCGTCGACGAGCGCACGCGCAGCTCGTACGGGAGCGGCGTCGGCCGCGGCGTGCGCCGGGGCATCCGCTTCGGGCTCGAGCTGCTCCATGAGGATCTCGACCGCCTTCTCGCCCTGCAGGCGCGGGAACTGCGCGACGGTCGAGAGCCCGAAGAAGTCGGAGAGGTCGTGGTCGTCGATGCCCACGATCGAGACGTCGCGCGGCACGACGAGGCCGAGGTCGCGCGCCGCGAGGATCGACCCGATGGCCATCTCGTCGGATGCCGCGAAGATCGCGGTCGGGCGGTCGTGCGGCACGCCGAGCAGCTGCTTGGCCGCGTGGTAGCCGCCGCGGATCGTGAAGTCCGCCGGCGCGAACAGGCGCTCGTCGATCTCGATGCCGGCGTCGCGGAGCGCGCCCTCGTAGCCGATGCGGCGGTTCGTGGGCAGGTGGAAGTCGAGGTCGAACTCGAGCTGGCCGCCGATGTGCGCGATGCGCGTGTGTCCGAGGCCGATGAGGTGCTCGGTCGCGAGCCGCGCGACCGCGACGTCGTCGATCGTGAGCGTGCGCACGCCCGGGATCGGGCCGCCGACGCCGACGAGCGGCTTGCCCAGGTCGTGCAGGCGGGCGACCTCGTGCTCGGTGAGCTCGAGCGAGACGGCGATCACGGCGTCGACCCGCTGGCGCAGCAGGAAGTGCTCGAACACGCTCGAGCGCTCCTGGCCGTCGCCCGACAGGTTGTAGAGGGTGAGGTCGTAGCCGCTGCGGAGCAGCGACTGCTGCGCGCCCTCGAGCACCGACGAGAAGAACCAGCGGTTGAGGAACGGGATCACCACGCCGATGTTGCGGGTGCGCCCCGACGCGAGGCTCGACGCGTTCGACGAGACGACGTACCCGAGGCGCGCGGCGGCCTCGACGACCTTCGCCTTCGACGCGGGGGAGACGTGGCCGCGGCCGCTGAGCGCGCGCGACACGGTCGCGGTGGAGACCCCCGCGAGCTTCGCGACCTCTTCGATGCCGGCCATGTGCTCCTCGTTCCCGGTGGCCGAGGATCCCCGGTCTCGGCGCGTCATCCCCGGCCTGACCGAGTCAGGAGGCATCCTATCGCCTGACCACGATCCCGGCCGTGACGCGCCGTGTGCCCCCGATGGGGGAGGCCGATTGCGGGATCCCCTGCGTGGCGCATTGCCCGCGCGCCCCCACGTGCGGTAGAAAAGGCCGGGTCGGGGCTTGCTCATGGGGGCGGACCAGGCCCGCCGTCAGCAACTCGAAGGGAAGTTCGCGTGAAGTGGGTCAAGCGCATCCTCATCGCCGCGGTGGTCATCTTCGCGATCTTCTACGTCGTCACCCGCCCCGAGGATGCCGCGACCGCGGTGGAGGGTGCGACCGCCGCGGTCTGGTCGGGAGTCGAGGCCGTCGGCCGGTTCTTCACCTCGCTCGCCACGTGACGCCATGAGCGTGCTGTTCCTCGATCCCCGTGTCGAGCGCCACCTCATCGCCGACGAGGGCGAGGTGATCGTCGACGAGGTGCGCAAGCACTGGGCCGCGGTCTTCGGGCCGATCCTCGAGCTGCTCGCCATCATCCCGGTGGTGCTCCTGCTCGGCTGGTTGCCGTCGGGCGCGTACTGGCTTCCGGTGTTCGCCGCGCTGGCGCTGCTCCTGCACGCGCTGTGGCGCATGCTCGGCATGCGGATGGACCGCTTCGTCGTCACGAACATGCGGGTGTTCCGCGTGCACGGGATCCTGTCGCAGCACGTCGCGACCATGCCGATCTCGCGCATCCTCGACATCTCGGTGCACACGCCGATCATCGGCCGCATCTTCAACTACGGGCACTTCGTCTTCGAGTCCGCCGCGCAGGAGCAGGGCCTCCGCGAGATCCGCTACGTCGGCTCGCCGACGCAAGCGCGGGCTCACGATCCAGCGCGTCATCCAGCGCTCGGGCCTCCGCGGCGGCGGCGGGCGCCCGCAGAACCGCCCGGCGGCCCAGCCACCGCGATACCCCCCGGCCGGCTACGACCCCGAGCTCACGCAGACCGCGCCGATCGAGGTGCCCTGGTGGCGCCAGGACGGCTGAGCCGGGCGCGCGTCCCCGCCGCCGCGTGAGCCGCGCGCGGCACCGGCGAACGGCCTGACGAGGGGGCTGCGGAGGCCGCGGCATCCGCTCTCCGGCGCTGATTTCTCGCCACGCCACTCCGCGGGTATCCTTGTCAGGCCCCCGGTTGTGTGCAGAACGCGGTCGGGTGCGATTGGCGAGTTACCCAAGCGGCCAAAGGGATCTGACTGTAAATCAGCTGTCTACGACTTCGGGGGTTCGAATCCCTCACTCGCCACGTGTGGAAGCCCCGGAGATCCGGGGCTTTCGTCGTTCTCGGGCGCGTGTCGCGGTCGTCGCGGATGTCGCGTGCGAGTCACGTCGGCGGCCCGCGATCGGCCCGGGGCGTAGCGTGATGGGCATGAGCCAGCACGCCGCATCCCCAGCATCCGCCGCCCTGCTCGACCTCGTCCGCGACATCGCCGTACGGGCCGCGGAGTTCGCGCTCGACGCGCGGCGGGCAGGGGTGAGCGTCGTGGCCACCAAGTCGACGCCGGTCGACATCGTGACCGCCGTCGACCGCGACACCGAGACGCTCATCCGCTCGCTGATCCTCGAGGCGCGCCCCGACGACGGAATCGTCGGCGAGGAGGATGCCACGCACATCGGCACGAGCGGCCTCGACTGGGTCGTCGACCCGATCGACGGCACGGTGAACTTCCTGTACGACATCCCCGCGTGGGCGGTGAGCATCGCCGTGGTCGAGGGCGCGGGCGGCGGCGCGATCGGCGGAACGACCATCGCGGGCGTCGTCGTGAACCCGGTCACCGGCGAGCTGTTCGAGGCGACGGCCGGTGGCGGCGCGCGGCTCTCCGGACGCGAACTGGCGGTCAACGCCGCCGTGCCGCTCGGCGGCGCGCTCGTCGGCACGGGCTTCGGCTACGCGGCCGAGCGACGCCGTGAGCAGGCGGCCGTGCTGCTCGAGCTCCTGCCGAAGGTGCGCGACATCCGCCGCGCCGGTTCCGCGGCGCTCGACCTGTGCGCCGTCGCGGCCGGCCGGCTCGACGCGTACTACGAACGCGGCCTCAACGCGTGGGACTACTCCGCCGGAGCGCTCATCGCCCGCGAGGCCGGCGCGCGCCTGGGCGGGCTCCGTGGCGGACGCGAGAGCACCGAGCTGCTCATCGCCGCGGCGCCCGGGCTCTACGAGGAGCTCGCCGGCGCGCTGCGGGAGGCGGGGCTCGACGCCTGACGGGCTTCGGTCGTGGCGTCGGCGCGGGCGCGTCCGGTCGCGGTGGCGTCGGCGCGCGGTGCCGTCGGACGCTCGGAGGGTGCTCCTGCGGCCGCTGCGCGGATGGGCGCGGAGGGTTCGCAACCGTGCTCGTCTGCGCGCAACGGGCGCCCGTCACCGACGTCGCCGCCCGGCGTGTCGCGGATTCCCGCGGGCGCGTTGCCGACGCGGCATCCGCGGACCTGTGCGGATGTCGCGGTGGACGGCCCCCGAGACGGACGGGAATCTCCGCGTCGCGTGGCGCGGGCCGACGAGAACGGTTACGCTTTACCAACCCGTTATCTCGACGTCGAGTCGTGATGCTCACCTCCCCGTCCCTTCCCGCCCCGAAACGCTGAAGGTCCCCCCACGTGCTCGAGTCCCCCCTCGTGCCCGACGGTTCTGCGCCAGGCACCCAGGTCCCAATGCGGCCTGAGCGACCCCTGACGCGACGGGAGATCCGGGAACGCGAGACGGCCGAGGCCCAGCGACTCGAGGCCGCGGCGGCTGCCGCCAGTGCCGCCGACGCGTTCGCGCGCAGCCGGCCGCCGTGTATCCGGTCGCAGCCGCAGGCAGCCGCGTATCCGGTGCAGCAGCGGCCGCCAGCTATCCGGCGCAGCAGCCCAGGTCCCGGTCGTCCCGGCCGTGCACGCCCCGGCGCGCAGGCCCGCGCGCGGCCGCAGGTCCCGGCGTGAGCCCCGGCGCAGCAGCCGCCCCGGCGTCCGGCGCGCAGCGCCGGTCGCCCCGGCGCGCAGGCCCGGCGGCGCAGGCTCCGGCTCCCGCACCCGCGCAGGCCCCCGCCCAGCGCCCCGCCTTCGACGCCATCTTCGGCGGCGCGGATGCCGCGTCCCATCAGACCCTCGAAACCACAGCGCTCCGGCGCCGTGTCGTCGACACCTCCCCATCCTCCGAGGCCGAGCAGGCCGACCGCCCCGCCGGTCGCAGCTCGGCCTCCTCCGTTTCCTCCGGCCGCTCGGCTGCATCCGCCGGCCGCTCTGCCGCACGACGCGACGAGGCGCCCGCGTTCGATGCGTTGTTCGCCGGGCTCGGCGACGACGCTGCCGACCTCGAGGCCGACGCCGATGCCGACGCACCTCGCGGACGCCGCGGCGATCGCGGTGGCCGGAGCGCCCGGGCGGATCGGAAGGCCGCGAAGGCGTCCAAGGCGGAGAAGGCGCCGAAGGCGCCCAAGGCCGAGAAGGCTCCGAAGGCCGCCAAGGCCGGCCGGCGATCGACCTCCGGGTCGGCTGCGGCCGGTCCGCGGCGTGGCGCGCTCGATTCCCGCCGCGCCCGCCGCGATCGACGGCGACCTCGCGAGCCTCGTCGCCGGAATCGCCGGCACGGCCGGAACCGCCGGCACGGCCGGTG
>CAVPVF010000008.1:0-61690 GCA_963709115.1 uncultured Actinomycetota bacterium
GACGCGAACTCCGCGCCCGTCACGCCGGAGCCGACGACGATCAGGTGCTCGGGGATCTGCGGCAGGTCGTACAGCTGGGTCCACGTGAGGATCCGCTCGCCGTCGGGCACCGCCGTCGGGAGGATGCGCGGCGTCGCGCCCACCGAGATCACGAGGGTGTCGGCCTCGATGCGGTCAAGTCGGTGCCGCCCTTCGCCGTCGCGACGATGATGGCGTTCGAGCCGTCGAGCCGCCCCTCGCCCTGCACGAGGTTCACGCCCGCGTCCATGAGGTTCGAGCGCATGTCCTCGGACTGCTGCGCCGCGGGACCGAGCAGCCGCTTGTTCACCGCCGAGAGTTGATCGCCACGCTCGGCTTCACGGCCTTGTCGGCCTGGCCCTTCGCGTAGAACTGCACGCCGAGGTCGGCGGCCTCCTTCACGGCGTTCGAGGCCTCGGCGGTCGCGATGAGCGACTTCGAGGGCACCACGTCGGTGAGCACGGCCGAGCCGCCCACACCGGCCCGCTCGATGAGCGTGACCTCCGCTCCCAGCCGGGCGCCCGCGAGGGCCGCCTCGTAGCCGCCGGGTCCTCCTCCGAGGACGGCGATCCGTTGCGTGCGCTCGAACTCGTAGGCCATGCTCACATTCTGTCGTATCCGCGTGCCGAGCCAGCAAACGAGCACGCGCCTGCCACTCTGCGCACCCCCTCGTTAGAGTGGTGGGATGCACGATTCGAACCCGCTCGACGACCCCAACGCCGACCCCTTCGCCATCGCCGCCGATGCCGCCGCGAGGATCGCCGAGATCACCGGGGTGGAGCGCCACGACATCGCGCTCACGCTCGGCAGCGGGTGGGGCCGTGCCGCCGAACTGATCGGCGAGACCACGCACACGATCCCCGCCACCGAGATCCCCGGGTTCTCCGTGCCCGCGCTCGAGGGCCACGTCGGCACGCTGCGCTCGGTCCTCCTGCCGAGCGGCAAGCACGCGCTCGTGATCGGTGCGCGCACCCACTACTACGAGGGCCACGGCGTGCGCCGGGTGGTGCACTCCGTGCGCACCGCGGCCGCGGCGGGCGCGACGACGATGATCCTCACCAACGGCGCGGGCGGCATCAAGCACCACTGGACGCCCGGCACCCCGGTGCTCATCAGCGACCACATCAACCTCACCGGCGACTCGCCGCTCGAGGGCGCGACGTTCATCGACCTCACCGACCTGTACTCGCGTCGCCTGCGCAACCTGGCGCGCGCCATCTCCCCCGGGCTCGACGAGGGCGTGTACTGCCAGTTCCGCGGGCCGCACTACGAGACGCCCGCCGAGGTGCAGATGGCCAAGATCATCGGCGGACACATCGTCGGCATGTCCACGGCCCTCGAGGCGATCGCGGCCCGCCAGGCGGGCATGGAGGTGCTCGGCATGTCGCTGATCACCAACCTCGCCGCCGGAATCCAGCTGACGCCCCTGAGCCACGAGGAGGTCATCGAGGCCGGCCGCGCCGCCGAGCCCGTGATCTCCGACCTGCTCGCGAAGATCGTCGCCGAGCTCTAGGGGGAGCAGCTGATGTCGCAGACGAACGCCCCGCCGCCGAACGTCTCGCCCTCGCCGAGGCATGGATCGCGCAGGACCCCGACCCCGAGACGCGCGCCGAGCTCGCCGCACTCGTCGAGGGCGTGCGAGCCGGGGATGCCGCGGCATCCGACGAGCTCGCCGACCGCTTCCAGTCGCGCCTCGCCTTCGGCACCGCCGGGCTCCGCGGCGAGATCGCCGCAGGACCCAACCGCATGAACCGCGTGCTCGTCGCGCAGGCCGCGGCCGGCCTGGCCGCCTACCTGCTCGAACGCGCACGACCCGACCAGCCGCCGTCGGTCGTGATCGGCTACGACGGTCGCAAGAACTCGGCCGTGTTCGCCCGGGACTCGGCCGAGATCATGGCCGGCGCCGGCGTGCGCGCCGTGCTGCTGCCGCAGCTGCTGCCGACGCCCGTGCTGGCGTTCGCGGTGCGGCACCTCGGCACCTCGGCGGGCGTCATGGTGACCGCCTCGCACAACCCGCCGAACGACAACGGCTACAAGGTGTACCTCGGCGGCGACGACCACGGGTCGCAGATCGTCGCGCCGGCCGACGCCGAGATCGCCGCGGCGATCGACCGCGTCGCCGCGTCGACGAGGGTGCCCGAGCTGCCGCGCGGCGAGTTCGAGACGGCGCCCGAGGCCGTCGTCGACGAGTACATCCGCCTGACCGCCCTCGTCGCCGGGGCTCCCACGGCGCAGCCGCGCGTCGTGTACACGGCGATGCACGGCGTCGGATGGGAGACGGCCGCCCGCGTGTTCGCCGCTGCCGGCTTCGAGCCGCCCGCGATCGTGTCCGCGCAGATCTCGCCCGATCCCGCGTTCCCCACCGTCGCGTTCCCGAACCCCGAGGAGCCCGGGGCGATGGACCTGAGCTTCGAGACGGCCCGCGAGGTCGACGCCGAGCTGGTCATCGCGAACGACCCCGACGCCGACCGCCTCGCCATCGCGATCCCCGATGCCTCGAGCCCCGACCGGTTCCGCCGCCTCAGCGGCAACGAGGTGGGCCTGCTGCTCGGGTGGCAGGCCGCGCGCCGCGCCGCCGACGCGTCGGGCGACTCCGGACCGAACGGCACGCTCGCGTGCTCGATCGTCTCCTCCCCCGGGCTCGAGGCGGTGGCGCGCGCCTACGACCTCGACTTCGAGGCGACGCTCACGGGCTTCAAGTGGATCTCCCGCGCGACCGCGCTCGTGTTCGGGTTCGAGGAGGCCCTCGGATACCTCGTGAACCCCGAGACCGTGCGCGACAAGGACGGCATCTCGGCTGCGGTCGCGTTCCTGTCGCTCGCCGCGGAGCTGAAGGCCGGCGGCCGCACGATCGCCGACCACCTCGACGACTTCGTCGAGCGGTTCGGATGCTTCGACTCGTCGCAGATCTCGCTGCGCGTCACCGACCTGTCGCGCATCGGCGAGATCATGGCGCGGCTGCGGGCCGAGCCGCCGTCGTCGGTGGGCGGCATCCGCGTCGAGCGCATCGAGGACCTGTCGCACGGCTTCGGCGCGCTGCCGCCGTCCGACGTGCTGCGCATCCTGCTCGAGGGCGGCGGCCGGGTCATGGTGCGGCCGAGCGGCACCGAGCCGAAGCTCAAGGTCTACATCGACGCCGTGGGCGCGGCGGGCACCGTGGCCGAGCGCCGCGCCGCGGCATCCGCTGCCGTCGCCGCACTCGAGGCGGGCATGCGGGAGCTCACCGCCTGACGACTGCCTGCACGCTGGAGCTCACCGCCCGGGAGCGTGGCCGAGGTCACGCGAGCGAGGCCTCGAGCTTCTCGCCGATCTCCTCGACGTCGAAGTAGTTCACGACCTCGATGATCTCGGCGAAGCTGCGCCCGACCGCCGTGCGAACGGCATCCGCGAGCTCCGTCGACGTGAGGATGACCTGCGCGTCGGCCGCGGCATCCGCGATGGTCGCGAGGTCGCTGGCGCTCACGTCGGCGGTGAGGCCGAGGCGGTCGAGCGCCCGCTCGGCGTTCACCTTGAGGATCGCCGACGTGCCCACGCCGGCGCCGCACACCGCGACGATCCTCATGCGACGCCCGTGCCGTCGTCGGAACCGTCGGCCTCGGTGCCGTCGGGGTGGATGCCCAGCAGCCCGCGCACCTCGTCGGCGGACGTCGCGCGCGCGATCCGGCCGACGATGCCGCTGTCGTTGAACGCGTTGGCGAGCTTCGCGACCGAGGCCACGTGCTCCTCGGCGTTGGAGACCGCGAGGCCGATGACGACCCGCACCGGGTCGTTGTGGGGGTGCCCGAACGGGACCGCCTCGGCGAGCGTCACGACCGCGAGGCCCTCGCGGCGCACGTCGGGGCCGGGCCTGGCGTGCGCGAGGGCGAGGCCGGGGGCGATCACGACGTAGGCGCCGAACTCCTCGATCACGCCGATCATGCGCTCGGCGTACTCGGAGCGGGTCGCACCCGAGCGGGTGAGCGCACGTCCGGCCTCGCGCACGGCGGCGCGCCAGTCGTCGGCGTGGGCGCCGAGGACCACGGCGGTATCGGGAAGCGGCGGGATCGTCGTCATGGGGTCCGTTCGGGGGCGCGTCGGGTCTCAGGGGCCTCGAGGCACCCGTCAGGCTTCGTCGAAGCCGTCCTGGATGAGCTCGGCGAGCTCCTCGCGGTCGTCGAGGGGCAGGAACGCGGATGCCGCGGCGTTGAGCTGGAACGTCTCGAAGTCGTCGAGGTCGTAGCCGAACGCGTCGCTGAGCAGCGACAGCTCGCGCGTGAGCGACGTGCCGCTCTGGAGTCGGTTGTCGGTGTTGACCGTGACGCGGAAACCGAGCTGGTAGAGCAGGTCGAACGGGTGGTCGACGAGCTCGTCGCCCCACGCCGCGATCGCGCCGGTCTGGAGGTTGGACGACGGGCTCGTCTCGAGGGCGATCTCGCGGTCGCGCACCCACTGGGCGATCGGGCCGAGCGACACGTAGGTGTTCTCGTCGTCCTGCCGCTCGATCGTGAGGTCTTCCGCGATGCGCACGCCGTGGCCGAGGCGGAGCGCGCGACCATCGAAGATGGCGCTGCGGATCGAGTCGAGCCCGTCGGCCTCGCCGGCGTGCACCGTGACCGGGAAGAACTGCGAGGCGAGGAAGTCGAAGGCCGTGCGGTGTCGGCTCGGCAGGAAACCGGCCTCGGCCCCGCGATGTCGAACCCGACGACCCCGCGGTCGCGGTGGCGCACGGCGAGCTCGGCGATCTCGAGGCCGCGATCGGCGTGGCGCATCGCGGTGACGAGCTGGCCGGCACGGATCGCGTGGCCCTGGTGCTGCACGTCGTCGATGCCCTGCTCGATGCCCTCCTGCACCGCCTCCACCGCATCGTCGAGGCTGAGGCCGCGCGTGAGGTGCTGCTCGGGAGCCCAGCGGATCTCGCCGTAGATCACGCCGTCGGCGGCGAGGTCCTGCACGAACTCGCGCGCGACGCGCTGCAGGCCCGTGCGGGTCTGCATGACCGCGGTCGTGAGGTCGAACGTCTTGAGGTATTCGACGAGCGAACCGGAGTTCGACTGCTCGGTGAACCACGCGCCGAGGCGCCTCGGCGTCGGACGCCGGCACCTCGAGGCCGATCTCGTCGGCGAGCTCGAGGAGGGTCTGCGGGCGCAGTCCGCCGTCGAGGTGGTCGTGCAGCGAGACCTTCGGCAGCCCCTGGATGCTCGTGCCGTCGCCCTCGAGGCGGTACTCCGGAATCGTGTTCACGAGTCAACGATAGCGGCGCTCCCGTCGGGAAGTCTCGGCAATCTCGAAGCTCGCGCGGGCCCTTCGGCGCACGCGCCGCCTCGGATTCCGCTACAGCGACTCCGCGACGCGGGACGCTACCGGCCGATCCGGTCCGCGATCAGCGCGCCGCCGTCCTCGATCGCATCACCAGGGTCGCCGATGCGGTAGGCGCCCTCGACGGCCTCGAGCGCGCGGGCGAACCGCGCGGGCTCGTCGGCGTGCAGCGTGAACAGCGGCGAGCCGGCCCGCACGGCGTCGCCCGGCTTCGCGTGCAGCTCGATGCCCGCGGCGTGGTGCACCGGGTCCTCCTTGCGCGCGCGGCCGGCGCCGAGGCGCCACGCCGCGATGCCGAACGGCAGCGCCTCCTGCGCCACGAGCACGCCGTCGCGGTCGGCGGTGACGACGTGCTGCTCGCGCGCGACCGGCAGCGGCGCGTCGGGGTCGCCGCCCTGGGCGCGGATCGCCCGGCGCCAGGTGTCCATCGCGCGTCCGTCGTCGAGCGCGGCCTCGACGTCGGCATCGTGCACGCCCGGCGAGCGCGAGCATCTCGCGCGCGAGCGCCACCGTGAGCTCGCGGACGTCGGCCGGTCCGCCGCCGGCGAGCACGTCGACCGATTCGCGCACCTCGTTGGCGTTGCCGATGGTGAGCCCGAGCGGCACGTTCATGTTGGTGATCAGCGCCGACGTCGCGACGCCGGCGTCCTCGCCGAGCTCGACCATGGTGCGGGCGAGCTCGCGCGAGCGCTCGATGTCCTGCAGGAACGCGCCGGAACCGAACTTCACGTCGAGCACGAGCGCGCCCGTGCCCTCCGCGATCTTCTTCGACATGATCGACGACGCGATCAGCGGGATCGCCTCGACCGTGCCCGTGATGTCGCGCAGCGCGTAGAGCTTCTTGTCGGCCGGCGCGAGCCCGGATCCGGCGGCGCAGATGACGCCGCCGACGTCGCGGAGCTGCGCGAACATCTCCTCGTTCGTCAGCTCGGCGCGCCATCCGGGGATCGACTCGAGCTTGTCGAGCGTGCCGCCCGTGTGGCCGAGCCCGCGGCCCGAGAGCTGCGGCACCGCCACGCCGAAGGTCGCGACGAGGGGCATCAGCGGCAGCGTGATCTTGTCGCCGACGCCGCCGGTGGAGTGCTTGTCGCTCGTCGGCTTGCCGAGGCCCGAGAAGTCCATGCGCTCGCCCGATGCGATCATCGCCATCGTCATGTCGCGGATCTCGCGGCGGCTCATGCCGTTGAGGAAGATCGCCATCGTCATGGCGGACATCTGCTCGTCGGCGACGTAGCCGCGGGTGTACGCGTCGATGAGCCAGTCGATCTCGGCGGTCTCGAGCTCGTGGCCGTCGCGCTTGGCGCGGATCAGGTCGACGGCGTCGAACGCCTCGACGGCGCTCACGCGCGCACGCCCTTGAACTCGGCGAGCTGCCGCGGCCCGAACGCGTCGGGAAGCACCTCGTCGATGGTGCTGATGCCCGAGACGGTCTCGAGCAGCATCCCCTCGGCCGAGTGCTCGTAGAGCAGCTGGCGGCACCGGCCGCACGGCATCAGGGTGGCGCCGTGGCCGTCGACGCAGGTGAACGCGACGAGCTTGCCGCCGCCCGACATCACGAGCGCCGACACCAGCGAGCACTCGGCGCACAGCGTGACGCCGTACGACGCGTTCTCGACGTTGCATCCGCTCACGACGCGGCCGTCGTCGACGATCGCGGCGGCGCCGACCGGGAACTCGGAGTACGGCACGTACGCCTTCGCCATGGCTTCGCGCGCGCGGTCGCGCAGCGACTCCCAGTCGATCGCATCCGTTGCGGTCATGGTGCTCCCCCGTTCAGGATGGGCTCTCGGTTCGGGCGTTCGGTCACGGTGACGGATGCCGCCGCCGGCGCGGCATCCGCTCAGGATTTGATGTACGGCTTGCCGGCCGCGGCTGGGCCGCGGACCTTGCCGACGAGGCCGGCCACGGCGAAGATCGTCACGACGTACGGCAGCATCAGCATGAACTCGCTCGGCACGGGCGACCCGATGACCGACAGCGTGTTCTGCAGGTTCGAGGCGAAGCCGAACAGCAGCGCCGCGAGCGTCGCCTTGATCGGATCCCACTGGCCGAAGATCACGGCGGCGAGCGCGATGAAGCCCGCGCCGGCGGTCATCTCCTTGTTGAAGGCGATGCCCGAGCCGATGGTGAAGAACGTGCCGCCGAGGCCGGCGATCGCGCCGGCGAGCGCGACGTTCCAGAACCGGGTGCGGTTGACCTTGATGCCCACCGTGTCGGCGGCCTGCGGGTGCTCGCCGACGGCGCGCAGGCGCAGGCCCCACTTGGTGTGGAAGAGGCCGAAGTAGACGAGCGCGACCGCGACGTACATGAGGTAGACGACGAGCGGTCTGGCGGAACAGCACCGGACCGATGATCGGGATCTCGCTGAGCACCGGGATCGGGCAGGCGCTCGAAGCGCGGCGGCGTGTTCAGCAGCGGCCGCGTTCGGCGCGAGCAACTGCGAGAAGAAGAAGCTCGTGAGGCCGATGACGAGCACGTTCAGCACGACACCGACGATGACCTGGTCGACGAAGTACTTGATCGAGAACGCGCGCGAGCACCATGCCGACGAGCATGCCGGCGACCATCGCGGCGATCAGGCCCGAGCGAGCGGCTGGCCGGGTGATGCGACGCGACGACCGCCGCGGTGAACGCGCCGGCGAGCAGCTGGCCCTCGATCGCGATGTTGATGACGCCGACGCGCTCGCCGATGACGCCGGCGAGCGAGCCGTAGATCAGCGGCACCGCGAGGCTCAGCGACCCGAACAGCAGGCCGATCACGGGGATCGCCGCGCCCGACGGCGGCCCAGGTGAGGAAGCCGAACATGAACAGGACCGCGAACACGACGATGAGCCAGAGCGGCACGCGGCGCTTCGACGACACGAGCACGGCGGAGTACGCGGTCGCGAGCGCGCAGGAGCACGATCGTGATCCACAGGGCCGGCATCGTCGGCACCGTGATCTCGGGCAGCTGGATGAAGTCGGACTGCGTCGACAGGCGGAAGGTGGTGTCGCCGTCCTGCGGCGCGAACACGGCGAGCGCGAGCGCGAGGAGCGTGAAGATCGCGAACGCGATCGGCGCCTTCCAGCTCGTGACGACGGTCGTGTCGAGCGCCTGGACCTGCGGCGCGGGGGCGGGCTGCTGCACGGCGGTGCTCACTTCGCCTTCACCTCCTGGGCGACGTTCGGGAACGGCTCTGCGCCTCGGCGACGCCGGGTCGGGCAGGCGGAAGATCGTGCGCACGAGCGGCGGCGCGGCGATGAAGAGCACGATGAGCGACTGCACGACGAGCACGATCTCGATCGGCACGCCCTCTGCGGCCTGCATCGAGAAGCCGCCGGCCTTGAAGGCGCCGAACAGGATGCCGGCGACGAAGATGCCCCACGGCGTGGACCGGCCGAGCAGCGCGACGGTGATCGCGTCGAAGCCGATGCCGGCGTCGATGCCGGCGGTGAATCCGGTGGTCACGGTGCCGAGCACCTGGCTGACCCGGCGAGGCCGAGCAGCGCGCCGGAGATGAGCATCGCGTAGATGTACATCGACGGCACGTTGATGCCGGCGACGCGCGCGGCGTTGGGGTTCTCGCCGACGGCGCGGAACCGGAAGCCGAGGCTCGAGCGGCTGAGGATCCACCAGACCACGACCGTGGCGATGACCACGAGGATGAACCCGAAGTGCAGGTTGAACTGCGGTCCGAGCAGCGCCGGGAAGATCGCCGTCTCCTTCATCGCCGGCGTCTTCGGGTTGCTCGAGCCCGGCGCCTGCAGCAGGCCGGGGGTGCGCAGCAGCCACGACACGAGGTAGAACGCGACGTAGTTCAGCATGATCGTGACGATGACCTCGTGCGCGCCGGTGCGCGCCTTCAGCGCGCCGGCGATGCCGGCCCAGAGCGCGCCGCCGATGAGGCCGCCGAGGAGGGCGACCAGCATGTGGATGCCCCACGGCAGGTCGAACCCGAACGCCGATCCAGCCGGCGACGGATGCCGCGATGAGCATCTGGCCGCGGCCACCGATGTTGAACATGCCGACGCGGAACGCGAGGCCGACGCCGAGGCCACCGGCGATGAGCGGGGTCGCGAAGGTGAGCGTCTCGGTGAGCGGCCGGATGCCCGCGAGTGAACGTCGTCGCGCCGGAAGTTGTAGACCGAGCCCTGGAACAGGGCGGAGTACGCGCCCGACGACCGACTCCCAGATCGCGGCGAGCGTGTCGCCCGGCCGGGCGAAGAAGTACCCGCTCGCCGCCTGCACGCGCTCGTCGGTGAACGCGATCATGATGGCGCCGACGAGCAGCGCGAGCAGCACCGCGAGCACCGAGATGATCGCGTTGCCGGTGGCGATCTGGTGGAGCATGGTGTGCCAGCGCGACGGCGGCGGCACGTCGGCGCCCGCCGTGCGCGGTGCCGCCGCGGTCGCGCCGGCGCCGTCGGCGGCGGTCGCCGGTCTCGGGCGAGACGGCGCCGGGCTCCTCGATCGCGACGTCGGCGTCGAGCTCGGGCTCGCCCGGGCCGGGCGTGCCGGCGGCGTCGGGGTGCTGGGGGTCGCTCATGCGGCGGCTCCTTCTGCGGGGTGTTCGCCGGCCATCATCAGGCCGAGCACGTCGCGGGGCGTGTCGCCGGGCACGATGCCGACGATGCGGCCGCGGTACATGACCATGATCCGGTCGGCGAGCGCGACGACCTCGTCGAGCTCGGTGGAGACCACGACCACGGGCACGCCGGCGTCGCGCGTCTCGACGATGCGCTTGTGGATGAACTCGATCGAGCCGACGTCGACGCCGCGGGTCGGCTGCGCGGCGACGAGCAGTCGCAGGTCGCGGCTGAGCTCGCGGGCGAGCACGACCTTCTGCTGGTTGCCGCCCGACAGCTGGCGCGACCTTGGAGTCGATGCCCTGGGTGCGGACGTCGAACTCCTTGACCTTCTCGCGGGCGAAGTCGGCGAGGGCGCCGCGCTGGATGTTGCCCGCGCGCACGAAGGGCGCGCCGCCGCTGCGGTCGAGCATGAGGTTCTCGGCGATCGTGAACTCGCCGACCAGGCCGTCTTCCGTGCGGTCCTCGGGCACGAAGCCGACGCCGGCGTCGAGGATGCGCCGGACGCTCGCGGAGCTGAGCTCGATGCCGTCGAGGTTGATGGAGCCCTGCACGCGGCGGCTGGAGCCCGAGGAGCGCCTCGGTGAGCTCGGTCTGCCCGTTGCCCTGCACGCCGGCGACGGCGAGGATCTCGCCGCGGCGCACCGTGAAGCTCACGTCGTTCACGACGAGCTGGCCGATCGGGTCGATGACCGTGAGGCCCTCGACGACGAGGGCGGGGTCGCCGAGCGTCGGCTCCTCCTTCTGCACGGTGAGCTCGACGGCGCGGCCGACCATGAGCGAGGCGAGCTCGGCGTTCGTCGCCGTCGGCGCGGCCTCGCCGACGACCTTGCCGAGCCGGATGACCGTGATGCGGTCGGCGACCTCGCGCACCTCGCGGAGCTTGTGGGTGATGAACACGATCGAGGTGCCGGTCTCCTTGAGCTGGCGCATGATGCCCATGAGCTCGTCGGTCTCCTGCGGGGTGAGCACCGCGGTCGGCTCGTCGAACACGAGCACCCGCGCGTCGCGGGAGAGCGCCTTGATGATCTCGACGCGCTGCTGCACGCCGACGGGGAGGTCGTCGACGAGCGCGTCGGGGTCGACGTGGAACCCGAACCGCTCGGAGATCTCGCGCACCTTCGCGCGGGCCGCCGGCAGGTCGAGCCGCCCGCCGGCCTTCGTCGCCTCGTGGCCGAGCATGACGTTCTCGGCGACGGTGAACACCGGGATGAGCATGAAGTGCTGGTGCACCATGCCGATGCCGGCCGCCATCGCGTCGCCGGGCCCGGCGAAGTGCTGCACCTGGTCGTCGAGGAGCACCTCGCCCTCGTCGGCCTGGTACAGGCCGTAGAGCACGTTCATGAGCGTCGACTTGCCTGCACCGTTCTCGCCGAGGAGCGCGTGGATCTCTCCAGCCTCAACGGTGAGGTCGATGTGGTCGTTGGCGACCAAGCTGCCGAATCGCTTCGTGATGCCGCGAAGTTCGAGCTTCATGTCCCCGATCCTAGTGAGGTGGCTGCATCCGTCGGTGATGCTGCACGAATGTTGAGATCGGCCGGATGCCGCGTGCGCAGATGTTGCGCGGGACGCACTGCTCGCGCACCCGGAACGACGATCGGGGAGGCCGGCGTCCGCCGACCTCCCCGACCAGTGCGTGGTCCTTACTGCGCGAGGTAGGACGTGACCTCGACGTCGCCGGCGATGATCGCGGCCTTGAGGTCGTCGAGCTCGCCCTGGAGCGTCGTCGGGGACCTTCGACTCGAAGTCGTGGAACGGCGCGATGCCGACGCCCTCGTTCTCGAGCGTGCCGACGAACGGGGTGTTGTCGAACTCGCCGTTGCCGGCTGCGAGGACGGCCTCGTACGTGCCGACGTCGATGCCCTTGAGGATCGAGGTCAGCATGAGGTCGGCCACCGACGGGTCGGTCTCGGTGAAGTCGGCGTCGACGCCGATCATCGCGATCTCACGGCCGGAGTCGCGGATGGCCGCGGCAGCCGACTGGTAGATCGGGCCGCCGACGGGCAGGAGCACGTCGACGTTCTGGTCGATGAGGCCCTGCGCGGTGTTGCGAGCCGTGTCGTTCGCCTCGAAGCCACCCGTGAAGAGGCCGTCGGTGCCGTCCCAGCCGAGGACCTGCACGTTCGTGCCCTTCTCGGTGTTGTGGTAGTCGACGCCCTGCTTGAAGCCGTCCATGAAGATGGAGACCGTCGGGAAGTTCATGCCGCCGAAGGTGCCGACGACGCCGGTCTTCGAGTAGTCGGCGGCCGCGTAGCCGGCGAGGAACGCCGCCTGGGCCGTGTCGAAGACGATCGGCTTGATGTTCTCGGAGTCGGTCGTGCCGTCGAAGTCGTTGTCGACCGCGTCGTCGATCGAGACGTACTCGATGTCGGGGTTGGCCGTCGGCCGACTCGCCCGCTGCCGCCGCGAGGGCGAAGCCGACGGTGGTGATGAGGTTGCAGCCCTGGTCGACGAGGTTCGTCAGGTTGGGCGCGTAGTCGGTCTCGGAGTCGGACTGGACGGTGACCGGCTCGACGCCGAGCTCGTCGGCGGCCTTGGTGAGGCCCTCGAACCCGAGCTGGTTGAACGACTTGTCGTCGAAGCCGCCCGCATCGGAGACCATGCAGGGCAGGAAGTCGGAGGCCTCTGCCCCGTCGGTGCTGCCCGAGTCCTCGGGCGCGGATGCGCAACCGGCGAGCAGCACGGCTGCGCCGAACATCGCAAGGCCGCCGAGTGCGGCCTTCCTGGTCGTGACCTTCACTGTGTCCTCCAAAGACTGCGCCCCGACCGTCGCGGGGACTCGTGGAGTCACGTTACCGAATGTTGCGCTCGGCACTCAGGCCGCAGCCGCAGGTGACATGCAATGGTTATGAAGACGCGACATTCTGCTCATATGAGCAGCGTCCGCCGACCCCTGCACGGGGGGCGCGCCCGCACGTCCGCGGGCACGACGGAGCGGTCGACGGGCGACCGGCGTGCTCGGTCAGGGCGCGCTCGGCGAGTCCACGACGAGCTCGCCCGAGATGATCGCCTGTCGCAGCCCCTCGATCTCGCCGTCGAGCTCGGGCGACACGAGCGGCGCGAGGTCGTGGTACGGCGCGATCTCGACGCCGCCGTTCTCGAGCGTGCCGACGTACGGCTCGTTCGAGAAGGAGCCGTCCTGCACCTCGCCGACGATCTGGACCATCGCGTCCTGCGTGTTCTTCAGCACGCTCGTGAGCAGCACCGGCCGGAACTCGGGCGAGAGCGACTCGTAGCCGTCGCTGTCGACCCAGATCACCGAGACGCCGCCGCGCTCGAGGGCCGCGGACGCGGCGCCCTCGCCGACCTGGCCCGCCACGGGCAGGATCACGTCGGCGCCCTGGTCGATGAAGCCCTCGGTCAGCGCCTTGCCCTTGTTGATGTCCTCGAAGTCGCCCGTGAACGCGCCGTCCTGCTTCGCCTTGTCCCACCCGAGGGCGCGCACCGCCGTGCCGTGCACCTCGTTGTACTTGGCGACGCCGTCGACGAACCCGTCCATGAAGAGGGTCACCGGCGGCTGGTTGCCGCCGCCGAACGTGGCGACGACGCCCGTCTTCGACACGCCCGCGGCGAGGTAGCCCGCGAGGAACGACGCCTGCGCCGTGTCGAACACGACCGGCTTGACGTTGTCGGCCTCGACCGTCTCGTCGACGATCGCGAACGAGAGGTCGGGGTTGTCCTCCGCCTGCGACAGCGTCGCCTCGGCGAGCTCGTACCCCACCGTGACGATGAGCTCGCACCCGGAGTCGACCGCCTGCTGCACGTTGGGCGCGAGGTCGGTCTCGCCGGTCGAGACGATCGCCTCCGCCTCGACGCCGAGCTCGTCCTCGGCCTGCTGCAGGCCCTCCCAGCTCGACTGGTTGAACGAGCGGTCCTCGAGGCCGCCCGAGTTCGTGACCATGCGGACGCAGTCCTCGCCGGCGGCCTCGGTGCCGCCCGACTCGGGCGCGGGCGCGCAGCCCGCGAGTGCGACGGATGCCGCGACGAGCGCGGTCCCGAACCCGAACCACCGACGCACCGACATCCGCTGCTCCCGTTCCCTCGTACGACCCGCTAGAGCACGTCGCTCGAGCCGCCGAGCCGGAGGGCGTCGACGACCGCCTTGACCCGCTGGGCGTGCTCGCTCGTGGTGACGAGGAGCGCGTCGGGCGTGTCCACGACGACGATATCGTGCACGCCGATCAGGCTGATGACCCGGTTCGAGCGGCTCACGACGATGCCGCTCGACGCGTCGGCCAGCACCCGGGCGTTCTCGCCGAGGATCGCGAGCTCGCCGGAGCGCCCCGCGGTGTTGAGCTTCGCGAGCGACGCGAAGTCGCCGACGTCGTCCCACTGGAAGTGCCCGCGGATGACGGCGAGCCGGCCGGCCGCCGCCGCGGGCTCCGCGACGGAGTAGTCGATGGCGATCTTCTCGATCGTCGGCCAGATGCGGTCGACCGCGGGCCCGCGGGTCGCCGGGTCGTCCCACGCCTCGGCGAGCTCGAGGAGGCCGGCGTGCAGCTCGGGCTTCGTGCGCGCGAGCTCGTCGAGCAGGGTCGACGCCTTCGCGATGAACATGCCCGCGTTCCAGAGGTGGTCGCCGCCCTCGAGGTAGCGCTTGGCCGTCTCGAGGTCGGGCTTCTCGACGAAGTTCGAGACGGCCTCGACGCGCTCGGCGCCCGGCACCTCGCAGCGGGCCGCCGCACTCGATGTAGCCGAAGCCGACCGCGGGCTCGGTGGGGGTGATGCCGATCGTGGCGATGTAGCCGGCGCGCGCCGCGGCGACCGCGTCGGCCACGGCGGAGCGGAAGAGCGCGTCGCCCGAGATCACGTGGTCGGCCGCGAACGAGCCGATCACGACGCCGGGCTCGCGGCGTTCGAGGATGGCGGCGGCCAGGCCGATGGCGGCGGTCGAGTCGCGCGGCTCGCTCTCGAGCACGATGTTCTCGTCGGCGAGGGCGGGCAGCTGCGCCTCGACCGCCGCGCGGTGCGCGCGACCGGTCACGACCATGACGCGCTGCTCGCCCGAGAGCGGGGCGAGGCGGTCCCACGTGTCCTTCAGCAGCGTCTGCCCGGAGCCCGTGAGGTCGTGCAGGAACTTGGGGGCGTCGGCCCGTGACAGCGGCCACAGGCGGGAGCCGACGCCTCCGGCGGGGATGACGCTGTAGAAGCCGTCGATGGGAAGGGATGCATCGGACATGGGTCCGAGGATACCGGGCGACCCCCCGCCGGCCATCCGGACGGCGGGCCGCCGCGGCATCCGTCGCGCCGGCATCCGACGCACTGTCTCGACGTCGAGAGAGTTAGGCGGGCCTAAGCGGCGCCGCCACGGGCGCGGGGCTAGACTCGGTCCGGGCCGTGTGCCCGTCGTGCCCTCATGTCAAGGGCGATCCACACAGCCAGGGAGGGTTGTTCATGCCAGAGAACTCGGCAGGAACCCTGACCGCACCCGCGAAGCCGGCGAAGCAGCGGCCGGGCGGCACGCTGTATCGCGGCCGCGAGGGGATGTGGTCGTGGGTGCTGCACCGCATCACCGGTGTCGCCATCTTCTTCTTCCTCCTCGTGCACGTGCTCGACACGTCCCTCGTGCGGGTGAGCCCCGAGGCCTACAACGCGGTGATCGGCACGTACCAGACGCCCATCATGGGCCTCGGCGAGGTCGCGCTCGTCGGCGCGATCGTCTTCCACGCCTTCAACGGCCTGCGCATCATCCTCGTCGACTTCTGGGCGTGGGCGACCCGGCACCAGAAGGTGCTGTTCTACGTGGTGATCGCCCTCTGGGTCGTCACCATGCTCGGCGTTCGTGCCCCGCCACCTGCATGAACGTCTTCAGCCACTGAGGAGGCCCACGACATGACCGCCATCGAAGCCCCTCGCAGCCCGGCGCGCCCCGCCCGCCAGCGCGGCGTGAACTGGGAGAAGTGGGGCTGGATCTACATGCGCGCGTCCGGCGTGGTGCTGATCGTGCTCATCTTCGGCCACCTCTTCGTGAACCTCGTGGTCGGCGAGGGCGTCAAGGCCATCGACTTCGGCTTCGTGGGCGGCAAGTGGGCCGACCCGTTCTGGCAGTGGTGGGACGTGCTGATGCTGTGGCTCGCGCTCATCCACGGCGCCAACGGCATGCGCACGATCGTGAACGACTACACCAGCCCCGGCACGCTGCAGAAGCTGCTGAAGGGCGCGCTCCTCGCGTCCGCCGTCGTGCTGATCGTGCTCGGCACCCTGGTCGTCTTCACGTTCGACCCGTGCCCCGCCGGCGCACCCGCCGACCTGCTCCCCTCGTTCTGCCCCGCCGTCTAGGAGACCTGTGAATTCCGAGAGCGCCCACGTCGAGACGAAGATCGTCGACGGCGTCCACTACCACCAGTACGACATCGTCATCGTCGGCGCCGGCGGCGCCGGGATGCGCGCGGCGATCGAGGCCGGGCCCGGCGCCAGGACCGCGGTCATCTCCAAGCTCTACCCGACCCGCTCCCACACGGGCGCGGCGCAGGGCGGCATGGCCGCCGCGCTCGCGAACGTCGAGGAGGACAGCTGGGAGTGGCACACCTTCGACACCGTCAAGGGCGGCGACTACCTCGTCGACCAGGACGCGGCCGAGATCCTCGCGAAGGAGGCCATCGACGCGGTCATCGACCTCGAGAACATGGGCCTGCCGTTCAACCGCACGCCCGAGGGCAAGATCGACCAGCGCCGCTTCGGCGGCCACACGCGCGACCACGGCAAGGCCCCCGTGCGCCGCGCCTGCTACGCCGCCGACCGCACCGGCCACATGATCCTGCAGACGCTGTTCCAGAACTGCGTCAAGCTCGGCATCGAGTTCTACAACGAGTACTACGCGCTCGACCTCGTGATGACCGAGGTCGACGGCGGTCGAGCAGCCGTCGGGCGTCGTCGCCTACGAGCTCGCCACCGGCGAGCTGCACGTCTTCCAGGCCAAGGCGATCATCTTCGCCACCGGCGGCTTCGGCAAGATCTACAAGACCACCTCGAACGCGCACACCCTCACCGGCGACGGCGTCGGCATCATCTGGCGCAAGGGCCTGCCGCTCGAGGACATGGAGTTCTTCCAGTTCCACCCGACCGGCCTCGCCGGCCTCGGCATCCTGCTCACCGAGGGCGCCCGCGGCGAGGGCGCGATCCTGCGCAACGCCTCGGGCGAGCGGTTCATGGAGCGCTACGCCCCCACCATCAAGGACCTCGCACCGCGCGACATCGTCGCCCGCTGCATGGTGCAGGAGGTCGCGGAGGGCCGCGGCGCCGGCCCGCACAAGGACTACGTGCTGCCTCGACTGCACGCACCTCGGCGCCGAGGTGCTCGAGACCAAGCTGCCCGACATCACCGAGTTCGCGCGCACCTACCTCGGCGTCGACCCGGTGTACGAGCCCGTGCCGGTCATGCCGACCGCGCACTACGCCATGGGCGGCATCCCCACCAACGTCAGCGGCCGAGGTGCTCCGCGACAACACCACCGTCGTCCCGGGCCTCTACGCCGCCGGCGAGTGCGCCTGCGTCTCGGTGCACGGCTCGAACCGCCTCGGCACCAACTCGCTGCTCGACATCAACGTCTTCGGCAAGCGCGCCGGCACGCAACGCCGTCGAGTACGTCAAGACCGCCGACTTCGTGCCGCTGCCCGACGACCCCGCCGCCGGCGTGCGCGGGCATGCTCGAGCAGCTCCGCGACTCGAACGGCACCGAGCGCATCGCCGCGATCCGCAAGGAGCTGCAGGACGAGATGGACAAGAGCGCGCAGGTGTTCCGCACCGACGAGTCGCTCGACCCACGTCACGAACGTCATCGCCGGCCTGCGCGACCGCTACCGCAACGTCGCCGTGCAGGACAAGGGCAAGCGGTTCAACACCGACCTGCTCGAGGCCGTCGAGCTCGGCTTCCTGCTCGACCTCGCCGAGGTCGTCGTCTTCTCGGCCCGCAACCGCGAGGAGAGCCGCGGCGGCCACATGCGCGACGACTTCCCGAACCGCGACGACGCGAACTACATGCAGCACACGATGGCCTACCTCTCGGGCGACGCGCACTCCTCGGATGCCGCCGACCACATCCGGCTCGACTGGAAACCCGTCACCGTCACCCGCTACCAGCCGATGGAGAGGAAGTACTGACGTGACCACCGCCACGCTCGAGGCCCAGTCGACGGATGCCGCCGATCCAGTCGTTCACCGTCACCTTCCTCATCCGCCGCTTCGACCCCGACGTCGACACCGAGCCGCGCTGGCAGGACTTCGACGTCGAGATGTACGCGACCGACCGCGTGCTCGACGCCCTGCACAAGATCAAGTGGGAGCAGGACGGCTCGCTGACCTTCCGCCGCTCGTGCGCCCACGGCATCTGCGGCTCCGACGCCATGCGCATCAACGGCCGCAACCGGCTCGCCTGCAAGACGCTGATCAAGGACCTCGACATCTCGAAGCCGATCTACGTCGAGGCGATCAAGGGCCTGCCGCTCGAGAAGGACCTCATCGTCGACATGGAGCCGTTCTTCGCGAGCTACCGCGAGGTCCAGCCGTTCCTCATCGCGAACTCGACGCCCGAGGCCGGCAAGGAGCGCATCCAGTCGATCGCGAAGCGCGAGATGCTTCGACGACACCACGAAGTGCATCCTCTGCGCCGCGTGCACCTCGTCGTGCCCGGTGTTCTGGACCGACGGCCAGTACTTCGGCCCCGCCGCCATCGTCAACGCGCACCGCTTCATCTTCGACTCGCGCGACGACGCGGCATCCGTGCGCCTCGACATCCTCAACGACAAGGAGGGCGTGTGGCGCTGCCGCACGACCTTCAACTGCACCGACGCGTGCCCCCGCGGCATCGAGGTGACGAAGGCGATCGCCGAGGTCAAGCAGGCGATCATGCGCGGCAAGCCCTGACGACGCGACGTCGTGGACGCGGGGGCCGTGCGGATCGCACGGCCCCCGCGCTCGCTAGTCTGATCCCGTGAGCGAGCGCACCACCCCCGGCGACCGGCGGGCCTCCCGCGGCGGGGCCGACGACGGGGCATCCGGCACCGCGCCCGCCCCCGCGTCGTCGACCGATCCCGCTCGACCTCGAGCCGAGCGCCCGCGATCGGTTCGACGCGCTCAGCCAGCCGATCCGCGACCGGTTCGAGGAGCCGATCACCAAGGTCTCGACCCTCACGCAGAAGACCATGGCCCTGTTCCCCGTGCGGGTCTGGCGGCACTTCCTCGCGCGCAACGGCTTCATCCTCTCGTCGGGCATGAGCTATCAGGCGCTGTTCGCGATCTTCGCGGCCGTCTACGTCGTGTTCGCCGTGGCGGGCATCTGGCTGACCGGCAACGAGCAGGCGCTCAACGCCTTCATCGCCCTCCTGAACAGCTTCGCGCCGGGCCTCGTGGGCGACGACGGCATCATCTCGACCGACGACCTCGTCGCGATCGCGACGACGAGCACGAGCCTGTTCGGGTGGACGGGCGCCGTGGCCCTCGCCGGCCTCATCTGGACCGCCATCGGCTGGATCACGTACTCGCGGATCGCGGTGCGCAGCATCTTCGGCCTGCCGAAGGACACGCGCGCGTACGCGCTGCTGAAGACGCGCGACTTCCTCGTGGGACTCGCCTTCGGCACGATCCTCATCATCGCGACCATCCTGACCGTGGCGACGACGTCGTTCTTCGGCTGGCTCACGACGCTGCTCGGCCTGGCGGAGGAATCCGTCTGGTCGAACCTGGTGCTGCAGGCCGGGTCGGTGCTCGTGGTCTTCGTGATCGACACGCTCGCGCTCGCGACGCTGTTCCGGTTCCTCTCGGGCGCCGCGATGCCGTGGCGGCGCATGTGGATCGGCTCGCTCCTCGGATCGGCGGCGCTCACGGTGCTGCAGCTCCTCGGCGGGCTCGTGATCACGGGCGCCGGCAAGAACCCGCTGCTGGCGACCTTCGCGGTCTTCATCGCGCTGCTGCTGTGGTTCCGGCTCACCGGCATCGTCATCCTCGTCGCGGCGAGCTGGATCGCCGTCGAGGCGTTCGACGCGCACGAGAGCCTCCGCCTGGTCACGCCCGAGCAGCTCGTCGAGGAGGAGCGCGCGCGCGAGCAGCGCGCGCTCGTGACGGCGGCGCGCGTGCGCGTGCGCGAGGCCGAGCAGGAGCTCGCCGACGCGAACTGGTTCGAGCGGATCCCGGCGCGTCGCCGGCTCACCAGGGCCCAGGACGAACTGTCGCGTGCGGAGGCCGCGCTGAGCCCCAGGCGGCGAAGGGCGACGTCGGAGGGCTCCCGTAGGATCGAAGGCATGCCCTCCGCGAAACCCCTCCGTGTCGCCAGCGTCAACGTCAACGGGGTGCGAGCCGCATTCCGCCGGGGCATGGGCGAATGGCTCGAGGGCCGCGGCATCGACATCCTCGCCATGCAGGAGGTGCGCGCCTCCACCGAAGACCTGCAGGAGCTGCTCGGCGACGAGTGGGACATCCTGCACGACCCCGCCACGGCGAAGGGCCGCGCCGGCGTCGCGATCGCGAGCCGCAACCGGGCGAGCATCCACCGCGTCGAGCTCGGCGCGCCCGACTTCGACAGCGCCGGGCGCTGGCTCGAGGCCGACTACGAGGTCGGCGACCGCGTGGTCACCGTCGTGAGCGCCTACGTGCACTCGGGCGAGGCCGACACCCCGAAGCAGGTCGAGAAGTACCGGTTCCTCGACGCGATGGAGGCGCGGCTGCCCGAGCTCGCCGCGCACTCCGAGCTCGCGCTCGTCGTCGGCGACCTCAACGTCGGGCACCGCACGCTCGACATCCGCAACTGGAAGGGCAACGTGAAGCGGGCCGGGTTCCTGCCCGACGAGCGCGCCTACTTCGACCGCTTCGTCGGGGCCGAGGGCGACGACGACTACAACCGCGGCGGCGGCCTCGGCTGGGTCGACGTCGGCCGTCGCTTCGCCGGCGAGGTCGAGGGCCCGTACTCGTGGTGGTCGTGGCGCGGCAAGGCGTTCGACAACGACACCGGATGGCGCATCGACTACCAGCTCGCCACCCCGCGCTGGCCGACACCGCCGTCGCGTACACGGTCGACCGCGCCGACGACCTACGACGCGCGATGGTCCGACCACGCCCCCGTCGTCGTCGACTACGACATCTGACTCCCCCGCTGACAAGGACTCCGACCGCATGAACGCCACCCGTCCCGTCGTCTTCTCCGGCATGCAGCCGTCGAGCGACTCGCTCCACCTCGGCAACTACCTCGGCGCGCTCGTCAACTGGGTCGCCCTGCAGGACGAGTACGACCCGATCTACTGCGTCGTCGACCTGCACGCGATCACCGTGCAGCAGGACCCGGCCGCCCTGCACGCCAACGTGCGCCGCACCGCCGCCCAGTACCTCGCGGCCGGCGTCGACCTCGAGCGGTCGACCCTCTTCGTGCAGTCGCACGTGCCCGCGCACGCCGAGCTGGCGTGGGTGCTCGGCACGCATCACCGGCTTCGGCGAGGCGAGCCGCATGACGCAGTTCAAGGACAAGTCGGCGAAGCAGGGCGCCGACGCCACCACGGTCGGGCTCTTCACCTACCCGGTGCTCATGGCGGCCGACATCCTGCTCTACGGCACCGAGCTCGTGCCGGTCGGCGACGACCAGCGGCAGCACCTCGAGCTCACGCGCGACCTCGCCGGCCGCTTCAACTCGCGGTTCGGCGAGACCTTCGTCGTGCCCGAGGCGCTGATCCCCAAGGAGTCGGCGCGCATCTACGACCTGCAGGAGCCGACCGCCAAGATGTCGAAGTCGGCCAACTCCGAGGCGGGCCTCGTGAAGCTCATGGACGACCCCGCGGTCACGGCGAAGAAGTTCCGCAGCGCCGTCACCGACACGGGCCGCGAGGTGCGCTACGACCCGGCCGACGAAGCCCGGCATCTCGAACCTGCTCGACATCCTCGCCGCGACCACGGGCGCGCTCGATCGCCGAGCTCGAGGCGGAGTACGACGGCCGCGGCTACGGCGACTTCAAGAAGGACGTCGCCGAGGCCGTCGTCGAGCGGCTCACGCCGATCCGCGCCCGCACGCTCGAGCTGCTCGAGGATCCGGCCGAGCTCGACCGCCTGCTCGCGATCGGCGCCGAGCAAGGCGGGCGAGCGGGCCGAGCGGATGCTGCGCACGGTCTACGACCGCGTCGGCTTCATCCGACGGGGCTGAGCATGCGGCCGGTCGCCCTCCGCACCGCGCGGCTCGTCCTCGACGAGCCGACGCTCGCCGACGCCGACCTGGTCGCGCAGTACTGCCGGGACCCGCTGTTCGAGCGGTACCTCACGACGCCGTGGCCGTACTCGCGTGCCGACGCCGAGGCGTTCCTCGGCGAGTTCGTGCCCGAGTCCTGGGCGAGCGGCACCGAGCTCACCTGGGCGATCCGCCGTGCGTCGGGCGGCGCGCTCCTCGGCATGATCGGCCTGTGCGTCGGATCAGCCGTCGGGCACGGGAGTCGGCTACTGGATGGGCGCCGCGCACCGCGGCGACGGGCATCATGAGCGAGGCCGCGGTCGCCGTCGTCCGAATGGGCGCTGGCCGGCGGCATCCGCGGCGTCACTCGTTGCTCTGGCGCGCGGTCGAGGGCAACGTCGCCTCCGCGAAGGTGGCGCGGGCCGCCGGGATTCCGGCGGATCGAGCCCGACGACCCGACCGTTCCGGCGCGAGGCGGCGGCACCCTGCCCGCGTGGCACGCCGTGCGCACGCGCGCACGACCGATCCCGCTCGCCGTCGAGAGCTGGACCGGCATCCTGGAGCCCCGGTGACGCGAGCCGACCGCCGACGCCGGTGGTGCTGTTCGACCTCGACGACACGCTGATGGCGCACCGCGAGGCGGTCGCCGCCGGCATCGTGCTGCACATGCGGGTGCGCGCATACGACGGCGACGAGCGCGCGGCGTCCGCGCCTGCTGGCACGACCTCGAGGAGGAGCACTACCGCGCCTACCTCGACGGCGCGCTCTGACCTTCGAGGGCCAGCGCCGGGCGCGGGCGGCGGCGTTCGCCCGCGAGTTCGGCGACGAGCTCGACGACCCGTCGGCGAGCGAGTGGTTCGCCGAGTACTTCCGGCACTACCGCGACTCGTGGACCCTGCACGACGACGTCCTGCCCGCGCTCGACGCGCTGAGCGAGGCGCTGCCCGGCGTGCGGTTCGGCATCGTGACGAACGGCGAGCTCGAGTTCCAGACGGCCAAGGTCGTGCGGCTCGCGCTCGACGGCCGCGTCGAGCACGTCATCGCCTCCGGCGACGTCGGCATCGCGAAGCCCGATGCCGGGCATCTTCCACGAGGCGCTCGAGCGCTTCGCGTCGCGCGCGACCGGTCTCGGCGCGCCGCCTACGTCGGCGATCGCCTGCGCACCGATGCCGTGGGCGCGGCGCGGGCGGGGCTCGTCGGCGTGTGGCTCAACCGCCACGGCGTCGCGCCGTCCCGACGACGAGGCCGCCGAGGCGAGCGCCGCGGGCGTCGTCGAGATCCGCGGCCTCGACGAGCTCGTCGCGCAGCTCGTGCCGCGCCTCCGCTGAGCGTCCTGGCGCGGCTGCCGCGCGACGTGAGAACGGGCCGGGCGCACCCCCATGCGCCCGACCCGTCTTCTCACCGTACCCTGCGGTGAGGCCTACGCCACGTCGCTCGTCGACCCAGTCGAGGGTCTTCGTGACGGCCTTCTTCCAGTTGCGATCGAGGCGTGCACGCTCCGCCTCGTCCATCGCCGGCGTCCAGCGGCGGTCCTCCTGCCAGTTCGCGCGGAGCTCGTCGAGGCTCGGACCAGAAGCCGACCGCGAGCCCGGCGGCATAGGCCGCGCCGAGCGCGGTCGTCTCGGCCACGACCGGGCGCACGACCGGCACGCCGAGGATGTCGGCCTGGAACTGCAGCAGGGTGTCGTTGGCGGTGGCCCCGCCGTCGACGCGCAGCTCGGTGAGGTCGATGCCGGCGTCGGCGTTCACGGCCTCGACGACGTCGCGGGTCTGGAACGCGATGGCCTCGAGTGCCGCCCGCGCGATGTGTCCCTTGTTCACGTAGCGGGTGAGGCCCACGAGCGCGCCGCGCGCGTCGGGACGCCAGTACGGGGCGAAGAGGCCCGAGAACGCCGGCACGAAGTACGCGCCGCCGTTGTCCTCGACCGCCGTTCGCGAGCGCCTCGACCTCGGCGGCCGACGAGATGAGGCCGAGGTTGTCGCGCAGCCACTGGATCAGCGAGCCGGTGACCGCGATCGAGCCCTCGAGCGCGTAGTGCACGGGCTGGTCGCCGAGCTTGTAGCCGACGGTGGTGAGCAGCCCGTTCTTCGAGTGGACGATCTCCTCGCCGGTGTTGAAGATCAGGAAGTTGCCGGTGCCGTAGGTGTTCTTCGCCTCGCCGGCGTCGAAGGCGGCCTGGCCGAAGGTCGCGGCCTGCTGGTCGCCGAGGATGCCGGCGATCGGCGTCTCGCGCAGCAGCGAGTGCTCGTTCGCGACGCCGTAGACCTCGGACGAGGACCGGATCTCGGGGAGCATCGAGCGCGGCACGCCGAACGCGGCGAGGATCTCGTCGTCCCACTGCAGGGTCTCGAGGTCCATGAACATCGTGCGGCTCGCGTTCGTGACATCCGTCGCGTGCACGCCGCCGTCGACGCCGCCGGTGAGGTTCCAGAGCACCCACGTGTCGGTCGTGCCGAAGAGCAGGTCGCCGGCCTCGGCCTTCTCGCGCGCGCCGGGCACGTTCTCGAGGATCCACACGATCTTCGTGCCCGAGAAGTAGGTGGCGAGCGGCAGGCCGACCTTGGCCTTGAACCGCTCGACGCCGCCGTCGGCCGCGAGCCGGTCGACGATCGACTGGGTGCGGGTGTCCTGCCACACGATCGCGTTGTACACGGGCTCGCCGGTGCGGCGGTCCCAGACCACCGCGGTCTCGCGCTGGTTGGTGATGCCGACGGCGGCGATGTCGTGCCGGGTGAGGTTCGCCTTGCCGAGCGCCTGGCCGATCACCTCGCCGGTGTTGCGCCAGATCTCGGCGGGGTCGTGCTCGACCCAGCCGGCCTTCGGGAAGATCTGCTCGTGCTCGAGCTGTCCGGTCGAGACGATCGATCCGGCCTTGTCGAAGATGATCGCGCGCGACGAGGTGGTGCCCTGGTCGATCGCGAGGACGTAGTCAGCCATCTGAGAACTCCGTTGCTGTCAGTGAATGGATGGGTGGAGGGTGAGCGGATGCCGCGGCTCAGCCGAGGAGCGGCAGGAGCGGGATCGCGGCGAGGCCGGCGAGCACGCCGCCGATGATCGGGCCGACGACGGGCACCCACGAGTACGACCAGTCGCTGCCGCCCTTGCCCTTGATGGGGAGGAAGGCGTGCGCGAGGCGCGGGCCGAGGTCGCGCGCCGGGTTGATCGCGTAGCCGGTGGGGCCACCGAGCGAGGCGCCGATGCCGATCACGAGGAGGGCGACGGGCAGCGCGCCGAGGGCGGCGAGGCCGCCGTCGCCCTGGCGTCCGCCGCCGAAGCCGATGACGACGAAGACGAGCACGAAGGTGCCGATGATCTCGGTGACGAGGTTCCAGCCGTACGAGCGGATCGCGGGTCCGGTCGAGAAGACGCCGAGCTTGTTCGCGGCATCCGGCTCGGCGTCGAAGTGCTGCTTGTAGGCGACCCAGCAGAACGACGGCGCCGATGAAGGCGCCGATCAGCTGGGCGGAGATGTAGGTGAGCACCGAGACGGACGTTCGACCGGCACGCCGCATGCCGAACTCGGTCGCGCCGTTGGCGACGAGGCCGAGGGTGACGGCGGGGTTCAGGTGCGCGCCCGAGGCGTACGACGACGGTGACGCCGGCGAAGACCGCGAGGCCCCAGCCGAAGTTCACCATGAGGAACCCGCCGTTGTGGCCCTTCGTCTTGGCGAGCGCGACGTTCGCGACGACGCCGCAGCCGAGCAGCACGAGCATGGCCGTGCCGACGAGTTCCGCGAGGAACACGATTCCGAGATTGTCCACGTTGACCTTCCTTCTCTGCGTGGTGAGGGCGCCGCACGGCGCGCTCGGGTGGTGCCGATGAGCGCGCCGCACGGCGCGCTCCGGTGGCGACCCGGCTCGGCGACTGGCCCCGACGTAACGTACCGACCGCGCCGCCTCAGCGGGGCCGTTTCGCTGCACATGCGTGCAGATCTCGCGGGTCGCCGACGGCCGTCGCGACCGATGTCGGCGGGCGGGTCGGACCCCGGGCGTCAGGCCGCGGGCGCGATGTCTGCCAGGCGGACGCCGTGGCGCTCGGCGAGCAGCGCGCGGGTGGCGGCGATCTCGTGCGCACGGCGCGTCGGCGCTCCCAGCCCGAGCACCTCGGCGGCGACGTCGGCGAGCTCGTCGAGCAGCGGCGCGGTGAGCGCGCCGGTGAACGCGATGCTCGTGCGCCGCAGCACGAGGTCGGCGAGGTGCACGACGCGCTCGTTGCGCAGGAGCCAGGCGATCTCGAGCGCGCGTGTAGCCGGCGTGGTGCGCGAGCGGCGTCGTCGTGCTCGCCCTCGATCTCGGCGAGGAAGGCCTCGGCCCGCGTGCCGTAGCGCTCGAGGAGCTGGTCGGCGCGCTCGCGGCCGACCTCGTCGCCGTGCGACGCGAGCCACACGCGCCGGGCGTCGTCGGTCGTCGGGATAGCCCGCGCCGCCGCCGATCGCGAGGCCCTTCGTGGAGCGCACGCGGTCGCGTCCGATGAGCCCGAGCACCTCGTCGGAGAGGTGCTCGGCGAGGGCGCGGAAGGTGGTCCACTTGCCGCCGACGAGGCTGAGCAGCGTCGTGCCCGGGCGCTCCGCGACCTCGGCCCGCTCGATGCGGTAGTCGCGCGAGACGAAGCCGGGCTGCGTGTCGTCGTGGCGGGGCAGCGGCCGCACGCCCGAGAAGCGGTAGACGATCTGCGAGCGGTCGACGTGGATGGCTGGGAAAACGTGCGCGATGAGCTCGAAGAAGTAGTCGACCTCCTCCTCGGTGCACACGGCGGGCTCGCGCATGTCGTGCTCGAGGTCGGTCGTGCCGACCATCACGCGGCCCTTCAGCGGGTAGATGAGCACGATGCGGCCGTCCTCGTGCTCGAAGAAGATCTCCCGTCCGGATGTCGCGGCGAGCAGCTCGGGGTGGTCGAGCACGATGTGCGATCCCTTGGTGCCGCCCATGAACGCCGACGGGCGGCCGAGGTCGGCGTTCGTGAGGTCGGTCCACGGGCCGGAGGTGTTGACGACGACGTCGGCGGCGATGGCGAACTCCTCGCCGGTGAGGCCGTCGCGCACCCGCACGCCGTCGGCGCCGAGGCCGACCGCCGCGAGGTGGTTCGCGGCGCGGGCGTGCGGGCCGGCGGCGAGCCCGTCGAAGAGCACGTCGAGGGCGAGGCGCTCGGGGTCGTGCATGCTCGCGTCGTAGTAGGTGGCGGTGTACTTGACGTCGGGGTTCAGGGCGGGCAGCTCCGCGAGCGAGCGCTTGCGGCCGTGGAACCGGTGCCGCGGCACCGCTCCGCCGTCGCGCGAGAACGAGTCGTAGATCGGTGAGGCCGGTCTTGATGAGCGCGGCACCGCGCTCGGTCGGCTTGCCCTGGCGGTGGGTGAGGAAGCGCAGCGGCGCCGAGAGGATGCCCGAGAACGTCGAGAAGATCGGCACGGTCGTCTCGAGCGGCTTCACGTAGTGCGGCGCGATGCGGATGAGGCCGTTGCGCTCCTCGACCGACTCCTGCACGAGTCGGAACTCGCCGTTCTCGAGGTAGCGGATGCCGCCGTGGATCATGTGCGACGAGGCCGAGGAGGCGCCCGACACGAAGTCGTCGCGCTCGACGAGCACGACGTCGACGCCCTGGAGGGCGAGGTCGCGGAAGGTCGCGATGCCGTTGATGCCGCCGCCGATGACGACGACGTCGGCCGTCGGGCGGGCGCGGAGCGCCGCGACATCCGGGCGCGTGCCGTCGGCGGCGCCGCCGTGCTCGGATCGCTGCGGGGTCGTGGGGTGCGGAGACATCGCTGTCCTCTCGATGCGGTGCGACCGGCTCGCGGTCGGCTTGCGCCGGCGGGCCGGGTGTGGATGAATACATCGTGAGCACGGTCGCACGCTGTTGCAAGCCGTCTGAACATATGTGCACGAGGAGTGCAGAGGATGGAGACCATGGAGAACGACGTACGCGACGCCGACGACCGCGCGGGACGCGGTGACCGGCAAGACCAGGGACGCGCTCCGGGCGGCCCACCTCTACTACATGCAGGACCTCACGATGGACGCCATCGCGCACGAGCTGCACACGTCCCGTTCCTCGATCTCGCGCCTGCTCAGCCACGCCCGCGCCAGCGGGCTCGTCGAGATCAGCATCCACTCCCCGCTCGACCTGCCGAGCCGCATCGAGCAGGAGATCCTCGAGCGCCACGAGGTGCGGCGCGCAGGTCGTGCCCGGTGCCCGACCACGCGAGCGACGTCGATCGACTCGACCGCGTCGCGCTCTCGGCTGCACGGATTCTCGGCCAGTACGTCGACTCGAACCAGACGATCGGCGTCGCCTGGGGCTCGACGATGAGCGCGATGAGCCGGCACCTCGTGCCGAAGGCGACGCACAACACCGAGATCGTGCAGCTCAACGGCGCGGGCAACGTGCGCACCACCGGCATCCTCTACGCGAGCGAGCTGCTGCGGCGGTTCGGCGACGCCTTCGGCGCGCGCGTGCAGCAGTTCCCCGTGCCCGCCTTCTTCGACGACCCCGCCACGAAGCGGGCCTTCTGGCGCGAACGCAGCACCCGCCGGCTCCTCGACCTGCAGTCGCGGCTCGACGTCGCGCTCTTCGGGGTCGGCTCGCCGTTCGCCGAGGTGCCGAGCCACGTCTACCAGGGCGGCTACCTCGAGCGCGCCGACTACGAGGCGCTCAGCCGCGACGGCGCCGTCGGCGACGTCGCGACCGTCTTCTACCGCGCCGACGGCTCGCACCGAGGGCATCGCGCCTGAACGAACGTGCGACCGGGCCCGACTTCGCCGTGCTGCGCCGTGCGCCGCGTCGCATCTGCGTCGTCTCGGGCCGGGCGAAGCTCGCCGAGCCTGCGCGGGGCGCTCGCCGCCGGGCTCATCACCGACCTCATCGTCGACGAGGGCACCGCCCGGGCGCTGGTCGAGGCGTGATCGGATCGTGATCCCGACACCGCCCGACGCGCGGCTAGCGTGGTCTGGCCGCCGGCAGGGCGCGCCGGTCGAGCACGAAGGGGACGCCCTGTGGCATCCGCCGTGGACGCAGCCCGGCGGAGTGAGCACGGTCGATCGACGAGCGCGACCCGCACGAGCCGAGCGCGCCGATCGACGTCGCCCGCGCGGCCGCCGCTGCAGCCCCGCGGCAGCCGCCCGACGACGCCACTGCCGGCCGCCGCGCCCGCGAGCGTCGTCCCTCCGTGGCTCGCGATCATCGTCGGCGCCGCCGCCCTCGCGCATCGCGACTCGGGACTGCTCGGCCACCAGCTCGGTGCTCGACGGCGGCGTACGAGCAGGCGTGGTCGCGGTCTGGACCGCGGCCGAGACCGAGGCTCGACGGAGACGATCGACGCGTACGAGCGGCGACGGCTCGAACGCTCCGAGGTCGTCGTCGGCGCGCGCCGAGGCGCTCCACGGCCGTCGCCGACGGCGACCTGGTCGCGACCGAGGAGGTCGACGGCGCTCAGGCGCCGACGCGGCGGAGCTGCGCGGCGGCACGCTCGAGGCCGCGCCGCCGCCGACCGGGCCGATCACCGGGCGCTTCGACGAGCCCACCGACGCTTCGCGCCCGCCTGGGAGCGGTACGCCGACCTCGTCGGCGCATCGCCGACGCTCTCCCCGCGCGCGACGCCGCCGTCAGCCCGGTTCGACGAGGCGACCTCCGTCGTGAGGGCGGCGCGTCAGGCGGTGGTCGGATCGCACCGAGGCGGTCTTCACGGGCGCCGTACGAGCGAGCCGAGGCCGAGATCGACGCGAACACGCTCGCGAGCTACCGCACGCGTGCTGGGCGTGGAGGCAGCCTCGTCGACGCCGGACGGCGTCGACGAGCCAGTCCACCGAGCGCCACCGGGCTTCACCGCGCTCGCGGAGGCCGTCGCCGACGCTGCGCGCCTCGCACGCCGAGGCCGAGGCGGAGCGATCGGAGCACTCCGGTGCGCGCCGAGGTCGAGGCGTTCGCGCGATCCATCTCCCAGGGCGTCGACGCTCGACTTCGGCTGGGCCTACGAGGTGGCAGGCAGTCACGCAGCGACGAGCTGGTACGCGGGCACGCGCGGAGTTCTGGCCCGAGGACGGCGGCTGGGGCCACATCACGCTGAGCCGACAGCATCGAGCGACGAGCTGGAGCGACCGACCGAACGCCAGGGCCGTCGTCGTGCACGAGGTCGGGCACACGCAGGCGATCCGCCCGACGTGCACCCCGATCTTCGAGGGAGCGCCGAGTTCCGGCGGCGACCACGAGATGTGGGCGACCGCCTGGGCGATCGGCATGGGCTACGACCTGCCCGGCGCGGGCATCGAGGCCTACGGGCCGCCCACCGACGCGCAGATCGCCGCGGCCGCGCCAGTGCCGGTGAGCGGCGCTGAACGGCGGCTGACGACGGGAATAGCCCGCCCGCGCACGCGTTGACCTAGAATCGACACGAGAAACGTGCTCCGGGGTCGGTGTAATTCCGAACCGGCGGTGACAGTCCGCGAACTGCGAGCGCGACGGCCGAGAGGTCGAGCGCGAGCGGTTGAACCGGTGGAATTCCGGTACCGACGGTGAAAGTCCGGATGGGAGGCGGCACGTGTCGGCTGCGCGTGCGCAGTCGATGAATGCGGTGGTCGACACCGCGGCATCGCCGATGCATCCCCCGGAGCCCTGAAGACAGGACGCGGGATGACGACGGGCGAGCACACGATGGCGGATGCCGCCGCGATGCGCCGCGCCCTCGAACTCGCCGATGCGCGGCCCCGCCCGCGGCGTGAACCCGCGCGTCGGGTGCGTGATCCTCTCCCCGCACGGCGACGTCGCTCGCCGAGGGCTGGCACCGCGGAGCCGGCACCGCCCACGCCGAGGTCGACGCGCTCTCGAAGCTCGCGCCGGGCGCGGCCGAGGGCGCCACCGCCGTCGTCACCCTCGAGCCGTGCAACCACACGGGCCGCACCGGCCCGTGCGCCGTCGCGCTCATCGAGGCCGGCATCGGCCGCGTCGTCTACGCGGTCGCCGACCCCGGCGACCACTCGGCGGGCGGCGCCGAGCGCCTGCGCGACGCCGGCGTCGAGGTCACGGCGCGGCGTGCTCGCCGACGAGGTCGAGGCCGTGCTCGACGACTGGCTCTTCGCCGCCCGGCACCGCCGACCGCGCGTCACCGTGAAGTGGGCGTCGAGCCTCGACGGCCGCGCCGCGGCAGCCGACGGCACGAGCCAGTGGATCACCGGCCCGGCCGCGCGCGCCGACGTGCACCGACGCCGCGCCGCCGCCGACGCGATCGCCGTCGGCACCGGCACCGTGCTCGCCGACGACCCCGCGCTCACCGCGCGCGCGCCCGGGCGGCGAGTTCTTCGACGCGCAGCCGGTGCCCGTCGTGTTCGGGCGCCGTCGCCGTGCCCGCCGACGCGGCGATCACGCGGCATCCGCACGCGCCCATCTTCTTCGAGGGCGCCGACCTCGCCGCCGACCTGCACGAGCTGCAGCGCCGCGGCATCCGCTCGCTCTTCGTCGAGGGCGGGCCGACGCTCGCGAGCGCCTTCATCGCCGCCGGCCTCGTCGACGAACTGCTCGTCTACCTCGCGCCCGCGCTGCTCGGCGGCCCCCGGCTCGCCGTCGGCGACCTCGGCATCGCCACCATCGCCGACGCCCGGCGCTTCGACTTCGCCGCCGTCGAGCGGCTCGGCGACGACCTGCTGCGTCGTCGCCCACCCGACTCGAACGCGCTCGCGCGACTCGACCACCGAGAGAGGAACTGACGATGTTCACCGGAATCATCGAGGAGCTCGGCACCGTCACGCGCGTCGAGCGCAGCGCGCGACGCCGCGCGCCTCACCGTGCGCGGACCGCTCGCCGTGCAGGGCGTGAAGCACGGCGACTCGATCGCCGTCTCGGGCGTGTGCCTCACCGTCGTCGACTTCGACGACGCAGTCGCTTCACCGCCGACGTCATGGCGCAGACGCTCGCGATGTCGACGCTCGACGGCGCCGCCGAGGGCCTCGAGGTGAACCTCGAGCGCGCCGCCCTCGTCGGCGACCGCCTCGGCGGCCACATCGTGCAGGGGCACATCGACGGCACCGCCCGCGTGCTCGAGATCCGGCCGGGCGACGCCTGGCGCGTCATCCGCTTCTCGCTCGACGACGCGCACGCGCCGCTCGTCGTCGACAAGGGCTCGATCGCGGTCGACGGCGTCTCGCTCACCGTCAGCGCGCTCGGCGACGAGCCCGACGGCTCGTGGTTCGAGGTGTCGCTCATCCCCGAGACGCTCACCGCGACGACGCTCGGCCGGCGCGAGCGTCGGCGACCGCGTGAACATCGAGACCGACATCCTCGCCCGCCACGTCGAGCGGATGCTGCGCTTCGACGCGCACCGTTCGCTGCCCTCGTCACTCGCAGAACCGGCCGCGGCCGGAGCAGGGAGTCTCGCATGAGCCTCGCCACGATCCCCGAGGTGCTCGACGCCCTCCGAGCCGGCAAGCCCGTCATCGTCGCCGACGACGAGGCCCGCGAGAACGAGGGCGACGCGATCATGGCCGCCGAGTTCGCGACCCAGGAGTGGATCGCGTGGATGGTGCGCCACACCAGCGGCTTCCTCTGCGCGCCGATGACGAACGCGATCGCCGACCGGCTCGAGCTGCCGCTCATGACCGAGCGCAACGAGGACGTGCGCGGCACCGCGTACACGATCTCGGTCGACGCCGCCGACCGCACGTCCACCGGCATCAGCGCCGCCGACCGCGCGCACACGCTGCGCGTGCTCGCCGACCCGGCGTCGACGCCCGAGCAGCTCATCCGCCCCGGCCACATCCTGCCGCTGCGCGCCGTCGACGGCGGCGTGCGCGAGCGCGGCGGCCACACCGAGGCGGCGGTCGACCTCATGCTGCCTCGCCGGGCTCTCCCCCGTCGGCGTCATCGGCGAGATCGTCGCCGACGACGGCGAGATGATGCGGCTGCCCGGCCTCATCGAGCTCGGCGCGCGCGACGGCCTGCCGGTCACGACCGTGGCCGCGCTCATCGAGTGGATGAACGAGCGGCACACCGGCCACGACCTCGTCGGCGGGCGCGAGCCCCGTGGCCGTGCCCGAGTCCTCGCGCGTCGCGTTCGAGGTCGAGACCACGCTGCCGACCGAGCACGGCGTGTTCCGCGTGCGCGCCTACCGCGACCGCGGCGACCGGCGCCGACCACGTCGCGATCATCGCCGGCGACCCCGCCAGCGGACCCGGCCGGCGCCGTCGTGCGCGTGCACTCGGAGTGCCTGACCGGCGAGGCGTTCGGATCGCTCAAGTGCGAGTGCGGGCCGCAGCTCGACGCGGCGCTCGACGACGATCCAGGATCGCGGCGGCGTCGTCGTCTACCTGCGCGGCCACGAGGGGCGCGGCATCGGGCTCATCAACAAGCTCCGCGCCTACCGCCTGCAGGAGGACGGCCTCGACACGCTCGACGCGAACCTCGCGCTCGGGCTGCCCGATCGACGCGCGCGACTACGGCGCGGCCACCGCGATCCTCGCCGACCTCGGCATCGACACGCGTGCGGCTGCTGACGAACAACCCCGAGAAGGTGCGCCAGCTCGAGGCGCACGGCATCCGCGTCGCCGAGCGGCTGCCGCTCGTGGTCGGCGTCGGCGCCGGCAACGAGGGCTACCTCGACACCAAGCGCGACCGCATGGGCCACGCGATCGACGACCAGCAGCTGACGGATGCCGCGGCTGAGACCCTCCTGGAAGGACACGCATCATGAGCGGAGCAGGATCCCCCGAACTCGACGTCGACGGCACCGGCCTCACGGTCGTGATCGTCGCCGGCAGCTGGCACGACGAGATCACGGACGGCCTGATCGCCGGCGCGACCCGCACGCTCGAGGCATCCGGGCGCGACGTTCGAGCTCGTGCGCGTGCCCGGCAGCTTCGAGCTGCCCGTCGTGTCGAAGGCCGCGCTCGAGGCGGGTGCCGACGCGGTCGTCGCGCTCGGCGTGATCATCCGCGGCGGCACCCCGCACTTCGAGTACGTGTCGTCGGCCGCGACCGACGGGCTCACCCGCGTCGCGCTCGACACCGGCAAGCCGGTCGGCTTCGGCGTGCTCACCCTCGACGACGAGCAGCAGGGGCTCGACCGCGCCGGGCTGCCCGGCTCGAAGGAGGACAAGGGCCGCGAGGCGGCCGAGGCGGCGGTCGCGACCGCGCGCGCGCTGCGCGCCGATGCTGGGCGCTGAGCCCGCGGCATCCGACCTTCGATGTGATTCTCGGCGCCGTCGCACGGCGCGATCGGCGTCGTGCCGGCGGCTCGCGGCGAGCTCCTAGGCTCGGGGCATGGACGTCCTGCCGCATCATCCTGCCTCATCCTGCACTTCGTCGGCCTCGCGATGCTGCTTCGGCGGATTCCTGGTGCAGCAGAAGGCGATCGCTGACAGGCGAGGGCACCGTGCTCGCCCATCATGTGGCGAGGCGCGCTCACGCAGATCGTGACCGGCATCCTCCTCGTGGCGACCATCCAGATCGGCGACCTGTTCGAGCTGAACAACGTGAAGCTCGCGGTGAAGCTCCTCATCGCGATCGTCATCACGGTGCTCGTCTTCGTCTACCGCAAGAAGGATCCCGGCGCCGAGCTGGGCGCTCTGGACGGTCGGCGGGCTCACGTTCGCCAACATCGTCATCGCGCGTCGCCTGGCGCTGACGGCGCCGCCGGCGCTCGATGACGGCGCCGCGCCGCTCACCGCACGATCCATGCCGCTCATCGCGCTCGACTCGACCGGCCGGATGCCACGGGCGTAGGGTGTTGCGGTTGCCACAAGCGACGATTCCCGGCCTCCGCGGCCAGCCCACGCCTGATCGACGTGCCCGACGCGGAGCAGTTCCATCACGTTCCACTGGAGTCTCGCAGGCGATGTCCTCACCCATCCCGGCGGCCGCACGGCCGCATCCCCAGTCCCCGCCAATCCGCGCAGCCGGGTCGTGCTCGCGAGCCTCATCGGCACGACGATCGAGTTCTACGACTTCTACGTCTACGCCACGGCCGCGGTGCTCGTCTTCCCGCACCTCTTCTTCCCGCCCGGCGACCCGACCGCCGCCCTGCTCGCCTCGTTCGCCGTCTTCGGCGCGGCGATGGTCGCCCGCCCGCTCGGCGCGGTGATCTTCGGCCACCTCGGCGACAAGCACGGACGCAAGGCGACGCTCGTCGGCGCCCTGCTCACCATGGGCATCGCGACCTTCCTCATCGGCGTGCTGCCGACCTACGCCATGGTCGGCTGGCTCGCCCCGCTGCTGCTCGTGATCCTGCGCATCGCGCAGGGCTTCGCGCTCGGCGGCGAGTGGTCGGGCGCCGCCCTCGTGGCGACCGAGAACGCCCCCGCGGGCAAGCGCGCCTGGTACGGCACGTTCCCGCAGCTCGGCGCGCCGATCGGCTTCATCATCGCCAACGGCCTGTTCCTCGTCATCGCGGCGATGCTCCCCTCCGACGACCCGTCGATGCCGTCGCAGGCGTTCCTCGACTGGGGCTGGCGCATCCCGTTCCTGTTCTCGGTCGTGATGGTCATCGTCGGCCTCTGGGTGCGGCTGCGCCTCGTCGAGTCGACGGCCTTCTCGAAGGCGTCGAAGGCGGGCAAGCTCGCGAAGCTGCCCGCTCGCGAGCGTCTTCCGGAACCACTGGAAGCAGCTCATCCTCGGCACGTTCTTCATGCTCGCCACCTACGTGCTCTTCTACCTGATGACCACGTTCTCGCTGGCCTACGGCCGTTCCCCGGTCGAGGCGGCCGAGGGCGCGCAGCCCGGGCTCGGCTACTCGTACAACACGTTCGTGCTCATGCTCATCGCCGGCGTCGTGTTCTTCGGCATCTTCACCCTCGTGTCCGGCCCCTGGGCCGACCGCTGGGGACGACGCCGCACGCTCATCTGGGTCACGCTCGGCATCATCGTGTTCGGCCTCATCTGGGTGCCGCTGCTCGGCGCCGGGTTCTGGGGCGTCATGCTCTGGCTCGTCGTCGGCTTCTCGCTCATGGGCCTCACGTTCGGCCCGATGGGCGCGCTGCTGCCCGAGCTCTTCCCGACGAACGTCCGCTACACCGGCTCGGGCATCGCGTACAACGTGTCGTCGATCCTCGGCGCCGCCGTGGCGCCGTTCATCGGCACGGCGCTGTGGGCCGCCGGCGGCGGCAGCCCCTTCTGGGTCGGCGTCTACCTGTCGGTCATGGCCGTGCTCACGCTCATCGCCCTGCTGCTCTCGAAGGAGACGAAGGACGTCGACTACGAGGCCGCGGGCGACGAGCCCGAGTCCGAGCTGGCCGAGGGCGAAGCCGAGGCCGCGTCGCTGTAGCGCGGGGTCGATCGACGGGCGGATGCCGCGGCCGGACGGCCCGCGGCATCCGCCCTGTTTCGTGCTCGTGAACGGTCGACACCACCCCTTCTGCGCGGTCGGGGCCCGGCGTAGCATGACACCGAACAGGGCCGCCGAGACCTCCGCCGGAACCGTCGGCGCTCGGCCGTCCGGGACGGCGAGCCGCAGATGAACATGACGATGGACATGATGAAGGGCGCCATGTCGTCGTCGGACATGCCGATGAAGGGCATGGATCCGGCGATGATGCAGGAGACGATCGAAGCCCTCACCGCGTGTACGCAGGCGTGCATCATGTGCGCCGATGCGGACGCGGGCGAGGGCATGGGCAGGTGCGCCGGGATGTGCGCCAACTGCGCCGACGTCTGCGACACGATGATGCGCATGCTGCTCCGCATGAACGGGTGGGACATGCAGGTCATGATGTCGATGATGCAGACGACGATCATGATGTGCCGCGCCTGCTCGGCGGAGTGCATGATGCACGCCGAGATGAGCGAGCACTGCCGCCTCTGCGCGATGGCCTGCGATCAGGCGGTCATGGCGATGGAGAAGATGATGGGCTCGATGAGCGCGGCGATGCCCATGGCATGAGCCCCCACCACCCGACGTCGGGCGCCGACTCAGGCGGACGCGACGCTGAAGCGCTCGTCACCGACGCGCGAGCACGCCGTAGACGCCGTGCAGCGCGACCGGCTCGCCCGCGCGCAGCACGCCCGCGAACCCGTCGTGGTGCCAGACCCGGCGGACGTCGGCGCCCTCGAGGTCGACGAGGGTGGCGAAGCCGTCGCGGTCGACGCCCGCCACGATGAGGTCGATCCACTTGCTCGCGGTGGCCGCGGCGAGCCGCTCCTGCATCGCGTGCAGCCCGTGGCCCGGGCGGTCGCTGCGGCACTCCGCCGACGACTCGCAGCCGCGCATGCCCATCGCCGCGCCCGTGGTGGGCTCGGTGGTGGCGTGCGGCTCGCGGTGCGACATGAGGGCTCCTCGGTGATCGATGCCGCCACGTTACGCCGACGCCCGGCGGATGTCGCGGCCGGCCGTCACACGCGGAAACACTCCGTCAGGCCGCGGCGGCGCGGGCGTGCACGGCCGTGAACGCGATCGTCTCCGTCCACCACCCGGGGTCGGCGCACCGCGCGAGGAACGCGTCGACGAGGTGGTCGTCGAGCCGCCCGGAGCCGACCAGCCCGCTGCGCAGCTCGGTCACCGTGTCCACCCAGTACGTCGCCCACGGCGAGCCCCCGGAGTAGACCGCGGTCTCCGCCGTGCCGCCGACCTGCTCCAGGCCCAGCGCCGCGAGGCGCGGGGCCAGCGAGCGACCGACGTGGTAGTCGATCCCCTCGTCGCGCGACCACGCGAGCCAGCCGTCCCAGAACGCGCGCACCTCGGGCGGCTCGGCGACGCTGACGGGCAGGAAGTCCGGCTCGATGAGCAGGATGCCGCCGCCCGGCGCGAGGCTCGCGACGAGGTTGCGCACCGCCGCGTCGACGTCGGCGACGTGGTGCAGCACGGCCCGGGCGGTCACGAGGTCGAACGTGCCCGGATCCACCGGGCCGGCGACGATGTCGGCCTGTCGCAGTTCGAGGTTCGGCGCCCGCACGTCCACGAGCGACAGGTCGAGGTCGACGGCGACGGCCCGTCCGGTCGGCCCGACCTGCTGGGCGAGCCACGCGGAGACGGAGCCGTTGCCGCAGCCGACCTCGAGCGTCTTCGCCCCGGTCGGCACGCCGAGCGCCTCGAGGTGCCTGCGGTGCATCGGGTCGAGCAGCCGCGACATCAACGCCAGTCGCGCGCCCTCGCCCTCGAGGTGGTGGTCCAGCACGTACTCGGCCATGGGGCCGATCGTACGAGTCGCCTCGCCGGGCGACAAGGTCGACCCTCGCCGCGCGCCCGCCGACTCGTTAGCGTTGGCCCATGTTCATCCACATGTCGATCCACGTCCCGAATCCGGGGTACGAGCAGGAGGTGCTCGCCTCGATGAACCGGGTGCGCCTCGCCGCGCTGGGCACCCCCGGCCTCGTGCACATCGGTCCATGGCGGGAGGACGGCGGCGGCCGCATCCTCGGGATCGCGATGTGGGAGTCGCGTGCCCACTGGGAGGCGGCGATCCCGAACCTCTTCGCGATCGCCGAGGCCGACGACCCCGACGGCACCTGGCACGCGTCGCCGCCCGAGCGGATCCTGCTCGAGGACGCGTGGGTGCTGCCGCCCGACGACCTCGTCGACTGAGCCCGTTCGAGGATGCCCGTCGCGGATGTCGCGCCAGGCGTCCCGCGCCCGCTGTCGCGTCGAGCCTGCTCAGTCGAGGAAGAGCGCGCGCAGCCGCCGGGTCGTGAACACCAGCCCGATCGCGATCATGACCGCGTAGTAGAGCACGTGCCAGAGCATGCCCCAGCTCACGTCGCCCGTCGTGAGCCCGCGCACGAGCTCGACGCCGTGCCAGAGCGGCAGCGCCTGGATGACGTGCTGCAGCCACTCGGGGTAGACGGTGATCGGATAGAACGTCGCCGAGAACAGGAACATCGGCAGCAGCACGAAGTTGATCCAGTCCATCTGCTGGAAGGTCTTCATGTAGCTCGTGATCGCCATGCCGAGGCTCGCGAAGCCGAAGGCGATGAGCAGCACGGCGGGCAGCGCGAGCAGCGCCCACCACGAGAGGTTGAGCCCGAGCACCTGCATCACCAGCTGGAAGCCGACCGCGTAGAGCGCACCGCGCAGCAGGGCCAGGAGGATCTCGCCGAGCGCGACGTCGAGCGGCCCGAGCGACGTGGAGAGCATGCCCTCGTAGAGCTTGCGCGAACTGCATCTTGAAGAAGACGTTCCACGTGGAGTCGTAGATCGCGCCGTTCATCGCGGCCACGGCGAGCAGCGCCGGGGCGATGAAGGCCGCGTAGGGCACCTGCTGCCCGCTCTCGGTCGTGACGGTGCCGACGAGCGTGCCGAGGCCGATGCCCATCGCCAGGAGGTAGAAGATCGGCTCGAAGAACCCGCTCACGATGACGAGCCAGTTGGTGCTGCGGGTCGCCCGCCAGCCGCGCAGCATCACCGCGCGGGCGTTGCCCGCGTACAGCGAGCGCACGGGCCGCGAACGCGCCGGCGGCTGCACGAGGTCGCGCTGCGGAGACGCCGGTCATCGTCCGAGCCTCCGCACGGCGATGCGGCGGGCCCAGGCCCACCCGATCACCACGAGGACCGACGAGGTACGCCACGTGCACGACGGTGAGCCAGATCGGCTCCTCGTAGCCGTAGGAGAACACGCGCGCCAGTTCGGTGCTGTGCCAGAGCGGCGAGATCCAGCCGATCCACTGCAGCCAGACGGGGAACGTCGACAGCGGGAAGAAGGTGCCCGAGAACAGCGTCATCGGCAGCACCACGAACCGCATGACCATGGCGAGCTGGCCGGTGTCCTCCTCGAGGGTCGAGGTGTAGCCCATCAGCACCGCGCCGAAGGCGAGCCCGCCGAGCAGGCCCGCCGCGATCATGAGGAACGCGATGGGCGAGGGCGCCGCGCCGAACACGAGGATGAGCGCGAAGAACAGCACGAGGTTCACGGCCATGCGCACCGCGACCGAGATGATGACGCCGTCGACGATCTGCGTGGGTCGGAGGGGCGACGCGCTCATGCCGGTGAAGGTGGGATTCCACTTGTAGCCGAGCATCACGGGATACGTGAACTCCTCGCTCGCGACGGTGATGGCGGCGCTCGCGAGCAGCGCCGGCGCCACGAACACGAGGTAGCTGACGCCCTCGACCGCGTCGTCGCCGAGGTTGGCGTCGACGATCGTCGCGAGCCCGACGCCGAGCGCGTAGAGGTAGATGAGCGGGTTGCCGATGCCCGCCACCACCACGGTGCCGGTGTAGCTCTTCATCACCCGGAACCGGTGGAGCGCGACGTACCAGGCGCCCCAGCGACGCGGCTTGCGCCCTGCGGCGAGCGCGCGTGCGGTGTCGGCGCGCGGCTCGGTGGAGAGGCCGATCGATGCGGTCATTCGATGCCCCGGCTCATTCGATGCCGACCGGCTCATTCGATGAGGCTCCGTCCGGTGAGGCGGAGGAAGACGTCCTCGAGGCTCGAGCGTCGCACGAGGCTCGTGATCGGGTGGAGCCCCGCATCGGTGATGCGCACCAGCTCGGCCTCGCCGTCGTCGCTGTAGACGAGGATGCGGTCGGGCAGCACCTCGAGGCGGTCGCCGATGCCCGCGAGCCGCTCGGCGACCTCGACGTTGCGGTCGCTGCCGAATCGCACCTCGAGCACCTCGCGCGAGGAGTAGCGGCGGATGAGCTCGGCCGGGGTGCCCTCGGCCATGATCGCGCCCTTGTCGACGACGACGAGCCGATCGCAGAGCTGTTCGGCCTCGTCCATGTAGTGGGTCGTGAGCAGCAGCGTGGTGCCCTGCTCCTTGAGCCGGAAGAGGCGGTCCCAGAGGATGTGGCGCGCCTGCGGGTCGAGGCCGGTGGTCGGCTCGTCGAGGAGCAGGACGCGGGGGTCGTTGATGAGCGCGCGCGCGATGGTGAGCCGGCGCTTCATGCCGCCCGAGAGGGACTCGACCTTCGCCTTGCCCTTGTCCTCGAGCTGGGCGAAGGCGAGGAGCTCGTCGGCGCGCTCGGCGACGACCCGGCGCGGGAGCCCGAAGTAGCGGCCGTACACGAGCAGGTTCTCGCGCACGCGCAGCTCGGTGTCGAGGTTGTCGGACTGCGGGACGACGCCGAGCTGCGACCGGATCTCGGGCCCGTGCGCATCGGGGTCGAGCCCGAGGATCGAGAGGTCGCCGGACGTGCGGGTCGAGACCGCGCCCACCATGCGCATCGTGGTCGACTTGCCGGCGCCGTTCGGCCCGAGCAGTCCGAACGACTCGCCGGGCGCCACCTCGAACGAGATGCCGTCGACGGCGGCGAACCCGCCGTAGCGCTTCACGAGCTCCCTGGCGACGATGACTGGTTGCGACACAAGTCACCACGATAGCCCGAGGGTCCGACAACCATCGGCGCGAGCGCGGGCGAGCGCGCGACGTTCGTGCGCGAGCGACGCGGGCGCCGCGGCATCCGTCACCGGCTGCTCCTACGATGGCGGGATGCAGACACCATCGGTCATCCGTGTCGCCGAGGAGGTGCGCCGCGCGCTCGACGCCGGTGCGCCCGTGCTCGCCCTCGAGTCCACCATCCTGAGCCACGGGCTGCCGTCGCCGCGCAACCTCGAGGTCGGCCTCGCGTCCGAGCGGCTCGTGCGCGACGCGGGCGTCGTGCCGGCCACGATCGGCGTGATCGACGGCGTCCCGGTCGTCGGGCTCTCGCCGGCCGAGATCGAGCGGCTGTGCACCGCCGAGCGGCGTGGTGAAGGTGAGCGTGCGCGACCTGCCGATCGCCCGCGCGCAGGGACTCGACGGGGGCACCACCGTCGCCGCCACGGCGTGGCTCGCGCATCGCGCGGGCATCCGCGTCATGTCGACGGGCGGGCTGGGCGGCGTGCACCGCGGTGCCGGCGAGACGTTCGACGAGTCCGCCGACCTCGGCACGCTCGCGACCACCCCGATCACGCTCGTGAGCGCCGGCGTGAAGTCGATCCTCGACATCGGCGCCACGCTCGAGCGGCTCGAGACCCTCAACGTGCCGGTCGTGGGCTACCGCACGAACCGCTATCCCGGCTTCTACGTGGCCGACTCGGGCTTCGCACTCGACTACCGCATCGAGAGCCCGGCGGATGCCGCGGCGCTCGCCCGCGCGCGCGACGAGCTCGGCCAGGCGGCCGCGGTGCTCGTCGCGAACCCGGTGGACCAGGCGCTGCAGCTCGACCCCGAGTTCCACGACCGGGTGCTCGCCGAGGCGCTGGACGCGGCATCCGCGGCCGGTGTCTCGGGGCACGACACCACGCCGTTCCTGCTCGACCACATGCAGCGCGCGACGGGCGGGCGCAGCCTCGAGGTGAACCTCGAGGTGTACCGCGGCAACGTCGCGCTCGGTGCGGAGATCGCCCGTGCCCTCGCCGGCTGAGGCGGGCGGCGTGCTCGCCGTCGCGGGCGACCTCGTCGAGGACATCGTCGTCTGGGCGTCCGAACCGCTGCGGGCGGCCACCGACACCGCCGCCCGGGTCTTCCGCGCGCGCGGCGGCAGCGGCGCGAACGTGGCCGCCCTGGCGGCGCCGCTCGTGCCGACGCGCTTCATCGGCCGGGTCGGCGCGGATGCCGCGGGCGCGGGCCTCGCCGACGACCTCGCGGCGGCGGGCGTCGACGTGCGCGTGCAGCGGGCGGGCCGCACCGGCACGGTCGTGCTGCTCGTCGACGCCGAGGGCGAGCGCACGATGTTCCCCGATCGCGGCGCCTCGGCCGAGCTGGCCGACGTCGATCCCGCGTGGCTCGACGGCGTCGCCTGGCTCCACCTGCCCGCCTACGGCCTCGAGCGCGAGCCGATGCGCTCGGAGCTCGCCCGGCTCGCGGCGGCTGCTCGGCATCGCGGCGCGGCCGTGTCGATGGATGCCTCGTCGACCGGGCTGCTCGCCGGACTGGGGGTGGAGCTGCGCGCTCGACCTCATCCGCGCGATCGCGCCCGACGTGCTCTTCGCGAACGAGGACGAGGCGTCGCTGCTCGGGATCGCGGGCGGCGGCGCGGTCGCGGCATCCGTGGCGCCGACGGTCGTCGTGAAGCACGGGCCGCTGCCGACCGACGTGGTCGAGTCGGGCGAGCTCGTCGCGCGCGTCGACGTGGCGCCGGTGCCGGGCATCCGCGACCTCACGGGCGCCGGCGACGCGTTCGCCGCCGGATTCCTCGCCGCGACGCTCGGCGGGGCGGATGCCGCGACGGCCTGCCTCGCGGGGCACGCGAGCGCGGCATCCGTGCTCGTGAACCCCGGCGCGCACGCGTCGTCGGCCGGCGACGCGGGGCATCCGTCAACCTGAATTGACATTCGTCGCCGACGTCAACTACGGTTGACGCCATGGACGACCGCACCCTCCGCACCGCCATCGCCGCCGCCGACGGCGACGACCCCTACCGGGCGCTCCGCGAGCTGCGCCGCGCCCGCGTCGAGCTGAACCTCGCCCTCGACCGCGCCGAGGCGGTGGCCGTGCGCCGCGCCCGGGCCGGCGGCTCCAGCTGGCAGCTCATCGCACTGGCGCTCGAGGTGTCCAAGCAGGCCGTGCACAAGAAGTACGGACGCAGGTAGGCCACGTATGCTGCAAGGCGGCGACGGCGCAGGCATCGGGCGGATGCGGCATCCGCTCACCGCGCGGACCAGGAAGAGCACATGAGCGACACGCAGACCCAGACCCCCCGACGCAGCCCCTTCTCCCGCGGCAAGGCCGCGCCCGGCCCGCGGGCGACGTTCCGCCAGCTGCTGCCGTTCCTCTTCGAGCACCGGCCCGTGCTCATCTGGGTCGCCGTGCTCTCGGTGATCGGAGCGCTCACGAGCCTGGCCCAGCCGCTGCTCGTCGCCCAGGTCATCACGATCGTCGAGGCCGGCCAGCCGCTCGGCTGGATCGTGTGGGGCCTCATCGCCCTCGTCATCATCAGCGGCGTCATCTCGGGCTACCAGCACTACCTGCTGCAGCGCACCGGCGAGGGCGTGGTGCTGTCGAGCCGCAAGCGCCTCGTGGCCAAGCTCCTGCACCTGCCGATCGCGGAGTTCGACACGCGCCGCACGGGCGACCTCGTCTCGCGCGTCGGCAGCGACACCACGATGCTGCGGGCGGTGCTCACGCAGGGCCTCGTCGAGGCCGTCGGCGGCGCGGTCACGTTCATCGGGGCGCTCATCGCGATGCTCATCCTCGACGCCGTGCTGCTCGGGCTCACCGTGCTCGTGATCGCGATCGCCATCACCACCGTCACCCTGCTGTCGCGGCGGGTGCGCGAGGCGTCGCACCAGGCGCAGGAGAAGGTCGGCGACGTCGCGGCATCCGTCGAACGCGCGATCAGCGCGGTGCGCACCATCCGCGCGGCGGGCGCCACCGAGCGCGAGATCCGCACCGTCGACACCGAGGCCGAGGGCGCATGGCAGATGGGCGTGAAGGTCGCGAAGATCTCGGCGCTCATCGTGCCGATCGCCGGCATCGCCATGCAGGTGTCGTTCCTCGTGGTGCTCGGCGTCGGCGGCTACCGGGTCGCGTCGGGCGCCATCACCGTGGCGAACCTCGTCGCGTTCATCCTCTTCCTGTTCATGATGATCCTGCCGCTCGGCCAGGCGTTCGGCGCGATCACCTCGGTGAACCTCGCGCTCGGCGCGCTCGGCCGCATCCAGGAGATCCTCGACCTGCCCGACGAGGACGCCTACGACCGCGAGGTCGCCCCGCTCGCCCTCATGGTCGGCGACGCGAACCACGGCGTGCTCCCGGATGCCCCGGCGATCGAGTTCGACGACGTGCACTTCGCCTACGCGGCCACCCGCCAGGACCCGGCCGATCCCGACAACGACTCCCCCGACGAGCACCTGCCCGAGCCCGACGTCACGGCGCGCCAGCCGGTGCTGCGCGGCGTCTCGTTCCAGGTGCCGCGCGGGCAGCGCATCGCGCTCGTCGGCCCGTCAGGGGCGGGCAAGTCGACGATCCTCGCCCTCGTCGAGCGCTTCTACGACCCGAGCGTCGGCGAGGTGCGCATGGGCGGCCTCGACCTGCGCTCGCTCGACCGGCGCGAGCTGCGCGCGCAGATCGGGTACGTCGAGCAGGACGCCCCCGTGCTGGCCGGCACGCTGCGCGACAACCTGAAGCTCGGCAGTCCCGACGCGACCGACGCGGAGTGCGAGCAGGTGCTGCGCGCGGTGAACCTCGGCGGCGTGCTCGACCGCGACCCGGCGGGCCTCGGCGCCGCGGTCGGCCAGGACGGCATCATGCTCTCGGGCGGCGAGCGCCAGCGGCTCGCGATCGCGCGGGCGCTGCTGTCGGCCCCGCCGATCCTGCTGCTCGACGAGTCGACGTCGTCGCTCGACGGCCTGAACGAGCGCATGATGCGCGAGGCGATCGACGCCGTCTCCGACGGGCGCACGCTCATCGTGATCGCGCACCGCCTCTCGACGGTCATCGACTCCGACCGCATCGTCGTGGTCGAGGACGGGCGCGTGATCGGCGAGGGCACGCACGCCGAGCTCGTGGCATCCGTGCCGCTCTACCGCGACCTCGCGGCCCACCAGTTGCTGGTCTGAGCCGCGTCTCGCGACGACCGGGGCTGACTGCTACCGCAGCCCGATCGAGACGACCTTCCCGTCGCCGAAGACGTCGGTCGAGACGTAGAGTCGGCCGCTCTGCCACTCGATGCCGGCAGGCGAGGGCACGTCCGCGAAGGAGCTGACCTCGCCGCGCTTCGTGATGACCGACACCCGGTCGCCGAACATCTCCGCGACGAACACCGTGCCGTTCGGGGCGACCGCGAGGCCGGTCGCACCGGCGAACCCGGACGCGTACAGCTGCACCTCACCCGTCGTCGGGTTCACGCGGTACACGGCGCCTCGTGCACCGAGGCTCGCGTCCTCGGGGCCCCCCGGGAGCGAGGTGACGTAGAGCCAGCCGTCGTTGCCCAACTCGACGTCGGTCGGCACCGGCTCGGTGATGAAGTCGTGACCGACGACGCATGAGGGCAGGCCGAATGCCGCCGCCATCCCGTCCGTGGCGACGAAACTCGACGGCGGCAGCACGGCGACCGTCGAGATCTCCCCGGCCGCGTCGACCGCGAGGACGGCGTTCGCACCGGCATCCGCGACGTAGGTCACGTCCTTCAGCATGAGGGAACCGTACACATGGGTGTCGATCGCGCCGCCGTGCGGGCCGACGAAGGGCAGCAGGAACGGCGGGATCTGCGCGAGGCACTCCGGCGTGAGGTCGCGGAAGCCGTATTCGGCGCTCGCGTCGGGATTGTTCGCCTGCTCCCACGCGAGGACGTCGATCGACGTCACCGTTCCGTCTGCGGCGCGCTGCATGAGCCGGGAGGCGAGCACCTGCTCCATGGTCGCCCTCGCGCTCGCCCCAGGTGACGACGTCGCCGAGGATCGAGACGGCGGCGATCCCGGGGCCCGATGCGAGCGTCTCGGAAGCCCCGCCCGACTGCTTCGTCAGCAGGCCGGCGAAGTCCTGGCCGATGTAGAGCGTGCCGTTCGGCGTCACGGCGAACGTGAGCGGGCCGGCGAGGCCCTCGGCCAGTGTCGCCGTGCTACCGGGAGACGGCGGCTTCGGCCCGTTCGGCGCGGCCATCGCCGGGGTCGCGAGCGCCGTGAGCGCCACTCCCATGAGCGCCGCGGTCGTCGCAAGTGCGCTGAGTCGTCGCATGAGTCTCCCCCTTGAGAAACGCCGCATCGGGAGGCTCTCCCGCCCAGGCCGCTGTCTCGGGCCACAGCTGCGACGGATGGCCGGACTCTACGCTCACGCGAACGCCGCGGAAACCCCCGAACGAGGCACATGCGTCTCGGCCATCGCAATCGGGGATCCAGGTCGCGCCTGCGTCCACCTCAGCACTACGCGAGCGTCGGCTCAGGGAAAACCCCGGGGTGGTTTGGGGGCTAGCCGGGATGGGGCGCTGAAGCGTCCTCCGTAGCGTGGGGTTCCGCATCCGGTTCCAGGATGCCCCGAGCCCATTCCCCCACGGAGGACCACCATGACCATCGCGACCGTCTCCAGCACCCGCGATCTCTCCCGCCTCGACGAGCTTCCCGTCGAGCTCATCGACGACCTGCCGAACGCCGCCGACGACGGGACGACCTCGTCGCGCAACGGCTTCGGCGACTCGTTCGACCGCATCCAGGCCGGCATCCAGGGCTGGCTCCGGCACTGGGAGCCGCAGCGTCTCCCGGCGTTCACGGCCGTGCGCGACGAGATGCCCGAGAGCGATCGCGGACACAGCTCGCTGCGGGCCGCGCCGACCCAGCCCGACGGCGCGGTGCGCGTCACCGCGAGCCTGTACGACCCGCCGAGCCGCGACGGCGGCCCGCTCAACTGGTCCCGCAACTGGGCGAGCCTCGCCGTGCTGCCGCCGGCGCGCGATGCCGGGCGCCTCTACTATCGCTTCCGCGTGTCGAGCCGCCTCGTGCTCGACGGGCAGGCCTCGATGAGCCTCGTCTCGACCAGCGTGAACTTCGGCATCGTGGCGGATGCCGCGAAGTCGAGCCCGTTCGACGCCCCGGGCTTCGCGACCCCCATCATCCGCCCGCTCGTGGGCGTGCAGGCCCGCGAGGACCAGGACGCCTCGGCGTCGCAGGTGTTCGAGGGCTCGATCGCGGTGCGCCAGGGCGACACCCCGGCGATGGCCTTCGTCATCGGCGCCGACCTGCTGTTCGACAACGGCTGGGTGCGCGTGCACGAGGGTTCGAGCACCTGGATCGGGCCGAGCGAACCGGGCGCGAGCGGCACCATCGAGTTCCGCTACGCGCCGGCCGCGATGCTGCGGCTCATGGGCCGCCTCGACGAGCCGCACCGGGTGGCCTGAATGCCGCAGCGAGTGGCCTGAATGCCGCACCGGGTGGCCCGAACGGCCCGACCCGACGGAGCGCGCCCCGGCTAGACTCGCCGGATGGCGCGCTTCGTCGTCGTGCTGCCGCTCCTGCCGCTCGCGGCGGGCGACGAGTTCACGGTCGCCGACTGGCCGCTGCACGTGACGCTCGTCGAGCCGTTCCAGACCGACCTGTCGGCCGACGACCTCGCGCGGCGGCTCGGCCGTGTCGAGGGCATCGGGGACGGTGCCGCGGCCATCCGCGCCGCCGCCGGCGAGGAGGCCATGTTCGGACGACGCCGCGACGTGCCCGTCACGCTCGTGCGCGACGACGGCGAGCTCGCCGCGCTGCGCGCCCGCGCCCTCGAGGCGCTCGGCGCCGCCGGCGTCGAGCCGCGCGCCCGGCTCGACTTCCGCCCGCACGTCACCCGCAAGCACCACGGGCAGCTGCGCCCCGGGGATCGGGTGGTGCTCGACACCGTGGCCCTCATCGACATGCGTCCGCCGGAGGGCGCCCATCACCGCCGGGTCGTCGCCGCGTGGCGCCTCGACTCGGCGCCCGGAGCATCGGCCGGCCGGCCATAGTGCGGTCCTCCGCGATCCAGCTCTCCGTCAGCTCGCCCCGGCCGGCGCCGCATCCTCGTCCGCGACCTCGGCGACGGGGGCGCCGCGCTTCTGCCACGGCCAGCGGCCCGAGATCTCGAGCTCGAGCGACCAGCTGAGGAACGTCCGGATGAGGACGATGATCGCGAGCACCACGACGGAGTCGAGGGTGGGCGTGACCGCCACCGTCTTGATGATGTCGGCGGCCACGAGCAGTTCGAGCCCGAGCAGGATCGCGCGCCCGAGCACGCGGCGGAACCGCGTGTAGATCGGGCTCTTGCGGCGAAGACCGCGCAGGGCTGCGTCGAGGATCGCGTAGACGACGCCGATGACGATCGCGAGGACGCCGACGACGTCGATGACCTCGCCGATCGTCTGGATGATCCTGCCGAACTCCATGCCGCCCTCCCGCGCCACACGCTAGCGCCGAGCGGCTCCGCCCGGCGCGCGACGTGCCGGACTGGCCGACGACGGATGCCGCGGGCGACGTCCCGCCTTCCCGTGCGAGTGGGCCCGCGGCATCCGTGACCGGCACGACGACGCGGCCCCGTCAGGACGGGGCCGCGTCGTCATCGCGTCATGCGTGCTGGTGCTGGAGGTGGTAGCGCAGGCTCGAGAGCTCGGCCTTCAGGGCGGCGGGCACCCGGTCGCCGAACTGTGCGAAGTACTCCTCGGTGAGGTCGCACTCGGCGAGCCACGAGTCGCGGTCCACGTCGAAGAGCTGCTCGAGCGCGTCATCCGTGATCTCGAGCCCGTCGAGGTCGAGCGAATCGGATGCCGGGAGCAGGCCGATCGGCGTCTCGACCGCGTCCGCGCCGCCCTCGAGCCGGCCGACGATCCACTCGAGCACGCGCGAGTTCTCGCCGAAGCCGGGCCAGAGGAAGGAGCCGTCCGCGCCCTTGCGGAACCAGTTCACCTGGAAGATCTTCGGGGCGTTGGTGCCGAGCACGCGGCCCATCTTCACCCAGTGGCCCCAGTAGTCGGCCATGTTGTAGCCGCAGAACGGGAGCATCGCGAACGGGTCGCGGCGCAGCTCGCCGACGGTGCCCTCGGCGGCCGCGGTCTGCTCCGACGAGATCGTCGCGCCCATGAAGACGCCGTGCTTCCAGCTGCGCGCCTCGGCGACGAGCGGCACGTTCGTGGCTCGGCGTCCGCCGAACAGGATCGCGTCGATCGGCACGCCGTCGTGGGCGTCCCAGTCGTCGGAGATCTGCGGGCACTGCGCGGCGGCCACCGTGAAGCGCGAGTTCGGGTGGGCGGCCGGGCGACCGGAGTCGGGCGTCCAGTGGTTGCCCTCCCAGTCGGTGAGCTCGGCGGGGACCTGGTCGGTGAGGCCCTCCCACCAGACGTCGCCGTCGGGGCGGAGCGCCACGTTCGTGAAGATGGTGTTGCCCCACAGGGTCTGCACCGCGGTCGGGTTGGTCGTCGCGCCGGTGCCGGGGGCCACGCCGAAGAAGCCGGCCTCGGGGTTGATCGCGTAGAGGCGGCCGTCCTCGCCGGGGCGCATCCAGGCGATGTCGTCGCCGATGGTCTCGACGGTCCAGCCGGGGATGGTCGGGCGCAGCATCGCGAGGTTCGTCTTGCCGCAGGCCGACGGGAATGCGGCCGCGACGTGGTAGACCTTGCCCGCGGGCGACGTGATCTTGATGAGCAGCATGTGCTCGGCGAGCCAGCCCTCGTCGCGGGCCATCACGCTCGCGATGCGCAGCGCGAAGCACTTCTTGGCGAGCAGCGCGTTGCCGCCGTAGCCCGAGCCGTACGACCAGACCTCGCGCGAGTCGGGGAACTGCACGATGTACTTCGTGTCGTTGCACGGCCAGTCGACCTCGGCGCGGCGGTGACCGACGCCGTCGACGAGCGGGTAGCCGACCGAGTGGATGGTGCGCACCCATGGCTCGCCGGCCTCGATGAGCCGGTAGACCGACTCGCCCATGCGGGTCATGATGCCCATCGAGAGCACGACGTACGGCGAATCCGTGATCTCGACGCCGAGCTGCGAGATGGGTCCGCCGAGCGGTCCCATCGAGAACGGCACGACGTACATCGTGCGGCCCTTCATCGAGCCGTCGAAGACGTCGAGGAGCTCGGCGCGCATCTCGCGCGGGTCGCGCCAGTTGTTGGTCGGCCCGGCGTCCTCCTCGTAGGTCGAGCAGATGAACGTCCGGTCCTCGACCCTGGCGACGTCGCTCGGGTCGGTGCGGGCCAGGTAGCTGTTCGGCCGCCACTCGGGGTTGAGCTTGATGAGCTTGCCCTCCGCCACGAGCTGCTTCGTCAGGAGGTCGGCCTCGTGCTGCGAGCCGTCGACCCAGACGATCTCGTCGGGTTTGGTGAGCGCCGCGATCTCGGTGACCCAGGCGCGCAGGGCGGGATCGGTGGTGCCGCGCTGGGCGTGCCCGGAGGCGTCGGATCCTGAGGTTCCGATCGAGAACTCGGAGATCGTCATCGTCGTCCCTTTCGTGGGTTCCCGACCTGCGGCCGGAGCGGGTTCGTACTTCAAGGATGCGCCGGATTGCGGCATCCATTCAGACATTTCGCTCGTTAAGAATCGGTGATCTTTCGCTATCCTTAAGCGATGAAAGCCGGCACGCCAGACCTCGCGACCCTCGGCCACCGCATCCGCCATTTCCGCGGCGAGCGCGGGCTGACCCTCGACCAACTCGGCGACGCGGTGGGCCTCGCGGGCAGCCAGCTGTCCCTCATCGAGAACGGCAAGCGGGAGCCGAAGCTGTCCACGCTCGACGCCCTGGCGTCCGCGCTCGGCGTCGAGCTCGCCGACCTGCTCGCCCGTGAGGCGCCCAGCCGGCGCGCCGCCCTCGAACTCGAGCTCGGTCGCGCCCAGTCGAGTCCGCTCTACGCGAGCCTCGGCCTCCCGGCGATCCGACCGGGCCGCGGCGTCACCGACGAGACGCTCGAGGCGATCGTCGGCCTGCACCGCGAACTGCAGCGGCGCGCGAGCGAGGCGATCGCCACGCCCGAGGAGGCCCGACGCGCGAACACCGACCTGCGCGAGCGCATGCGCGACCGCGACAACCACCTTCCCGACATCGAGCAGCTCGCCGAGGAGCAGGTGCGCGCCTCCGGCCACCGCACGGGCGCCCTCACCCACCGCGAGGTCAGCGTGATGGCCGAGCGCCTCGGCTTCCAGCTCATCTACGTGAACGACCTTCCCGACTCGACCCGCTCGATCACCGACCTGGCGACCGGGCGCATCTACCTGCCGCCCGCGTCGATCCCCGGCGGGCACGGCCTGCGGTCGATGGCCCTGCAGGCGATGGCGCACCGCCTCCTCGGCCACACTCCCCCGGCGAGCTACGACGAGTTCCTCTGGCAGCGGCTCGAGATCAACTACTTCGCGGCCGCCTGCCTGATGCCGCAGGAGGCATCCGTCGCGTTCCTCCAGGAGGCCAAGAAGGAGAAGCGCCTCGCCATCGAGGACTTCCGCGACGCGTTCGGCGTGACCCACGAGGCGGCCGCGCTGCGGTTCACCAACCTCGCCACGAGCCACCTCGACATGACGCTGCACTTCCTCAGGGTCGCCGGCGACGGCGCGCTGCTGAAGGGCTACGAGAACGACGGGCTCGTGCTGCCGACCGACGTGACGGGCTCGATCGAGGGCCAGTGGGTCTGCAAGAAGTGGAGCGCGCGCACCGCGTTCGAGCACACCAACCGCACGACCGAGAACTACCAGTACACCGACACGCCGGCCGGCACGTTCTGGTGCGCCACCCAGACCGGGCGCACGGATGCCGCGGAGTTCTCGATCACCGTGGGCGTGCCGTTCGCGCAGGCCAAGTGGTTCCGCGGGCGCGAGACGACGCTGCGGGCGTCGTCGACCTGCCCCGACGAGGCGTGCTGCCGCCGCGCGCCCGACGGACTCGCCGAGCGGTGGGCCGGACAGGCGTGGCCCAGCGCGCGCCTGCACGCCCACGTGCTGTCGCCGCTGCCGTCCGGCACGTTCCCGGGCGTCGACGACGCCGAGGTGTACGAGTTCCTCGAGGCGCACGCCGACCAGTAAGCGCGCGCGGGCGATGTGGCGCGAACGGCGCGCGCATCGATGCCACGGTCACAGCGATGTCCCTCTTGCATTAGTGTGTGTCACACAGTATCGTGTGAATCATGAACATCGATGAGACGACGGCCGGGCACATCCAGGAGCTGCGACGCGGCACCGTGGTGCTCGCATGCCTCGTGCGGCTGCGGCGCCCCGACTACGGCTACGCGCTGCTGGAGTCGTTGAACGCGCTCGGCATCATCGTCGACGCGAACACGCTCTACCCCCTCCTCCGCCGCCTCGAGAAGCAGGGCCTGCTCACGAGCGAGTGGAACACCGAGGAGGCGAGGCCTCGCAAGTTCTATCGCACGAGCCCCGCCGGCGAGGCGCTCGCCGACGTGCTCACCACCGACTGGCGTCGCATCGACGGCGCCCTCGCAGGACTCACGACAGGAGACGACCGATGACCACCCTGACCGACCGCTACGTCTGGGCCGCGACCCGCAGCGTGCACGACTCCCAGCGCACCGATCTCGAGCGCGAGCTGCGCGAGCGCATCGGCGACGCGACCGACGCCCTGGTCGAGACGGGACGCTCGCCCGACGACGCCGAGCGGATGGCCCTCGTCGAGCTCGGCGACCCGGCCGCCCTCGCCGCGAGCTACGTCGACCGGCCGCTGCAGCTCATCGGTCCGCGCTACTACCTCACCTGGTGGCGGCTCATGAAGATGCTGTACTCGGTGGTGCTGCCGATCGCCGTCGCCGCCGTCGCCTTCGCCCAGGTGCTGTCGGGCGCGCAGGTGGGCGAGGTCATCGGCAGCGCCATCGGCGTGGGCATCTCGATCGCCGTGCACCTCGGGTTCTGGACCACGCTGGCGTTCGCCGTGCTCGAGCGCTCCCCCGGCAAGGGCGCCGATCTCGTCTGGACGCCCGACCAGCTCCCGCCGCTGCCCGAGCTCAGCCGGCCCGGCCGGCGCGGCGAGCTCATCGCCTCGCTCGTGTTCCTCGGCCTCTTCGCCGTGGTGATCGTCTGGCAGCAGTTCGGGCTGCCGTGGGTCGGCGCGCTCGAGGCGATCCCGCTGCTCGACCCCGACCTGTGGACCTTCTGGATCCCGTACTTCCTCGTGCTCATCGTGCTCGAGATGCTGTTCGCGATCGCGATCTACGCGTGGGGCTGGAACTGGTGGCTCGCCGCCGCGAACCTCGTGCTGAACGTGGCGTTCACCGTGCCGGCCGTCTGGCTGTTCACCACGGGGCAGCTCATCAACCCCGAGGCGCTCGAGGCCATGGGCTGGCCGTGGGGCGACGCCGGCGAGGTGATCGTGCCGCTCCTCGTCGTGGTCGTGGTCGGCGTGGCCGCGTGGGACGTCATCGACGGCGTCATCAAGACCGTGCGCGCCCGCGGCGCCGGGCGGGTGGCCGCCGCCGCCTGACACCGTCGCCGCCGACGTCCGGTCGAACGGCCGCGCCGCCCTCGGGCGCGCGGCCGTTCGGCGCGTCGGGTCGTCGCGCTGGGTCCCGACGAGTCAGGCGCCCAGGTCGCGGAACGCCAGCGACGAGGCATCCGTCGTCTCGGCCGTCACGGTCGCGAAGGCGTCGAAGCCGTCGGCGGCCACCCGATCGAGCAGGGCGCGCATGTTCTTGACGCGGCGCTCGAACCGCACGCGCGCTCCGGATGCCACGAGCTCGTGCTTGAGTGCGAGGAGCGTCGCGGGCTCGACCTCGCCGTCGTACACGAGCACGACGGCGTGCGGGCGTCCCTCGTCGCGCACCGCGAGCAGGTCGACGATGCGCTCGAATCCGATCGAGAAGCCGCAGGCCGGCACCTCCTGGCCCAGGAACCGCCCGATCATGTGGTCGTAGCGGCCGCCGCCGCCGAGCGAGTAGCCAAGGTCGGGGTGAGCGATCTCGAAGATCGTGCCCGTGTAGTAGCCCATGCCGCGCACGAGCGTGGGGTCGAACTCGATCGTCGCGTCGGGCAGCGCAGCGCGGAGCGCCAGCAGGTCGTCGAACGCCGTCCCGGTCGAGCCACGACGGCGGCGCGACGACGTCGGCGAGGTGCCAGCCGGCGTTCATCAGCGACTCGAGCTCGGCCGCGACATCCACGCCGGTCGTGACGACGCCGAGCTCGCGGAGCTCGGCCGCGACGCCCCCGGCGCCGATCTTGTCGAGCTTGTCGATCGTGATCAGCGCGCGATCGCGCAGCTCGGCCGGCACGCCCCATGCTCCGAGGATGCCGGCCAGGATGCGCCGGTCGTTGAGCCGGATCGTGCAGCCGCCCAGGCCGAGCGCGTCGAGCGTGGCCACGGTCGCGGTGAGCAGCTCGAGCTCGGCGAGCGGCCCCGCCTCGCCGATGATGTCGATGTCGCATTGCACGAACTGGCGGTAGCGGCCCTTCTGCGGACGCTCTGCGCGCCACACCGGCGCGATCTGGATGGCCCGGAACACCGGCGGCAGGGCCGCGCGGTGGGTGGCGTAGAACCGGGCGAGCGGCACCGTGAGGTCGTAGCGCAGGCCGAGGTCGGCGAGCGAGAGGGCGTCGCCGGATGCCGCGGCCGCCTCGAGGTCCTCGTGCGTGAGGCCGCGCTTCATCACGGCGAACGCGATCTTCTCGTTGTCGCCGCCGAGGCCGGCGTGCAGCCGCGAGGAGTCCTCCATCACGGGCGTCTCGATCTCGTCGAAGCCGTGCGCCGCGTAGACGCCGCGGATCACGCCGAGGGCGTGCTCGCGGCGGGCCTTCTCGGCGGGGAGGAAGTCGCGCATGCCGCGCGGAGGGGTGACGGATGCGGCCATGGCGACCATTCTTCCAGCACCCGGGCCGACGCCCGCGCCGGGCGATGCTGGGTCGCAGCCCGGCGCTCGCTCCGCGTCGCAGCCCGGCGCTCGTTCGATGCTCGCTCGGCGGTCGCTCGGCGCTCGCCCCTCAGCCGAACAGGTCGAGGTCGACGCCGCGCGTCTGCGCCGCCCGTTGCAGGGCCTCGGCCTCGTCGATGCCGACCGCGAGGTAGACGTGCAGCCCGTCGGCGTCGTCGCGCACGAGGTACTCGTAGTCGGTCGTGACGATGACCTCGTCGTCGCCGTCGAGGTAGCTCCAGCGCACCCGCACGTTGGAGATGCGGTCCGTCAGGGCGCTGACCGCGCGGATCTCGGGCAGCGCCGACTCGAGGCCGAGCATGCGGTAGATCGGGTAGGACGACGCGAGGCCCGAGGCCATGTCCGCGCGGCTCTCGAGCGCGCCCGCGAAGTCGTCGGTGACGATCATGCCGGGCAGTCCCCAGAGCTCCGCGGTGGCCTCGGCGTCGAACTCGCGGAGCGCCGCGGCGTACGCGTCGAAGAACTCGGCGAGGCGTTCCTCCTCGATGCCCATGGGACCCTCCTCGTCCGTGCCCTTCCCCGACCGTACGCCCGACGGCGCGGGCGGCGCGACCCCCGATCCCGCCGCCGGTCGCTCCGTCCGAGCGCGCCGCTAGACTCGACCGACTGCGGCAGCGAGGAGGCACGGGTGGGCGGCATCACGGTCGAGGGGGTCGCGCGGTCGTTCGGCGACGTGCACGCGGTACGCGACGCCAGCTTCTCGGTCGAACCCGGCCATGTCGCCGGCCTCATCGGCCCGAACGGCGCCGGCAAGACGACGCTCCTGCTCATGCTCGCGACGCTCCTGGTGCCCGACGCCGGCAGCATCCGAATCGCCGGGTTCGACCCGGTCACCGAGTCCAGGGCGGTGCGCGAGCGCATCGGATGGATGCCCGACGCCCTCGGCTCGTGGCCGTCGCTCACGGTGCGCGACGCGCTCACGACGAGCGCGCGCATGTACGGCATGTCGACGGATGCCGCCGCCGCACGCGCGGCGGAGCTCATCGAGCTCGTCGACCTCGAGCCGCTGGCCGACCGACCCACCCGAGTGCTGTCGCGCGGGCAGAAGCAGCGGCTCAGCCTCGCCCGCGCGCTCGTGCACGACCCCGAGGTGCTGCTGCTCGACGAGCCCGCGTCGGGACTCGACCCGGCCGCGCGCGTCGCGCTGCGGGAACTGGTGCGCCGCCTGGCCGGCGAGGGCAAGACCGTGCTCGTCTCGAGCCACGTGCTCTCCGAGCTCGAGGAGATGGCCGACACCGCCGTCTACGTGGCCGCGGGCGTCACGGCGGCGGCCGACGCGGTCGCGCGCGCCGGTCGCAGCGCACGCCAGTGGCGCGTGCGCTCCCTCGATGCGGCGCGGCTCGGTGCCGCACTCGACGCTGCGGGCTTCGGCGCCGTCGCGCGCATCGACAACCTCGGCGCGATCGTGCCGCTGTCGAGCGAGGCGGATGCCGCGCAGCTGCTCGCCCACCTCGTCGGCGTCGGCGTCCCGGTGTCGTCGTTCGCCCCGGCCGTCGGCGACCTCGAGCACGTGTTCCTCGACCTCAATCGTGCAGGGCCGCCGCCCGCGGCATCCCGACCCGACCCGGCGGCGCCGCTCGACGGCCCGACAGCCCCGGCCACACCGCCCGAGCCGACCACCGCGCCCGACCAGGCGGCGCCGCTCGACGGCGAGGCCCGCGCATGAGCGGCTTCCTGCCCGGAATGTGGCTCATCGTCACCCTCGACCTCAAGCAGCGCGTGCGCGGCGTCGCCTGGTACGTGCTGCTCGGCGTGTTCGTGCTGCTCGTCGCGATCGTCACCGTGCTCCTCGTGCTCGCCACGAACGCGTGGGACGACGGCGGCGGCGGCGTGTTCTCCACGATCGTGTTCTTCGTGCTGCTGCTCGCCACGCTCGTCTCCCCGGCGCTGAGCGGCAACGCGATCAACGGCGAGCGCGAGGCCGGCACGCTCGCGACCACCCAGGTGACGCTCGTCAGCACCGCGCAGCTCGTGGTGGGCAAGTGGATCGCGGCGTGGCTCACCGCCCTCGCGTTCCTCGCGGCCTCGCTGCCGTTCCTCGTGTTCGCGGTGGCGCTCGGGCAGGTCTCGGCCGGCACGATCGCGATCTCGACGCTCGTGCTCGCCCTCGAGCTCGGCGTCATCGCGGCGATCGGGGTCGGCCTCTCCGGCCTGCTCACCCGGCCGCTCTTCTCGGTCACGGTCACCTACCTCGTCGTCGCCGCGCTCAGCGTCGGCACGCTCATCGGGTTCGGGCTCGGCGGCGCGGCGATCCAGACGACCGTGCGCCAGACGTACATCGGCGTCGACTGGCAGTCGCTCGAGACCGACGGACCGCCGCCGTCGGGGCAGCCGGCGCCCTGCCTGCCGCCCGAGGTGCGCGAGGTCACGACGCCGCGGTTCGACGTCGTGTGGGGCCTCCTCGCCGCGAACCCGTACGTCGTGGTCGCGGATGCCGCGCCCGGCAGCTTCGACGAGTTCGGCAGTCCACGCGACCTGTTCGGGTGGATCGCGGTCGGCGTGCGCACCGCCCAGCACGCCCCCGACACCGAGGCGGTCGTCGACGACTGCGCGAACTGGCGGCCGTCGGGCGAATGGGTCTCGCCCGACTACGAGACACCGCAGGAGGTCTACGACCGGTCGGTGCCGTCGTGGTTCGTGGGGCTCACCGTGCACGCGCTGCTCGCCGCGGGCGCGCTCGTGTGGGCGTGGCGGCGCACCGAGGTGCCCGCGCGGCGGCTTCCGGCCGGGAGTCGCGTGGCCTGACGTCAGCCGAGCGGCACGTCGCCGGCCGCGGCGTCCTCCGCGGCGCGCACGTCGTCCTCGAGTCCGCGCACCGCGTGGCCTGACCTCAGTCGACTGGCACGGCGCCTGCCCCGGCGTCCTCCGCGGCGCGCACGTCGTCCTCGAGTCCGCGCACGGCGTGGCGCAGCGCACGCTCGGCGTCGAGCCCCTGCGAGCGGGCGGATGCCACGAGCGCGAGCAGCGCGCGACCCAGCTCGTCCTCCGTGGCGGGCGCCGGCGGTGGGGCATCCGGGAGGCCGGCGGCGCCGACGCCCACCTTCGCGGCCTTGCCGAGCACCTTCTGCGCGAGCGCGAGGGCGGGCATGCCGCGCGGGATGCCGTCGAGCACGCTCGTGCGATGCGGCTTCTCGTCGGCCTTCAGCTCGTCCCAGAACGACACCACGTCGTCGGCCGTCTCGGCCGTGCGATCGCCCCCGAAGACGTGCGGATGCCGCGACACCATCTTGGCGGTCATGTGCGCCGCGACATCCTGGATGTCGAAGTCCTCGCCGGGCGTGTGCGCGGCGAGGTCGGCGTGGAACAGCACCTGGTAGAGCACGTCGCCGAGCTCCTCGATCATCTCGTCGCGGTCGCCCGCCTCGATCGCGTCGATGAGCTCCCAGCTCTCCTCGACGAGGTACTGCACGAGGCTCTCGTGGGTCTGCTCGGCGTCCCACGGGCAGCCGCCCGGCGCGCGGAGCAGGGCGACCGTGGCGACGAGCTCGTCGAGGGCCGATGCGCCGGATGGGAGGTCGACCGCCGCCGTCGCGCCCGTGCGCTCGATGTGGTTCCGGATGTCGCCCACGGTCGCTCCCTCCGACGGCCGCCGACCCGCGCCGTGCCGTCCCAGCCATGCTAGGCGCTCGCGGTGGGCGCCCCGATAGGATGGCGGCGGAGTGCCGGGAAGCCTGGTCGGCCGACGTCGCATGTCGTCGCCATCACCCGCGCCCGGCGCGACGCCTCGCCGTCGCACCGAGACTTCCCGACAGGAGTCCCATGAACCTCCTCCGCTCCGAGCGCTTCGCCGCCGCACTGCTCCTGGTCGCGGCCGTGCTCGGCCTCGTCATCGCGAACCTGCCGTTCGGACCCGCCCTCGTCGACGTCAAGGACGCCCATCTCGACCTGCCGTGGCTGGGGCTCGACCTCTCGGCCGGGCACTGGATCAGCGACGGGCTGCTCGCGATCTTCTTCTTCATCGTCGCCGTCGAGCTGAAGCGCGAACTCGTGATCGGCGAGCTGAACTCGCTCTCGAAGGCGATGCTGCCCGCCATCGCCGCGATCGGCGGAGTGGTCGTGCCGGCCGCGATCTTCCTCGCATTCACCGCCGGCACCCCCACCGTCGACGGCTGGCCCATCCCGACGGCGACCGACATCGCCTTCGCGCTCGGCGTGCTCGCCGTGTTCGGTCGGTTCCTGCCGACCCGCGTGCGCATCTTCCTGCTCGCGCTCGCGGTGCTCGACGACCTCATCGCGATCCTCATCATCGCGTTCTTCTTCACGAGCGACGCCGACCTCGGCGCGCTCGGCTTCGCCACCATCGCGATCGCGCTGTTCGGCGCTGTCAGCCGCCTCCTGAAACCACGGTCGAACTGGGTCCTCTCGCGCCGACAGCAGTGGCCGATCATGCTCCTCCTGATCGTGCTCGGAGTGCTCGCCTGGTACTTCGTCTACCGCTCCGGCGTGCACGCGACGATCGCAGGCGTGGCCCTCGGGCTCGTGATGGCGAGGCGTCCGGGCGGCCGTGCGGCCCACGCGCTCGAGCCGTGGTCGAACGCCGTCATCCTGCCGTTGTTCGCGTTCACCGCGGCGATGGTGCCGGTGCCGCAGGTGTCGCCGAGCGAGCTCGACCCGGCGTTCTGGGGCATCCTCGTCGGCCTTCCGGTGGGCAAGATCGTGGGCATCACCATCGCCGGTGTCCTCGGCGGGCTCGTCGCCCGGCCCAGGAGCGGCACACCGCTCACGTTCGGCGACATCATCGTCGTCGGCGCGCTCGGCGGCATCGGCTTCACGGTGTCGCTGCTGATGAACGAGCTCGCGTTCGCCGCGCTGCCCGACGTCGCCGACGAGGGCACGCTCGCCGTGCTCCTCGGCTCCGGTGTTGCGATCGTGATCTCAGCCGTCGCCGTGACGGCGAGGTCGCGTCGGTATCGGCGCCGCGGCGAGCATTCCGGCGCCGGCGGTCCGTTCGCGCATTGACCCCTGCCAGGACCGAGAGATGACACCGACGGGAGGCAGACCGATGGTACGCAGGTACTGGGACGCCCTGGCACGGAACTTCCTCGGCGACGCGCCCGATTGGTACAAGGCGACGATCGTCGGGTTCCTCGTACTGAATCCGTTCCTGCTCATCGCCCTCGGCCCGGTGGTCACCGGATGGGCCTTCGTGGCCGAGTTCATCTTCGCCCTCGCGATGGCGCTGAAGTGCTATCCGCTCCAGCCGGGCGGGCTGATCGCACTGGAGGGCGTCTTCATCGGCTTGACCAGTCCCGAGAGCGTCTACCACGAGACCGTGGCGAACTTCTCCGTCATTCTCCTGCTGATCTTCATGGTCGCCGGCATCTACTTCCTGCGCGACCTGCTGCTGGTGGTGTTCACGAAACTCCTGGTGGCCGTGCGCTCGAAGCTCCTCCTCTCGCTCACCTTCGTCGGAGCCGCGGCGCTGCTCTCGGCGTTCCTCGATGCGCTCACCGTCATCGCCGTGGTGATCGCCGTCGCAACTGGGCTGTACTCCGTCTATCACCGCTTCGCCTCGGACCGCGGCGTGGATGACGAGCACGACCATGCCGACGACGAACTCGTGAACGACCCCATGAAGGGCGACCTCGACCGCTTCCGCGCATTCCTGCGGAACATGATGATGCATGCAGCGGTCGGCACGGCGCTCGGCGGACTCGCGACGCTCGTGGGCGAGCCCCAGAACCTGCTCATCGGCGAACTCGCGGGCTGGGGGTTCACCGAGTTCTTCGTGCGAATGCTGCCGGTCTCGCTTCCGGTCCTGATCGTCGGGCTGCTCACCACGGTGCTGCTCGAGAAGACCCGCTGGTTCGGCTATGGCGCGGAGCTCCCGCCGACGGTGCGCGAGGTGATGGAGCGGTGGGAGCGCCGGGAGTCGGCCCGACGCGGTCCTCGGCAGAAGGCCCGTCTGGCGGTCCAGGCGGTGACGGCGGTGCTGCTCGTGGTCTCGCTCGCGTTCCAGCTCGCAGAGGTCGGCCTGGTCGGCCTCATGGTCATCGTCGATCGCCACCGCGTTCAACGGCGTCACGAACGAACACGCACTCGGACGTGCCTTCCAGGAGGCGCTGCCGTTCACGGGCCTGCTCGTGACGTTCTTCGCCATCGTCGCGATCATCCACGACCAGGGACTGTTCACTCCGGTGATCGACTTCGTGCTGGCTCAGGACGGGCCGGGGCAGGCGGCTCTGCTGTTCGGCGCGGCAGGTGCACTCTCGGCGGTCAGCGACAACGTCTTCGTCGCGACCGTCTACATCACCGAGATCGCGCAGGCCTTCGATGCCGGCTCGATCACCCGAGACCAGTTCGACACCCTCGCGATCGTGGTGAACGCCGGCACCAACGTCCCCAGTGTTGCGACGCCCAACGGCCAGGCCGCGTTCCTGTTCCTGCTGACGTCCGCGCTCGCACCGCTCATCCGACTCGGATTCGTCCGGATGCTGTGGATGGCGCTGCCCTACGCCGTCACGATGACGACGGCGGGCTTCCTCGCCGTGCGTTTCCTGCTGTAGCCGAGACGCTCGCGCCGACGCTGCGCCCCGGTCAGGCC
>CAVPVF010000009.1:0-108374 GCA_963709115.1 uncultured Actinomycetota bacterium
CAGGCTCGTGCAGTGGTTGCGGTTCGGGTTCAGCTTCAGGCTCGTGCTGTGGTTGCGGTTCGGGCTCGGGCTCCGAGTCCGACTCCCGGTTGACCGGCAAGGTCAGGGGAGCCGCCTGCAGAGCAGGAACGGTCGTCGCGGCGATGTCAAAGAGGCGTGCGTCGTCGCCCGCCAGGTACAGCACTGGCGTCACCCATTCCAACGTGTACCTGCCGAGTCCGAGGATCGCGATACGTCCGCTGCGCACCGCCTCGTCGACGCCTCGCCCGTTCGCGAGCGCCGAGTAGAACCCCCGCGAGAACTCCAGCGCGGCCACGTCGCTGATCGTGAACTGCATCGCCGCGACCGCCTGGATCCCACTGCGCACCAGGGCGGACGCCGTCCCTGCGAACAACTCCGTGCCGCCCGACGCACCCGAGGCGCAGGAGTTCAGAACGATGAGCCGAGGCGTGGGCTCCGCCTCGTCGATCAGGTCGGCGAACACGCTGGCATCGACGTACTCCGCGCGTCCGTCGTGATCGACCAGGGCGAGGACGCCTTCACCACCGGCGCGGTCGTAGTCCCCGTGGCCGACATAATGGAGCACGTGCCATCGACCAGAGAGGAGCTTCTCGTGCACGTTCGCCCACGTCGCCTCTTCGAGCCAGTCGATGGTCACCCGACCCGCCACGAGATGCGGTCCGAGCGCGCGTTCGAGTCGGGCGCGCTCGGACGCCGAGTCGATCCGCGGCAGGTCGCGCGGCGTCGAGATGATGCCGAGAATGCGGAGCGGCGGATCGACCTGCAGGGCGTCGTTCGACGTCGGCGTCTCGACGTAGCGGATCAGTGGTTCCTTCCGGCACACGTACACGCCATCGATGGGATCGAACATCGCCTCCCAGGGCAGTGCCGCGAGAGCGGGATCGGTGAGCCTGAGCCGCACCTGCAGGCTCGTCGCTCGTTCGCGCGCGACCGCCTGGCCGCTTCGGAAGGCGGTGCCGACCTCGCCCGCGAAGACCGACGTGAACAGCTCGCCGCCGAGCCGATGGATCTCCGACTCGTTCGCTGTCATGATTCGCCGAGCGGATACTGCGGAGGCGAGGACGACGGCCTCGACTGTCGGCAGTCGGTCGAGCATGGCGCCGACTTCGAGCGAGAAGTTCCGCCGAGCGAGGGGACCCCGCCGAGCGGATGACGCGCGCGTCGTACGTGCCCGGCTTGCTCCGGGACCGATCTCGACCTCGATGATCGCGCTCATCCCACACCCCTGAGAGGCACGCGGTGCGTGCCGACGCATTTCAGCGGCAGGGTAGCGTCGCCGGATCCCGGCAGCCTCAGGGGCAGCACGGATTGCGCGTTCGGGGCGATCGGCCGGAGGGACCGGCGCGCGTCACGGGTGGGACCCGCCCGGCGGCACTCAGCCGGACGGAGCGGTGATGCGGGACAGGATGACGGTGAACTGGCCCGTGTTGTCGGCGCGGTCCAGGTCGTTCAGGCCCAGCACGATCTCGCCGATCCGGCCGCCGCCGGAGTAGCAGTCGAAGTACGACGTCGGTGCCGAGTCCCACGTAGGGCGGCAGGGCGCCGATGGCGCCCGACCAGGGATCCGTGCTGCGCGTCCTCGAGGCCCGGCAGGTTCGTCGGTCGGGTCGTTGCCCTGCTCGCGCGAACACCTCCGTGCCGCCGGCGTCCACGGCCGTGAGCTCCTGATCCGCCCCCCACGTGATCACGCCGTCCGCCCAGATCGAGTAGGCCGCGCCCGGGACGCAGGTGATGCCGGTGGGCACCCACTCGCCGGCACTCGGCCGGCACGTCGACCGTGATCGGGGTGAGGGCGTCGAGCGTGATCGTCGGATCGACGGTGACATCCGAGACCTGCACCGAGAACGCGCCGAGGTTCTGCGCGGGATCCGGGTCGTTGAAGCCCAGCTGGAGGTCGCCGTCGCCGGGGCATTCCATCGCGAGCCGCGTCCCCACGACGAACGGCATGCCGCCGTCGCCGACGCGCCCGATGAGCGAGGCGTACGACGCATACGGTTGCGGGTTGATCGTCGAGTACTGCTGCTGGGAGCCCTCCGGCGTCAGCGCGATGCCCCCGAGGTCGTCGACCTCGACCTCGCCCGTCGCGGTGAGGAGGAGCCGCTGGCCGCCGGTGCAGTCGAGGCCGGTCGGCGTCCACACCGTGTCGCCCGCGACCTCGATCTGGGCGGGGAGCGTCACGGACCCGCCGACGTCGGCGGCGCCGGTGCCGCCACCTCCGCCGCCGCCGCTGTTCAGTGCAGCCAGCACCGCGACCGTGCCGCCGATCCCGAGGAGGAGCGCGGCCCCGGCCGCGACGGCGGCGATCAGGCCCACCCGGCGCGGGCCCGGCGTCGGTCCGGGCTCGGGCGGGACGATCGGGGCTGCCGGCGATGTCCGTCCGCCGCGCCTCCGCCTCCGCTCCTCCGCGGACGGCGGCAGGATGAACAGGCGGGTGTCGTCGCCGCGCAGGCAGAGCACCGGCGTCACCCACTCGAGCGTGTCCCGGCCGAGGCCGAGGATCGCGATCCGGCCGCTGACGACCGCCTCGTCGATGCGGCGGCCGTAGGCGAGCGCGGAGTAGAAGCCCTGCGAGAACGCGACCGCCGCCGCGTCGCTGATCGTGAACTGCATCGCGGCGACGGCGTTGATGCCGCTGTTGACGAGCGCGGCGGCCGTGCCGGAGTACAGCTCGTCGGTGCTCGCGGTGCCCGACATGCAGGAGTTGATCACGACCAGCCGGGGCGTCGGCTCGGCCTGGTCGAGCAGGTCGGCGAGCGCCGACGCGTCGACGTACTCCGCCCGCCCGTCGGAGCCCGACGAACGCGAGCACTCCCTCGTCGGACGAGGTATCGTACGACCCGTGCCCGACGAAGTGGAGCACGTGCCACGGCGCCGAGAGCAGCTTCTCGTGCACGTTGGCCCAGGTGACCTCCTCGAGCCACTCGACGAGGATCCGGCCGCGGGCGATGTGGGGCCCGAGCGCCGTCTCGAGGCGCATCCGCTCGCCCTTGGCGTCGATCGCCGCCAGGTCGCTGGGCGCCGCGACCATCGCCAGCACGCGCAGCGGCGGGTCGAGGCTCAGCGGTTCCATCACGTCCGTCGTCGGGATCTGCCGGATGAGCGGCTCCTTGCGGCAGACGTACACGCCGGCCTCGGGGTCGAACAGCGACTCCCAGGGGAGGGCTGCGAGCGTCGGCGCGACGAGCCGGAGCCGCACCTGCAGGCTCTCCCCGCGCTCCTTCGCGACCGCGCGGCTCGTGCGGTACGCCTCCTCGACCTCGCCGGTGAAGACGGCGGAGAAGAGCTCCGTGCCCACGCGCTGGATCTCGGTCTCGCCCTCGGTCAGGACCCGCCGTGCGGGTACCGCCGAGGCGAGCACGGTGGAGTCCATGAACGGCAACCGGGCGATGAGGGTGTCGACGTCCAGCCGGAACGACGCGGATGCCGTGTCCGCCCCAGCCGATCGGAGGACGCGGACTTCCCACGTGCCCGGCTCCTCGCCGGGTCCGATCTCCAGCTCGATGATCGCGCTCATCAGAGGCTCCCGGCGGTTCCGGGGACTCCTGGCCCGGAACCGATACGGAAGCAGGCTACTCCCGCGCGGCCTCAGCGGTCATCAGGGCAGGCCCGGGTCGAGCGGACGGGATCATCCTGCCGACCTCCGGCGGATTCCGGACAAGCACCCCGCAGGGCCTCCACGCGCGTCGCCGGTCGGGCATACGCTCGACCGGTGAGCACCAGTACCACCCAGCAGGCCGCCGTCGCGGCATCCGCACCGAAGCGATCCGGGCGGCTGTCGACGTGGGTGCAGTTCCTCGCGATGGGCGTGGTGTGGGGCGCCAGCTTCCTCTTCATGAAGGTCGCGCTCGAGGGCGTCTCGTTCGGCCAGGTGGCCTGGTCGCGCACGGTGCTCGGCGCCCTGGCCCTCGGCGCGATCGTGCTGATCACGCGTCCGCGCGTGCCGCGCGTCGACGGCACGCCCGGGTCCGGTGCTGCCGCGCGAGCGCGTGGTCTGGCTGCACTTCCTCGTGGTGTCGCTCACCACCTGCGTCATCCCGTACCTGTGCTTCGCGTGGGCCGAGCAGTACGTCTCGTCGAGCCTCGCGTCGATCTACAACGCGACCACGCCGATCATGACCGCGCTCATGGCCACGCTCGTGTTCCGCGTCGAGCGCCTCGGGCTCAGCCGGTGGGCCGGCGTGGGCGTCGGCATCGTGGGCGTGATCGTCATCATCGGGCCGTGGCAGTACCAGGCGCTCACCGGCAGCCTCGCCGGGCAGCTCGCGTGCCTCGTCGCCACGCTCTGCTACGGCTTCACGTTCGGCTACCAGCGCCGCTTCCTCAGCCAGCGTCCGATCGCGCCGGCGACGTTCGCGTTCCTCTCGATCGGCGTCTCGGCGGTCGTGATGCTCGCGCTCACCCCGTGGATCGCCCTCACGCCGGTCGACCTCGACTGGACCATCGTCGGCTCGCTGCTCGCGCTCGGCGTGCTCGGCACGGGCCTCGCCTACATCTGGAACATCAACGTGCTGCGCGCGTGGGGTCCGACCGGCACCTCGACGGTCACGTACGTGACGCCCGTCGTCGGCGTCGCGCTCGGCGTGCTGCTGCTCGCCGAGCGGTTCAGCTGGCACGAGCCGGTCGGCGCGGTGCTCGTGCTGCTCGGCATCCTGCTCGCCCAGGGCCGGCTTCGGCTCGGGCGACGCAAGCGGGCCGAAGCCGCCGCGTCCGCGGCTGCCTGAGGCGCGGCGATGGACGAGCGCGAACGCGAGGTGCGGCGCCGCATGGCGGCCCACGAGCTGTACACGGATGCCGCACCGGGCCTCGAGGGGCTCGAGGAGGAGCGCATCCGGGGCAAGGAGCTCGCCGACGAGTACAACGCCACCCGGCCGCGCCAGACCGCGGAGCGCGAGCGCCTGCTGCGCGAGCTGTTCGGCAGCGTCGGGGAGCGCGTGTGGGTGGAGCCGCCGCTGCATGTGTCCTACGGCAACCACGTGCACCTCGGCGACGACGTGTACGTCAACTTCAACCTGACGCTCGTCGACGATGTCGAGGTCTTCATCGGCAGCCGGGTGATGTTCGCGCCGAACGTCACGATCACGACCACGGGGCATCCGGTGCACCCCGACCTGCGCCGCGACGGCAGCCAGTTCTCGGCGCCGGTGCGCATCGAGGACGACGTGTGGATCGGCGCCGGCGCCGTGCTGCTGCCGGGCGTCGTGATCGGCGCCGGATCCGTGGTGGGGGCCGCCAGCGTCGTCACCGGCAACGTGCCACCCGGCGTCGTCGTGGCCGGAGCGCCGGCGCGCGTCATCCGCGAGATCACCGATGCCGACCGCGACTGGACGTACCGCCCGCCGCGCGACCTCGGCTGACGACCGCCCCAGGCATCCTCCTCGTTGCATGTCCCAGCCGATGCAGGAACTTCGGGCCGACACGCCGGCGCTCTCCGGCGCCATGCCGCCGAGCAGGGCATCTTCCTGCATTGCGGATGCCGCGGGCGGCGCCACGCGCGGCACGTCGGCCGATCTCCGCGCCAGGGTCTTGACAGCGGAGCCGGAGCATGGTTGGTTAGTTACATAAGTAATGAACCAACGAGGTTCGGCACACGACCAGATAGGCCGGAATGGACGAATCGCGACCGATCTTCATCCAGATCGCAGAACAGGTCGAGAACGACATCATCGACGGCGTCCTCAACGAGGACGAGCAGATCCCCTCGACCAACGAGTTCGCCGCGTTCTACCGCATCAATCCGGCCACCGCACTGAAAGGGGTGAATCGCCTTGTCGACGACGGCATCGTGGCGAAGCGGAGGGGGATCGGCATGTTCGTGACCCCCGGAGCCAGGGACCGCCTCATCGAGCGTCGACGGGCCGACTTCGCCGCCGAGTACATCAGACCGCTCATCATCGAGGCCGAGAAGCTCGGCATCGACATCGACGAACTCGCGGGACTCCTCCGCGCGGAAAGGATCCAGTCATGACCCGCACCGTGGTCCGTGTCAACGGACTCACCAAGCGCTACGGCTCGTTCACGGCCGTCGACGCCGTCGACTTCACGCTCGAGGAGAACCGCATCTACGGCCTCCTCGGTCGGAACGGCGCCGGCAAGACCACCGTGATGCAGATGCTGACCGGCCAGATCTTCCCGAACGACGGCGAGCTGGAGGTGTTCGGCCGCACCCCGGCCGAACACGCCGACGTGCTGCGACGACTCTGCTTCATCGGGGAATCCCAGCGGTACCCCGACAGCCTTCAACGCCTCGCACGTGATGAAGGCGGCACCGTGGTTCTTCGAGAACTGGGATGCCGAGTTCGCCGAGCGACTCGTGCACGACTTCCGGCTCCCGCTCAAGCGCTACATCAAGAAGCTCTCGCGCGGCCAGCTCTCGGCGGTGGGTGTCATCGTCGGCCTCGCCTCCCGAGCGCCGCTGACGTTCTTCGACGAGCCCTACCTGGGCCTCGACGCCGTCGCACGGCAGATCTTCTACGACCGGCTCCTCGAGGACTACGCCGAGCACCCCCGCACGATCGTGCTCTCGACGCACCTGATCGACGAGGTGGCCAACCTCCTCGAGCACCTGCTGGTCATCGACCAGGGACGCATCCTGCTCGACCGCGATGCCGACGAGGTGCGCGGTTCGGCCACCACCGTGGCGGGAGGGCGAGCGGCGGTCGAGTCGTTCGTCGCCGACCGGGCGGTGATCGGTCGTGAAGGCATCGGCGGCCTGGCGTCCGTCACCGATCGACGGCCGACTCGACCAGGCCGACCGCATCCGGGCCGCCGAGCTCGGCCTCGAGCTCGCACCGGTCTCACTCCAGCAGCTCATCGTCCACATGACCGGCGCGGACCTCCGCGCCGACTCGACCGAACAGGAGGTCGCAGCATGACCGCCGTGATCGAACAGCCGATCGTCCGCACGGAGCCACGCTCGCGGTTCAACGAGGTCTGGCGCGTCGTTCGCCTCCACGCGGTGACGCCGTCGGTGTTCTTCGGCATTCCGTGGATCATCCTCGGCGGCGCATGGCTGGTGATGATCGTCATCGGAATCATCGCCGGAAGCGCAGGTGCGGACACCGAGAAGATGGGCGAGGGGATGCGCTACAGCTGGGCGGTCCTGTCACCCCAGTGGTATCTCGCGGTCGTCGGCGTCCAGGCCATCGGCATGACGCTGTCATTCGCCCTGGGATTCGGTGCCACCCGACGGGACTTCTGGCTCGGCACGAGCCTGATGTTCGGGTTCGTCTCGGTGCTGAACGCCGTCGCCATCGCCACGCTCGTGCAGCTCGAGAAGGCGACGAACGGCTGGTGGTTGAACATCGCCATGTTCGATGCGCTCTGGTACGGGCAGAACGGTTGGCTGGTCGACTTCTACACGACGCTCGCGCTCCAGCTCTTCGTGCTCTTCATCGGGGCGAGCGTCACGACCGTGTACCTGCGGTGGCGGATGCGCGGCATGCTGATCCTCGCCTTCGGCGCGATAGCCCTGGCACTCGGTGGAGTCGCCATCGCGACCTTCACCGAGAGCTGGCCGGCGATCTTCGAGTGGTTCGGAGGCATCGGCATCGTGGGCGTGTTCACCGTCGTGCTCGGACTCGCGGCGCTGTTCGCGGTCGGCGGCTACCTCGTGATCCGGCGGGCCACGCCGCGCTGATCCGGGCGGCGCACAGGCCGCGGCGCGGCATCCGGTCGGGGGACGCGGATGCCGCGCCGCACCCATGTCGATCCGCGACGGATGCCGACGTCATCCCCGAGGATGACGCCGGCCGTCGAATCCGCCTCCGGTCCGACGCGCGGCCGCCGGCCGCCACGGGAGGCTCGGAGCATGAGTTCCTTCGTGATCGAGGCAGCGGGCCTCAGCAGGTCATTCGGGTCGACGCGCGCACTCGCGGGCGTCGACCTCTCGGTGCGCACGGGCGAGTCGCTCGCCATCATGGGTGCGTCGGGTTCGGGCAAGACGACGCTGCTGCACTGCCTCGCGGGGATCACCCGCCCGGACGCCGGGACGGTCGGCTTCCTGTCCGGCGCCGGACGGGTGGAGGTCACGGGACTCAGCGAGCGCGAGCGTTCCCGACTGCGCCGGGAGGCGTTCGGGTTCGTCTTCCAGCAGGGGCTCCTCATCCCGGAGCTCACGGCGGTCGAGAACGTCGCGCTCGCACTCATGCTCAACGGGATGCCGCGCGCCCGCGCCGAGGAGCACGGCCGCGGCTGGCTCGCCGCCCTCGGCCTCGCCGGCATGGAGGACCGCCGCATCGGCCAGCTCTCGGGCGGACAGGCGCAGCGCGTCGCCATCGCCCGTGCGCAGGTGACCGGGGCGTCCGTGGTCTTCGCCGACGAGCCGACGGGTGCGCTCGACTCGGCGACCTCGGCCGACGTGATGCGGGCGCTGCTCGACTCGACCACGGGCCAGGGCCGCACGCTCATCCTCGTCACGCACGACGCCGAGGTGGCTGCGCGCTGCTCGCGCATCGTCGACATGCGCGACGGCCGCATCGTCGGCGAGCGGGTGCCGGCATGATCGCGCGGGTCGCGTGGCTGCTCGCGCGACCGGGATCGGCCGGCGCCGCGGCATCCGTGCTGCCCGTCACCGCCTTCGGCATCGTGACGGCCCTGCTGCTCACGGTGATCGGCGGCGCGCAGGCGTTCTGGACCTGGACCGATGACGAGGGCGTGCTCTACCAGGCGCTCGCCGTCATCGCGCTCGCGCTGCTCGTGGTGCCGCTGGTGTCGCTCGGGGGAGCGGCCGCGCGGCTCTCGGCGCGGCGACGCGACGACCGGCTCGCCACCCTGCGGCTGCTCGGCGCGACGCCGGCCGCGGTCTCGGCGCTCGCCGTGATCGAGTCGGCGGTGCTCGCCGCCGTCGGCGCGGTCGCGGGCGTGGTCGTGTACCTCGCCATCGTGCCGCTGCTCGGGCTCATCGAGTTCCGCGGCGAGCCGCTCGGGGCATCCGGAGTGCTGCTGCCGTGGCCGGTGCTCGTCGCCGTGCCGTTCGGGATCGCCGCGCTCGCCGCACTCAGCGCGGTGCTCGGGTTGCGGCAGGTCGTGATCTCGCCGCTCGGCGTGCGCACCCGCCAGGAGGCGCCGCGCCTGCACTGGGTGCGCGTCGTGATCGGCGTCGGCGTCGTGGCGCTCGCGTTCGGCGTGATGTCGGTGCTGCGGGTCGCGCCCACCACGATGGTGATCCTCGGCATGCTCGCGCTTCGCGTTCGGCGCCTCGCTCGCCGTGCTGAACCTCATCGGCCCGTGGGTGATCCGCCTCGTCGCGAGCGGCCAGGCCAAGCGCGCGAAGACGCCGGCGCGGCTGCTCGCCGCCCGCACCGTGCTCGAGTCGCCGAAGGGTGCGTGGCGGCAGGTCGGCGGCGTCGCGATGACGAGCTTCATGGCCGTGTTCGCGGGCACGGGCGTCGCGGTGCTCGGCGTCATGGGGGCGGAGGGCGACGCGGCGTCGCAGCTGCTCGTGACCGACATCCGCACGGGCATCCTCATCACCGTGGTCGGCTCGTTCCTCATGGTCGCCTGCTCGGTGGGCGTGAACCAGGCGGCGGGCATCCTCGACCGGGGCGAGCTCTACCGCAGCCTCGACATGCTCGGCATGCCGGTGGCCACGATGGATGCCGCGCGCCGCCGTGCGGTGATGTCGCCGCTGCGCATCACCGCGATCGGGTCCGCCGTCACCGCGGCGATCGTGATGCTGCCGCTCACCGGCATCACGCTCATCGTCGCGCCGGCGTCGCTCCTCGTCATCGCGGGGGTGCTCGCGGCCGGCATCGGCATCGTGTGGCTCGGGCTCCTCGCCACGCGTCCGGTGCTCGAGCGCGCGGCGTCCGCCGATGGGATGAGCCGCGCGCCGCGGCGCGGGTACGCTCGATGCATGACTGACGGGTCCATCGACGAACGGGATGCCGCGATGAGCGAGCTCCTCGGCATCCGATCGAGCATCGACAACATCGATGCGGCCCTCATCCACCTGCTCGCCGAGCGCTTCAAGTTCACGCAGCAGGTGGGTCGGCTGAAGGCCGAGCACGGGCTGCCGCCGAGCGATCCCGACCGCGAGAAGCGGCAGATCGCCCGGCTCCGCGCGCTCGCCGTCGACGCCCACCTCGATCCGGCGTTCGCCGAGAAGTGGTTCAACTTCGTCGTCGCCGAGGTGATCCAGCACCACGAGGAGCTGGCCGGCAACGGCGGCGCCGGCGACGGCCTGTGAGCTGGTACCCGCTCGCCCTTCCGTCGCAGTCGGGCCGGCGCTACCTCGTGACCGGCGCCAACGCGGGACTCGGATTCTTCACCGCGGCGCGTCTCGCCGGGGCGGGCGCGCACGTCGTGCTGAGCGGGCGGAGCCCCGAGCGGTTGGATGCCGCGGTGGCGGCGATCCGCGGCGTGCGCCCCGCGGCATCCGTCGAGGCGCTCGTCATGGACCAGTCGTCGCTCGACGCGGTCGACGCCGGCGCCGACCGGCTGCTCGCCGGCGCGCCGCTCGACGGCATCGTCGCCAACGCGGGCATGGTGCACACCCCCACCACGAGGCTGGAGTCGATCGACGGCAACGAGCTCGTGCTCGCGACGAACATGCTCGGGCACTTCGCGCTGTTCGAGCGGATGCTGCCGCACCTCGCCGACGGCGCGCGCATCGTGTCGCTCGGCTCGCTGTCGACGCGGCTCTCGACGTTCCGCGCCGACGACCTGCAGCTCGAGCGCGGCTACGACTCCTGGCGCGCCTACGCGCAGTCGAAGATCGCGTCGCAGGTGATCGGGTTCGAGCTCGACCGGCGGCTGCGCGCGGCGGGCTCCCGCGTCGCGAGCGTCGTCGCGCACCCCGGCTACTCGATCACGCGGCCGCACCCCGACCGTGCCGGGCGTCGAACGAGCCGAGTCGCGGGCAAGCGATTCGCCGACGCGCTGCAGTCCGCGTGGGCGCAGGGCAAGCACCGCGGCGCCGAGATCCCGCTGTTCGCGCTCACCGCGGCCGGCGTCGAGGGAGGGGACTTCTGGGGCCCGAAGTACCTCGTGCGCGGGGAGCCGACCCGGCAGCGGCCCACGAGCGTGTCGATCGATCCGACGATCGGCGAGCGCGTGTGGGCGTTCGCCGAGCAGGCGACCGGCCGATCGTTCACGGTGGGCGGATGACCGAGCCCGGCCGCGCGGGCGGCTGGTTCTCGCCGCGGGTGCGACTGGTGCTCGCGCGCGTCGTCGTGGCGGTGGGCATCGTGGTGGCCCTGATCGCGCTCGTCACCGCGCGATACGGGTTCCTCTTCGTCGCCGTCATCGTCATCGGCCTCGGCGCGGCCATGGGTCCGGGGCGGCGCGGCAAGGGCTGACATCCGGCCTGCCGGACGCAGGCCACGGCTGGAGCCGCCGGCGAGCGTTCACCTGCGCGCAACCCCTGCTTCGGGTGTCGTTGGCGCCCGCTGCCTAACGTCGACGCAAGGTACCGCGGGCGCTCGAACCCGCGTGGCGGAGCGGCCCCACCCAACCGGGGTCGCCAGAGGAGGCCCAGCCATGTCCAGGCACACCACGGTCGTCGACCTCATCGACGGGTACGACGATGCCGACGAACACGACATCGACCTGCTGGTGGACCTGCTCGGCCTCGCCCGGAGCCGTCACGCAGGCCGCGTTCGTCTCCACCGGCCGGAACGCGCGCGGCATCCGTGCGCGCGTCGGCCGCCGCCGACGGTAGGGGCGGGCTCCGTGCACACCGTCCAGCGGGTCGGTGACCTCGACGTCATCGTGAAGCCCTCGCCCGTCGCCATGGTGTGGAACGAGCCGGGGCGTCCGCACGACGCCCTCGCCGCGCCCGGCGTGCGGCTCTCGCCGGGCGAGGCCCTCGTCGAGGTCGAGCTCGCCACCATCTGCCCCTCCGACGTGCGCACCGTGCGCGGGGAGCGCGTGGCGCACACGCCGCTCGTGCTCGGCCACGAGCAGGTCGGACGGGTCGTCGCGGTCGGCGACGGCGTTCGGCGCGCCGACGGCGTGCCGCTCGAGCTCGGCGACCGGGTCGTCTGGTCGGTGACCGTCAGCTGCGGCGAGTGCGACCGCTGCACCCGTGGCGTGCCGCAGCAGTGCCGTTCGCTCGCGAAGTACGGCCACGAGCGCGTGCACCGCGGGTGGGAGCTGTCGGGCGGATTCGCCACCCACGTGCAGCTGCGGGTCGGCACCGACATCGTGCGCGTGAGCGAGGACGTGCCGAGCCGGGTGCTCGCGCCCGCCTCGTGCGCGACGGCGACCGCGGTCGCGGCGCTCGACGCGGCATCCGCCCGGGTGGACCTCGACGGCGCCCTCGTGCTCGTGACCGGGGCGGGGCTCATCGGCATCACCGTGGCGGCGATGGCCGTCGAGGCGGGCGCCGAGGTGATCGTGTCCGATCCGGATGCCTCGCGGCGCGCGTTCGCCCGCGGACTCGGTGCCGTGGCGGTGGACCCGGCGGCGCGGTCGACGTCGCCCGAGCGGCTCGACATGACGCTCGCCGCGTTCGAGCGGCGCGGACTGCCCGAGGTGCTCGTGGCCGTCGAGACGTCGGGCGCGCCGTCGGCCGTGCGCACCGCGATCGGGTCGCTCGGCGTGGGCGGCGTGGGCGTGCTCGTGGGCAGCGTGGCGCCGGGATCCGAGGTGTGCCTCGACCCCGAGTCGCTCGTGCGGCGGCTCGCGACGATCGCCGCCGTGCACGACTACACGGGCGCGCAGCTCAGCCGCGCGGTCGCGTTCCTCGAGCGCTCCTGGCGACGGGTGCCGTTCGACGAGCTCGTGGGTGCGACGCATCCGCTCGCCGAGCTCGACGACGCGCTCGCCGAGGCGGCGACGGGCCGGTACGTGCGCGTGGGCGTCGCGCCGGGGCGCCGGCCCGTGTGAGGCGCCGGGCGCCGCGCCACGTGGGGGCGTGACGTGGCGCCCGGTTCGGGGCAGCATTGGGGGATGATCAGCAGGGAGCTCGCGCTCGCCCTCCGGGACGCCGGCCTCGTGTGGCATCCGGAGTCGGGCGACCGCTTCCAGCTCGACCTGCCCGACGACGTCGAGGCGGAGGCCGAGGCCGACGTCTTCACCGTGAGCGAGATGACGATCGAGGCGCGCCGCTACCCCTCCGGCACGATCCTCGCCTTCAACGGCACGACCGAGTGGGCGCTCGACTCCGTCGCGTTCGCCGACGCCGTGTGGCTGCCGCGCGAGGACCAGCTGCGCGAGCTGCTGCGGGCGACGTTCCGGTCGCTCACGCGGCTCGAGGACTCGTTCGAGGTCGAGGTCGAGCTCGCCGGCGAGCGCGTGCGGTTCGACCACCCCGACGTCGCCGAGGCCTACGGCCTGGCGCTGCTCGAGCTCGTCGGCAGGTCGCGATGACGGATGCCGCACGGTTCCGGCTGCGCCGATCGGCGCGCGCGCGGCCGCGAGCTCGTGGCCGACGCCGTCGCCGCGCTGCGCGCGGCGTGGCGCCCGCAGGAGACGCTCGCGGAGCTCGTGCCCGAGCGCCGAGTGCTGGGGATCCCGCGAGCCGCGCGCATGACGCCGATCGGGCGGGTGTGGCGGCTCGGCGTGCTGCTGCTCGACGAGGCGGGCGGCGTGTGGGACACGGGACGCGTCGTGCGCGCGGAGCGGGCGGCGCGCAAGAGCATCACGGCCGAGGCGGTCGCCGAGCAGCGGGCCCTCCGGGCGGCCGCGGTGAAGGGCGGCATCCCGAGGGCGAGACCGTGGAGTTCGACGCGACGCCCGATCGACCTCGACGAGCTCGCCCGCGACGGGGCATCCGGCCCGCTCGTCGTGCGCGGACGGCGGGGTGCTCGTGCGCTGGAGCCACGCGCAGCCCGACGCGCTCACCCGCTCGACGCTACCTCGCCGACCGCGTCGACCTGCTCGCGCACCCCCCGCAGGGGCATGACGCGACCGACACTTCCGCGCATCGCGGACGCCTGCAGCATCGACGACAGTGTCAGCATGCGCGCCGCTATGGATCAGTCGGCCTCGCACCGCCTGAGGCGGTCAGCGGGCTGATCTCGCGTCACTCCGCCTCGCCCGTGACCGGGGCCGGCGCGCTTCGGCGTGTCCGGCCGACGTTCCTCATCGCGGAGCTTGACGTTGCGCAGCCATCGACCCGCCATCCCTCCGGCCGTCCGAACCGTCCCGTCTCGAAGTCGCGGCGGCTGCGCCCCGGTGGACCGGGCGCCCGAGCTCGGGTAGACGCCTCGCAGACCGTCGATGCCGCGCGGCTCGACCTCGCCTCGACGCCACGACGGCGAGTCCTCGAGCTCGACGCAGGCGTCGGCGTCACGAGATGGCCACCCGCCGAGGGCGGCCGCGGCGCGCTCGAGGTACGGATCGGCGCCGGTCGCCGAGCTTGCGGCGCGAGCTCGGTCGCTGGCGCGCGTGATCCACGCGGATGCACGCCGGGCAGGCGGCAGAGCCGACGCCGTCGTCGGCAACGCGGCCACTCCACGCGGTGCCTGCGGTGCGTCCTGGCGCACCGTCACTGGCGCGACGCAGTGCCGCGACGCAGCGGGAGGCGGCACGTCGACGGTGCGGCGTCGGCGGCACGAGCGTGCTCACCGTGCGAGTGGGCGCCCTGGTTCGAGTTCGCGCTCGAGGCGGTGGAAGCGGTCGAGGGTCCGCCGTGCCGTCGGTCGGCGGCGGGCAGTTCACGATCGGCGGCGTGTCGCGCCGGTCGTGCCCGAGCCGACCGCCGTGCGTACGAGGCGTACGTCACGTCGGCTTCAGCGGGCGCGGAGGCGCCTCGCCCAGGTGCTCGGGCGGCATCGCGTCCGCTGCGTTCTCGAGGGCGTGGCTCGCCCGGCGCGGGATCTCCGCGGATCGATGCCGGGACGGCTCGAGCCCGACGACTGGGGCGCGCTGTGGGACGAGGTGCGCGGCTCCGGCTGCCGCTGATCGGACGGCCGCTGATCCGACCGGCGAACGCGATGCGGCGGACCCGAGGTCAGCGATCGTCGCCGTCGGTGCGCGACGGCCGCACCTCGGACTCCTGGATCGACTCGATGACCGAGTCCTGCAGGCCCTTCTGGCCCGTGTGCAGCTCCTGGTACGTCTCGCCGGCGCCCATGAGCGGCGCGAACGCCTCGCGGAACCGCTCGCCCTTCGGCGCCCGCACCGCACGCACGATCGTGCCGACGACGAGCGCCGCGGCGAAGAGTCCGACGAGGATCGGCAGGACGAGCGCCATCGTCAGAAGCCGTATGCCGAGATGGCGTGGAGGTCGCCGAGCGCCGCAGCCCTCGAGCACCCTGGAGCTCGCGGTGGACGACGTTGTCGGGGAGCGCGGAGGATCGGGAGCACGAGTTCCATGGTCAGAACCCGAACGCCGTGATCGCGTGGAGGTTGCCGGCGCGGCATCCCTCGAGCACCTGGCGCTCGTGGTGCACGACGTTGCTCGGGCAGCGCGTGCGAGGTCGAACCAGCGCAGCTCGGCGGCCTTGTCCTCGAGCAGCGCGGGCGTGCCGTCCCAGGCGCGGCAGGCGAAGAAGAAGTCCACGCGCTGGTCGACGGCGAGGCCGGTGGGCGCGGTGCGGTGCATGGTCGTGAGCGGCGCGAGGTCGTCGACGTGCGATCACGATGCCGAGCTCCTCGGAGGCCTCGCGCACGGCCGCCGTGAACACGGGCTCGCCCGGTTCGACGTGGCCGGCGGCCGAGGCGCCCCACCAGCCGTCGTAGTAGCCGGTGTTCGACCGCAGCTGCAGCAGCACGCGGTCGCCGTCGAACAGGAACACGTAGGCCGCGGGGACCAGCGCCGAACGAGCCGTGCGCGGCGGCGTAGTCGGCCGGGTACGCTCTGCCCGCTCCTCGCCGTTCACGTCGTCACCGTCATCGATCCGCGCCGCGTTCGCGTCAGTACCCGACGACCGGCCCGAACGCGTCGGCGAGCGGCGCGCGGTTCACCGTGCGGAGCTCCTCGACCGGCACGGTGAACAGGCCCTGCACCTCGAGCGAGCCGGATGCGGCATCCGTCACGCCGATGCGACGCACCGGGTAGCCCCGGCCCTCGCACAGGCCGCGGAACTTCACGTCGTCCTCGCGGGGCACCGACACGATGACGCGGCCGGTCGACTCGGAGAAGAGCGCGGTCGCGGCGTCGATCGCCGGCGTCCTGGATCACCTCGTCGAGCACGACGCGCGCGCCGACGCCGAAGCGGCCGACCGCCTCGGCGAGCGCGATCGCGAGGCCGCCGTCGGTGAGGTCGTGCGCCGAGTCGATGAGGCCCTCGAGCGCGGCCGCGGCGAGCAGCTCGGCGAGCGCCTTCTCGCGCGCCGAGGTCGACCGCCGGCGGGCGACCGCCGAGGTGGTCGTGCACGACGCCCGCCCAGGCCGAGCCGTCGAGCTCGGCCGCCGTGTCGCCGAGGAGGTAGATGTTGTGGCCGTCGTCCTGCCAGCCCGACGGCACGCGGCGGGCGACGTCGTCGATCACGCCGAGCACGGCGATCACGGGCGTCGGGTGGATCGGCACGTCGCCGGTCTGGTTGTAGAACGACACGTTGCCGCCCGTGACGGGGATGCCGAGCTCGAGGCATCCGTCGCTGAGGCCCTCGACGGTCTCGGAGAACTGCCACATGACCTCGGGGTTCTCGGGGGAGCCGAAGTTGAGGCAGTCGCTCACGCCCATCGGCTTCGCACCGGAGACGGCGACGTTGCGGTACGCCTCGGCGAGCGCGAGCTTCGCGCCCTGGCGCGGGTCGAGCTGCGAGTAGCGGCCGTTCGCGTCGGTCGCGACCGAGACGCCGAGGCCCGACTCCTCGTCGACGCGGACCATGCCGGCGTCGTCGGGGTAGCTGAGGGCCGTGTTGCCGAGCACGTACTTGTCGTACTGGTTCGTGACCCACGCGGCATCCGCCTGGTTCGCCGAGCCGACGAGCTGCACGAACTGCGCGCGCAGGTCGTCGGGGCTCGGTCGGGCGCTCGAGGCCGGATGCCCCGTCGGCCTGCAGCGCGTCGAGGTACGACGGGTAGGCGAGCGGGCGCTCGTACACGGGCCGTCGACCGCGACGGTGCGCGGGTCGACGTTCACGATCTCCTGGCCGTGCCACATGATGCTGAGGCGGCCGGTGTCGGTGACCTCGCCGAGCACGCTCGTCTCGACGTCCCACTTCTTCACGACCTCGAGGAAGCCGTCGAGCTTCTCGGGGCGCACGATCGCCATCATGCGCTCCTGGCTCTCGCTCATGAGGATCTCCTCGGGCGTGAGCGTGGGGTCGCGCAGCAGCACGTCGTCGAGCACGATCGCCATGCCGCCGTCGCCGTTCGACGCGAGCTCGCGACGTCGCGCACGAGATGCCGGCCGCGCCGAGGTCCTGGATGCCCTCGACGAGGTCGCCCGCGAACAGCTCGAGGCAGCACTCGATGAGCACCTTCTCGGCGAACGGGTCGCCGACCTGCACCGCGGGGCGCTTGGTGGGGCCGCCCTCGGCGAACGTGTCGGACGCGAGGATCGACGCGCCGCCGATGCCGTCGCCGCCGGTGCGGGCGCCGAAGAGCACGACCTTGTTGCCGGCGCCCTTCGCGTTGGCGAGGTGGAGGTCCTCGTGGCGCAGCACGCCGACCGCGAGCGCGTTGACGAGCGGGTTCGCCTGGTAGATGGGGTCGAACCAGGTCTCGCCGCCGATGTTCGGCAGGCCGAGGCAGTTGCCGTAGAAGCTGATGCCCGAGACGACGCCGTGCACGACGCGCGCGGTGTCGGGGTGGTCGATGGCGCCGAAGCGCAGCGCGTCCATGACGGCGACCGGGCGCGCGCCCATCGAGATGATGTCGCGCACGATGCCGCCGACGCCGGTCGCGGCGCCCTGGAACGGCTCGATGTAGCTCGGGTGGTTGTGCGACTCGATCTTGAACGTGACCGCCCAGCCCTCGCCGATGTCGAGCACGCCGGCGTTCTCGCCCATGCCCACCATGAGGTGCTGCTTCATCGCGGGCGTGACCTTCTTGCCGAACTGGCGCAGGTAGATCTTCGACGACTTGTAGGAGCAGTGCTCGCTCCACATCACCGAGTACATCGCGAGCTCGGCGCTCGTGGGGCGGCGGCCGAGGATGTTGCGGATGCGCTCGTACTCGTCGGGCTTGAGGCCGAGCGCGGCGTACGGCTGCTCCTTCTCGGGCGTGGCCGCGGCGACCTCGACGGTGTCGAGCACCGGCGTGGGGGTCGTCGGTCGGGGCAGCGGTCGTGGCGGGGGCTTCAGTGGTCACGAGTGGCGAGCTCCAGAGAACGGCGGCGAGCGGATGCCGCGGGGCGGATGCCTGACCGTGCAAGTCTACCGGCGGGCACGGGTGCGGTCGCCCGCGCCGTTCGCGGCCCTCGTTCGCTCCTCCACGGCGGGCCGGCGTCCGACGACGACCGGCGCCCGGCGCCTGACAAAGCGGCCCGCGCCCCGTAGAGTCAGGGCCGCGGCGAAGAGTCCGAACAGGATCGGGAGCACGAGTTCCATGGTCAGAACCCGAACGCCGTGATCGCGTGGAGGTTGCCGGCGCGGCATCCCTCGAGCACCTGGCGCTCGTGGTGCACGACGTTGTCGGGCAGTGCGGCGAGGTCGAACCAGCGCAGCGCGGCGGCCTTGTCCTCGAGCGCCGCCGGCGTGCCGTCCCAGGTGCGGCAGGCGAAGAAGAAGTCGACGCGCTGGTCGACGGCGAGGCCGGTGGGCGCGGTGCGGTGCATGGTCGTGAGCGGCGCGAGGTCGTCGGCGTCGATCACGATGCCGAGCTCCTCGGAGGTCTCGCGGACGGCCGCCGCGAACACGGACTCGCCCGGTTCGACGTGGCCGGCGGCGGAGGCGGCCCACCAGCCGTCGTAGTAGCCCGTGTTCGACCGGAGCTGCAGCAGCACGCGGTCGCCGTCGAACAGGAACACGTAGGCGGCGGGGACCAGCCCGAACGAGCCGTGCTCGGCGGCGTAGCCGGCCGGGTAGTGCTCCCGCTCCTCGCCGTTCACGTCGTCACCGTCGTCGATCCGCTCCGCGTTCGCGCTCAGTACCCGACGACCGGGCCGAACGCGTCGGCGAGCGGCGCGCGGTTGACCGTGCGGAGCTCCTCGATCGCCACGGTGAACAGGCCCTGCACCTCGAGCGAGCCGGATGCGGCATCCGTCACGCCGATGCGACGCACCGGGTAGCCCCGGCCCTCGCACAGGCCGCGGAACTTCACGTCGTCCTCGCGGGGCACCGACACGATGACGCGACCGGTCGACTCGGAGAAGAGCGCGGTCGCGGCGTCGATGCCGGCGTCCTGGATCACCTCGTCGAGCACGACGCGCGCGCCGACGCCGAAGCGGCCGACCGCCTCGGCCAGCGCGATCGCGAGCCCGCCGTCGCTGAGGTCGTGCGCCGAGTCGATCAGGCCCTCGAGCGCGGCCGCGGCCAGCAGCTCGCCGAGCGCCTTCTCGCGCGCGAGGTCGACGGCCGGCGGCCGACCGCCGAGGTGGTCGTGCACGACGCCGGCCCAGGCGGAGCCGTCGAGCTCGGCCGACGTGTCGCCGAGGAGGTAGATGTTGTGGCCGTCGTCCTGCCAGCCCGACGGGATGCGGCGGGCGACGTCGTCGATCACGCCGAGCACGGCGATGACCGGGGTCGGGTGGATCGGCACGTCGCCGGTCTGGTTGTAGAACGACACGTTGCCGCCCGTCACGGGGATGCCGAGTTCGAGGCATCCGTCGCTGAGGCCCTCGACGGTCTCGGAGAACTGCCACATGACCTCGGGGTTCTCGGGGGAGCCGAAGTTCAGGCAGTCGCTCACGCCCATCGGCTTCGCGCCCGAGACGGCGACGTTGCGGTACGCCTCGGCGAGGGCGAGCTTCGCGCCCTGGCGCGGGTCGAGCTGCGAGTAGCGGCCGTTCGCGTCGGTCGCGACCGAGACGCCGAGGCCCGACTCCTCGTCGACGCGCACCATGCCCGCGTCGTCGGGGTAGCTGAGCGCGGTGTTGCCGAGCACGTACTTGTCGTACTGGTTCGTGACCCACGCGGCATCCGCCTGGTTCGCCGAGCCGACGAGCTGCAGGAACTGCTCGCGCAGCGCCTCGGGGGTCGAGGGGCGCTCGAGGCCGGATGCCCCGTCGGCCTGCAGCGCGTCGAGGTACGACGGGTAGGCGACCGGGCGCTCGTACACGGGGCCGTCGACCGCGACGGTGCGCGGGTCGACGTTCACGATCTCCTCGCCGCGCCAGGTGATGGAGAGGCGGCCGGTCTCGGTGACCTCGCCGAGCACGCTCGTCTCGACGTCCCACTTCTTCACGACCTCGAGGAAGCCGTCGAGCTTCTCGGGGCGCACGATCGCCATCATGCGCTCCTGGCTCTCGCTCATGAGGATCTCTTCGGGCGTGAGCGTGGGGTCGCGCAGGAGCACGTCGTCGAGCACGATCGACATGCCGCCGTCGCCGTTCGACGCGAGCTCGGAGGTCGCGCACGAGATGCCGGCGGCGCCCAGGTCCTGGATGCCCTCGACGAGGTCGCCCGCGAAGAGCTCGAGGCAGCACTCGATGAGCACCTTCTCGGCGAACGGGTCGCCGACCTGCACCGCGGGCCGCTTGGTGGGGCCGCCCTCGGCGAACGTGTCGGACGCGAGGATCGACGCGCCGCCGATGCCGTCGCCGCCGGTGCGCGCGCCGAACAGCACGACCTTGTTGCCGGCGCCCTTCGCGTTCGCGAGGTGCAGGTCCTCGTGCCGCAGCACGCCGACCGCGAGCGCGTTCACGAGCGGGTTCGCCTGGTACACGGGGTCGAACCAGGTCTCGCCGCCGATGTTCGGCAGGCCGAGGCAGTTGCCGTAGAAGCTGATGCCCGAGACGACGCCGTGCACGACGCGGGCGGTGTCGGGGTGGTCGATGGCGCCGAAGCGCAGCGCGTCCATGACCGCGACCGGGCGCGCGCCCATCGAGATGATGTCGCGCACGATGCCGCCGACGCCGGTGGCGGCGCCCTGGAACGGCTCGATGTAGCTCGGGTGGTTGTGCGACTCGATCTTGAACGTGACCGCCCAGCCCTCGCCGATGTCGAGCACGCCGGCGTTCTCGCCGATGCCCACCATCAGGTGCTGCTTCATCTCGGGCGTGACCTTCTTGCCGAACTGGCGCAGGTAGATCTTCGACGACTTGTAGGAGCAGTGCTCGCTCCACATGACCGAGTACATCGCGAGCTCGGCGCTCGTGGGGCGGCGGCCGAGGATGTTGCGGATGCGCTCGTACTCGTCGGGCTTCAGGCCGAGCGCCGCGTACGGCTGCTCCTTCTCGGGCGTGGTCGCGGCGACCTCGACGGTGTCGAGCACCGGCGTCGGGGGCGTCGTCGGGTTCGGCGCAGCGGTGGTGGCGGGTGCGTCAGTGGTCACGGGTGGCGAGCTCCAGAGAACAGCGGCGAGCGGATGCCGCGAGGCGGATGCCGGACCCCGCAAGTCTACCGGCGGGCCGCGTGCGGCGTTCGCCCGTCGCACCCGAGTAGAGTCCCCTCACCCAGGAACCCATGCACCTTGGTCGGGGGGAGCCGTATGGACACCGTGTCGAAGCCGGTGCGGAAGGTGCTCGCGGACGTACCAGACCGAGTACGCGATCTACGGCACGGTGCTCGTGAGCGCGATCATCGCCGTGGGCTGGGAGGACGACACCGACCTCGAGGTGCTGCTCTTCACGCTCGGATCGGTCGGCGTGTTCTGGCTGGCGCACGTCTACTCGGGCACGGTCGCCCGCGAGGACACCGAGCCAGCCGCGGCTGCCGCGCCATCCTGGTCGCGGCGCGCGATCGATGCGGCACACGATCGGGCTGCTCGCCGCGATGGTGCTGCCGACGATCTTCCTGCTGCTCGCCGTCGTCGGACGTCGCTCGACGAGTACGTCGCCTACTACCGGCGCTCTGGGTCGGCGTCGCTCGTGCTCGCCGTGCTCGGCTGACTCGCCTCGGCCCGGCGCGGGAGCCCCTGGTACTGGCGCCTCGTCAGCGCGCTGGTGACCGCGAGCCTCGGGCTGCTCGTGATCTGGCTGAGCTCGCTCGTGCACTGAGGCGCGGCGCGCGGCGCGCTCGCGGCCCGGCGCGCTACGTACTCGGCCCGCGAGAACGCCGACGCCCGCTCGACCTGCTCGCGCGTGAGCGAGCACGCCCGTGTAGCGCTCGAACTGGCGTGCGGCCTGCAGCGCGATCACCTCGGCGCCCGAGATCACGAGCTTGCCCGCCGCTCGTGCCGCCACGACGAGCGGGGTCTCGGCGGGGAACGCCACCACGTCGAAGACGGTGGTCGCGCGCTCGATGAACGCGGGCGGGAACGCGAGCGCCGCGGCATCCGCCCCGTGCATGCCGAGCGGGGTCACGTTCACGATCAGGTCGAAGTCGGGCTCGGGGTCCTCGGCGACCCAGTGCGTACCCGTACTTCTCCGGCCAGCGCGCGGCCGGCCTCGGCGTTGCGCGCGACCACGCGTGAGGTCGTCGAAGCCCGCCCCGCGGAACGCGGCCACGACCGCCTTCGCCATGCCGCCCGAACCGCGCACCAGCACGCGCTGGTCGGGGTCGAGGGCGTGCTCGGCGATCAGCATCGCGATGGCCTCGTAGTCGGTGTTCGACGCCGTGAGCACGCCGTCGTCGTTCACGATCGTGTTCACCGACTCGATCGCCGCGGCCGAGTCCTCCATGACGTCGACGAGCGGGATCACCGCCTCCTTGAACGGCATCGACACCGAGCATCCGCGGATCCCCAGCGCCCGGATGCCGCGCACGGCCCCCTCGATGTCGTCGGTCGTGAAGGCCTTGTAGATGAAGTTCAGGCCCAGCTCGTCGTAGAGGAAGTTGTGGAAGCGCGTGCCGAGGTTCGACGGTCGTCCGGCGAGCGAGATGCACACGGACATGTCCTTGTTGAGGATGGGCATGCCATCCATGGTGCCGGATGCCGCGGCCGCCGCGCGGGTCGAGGTCGGGTCGGCTCGCGTGCGGCCCGGCTCGCAGCTCGGCTCAGGCGCCGTCCGGCCTCGCCGGACGGCGGCTCAGGCCTCGCGTCCGCCGGGAGGGCCGATCACGAGCAGCGCGGCGAACACGGCCGCGACGCCGACGACCGCGACGGCGGTGAGCAGCACCGGACGCGCGAGGAACCAGCGCAGCATCCGGTTCACCCAGCTGCCGTCGGCCGGGTGCTCGGTCGACTCGCGACGCCAGTCGCCGTCGAGCCGGCCGCGGCGCATGAGCCACACCTCGAAGGGGATCGTGGCGTAGGGCACGATCGCGGTGAGCACGGCGAACGCGATGAGCCCGATGCTCCAGCGCTGGTTCACGCCGACGAGCACCGCCTGGAACGCGTAGGCGAGGAACACGAACCCGTGGATGGAGCCGCCGACGAGCACGGCGGCGTCGACGCCGGCCGCGTACTTCAGGATCATGGCGACGATGAGGATCGTCCAGGTGACGGCCTCGGCGAAGGCGAGCGTGCGGAAGAGGCGTTTCGGTGACACGGGTGCTCCAGGGTTCGGGATGCTTCCATGGTCGCAGTCGCCGCCCGGTGCGCCGCATCGAACGAACGATTGACCGTGACGCGGACCTCGACGGCGGCCGCGCGCGCGAGCCGCACCTTCCGGGTCTCGTGAGCGGATGCCGCGGCGGCGTCAGTCGGCGCCGGGCCGTGCGCGCCGGGCCGCGTCGAGCCCGAGGAGGTACCCCGCGTTGCCGTGCAGCGCCGCCTCGTAGCGCAGCACGTCGGGGGTGCGGACGGCGTCGGCGACGAGCGCGAGCAGCTCGCCGACCGCGCCGTCGCTGCGGCCGGCGGCGTGCAGTCCGAGGGCGTGGAAGGCGCGCACCGACGGCGAGTCGGGCCAGCCGGCGAGGGCCCGGTCGAGCGCGACGACGGAGTCCTCGTAGCGTCCGAGCAGTCGCAGCGTGCTGCCGTACTGCAGCAGGCACTTGCGCAGCGTGTCGCCCGAGAGTCCCGCGGCGAGGGCGGCCTCGTAGTAGCCGAGCGCGCGTCTGCTCGTCGCCCGCGGTGTCGTACGAGCCGCCGACCTCGTAGAGCACCTCGGGCTGGCGCGGGATGCTCGGCGAGCAGCGCGAGGAACGCCTCGATCGTCGGCTGCATGTGCTCGCGGTCGCGCCGCCCGAAGATGTCGGCGATCGTGTCCTCGAGTTCGGGCGTGAGGGGTTCGGGCGCAGGCGGGTCGGTCATCGTCCCATCCTGCCGCGGCATCCGCTCGCCCGCGTCCGTGCCGCGGCATGCGCGTCGCCGCTGTCGCAGGATGCGCGCCTGCGCGCGCCCCGTCCAGCGGCGCCGGCGCGGTCGCTCGTTCTGCAGGATCAGCGGCCCGCGACCCCCTCCTGGGCGGTCGGCACGGCGCTCATCCTGCATACGGCCGAGCGACGGCGTCCGGCGGGCCTCGCTCGCCGAGACGGCTCAGCCCTGCTACGAGGTCGTGCCTCCGGGCAAGCCGGGGAAGTCGCCGTCGCCGCGGGGGCCGCCGTCGGGGAAGCCGGGACGTTCGTCGATCGCCCCGCGGCCGGGCCCGCCGAAGAGGCCGTCGAACAGCGACGCCGCGTTGCCGGCGACGAATCCGATGCCGAACGACAGCACGGCGATGAGCACGGCGCCGACGACGATCACCCACGCCCTGCGGTACCAGGGCACGCGGCGCCGTCGGCGGGGCGGCCGGCGCGGGCGGCACCGGCGGCGCGCGGGCCCGGCGCCGCCGGCGGCCGACGCGTCGGCGCTCGGCTCGGAACGGCTGGGGCGGGATGGGGTGCGTGGGAGCGGTGGCGCTCATGCTGGATCCTCCGTGACGATGCGGGGCGGTTCCCCGTGCCTCACGGCAGCATCCGGCCGGCGGCTATGCGACGCGCCCTCAGCAGCCGATGAATCCGCTCGGAATCGGCGCCGCACGCGTCGAGCAGTGCGCGGCTGCCGGCTACGCCTCGACGAGGGCGCGCTGCACGACGCTCGTGAAGAAGCCGAGGCCGTCGACGCCCGAGCGCATGGCGGCGGCGGTGTCGGGGCCGAAGCCGGGCTCGACCGCGTGCTCGGGGTGCGGCATGAGGCCCACGACGTTGCCGCGCGCGTTCGAGATGCCGGCGATGTCGCGCAGCGAGCCGTTCGGGTTCACGTCGACGTAGCGGAAGACCACGCGGCCCTCGCCCTCGAGGCGGTCGAGCGTGTCGTCGTCGGCGATGAAGCCGCCCTCGCCGTTCTTCAGCGGGATGGTGATCTCCTGGCCGGCGTCGAATCCGCTCGTCCAGTCGGTCGACGTGTTCTCGACGCGCAGCACCTGGTCGCGGCAGATGAACGAGCCGTGGTCGTTGCGGATGAGGCCGCCCTCGAGCAGGTGCGCCTCGGTGAGCATCTGGAAGCCGTTGCAGATGCCGAGCACGGGCATGCCCGCGGTTCGCGGCATCCACGACCTCGGTCATGATCGGGCTGAGCGAGGCGATCGCGCCGCAGCGCAGGTAGTCGCCGTAGCTGAAGCCGCCGGGCAGGATGAGCGCGTCGACGCCCTCGAGGTCGTGCGAGCCGTGCCAGAGGGCGACGGGCTCGGCGCCCGCGAGCCGCACGGCGCGCTGCGCGTCGCGGTCGTCGAGCGAGCCGGGGAAGGTGATGACGCCGATGCGCATGCCAGCCGGCCTCAGTGCGTCTCGCCGGCGGGGGCGACGTAGCCCTCGTCGGCGTGCTCGGATGCCGCGTGCGAGGCCTCTTCGGCGAGCTCGGCGTTGGACAGCTCGTAGTGGATGCCCACGACGTCCTCGATGACCGAGTTGGAGAGGATCTCCTCGGCGATCTGCTGCACGCTCGCCTTGAGCGCGTCGTCGACGGGTCCGTCGACGGTGAGCTCGAAGCGCTTGCCGATGCGCACGCCGGTGAATCCGGAGTGGCCGGTGCGGGCGAGGGCGCCGGCGACGGCCTTGCCCTGGGGGTCGAGCAGTTCGGCCTTGGGCATCACGTCGACGACGATGGTGGGCACCGCGGTTCTCCGTCCGGTGTCGAGGGTGTGGATGCCTCGATTCTATCGGGGGCGGTCGGGGCTCAGCGTCATGTGCAGCAGGGTGGCCGTGAGGTCGTGCGTCTCGATGCCGGGGCCCGCGCGCCAGCCGCCGGCCGCGAGCTGCTGGAACCCGATCACGGATGCCACGGCGGATGCCCCGCGCCGCCGCGCCTCGGCGGCGTCGAACCCGGCGTCCTCCACGAGGGCGGCGACGAACGCGACCCGCCGCTCGGTGACCCGCGCGACGACCTCGTCGACCCCCTCGCGGCGGGCGTCGACGTAGAGGGTGCGCTCGCCGCCGCGCTCGACCATGCGCTCGACGATCGCGTCGTAGAGCACGCTGGAGTCGGTCCTCGGGGCGTCGGCCCGCTCGACCAGCTCGATGACCCGGTCGGTCTCGGTCTGCTCCCAGCGCGCCATGACGGCGTCGACGAGCGCGCCGCGGTCGGCGAAGTGCCAGTAGAACGAGCCCTTCGTCGCGCCGAGGTCGCGGGCGATCGCCTCGACGCGCACGGCCGAGAGGCCGGCGTCGTTGAAGCGGCGGTACGCCGCGTCGATCCAGTCGTCGGCCGTGAAGCTTGCCATGACCGTACGGTACCGTATATTCTTCCATACGCCCCCGTATGGAGGAATCATGCACACACCCGTCTTCTGGTCGATGGCGTTCGACGAGATCGCCGACCCCGACTACGCCGACGTCGCGGTCGGCGTGCTGCCCGCGCATGCCACGGCCGATCCGGCGGCCTGGGCGCGCAGCCTCTTCTCGCTGCGCTCGCTGCCGCCCTGGCTCGTCGCGCTCGTGCTCCTCCGCCAGTCGCTCGGTCCGCTCGTCGGCATCAAGCGGGCGCCGCGCGACCGCTTCACCGTGCGGTGCGTGCAGGGCGACGAGGCGCTGCTCGCCGTCGACCAGCGGCATCTCGACCTGCGCGTCGGCGTGGGCGTCGACGAGCAGCACGGAATCGTGCGCGTCGTCACCGCCGTGCGGCTCAAGGGGCTCGGGCGGTTCTGGTTCCTGCCGGTCCGCGTGGTGCACCCGCACCTCGTGGCGGCCATGATCGCGCGGTCGCGCCGTCGGCTGTCGGGCGTCACGGCGTGAGCCGGTCACCCATGGGCGCCTCCGTGCGCACAGCGGCACGCGCGGCATCCGGCCAGCGCTCACGGCGGATGCCGCCGCGTGAGTCCGCCGGGTCAGCGTCGGAAGATCGACCTGACGACCACGCCGACGGCGACGAGCGCGGCGATCGCGACGCCGATGACGAGCACCGGGTTCTCGCGGTAGCGCGCCTGCACGTAGCGTGACGCCGTCGTCGGCGGCGCTCTTCGCGTTCGCCAACGCCTCCTTCGCCTGCGCTGCCGCGGCGTCGGCCGCGTCCTTGGCCTGGGCGGTGACGGTGTCCGCCGCATCCTTGGCCTTCGCGGCGATCGTCTCGGCGGCGTCGGCTGCCGTCGCGCGGGCGCTGTCGATCGCGTCGTTGACGGCGCTCGGCCACCTGCTCCTTGGCGTCGGCGGCGGTGTCGGCGGCGTCTCGAGTCGCTCCGCTCACCGCGTCGGCGATGTCCTCCGCCGCGTCCGCGGTCGTGCCGGCCGCGCGGTCTGCGGCCTTGCGTGCCGCCTCGGTCGCCTCGGCGATGTTGCGGTCCGTGTCAGTCATGGTTCCACCTTTCGTCGTGCGATCCGGTCATCGTACGTCCGCCGCCCTGAAGCCGGCCGAAAGGTCGCTCGGGGTTGCCAATGCCGCGAATCCGGTGCTACGCGACGGCCCGCCCACCGGCACATGGCGGCACCGGGTCGCTCTCGCGCGAGATCCGGGTCGCGCGCCGAGTGATCAGCGCATGCACCGATGCGGTCGTGCCGCGACCGGGCCAGAATGTGCCCCATGAACACGGTCGCACAGGTACTCGCCGTCCTCGAAGCGCTGACGCTCATCGCGGTCGGCGTCCTGGAGTCGTTCTTCTACCGCAGCCCCGGGCTCTACGGGATCTTCCTCATCGAACCCGACGAGTACGACGCCGTCGGGCTCTGGACCGTGAACGTCGGCGTCTACAACATGCTCATGGGTCTTGCGCTCATCGTCGGCGTCGTGCTCGTCCATCGATCGCAGGTCGCGGCCGGCCGGGCGATCGTGCTCACCATCTCCGCGATGCACGTCGTCCTCGGGATCGTCCTCGTCATCACGGAGCCGGCGCTCTGGCTCAGCGGCGTCGGCGAGGCGGGGCTGGCGATCGCGGTGATCCTCGCGGTGGTCATCGGCGACCGCCGGTCGCGAGCGGATGCCGCGGCGGCCGGTACGGCTACGCCAGCCCGGCCCGCTCGGTGAGCACCGTCTTCAGCGTGTCGCGCGTGGCCGCGAGCCCGTGGTGCACCTCTTCGAAGCTCGTCGAGAGCGGGGAGAGCCCGAGGCGCAGGCCGCCGGGGTCGCGGTAGTCGGGGATCACGTCCTGCTGCCAGAGCCGCGCCGTGACCTCGCGCATCGCGGGGTGCTGCAGCGTCACGTGACCGCCGCGCTGCCTCGGGGTCGCGGGGCGAGGCGAGCGTCGACGCCGAGCGGGGCGAGCAACTCGTCGGCGACCGTGATCGCGAACGACGTGAGCGCCACCGACTTCGCGCGGATCGCGGCGATGCCGGCCTCCTCGATCATCGCGAGCGTCTCCTCCATCGCGAGCATGCCGACGATCGGCGGCGTGCCGCAGAGGAACCGGCGGATGCCGTCGGCCGGGCCGTAGTCGGGCCCCATCGCGAACACGTCGGCCGTGCCCATCCAGCCCTGGATCGGCTGGTTCAGCGACGCCCTGGAGGTCGTCGCGCACGTAGGCGAAGGCGGGCGAGCCCGGCCCGCCGTTCAGGTACTTGTAGGTGCAGCCGACGGCGAGGTCGAAGCCCCAGAGGTCGGCCTCACCGGCACCGAGCCCGCGGAGTGGCAGAGGTCCCAGAGGATGAGCGCGCCGGCGTCGTGCGCGATGCGCGTGAGCTCGTGCGCCTCGGCGAGGTACGCCGAGCGGTAGGCGACGTGGCTCACCACGACGAGCGCGGTCTCGGGGCCGACGGCCTCGGCGAGCTGCTCGGGCGTCACGCCCGACGACGGTGTCGACCTCGATCCAGCGCAGCGTCATGCCGCGCTCGCGCGGCGATGCCCTCGAGCACGTAGCGGTCGGTGGGGAAGTTGTCGCTGTCGACCACGATCTCGCGGCGCGCCGGGTCGCGCGGCGAGCTGCGCGTCGACGGCGGCGCGGGCGAGCTTGTAGAGCAGCACCGTGGTCGAGTCGCCGATGACCGTCTGCCCGGCCTTGGCCCCGATCGCGGCGCGGCCGATGCGGTCGCCGATCTCGAAGGGCAGCTGCATCCACGACTCGTCCCACCCGCGGATGAGCCGCCCGCCCCAGTCCTCGCGCAGGAACCGCTCGACGCGCTCGATCGCCGACACGCGGCGGGCGGCCGAGCGAGTTGCCGTCGAAGTAGACGAGGTCGGTCTCGGCGCCCGACGAACGCTTGCGGTAGTGGGCGAGGGCCGTCGGCGCGGTCCATCGCCGCGGGCGAACGCGAGGTGCGGGTCGAGGGTCACAGGGCCTCCAGGTCTTCGGTGGGCACGACGCACGCGGTCGCGAGCCAGTCGGGCAGGTCGTCGAGGGTCGCGGGCGGCGGCCCGGGCACGAAGGTCGCGATGCCCTCGGCGCGGCTCGGCCGCGGCCACGGGTCGGTGATCGCCGCGATCAGATCGGGTGCGCCGAGGCCCGCCGCGGCGAGCAGCGCGAGCTCGCCGGGTTGACGCCGAGCGGCTGGTCGCCGTTGCCGAGGTCGGTGCCGTAGAGCACCCGACCGCCCGCGTCGCGGAAGCGGCGCAGGTTGTCGAGCGCGCGGTCGGCGTCGGGCGTCGGTCGTGCCGTAGCCGGTCACGAAGAGCGTGGAGATCCAGCGCTGCCCGATCGCCACCGCCCGGGCGATGAGCACGTCGTCGACCAGCTCGGTGAACGGCGTGTGCGCGAGTGCGTCGACACCCGCCTCGACCGCGAGGCGCGTCATCCCGTCGCCCTCGACGTGGGCGACCACGGGCAGGCCGCGGCCGTGCGCCGCGCGCGACGATCGGCGTCGAGCGTGCCGCGATCGAAGACGGGCCCGACGTCGGCATTGAGGGCGACCTTGATGACGGATGCCCCGAACGCCTGCTGCTCGCTCACCGCCGTCTCGGCGCCGCCGCGGCAGCGCCGGGCGGCCGTCGCCGCGTCGGGTCGATCTCGCGCGCGCATCTCGGCCGGTGCCCACGGCGCCCGACCGGGTAGCCGCCGCGGTGCGGTGAGGAAGGTGCCGGCGAAGTCGGCTCGCGGCAGTCCGTCCGGTGGCGCCGGGCGGCGACGAGGTCGAGCGGCGCGCCGAGGTCGACGATGCCGGCGATGCCGCTGTCGGCGAGGGCGTCGACGCCGACGATCATGAGGTGCACGTGGTGGTCGATGAGCGGCGGCAGCATCGTGCCGAGCTCGCCGGCGTGATCGCCGTTCAGGACGCGCACGGCGACGGCGAGCGGACCGAGGTCGACCGACGGGACAGGCCGACGGCGGCCCAGGGTCCTCGGGACTCGGACGTCGGGTCGGCGTGCGACATCCGTCAGCCCGGGATCTCGGTGCGCACGGCGTACAGCTCGGGGAAGAACGTGAGCTCGAGCGCGCGCTGCAGGAACGGCGCGCCGCTCGACCCGCCGGTGCCGGTCTTCGAGCCGATGATGCGCTCGACGGTCTTCAGGTGCCGGAACCGCCAGAGCTGGAAGTTGTCCTCGAGGTCGACGAGCTCCTCGCAGGTCTCGTACGCCGCCCAGTGCGCGTCGGGGTCGGCGTAGATCGACGGCGAACACCGGCACGAGCTCGGGCTGGAACGTCCACGCCTGCGTGACGTCGCGCTCGAGCACCGACGCCGGGGATCGGGTAGCCGGCGCGGGCGAGCAGGCGCAGGAACTCGTCGTAGAGGCTCGGCGACTCGAGCGCGCGGCGCAGGATCGCGGTGCGCCGCGGGATCCGACTCGAAGACCCGCAGCATCTTCGCGTTCTTGTTGCCGAGCATGAACTCGACGGCGCGGTACTGGTAGGACTGGAACCCGCTCGCGTTGCCGAGCACGCCGCGGAACTGCGCGTACTCGGTGGGCGTGAGCGTCGCGAGCACCGACCACTGCTCGGTGAGCGTCTTCTGGATGTGCTTCACGCGCGCGACGCACTTCAGCGCCGGTGCGAGCTCGTCGTCGCGCAGCAGGTCGGCACGCGGCCTCGAGCTCGTGCAGCACGAGCTTCAGCCACAGCTCGGTGGTCTGGTGCTGGATGATGAACAGCAGCTCGTCGTGATGCTCGGGCCGCTGAGATCGGCCGCTGCGCCGACGAGCAGCGTCGGCAGGTCGAGGTAGCCGCCGTAGCTCATGCGGTCGCTGAAGTCGGTGACGACGGATGCCTCGATCGGCGGGTGTTGTCCGCGACGGGCTGCTCGGTTTCGACGGGTTCGGCCACGAGGTCAGCCTAGCCGCGCGCCTCCGTTCCGCCCCGCCCGGGGGGACGTGCGGGACGGTGGGCGGACGCGGATGGCGGACGGATCGGGCGCGGCGGGCGTCCCCCGCCGGTCAGACCGGCTGTCGCCCGCCGCACCGCATCCCTCTCCCCCAAGAGGGCCGTCCGCCCCCGTTCGATACAAGCGGAGGCGACTCTCCGAATCATACCGGACATCGGGCGTACAGTGAACTCGTGAACCCGAACGCATCGCCGCGTCGCGATGCGCGGCGCAACCACGAGCGGCTCCTCGTCGAGGCGAGGGTGCTGTTCACCGAGCGCGGCATCGACGCGCCCCTCGACGAGCTGGCCGTGCGGGCGGGCGTCGGCGCGGGCACGGTCTACCGCCACTTCCCCACCCGCGACGCGCTGGTGCGCGAGCTCTACGACACCGCGGTCGCCGACCTGCACGAGTTCGCCGCCGAGATCCTCGGCGCCGAGACCGGATGGCGCTCGGTCGAGCTCTACCTCGAGCGCCTCGGCCTCGTGGGTGGCCGAATCGCCGTACCTGCCGGCCGTCATGCGGCGCGTCGCCGAGCTCGACCCGACGTATCGTCCGGGCGCCGAGTTCGCCGACGCGATCGACGGGCTCGTGGCGCGTGCCCAGGCCGAGGGCGCGCTGCGGCAGGACGTCACCGGCGTCGACCTGAGCGTGCTCGTCGACATGCTCGGTTCCGTCGGCCAGTACGGCGGCGCGTACCTGCCCTACTGGCGACGGCAGCTCACGATCGTGCTCGACGGGCTGCGGGCGCGACCCGACCTCACGCCGCTTCCCGGAACCGGACAGGACTTCGACGAGTTCCACGACATGTCGCACGCCAAGGGGCCGCAGCCGGCGCTCGCGACTGACCGCGGCGCGCCCGCGCTCGAGATGACGCGAATCGACCCTCGCCGTCGTGCGGGGGTCGATTCGCGTCATCTCGTCGGCGTCAGTCGCCGGATGCCTCGGCGGCGCGCACCTCGACGAGGTTCGACCACGGGTCGTCGAACGCGAGCGTGCGCCCGTCGTCGCGGGTCGCGACGCCGTGGTGCGACATCCGCTCGCCGAGCTCGCCGAGGTCGTCGGCGCCGGGCACGACGATCTCGACCTTGCCGAGGCCCAGGGCGAGGCGGCGCCTGCCGGCGCCGCGCGCTGTTCCACGTGTTCATGGCCATGTGGTGGTGGTAGCCGCCCGCCGAGACGAACAGGGCCGAGCCGCCGAGGCTCGCGGTCGTCTCGAAGCCGAGCCGGTCGACGTAGAACTCCCGCGCGCTCGCGATGTCGCCGACCGAGAGGTGCACGTGGCCGACCACGGCGTCGCCGACGCCCAGGCCCGCCGCCGCGGCATCCGCTGCGCCCTCGGTGAGGTGGTCGCGCAGGTACCCGTTCGGGTCGAGGAAGATCGTGGCCATCTCGATCTGGCCGTGGGTCCAGCTCCAGGTGGAGCGGTCGCGGTCGAAGTAGAGCTCGACGCCGTTGCCCTCGGGGTCGGTGAAGTAGAAGGCCTCGCTCACGAGGTGGTCGGCGCTGCCCGTGAAGGTGCCCGGGTACTTGGCCGCGACGGAGTAGATGGCGGTCGCGAGCGCCTCGCGCGAGTCGAAGAGGATCGCCGTGTGGTAGAGACCGGCATCGCGGGGCGACGCGTGCCGCAGCTCGGGCGCGTGCTCGAGGATCACGACGGGCGTCGTGCCGCGTCCGAGCACGGCGACCGGGCCGTCATGGCGGAGCAGCTCGAGGGTCACGCCGTCGCGGTAGTAGCGGATCATGCCGTCGAGGTCGCCGACGCGCAGGGTCACGGCGCCCATGCCGGTGTCGGCGGCGAGCAGGCCGCCCTGCGGGTGCGCATTGGTTGTAGTCACAACTAATGATAACCCCTCGTTCGCGGAGCGTATTCCGCGACGGCCACGATGCGAGCCTTGAGGTGCCCTGCCGCGCTCCCTATCGTGGAGTCATCAACAGCTCCCGGGGGTAGCAGGGAGCGCTCGGCGAGGGGAACGACTCATGGGAATGGACAACCTGGTGCTGTACGTGGCGACGTATGACGACACCGCTACAGCCACCGAGGACTACAAGTCCCTCAAGGCCGCCGAGGGGTCGTCCGACCTCGAGGTCGTGTCGTCGGTCGTGATGCATCGCGACGATGACGGCAGGGTCGCCGTCGACGAGCACGGCACGGGGCAGGTCGCGTGCCGGCGCATGGATCGGCGGCGCCGCGGGGCTCGTGCTCGGGCTCTTCGCCCCGCCGCTGCTCGCGGCGACCGCCGTCGGTGCGGGCGTCGGTGCGATCGCCGGCAAGCTGGCGAAGAAGCACGAGGAGAAGAAGATGGGCATCGAGCTCGAGGAGTACCTGCCGAAGGGCTCGTCCGCCATCGTGGCCGTGATCGACGACCGCTACCTCGACCGCATCGACGCCGCCCTCGACAAGGCCGTCAAGAAGGTCGACAAGGCCATCGACCGCGACGACTACGCGGAGCTCGAGAAGGCGATCAACGAGGGCGGCGACAAGATCGCCAAGGCCATCGCGTCCTAGCCGAGCGGATGCCGCGGCGGGGCTAGCCCGTCACGGCCACTCGCTCCGATTCCACGAGCCACACGCCGCCCACGCGCGCCAGCCCGAGCGTCGTCTCGAACCGCACCTCGCGACGCCGACCGTGCACGGGCCGGACCGAGAGCACGTCGTGGCTGTGGCAGAACGCCAGGTCGTCGCCGACGCTCACGGTGAGCTCGAGCACGCGGTGCTCGATGCGCCCGCGGAACCGGTCGAACCACGCGCGGAGCCACTCGACGCGATGCGCCTCGCCGGCGAAGGCGCTCAGCGGCGGGGCCGCGCCGAAGGTGAGGGCCCCCGGCGCGTAGCGCGACGCGAGGTACTCCGCGTCGCGCGAGCGGATGGCCGCCGCCCGCTTGCTGACGAGCCAGGCGACCTCGGCGGAATCGACCGCGGTCTCGGCTGACTGCTCGGTGCGTGGCATCCGACCTCCCCTGGCGCCCGTGCGGCGCCGTCACAGGGACGACGAACGGATGCCGCCGCGATCGACAGGCCGGCGGCGAGGGGTTCGCGAGGCTCGGCCCGTGCGGAAGCCGGTACTGAGGCCCCGGTGCTCAGGCGCCGGTGGTGAGCCGATCGAGCAGCGCACGGTACCGCTCCGCCGTGCGCTCGACGATCTCGTGCGGCAGCGTCGGGCGGCGCCTCGAACGCGCCCTGGTCCCAGTTGGCGGCGAGCCAGTCGCGCACGATCTGCTTGTCGAAGCTCGCCATGCGCTGCTCGGGCGTCGCGCCGGTCAGGTAGGCCTCGGCATCCCAGTACCGGCTGGAGTCGCTCGTGAGCACCTCGTCGGCGAGCGTGACGATGCCGATGTCGCGGTCGGCGCCGAACTCGAACTTCGTGTCGGCCAGGATGAGCCCGCGGGTCTCGGCGATGACCGAGGCGTGCTCGAAGATCTCGAGCGACAGCTCGCGCAGCTGCTCGGCCACGGTCTCGCCCACGAGCTCGACGGTGCGCTCGTACGAGACGTTCTCGTCGTGCTCGCCCATCGGCGCCTTCCATGCGGGCGTGTAGATCGGCACGGGCAGCCGGTCGCCGTTCTGCAGGCCCTCGGGCAGGGGGATGCCGCCGATCGCGCCCGGTGGCCTCGTACTCCTTCCAGCCGCCGCCCGTGAGGAAGCCGCGCACCACGCACTCGATCGGGAACATGTCGAGCGTGCGGCAGAGCGTCGCCCGGTCGGCGACGGCATCGGGGATCGCGGGCACGACGAGGCGGTCGTCCTCGGCGTAGGCGAGGTGGTTCGGGACCTCGGGCAGCTGGTCGAACCACCAGCGCGTGAGCGTCGTGAGCATGGCGCCCTTGCCCGGGATGGCGGGCTCGAGCACGCGGTCGTACGCGCTCACCCGGTCGCTGGCGACCACGAGCACCACCCGCGAGAGGCGCAGGGGGTCGCCCGTCCAGGTGTCGTCGTCGTCGAGCGCGGCCGTCGGCACGTACAGGTCGCGCACCTTGCCCGAGTAGACGTGCGTCCAGCCGGGCAGTTCGACTGCGTCGCTCATGATGGTCCTGACTCGCCTCACTCCGCGACGCGCGCGGCGATGTCGGTGCGGTACTGCCCGCCCTCGAGGCGCAGGTGCCCGAGCGCCTCGTAGGCGCGGCGGCGCGCCTCGGCGAAGTCGGATCCGAGCGCGACGACGTTGAGCACGCGTCCGCCGGTGGCGATGAGCGGGGCCGATCCGGCGTCGTCGGTCGCTCCGATGGCGGTGGCGGCGTGCGCGACGTGCACGCCGGGCACGGATGCCGCGGCGTCGAGCCCCTCGATCCGCCGGCCGGTCTCGGGGGCCTCGGGATACCCCTCGCTCGCGAGCACCACCGTGACGGCGGCATCCGGCCGGAACTCGGGACGGGGCTGCGCGCCGAGCCCGCCCGTCGCCGCGGCGAAGAGCAGCCCCGACAGCGGCGTGACGAGCCGGGGGAGCACCGCCTGCGTCTCGGGGTCGCCGAATCGGGCGTTGAACTCGATGACGCGGATGCCGCGCGGCGTGAGGATGAGGCCCGCGTAGAGCAGCCCGATGAACGGGGTCTGCTCGGCCGCGAGCTGCCGGATGGTGGGCAGCGCGATGGTCTCGATGACCTCGTCGACGAACTTCCGCTCGCTGCCGAAGTCGCCGTCGAGCCACGGCAGCGGCGAGTAGGCGCCCATGCCGCCGGTGTTCGGGCCCTGGTCGCCGTCGCGGAGGCGCTTGTAGTCCTGGGCGGGCGAGAGCGGCAGCACGTTCGTGCCGTCGGAGAGCAGGAAGAGCGAGACCTCCTGCCCGTCGAGGAACTCCTCGACGAGCACCGGGCCCTGCTGCAGGTAGTGCTCGGCATGGGCGAGCGCGGCGTCGCGGTCGGTGGTCACGAGCACGCCCTTGCCGGCGGCGAGCCCGTCGGCCTTCACCACGTAGGGGTCGCCGAACTCGTCGAGCGTCGCCTCGACCTCGGCGAGGGTCTGGGCGAGGGTCGCGCGGCCGGTCGGCACGCCGGCGGCCTCCATGATGCGCTTCGCGAACGTCTTCGAGCCCTCGAGCGCCGCGGCCGCCTTGCCGGGCCCGAACACGGCGATGCCGCGGGTGCGCAGCGCGTCGGCCACCCCGGCCACGAGCGGCGCCTCGGGGCCGATCACGACGAGCTCGATGTCGTTGTCGATCGCGTAGTCGGCCACGATGACGGGGTCGGTCGGGTCGAGGGCGATCGTGGTCACGCTGCCGCGGGCCGACGAGGTGGCGGATGCCGCGATGCCGGCGTTGCCGGGCGCTGCGATGATCTCGTGGCCGGCCTCCTCGTCGAGGAGCGCGAGGATGATGGCGTGCTCGCGCGCGCCCGAGCCGAGGACGAGGATTCTCACCGGTTCAGGCTACCGGATGGGACTCGGGCCGCCCGGGGCCGCGGCCCCGTGTGACGGCCCCTGGCAACGTGTGAGCGCGGAGTACGATGCAAGCGCTCACGCATTCGGGGCGACGTATCCGGAGTCAGGTCGGAGGATGGACCATGGACACTGCACGCATCGATGACGAGAGCCGGGCGGGCTGCGCTGGCCACCGTGCGAGCGGCGGGCGTCGGCAATGTCGGAGTGGCCGACGTCGGCGACCGCCGCGGCGTTCTCGATCCCGGCTGGATCCAGAACTCCCCCATCGGCCATGAGGAGCCGAGGACGCGGGTGGACCCGGGCCAGGGCGTGCCCGCGGTGCCGGTCGACCGGGCCACGGTCGCGACGGCGGTCGGCTACACCCTCCAGCTGCTCGGCGAGCAGTCGCCCGGAAACGCCGTCGAGGTGCGCATTCCGCCCTACGGTTCGATTCGGTGCATCGACGACCCGTTCCACGCCGGGGACCGGGAGCCCGACCTCATCGAGACGGATGCCGCCACCTGGCTCAGCTCGCCACGGGCGACCTGCGCTGGGCCGACGCCCGAGCGCGCGGCCTCGTACGGAGCAGTCGGGAGATCACGCCGACCTCACCGGGCACCTGCCGGTGCTGTCCATTCCCTGAGCCGACGGCGCTTCGTTTCGCAGCGCACGACAGCAGGGCTCGGAGTCGACCGGGGGGAATCATTGAACTATTCGGTTCAGTATGAGATACTGAACTGAAATGGTTCAGTGCAGAGACGTCGGAGGGATTGCCATGAACAAGGACACCGCTCTCGACCGCGTCGCCCGGTCATCCGTCGGCGAAGGGCACCGCAGGTCGCTCGCACGGAGGCTCGGCCGCCCGGGGATCGTCGCCGCGACGGTTGTGGCTGCCGTGCTGGTCAACCTGCTCATCTACTCGCTCGGCCGCGTCGCAGGAGCCACGTACACGTTCACCGCCGCGGGGCAGCCGGCGGAAGTCGACGCGATCACCCTCATCGGGTTCACCGCATTGCCGCTCACCGTCGGGATGTCGATCGCGGCGACCCTGTCGCTGTGGTGGCGGTGGGTCATCCCCGCCGCCCTGATCGTCGCACCCGTGCTCGAACTGGGGTCGATCCTCCCGATGATCCTGCCCAGCGATCACGACACGGCGAGCAAGGTCGCGCTGGCGCTGTGCCACGCGGCGCTCGTGCCGGTCTCGATCGTGGGGCTGCGCGCGATCCGGTCGCTGGGGCCGAAGGCTCCGCGCGCCTGACGGCGAGATTCATCGATGCGGGGCCGCGCCATCCTCCCGCACTGCGGGAGGATGGAGCGCATGGCGCGCGCACGGATCGACGACGAGCTGGGTTCGGCCGCGGTCACGACGGTCGGGCGCATCGCGGCGGGCATCGAGGGCGGGGCCGACGGGCGCTCGCTCGCGGCATCCGTCGATCGCACGACCCTCGCGCTCGCGGTCCGCTACACGCTGCAGCTCCTCGCCGAGCAGGCGCCGGGCGGTACGGTCGAGGTGCGGGTGCCGCCGTATGCGGCGGTGCAGTGCGTCGAGGGTCCCAGGCACACGCGGGGCACGCCGCCCAACGTGATCGAGACGGATGCCGCGACCTGGCTCGCCCTCGCGACCGGAGGGCTCACGTGGGACGACGCCCGCGCTGCCGGCCGGGTGCACGCCTCGGGCCAGCGCGCCGACCTGCGCGGGCACCTCCCGGTACTGCACGTTCCCTGAGCGCGCGCGCCGCCCGGTGCGGGTGCGGGACAATGGAGGGGTGAGCGACCCCCAGAGCACCCCCCAGCCGCACGATCCCGAGCATCAGGCGGCGGCAGGCGACGACGTCGAGCGCGTCGACCCCGTGGAGGTCGCCGAGGGCGACGAGTCGGCCCGGCGCGTCGAGCGCATCGAGATCGACGAGCCCGTCGAGACCGACGTCTCGGACGATGTCGTCACCGTGCGCCGCGCACCCCGCTACGGACGGTTCATCACGCTCGGCGCCCTCGTCGGCGCGGTCGTCGCGCTCATCCTCACCTTCGCGTTCTCGGGTCAGCCGGCGCAGCCCGGGCTCGAGCTCGGGTTCGACCGCGGACAGGTCTTCGGCTTCCTGCTGCTGCTGTGCGCCACGATCGGCGCCGCCCTCGGCGCCGTCGTCGCACTCCTCATCGACCGCGGCTCCGCCAAGCGGGCGAAGTCGGTGCTGGTCGTGCACGAGTCGACGCACCGCGTCGACGAGTAGCGAATCCCGGCGTCTCCGCTCAGCGCAGGCTCAGCACCGCCTCGGCGAACTCGCGCGGCGCCTCCTGCGGCAGGTCGTGGCCGATGCCGGCGAGCTCCCGGAACGCGTACGGTCCGGTGAACCGGTCGCGGTCCTCCGCACCGCTCGGACCGCCGAGCCCGTCGGCGCCGCTCTCGAGCACGACGGTGGGCACGGAGATCGGCGGCTGGGCGGCGAGGGCCTCCTCGATCGCGGCGTAGCGCGGATCGCCGGCGACGAGCGCCGAGCGGTGCCGGTACGAGTGGATCACGACGTCGACGAAGTCGGGGTTGTCGAGGCTCGGGGCGCTCGCCGCGTAGGCCGTCGCGGCATCCGCCCACTCGGGCGACCACGTCGTCCACAGCAGCTCGCACAGCTCGTGCCGGTAGCGCTCGAGCCCGCGCCGGCCGGCCTCGGAGTGGAAGTAGTACTTGTACCAGTACGTGCGCTCCCACTCGGGACGCGTCGGGCTCCTGCGCGAAGGCGGGGTCGAAGATGTTGTACCCGCCGACGGTGACGAGTCCGCTCACCCGCGACGGATGCAGCGCGGCGACGATGCACGCGGCTCGTCCGCCCCAGTCGTAGCCGCCGACGACGGCGCGGTCGATGCCGAGGGCGTCGAGGAGGTCGAGCAGGTCCTGTGCGAGCGCGGCCTGCTCACCCGAGCGCATCGTCGAGGCATCCGTGAACCGGGTCGGGCCGTAGCCGCGCAGGTACGGCGCGATCACGCGCATGCCGGATGCCGCGAGCACATCGGCGACCTCGTCGTACGCCCGCACGTCGTAGGGGAATCCGTGCGACAGCACCGCGACCCGGCCGTCGGCCGGCCCCGCCTCCTCGTAGGCGATCTCGAGCACGGACGTGCGGACGCTGCCGCGGCGAGTGAACCCCATGGCGCCAGTCTGGCGCAGGCCGCCGACGCCGCGACGGCGCTCAGCTGAGCTGGGTCTTCTCCACCCACTCGAGGTACTCCTCGGTGACCGTGCCCGTGACGTAGTCGCCCGTGAAGCACGACATGTCGAGCTGTTCGATCGACGTGCCCTGGGTGATCGCCGCCTGCAGGTCGACGACCTCCTGGTAGATCATGTGGTCGGCGTCGAGCTCGCGGGCGATCTCGGGGATCTTGCGGCCGTGCGCGACGAGCTCCCGCCGGCTCGGCATGTTGATGCCGTAGACGTGCGGGAAGCGCACCGGGGGAGCGGCCGACGTGAACGTGACCTTGTTGGCGCCGGCGGCACGCGCCATCTCGACGATCTCCTTCGAGGTCGTGCCGCGCACGATCGAGTCGTCGACGATGAGGACGTTCTTGCCCTTGAACTCGGTGCCCATCGCGTTGAGCTTCTGGCGCACCGAGCGGCGGCGCTGCGCCTGCCCGGGCATGATGAACGTGCGGCCCACGTAGCGGTTCTTGTAGAAGCCCTCGCGGTACTCGATGCCGAGCTTCTGGGCCACCTGCATCGCGGCGGGCCGCGATGAGTCGGGGATCGGCATGACGACGTCGATGTCGCCCTTGTCCATGTGGGTCTCGATGGTCGTCGCCAGCCGGTCGCCCATGCGCAGGCGGGCCTCGTAGACCGAGATGCCGTTCATCACGGAGTCGGGACGGGCGAGGTAGACGTACTCGAACGAGCACGGCACGAGCCGGGGGTTCGGTGCGCACTGGCGCGAGATCATCTCGCCGTCGAGCGTGATGAAGATCGCCTCGCCGGGGTCGACGTCGCGCACGATCTCGTAGTCGCCGTTCTCGAGCACGAGCGACTCGGATGCCACGATCCACTCGTCCTTGCCGGACTCGGTCACGCGCTTGCCGAGGATCAGCGGGCGGATGCCGTACGGGTCGCGGAACGCGAGGAGCCCGTAGCCGGCGATGAGGGAGATGACGGCGTAGGAGCCCTCGACGCGCTCGTGCACGAGCTCGACCGCGCGGAACACCTGGTCGGGGTCGAGCTCGAGGCCCGTGATCTGCCCCTGCAGCTCGGTGGCGAGCACGTTGAGCAGCATCTCGGTGTCGCTCGTGGAGTTGACGTGCCTGCGGTCGATGGAGAACAGGTCGCCCGAGAGCTCGCGGGTGTTCGTGAGGTTGCCGTTGTGCACGAGGATGATGCCGTACGGCGCGTTCACGTAGAACGGCTGCGCCTCCTCCTCGCGTTCGGCGGCGCCCTTCGTGGTGTAGCGCACGTGGCCGAGGCCGATGTTGCCGAGCAGCGAGCGCATGTCGCGGGTGCGGAAGGCCTCGCGCACCTGCCCGCGCGCCTTCGCCATGTGGAATACGGGGCCGTCGGCGGTCGCGATGCCGGTGGAGTCCTGGCCGCGGTGCTGCAACAGGAGGAGGCTGTCGTAGATCTGCTGGTTGACGGGCTCGGTGGAGACGATGCCGACGATGCCGCACATGCGAGCGATGGCTCCTCGGGGGGTGTGGTGAGTGCGTCCGAGCTGGACGATCCATCCTCCCACACGTGCGCGTGTGAGCCGCCTGAGGGAGGCCCGATGCTCAGCTGAGCGCGGGGCCGCCCCGGGAGGATACCGGCGCGAACCCGGGAAGCATATCCCGTCGACCGACGTGGCAGGGCGGATTCTTCGGTTCCGCTCCGATGTTCGTCGATGTCCACGAACTCCGGTCAGGACCCTCCCCCCGAACGGGGGACGTGTGACACGCTCTCGGGCATTCCGTTCACCGCGGCCCCGGTGCAACCGGAACATGGGGGGATCGGGCCGCCGGCACCAGAGAGGACGAATCGTCCATGAAACTCACCTCACTCCGCGCCGGGCTCGCCGGCGCTGCGCTCGTCGCGTGCGGGCTGCTCGCCGCCCCGACCGCGGCCGTCGCCGCCCCGCCGCCGGGGTCGCCGGGCGTCGACCACGCCTCGGTGCCCGCCGCCGAGTCGTCGACCGCGGCCCAGTACTGGACGGCCGACCGCATGCGCTCGGCCGAGCCCGCCGACGTGCTCGTCGCCGACCGCGTCGCGTCGACGCCGGCGAGCGAGGTCGCCAAGGGCGACCCGGTCACGTACGGCAAGCCCGTCCCGGCGCCGGAGGTGGACCTGAACGCGGCGTCCGAGGCACCGGTCTCGCACATCGGCAAGGTGTTCTTCACCCTGAGCGGCCGCAATTACGTGTGCTCCGCGAACTCCGTCAGCGCGACCAACGGCAGCGTCGTCTCGACGGCCGGTCACTGCGTGCACGGCGGCAAGGGCAAGTACGCCAGCCGCTGGATCTTCGTGCCCGCCTACGAGAATGGTGCGGCGCCTTACGGCCAGTGGGCCGCCACGTCATTCTCGGCGCCGACCCAGTGGACCAAGGGCGGAGACATCACGTACGACACCGCGTTCGTGAAGGTGGCTCCGCTGAACGGGCTCACCCTCGCGCAGGCCGTCGGTGCCTCGGCGGTGGCGTTCAACCAGGCGCGCGGACTCTCGTACGAGGCGTTCGGCTACCCGGCGGCCGCGCCGTTCGACGGGCAGACGCTGAAGTCGTGCGCCGGCACCGCCAGCCCCGACCCGTACGGCCAGACGCAGTCGCAGGGCATCCCCTGCGACATGACCGGAGGCTCGTCGGGCGGACCGTGGTTCCTCGGCTCGGGAGCGCAGAACTCCCTGAACAGCTTCGGGTACAACAACATCCCGAACGTGATGTTCGGTCCGTATTACGGCTCGGTGGCGCAGAGCGCGTACGCCGTGGCGGCGGCCTCCTGATCCGCTGACGAGACGCCCCCCGCGTCCCTCAGGCGCGGGGGGCGTCTCCCGTGCGCCGCCGCCGCGGCATCCGTCGATCTCCTCGGAGACGGCGTGCGATCGCTCAGGCCGGGCGAGCACCGCTCGGGGCTACCGGGCGTGGCGTTCGACGAAGGTCCGGAGCATCCGGCTCGGGTGCGACACCTCGGCGCGCCGTACCGCAGCGAGCGTCGGCTCGAGCTCGTCGGCGGCGAAGTAGCCGTGGTTCGCGTAGGCGTGGATGCGCAGGATGATGCCGTCGACGTCGAGCTCGGGGTGGAACTGCGTCGCGTACACGTTCGCCCCCACCCGGAACATCTGCACCGGGCAGGTCGGCGACGACGCGAGCAGGGTCGCCGAGTCGGGCAGCGAGCGGATGGCCTCCTTGTGTCCGACGAAGGCGTTGAACGTCGGGGGCAGCCCGGCGAGGATCGGGTCGGATGCTCCGGCGTCGGTCAGCGTGACCGGCACGACGCTGATCGGCTCGGCGTAGGTGCGATCGATCGGCGCGCCCTGATGGACGCCGAGGGTGCCGACGCCGTAGCAGGCGCCGAGGAACGGGAAGTCCCGGGCCACGACCTCGTCGAGGAGGGTGCTGAACTCCGCCTCGACCCGGTGCTGCACCGGCGACTTCCGCTCGGGCGGGTCGGAGGCGTTGAACGGGCCGCCGCCGACGAAGATGCCCGACAGCGCGTCGAGGTCCAGCCGGGGCATGGGCGCCGCCTCGAGCCGCACCCGGACGAGGTCGCGCTCGTCGAGTCCGGTGTAGCGGAGGAAGAGGGCGTACTCCTCGTCGGCGGGCTGGTCCTCGGCGCGCGTGGCGAGGAGGACGAACGGCTTCACGGGTCCACGATATTCGCGCGGCGCGTGACGTGCCTCAGTACTCCGAGCGGCTCAGTACTCGGACGGCTTCGCGAGCACGGCCATCGTGCACCGCGAGATGCACACGAGCTTGCCCGCGGCATCCGTGATCCTGATCTCCCACACCTGGGTGGTGCGGCCGCGGCGTGAGCGGCTTCGCCTCGCCGTAGACCCAGCCCTCGGCGACCGGGCGGGTGTGGTTCGCGTTGATCTCCATGCCCACGCAGTAGCTCGTGGCCGGGTCGACGGTGAACGTCGAGCCCCAGCTCGCGAGCGACTCGGCGAAGGCGACGGATGCCCCGCCGTGCAGCACCCCGCCCGGCTGCCGCGTGCGCCCGTCCACGGGCATGCGCCCCTTCAGCGAGTCCTCGGTGAGCTCGGTCATCTCGATGCCGAGGACGTCGAGGAGGGTGCCGTCGCGGCGGGAGTTCGCCCAGTCGAGGGAGGGCTCGCCGAACCAGATGCTCATGCGGTCGAGTCTGCGCGACGCTGCTCGCGGTCGTCGGTCTCGAGCTCAGGCGAGCTCGGCGATGATCGGGTGGATGGCGTCGTCGAACGCCGAGGCATCCGATCGCAGCGAGTCGGTGACCGCGACGGTCATCGCGCCGATCCACCACACGCCCGGCGCCGCGAACGGCACGACCTCGACGTTGAGCTCGAAGGAGTGCGCGCGGCGGCCGACCTCGCGCTCGTGCTCGGCGATCGTGCCGGCGTAGGCGCGGTAGGAGTCGCCGCGGCGCGCGGCCGATGCCGTGCGATAGCCCTGGTGCGCCCATTCGGCCCACGCCCGGGCGGCCTCGGCGTGCGGCACGATGGCCGCCGCGAGCACCTCGGCACCCGAGACGGGCAGCGCCACGTCGGTGTCGTAGGCGTCGACGAGCTCGAGCGGCACCACCGACGGATGCGCCTCGGGCTCGACGGTCATCGCCCACCAGGCGCGCCACTGCCGCTCGAGCAGGTCGTGCTGGTCGATCTCGAGTCGCTGGCCGACCGCGCCGACGTCACGGAGCCGCGGCAGCTCGACCGGCGAGGCGATCGCGAGCACCTCGCGCAGGTACAGGGCGAGCAGGACCGAGCGACTCGCATTCTCGCGAATCACCCACGACGGTGTTCCCCCCGCCTGCATGCGCCCATTTTAGTCCGGGCGGGGCGGCAGGGCACGGTTCGCCGCGCGGGCCGCGGGTACGCTTGACGGGTGACCGACGCGAACTCGTCCTACGCCGCTGCCGGAGTCGACACCCGGGCCGGCGACCTCGCCGTCGAACTCATGAAGGAGGCGGTCGCCGCGACCCACGGCCCGGGCGTGCTCGGCGGCGTCGGCGGCTTCGCCGGCCTCTTCGACCTGTCGTTCGCGAAGGACTACGCGCGGCCGCTGCTCGCGACGTCGACCGACGGCGTCGGCACCAAGATCGCGATCGCCCAGGCGCTCGACAAGCACGACACCATCGGCCAGGACCTCGTGGGCATGGTCGTCGACGACATCGTCGTGGTCGGCGCCAAGCCGCTGTTCATGACCGACTACATCGCCTGCGGCAAGGTCGTGCCCGAGCGCATCGCCACGATCGTCACCGGCATCGCCCGCGCCTGCGCCGACACCGGCACCGCCCTCGTCGGCGGCGAGACGGCCGAGCACCCCGGCCTCATGGGCCCCGACGACTACGACGTCGCGGGCGCCGCGGTCGGCGTCGTCGAGGCCGACCGCCTGCTCGGGGCCGACCGGGTGCGCGACGGCGACGCGGTCATCGCGATCGCGTCGAGCGGCCTGCACTCCAACGGCTTCTCGCTCGTGCGGCACATCCTCTCCGGCGCCAGGATCGGCTACGCGGATCGCCGCGGCCGACCTCGGCACCACGTGGGGCGAGGCGCTCCTCGAGCCGACGCGGCTCTACACCGGGCCGCTCGTGCGCCTCCTCGACGACGACCGGCTCGCGGCATCCGTGCACTCGCTCTCGCACGTCACCGGCGGCGGCATCGCGGCGAACCTCGCCCGCGTGCTGCCCCGCGGCTCGTGGGTGGAGCTCGACCGGTCGACGTGGTCGCCGGCGCCGGTCTTCCGCGTGCTGAACGACCTGGCCGGCACGACGCTCGAGTCGACCGAGGGCACCTGGAACCTCGGCATCGGCTTCTTCGCCGTCGTCGCAGCGGATGCCGCGGCCGACGTCGTCGCCTCGCTCGGCGCGCTCGGGCTCCCCGCCTGGCAGGCGGGCACCGTCACGATCGGCGATCGCGACCTCGACGGATTCGAGCAGGGCGCGAAGGGCGTCGACGGCGGCGCGGTGCGCCTCGTCGGCGCCTACGCGGGCTGACGCGTGCGCGCGGCGGTCTCGATCGGCATCATCGGCACCACCGGCGCCGAGGTCGTGCGGGCGCTCGCGCCGCGCATCGAGCGGCTCGGGTTCTCGACGCTGTGGATCAACGACGTGCCCGGCGGCGACTCGCTCGACGGGCTGCGCGTCGCGGCGTCCGCCACCGAGACGCTCGGGCTCGCGACGGGCGTGATCCCGCTCGACCGCCGGCCGGTCGACACGCTCGACCTGCACGGGCTGCCGGCCGACCGCACGACGCTCGGCATCGGCTCGGGCCGGGCCCCGCATCCGCTCGCGCTCGTGCGCGACGGGCATCGCGACGCTGCGCGCGGCGACGGATGCCGCGATCGTCGTCGGTGCGCTCGGGCCGCGGATGCGCCGGCTCGCCGCCGAGCGTGCCGACGGCGTGCTGCTCAACTGGCTCACGCCGCAGGCCGCGCGCGATGCGGCGACGGAGCTGCGCGGTGCCGCCGCCGCGACGGCGCCGGCGCCGCGGCGCCGGCGTCTGCGCGCCGTGCTCTACGTGCGCACGATCGCCGAGGCCGACGCGCGGCCGGCGCTGCGAGCGCGAGGTCGAGCGCTACGAGTCGGTGCCGGCGTACGCCGCGAACTTCGAGCGGCTCGGCATCCGGCCCGCGACGCGACGATGCACGGATGCCGCGGGCCTCGCCGCGTTCGACGTCGTCGACGAGGTCGTGCTGCGCGCGATCACGCCCACGAACTCCCTCGCCGAGCTCGAGCGCTTCGTCGAGGAGACCGCCCGCTGGCGTTCGGCCGCGGCGTAGAATCCGAGCGACGGTCGACTCTCGACGGCTGGTCGCGCGGTGCGTCGGCGCTCGCCGTCGAGGCGGCGTCAGCCGCGGTGCAGGCGCACGAACGTGAGCGCCGCGATCGTCACCGCGTCGATGACGTCGCCGGTGCGGATCATCCGGTCGAGCTCGTCATCGGAGACCCAGCGGTGCACCATGCCGTGCTCGGTGGGCTCGCGGTCGGGCTCGCCCGGCGTCAGGCCGGTCGCGAGGAAGAGGTCGCAGCCCTGGCTCGTGAACCCGTAGGCCTCCTGCATCCGGCCGATGTGCTCGAGGGATGCGGCGGCGAACCCGGTCTCCTCGCGCAGCTCGGCCGCGGCGAGCTCGAGCGTGTCGCCGCCGTGCCCGGCCGGCCACGAGCCCTGGGGGAACTCCCACACGCGGCGGCCGATCGTGTAGCGGTACTGCTCGACCATCCACCAGCCGTCGCCGTCGCGCGGCAGCACGACCGCGAAGTCGGGCTTCTCGACGACGCCGTAGATCGCCTCGTGTCCGCCCGGCCAGCGCACGAGGTCCTCGCGCACGCGCATCCAGGCGTTCTCGTAGGCGATGCGGGAGGTGAGGGCACGCGGCAGCTCCGTCATCCGCTCAGCCTAGGGCGGATGACGCACGCGCGACCCCGACGCACGACCTCGACGCGCGACGAAGCGTCGCGCCCGCCGTGAGGCGGAGGAGTCGGGCGATGCGGCGGATGCCCTCAGCAGGGTGGCGTCGTGGTCGGCGCGGCTATGCGCGCTGCTCGTCGCCCGTGACGTAGGTGTCGTCGTCGTCGGCGTACTCCGCCCACTTCGACGCCTCGTCGTTGTACTCGTCATGCTGCGAGCCGGTGAGCTCGCGCTCAAGCGCCGTGTAGTCGGTATTCGGGCTGAAGTACTTCAGCTCCCGAGCGACCTTGGTGTGCTTGGCTTTCTGACGGCCGCGCCCCATGCGTGACCCCCTTACGACATCTGGCCGGGTGGGATGGTCTTCACCCGGCGCTCATCTGATAAATGAAATTCGTCCGGCTGCCAGTTTAGCACCGGGAAACGCACCGAATGGTGCCATCCACAACGTCCTGCCGGACCCCCGAACCCGGCACGATCCCGTGGTGCGCACACCCAGCAACCCGTGCTGAGATTGTCAGGTGATGACGAGCCCTGAACGCGTGAAGGTCGTGGTGATCGGAGCCGGGCAGGCCGGCCTCTCCGTCGCCTACTACCTTCGCCGTTTCGAGCTCGTCGCCGACGAGGACTTCGTCATGCTCGACCGCGCGCCCGGCCCGGGCGGCGCCTGGCAGCACCGCTGGTCGTCGCTGCGCCTCGGCACCGCGCACCGCGTCAACGACCTGCCGGGCATGGCCGAGCTCGGGCTGAGCTTCGACACCGCCGACCGCACCCTGCCCGCCAAGGAGGTCGTCGCCGACTACTACGGCCGGTTCGAGGAGCACTTCGACCTGCGGGTGCGGCGCCCGATGAACGTGCGCTCGGTCGTGAACGAGGGCGTCGACCTGCGCGTCGACTACGAGGACCTCACGCCGCAGCCGATGGAGGAGCTGAAGGCCGAAGGGATTCTTCGGCCGACGACGCAGGACGTTCGAGGAGCCCGCCGTGCCGCCCGCACCGCGCCACGAGATCACCACGCAGTTCCTCGTGAACGCCACCGGCACGTGGGGTTCGCCGTTCGTGCCGTACTACCCCGGCATGGCCGACTTCGCCGGCCGGCACGTGCACACGTCCGACTACGCCGACGTCGAGGACTTCCGCGACCAGCACGTCGTGGTGGTCGGCGGCGGCACCTCGGCGATCGGCTTCATGCTCGAGCTCGAGGACGTCGCGGCCGGGCTCACCTGGGTGTCGCGCCGTCCGATCGACTGGCTCGACCGGCAGGAGCTCGACCTCGAGGGCGCGTCCGCCGCCGTCGCCATGCAGGACGAGGCCGCACGCTCGGGGCGCGCACTGCCCTCCATCGTGAGCGGCACCGGCGTGCCGAAGAGCCGCCGCATCGCGGCCGGCATCGAGCGCGGCCTGCTCGTCGCGCGTCCCATGTTCGACCGCATCGAGGCCGACCGCGTGCTGTGGGACGGCGACGAGGGCGGCATGGCCCGCGCCGACGCCATCATCTGGGCCACCGGGTTCCGCCCCGAGCTGCGCCACCTCTCTCCGCTGAGGCTGCGCGAGAAGGCCGGCGGCGTCACCGTCGGGCAGGGCGCGGCGTGGAACGATCCGCGCGTCTTCCTCGCCGGCTACGGGCCGCAGGCCTCGACGATCGGCGCGAACCGCGCGGGCCGCATGATCGCGCGCCAGATCATGGCGATGCTCTAGCGAGCGGATGCCGCGGCATCCGTCGCCCGCCGGTCAGCCGGTCTAGCGGCCGCGCTTCGACGTGCTCGAGACGGGCGGCGGGCTCTCGGCGATCGGGCGGCGCGGCACCGGCCGCACGGGCTCGCCGCGGCGGTCCTGGCCGGGCAGCGGCCGCGAGCGGCGCCCGTAGATGAGGTCGGACGAGTCGAGCAGCCAGGGCACGAGGGCCACGGTGACGCCGTGCACGAGCAGCAGCTTCTGGCGGATGCGCCGCGCCTTGTGGTTGTGCAGGATGTTCTCCCACCAGTGGCCCACGATGTACTGCGGCATGTAGACCGTCACGACCTCGGAGCCGTGCTCCTCGCGCCGGCTCTTGATGTACTGGATCAGCGGGTGGCTGAGGTCGCGGTACGGCGACGACAGGATGCGCAGCTTCACGTGGATGTTCTGCTTGACCCAGTCCCGCTTGAGGCTCTTCGTCGTCTCGTCGTCGATGGAGACGTGCACGGCCTCGAGCGAGTCGTGGCGGGCGGCGATCGCGTAGTCGAGCGCCTTCAGCGTCGGCTTCTGCATGCGGCCCGACGAGCACGATCGCGTGGTCGCCGGTCGCGCCGAAGGTCGTCGTCGGGTCGACCTCGATCTCCTTCTCGACGTCGCGGTAGTACCGGTTCACGCCCATCATGAGGAAGAACAGGACCGGCATCATCACGAACACGATCCACGCGCCGTGGGTGAACTTCGTGACCGTCACGACGATGAGCACGACCGCGGTCATCGCCGGCGCCGATGGCGTTGATCACGAGCGCGCGCACGATCGCGCCCTGCGAGAGCGGGCGTTCGTCGGCATCGGTGCGCGCCGGCGGTCGCTTCGCCTTGCCGGCCGGATGCCGCCGCAGCGACAGCTCGCGCAGCCAGTGCCGCACCATGCCCGTCTGTCCGAGCGTGAACGACACGAACACGCCGATGATGTACAGCTGGATGAGCACGGTGAGGTTCGCCTGGAAGACCACGAGGATCACGGATGCCGCGAGCGCGAGGATCACGACGCCGTTCGAGTAGATGAGGCGGTCGCCGCGGGTCGAGAGCGACTTCGGCGCGTAGCCGTCGCGGGCGAGCACCGAGCCGAGCAGCGGGAAGCCGTTGAACGCGGTGTTCGCCGCGAGGAGCAGCACGAGCGCCGTCGCCGCCTGGATGACGTAGAAGAAGATCGAGCTGCCGCCGAACGTCGCCGCCGCGACCTGCGCCATGAGGCTGGGCTGCGGCTCGGTGGCGCACTCCGCCCACCCGATCAGGTGGCACGGGTCCTCGGCGTAGTGCACCTGCGAGATGAGGGCGAGCGCGGTGAGCCCGGCGAACAGGACGATCGCGATGCCGCCCATCAGCACGAGCGTGCGCTGCGCGTTGCGGACCTTGGGGCGGCGGAACGCGGGCACGCCGTTCGAGATCGCCTCGACGCCGGTGAGGGCGGAGCATCCGCTCGCGAAGGAGCGCAGCAGCAGCAGGATGATGCCCGCCTGGGTCAGCGACTCGGGCTGCACGCCGTAGGTCGCGCGACTCGGCCACGGGCGGGTCGCCCAGCACGGTGCGCGTGAGCCCGACGACGACCATGACGAACGACGCTGCCGATGAACAGGTACGTCGGCACGGCGAACGCCTTCGACGACTCGCTCACGCCGCGCAGGTTCACCGCGGCGAGGATGATGACGAACAGCACCGCGATCTCGACGCGGAACGGATTGAGCTCGGGGATCGCCGAGATGATGTTGTCGACGCCCGACGCGACCGACACGACGACCGTCATGACGTAGTCGACGAGCAGGGCGGATGCCACGACGAGGCCCGCCTTCTCGCCGAGGTTGCGGTGCGCCACCTCGTAGTCGCCGCCGCCCGACGGGTAGGCCCGGATCAGCTGGCGGTACGACGCGACGACCGTGATCGAGCAGCACGACGACCGCGACCGCGACCCACGGCGCGAAGCTCAGGAACGCGAGCCCGCCGACCATGAGGATCATGAGCGAGCTCCTGCGGCGCGTACGCCACGGAGGAGAGCGGGTCGCTCGCGAAGATCGGGAGCGCGAGGTGCTTCGGGAGGAGCTGCCCCTCGAGATGCTCGGTGGGCAGCGGGTCGCCGATGATCCAGTTCTTCGGCGACTTCAGTTCTGCCGGCGGCTCGCCGGCGTCATTCGTCACGGCGGATGACACTACACCTGCGCCGTGCGCAAGTCAAGTCAGGCGGAGGCCATGCTCGCGATCTGGATGAGGTTTCCGCACGTGTCGTCGAACACGGCCGTCGTCGATCGGCCCCATCGCCGTCGGCGGCTGGGTGAACTCGACGCCCTCGGCGGCGAGGCGGGCGTGCTCGGCGACGACGTCGCCGACCGCGAACGACGTGAACGGGATGCCGTCGGCGATGAGCGCCCGCTTGAACGGCCCGACGCGCCGGATGACCGTCGGGCTCGAGCACGCAGCTCGACGCCGTCGGGGTCCTCGGGTGAGACGACGGTGAGCCACCTCGCTTCGCCCGCCGGGAGGTCGGTCTTCTTCTCGAAGCCGAGCACGTCGGTGTAGAAGGCGAGCGCCTTGACCTGGTCGTCGACGAAGATGCTGGCGAGATTGATGCGCATGATCACTCCTCTGATCGGATCGCCCGGGTGCACGAGCGGCCGGAACCACTCGTCCCACGCCGCACGAAGGGGGCGCGGTCGAGGGTGTGGAGGCGGTAGCGCCCTTCGCGGCGCACGCTCGACGAGACCCGGCGCCCTCGAGCACGTCGAGGTGCTTCGCGACCGCCTGCCGCGAGACGTCGAGGCCGTGCCGCGAGATGAGCCGCACGCACAGCTCGAACAGCGTCTGCCCGTCGCGCTCGGCCAGCTCCTCGATGAGGATCCGCCTCGTCGGGTCGGAGATGGCCTTGAACACCGCGTCCACGTCTCCATGATAGGCAACCCGATGGTTACCTGTCGAGGGTCGGCATCAGATGGTCGGCGTCACGCGGGCCGGCGGATCGGCTCAGCGCGGTCGCGGTCAGCGCGCGAGCAGGTAGGCGGCCGCGGCGGCGGCGAGGCCGAGGGCGAGCGTGACCACGACGTTGAGGATCGCCGCGCGCCAGCGGCCGCCGTCCACGAGCTCGACCGTCTCGACGCTCCACGTGCTGAACGTGGTGAGCCCGCCGCAGAAGCCGGTGACCAGGATGAGGCGCAGGTCGCCGTCGAGGGCGGCCCGCTCGGCGAGGCCGATCAGCGCGCCGGCCACGCCCGACCCCACGACGTTCACGATGAGGATGCCGCCGGGCAGGTGTCCGGGGCGCACCGGGAGCGCCCGCGAGAGCGCGTAGCGGAGCACCGCGCCGACGGCGCCGGCCACGAGCACGGCGACCACGACGAGGGGAGTCAGCGTGCCGGTCACAGCGTCTCACCGGCATCCGTGATCTCGGTCGGCATCGGGCGGTGCGCGATGAGCGAGCCGATCCGCAGGCCGGCCGCCGCGAGCCCGAGGCCGCCGACGACCGAGCCGAGGAGGTACAGCGCCGCCGAGCCACCACTCGCCCTCGCGGGAGAGCACGAGCAGCGACGCCATCACCGCCGACAGGGTCGTGAACGACCCGATCACGCCCGAGCCGAGGCCGGCCTTGAGCCACATCGGCGTGCCGGACGGGTCCAGAGTCCGCCGACGAGCCAGCCGAGCGCGAACGCGCCGACGAGGTTGACGATGAGCGTCTCGACGGGCAGCTCGCCGTCGGCGTGCGGGAAGGCGAGGTCGCAGGCGAGGCGGAGTCCGGTGCCGACGAGGCCGCCGATGGCGACGGCGAGGTAGGCGAGCACTCCTCGAGGTTACGCCCGGGCGGGCGCCGAGCTCGACGACCCAGTCGTTCGTGTGCAGCATGTTGCCGGGCGTGACCTCGAAGTCGGCCTCGCCGCAGGAGCGTGAAGCCCGGCCTTGCGGCACACGGCGTTCGAGGCCGGGTTGTCGACCCGCGGGTACGCGTGCACGGGCAGGGTCTCGCCCGCCGCACGTGCGATGTCGAGCATCGCGACCACGGCGGCGGGGGCGATGCCCCGGCCGCGGTACTGCCGCTTCGACCGACCAGCCGGCCTCGAGCGACGCGCTCGCCGCCCTCGTCGCGATGCCAGTAGCCGACGATGCCCACGCCCTCGGGGTGGCCCGGGATCGCGATGCGGAACTGGAAGCCGGTGCCCTCGCGCCACAGGCGCAGGTAGCGCTCGTGGCGGGCGATCACCTGCTCGTCGCTCTCGACGCCGCCGAGCTGGTCCATGAGCTCGGGCGTGTTCGCCCGCCGCAGCAGGTCGAGGTCGTCGGCGGACCACGGGTGGAGTTCGACGTCGGTCATGCTCCCATCGAAGCACCGACCCCCGACGTGCGCGCGGGCCGGACGTCGGGGCGGTGAGTGCGCTACTCGCTCGGCGACGAGCGTCGCGAGCACGTCGGCGCGCACCTCGGCGAGCCGCGACTTCAGCAGCGCGATCGACTCGGACGACACCTGCCCGCGGTGGGCCTGGGTGCGCAGGTCGGTGCGCAGCTGCTGGCGGAACTCGTTGAGCACGATGTCGGCCTCGTGCACCGCGCGGTTGGAGTCGACGTTCACGTTCGTGCGCGGCTCCGCCACCGGTCGCCGAGGTGCTCGTCGCCGCCTGCTTCGCCTCACGGGCGGCGCTGGCGAGCTCGGCGCGGAGCGAGCGCATCGCATCGTTGACCTCGGCGCGCACGCTGTCGGCGAGGCGCCGCACGGAGTCGGTGAGGTCGTCCTCGATGGCGTCGAGCTCGTGACGACGCGAGTCGAGCTCGGCGCTGCCGGCGGCCGTGATCTCGTAGACGGTCTTGCGACCGTCGGTCGACTTCGTGACCAGGCCCTCCTCCTCGAGCTTGGACAGCCGCGGGTAGATCGTGCCGGCGCTCGGGCTGTAGGTGCCGCCGAACCGCTCGGACAGCGCCTGGATGAGCTCGTAGCCATGGCGGGGCCGCTCCTCGAGCAGCGCGAGCAGGTAGAGGCGCAGGTTGCCGTGGGCGAAGACGGGCGGGGTCATGCCGAGGCCCCGGCGTCGCCCGCGCCGGTGCCGGCCGCGGCATCCGCCGTGCCCGCGTTCGCCGGCGCCTCGCGACGCATGATCGAGATGCTGCCCGACACGCTGTTCGCGCCGAGCTCGAGCCAGCGGCCGGCGAGCTCGCCGACGACGCGCTCGAAGCCCTTGCCGAGCATGCCCTTGATGGTCACGTCGTCGAGCAGCACCGTGCCGCCGACCGTGTTGATGCGGTAGCGCGCGCCGGTGCCCGGCTCGAAGCGCACCGTGAGGTCGCCCGAGACGGTGTTGGTGTCGATGCGGTCGGGGCGTGCCCTAGGCGTCGACGATCATGTTGCCCGAGACCGTGTCGGCGTTGAACGACACGATGTCGCCGGTCGCGACGATGTCGCCCGACACCGAGTGCGCCGTGATGCGCCCGATGTGGTTGCCCGCGGAGATCTCGCCCGAGACGCTCGAGAGCTCGACGTCGCCCTCGTGGTTGTCGAGCACGACGTCGCCCGAGACGGTGCTGAACTTCGCGTCGGTCGTGAACCCCGAGACCAGGGCGTCGCCCGAGACGACGCCGAGCTTCAGCGCGACGTGGCGCGGGGCGAGGATCGAGACCTCGGCCTTCGCGCTGCCGACGAAGCCCTTGAACGCGTCGATGAAGTTGTCCCAGCGCAGCTGCGGGTGGTCGATCTCGAGGATGTCGCCGTCGATCGAGACCATGAGGTCCTTGCCGGTGACGCCCGAGATCTCGACGCGCGCGCCGGGCTCGTCGTGGGCGATGACGTCGACCTTTCCGCCGATGAGGCTGACCTTGAGCTTGCGCACGAGCTCGAGGTCGATGACCCGGGACTCGCCGGGGGCGATGACCCACTTCTCGATGGCCATGGTGCTTCTCCTTCTCGCGGGCGCCGCTCGCGGCATCCGCACGTCTCTGCAACAGTATCGCGATATATCGCGTCTTGCCTGCAAACACGATATATCGCGTCTTGCGCAATCGCAAGCCCTGAACGGATGCCGCGCGCTTGACATTGACGCTGCGTCAACCTCTAGCGTGGCATGCAGCGGGTTCGAGACCCGCGACGAGGAGAGGAGGAGGCGTGGACTGGTCGATCCAGGAGATCGCGAAGCTCGCGGGCACCACGAGCCGCACGCTGCGCCACTACGACGACATCGGGCTGCTGCCGCCGAGCTCGCATCGGCGGCAACGGCTACCGGTACTACGACGACGACGCGCTCGTGCGGCTGCAGCGCATCATGCTGCTGCGCGACCTCGGGCTCGGGCTCCCCGCGATCGCCGACGTGCTCGACGCGGAGTCGAGCGCGCCGCACGCCCTGCGCGGCCACCTCGAGTGGCTGCGCAGGGAGCAGGACCGGCTGGCGCGGCAGATCGCGTCGGTCGAACGCACCATCGGAGCATTGGAAGGAGGTGAACGACTCATGGCAGAGCAGATGTTCGACGGCTTCGACCACACCCAGTACAAGGAGGAGGTCGAGGAGCGCTGGGGCAAGGACGCGTACGCGAAGAGCGACGCGTGGTGGCGCTCGATGTCGCGCCGAGGAGAAGGCGGCCTGGCAGGCGCGCGTCGCGAAGCTCGGCAGCGACTGGATCTCGGCGCACGAGCGGGGCATCGACCCCGCCGGCGACGAGGCGCAGGCACTCGCGCAGCGCCACTTCGAGTGGCTCGCGCGGCATCCCGGGCACGCCCGGCGGCGGCGCGGAGGGCCCATCGAAGGAGTACTTCCTCGGCCTCGCCGAGATGTACGTGGCCGACGAGCGCTTCGGCGCGAACTACGGCGGCCAGGCGGGCGCCGAGTTCGTGCGCGACGCGATGACCGTCTACGCCGAGCGCAACCTGTAGTCGCGCGACGCGCATCGCCCCCGAGGTGTCCCGACCTCGGGGGCGATCGCCGTTCAGGACGTGGCGGATGCCACGGGACGGGCGTGCGCCGACGGTCGGCGGGCATCCGGCCGGAGCGCCGGATCGCGAAGAGGGGGATGGTGTACCCGCAGAGCGGGCCGATGAGCAGCGCGAAGGCGACGGTGCCGATGCCGACGTTGCCGCCGAGCATCCAGCCGATCGCGAGCACCACGAGCTCGATGCCGGTGCGCACGATCCAGATGCGCCATCCGGTGACCCGGTGCAGGCCCGGTCATGAGGCCGTCGCGCGGTCCGGGGCCGAAGTGCGCGCCGATGTAGAGGCCGGTCGCGACGGCGAGCACGACGATGCCGGCGGCGAGCAGCAGGATGCGCACCCAGAGGTCGAGGCCCGGCGGGATGAGCCACAGGCCGACGTCGGCGGCCGGACCGACGAGCAGCGCGTTCATGATCGTGCCGAAGCCCGGCTTCTGGCGGATCGGGATCCACAGCAGCAGCACGATGCCGCTCGTGATCACCGTGATCAGGCCGAAGTTGAGCCCGGTCTGCTTCGCGATGCCCTGCGTGAGCACGTCCCACGGGGCGACGCCGAGTTCGCCGCGCACGATGAGGGCGATGCCCATGCCGTAGAGGAACAGCCCGACGAAGAGCTGCACGAATCGACGGACGAGCACGGGGGCGGGGTCGGTGGGTCGGCGAAGCATGAAGCAATCCAATTCCATGATTGGCCTTTCTGCCTAGAGCCAATTCGCCTAAAGTGGCCTTATGGCAGACCTCGCCGCTGACCGCGCGCTCCCTCGAACTGCTCCTCGGCGACTGGCGTGGAACCGGCAGCGCCTACGAGGCGCTCGCCGAGCGCATCCGGCTGCTCATCGTCGACGGACGCATCGCGGTCGACACGCGGCTTCCCGCCGAGCGCGACCTCGCCGAGCGGCTCGGGCTCAGCCGCACCACGGTGACGGCCGCCTACCGGCACCTGCGCGAGCAGGGCAACCTGCACAGCGTGCGCGGCTCCGGCAGCGTCGCACGGCTCCAGGGCGCGCCGGCGATGCTGCCCGCGCCGCTCGAGGCCGAGTACATCGACTTCTCGAAGGCCGCCCCGCCCGCGCTGCCGTGGCTGACCGAGGTCGTGCGCCAGGCGGTCGACGACCTCCCCGCCCACCTGTCCGACGCGGGGTTCGACCCGATCGGCACGCCCGCCCTGCGGCAGGCCATCGCCGACCGCTACACCGCGCGCGGCCTGCCGACCGCGCCCGAGCAGATCATGGTCACGATCGGCGCCCAGCACGCGATCGCCCTGCTCTCCCGGGCGCTCATCGGCCGGGGCGACCGCGCCGTCACCGAGGTGCCGATCTACCCCCACGCCTACGAGGCGCTCCGGGCCGCCGGCGCCCGCCTCGTGCCGGTGCCGGTGGCGCCGCACGGGGTCGACGAGGACGACCGCGAGGAGACCGCCGGCCTCGTGCAGGCCATCCGGCACTCGAATCCGGTGATGGCCTACCTCATCCCCGACTTCCACAACCCGACCGGTCGCACCATGAGTCGCACCGCCCGTGCCCGCGTGCTCGACGCGGCCGCACGGCAGGGCACCGTCGTGGTCGCCGACGAGACCACCGCCGAGCTCTCGATCGACCGCCCCGGGCACTTCCCGCCGATGGCCGCCGACGGGCCGGCCGTGCTGATCGGCTCGGTGGGCAAGACCGTGTGGGGCGGCCTGCGCGTGGGGTGGATCCGCGCCGAGCGTCCCCTCATCCGTCGGCTGCTCGCGGTGCGCTCGCCCGGCGACCTCGGCACGCCGATCCTCGAGCAGCTCATCGTCACGCGGCTGATCCCCCGCATGGACGAGATCCTGGAGCTGCGGCGCGAGCAGCTCCGCGCCGGCCGCGACCGCCTCGAGGAGCTGCTCTCCCGCTACTTCCCCGAGTGGGACGTGCCGCACGTCGACGGCGGCATCGTGACGTGGGTCGGCATCGGGTCCTCGGTGAGCTCGCAGCTCGTCCTCGCCGCGCGGCGCGAGGGCCTGATCGTGGCAGCGGGTCCGCGATTCGGCGTCGACGGGGCGTTCGAGCGCTTCCTGCGCCTGCCGATCTGCTACTCCCCCGAGACGACGGATGCCGCGGTGCAGGCGCTCGCCCGGGCCTGGCGGTCGCTCGCGCACGCGCCGACGGCCGAGCCCGAGCCCGAGCTGCTCGCCTCGGTGGTCTGATCCGGCGACACCGGCCCGGTGCCCGCGCCGTCACGGACGGCGGCGGCGCGGGCATCCGTCGATTCAGATGGCGGCGGAGGCCTCGGCGGCTCGTGCCGCCTCGGGCTCGACGTCGCGCGGGGCGGCGATCGACGGGCCGTCGCCGCGACGACGGAACAGCGTCGCCGCGATCACCGCGCCGACGGCGAAGAGGCCGGCGCCCCACCAGTACGCCACCGCGTAGCTGTGGATCGCGGCATCCGCGAGCACCGCCTCGGTGGGCGGGGTGTGCGCCGCGATGTAGTCCGTCGCGGCCGTCGCGGCGAGCGTGTTGAGCAGCGCCGTGCCGACGGACCCGCCGACCTGCTGGCTCGTGTTGACCATCGCCGACGCGACGCCCGCGAACGATCGTTCGACGCCGAAGGTGGCGGTCTGCATCGACGCGGGCATGATCGAGCCCATGCCGAAGCCGAGGATCATGAGCGGCGGCAGGATGTCGGCCGCGTACGTGCTCTGCGCGTCGAGGTGGGTGAGGTAGACCATGCCGGCCGAGGCGATGAGCATGCCGATCGGCACCATGACCTTCGGACCGAGCCGGGGCACGAAGATGTTCGTCGACAGCTGGGCGGCGAGCACCAGCATGAGGATCATCGGCAGGAACGCCAGGCCGGTCTGGATCGGCGAGTAGCCGAGCGACGTCTGCAGGTAGTACGTGACGAACAGGAAGATGCCGAACATGCCCGCGCCGGCGATGAACACCGAGATGTAGGCCGCCCCGCGGTTGCGGTCGAGCACGATCGGCAGCGGCAGCAGCGGGTGCGCGGCGCGGCGCTGCCAGAGCACGAACACCACGAGCAGCACCGCGGATGTCGCGAGCATGCCCCACGTCAGCGGCGAGTCCCAGCCCTCGGTCTCGGCGTTCGAGAAGCCGTAGACGAGCAGGAAGAGGGCGGCGGACACGAGCACGGTGCCCGGCAGGTCGAGCTTCGGACGCGGGCCGGTGCGGGCGACGTGGCGCACGAACAGCAGCGCGCCGATCACCGCGACCGCCGCGATGAACACGTTGATGTAGAGGTTCCAGCGCCAGTTGAACTGCTCGGTGAGGAACCCGCCGAGCAGGAGGCCGATGGCGCCGCCGGCTCCCGCGATCGCGCCGAAGACGCCGAACGCGCGTGCCCGCTCGCGCGGGATCGTGAACGTGGTGGTCAGCACCGCCAGCGCGGTCGGAGCGAGCAGGGCGCCGAACGCCCCCTGCAGCGCGCGGCCGGCGACGAGCACGCCGAAGGTCGGCGCCGCGCCGGCGAGGGCGGACGCGAGCGCGAACCCGATGAGGCCGATGATGAAGGTGCGCTTGCGCCCCCAGAGGTCGGACAGGCGGCCGCCGAGCAGCAGCAGGCTGCCGAAGGCGAGCGAGTACGCCGTGATGATCCACTGGCGCTGGCCGTCGGAGAAGCCCAGGTCGGCCTGCGCGGCGGGCAGGGCGATGTTCACGACCGTGGCGTCGAGCACCACCATCAGCTGGGCGAGGGCCACCGTGGCGAGGGTCCACCACCTGCGGGAGTGGGCGACGGCGGGCGCTGGGGTCTCGACCGGAGCGGAAGTCATGCGCGCCACTCTATACGAGACTCGACAGTTTCGGATATGAACAGTTCCTGAAGTAACATGTCAGCAACATCACGCATCACGCGAGAAACGGAGACGACCGCGATGACGCAGCCCGACTCCATCGTCGACCCGATCTCGAGGCGCCGGCCTCGGCCGCCGCGTCGAAGCTCGGACGCAAGCGCGATCACACCCGCGACCCCGAGATCCTGGACGCCGCGATCGACGTCCTCGCCGAGACGGGCTTCGACGGGATGACGATCGACATGGTCGCCGCGCGCGCCAAGGCCGGCAAGGCCACGATCTACCGGCGGTGGACGTCGAAGGCCGACCTGGTGCTCGACGCCGTGGCGTGCATGAAGGCGGGCGAGCTCGACGCGGAGCACCTCCCCGACACCGGGACCCTCCGAGGCGACCTCGTCGCCATGATCCGCCCGCGCTCGATCGAGGAGGGCGAGCGCAAGCTGCGCATCATGGGCGGGCTCTTCGGCATGATCTCCAGCTCGCCCGAGCTCGCGGATGCCGCGCACGCGGCGATCATCGAACCCCGGGTGGCCGTGAATCGGCTCTTCCTGCGTCGGGCCATCGACCGCGGCGAGATCTCGGCCGACTGCGACGTCGAGACGCTGGCCGTCGTGACCCCGGCCATGGCGGCGTTCCGCCTGCTGATCCAGAAGCAGCCGATCGACGCCGAGTACCTGCTCTCGCTCATCGACGGGGTGCTGCTTCCCGCGGCCGGCGTCGATCCGCTCGTCCCGCGGCGGAGGTCCGGGCCGGGTCGCACGGCAAGCACCTGGCCGTCGCGGAGCCGACCGCCGACTGACGGCCGGCGGCCGGCGCGACGCCCGCGCGCGCGCGTCGTCGCTGCGGCATCCGAGCGCTTCGAGCGCGGCGGCATCCGGCTCGGGAGTGAGAAGGGGTGCGGGGCGGCGGTCGGGTGTGTTCGCCGCCCCGCACCGGCCGCGCAGAACAGCGCGGCCGACCGCGCGCCTCGGGTGGCTGCGCGGCCGTAGAGGGTGGGACCCGGCGCTGGGGGCACTGGCGGCGGATCCCACCCGGTCAACGTCGCATGGGGAACGCCCTCGTGTGCAGGGCACGGGCCCGCCGAGGACGGCGAGCACGGTGGTCCCGAGGTCGGCCGGGGGCATGCGTCGCACCGCGAAGCGAGTCGCGAACCGCGCCCTCCGGGCTGAGGTGTCCATGATCCAGTCCTCCTGACTGATGGGGATGCCGCTCCCGGGCAGGGAGCGACGATCGTTTCCGCCTGCGGGCAGGCGGAGCGGACCCCGATCAGTCAGGGGTGGTGTCGGTGTCGTACACCGGCGACGACGGGAGTTCGTCGTCGACCGAATGCAGCACCAGTGACGCGTGCGCGCCGATTCCGACGGCGGCGAACGCCGCGTCGGAGGTTCCGGATGCCCCGGCAGCACCCGAGCCGCCCGAGCCGCCGCCGCCGGACGCCGCCGCCGCCGACACCGGCGGGCGATCCGGGAGCGGTGCCGCCGGACGGGGTGCCGTCGGACGGCGTGATCGTGCCGGGCGTGGAGGCGGGAGTGCTCGCGCCGTCGGTCCCGCTCAGGTCGGGGGTCGACGCGCGGTCGTCGCCGAAGAGCTGCTGGTCGGCGAACGGTCCGCTCACGAGCGAGCCCTGCGCCGACTGGGCGGTCGGGCCCGGAATGGCGGGTGGCGTCCGATGCGTCGGATGGCGGTCTGGCGAGTCCCGGCGGCGTGGCCGTGTCGGACAGTCCCGGCGGGGTGGCCTTGTCGGACAGTCCCGGCGGAGTGGGCTTCTCAGGCGTCGCGGCGGCGGCAGGCTTCTCGGCGAGGCCGGGCGGGACGGGCTTGTCGGCGGGGCCGGGCGGGGTGGGCTTCGCGGTCGGTCGACTCGGCGGGGCGGGCTTGGCGGCCGGCTTCTCCGCGAGTCCGGGGGACGGGCTTGTCGGCGGCGGGCGGGCTTGTCGGCGAGGCCGGGCGGGGCGGGCTTGGCGGCGGTCGGCTCGGGGCGACGGGCTTCGTCGCGCGAGTCCGGGCGGGACGGGCTTGTCGGCGGCCGGCTTCTCGGCGAGGCCCGGCGGCGTCGGGCTTGTCGGCGTGGCCCGGCGGGACGGGCTTGTCGGCCGGCCCGGGCGGGGTGGTCTTGTCGGCCTGGCCGGGTGGCGACGGCCGTGTCGGCCTGCCCCGGCGGGACGGCCGTGTCGGTGCGGCCGGGCGGGGTGGCCTTGTCGGCCTGGCCCGGCGGCGCGGCCGCGTCGCCCGGCGCGGGTCGGCCGGCTCGGTGGCGGCGCGCGGACCGGCTCCGCGACCGGGCCTCCCGACCGGCAGCTGCGGCCGGCTCGACCGCGGGCGCAGCAGGCTCCGCGACGGGCTCGGCGACGGGCTCGGCCACGGGTTCGGCGACCGGCTCGGCCGCCTCGCCCGACGCGTGCCGGCGGCGCCCTGCGCGGGCGGCGTTCGACGAGCCGGCCTCGACGCCGCTCGGCGGGCCGGCCTCCTCGGCGGAGGCGCGGACGGCGGCGGCGAAGAGGCTGAACGCGAGCCAGACGGCGGCGAAGGCGGCGCCGAGCAGGGCGAGGCGGAGCCACGGCACGCTGCCGCGCGGCATCCGCTGACCTCATCGTTCTCACCCCCGTGACCCTCGACGCTACCCCGAACCGGGCGGAGCGGTCCAGCACCCGAACGGGCGTGATCTCCGCCCCGAACGGGCGTGACCTCCGCCCCCGAACGGGGCGTGATTCCCAGCATCCCGTGACATCACGCGGCGCATGCCCCTGCGAGAATCGGGGAATGCACCTGCTTGCCGCGCTCAGCATGAAGAACCGAGCGCTCATCGCGCTCGTGACCGTCGTCGTCGCGATCTTCGGCGGCATCGCGCTGACCAGCCTCAAGCAGGAGCTCGCGCCCTCGATCGAGTTCCCGCAGCTCTCGATCGTGACGCGCCTACCCCGGCGCCTCGCCCGACATCGTCAACACGGATGTCTCCACGCCCATCGAGACCGCGATCCAGGGCATCACCGGGCTCGAGTCGACGTCGACGACGAGCTCGACCGGGCTCTCCCGCGTGACGGCGAGCTTCACCTACGGCACCGACCTCGCCTTCGCCGAGCAGAAGCTGCTCTCGGCGGTGAACCGCATCTCCGACCAGCTGCCCGAGGACGTCGACCCGCAGGTGCTCGCGCTCAGCTTCGACGACTTCCCGGTCATCGCCGTCGCCGTGACCGGCGCCGACGACGTCAGCGCGCTCTCCGACGAGATCACCCGCACCACGCTCGGCGAGATCAACGACATCGACGGCGTGCGCGAGGCGACGCTCGTCGGCGACGTCGGCCAGCGCGTCACCATCACGCCCGAACCCCGAGGAGCTCGCGGCGCGCGGCATCACGCAGCAGGCGATCCGCGACGCGCTGCAGCAGAACGGCCTGCTCGTGCCGGCCGGCACCATCACCGAGGGCGACTCGACCTTCGCCGTGCAGACCGGCGTGACGCTCGGCAGCGTCGACGACATCGCCGCGCTGCCGGTGCTCGGGGCGACCGAGCAGCAGCCGCGCACGGATGCCGCGGGCGCGGCTCCCGGCGCCGCGCGGGCTTCCCCGGGGCCCAGGCCGCGGTGAGCGTGCCGGTCGCCACGACGATCGACGACGTGGCATCCGTGGAGCTCACCGACAACCCGGTGACGAGCATCTCGCGCGTGAACGGCGAGCCCGCGCTCACCATCACGGTCACGAAGCTGCCCGCGGCCAACACCGTCGAGGTCTCGAACGCGGTGCGGGCGATCCTGCCCGACCTGGAGTCCTCGCTCGACACCACGAACCCCGGCGCGACCTTCACCGTCGTGTTCGACCAGGCGCCCTACATCCAGCAGTCGATCGAGTCGCTCGCGACCGAGGGCCTGCTCGGCCTGCTGTTCGCGGTGATCGTGATCCTCGTCTTCCTGCTCTCGGTGCGCGCGACCCTCGTCACCGCGATCTCGATCCCGACGTCGGTGCTCATCACGTTCATCGGCCTGCAGGCGGCCGACTACACGCTCAACATCCTCACGCTCGGCGCGCTCACCATCGCGATCGGCCGCGTCGTCGACGACTCGATCGTCGTCATCGAGAACATCAAGCGCCACCTCGTGGCGGGCGTCGACAAGGCGTCGACGATCGTGCGCGCCGTGCGCGAGGTCGCGGGCGCGATCACCGCCTCGACCATCACGACGGTCGCCGTGTTCCTGCCGCTCGCGCTCGTCGAGGGCGTCACGGGCGAGCTGTTCCGCCCGTTCGCCCTGACCGTCACGATCGCGCTCGCCGCGTCGCTGCTCGTCGCGCTCACGATCGTGCCGGTGCTCGCGTACTGGTTCCTGAAGCCCGCGAAGCTGCACAAGCACGAGGACGAGGGCGAGATCGCGGCGGCGGCCTTCGTCGACGAGGAGAACCCCAAGCAGGCCGTCGACGAGCTCGAGCACCCGTCGCGCCTGCAGCGCGGCTACCTGCCGATCATCGAGTGGACGCTGAAGCACGGCGTCGTGACGCTCGTGGTCGCCGGGCTCATCCTCGTCGGCACGCTGGCGCTGACGCCGTTCATGAAGACGAACTTCCTCGGCTCGTCGGGGCAGAACACCTTCCAGGTGACGCAGGAGCTCCCGGTCGGCACGAGCCTCGAGGCGCTCGCCGAGGCGTCCGAGCCCGTCGAGCAGGTGATCCGCGAGACCGAGGGCGTCGAGACCGTGCAGACGTCGATCGGCTCCGGCGGCCGCGGGCTCGCGGCGGCGCTCGGCGGCGGCGGCGGCTCGACGATCACCTACTCGGTCACGACCGACGAGGACGCCGACCAGGAGGCGCTGCAGGCCGAGGTGCGCAGCGAGCTCGACGACCTCGACGACGTCGGCGAGATCACGCTCGCGGCGTCGAGCGGCTTCGGCGCCTCGAACGACATCGAGGTCGACGTGACCGCGTCGAACGCCGAGGACCTGCAGGCGGCGACCGACGCCGTGCAGGAGGAGCTCGACGGGCTCGACTCGCTCGCGCAGACCTCGTCGAACCTGTCCGAGTCGCGCCGCTACGTCGCGGTCGAGGTGAACCGCACGGATGCCGCGGCGGCCGGCTACTCCGAGGTCGCCCTCGGCGGCTACGTCTCGGCGGCGATGCAGCCGCAGTCCGCGGGCTCGGTCGTGATCGACGAGAAGACGCTCACGATCTACCTCGCGAGCGAGGACCCGCCCGCCACGGTCGAGGAGCTCTCGGCGCTCGAGGTGCCGACGCCGACCGGCCTCGTGCGCGCTCGACACCCTCGCCACGGTCGAGGAGGTCGACGGCCCGTCGTCCGTGACGACCGTGCAGGGCCTGCGCAGCGCGACCGTGTCGGCGACGCCGAACGGCGACGACCTCGGCACGGCCAGCGCCGAGGTCGTCGGCCGCGGTCGACGCGGTCGACCTGCCCGCCGGCGCGACCGCCTCGATCGGCGGCGTCTCGGCCGACCAGGCCGAGTCGTTCTCGCAGCTCGGGCTCGCGCTGCTCGCGGCGATCCTCATCGTCTACATCGTGATGGTCGCGACGTTCCGGTCGCTGCTGCAGCCGCTGCTGCTGCTCGTCTCGGTGCCGTTCGCCGCGACCGGCGCGATCGCGCTGCAGGTCATCACGGGCATCCCGCTCGGCGTCGCCTCGCTCGTCGGCGTGCTGATGCTCGTCGGCATCGTGGTGACGAACGCGATCGTGCTCGTCGACCTCGTGAACCAGTACCGCGACCGCGGCATGACCGTGCGCGACGCGCTGCTGCACGGCTCGTCACGACGTCTGCGCCCGATCCTCATGACGGCGCTGGCCACGATCTTCGCGCTGCTGCCGATGGCGATCGGGCTCACCGGGCACGGCGGCTTCATCTCGCAGCCGCTCGCGCTCGTCGTGATCGGCGGCCTCGTGTCGTCGACGGCGCTCACGCTGATCGTGCTGCCCGTGCTCTACGACCTCGTCGAGGGCGGGCGCGAGCGTCGCAGGGCGAAGCGCGCGGCGAAGGCGCAAGGGCGACGCGTCGCCGACCGCGCCCGAGGCTCCGGCCGCCGAACCGGTCGCCGAGAACATCTAGCGGCCGGCATCCGCTCGGCGCGTGCGGCGCGATCAGCGGGGGAGCGCCGCCGCCTTCGCGAGGAGGGCCGCGCGCTCGCGCTCGTTGCCCGTGAGCCGCGCGGCGGTCTCGAGCTCGCCGCGCGCCTCGCTCGTGCGTCCGAGCCGGGCGAGCAGCTCGCCGCGCACGGCGGGGAGGCCCGGGTAGCCCGCGAGCCGGCCGTTGCGCTCGAGCTCGTCGACGAGCCGCAGCGCGCTCGCCGGGCCGGTGGCCATCGCCACGGCGACGGCCCGGTTGAGCTCCACCACGGGCGACGGCGCGATGCGGCCGAGCGCCTCGTAGAGCAGCACGATGCGGGCCCAGTCGGTGTCCTCCGCCGACGGCGCGACGGCGTGGCACTCGGCGATCGCGGCCTGCAGGCCGTACGCGGCGCGTCCGCGCCCGATCCGGTCGGCCCTCGCGAGCGCGGCGCGCCCGCGTTCGATCTGCGCGCGGTCCCAGCGGGTGCGATCCTGCTGGTCGAGCGGGATCGGCGTGCCGTCGCGGGCGACCCGCGTGCCGAACCGCGACGCGTGGAACTCCATGAGCGCCACGAGCGACTGCGCCTCGGGCTCGCGCGGCATCAGGCCCGCGACCACGCGGGCGAGTCGCAGGGCCTCGGCCGAGACATCCGGCCGCACCCACTGCTCGCCCGAGGCGGGCAGGTAGCCCTCGTTGAAGATCAGGTAGAGCACGCTCAGCACCGATCCGAGCCGCTCGGCGTAGTCCTGGGGCTCGGGGACCTCGAACGGCACGTTCGCCGCGGCGAGGGTCTTCTTCGCCCGCACGATGCGCTGCTGGATCGTCGCGACGGGCACGAGGAACGCCCGGGCGATCTCCTCCGAGCTGAGGCCGCCGACGATGCGCAGCGTGAGCGCGATCTGCGCCTCGCGCGAGAGCACCGGGTGGCAGGCGACGAACACGAGTCGCAGCACGTCGTCGTCGATCGTGTCGGGGTCCCAGAAGGTGCCGGATGCCGCGCGCTCCTGCTCCTCGAGGTCGCGGGCCATGGCGGCGTACCGCTCGTCGAGCCGCTCGCGGCGGCGCCATCCGTCGATCGCCCGGCGCTTGGCCACGGCCGTGAGCCAGGCGCCGCCGTTGCGCGGCACGCCCTCGACCGGCCACTGGCGCATCGCCTCGAGCATCGCCTCCTGCGCGAGGTCCTCGGCCTGGCCCACGTCGCCGACGAATCGGGTCAGCGTCGCCACGATCCGGGCGGACTCGATGCGCCAGACGGCGGCGAGGGCGCGCCGGGCGCGGTCGGCGTCGGCGTCGTCCGCCGGCACGACCGCGCCCGAGGCATCCGGGCTCATTCGCTCGCGGCCCCCAGGCGGCCCTCGGCCTCGTCACGCCACTTGGCTTCCTTCTGGATCCACTCGTTGTCCTGCGGGAAGTCCTCGAGCTCGTTGACGCGGCGCACCTCGAGCCTCGAGCCCGGGCCGAGCGGGCAGCGCTTCGCCCACTCCTCGGCCTCCTCCTTGCTGGAGACGCCGATGATCCAGAAGCCGTTGAAGAGCTCCTTCGCCTCGGCGTAGGGGCCGTCGGTGACGACGGGAGGCGTCGCGTCGAAGTCGACCACGAAGCCCTCCTTGGCGTCGGCGAGCCCCTCGCCCGCGAGCAGCACGCCCGCCTTGATCAGCGACTCGTTGTAGGCGCCCATCGCGGCGATGACCTCGTTGAAGTCGAGGTCCTGGTAGGCCTCGATGCGCCTCGTCGTCGGCCCGCATGATCAGCATGTACTTCATCGTCGTTTCTCCTTCGTCGTGCGGGCCGAGGTGCCCGCCTCACTCTGGCGTCGAACGGGCTCGTGGCCGGATCGACATCGGTGCGGACTTTTCTCCGCAATGCTTCCACGATCGACGACGCGACTGGCGGGATATACCCTAGGGGGGTATAGTGGTGCGAACACGACTCGAAAGGAACGACCATGACCCTGAACGCCGATGGACGCACCGAGCTGACGCTCTCCGGCGGCGGATGCGCCTGCTGCGCGGTCGACGCGACGCCGACGCACCTCGCAGTCGAGCGAGCGGATGCCGCGGCGCCGACCCGGCGCGCCACGCCACGGAGTTCGGCGTCGAGGGCATGACGTGCGGCAACTGCGTGCGCCACGTCACCGAAGAACTCAGTGCGGTGCACGGAGTGGAATCCGTGGAGGTCGAGCTCGTGGCGGGCGGCGTCTCGACGGTGACGGTCCGCAGTCCGCCCCGGTCGACGCTGCGGCGATCGCCGCCGCAGTCGCCGAGGCCGGGTACGAGGTGGCGGCACGATGAACGCCGGGCGCCGCTCCGCCGTCGGTGCCGTCGCGCTCGTGGCCGCACTCGCGTTCACCGGATGCGCCATCGTCGCCGACCGCGGCGGCGGCATGGGCGACGGCATGGATCACGACGGGATGGGCCAGACCGATGGTTCGACCGAGTTCAACCGGCCGACATCATGTTCGCGCAGATGATGATCCCGCACCACGAGCAGGCGATCGAGATGAGCGACCTCATCCTCGCGAAGGACGGCGTCGACCCCGAGGTGGTCGAGCTGGCGGAGGAGATCACGGCCGCCCAGGGCCCCGAGATCGAGCAGATGGAGTCGTGGCTCGACGAGTGGGGTGCGCCGTCGATGATGGACGCCGACGACATGGGCGGCATGGGCGGCATGGGCGGGATGCTCACCGACGAGGAGCTGGACGAGCTCGAGGCGGCCGACGGCACGACCGGGACCACGCTGTTCCTCGAGGGCATGATCGAGCACCACGAGGGCGCCATCGACATGGCCGAGCAGCACCAGGAGAACGGCGAGAGCGACGAGGCGCTCGCCCTGTCGGCGTCGATCATCGAGACCCAGGCGGCCGAGATCGAGCGGATGCAGGAGCTGCTCGCCGAGTAGGCCCGGAACGGCCGACTGGCGGCCTGCTGCACGCGTCTGCGGCGGGAGCGGATCCGCGCCCCATCATGGCCGGCTGACGCTCGGCCCGATCCGCGCCGAGCGCCGGGAGTACGCTGGTGAGCGGTCGCGCTCGCCGGGGAGCGGCGTTCGCATCGCCCTCGTCGCGGCACGGCACGCCGGCGCGAGCAAGGAGGATGCATGTCCCCGATGTCCGATTCCGTCACCCTCGGTTCCCGGCCGTTCAACGGCCAGGTGCACGTGATCGGCGCAGGCCCGGTCGGCCTGATGCTGACCGCGCTGCTCCAGTCGATCGAGGGCGTGTCGGTGCACCTCTACGAGAAGCGCCGCGAGTACACGCGAACGCGGATGGTGCAGCTCGCGCCGTACCTCATGGCGGACTCGGTCGAGACGTACCGGGCCGACGCCATCGACGGGGACAGCATCGGCGCGCTCTTCGACCCCGAGGAGCTCGCCGACGGCATCGCGTTCCGGCAGTCGCTCCCGTCGGACCTCATGGTCCTGCTCCGCGAATGGTCGCTCGGGTTCTGCCCGCTCAACGAGATCGAGCGCTCGGTCAGCGACCTGATCGACGAGCGACCGTCGAACCCGGTGCGGCGCACCTCGGCCGTCGTCACGGCGGATGACGCGATCGCGATGCTCGAGCCGGGGAGCATCCTGATCGACTGCACCGGCAGCAACTCGCTGCTCCGCAACCACCTGACCACGGGCGACGACGACGTGGAGGCGCAGGCGAACACCGTCAAGGTGCGGCTCGAGTACGCGCTCGTCATCACGTTCCTGTACGGCCAGCCGTACGACTGCAACGAGTACTGCAAGTACTACAAGAACATCGAGAACGCGCACTACAAGTTCATCCCGATGGTGCACCGCACCCACTACGACGGCAGCGTCAGCCACGTGACGGGCATCGTCAACATCACCGCCGACGAGTTCCACGCGATGCCGTCGCACTTCGACGGCGCATGGCTGCGCGGCAACTTCCCCAGCGTGGCCGAGTCGATGGACCGGTTCATCGACAAGGTCCGGCAGGAGACCAACGGCGAGGTGATCGGCGACCTCGAGATCGTCCGCATCCCGCTCGACCTGTACCGCGCGCGCAACGCGACGAGCCGGCAGTGGCTCAGGTCCGGGCGACTCGACCACCCCCTGGCCCACTCGCCGGTGTTCCTCGCGGGCGACTCCGCCATCGGCTCGCCGTACTTCCAGTCGATCTCGCTCGGATTCGAGTGCGCGACGAAGCTGGCCGAGCTCCTCACCGAGCCCGACCTCTCGCTCAACGAGATGCTCGACCGGTACGAGCTGTACATGTACAAGCAGTGGCTCCGCGTCTACATGCGCAGCAAGATGATCAAGCACAACAAGGACCTCTTCGAGTCCCTCGACAACCCGCTCGCGCTGCTGGACAAGCTCCACATCTACTAGCGGATCTACAGTGGAGCGTGCTCCTCGATGCGGTGATCCTGATGGGCGGCCGCGCGTCGCGCCTCGGCGGCGCCGCGAAGGGCGACCTGCGGGTCGGGGGCCGCACGCTGCTCGAGCGGGTCGTGGCCGCGGCCGACGTGGCCCGCGATCGCGTCGTCGTCGGCGAGGCGGGCGCGTCCGTGCTGCCGCCCGAGGTTCGCGTCGTGCGAGAGGAGCCGCCGTTCGGCGGACCGGCCGCGGCCGTCGCGGCCGGGGTCCACGAGCTGGCGGATGACGCGGACGCCGTGCTGCTGCTCGCGGGCGACCAGCCGTTCGTGGCCGACGCCGGTCCCGCTGCTCCTGGCCGCGCTCCCGGGCCCGAGGACGGTGACGGCGCCCGCGCGGTGGATGCTCGACGGCCGGCCGCAGCACCTGACCTGCGTCGTCCGCCGTGCGGCGCTCGATCGCGCGATCGACGCCGTCGGCGCCGGCGGATCGCTCGACGGCGTCTCGATGCGACGGCTGCTCGAGCCGCTGCGGATGGCTGGACGTCGCGGTGCCGGAGCGGCGCGACGATGGACGTGGACACCTGGGCCGACGCGCGATGCGGTCGGCGCGACGGGAGGAGAGGGACCATGAGCGTCTCCGACGAGCAGTTCGAACGCCTGCTGGCGGACTGGGCCGACCGAGTGCGGGCGGAGCTCGGCATCGCCGATGCGCCGCTCGACATCGAGCAGGTGCTCGGGGTCGCCGGCGTCGCCGCGCACGCGGTGATGCGACCCGCTGCGCCGATCACGACCTACCTGGCCGGGTACGCCGCCGGGCTCGCGGCTCGCCGGCGGCGCGGATGCCGAGGCCGCCGCCCGCGACGCGCTCGACCGCGTCCGGCGGCTCGCCGCACCGTGAGCTGCGAGGCCTCGACTGGCGCGATGCCCGCGCCCGCGCCGCCGCCGCGGCGCCGGCTCCGGTGGTCGAAGTCGTTCCGCTCGACGTCGCGGTCGGCCGCGTGCTCGCCGAGGACCTGCGGACGCCGATCCCGTTGCCGCACTACGCGTCGTCGGCCATGGACGGCTGGGCGGTGCGCGGCGAACGCGCCGTGGCGCATCGTCGTCGGGCCGCGACCGGCTCGACCGGGCGAGGCGACCGCATCGTCACCGGCGGTCTCGTTCCGGCGGGCGCCGAGGCCGTCCTCCGCGCCGAGGCCGGCCGCGTCGCCGGCGACCGGCTGTGGCCGGTCGGCGAGACGGGCCGGCGCGACGTGGCCGGGCATCGCCACATCCGACCCGCCGGCACCGAGGCCGCGGCCGGCGAGCCCGTGCTCGCAGGCCGGCATGCCTGCTGACCCCGCCGCGCGTGGCCCTCGCCGCGGCGACCGGTGCCGACCGGCTGGCGGTGCGCCGGCGTCCCCGCGTCGCGCTCGTGCTCACGGGCGACGAGGTCGTCGAGGCCGGGCTCCCGGCGCCGGGGATGGTGCGCGACAGCTTCCGCGTCGCGCTGCCGTCGATCCTCGACGACCTGGGTGCCGAGGTCGTGGCGATCCACCGCGTGGGCGACGACACCGAGGCGACCCGGGCCGCGATCGGCGGCGGATCCGGTCGACCTGGTCGTCACGACGGGCGGCACCGGTCGGCTCGCACGCCGACCAGGTCCGCGCCGCGGCGCGCGGCTCGGCGCCGAGTTCCTCGTGCCGTCGGTCGCGATGCGACCGGGCGGCCCGACGTTCCTCGCTCGCACGACCGACCGGCTCGTCCTCGGGCTGCCGGGCAATCCGCTCGCCGCGGTGCTCGGCCTGCTGGCCGTCGGCGGCCCGCTGCTCGAGGCGTGGACCGGCCGTGGCACGGGCATCGACGACCGTGATGGTCGCGCCGTCGGGCTCGAGGGCCGGGCGCACGCCACGCGGCTCGTGCCGGTCGCGGTGCGCGACGGCGTCGCGACGCCGACCGCGCACGCCGGCTCCGCGATGCTGCGCGGGCTCGCCGCGGCGGACGCGGTGCTCGTCGTGCCCCCGAGGGCGTGCCGGCCGGGGCATCCGCCGCGGCGCTCCTGCTGCCGTGGCCGACCTGAGCTCGGCCACGGCTCCGACCTGCAGCGCCCGACCGGGACGTCACGCGCGCCGAGGCCCGCTGGTCAGGCGGCGACCCGGGCCTCCACGACCGGCGCGCCGCAACGCCGGCGCCCGCGCGCTGCAGCACCGCCCGGGTCGACGCCTCGGGGCGCAGGTCGAGCCGGCGCAGCAGCTGCGCGTTCGCCGCGACGATCACCGTCGACAGGCTCATCAGGATCGCGCCGACCGACATCGGCAGCACGAACCCGATCGGGGCGAGCACGCCGGCGGCGAGCGGCACCGAGATGAGGTTGTAGCCGGCGGCCCACCACAGGTTCTGCTGCATCTTGCGGTAGCTCGCGCGCGACAGCTCGATGACCGAGATCACCGAGCGCGGGTCGGATGACGCGAGGATGACGCCCGCCGAGGCGATCGCGACATCCGTGCCCGCGCCGATCGCGATGCCGACGTCGGCCTGCGCGAGCGCCGGGGCGTCGTTCACGCCGTCGCCGACCATCGCGACGCTCAGGCCCTCGTGCTGCAGCTCCTGCACCTTCGCCGCCTTGTCCTCGGGGCGCACGCCCGCGTAGACGCGGTCGATGCCGAGCTGCGCGGCGACCGTGCGGGCCACCGGCTCGGCGTCGCCCGTGATCATCACGACCTGCACGCCGAGCGCGTGCAGCGCGTCGACCGCCTCCTTCGACTCGGGCCGCACCTCGTCGGCCAGCGCGACGGCGCCGGCCACCTCGCCGTCGACGAGCACGTGCAGCACGGTCTGGCCGCGCTCGGCCCAGCCGGCGGATGCCGCGAGCGGCGCCCGCTCCTCGCGAGCGAGGAGTCCGGGGCCGCCGACCTGCACGGTGCGTCCGTCGACCGTGGCGTGCACGCCGATCGCGGCCGACGCGGTGAAGCCCGACGCGGCGGGGACGCGCAGGCCGCGGCGCGCGGCATCCGCGACGATCGCCTTCGCGAGCGGGTGCTCGGAGTCGCCCTCGGCCGCGGCCGCGAGCGTCATGACCTCGTCGGGATCGAACCCGGGCGCCGCCACGGCGTCGGTGACGGCGGGCTCGCCCTTCGTGAGGGTGCCGGTCTTGTCGAAGAGCACGGCGCTCGACCGTGCGCATCGTCTCGAGCGCGAGGCGGTCGGTGACGAGCACGCCGCCGCGCGCCGCGCGCTCGGTCGCGATCGAGACCACGAGCGGGATCGCGAGGCCGAGCGCGTGGGGGCAGGCGATCACGAGCACGGTGATGGTGCGCACGACCGCGTCGTCGGGGTTGCCGAGCAGCGTCCAGGTGATCGCGGTGATCACGGCGGCGCCGAGCGCGAACCAGAACAGCCAGCCGGCCGCGCGGTCGGCGAGGCGCTGGGCGCGCGAGCTCGACGCCTGCGCCCTGGCCACGAGACGCTGGATGCCCGCGAGCGCCGTGTCGTCGCCGACCGCGGAGACGCGCACGCGGATCGCGGTGTCGGTCGCGACGGTGCCCGCGACGACGTGCGTAGCCCGGGCCGCGGCTCACGGTCGTGGACTCGCCGGTGATCATCGACTCGTCCATCGCGGCGGTGCCGTCGACCACGTCGCCGTCGGCCGGGACGCGTCCGCCGGGGCGCACGATCACGACGTCGCCGACGCGGAGGTCGGACGGGGCGACGGTCTCGGTCGTGGTCGATGCCGTCCGCGGCATCCGTCACCCGCTCGGCCTCGTCGGGCAGCAGCGCCGCGAGCGCGTCGAGCGCCGAGGAGGCCTGCATGATCGAGCGCATCTCGATCCAGTGGCCGAGCAGCATGATCACGATCAGGAGCGCGAGCTCCCACCAGAAGTCGAGGTGGTGGTCGAGCAGGCCGAGGCTCGCGCCGAGCGACGCGAAGTACGCCACGGTGATCGCGAGGCCGATGAGCAGCATCATGCCGGGCTTGCGGGCCTTCAGCTCCGACCAGGCGCCGGTGAGGAACGGGCGGCCGCCCCAGAAGTACATGACCGTGCCGAGCACGGGGAGATCCACGGGACCAGCGGCGTTGTCGGGCAGCGGGTAGCCGATGATCGACGCGAACATCGGGCTGAACAGCGATCGTCGGGATCGCGATGACGAGCATGATCCAGAACAGGCGGCGGAACTGGCCGACGTGGTCGCCGTGGCCCGCCGTGGCCGGCGTGCATGTCGTGCCCGGCGTGCATGTCGTGCCCGGCGTGCATGTCGTGCCCGGCGTGCATGTCGTGCCCGGCGTGCGTGTCGTGCCGGCGTGCATGTCGTGCCCGGCGTGGGCGTCGTGTCCCGCGTGCATGTCGTGGCCGGCGTGCCGTCGTGCCCGCGTGCGCGTCGTGTCCGGCGTGCATGTCGTGCCCGGCGTGGGCGTCGTGTCCCGCGTGCATGTCGTGGCCCGCGTGCTCGTCGTGCCCCGCGTGCTCGTCGTGCCCGTGGCCCTGCGTGCTCGGCCTCCGTCATCGAGCCGTGGCCCTCGTGCTCCTCGTGCCCGTGCATGTGTCGCGCGTCATGCCATCGATCCTCCTCCATCGTCGTCCGAATGCAGCATACCCCCTAGGGGTATCCTCGCTACAACCGAGCCGGCTGCCGATTCGATTCCCGATCGCCGCGACGGTGCGCGGCACGATCGCCGGCGCCGAGGTCGAGCGGGTTCGCGCTCGGAGAACAGGCGTGGCCCGCGGCATCCGTGCCGTGCTGTGATGACGGCATGGACCTGCTCATCCTCGGCGGAACGCAATGGCTCGGACGCACCATCGCGGCGGAGGCGCTCGCACGCGGCCATCGGGTGACCTGCCTCGCCCGCGGCGAGGCGGGCGCGGTGGCCGACGGTGCCGCGCTCGTCGTCGGCGATCGATCGCAGGCCGGCGCGTACGACGCGGTGGCCGAGCGCGACGTGGGACGCGGTCATCGACGTGACCCGCCAGCCCGGGTTCGCGCGCGGCGCCGCCGCGGCGCTGGCCGATCGCGCCGCGCACTGGACGTTCATCTCGTCGGGCAACGTGTACGCGGCGCAGGACGAGCCGGAGCGCCGACGAGTCCGCGGAGCTCATGCCGCCGCTCGAGTCCGACGAGTCGACGCCCGACACCTACGGCGAGGCGAAGTCGGCGATCGAGCTCGCCTACCGCGAGGCGCTCGGCGATCGACTGCTCGTCGTGCGGCCCGGGACTCATCGCGGGACCCGGCGACGCCTCGGGCCGCAGCGGCTACTGGGTCGCGCGGGCCGCGCGCGACGACGAGCCGATGCTCGTGCCCGACATCCTCGACTGCGGCCGTGCAGGCGATCCACGTCGACGACCTCGTGCGGTTCACGCTCGACGCGATCGAGCAGCGGCGCACGGGAGCCTTCAACGCGGTCGGCGACCGGGTCACGTTCGCGGACTGGCTCGAGGCGTCGCGAGCCGTGGCCGGGCACGACGGCGAGGTCGTGGCGGTGTCGCCCGAGTGGCTCGCCGAGCAGGGCGTCGCGGAGTGGTCGGGCCCCGACTCGCTGCCGCTGTGGATCATCGACCCCACGTGGAACGCCTTCCTCGACCGCTCGAACGCGGCCGCGAAGGCGGCGGGGCTGCGGCTGCGGCCGCTCGACCAGTCTGCTCGCCGAGACCCTCGAGTGGGAGCGGAGCATGGGGCTCGACCGCCAGCGCGGCGCCGGGCTCTCCGCCGAGAAGGAGCGCGAGCTGCTCGCAGCGCTGCGCGGCTGACGCGCGGCACGCTGACCGGCTCGACCCGACTGGGGCGGCGTCCGGGATCGCAGACACGTCGGTCGACGGATGCCTCGGCCCGCGGCATCCGTCGTTGCTACCGTCGTGGCATGGCGCAGCTCTCGCACGATCCCCTCTGGCCGCGGGCGGGCGCGTGGCCCGCGCTCGCCGACCTCGAGCCCGGGGCATCCGTGGATCTCGTGCTGCTCGGCGTGCCCGCGTGGCGCACCTCGCTGTCGCCGACGAACGCCCACGCGACGCCCGCCGCGATCCGCGAGGCGCTGCGGCGGTACAGTCCCGCGCTGATGCCCGACCGTGCGAGCGACGCGCTCGGCGGTTCGGAGCCGCGCGACCTCGGCGAGCTGCGGTTCGCGGACGCCGGCGACATCCACGAGCCCGACGGCCCCGAGGGTGAGGCGTCGCACGATCGCGACCGCGTCGACGGCGCTCGATCGGGCGCGAGCACTGCGTGGCGCTCGGCGGCGACAACTCGGTCACCGTCGCCACCGCCCTCGGCGCGTGGGGCGACGAGCTCGGCGCCGCGGGGCTCGTCACGATCGACGCGCACTACGACCTGCGCGACGGCGTCTCGAACGGCTCGCCCGTGCGCCGCCTCGTCGAGGCCGGACTCGATCCGCGTCGCATCGTGCAGATCGGCATCGCCGACTTCGCGAACTCGGCCGCCTACGCGCGGCGCGCGGCCGAGCTCGGCATCACGGTGATCCACCGCGACGAGCTGCACGGCCGGCGCCCGGCCGACGTGATGGCCGAGGCGCTCGAGATCGCGGGCGCGGGCGGCGGGCCCGTGCACCTCGACGTCGACGTCGACGCGTGCGACCGCTCGGTCGCGCCCGCCTGCCCGGCCTCGGTGCCCGGCGGCCTGGCGGCATGGGAGCTGCGCGCGCTCGTGCGGGCCGCGGGCGCCGATGCGCGCGTGCGCTCGCGCCGACCTCGTCGAGATCGATGCGACGACGGATGCCGCGGACGGGCGCACCGTGCGCCTGGCCGCGCTGTGCGTGCTCGAGTTCGCGGCGGGCCTCGCCTCGCGCGGCGGCGGAGGCGACTGAAGGGGCGGCGCCTCGGCATCCGACCCCTCGCGGGCCGGCGGCACGGGTGGCAGACTCGGCCCATGAAGACCCTCGTGCTCGTGCGCCACGCGAAGTCGAGCTGGGATCACCCCGGCGTCTCCCGACCACGACCGGCCGCTCAACCATCGTGGTCGGCGGGACGCCCCCGACATGGGCCGCCGGCTCGCCGAGCGCGGGCTCGTACCCGACCGGATCCTCTCCAGCACCGCGCTGCGCGCGCACACGACGGCACGAGCTCATGGCGGAGGCGCTCGGGTTCGACGTCGACGACATCATCGTCGACGAGCGGCTGTATGCGGCATCCGCTGACGAGGTGCTGCGGGTCATCGGCGAGCTCGACAACGAGGTCGGCACCGCGATGGTCGTCGGGCACAACCCCGAGACGGCATCGCTCGCGCACCGATTCTCGCGGGATGTCGGCGAGATGCCCACGTGCGCCGTCGCCGTGTTCACCTTCGAGGTGGGCGGCTGGTACGAGCTCGAGGACGCCGAGCCGACCTCGGTCCTCGTGGAGACGCCGCGCTCGTAGGGCGGTGTGTCGTCGGCCTCGCCCGAGTGCCCGCACTCGTCCTCCACAATGATGCGGATGCTCGATCCATCAGGCGACTCCTCTGCAGGCGACGTGACGGACATCGATCCGGGCGTCGACGCACACAGAGGCCGCATGACCGCGACCCCAGGTCACACCGGGTAGGCGACCGCGTCGCTCGGTCGGAAGGTGAACCAGACGGGGGTTCCCGCCACGAGGTCGAGGCGGGCGACGACGCTCGGGGGGACGTCGGCGGCGAGGTCGGCGATCCGGACCCTGACGATGTCGCCGCGGGGTTCCACGTCGATCACGGTGCCGGGTACGACGTTGAGGCCGGTGTCGGTGGGCTCGACGGTGCTGATGTCCACGTCCGTCGGCCGGATCGCGACCCCGGTCCGGACTCCGACCGCAATCGGCTCGGTGGAGTCGGCGCGCACGCGATGCCCGGAATCCGTGTCGATCCCGTGCGCGGCGCTCGTGCCGACCAGCAGGTTGAGGGCCACGAGCGCGGCGGCGAACTGGTTCGAGGGGTTGTCGAGCACCTGGCGGGTGGGTCCGACGTCGACGATCCGGCCGGCCTCCATCACGACGACGCGGTCGGCGAGCGTGTAGGCGTCGAGCACGTCGTGGGTGACGATGATCGCCGCTCGGTCGCGCAGGACGTCCGTGAGCATGCGGCGGATCGCCGGGGCGACGGACACGTCGAGCGCGGCCAGCGGCTCGTCGAGGAGCAGGAGGCCGGGCTCGGACGCGAGCGCCCGGGCGACGGCGATGCGCTGCGCCTGGCCACCCGACAGCTGGGAGGGCCTGCGTCCGGCGAGCTCGACCGCGTCGACGCGCTCCAGCCACGCGTGCGCGCGCGAGTTCGCCTCGTGTCGAGCGACGCCCAGGCTCCGGGGTCCGAACGCGACGTTGTCGAGGACGCTGAGGTGCGGGAACAGCATGGCGTCCTGGGCGAGCAGCGAGATCCCGCGGGAATGGGGCGGCACCCACGGTCCCCTGCCGTCCACGATCTCGAAGAGCGACCGCCCGTGCAGCCGTGCGTGCCCGGCGTCGGGCTTGAGGAGGCCGGCCAGCACGCTGAGCAGCGTCGACTTGCCGGCGCCGTTCGGTCCGAGGACGGCGACCGTCTCGCCCGCAGCGACCGACAGCCGGACATCGAATCCGCGATCGCCGACGGTCGCGGCGAACTCGAGGCTCACGGCGCGCTCCTCCACCGCAGTCCGTTGGGCTCGCCCGCCTGATGGGCGACCGCGACCACGATCACGGCCACGACGACGAGGACGAGCGACAGCGCGACCGCCGCGTCGGGGTCCGTCTCGCGCTGGAGGTACACCTCGAGCGGAAGGGTGCGAGTGACGCCCTGGAGGCTCCCCGCGAAGGTGAGGGTCGCGCCGAACTCGCCGAGGGCCCTGGCGAACGAGAGCACGGCGCCCGAGACCAGTGCGGGGACCACCAGCGGGAGCGTGACCCGGCGAAGGACCGTGGTCGGGCGGGCTCCCAAGGTCGCCGCCACCGCCTCGTACCGCGTGCCGACCGTGCGGAGCGCGCCCTCGAGGCTCAGGACGAGGAACGGGAGCGCCACGAAGGTCTGCGCGAGCACGACGGCCGTGGTCGAGAACGCGATCGTCACGCCGATCGCCTCGAACGTCTGCCCGAGGAGGCCGCGCCGTCCGAACGTGTAGAGCAGTGCGATGCCGCCCACGACCGGCGGAAGCACGAGGGGGAGCAGCACCAGCGAGCGGAGCACCTTCTGCCCCCAGAACGTCGTGCGCGCGAGGACGACGGCCATCGGCACGCCGACGATCACGCAGATCGCGGTGGCGGCGAGGGAGGTCCGAAGGCTCAGCCAGAGCGCATCGAGCGACGACTCCGACGTGATGAGCGGAACGAACTCGCGCCCAGTCGACCCGCGACACCATCGCGACGAGCGGCACCAGCACGAACCCGGCGCCGACGATCGCCACCGCCACGACCCAGGCCGGGTACGCCCACGTCGACGGATCGGCCCCGGCCGGACATCACTCGCGCGGCATCACGGCGTGCCGAAGCCGGCATCCGCGAGCACCTCCTGGCCCTCGGACCCCGTGACCAGGTCGACGAACGCCTGCGCGACCTCGGCCGCCTCGGAGGCCGTGACGACGGTGATCGGGTACGTGTTCACGGCGTCGCTCGACTCGGGGAACTCGATGCCCTCGACCGCGTCGCCGGCCGCGATGACGTCGGTGACGTAGACCAGGCCGGCGTCCGCCTCGCCCGAGGTCACCTTGCCGAGCACGTCGGTGACGGATGACTCCTCGCTCACGGGTGCGAGCGTGACACCGGTCGCCTCCTCGACCGCGACGGTCGCGGCGCCGCAGGGGACCTCGGGTGCGCAGACGACCGTCTTGACGTCGGGGTTCGCGAGGTCGGCGAAGGTCTCGATTCCGGCCGGATTCCCCGGCGGCACCGCGATCTCGAGGACGTTCGTCGCGAAGTTCACGGGTGCGTCGGCGTCGGCGAGGCCGGCGTCGACGAGCTTCGCCATGTTCTTCTCGTCGGCCGACGCGAAGACGTCGGCGGGTGCGCCCTCGGTGATCTGGGTGACGAGGTCCGACGAGCCTGCGAAGTTGAGCTCCACGGTCACGCCCGGGTTCGCGGCCTCGAACTCGTCGGCCAGTTCCGTGAACGTCGCCTTCAGCGACGCCGCCGCGAAGACCGTGATCGATCCCTCCAGAGCGGGAGTCGTGGCAGTCGCGGGTGCGCTCGCCGGCGCCTCGGCCTCCAGCGCCCGCGCACCCCGCCAAGGAGAGTGCCACGGCGGCCGTCGCGAGGACGGTCGAGATCCGCTTCATCCGGTTCATGCGTCGGCCCCCGGCGGCAGCTCGATGGTGACGTTCGTGGCCTTGGCGCTCGCCGCGGCGAGCATGCCGGGCTCGAGGCCGAGGTCGTCGGCGGCCTCGCGACTCATCAGCGACACGATGCGGAACGGACCGGCCTGCAGGTCGACCTGCGCCATCACGCCGTCGCGCTGCACCCGCGTCACGAGCCCGACGAAGCGGTTGCGCGCAGAGGCCCGCGCGAGCGGGAACGCCTCGGCGAGGGCCCCGCCCGATGCCAGCTCCTCCATGAGCGGCACGAGCTCGGCGCCGTCGATCACCTGCATGCCGTTCGCCGCCTTGCGCAGCGTGAGGCGCCCGTGCTCCCCCCAACGGCGCACGGTGTCGTCACTCACGCCGAGGAGGGCGGCCGCCTCGCTCACGCGGAACTCGGTCACGATGGATCTCCTCACCTGCGGTGGCATGGGTCGAGCCTAGCCGTGTCTGCGGTGCGAATCGAGTGCGCATGCCGCAACGGCGACGCGCTCGGGCGCTGCGCCCCGGCCGACACGGATCGCCCGGGGCCGCCCCCACGAAGGTCGCGCACGGTCCTTCGTTGTCGGCGCGGCCTCCGCGGGCATATGCTCGCCGCATCGAGTGGTCGTCGCGCCGCGGAACCGACACGATCGCACCACACGACTCGTGTCGCGTGAGCCTGGGGAGACGATCGTGTCGGAGACAAGCCAAGACGTGCGTGCACGCTTCGACCGGTGGTTCGAGCTCGAGGTCGTCGACCCGATCGCGGACTTCAAGAATCCGAAGCAGGAGTGGCGGCGCCTCGTCTCGGAGTTCTACGGCACCTTCCTCCTCGTCCTGGTCGCCGCCGGCGGCGGGATGATGAGCCAGGCGTTCCCCGAGACGATCAGCCGAACGGCGGCCGTGGTCGCACCCGGGTCTCATGGTCATGGGCATCATCCTGTTCATGGGCAAGATCTCGGGCGCGCACCTCAACCCGGCGGTGACGCTCGCGTTCTCGCTGCGCGGGGACTTCCCGTGGCGCCGGGTGCCCGGCTACATCGTGGTGCAGCTGCTCGGCGCCACCTGCGCCGCGTGGGTCCTGCAGCCGATCATCGGCGTGTCCGCGTCGTACGGGTCCAACTACCCCGCCGACGGCTACTCCTCGTTCCAGGCGTTCACGATGGAGGCGCTGCTGACCCTCGGCCTCGTGAGCGTCATCCTGGGCACCGCGTCGGGAGCGCAGAACGTCGGCGTGATCGGCGCGATCGGCGTCGGCAGCTACATCGCGTTGGCGGGCCTCTGGGGCAGCCCGATCTCGGGCACGTCGATGAACCCGGCGCGCACGTTCGGCCCCGACCTGGCCAGCCTGGACTTCTCCGACTACTGGGTCTACGTCGCCGGTCCGATCGCCGGCGCGGTCGTCGCGGTGCTGCTGGCGTTCGTGCTCCGCGGCTACGGCGGCGGCCGCAGCGGCTCGGAGGCGGCGCAGGGCGAATTCGACACCGAGGTCTCCCGGCCGGACCAGACCTGACGCGTGTCCTGGGCGCGGTCGGCCGTGCTCCGCGATCACGATCATCCGACGTCGGCCGACGGCGCCGCCTCCGCCTGCGAGAATCGAGGCATGGCCCTCGATCCCGCCGATCCCCGGTACGCCCGGCAGCGCGTGCTGCCCGGGCTGGGGCGTCGACGCGCAGCAGCCGCCTCGCCGACGCGCACGTGGTCGTGCTCGGCGCCGGCGGACTCGGCAGCGCGGTCGTGCCGGCGCTCGTCGCCGCGGGCGTCGGCCGGATCACGCGTCGTCGACGACGATCGGGTCGAGGTCACCAACCTGCACCGCCAGGACGCTGCACGCGCCGGCCGACGTCGGCCGGCCGAAGGTCGAGTCCGCAGCGGATGCCGCGGCCGCCCTCTCGCCCGAGACGACCTTCGTCGCCCGTCGTCGCCCGCTTCGACGAGGGCGACGCCGACGAGCTCCTCGCCGACGCCGACCTCGTGATCGACGGGACCGACGACATCCTCACCCGCTACGTCGCCGACGACGCGGCCGCCCGCGCCGGCATCCCGCTCGTGTGGGGCTCGGCGGCGAAGTTCTCGGGCCAGGTCGGCGTCTCCTGGGAGGCGCGCGGCGTCTCGTACCGCGACCTGTTCCCCGAGCCGCCCGCGGACGCGGGCCTGAGCTGCGAGGTCGACGGGATCCTGCCGACCGTGTGCACCGTGACCGGCGGCATGATGGCCGGCGAGGCGCTGAAGGTGCTCACCGGGCGTCGGCGAGCCCCTGCTCGGCCGCGTCGTCGTCTACGACGCGCTGTCGGGCCGCACCCGCGAGATCGCCTACCGACGGGCAGCGGATGCCGCGCCGCGGCCGCCGCGCCTGCCGTCGCGCCGGCGCCCGCCGCGCCCTCGCCGCGCCGCCGCGCCCGCCCCCGCCGCGATCGACGCCGCGACCCTCTCCGAGGAGCTCGGCTCCGAATCACCCCCGATGCTCCTCGACGTCCGCGAACCATGGGAGGCCGCCATCGCCGCCATCACCGGATCCACGCTCATCCCGCTCGGCGAGCTCGGCGGCCGCGTCGGCGAGCTCGACCCCGCGGCATCCGTCGTCGTGTACTGCCATCTCGGCGTGCGCTCGGAGTACGCCGCGCGGCTGCTCGCCGGCGCGGGCTTCGCGCGGGTGCGCAACCTCGTCGGCGGCATCGACGCCTGGTCGCGCACCGTCGACGCGACGGTGGTGCGGTACTGATGGCGGGCCGCATCCCGGTCGACGAGCACGCGGCGTTCGTGCGCTCCCTGCTCGCGGGGCTCGGCGCCCGACCGACCGAACGGGTCGCGCTCGCCGACGCGCTCGGCCGCATCACGGCGTCGCCCGTCGAGTCGCCGATCGCGCTGCCGCCGTTCCGCAACTCGCAGATGGACGGCTTCGCGGTGCGCGCCGCCGACGTGGCGGATGCCCCGGCTGACGCTGCCGGTCGCGGGCGAGGTCGCCGCCGCGGCGGGCGCGCCCGCACCGCTCGAGCCCGGCACGGCCGTGCGCATCATGACGGGCGCGCAGGTGCCCGAGGGCGCGGACGCGGTCGTCCCCGTCGAGGACACCGAGCCCGACGAGCCCGCGGCAGCGGGCGGGGCGCGACGTCCCGCGCGTGCGCGTGCTCCGGCCGCGGGCCGCGGGGGAGTACGTGCGCGAGGCCGGATCCGACCTCGCCGCGGGCGCCGACGTGCTGCCGCCCGGGCTGCGGCTCGCGTCGCGCCACCTCGCCGCCGCCGCGGCATCCGGCCTCACCGAGCTGCTCGTGCGCGAGCGCGTGCGCGTCGCGGTCGTGAGCACGGGCAGCGAGCTCGTGCCGCCGGGTGCCGCCGCTCGGGCCGGGCGAGATCCCCGACGCGAACGGCGTCGCGCTCGCCGCGGCCGTGCGTGCCGCGGGCGCCGTCGTGGTGCACGAGGCGCGGGTGCGCGACGAGGTCGGCCGCCTGCGCGACGAGCTGGATGCCGCGCGCGACGCCGACGCCGAGCTGGTGATCACGAGCGGCGGCGTCTCGATGGGCGCCTACGAGGTGGTGCGCGAGACCCTCGAGCCGCTCGGCGGGTGGGTCGGCAGCGTCGCGATGCAGCCCGGCGGACCGCAGGCGACCGGCGCGTACCGCGGCATGCCGGTGATCGGCTTCCCCGGCAACCCCGTGAGCGCGCAGCTCTCGTTCGAGCTGTTCGTCGCGCCGACGCTGCGCGCCATCGCCGGCCTGCCGCCGGCCCGCACCGAGCGACTCGCGCTCGCCGAGCCGCTCACGTCCGTGCCCGGCAAGCGGCAGTTCCTGCGCGGGCGACGCGCCGACGACGACGGCCGCGTGGAGGTCGTGGGCGGCCCCGGGTCGCACCTCGTGGCGGCGCTCGCGGCATCCGAGCTGCTCATCGTCGTGCCCGAGGACGTCACGTCGCTCGACGCCGGCGCCCTGGTCGATACCGTGTTCCTATGACCTCGCTCACCCACCTCGACGACGACGGCCGCGCGCGCATGGTCGACGTCGGCGCGAAGCCCGTCACGCGCCGCGTCGCGATCGCCGAGGGTCGCCTCGACACGACCGCCGAGGTCGTCGCGCTCGTGCGCAGCGACGGGCTGAAGAAGGCCGACGTGCTGCCGACCGCGCGGATCGCGGGCATCTCGGGGGCGAAGCGCACGAGCGAGCTCATCCCGCTCGCGCACATCGTGCCGCTCGACGCGGTGTCGATCGACTTCGGGTTCGAGGAGCAGGCCGTGACGATCCGCGCCACCGTGTCGACGACGGCGCGCACGGGCATCGAGATGGAGGCGCTCACCGCCGTCGCCATCGCCGGGCTCACGCTGCACGACATGGTGAAGGCCGTCGACCCCGCGGCGCAGCTCGGCGGCATCCGGCTCGTCGAGAAGCGCGGCGGCAAGCGCGGCGTCTGGCGAGCGGATGCCACGGCCGACCCGGTGGACCCGGCCCACCACCCGGGCGCGGCCACCGTGCTCGTCGTCTCGACGCGCGCCGCGGCGGGCACCGCCGAGGACACGACCGGACCGGTCATCGTCGACTGGCTCCGCGAGCGCGGCTTCGACGTCGACGCGCCGGTCGTCGTCGCCGACGCCGACGTGGCCGACGCCATCCGGGGCGCCGTCGCGGGATCGCCGTCCGTGCTCATCACCACCGGCGGCACCGGGGTGAACCCGGGCGACCGCACGCCCGAGGCGACGCTCGCCGTGCTCGACCAGGAGCTCCCCGGCGTCGCCGAGGCGATCCGCTCGGCCGGACGCGCCGCCACCCCGACCGCGGCGCTCAGCCGCGCGCTCGCGGGCGTCGCCGGACGCACGGTCGTCGTGAACCTCCCCGGCTCGCGCGGCGGCGTCGCCGACGGCCTCCGCGTGCTCGACGAGCTGCTGCCGCACCTGCTCGACCAGGTCGCCGGCGGCGACCACGCCCCGCGCGACTCGCCCAGGACGACGCGGCCCAGCACGACGGCGGCGCGCATGGCTGAGCGCCGATGCCCGAGGTGCTCGCGCTCGTCACCGACGAGCCGCTCGACCGCGCCGCGATCGAGGCGTTCGTGCAGACGCTCGCAGGACGGCGCGCTCGTGACGTTCGAGGGCGTCATCCGCGACCACGACCACGGGGCATCCGTCACCGCGCTCGACTACGAGGCGCATCCCGAGGCCGAGCGGTTCCTCCGCGAGACGTGCGCCGAGGTCGCCCGCGAGACCGGCCTGCGCGTCGCCGCCGCGCACCGCGTCGGCACGCTCGCCATCGGCGACGTCGCGCTCGTGGCATCCGTCGCCGCCCCGCACCGCGCCGAGGCGTTCGCGGCGTGCGCGCTGCTCGTCGACCGCATCAAGGAGCGCACCCCGATCTGGAAGCGCCAGCACCTCGAGGGCGGCGCGACCGAGTGGGTCAACCTCTGACCTGGCCCTGCGTGCCCTGAGTCGCATGCCCGCTGCATCGTGCATCGCACCGCCGGTCTGCTGCGCTCGAGGCGCCAGCCCCCGGCCGAGTGGTCTTCGGTACTTCGGTACTTCGGTACCTCCGGTCGGCAGCGCGGGATCACTTCGCTCCTGAGTTTCTCCGGTACTTCGGTACTTCGGTACTCGGTACCGGTACTGATCGGTACCGATTTCGCGGACGCGATGGCGGTCGTCGCCGGATGACGCACCGCGATCGACTCACGGCAGGGCACGCGCGACGGCCGCGGGCGCCGCCGCGCGGCTCAGCCGCGCTCGACCGGGAACCGGAGGTGCAGCACGCGCCGGCCCTGCACGACGGCCGTCGGATCGCCGAGCCGCGCCGGACCCGCATCGCCGAAGAAGCGCCTGCCCGAGCCCATCACGACGGGCACGAGGTCGATGGCCACCTCGTCGAGCGAGCCCGGCGTCGAGCGCCTGACCCGGCGATCGTGCCGGCCGTGACGCCCGACGTCGCGATCGCCGGCGATCTCCTTCGCCCGCTCGATCGCCGCGGCGATGCCCTCGGTGACGAAGTGGAAGTCCTCGGAGCCCGGGTACGACCAGTCGCGAGGCGGCTCGTGCGTGACCACCACGATGGGCACGCCGATGGGATGCTGCCCGTGCCAGCCGTCGGTGACGTCGAACAACTCGCGGCCGACCACGAGCACGCCGAGCGAGTCGACCCAGGACCGCCAGTAGTCGGCGCTCGCCTGGGTGACGTGGAACGGCGGCAGCTCGCCCTCGTTCACGATCTCGACGTCGCCGTTGTCGTACCACTCGAACAGTTCGCCGATGTCGTTGTCCTCGAACGCGATGAACCCGTCGAGCGACATGGATGCGTTTGCGATGACCTTGCTCATCCCGCGCACGGTACGCCGCGCCGGGGCGGGCCGCGAGGGGTTGCGCGCGGTTCAGCCGCCCGCGAACGGCGGCAGCACGTCGACGCGCTCGCCGAGCGGCGCCGCACCGTCGCGTCGCACCACGCCGTCGACGAGGAACGAGCCGTTGGCCACGATCCGCGCCATCGCCGCACCGTAGCGGCCCACGAGCAGGTCGCGCAGCTCGCCGACCGTGGTGCCCGCGTCGGCTGCGGCGAGGGTCTCCTCCTCGACGCCCGCCGCCTCGGCGGCGGCCGCGAAGTAGCGCACGGTCACGGATGCCACGTCAGCCGCCGATCCCGCCCATCGAGCGCATCGGGCGCACGAAGTCGGCGGCGTCGATGCCGTGGCCGCGCCTGCTTGCCCCACATGGCGGCGCGCCACCGGTCGGCGATCGTCGCGTCATCCGCCCCGCTGCGCAGCATCCCGCGCAGGTCGGTCTCGTCGTCGCCGAACAGGCACGACCGCACCGAGCCCTCCGCGGTGAGGCGCGTGCGGTCGCAGGCGCCGCAGAACGAGCGCGTCACCGACGCGATGATGCCCACCGTGGCCGGGCCGCCGTCGACGAGCCACTCCTCGGCGGGTGCGGAGGGGTCGTCGCGTCCGACGGGCTCGAGCACGAAGCGCTCGCCGAGCACCGCGAGCAGGTCCTCGGCGTCGACCATGTTGTCGCGCTTCCACGTCTCGTCGGCGTCGAGCGGCATCTGCTCGATGAACCGCAGGCGGCATCCGTGCTCGATGGCCCACGCGAGCAGGGCGGGCGCGTCGTGCAGGGTCTCGCGCATCGCGACGGCGTTGACCTTGAGCGGGCCGAGGCCCGCGCGGTGCGCGGCGGCGATGCCGTCGAGCACGCGCGGCAGCCGGTCGCGCCGGGTCAGCCGGGCGAAGTGCTCGCGGTCGAGGGTGTCGAGCGAGACGTTGACCCGCGAGAGTCCGGCGTCGGCGAGGGCCTGGGCCTTGCGGTCGAGCCCGATGCCGTTCGTGGTGAGCGCGAGCGGCGTGCCGGGCGCGGCCGCGGCGCTGAGCGCGATGATCTCGACGAGGTCGGGCCGGGTCAGCGGCTCGCCGCCCGTGAAGCGCACCTCGTGCACGCCGAGGTCGTGCACCGCGATGCCGACGAGCCGGGCGATCTCGGTCGCCGACAGCAGCTCGTCGCGCGGGATCACGGGCAGGCCCTCTGCGGGCATGCAGTAGGTGCAGCGCAGCGAGCACGCCGAGGTGATCGACACGCGCAGGTCGCGGGCGACGCGGCCGAACCGGTCGACGAGCCCCGCGACATCCGGTCGGCCCTCGATCGACGGCGCGCCGGACGGCGACCGGCGCACGGCCGGCATCCCGAGCGAAAGGGCCGCCATGCCATCCACCCTAGGCGCTCGCGCCGAGGATGCCGATGTCGGACGGAATGCGCGACTCCCGGTGACAGCGGATGCCCGCCTCACTATCGTGAGACGAGTCGGGAGGAGACGCCATGTCGTTCATCACGCGGGGGTTCAGCGGTCGGAGTCGAGACCGGGACGATCGACTTCCACCCGGGCAGACGCTCGTCAGCGACTTCCCGGTGCTGTCGGCCGGTCCGACGCCCGAGGTCGAGACCGAGGACTGGGAGTTCACGATCCGCACCGAGTCCGGCGTGCACCGCTGGAACTGGGACGAGTTCATGGCCCTCAAGATCGACGACGTCGACACCGACATCCACTGCGTCACGCACTGGTCGAAGCTCGGCACGCGCTGGCGCGGCGTCTCGCTCGACACGCTCTTCGAGAACGTCGAGACCGAGCAGGACTACGTCATGGCGCACAGCTACGGCGGCTACACGACCAACGTGCCGCTCGACGAGCTGCTCGACGGCAAGTCGTGGGTGGCCTTCGAGTTCGACGGCGAGCCGCTCGACCCCGAGCACGGCGGCCCGGCGCGGCTGCTGGTGCCGCACCTCTACTTCTGGAAGAGCGCGAAGTGGGTGCGCGGGCTCGTGATGATGGACCAGGACGAGCCCGGATTCTGGGAGCAGAACGGCTACCACATCCACGGCGATCCGTGGAAGGAAGAGCGCTACTGGTGAGCGACGCGACCACGTCGCAGGTGATGGCGCTCGGCGCCGCGCTCCAGTCGGTGCCGAGGTCGGGCTGGCACGGCGCCACCGTCGCCGCGGTGCATCGCGAGACGCCGAACGCCTCGCGGCTGGAGCTCGACGTCGAGGGGTGGCCGGGCAACGCCGCGGGCCAGCACCTCGACGTGCGGCTCACCGCGCCCGACGGCTACTCCGCGACCCGGTCGTACTCGATCGCGTCGTCGGGATCCTCGACCCGCGTCGTGCTCGCCGTCGACAAGCTGCCCGACGGCGAGGTGTCGCCGTTCCTCGTCGACGACGTGCGCGCCGGCGACATGCTCGAGGTGCACGGGCCGCTGGGCGCGTTCTTCGTGTGGGCGCCCGTCGCGCAGACCGGCGACACCCGCCCGGTGCAGCTCATCGCCGGCGGCTCGGGCGTCGTGCCGCTGTTCGCGATGGCCCAGGCGCACGCCGACGCCGACGACTCCACGCCGTTCCGGCTGCTGTACTCCGTGCGCACGCCCGACGACGTGTACTTCTCGGACGAACTGCGAGGGCTGGCCGACGCCTCCGCGCCCGCTGCGACTCGACCTCGTCTACACCCGGCGCACGCCCGACGGCTGGCCGACGCCGGCCGGTCGCATCACGCGCGAGGCCCTCGAGGCGGCCGTCATCCCGGCGGCCGACCGGCCCCGCGTCTACGTGTGCGGGTCGACGGGATTCGTCGAACTCGTCGCGGACTGGCTCGTCGGCCTCGGGCACGACCCGCGGTCGGTCCGCACCGAACGATACGGAGGCACGTGATGGAGCACGTCGACGGCAACGCCATCGCGGGTCCGCTCGCCGAGTTCTTCGCCTTCGACGTGACGACCGCCACCGGCCGCTGCGTCGGGTGCGGCTCGATCGCGGAGCTCGCCCGTGCCATGGTCTACCGGAGCGGCGCCGGCACGGTGGTGCGCTGCGCCACGTGCGACACCGTGCTCGCGACCCTCGTGGAGAGCGGCGATCGTGCGTGGATCGGGCTCAGCGGCATGACCGCCATCGAGGTGCGCCGCGCCCCGTCCGCGGGCTGAGGACGGCGCCGTCGGGAGTCCGCCGTGTGGATCGGCTGGATCGAGTTCGACCTGCTGCTCGGCGACGTGCACTCGTTGAAGGACAAGCGCGCCGTCATCCGCCCGATCCTCGCCGACCTGCGGCGCGCCACCGAGGCGAGCGTCGCCGAGGTGGCCGAGCAGGACCTGCACCGTCGCGCGGTGCTCGGCGTCGGCGTGGTGGCGTCGGGCGCCGAGCGGGTGACCGACACGCTCGACCGGGCCGAGCGGCTCGTGGCCGTCGCGGCCCGAGGTGGTGCTGCTGTCGGCGCGCCGACGGTTGCGGCGCAGCGACGACGACTGACCGCGAGCGACGTCGGCCGATGCGCGCGACGTCGACCCGGCCGTCGCGACGCCGTCAGCCGACCGCCGAGCCGTCCTTCCACACGCGCGCGACGAGCGGCACGCCCGGCCGGTAGGCGAGGTGCACGTGGCTCGGTGCGTCGAGCAGCACGAGGTCGGCGGCGGCGCCGGGCCGGATCGTCCCGACATCCGTGCGCCGCAGCGCCAGCGGCACCGCCCGCGGTCGACGCCCACACGGCCTCGGCCGGCGTCATGCCCATGTCGCGCACCGCGACGGCGATGCAGAACGGCATCGAGCTCGTGAAGCTCGACCCGGGGTTGCAGTCGCTCGCGAGCGCCACCGTGACGCCCGCGTCGATGAGGCGGCGCGCGTCGGGGTAGGGCTGGCGGGTCGAGAACTCGACGCCGGGCAGCAGCGTCGCGACGGTGTCGGATGCCGCGAGCGCGGCGACATCCGCATCGCCGAGGTAGGTGCAGTGGTCGACGGATGCCGCGCCGAGCTCGACCGCGAGGCGCACGCCGCCGCCCTCGCCGAGCTGGTTGCCGTGCACGCGCACGCCGAGGCCCGCGGCCGCGCCGGCCTCGAGGACGCGGCGGGACTGCTCGGGCGTGAACGCGCCGCGCTCGCAGAACGCGTCGACCCAGCGCGAGTACGGTGCGCAGGCGTCGAGCATCTCGCCGACGACGAGGTCGACGTACGCGTCGGCGGCGCGGTCGGGGTCGTCGGCGAACGCGGGGTCCTCGCGGAACTCGAACGGGCACCACGTGCGCGCCGAGGAACGTGACCTCGTCGGTGACCTCGCGGGCGAGGCGCACGAGTCGTTCCTCGTCGGCGACCGAGAGGCCGTAGCCCGACTTCACCTCGAACGTGGTCGTGCCCTGGGCGTGCAGCTCGGCGACGAAGCCGGCGAGCCGGGCACGCAGCTCGTCGTCGGTCGCGGCACGCGTGGCCGCGACGGTCGAGCGGATGCCGCCGGCCTCGTAGCGCCGGCCGGCCATGCGCGCGGCGAACTCCTCGGCGCGGTCGCCGCCGAACACGAGGTGCGTGTGGCTGTCGACGAAGCCCGGGATCATCGCGCGGCCGCCGACGTCGACGACCTCGATGTCGGCATCCCAGATGCCGCGGTGCTCCTCGGCCTCGCGGCGGTCCTCGCGCTCGTCGCGGCGCGGCGAGGTGCTCGGTCGCGTGCGTCGCGGGTCCGGTCCACGCGATGCGGCCGTCCTCGACGAGCACGGCGGCGTCGCGCAGGATGCCGAGGGTCCGCCCTCGCGGTCGGGCGCCGGGTCGTTCGTGACGAGCTCGCCGATGCCGGTGAGGAGCATGCGTTCCGTGGCCGCGCCGTCGCTCATGCGTCGAGCATAGGCACGCGCAGCCCGCGCTCGCGAGCGACCTCGACCGCACGGTCGTAGCCCGCGTCGACGTGCCGCATGACGCCGGTGCCGGGGTCGTTCACCAGCACGCGCGCGATCTTCTCGGCCGCGAGGTCGGTGCCGTCGGCGACGATCACCTGGCCGGCGTGGATCGAGCGGCCGATGCCGACGCCGCCGCCGTGGTGGATCGACACCCAGGTCGCACCCGACGCCGTGTTGAGCAGCGCGTTGAGCAGCGGCCAGTCGGCGATCGCGTCGGAGCCGTCGGCCATCGCCTCGGTCTCGCGGTACGGGCTCGCGACCGATCCCGAGTCGAGGTGGTCGCGGCCGATCACGACCGGCGCGCTGAGCTCGCCCGACGCGACCATCTCGTTGAACTTCAGGCCCGCGAGGTGGCGTTCCTGGTAGCCGAGCCAGCAGATGCGGGCGGGCAGGCCCTCGAAGTGCACCTTCTCGCCGGCCTGGGTGATCCAGCGACGCAGGTGCTCGTCCTCGGGGAACAGCTCGAGGATGGCCTTGTCGGTCGCGGCGATGTCGGCGGGGTCGCCCGAGAGCGCCGCCCAGCGGAACGGGCCCTTGCCCTCGGCGAAGAGCGGCCGGATGTAGGCGGGCACGAAGCCGGGGAACGCGAACGCGCGGTCGTAGCCGCCGAGCTCGGCCTCGCGGCGGATCGAGTTGCCGTAGTCGAACACCTCGGCGCCGGCGTCCTGGAAGCTCGACCATCGCCGCGCACCTGCTTGGCCATGCTCCCGCGTGCGCGGTCGGTGAAGCCCTCGGGGTCGCGATCCGCCGCGAGCTCGTGCCACTCGTCGAAGGGGACGCCCTCGGGCAGGTAGCGAGAGCGGGTCGTGCGCGCTGGTCTGGTCGGTCACGATGTCGATCGCGACCGCCCGCGGATGGCGCAGGAGCAGTTCGGGGAACACCGTCGCGGCGTTGCCGACGAGGCCGACGCTGAGCGGCGTCGCGCGCGTCCTTCGCCGCGAGCACCCGGGCGATCGCGTCGTCGAGGTCGTCGGTCATCTCGTCGAGGTACCCGTGCTCGACGCGGCGCTGCAGGCGGGTGGCGTCGACGTCGACGATCAGCACCACGCCCTCGTTCATGGTGACCGCGAGCGGCTGCGCGCCGCCCATGCCGCCGCAGCCGCCGGTGAGGGTCAGCGTGCCGGCGAGGGTGCCGCCGAACCGTGCGCGGGCGATCGCGCCGAACGTCTCGTACGTGCCCTGCAGGATGCCCTGCGTGCCGATGTAGATCCACGAGCCGGCGGTCATCTGGCCGTACATGGTGAGGCCGAGCTGCTCGAGCCGGCGGAACTCGGGCCACGTCGCCCAGTCGCCCACGAGGTTCGAGTTCGCGATGAGCACGCGCGGCGCCCACTCGTGCGTGCGGAACACGCCGACGGGCTTGCCCGACTGCACGAGCAGGGTCTCGTCGGCCTCGAGGTCCTCGAGCGTGCGCACGATCGCGTCGAACGCCTCCCAGTTGCGGGCGGCCTTGCCCGTGCCGCCGTAGACGATGAGGTCCTCGGGGCGCTCGGCGACCTCGGGGTCGAGGTTGTTCATGAGCATGCGCAGCGGCGCCTCGGTCTGCCAGCTCTTCGCGGTGAGCTCGGTGCCGCGCGCGGCGCGGACGGTGCGCGCGGGGGCGGTGGGTGCGTCGGTCATGCCTCGATCACACCGCACGCGGCATCCGTCGACAACGGATGTCGCGTGCGCCCGCGTCCGGGATCCCAGACGAGCCGGCGCCGCCGGATGCGCCCGGGTCAGCCGAGCAGGATGCCGCGCGCCGCCATGAACGGCATCGGCGTCGATCGCGACGCCGTCGAGGTGCACCTCGAAGTGGAGGTGGCATCCGGTCGACGCGCCCGTGCTGCCGACCGCGCCGATCAGCTGGCCGGCCGTCACCGTCTCGCCCGGGGCGACGAAGATGCCGCTCGGCGACGAGGTGGCCGTAGCCCGTCTCGACGCCGGACCCGTGATCGACGAGGATCCAGTTGCCGAGGCTCCCGTTCGGCCCGGCGCTGACCACGACGCCGCTCGTCGCGGCGAACACGGGCGACTGGCACGCGGCGGCGAGGTCGGTGCCGCGGTGGAACTCGTTCACGCCGGCGAGGGGCTTGACCGGGCGCGGGCCGAAGCCGTCGGTGATGCGGCCCGCGACGGGGAGCGCCCAGCCCTGGTCGCTCAGCTGGCCCGCGTCGGTCGGCAGCGACGCGATGAGCGAGACGCTGCTCGAGGCGAGCCGGCTGCGCGTGGTCGCATCGGCCTGCAGGTCCGCGAGCTCCTGCTTCGCGTCCGCCAGGGCGGCCTCGGCGTCGGCGACCGCGTCTTCGAGGGCCTCGACGGGGACCAGGTCGATGGCGGCCCACGCGGCGTCCGCGCGCTCCTGCGCCGCCGCCGCCTCGTCGGCGCGCTGCTCGGCGATCTTCGAGCAGCTCGTCGGCGTCGCCGGCGATCTGCGGCGACGCGCGCGACGCCGCCGAGGCCCGCGAGCAGGTCGTTGCCCGCGCCGAACACGGCGGGCATCGACGAGATGCGTGGTGCCGTCGCCGTGCGTGGCGGCGAGGTACACGCGCCCTGCGGCGTCGGCATCCTGCTGCGCCGCATCGGCGAGGCCCTGCATGCGCTCGGCGACGGTGCGCGCGACGTCGCGCGTCGACTCGGCATCGGCCAGCTCGGCCTCGGCCGCGCGCAGGTCGAGGGTCGCCCGCTGCACCTTCGAGCGCGCCGCGGCGAGCGCCGCGCTCTGGATCGACGACGTGCCGACACGTGCTGCGACGCGCCGGTCCGCACGAACGGGCGGGTGACGGAGGTCGTCGGCGTCGGCGACTGGGTGCCCGTCGTCGGGCTCCTCGGTCGGGATGGGCTCGGGCGTCGGCGTGGGCGTCGGCTCGGGGTCGGCGTCGGCGTCGGGGTCGGCTCGGCGTCGGCGTCGGCGTCGGCGTCGGGCGTCGGCTCGGGGGTCGGCGTCGGCGTCGGCGTCGGCTCGGGAGTCGGCGTCGGCTCCTCGGTCGGGGCGGCTCGGCTCCTCGGTCGGCGCGGGCTCCTCGGTCGGAGGCGGCGTCGGTCGGATCCGCGGGGTCGGTCGCCTCGGTGGTCGCCGCGATCGACGGGTCGACGCGGAACGGGCTCCTCGGCGTACGCGGGCGCCGCGCCGACCAGGCTGAGGACCAGCGCGATCGCTGCCGTGGCCACCACGATGCCATCGCGCCGAGCGCCGCGTGTGTACCACGGGCGTCTCAGGCCGGGATCGGAGCAGTTCGGCGTCATTGGGATCCGTTCGGGTGCCGGCTCTCAAGCCGATCCCGTCCAGTCTGACAGGGCGCCGAGAGGGAGACAACCTCCTCTCAGGGCGTTGCGCAGCCGGTCTCGTGCGCGGCGTATCGGCGCGGCCGCACGGATCGTTGCGTCGGCGGCGCCTCGGGACCCCGGCGCTCAGTCGAGGCGGCCGACGACCTCCGAGACCCGCGCGGCCACGGAACCGTCGCCGACGAGCGCCGTGATCGCCTCGATCTCGGGCGAGAGGAACCGGTCGGGCACCGGGCACGGCGCCCACCTCGGCGGCGAGCGCCACGACGGCGCCCGTGGCCGGCCCGGGCGTCGAGCGGCGCGCGCAGCGCGAGGCCGCGCGCGGCCGTCATGACCTCGATCGCGAGCACCCGCGTGAGCCCGTCGATCGCGCGGCGGAGCTTGCGGGCCGCGGCCCAGCCCATCGACACGTGGTCCTCCTGCATCGCCGACGACGGGATCGAGTCGACGGAGGCCGGCACGGCGAGCCGCTTCAGCTCCGACACGATGCCCGCCGCGGTGTACTGCGCGATCATGAGGCCCGAGTCCACGCCGACCTCGTGCGCGAGGAACGGCGGCAGGCCCTGGTTGCGGGCGCGGTCGAGGAAGCGGTCGGTGCGCCGCTCGCTCATCGAGGCGACATCCGCCACCGCGATCGCGAGGAAGTCGAGCACGTAGGCGACCGGTGCGCCGTGGAAGTTGCCGTTCGACTCGACGCGGCCGTCGAGCGTGAGCACCGGGTTGTCGACCGCGCTCGCGAGCTCGGCGTCGGCGACGGATGCCGCGTGCGCGACCGTGTCGCGGGCGGCGCCGTGCACCTGCGGGGCGCAGCGCAGCGAGTAGGCGTCCTGCACGCGGGTGCACTCGGGACCCTTGTGGCTCGCGACGATGGGGGAGTCGGCGAGCAGCCGCCGCAGGTTCGACGCGGAGACCGCCTGCCCGCGCTGCGGGCGCAGGGCGTGCAGGTCGGCGGCGAACACCGCGTCGGTGCCCATGAGCCCCTCGACGCTCATCGCGGCGGCCACGTCGGCGGTGGTCAGCAGCATCCGGAGGTCGTCGATCGCGAGCGCGAGCATGCCGAGCATGCCGTCGGTGCCGTTGATGAGCGCGAGGCCCTCCTTCTCGCCGAGGCGCACGGGCGTGATGCCGGCGGCGGCGAGCGCGCTCGCGGCATCCGTCGCCCGGCCGTCGGCGTCGCGCACCTCGCCCTCGCCCATGGCCACCAGCGCGCAGTGCGCGAGCGGTGCGAGGTCGCCCGAGCAGCCGAGCGAGCCGTACTCGCGCACGACCGGGGTGATGCCGGCGTTGAGGATCGCGGCGTAGGTCTCGGCGGTCTCGCGGCGCACGCCGGTGCGGCCGGTCATGAGCGTCGACAGGCGCAGCAGCATGAGGGCGCGCACGACCTCGCGCTCGACCTCGGCGCCCGATCCCGCCGCGTGCGAGCGCACGAGGCTCGCCTGCAGCTGCGCGCGGCGGTCCTCGGCGATGAACGTGGTCGCGAGCGCGCCGAAGCCGGTCGAGATGCCGTAGTGCGGCTCGGGGTCGGCGGCGAGGCCCTCGATGATCGCGCGGCTCGCGGCGACTCCTCGAGGGCGGCGGGGTCGAGCTCGACGGCCGCCCCGTGGCGGGCCACGGCGACGACCTCGTCGACCGAGAGCGGTCCGATGCCGACGGTGACGGATGCCGCGACGGCCGTGGGCTGGGTGGGCGCGATGGTGCTCATGCCTCCGATTCCACACCGGCGCCCGCGCGCGCGGGAATGCCGACGAGTAGGCATGGCGTCCGGGATTCCAGACAGGAGCGTCGCATGGACGACCGGCGTCGAAGGTGCCCGCGGCCGACCAGACGCTCGCGATCCTCGCGCACCTCGCCGCGCAGCGCGGGCCGGTGCCGGCCGCGACGATCGCGCAGGCGCTCGGCATGCCCGCGCTCCACGGTGTACCACCTGCTCGCCGTCATGCAGGAGCGCGGGTTCGTCGTGCACCTGCCCGAGGAGCGACGCTACGGCCTCGGCATCGCCGCGTTCGAGCTGTCGAGCGGGTTCAGCCGGCAGCAGCCGCTCGCGCGCCTCGGCCGCCCGCTCGTGGCGGTGCTCGTCGACCGGCTCGGCGAGTCGGGCCACCTCGCCGTGCTGCACGGACGCGACGTGCTCTACCTCGTCGAGGAGCGCGCGCCGCGGCGTCCGTCGCTCGTGACCGACGTCGGCGTGCGCCTGCCCGCGCACCTCACCGCGACCGGCCGCGCGATGCTCGCCGAGCTGCCGCCGGCGCAGCTGCGCGCGCTGTATCCCGATCGGGCGGCGTTCGCGACGCGGCATCCGCGGGGCGAGGGCGAGCGCGACGGATGCCGCGGACTGGAGCTACGGGCGCCTGAAGCGCGTGCTCGCCGAGGTGCGCACCCGCGGCTGGGCCGACGAGGACGGCGAGGTCACGAGCGGGCTCGCGTCGGCGGGCGCCGCCGTGGTCGACCACCTGGGCTGGCCGGCCGCGGCGATCGCGGTCACGTTCCCCGACGATGCGGCGTCCGAGCTGCGGGAGCAGGCGGTCGAGGGCGTGCGCGAGGCGGCGGCGACGCTGTCGCGGCGCATCCGCGGCATCCGCTGAGCGTCGTCGAGTGCCGACGGTCGGCGTATCGAGACCCGCGACCGAGGCTCGTACGCGGCTGCGCGCACCGGCCGCGCGGGCGCGAGCCAGTCGCGCAGCATCCGGGTGACGAACGGCAGCACCCAGTAGGTCATGATCGGCGTCAGCACGAGCGTCGTGGCGAGCACGCGCAGCCAGATCGGCAGGTCGCCCCAGCCGGGCACGGGCGTCGACGAGGTAGGCGAACAGCAGGTTCACCGGGAAGAAGCCGAGCCAGATCGTCACGGCCTGCTTCCAGCGCGGCGGTGCGGGCGGCAGGTCGGCGTCGCCGGCTCCGGATGCCGCGGCATCCGCCACCGGCACCGACCCGGTGGCCGGCTCGTCGAACCAGCCCTCGATGCCGGTGCGTCGGCGGCTGCGCTCGGAGCGCACGAACCCCTCGCCCATCGAGAGCCACCAGCTGCGCTCGGGCGACCGCTCCCAGGCCTCGAGGGTCTCCTCGTTCGCGAAGCGGTAGAGCATGTGCCACACCTGCGACGCCTCCCCCGCGCGCACCCACCCCGAGCCGAGGAAGCCCGGGTACTTGTTCGCGAGGTTCACGCCGGTCTGCACCCACGCGGTCGCCTCCGCGATGTGCGCGGGGTCGACCTCGCGCCGGATCGACACGGTGATCGGATCAGTCGCCATGCCCCCATCCCACCCCATCGGGGTTTCAGAGCGGTAACGGATGCCGCGGGCGCGCGGCGTGCGGCCGGCGCGGTCCGTGCGAGCTCGGCGACCCATGCGATCCCGGCGATGCCGACGACGCCGACGGCGCGGACGGCCCGCGGCGATCCGGAGGCTGCCGACCAGCGCCACCAGGAGCAGCGCGAGCGAGACGGCCGCCGGCACCGGGCCGAAGCCGAACACGAGCAGCACCGCGACGCCGGCGACGCCGCAGACCGCGTCGATCGCGGTCGCGCCGACGGATGCCGCGGGCGCCGCGCCCCGACGCGGTCGACGCGCCGACGCGGCCGCTCGAAGCGCGCGAACGCGAGCACGACGGGCACGACCGCCGCCGCCGCGACGCCGAGCCAGAGCGGGCGGGTCGCCCACCACTCGAGCGGTCAGCGGCTCGGGCAGCGGCATCCCGACCAGCCGCGTTCGCCACGAGGCTCAGGCCGGCGAGCACGATGAGCACGGGCATGTGCCAGAGGTAGACGGTCATCGCGCGCTCGCCGACGAACGAGATCCGCCGCGAGGCATCCGCTCGCTCGACCCAGGCGCGGATGCGCGGCCGCGCGAGCTGGAAGAGCGCGAGCTGCGCGACGCCGAGCACGACCAGGCACACCGTCGGCGGGTTCAGGTTCACGAGCATGTCGACGGGGTAGGGCCCGACGACGGTCAGGACCGCCAGGAACGCGAGCGCGCCGCCGGCGATGCCCACGAGCGCGCCGCGCCCGAGCGCCGTCGACGCCGCCGTCGGCGAGGTGGAAGCCGAGCTGCTGCACGAGCAGCCACACGAGCAGGAGGTTGAGGAACCCGATCGCGTCGACGCCGGTCGAGAGGCGCGTGACATCGACCGCGACGACCGCTGCGAGCAGCACGAGCGGCGTCGAGCACCCGCGCCCGCTCGTGCGCGCGCAGCATGACCGGCACGAGCGCCGAGACCGCGAGGTACACGCCGAGGAACCAGAGCGGCTGGCCGATGCGGAACCCCGCGGTCGCGACGAGCTCGGCGGGCAGGCCCGCGAGGGAGAGGGCGGCGAGGCCGCCCGCGACGACCACCACGAGCGCGATCGCCGGACGGACGAGCCGTTCGAGGCGGGCGCGCACGTAGTCGGACGGCGGTCGCGCCCCGGGAGCGCATCGATCGCCAGTGGTGGAAGCTCGAGAAGCCGCCGGCGATGAAGAACAGCGGCATGATCTGCACGACCCAGCTGACCGGCCCGAACCAGGCCTGCTCCTCGAGCGCGTTCTCGAGCACCGGCCCGCCGGCGCCCATGCTGACGCCGCACATCATCGCGTGCAGCGCGAACACCGCGACGAGCAGCACGATGCGGATCGCGTCGACGCTCGGGTCGCGCACGACGCCCGTGCGCCCTCGAGCGGATGCCGCGGCATCCGTGCTGGAACCTGCGAGCGTGTCGGTCATGGCCCTGCCCCATCCGGGGCGGCCCATCCGCCCACGATCGGGCACGTTATGGACGCGGTGCCGGTGCCCGACATCACCCGGCGGTGCCGTTCCGCCCCGTACCCGGGTACCGCTTCTCGGCGGCGGGGGAGGGCCGACGGTACTACGCGCCGGGCTGGACGAGGCCCGGTGTCGTACGCGAGCACGACGGCGTGCACGCGGTCGCGGAGCCCGAGCTTCTGCAGGATCTTGCTGACGTGCGTCTTCACCGTCTGCTCGGCGATGAAGAGGGCGGCGGCGATCTCGGAGTTCGACATGCCCCGGCCCACGAGCGTGAGCACCTCCCGCTCGCGCTCGGTGAGCTCGGCGAGGCGGGCGCTGTCGGTCCGCGGCGGCGGGCCCGAGCGCGCGAAGTCCTCGATGAGCCGGCGGGTCACGCTCGGCGCGAGCAGCGCGTCGCCGCCCGCGACGATGCGCACCGCGGCCACGAGCTCCTCGGGCGTCGCGTCCTTCAGCAGGAACCCGCTCGCGCCCGCGCGCAGCGCCTCGTAGACGTACTCGTCGATGTCGAAGGTCGTGAGCATGAGCACGCGCGGCACGTAGTCGGAGCTGCGCGGCGGCGTCTGCAGCGCGCGCGTGGCCTCGATGCCGTTCAGCCCGGGCATCCGCACGTCCATGACGACGACGTCGGGCCGCAGGTCGCGGGCGAGCGACACGGCCTCGGCGCCGTCGGCCGCCTGCCCGACGACCTCGATCCCCGGCTGCGCGGCGAGCACGGCCGCGAATCCGGCGCGCACCATCGCCTGGTCGTCGGCCACGAGCACCGAGATCGTCACGCCGTTCCTCCGTCCGGCCCGAGCGGCAGGGTCGCGAGAACACGGTACCCGCCGCCGGGTCGGGGGCCGTACTCGGCGTGCCCGCCGAGCAGCGCGGCGCGCTCGCCGATGCCGACGAGGCCGTGGCCGCCGCCCGCGGCGTCGGGGCCCGGGGCATCCGTCGTCGGGTCGTTCTCGACCGCGACGACGAGGTCGTCGCCGAGCACCTCGACCGAGACGTGCGTCGTCGCGCCGGGCGCGTGGCGCACGACGTTGCTGAGCGCCTCCTGCACGATGCGGTAGGCCGAGGTGGCGCGCGAGTCCGCCGTCGGGAAGCGGCTCGCCCAGCTCGAGCGGTCACCGGCACGCCGGCGCGCTCGACGGAGGCCACGAGCGCCGGCAGGTCGCGCGAGGCCGGGCTGCGGCGCGGTCTCGGCCGCGGCATCCGCGCTGCGGAGCACGCCGAGCAGCTGGCGCATCTCGGTCATCGCCGAGCGAGCGGATGCCGCGATCTCGGCGAACTCCGCCTTCGCGCCTCGTCGCTCAGCCCCTCGACCCGGTACGGCGCGCTCGTCGCCTGCACGTGGATGATCGACAGGCCGTGCGCGACGACGTCGTGCAGCTCGCGGGCGATGCGATTGCGCTCCTCGACGAGGACCCGCCGCTGCTGCTCGGAGGCGGAGTGCGCGCGCTCGCGGAAGAGCTCGGCGCCGACCAGCCGGCGCTGCGTGATGAGGAGCGCGATCGGCAGCGCGAGCGCGGTGACCGCGGCGGCGGTGATCTGGTTCGCGGCGGCGCCCGCGTCGACGAACGCGAACGGCGCCGTGACGACGACGCCCGGCGAGCCAGACGGCGAACAGGCCGACCCAGGTCACGCGCATGAGCCCGAGCACGATGAGCAGGGCGCACTGCCCGATGATCGTCGTGACGGGCCACGGCCACGGCGCGCCCTCGGACGGGCGCGGAGAGCAGCGCGAAGGCGAGGAGTCCGACCGTGGCGAGCCCCGCGGCGACCCAGCGGCAACCGCACCGCCAGCGGCAGGGCGCCGGCCATCGCGAGGCTCGTGGCGAACGCGGCGAGCAGGTGCACGCCGTAGAGGGTGGCCGCGAGCGGCACCGAGACGGCGAAGAGCAGCGACGGCCAGCAGCGACGTGGCGACCCACAGCCAGGCGCGCAGGCGCCGGTCGTCGGCGAGGGCCCATCCGAGCGTCGCCCTGCCGGCGGCGGCCGGCGGCGCGGGCGCGAGCGGGGGTTCGGTCGTGTGCCGGGTGTCGTCCATGATGGCAGCAGCCTGACACGGGTGCTGCCGCGCCGACGCATCCCTCCGCGGAGCGATTCGGCGACCGTACCGGGGTAGGGGCCGACCGCCGCGACGTCGACGGATGTCGGCGCGCGTCGCGCGACAGTGTCGCCCGGCGGCGGCACGATCCCGTCGACGGCGGTGTCGGGCGCATCGCCGCCGACGCGCGGCGAGTCGCGCGCCGCGCTGCTCGCGGTTCTTCTCGATGAGCCGGTCGTCGCGCAGCGGGAGCTGCACGTGCTCCTCGGCGTCGATGCCGGCGTGCAGCTGGCGTGCGCGCTCGACCTCGGTGTCGAGCACGGCGCCGAAGAGCAGCGCGAGGTTCGACAGCCAGATCCACAGCAGGAACGCGACCGGCGAAGCCGAGCACGCCGTACGTGCGCTCGTAGGCTGCCGAACCCCAGCACGTAGGCGCCGAACAGCGCCGTCGTCGACCATCCAGGCGACGAGCGCGCGCGACCGCGCCCGACGCTGAACCACCGGAGGTGGCGTCGCTTCACGTTCGGGCGCCGCCCAGTAGAGCAGCGCGATCACGACCGATCGACGATCGCCGGCGAGCAGCGGGCAGCTTGCGCGAGGTCCCACCAGAACACGACGCCCTCGTCGAGCCCGATGCACGCGCGACCGCGCTCGGCGACCGGGCCGCGTCACGACGAGCAGGACCGCGGCGATCGCGGCCAGCACCACGACCACGGCCGAGAAGCCGAGCATCGCGGGGCGCACTCCCAGAACGGCCGGCCCTCCTCCACGCCGTAGATGCGGTTCATGCCGCGGCCGAAGGCGCCGACGTAGCCCGACGCCGCCCAGAGCGGTCGACGACGAGCCCGATGACGAAGGCGAGTTCCGGCGTGCGAGGCGTCCAGCAGCTGGGCGATCGGCTCGCGGCAGCGGCGTCGAGACCGTCGCCCGCCGAGATCCTCGATCACGCGCAGCACGTCCTCGGTCACGGCCTCGGCGCTGCCGAAGATGCCGAGCGCCGCGAGCGTCGCGAGCAGCGCCGGGAAGCGACGCGAGCACCGCGTAGTAGGTGAGCGCCGCCGCGATGTCCTGCACCTGGTTGATGCGGTACTCGTGCACGGTGCGGGTGAGGATGACGCGCCAGTCGTCGGCGGGACGAGCGCGCCGGGGAGTCGGCGCGGGACATCACGGCACCTCCGGGTCGGTGGGTGAGCCGAGCCTACGGCCAGCCGGCCGGCCCGGGGCAGGGGTTGCCGCGACCGGTCAGCCGAGATACGCGTGCAGGAACGCGGCGACGCGCGCGCGGAGCGCCTCGTCGAGGATGCCGATGGAGTGCTCGCGCGCCCGGCACGATCGCGAGCTCCACGGGCACGCCCGCCGCACCGAGGGTCGCGGCGAACCGCTGCGACTGCCCGACGCGGCACGACCTCCTGCTCGGAGTGCCCGATGAAGAACGGCGGGTCGCTCGGGTCGACGCGGGTGGCCGGCGAGGCATCCGCCGACTGCGGGCACGCGTCGATCGCCGGCGCCGGGCTCGCAGTCCGAGGTAGTCGCCGATGATGGCGCGCAGCCAGCGGCGAGGCGCCGTCGGCGGCGAGCTCGGCCGCGCCGAGCCCGACCGGTGCCGAGAGCTCGGCGACGGCCGCGACGCGCGCGCCCTCGTCGAGCGGGCCGTCGCCCGACGTGCCGAGCAGCGACGCGAGGTTGCCGCCCGCCGACCCGCCGAAGGCGCCGATGCGGGTGGGGTCGATGCCGAAGCGCCTCGACCTGCTCGGGCGCGCGCAGCCACTCCACGGCGAGCGCGACGTCGTCGATCGCCGCCGGGAACCGGGCGTCGGGCACGAGCCGGTAGTTCACGGATGCCGCGACGAAGCCCTCGCTCGCGAGCCACAGGCACACGTTGCGCCAGTCCGCGTTCGCCTTGTCGCCGCGCGCCCAGCTGCCGCCGTGGATCGACACGACGGCCGGGACGCGCGCGTCGACGAGGCGGGTCGGGCGCCGGGCTGCACACGTCGAGGGTCAGCAGGGTGCCGTCCTCGCGCGTGCCGTACTCGAGGTCCTCCTGCGACGTCGAGGCCGGCCGGGGCCGTGAACGTGCGGATGCCGATGATCTCGGTGCTCGCGACCTCGCTCGCGGCATCCGGGCCCGACGGGTCGATCTCGCGCAGCTGCGTGTGGAAGCCGGAGAGCGCGACCACGCCGACGACGGCCGCGATGGCGGCCAGCGCGGCGAGGGCGATCCGCCTGGCGCGGAAGCCGGAGCCGCCTGTGATTCGGGTCGAGGTCACACCGGGCTCCGGGTTCAGGGGTGGAGTGATGCTAACTCCGCGGCTGCGCCGATGTGCAAAGTCGGACGATCGCGGGCGTCAGGCCGGGTCGCGGTCGGCCGGTGCGAGCCGGGCGATCGACTTCGCGAAGCACACCGCGTGGAGCTCGCCGACGTACTGGCCGAACTGCGGCGATCTCGCGGTAGCCGTGCCGTCGTGTAGAGGGCCTGCGCGCGCGTCGTTGCAGGTCGCCGGTCTCGAGCACGATCTCGCGGATGCCGCGGGCCGCTGCGTCGGCCTCGATGCGTGCGCAGCAGGGCGCCGCCGACCCCGCGGCCCGCTGGCGTCGGGGTCGACGAACATGCGCTTCAGCTCGGCGCGCTCGGCCCGCGGCATCCGTCGCTGGGCTCGGAATCGACGACGAGTCGCGGCGATGCCCACCGCCGTGCGCCGCGCGCCGCCGAGGCGGGCGACGTAGAAGGCGACCTCGGGGCGCTCGAGCGCCGAGAGGTCGAGCAGGAAGTTGCTCTCGGGCGGGTAGAGGCGCTGCGCGTCGGCGGTGCTGCCGTCGAGCAGGCGCTGGACGTCGGGCTGCCGCGGCGGTTCGAGCGCGATGCTGACGGTGTCGTCCCCATGGTCCACGCCGCGAGCCTACGTCGCGGCGTCGTGGCCGACGCCCGCGCATTCCGCTCGGGGCGAGGCTCCCGGATCCGCGTCGGTCGTCCGCCGTCAGAAGGCCCCGGGCGACGATGGCAGCGTCGGCTCCGGCGTCTCGGGCGGAGTCGGGGCGAGCGGCTCGTCGGGGTTCGGCGCCAGCGGCTCGTCGGGGTTCGGCGCCAGCGGTTCGTCGGGACCGGCGGGCCCCGGCTCGCGAGGCTCCGGGCACCACGGGATTCCGGTCCGGCAGGTTCGGGTCGGTCATCGCCGTCTCCTTCCGCCGTGCGCATCGGCAGCGTCACGAGCGTCAGCGACGCTACGCCCGAGCGCGGGCCGGCGTCAGCCGGTTGCATCCGGGAGCGGTGAACCGGTACGCGGGGTGCGCCGACGGTCGGCGCAGCGCCGTCGCGTCGCGCCGCGACGTCGGGAGGCCCGGTCTGCGGCACTTTCCCAGCCGTTTTCCGGTATCGTTGCCGAGTCGGTTCTGGACACCGCGCCGTGCGCGGATGGGTTTGTGAGTCCAAAGGGCCGGTTTCGGGGCGTTCGGCCTCGGATAGTCACCGTATGTGAACGGCCCCGGTCGACGTTGTTCCGGGTTCTCAGACCTGCTGTGCGCTTCGTGCGCCCGGCAGGCCTGCCATGTACTTCAGTACAACCCAGGAAGTCACCACCATGCCCAAGAACAAGAAACCCGCCGGCGGACGACCGGCCAAGAACTTCGATCCCTCGTACGCGAAGGGCGGCTCCAAGGGCGGCCCGGCTCGTGCCGGTCGGCCAAGCCCGGCTCGCGCAGCGCCGGCCACCGCGGCTACCGCCCCGAAGAGGCGGAAGCCCCGCGCAAGGCCCGCTGGTCGAGCGACGAGCGCGTCGCATCCGGCCGCTCGCCGCACCGCGCCGTGCGCGAGGGCCGCGACGACCGCGCCCCGCGCGAGGCGCGCGACGAGGCGGCGAGCGCGGCGCCCGCCGCTCTCGACCGCGACGACCGCGCGCCCCGCTCGTACGACCGCGAGCGACCGCCGCGCTCGCTCGTACGACCGCGACGACCGCGCGCCCCGCCGTGACCGCGACGACCGTCCCGCTCGTTCGTACGACCGCGAGACCGTGCGCCCCGCCGTCGACCGCGACGACCGCCCGGCCCGCCCGCACTACCGCGAGGACCGTCCGGCCCGTTCGTCATCGACCGTCGACGACCGTGCGCCGCGCCCGCGTCGCGACCGCGACGAGCGTCCGGCGCGTTCGTTCGACCGTCGACCGCCCGCGTCGGACCGCCCGGCCCGCTCGTTCGACCGTGACGACCGTCCCGCCGCGTCCGCGACCGCGACGACCGTCCGGCGCGTTCGTTCGACCGTGACGACCGCGCGCCGCGCCGCGACCGTGACGAGCGTCCCGCTCGTTCGTTCGACCGCTCCGACCGTCCGGCCCGTTCGTTCGACCGTGACGACCGTGCCGCCGCGCCGCGACCGCGACGAGCGTCCGGCTCGTTCGTTCGACCGCCAGGACCGCCCGGCGCGTTCGTTCGACCGCGATGCCCGTGCGCCGCGCCGCGACTTCGACCGTGCCGGCTTCCAGGAGTCGGGCCGCCGCCCGTCGAGCTTCTACCCGTCGAAGGACAGCGGCTCGCGCTTCACGCCGGCCGACGACGTGGTGCTCGAGCGCCTCGAGGCCGAGGCCATCCAGGCCGACGCGGTCGACGGCGTGAGCTTCGCCGACCTCGGGCTCGGCGACAACGTCGTGCGCGCGCTGCAGGACCTCGGCGCCGAGTCGCCGTTCCCGATCCAGGCCGCGACCATCCCGGTCGTGCTCGCGGGCCGCGACGTGCTCGGCCGCGGCAAGACCGGCTCGGGCAAGACCATCGCCTTCGGCGCCCCCACGGTCGAGCGCCTGATGACGCTCTGGGCCGAGTCGGGCAAGGCGGGCGGCAAGCGCCAGATGGGCCGCAAGCCCCGCGCGCTCATCCTCGCCCCGACCCGCGAGCTCGCCCTGCAGATCGACCGCACCGTGCAGCCCATCGCGCAGAGCGTCGGCCTCTTCACCACGCAGATCTACGGCGGCGTGCCCCAGCACCGCCAGGTCGGCGCGCTCCAGCGCGGCGTCGACATCGTCGATCGGCACGCCCGGCCGCATCGAGGACCTCATCGAGCAGCGCCGCCTCGACCTCTCCGAGGTCGTCGTCACGGTGCTCGACGAGGCCGACCACATGTGCGACCTCGGCTTCCTCGAGCCGGTGCAGCGCATCATCCGCCACACCGCCGAGGGCGGCCAGAAGCTGCTCTTCTCGGCGACCCTCGACCAGGGCGTCGCCACGCTCGTCGACGAGTTCCTCGTCGACCCGGCCGTGCACGAGGTCGCCGGCGAAGACCAGGCGTCCTCGACCATCGAGCACCGCGTGTTCGTGATCGAGCAACCACGAGAAGCGCGACATCGTCGCCCAGCTCGCGAACCGCGACGGCAAGACCCTCGTCTTCGCCCGCACCCGCGCGTTCGCCGAGGACCTCGCCGACCACCTCGAGGACTACGGCATCCGCGCGGTCTCGCTGCACGGCGACCTCAACCAGTCGCGCCGCACGCGCAACCTGCAGCAGCTCACGAGCGGTCGGGTCAACGTGCTCGTCGCCACGGATGTCGCGGCCCGCGGCATCCACGTCGACGACATCGACCTCGTGATCCAGGCCGACGCGCCCGACGAGTACAAGACGTACCTGCACCGCTCCGGCCGCACCGGCCGCGCCGGCAAGGAGGGACGCGTCGTCACGCTCATCCCGCGCAACCGCCAGCGCCGCACGGCCGAGCTGCTCGAGCCGCGCCGAGATCGACGTGGACTTCGAGGACGTGCAGCTCGGCGACGAGATGCTCGTCGACCTCGGGCCGATCGACCTGGCCCCCGTCGAGGAGCTGCGTCGCGGCCGACGTCGTCGCCGAGGCCGTCGCCATCGTCGAGGAGGCCGAGGCGATCGAGGTCGTCGAGGTCGAGGTGTCGAGTCGACGTCGTCGATGCGCCGTCCGAGGAGCGCGCCTCCTAGGCGAACCCGCATGTCAGGCGAACAGGCCCCCGTCCGCTCGGATGGGGGCCTGTTCGTCGTCCTGCCGTGGAATGCCCGAGATCGCGGCGTGGACCGCGCCGCGGCCTTCGGTGCGGCGCTTGTCGCGTCATGTGGTATGCGCCACTAGCATGAGCGCGACGCGCCCTCCCTCCGTGCGCTCACGGGTCGGGTCGAGCGCGAGACGTGGAGGGGCACGACATGACCGACGACGGCAACCCGCAGGGCACGCCTCCCGCATCCCCGACCCGCCGGACGCGGCATCGGACGCGACCGCGGGGACGGACAGCGCGACGGCGGAGACGCCGACCGAGCCCGAGAAGAAGCCGGCGAGCGTGAGCCAGGCGATGCTCATCTGGGTGGGCATCGCGGTGGTCGTCCTGTCGTTCTTCGCGGCGTTCCTGGGCTCCTGGCTGGCACGGTCGGCCGACTCGAACGAGGCGGCCGCGACGCCGCCGCCGACGTCGGCCGAGATCGACGAGGCGGCCTTCGAGGACGCGATCGAGGAGATCCTCCCCGCCGGCTCCGCGGTTCGCGCCGGCACCGGCGTGCCCGAGTCGGGCAAGGGCTACGAGGGCGACGTCTACATCGACATCTCCAACGCCGACGTCTACCTGTTCCAGGACGGCGACTGGACGCTCGTCGGGAACATCCGCACGTCGGCCGCCGAGAACCTGACCGGCGCGACCGGCCCGGCCGGCGAGACCGGAGCCACCGGCGACACCGGCGCCACGGGCGAGACCGGCGAGACCGGCGCACCCGGTGCGCCCGGCACGCAGCTCCTGCTCGGCGTCGGAGCGCCCGACACGAGACGTGCACCGCGGACGGCGACATCTACATCGACACCGACGACCGTGCAGTTCTACGAATGCGCCGCCGGGGAGTGGATGCTCTTCGGCCCGCCGACGGACGGCGCCACGCCGACGCCCGAGCCCACCGAGGCGGCCACCGAGGGCTGATCCGCCGGACGCTCCGAGACCGGCCCTCCGACCCGCTCGGAGGCGCCGGTCTCG
>CAVPVF010000010.1:0-83021 GCA_963709115.1 uncultured Actinomycetota bacterium
GCCGAGCAGGCCAACGCGAGGCTGTTCCTGCGCTGAGTGCGGCCACGCTCGGCTGAAGGGGGATCCGCTCAGCCGAGGGCGGACGCGATCGCGGTCGCGACGTGTGCCGCCTCCTCCTGAAGCTCTGCGGCCGTGCTCATCGAGGCGGTGAGCACGGACACCCACGCGCCCGGATCGGGACGTGGACGGTGCACTGGCCCGATCCGACCTCGAACGGTTCGCCGCTGCTCCAGCAGCGCACGAGCCCCGCCGCGGGGGCACCGGGCACATCGATCTCGGTCAGGTCCTCGCCCGACGGAATCAAGCCGAGTGCGCGCGGCAGCGTCGGGGAGAACCGTGATCCTCCCGCCGAATGCTCCGTCGCCCGGTACCTGCAGGTGAAGCCCCCCGCCGCCAGGAGCGCGACATCCCAGCCGTTCGATTCCTCGTATGCATAGCCGATGTCGTATCCGGCGGCACCGATGGCGAGTTCCGACGCGAGTCGTTCGGGCGGAAGCATCTCGTCGCAACTGGAGGGTCCGTGCCCCCATGCCGCCGACGGCTCGGGCAGGGGCTTCAGCGCCGGGAGCGTGTCGAGGTGGGTCGCGATCTCATCACGGATCGCCACCATCTCGGGTGCCTCGCCGTTGCCGGAATCGTTCCACGGCAGGTCGTAGACGGAGAGGTTCACGTCAGTGGAGCCGCTGAACCCCTTCACCATGCACCGGTCGTAGATGCATCCAGCGACAACGGTGTCGGGGCAGCGGCGGCGGTTCCGCCCTCGCGGGCGGCGAACTCGGTCCGGATCCGCTCGTCGGCAGCAACCGCGTCGGGAACCACGGTGAGCGACACACGCACCACGCCGGTCGCCGAGTCCGACCACGTGCAGGTGAATCCGCCGGCGTTCTCCACGGCGGTCGGCATTCGTGTCGCAGCGATGGGGTCGTCGTGCAGGGTGCCGCCCGGAGTGAGTCCGACACCCGCAGCCGCTTCGAGGGTCCCGAGGGCGACGATCCGATCGCATGACGAATCGATGGTCTGGAACGGGCGTGCCGGAGCAGGCGTCGGGGTCGGCGTCGGCGTCTGGGCCTCCGGCACGGGAGCCGGCTCGGCGGCATCCGACACCTGAGCGCACCCTGCAAGCAGGAGGGTCGCGACGGCGACCGCGATCCAGGCGCCCGCAGTGCGTCGAACGTCGGTCTGGGCATCCCCCGAGGGACCGGCTCTGAGGCTCATTCGGCGTCATCCATGTCGCGAGGATATCGGCGACATCGGCGTGGGCGAGTCACTCCGGATATCCATCCGATAACGGGTACACCTCTTCATCAGGCCACGGGTGCACCTCTTCATCAGGCCACGGGTACAGCTGCGAGCGCCGTGCCGGCGCACACGACGATGGGCGCCTCCCGAAGGAGACGCCCATCGCGTGATCCGGGCCGCTGGGGCCGGGGATCGGGTCGGACTAGAAGTCCATGCCACCCGTCGGGTCGCCGGCCGGAACCGGGTTCTTCTCGGGCTTGTCGGCGACGACGGCCTCGGTGGTGAGGAAGAGGCCGGCGATCGACGCGGCGTTCTGCAGCGCCGAGCGGGTCACCTTGGCGGGGTCGATGATGCCCTGCGCGAGCAGGTCGCCGTACTCGCCGGTCGCGGCGTTGAGGCCGTGGCCGTCGGGGAGCTCGGCGACGCGGTTCGCGACCACGCCCGGCTCCATGCCCGCGTTGAGGGCGATCTGCTTGAGCGGCGCCTCGATGGCGACCTGCACGATGTTGGCGCCGGTCGCCTCGTCGCCCGTGAGCTCGAGGGTCTTGAACGCCTTCGCGCCGGCCTGGATGAGCGCCACGCCACCACCGGCGACGATGCCCTCCTCGACGGCGGCCTTCGCGTTGCGAACGGCGTCCTCGATGCGGTGCTTGCGCTCCTTGAGCTCGACCTCGGTGGCCGCGCCCGCCTTGATGACGGCGACGCCGCCGGCGAGCTTGGCGAGCCGCTCCTGGAGCTTCTCGCGGTCGTAGTCCGAGTCGGTGCTCTCGATCTCGGCACGGATCTGCGCGACGCGGCCGGCGATGGCCTCGGGGTCGCCCGCACCCTCGACGATCGTGGTCTCATCCTTGGTGATGACGACCTTGCGAGCCTGGCCGAGCAGGTCGAGGGTGACGTTCTCGAGCTTGAGGCCGACCTCCTCGGAGATGACCTGGCCGCCCGTGAGGGTGGCGATGTCCTGGAGCTGCGCCTTGCGACGGTCGCCGAAGCCGGGGGCCTTGACGGCGACCGACTTGAAGATGCCGCGGATCTTGTTGACGATCAGGGTCGCGAGCGCCTCGCCGTCGACGTCCTCGGCGATGATCAGCAGCTGCTTGCCGGTCTGGATCACCTTGTCGACGATCGGGAGCAGGTCCTTGATGTTCGAGACCTTGCCGTTGACGATCAGGATGTACGGGTCCTCGAAGACCGCCTCCTGGCGCTCGGGGTCCGTGACGAAGTACGCCGACAGGTAGCCCTTGTCGAAGCGCATGCCCTCGGTGAGCTCGAGCTCGGTGCCGAAGGTGTTCGACTCCTCGACGGTGACGACGCCCTCCTTGCCGACCTTGTCGATCGCCTCGGCGATGATCGCGCCGATCTCGGGGTCGGCGGCGGAGATCGAGGCGGTGGCCGCGATCTCCTCCTTGGTCTCGATCTCCTTCGCCGCCGCGAGCAGCTCCGCGGTGACGGCCGTGACGGCCTTCTCGATGCCGCGCTTCAGGAGGATGGGGTCGGCGCCGGCGGCGACGTTGCGGAGGCCCTCGCGCACGAGCGCCTGGGCGAGCACGACGGAGGTGGTGGTGCCGTCACCTGCGACGTCGTCGGTCTTCTTGGCGACCTCCTTGACGAGCTCGGCGCCGATCTTCTCGTACGGGTCGTCGAGCTCGATCTCCTTGGCGATCGACACGCCGTCGTTCGTGATCGTGGGGGCACCCCACTTCTTCTCGAGCACGACGTTGCGGCCGCGCGGGCCGAGGGTCACCTTGACCGCGTCGGCGAGCTGGTTGAGTCCACGCTCGAGCCCGCGGCGGGCCTCCTCGTTGAAAGCAATGATCTTTGCCATGTGTGTCTCTCGTCCCTTCTCGGACGTCTCAAAGATTCGTTGGTTAGCACTCAAATCGAGTGAGTGCTAAAGACGATTCTGGCACTCGACCGTCACGAGTGCAAGCGCGCACGGATGCCGCGGCCGCCTGCCGCGCGCCGTGTTCGCCCAGCGCGTGACCGGCCGCGGCGCCGACGCGTCCCGATCGCTCGTCGTCAGGCTCGGCCGCGCTCAGGGCGCGAAGGCCGCCGAGCCCTCGTTCGGCACGAGCTCGATCCAGGTGTTGCCCGGCGCGAGCCGCAGCGGGCTGCCGTCGTCGGCCGTGAGCACGATCGGCGCGCCCTCGTCGGCCTTCGACCAGGTGCCGTGCGCCGTCTTCCCGGCCGCGGAGACCCACACCTCGCCGGAGCCCGACCATGAGGGTGAGCGGCACCTCCTCGTACGGCCAGTCGATCCCGACGCGCATCGTGACGACGTTCGTCGCGCGGATCCGCTCGCCCGTCGCCTCGAGGTCGGGCTGCGCCGTCCTGCGACCGCAGCCACGCGAACGTGGTCGGGTCCCAGTCCCACGACGGGTACCGGCCCTCGGAGAACGCGAGCTCGATGTGCGACGTCGGGGACGCCGCGAGGGCCGGCGCGCGCCAGCGGGTCGGCGGTGCCGTAGGCGAACTGCACGGCGGGCGGCGGCAGCGAGCTCCGGTTGCTGGCGCACCGCCTCGGCCGCGGCGAGGATCACGTCGTGCGGGCCCGGCCGGTCGTCGGCCCGCTCGAAGAGCGAGTCGTCCTCGTCGAAGACGATGTTCACGAGCTCCGGTCGCCTTCATCAGGTCGACGAAGTACTGCTGGCCGCCCGAATAGGCGATGATGCCGCGCAGCGGCCCGGCGATCGCCGGGATCCATCGGGCGGATGGAGCGCACCGGCCCCACCGCGTCGGGCACGTCGGAGTGCCAGACCGCGACGTAGCGCGTGAGCCCGCCCTCGACGAGCTCCTCGAACACGAGGTCGGTGCGGTTCAGCCCGATCTGGGGTCGGGCGTCCTCGTGATTGTCGATCTTCACGGCGATCGACGGATGCCGACATCGCCGCCGCGTCGGCGGGCGTCCCGCGCAGCGGCGCGAACGCGATCGCGACCGGCGTCGCGCCTGGCCGGCCGGACGCGGCGTGTGGGTCGGCGTCGGCGTCGAGACGATGAGGTCGACGGATGCCGCGTCGCAGCCGCTCAGCAGCAGTGCCGATGCCGCGATCGCGACCAGCGGCACGCCCCTCCACCCCAGAACCGGTCGGGCCCGCCCTGCCATGGCGCCATGCTAGCCACTTCCGAGTACCCCGGGGAGGTCCGGCGCACCGTGCGAGTTGCGCGGATCGCACCCCCAGTACCGGGCACACGCGACGGCAGCGGCGCGAGCCGGATGCACGAACGCGCCGCCGGCGGACCGGCGGCGCGTCCGAGCTCGTGGCCTATGCCGGGCGGACGGCCTCGGCCTGCGGGCCCTTGGAGCCCGTGCCGACCTCGAAGACGACCTGCTGGCCCTCCTCGAGCACCTTGTACCCTGCCATGTCGATCGCGGAGTAGTGGACGAAGACGTCCTGGCCCCCGTCGACGGTGATGAACCCGTAGCCCTTTTCAGCGTTGAACCACTTGACGGTTCCGTTCGCCATGCGTTGCTCCCATGTTGCCGTGTGTCGATCAGCACGTGCCTGTCGCCTGTACCGGGCCCCCTCGTATCGTGCTGACAGGGCACCGCTGGCGGCACCGGACGTTCACACGGGATAGAGCGACCAATTCCAGATCCTAACGACGTGACGTCGCGGCACAAGGGGCCCGGCGCAAGGAAATGTCGCAGAATGGCAACGATTCGGTGGAGATCAGCCGCCGGTCGCCGCCGCGTAGTCGGAACCGACCACGAGCACGAGCGGCGTGCCGATCTCGGCGAACTGCTCCGACAGGCGCACGTCCGCCTCGGGGATCGCCGCGGCGACGCCCCGGGCCGCTCCCTCGAGGTCGGGCGTGGCGTAGTAGACGACCGTCTCGGTGAGGTCGTTCTCGCTCGCGTTCGCCGTCGTGCCCACCGGGATGCCCGCGGCCGTGAGCGCCTCGCCGGCCCGGGCGGCCAGGCCCGACGTGGTCGTCCCGTTCAGCACCGTCACGGGGATGTCGGGCGCGACGGTCGGCGCAGCCGTGGCCGACCGGCGTCGGCGGTGGGCGTGTTCACCGGCGGCTCGCCGAAGTTCAGCCGGTCGTTGAAGACCACCACGGCGCCGATCCCGACGGCGACGAGCACGACGGTCGCCAGGGCGGCCCATCCGAACGCCACCCACCCGGCGCCGCGGCGCGCGGGCGCGCGATGGGCGCCGACTCGTTCGATGCCGTGAGGGATGGAGTCGAATCGATCGCGGGGGAACTTCTGCGCCATGGGTCCAGTCGTCGGGTCGGGGCCGCGCTCAGTCGAGCGGTCGGCCGATCGAGAGCGAGCGACGCGCCCGCGTCGCCGCGCGCGCCTCGCGCATCCGCTGCAGGCGCTTGACCAGCATGGGGTCGTGCCGGAGCGCTGCGGGCGAATCGATGAGGTCACCGAGGATCCGATAGTAACGGGCGGCCGAGATCCCGAACTCCTCGCGGATGGCCTCGGCCTTGAGCCCCGCGTGCTGCCACGCGCGGCCCTCGAAGGCGAGGACGCGCACCGCGCGGTCGTCGAGGCCCGACTCGCCGTCGTCGCGGGAGGGCACTCGCTCGGCGCTCATGCGTCCTCCCGTCGGGCGGCCGGACGCCACCTGCAGCACATCCTAGGGACCCGAGCCCGTGAGGGTGCCGAGCGGCGCGGCGTGTGCGTGGCCGGCCCGCGGAACACGCGGGCATCCGTCACGCGTTGCACCGTGGTGCGGGAAGACCTGCGACCATGGTGGCTGGCCATCATGGCACCCGATCGGAAGGAGCGCCCAATGGCGTATCGCGTGAACAGGAGCGACGAGGAGTGGCGCGCGAAGCTCGACGCCGACCAGTACGCGGTGCTTCGCGAGGCGGCGACCGAGCGCCCGTGGACGGGTGAGCTGCTCGACGAGGAGCGCGCCGGCGTCTACGCCTGCGCCGCGTGCGGCGCCGAGCTGTTCAAGAGCGGCACGAAGTTCGACTCCGGATGCGGCTGGCCGAGCTTCTACGAGTCCGTGCGCCCCGAGGCCGTGCGAGCTCATCGAGGACGACCTCGCTCGGCATGGTCCGCACCGAGGTCCGCTGCGCCAACTGCGGGTCGCACCTCGGCCACGTGTTCCCCGACGGGTTCGGCACGCCCACGGGCGACCGCTACTGCATGAACTCGATCGCCCTCGACTTCACCGCGGAGTCCTGAGGCGTGGCGTCCGCGCTCGACGCGGCCCTCGCGAGGCGCTCCGCGTCGAAGGTGACGGATGCCGCTCCCGATGACGACGCCGTCCTGCGCCTCCTCGAGGGCGCGTCGCGCGTCGCCGACCACGCGTCGCTCCGTCCGTGGCGGGTGATCGCCCTGCGCGGGGCCGCCCGTGAGCGGCTCGGCGACGCGCTCGCGGCGGCATCCGGGGCCGAGGGCGAGGCGGCGGCGAAGCTCGCCGGCAAGCCGCTGCGCGCCCCGCTGCTCCTGGCCGTCGTCGCGGTCGTCACGCCCGATCACCCGAAGGTCCCCGAGTGGGAGCAGGAGGCGTCGGCGGCCGGCGTCGCGCACCTGCTGAGCCTGCTGCTCGACGAGGCCGGCTGGGGCGTCATGTGGCGCACCGGGCCGTACACGCGGCATCCGCTCGTCGCGGCCGCGCACGGCCTCGCGCCCGACGAGCGCCTGCTCGGCTGGCTCTACGTCGGCGGCCTGCCCGGCGGGCGGCGCGCCGAGCGGCGCACCGACCGCATCGCGGCATCGCGCCTGACGACGCTCGACTGAGGCGCGCACGCCGGCCGGTGCGGCTCGTCGCCCGAGCGCCCCGTCGACTGCCGGCTACTCGCCGACGGCCGGCGCGGACCCGGTGACCCGCGGCACCGATCCCGTGTGCGGCGCCGGCGGAGCCGCGTGCCGACGCCGGGTCCAGCCCACGCTGGCGATGACCACCGCGACGAGCGCGAGCACGGTGCCGCCGATCGTCGCGAGGTCGACCGGCGCGTCGGCGGTCGGCAGCAGCAGGTCGAGCGAGAGCGCGGCGGTGAGCTGCCCGGCGACGCCGCAGAGGGCGAGCACGAGCACGCCCACGACGCGCACCAGCACCGCCTGGCCCGCGATGAAGATGCAGCCGATCGCGCCGCCCGCGTAGAGCCACCACTCGGTCGGCATGGCCGACGGCCAGCCGGCGGATGCCGCGTGCACGAGCATCACGACCACGAGCGCCGTGGAGCCCACCGCGAAGTTCAGCACGGTCGCCGTCAGGGCGCTCTCGGCGGCACTGCGGACGCGGCCGTTGACGGCCTGCTGCCACGCGGCGCCGAGGCCCGCCGTGAACGGCAGCACCATGAGCAGGATCGGCACGTCGTGCGCCACCTGCGCCGACACCGCCCAGCCGATCGCGGCGAGCGCGAGCACCGCGCCGATCACGCGGGTCGGGGTGAGCGGCCGACGACCGCCCGGGCCGAGCCCGACGAGGTCGAAGACGATGCCGCCGAGCGTCTGGCCCGCCACGATCGCCACCGTGAAGAGCGCGACGCCGACGACGCCCGCCGACAGCCCCTGCGTGGTCACGAACCACGCACCGGCGAGCCCGCCGAGCACCATCCACCACGCGAGCCGGCGCTCGCGCAGCGCCGTGACCACCCGGCCGAGGCCGCGACGCCCCGGCCGCCACGCGGCGAGCACCACGAGGAGGATCGCGAGTCCGCTGCCGAACGAGATCGCGGCGGCCGTGTACGGGTCGTCGATGGCGTGCGCGAGCTGCCCGTTGATGCGGGACTGCAGCGCGGTGAGCGCACCGCACACGAGGGCGAAGACGATGGCGAGCCACATCGGCATGCGGCTGCGGTCGGCGTGGGCGTGGCGGTGCGGGTGCTCGGACGGGGCGGCCGGGGCCGCGGCATCCGTGCTGGGATTCTCGGTCAAGAGCCGGCTGCGGGACTCGAACCCGCAACCACCGCTTTACAAGAGCGGTGCGCTACCAATTGCGCCAAGCCGGCGAGAGGCGGAGCCTCCCCGACATCCTACCGACAGCACGAAGGCCCGGCGCGGGGCCGGGCCTTCGTGTGCGACGTCGGGGCGACCGCTACTGGGCGGGCGTCGGCGTGGGCGTCGGGGTCGACTCGGAGTCGTTGAACGTCGCGCTCGTCGCCTGCAGCACGAACGCCTGGAACTCCTGCGGGTCCTCGAGCGAGCCGCCGTACTGCTGGCCGTTCACGAGCACGGTCGGCGTGCCGGTGATCGACGGGAGCTCCGAGTTCGGCACCGGCTGGGTCAGCGCCCGGTTCGTGGCATCCTGCACCCACGACTTGAACTGCACGTCGTCGATGCACTTCTCGATGGTCGACTGGCTGCTGACGCCGACCTCCTCGGCGAGCGACTTCAGCTCGTCGTTCGTGAGGCCGGTCGAGCCCTCCTCGGGCTGGTTCTCGAAGAGGATCGCGTTGTAGTCGAAGAACGAGTCGGGCGAGGAGTCCGCCACGCAGGCGGCCGCGTTGGCCGCGCGCAGCGAGTACTGCGTGCCCGCCGACTTGTTGGTGAGGATCGCGATGGGGTGGATCTCGAGGGTCGCGGCGCCCGACTCGACCATCGTGCGCAGCGACTCGGAGTTCGTCGCCTCGAACTGGCCGCAGAACGGGCAGAGGTAGTCGATGTACATGACGATGTTGGCGACCTCGCCGCTGTCGTCGGGGACGGTCGGCGGTGGGCGTCGCACCCGCGGCGAGCGCCGGGGTCTCGACGGCCACGATGCCGCCGTCGTCGCCGGCGGTGAGCACGATGCCGTCGCTCGCCATGTTCTGGGGACCGGGACCCGCCGGCTTCACGCTCTGGAAGATGAGCGTGCCGATGAGTGCCGCGATGGCGACGACCGCCACGATGATGCCGCCCTGGATCAGGATCTTGTTGCGGCGCTCCCGCTTCTTCTGCTCCTCGCGGAGGAGTCGGGCCTTCTCTCGGGCCGCCTCCCTGCGTTCGTTACGGGATGGGCGTGGCTGATTCGATCCGCCGTAGGTCATCGATGGTCACTCCGGTCGCTGTGGGTGCGCGCGCGTATGCATGCGAACGCACCAACGATAGTAGGAAGCGTGTCTGGGAATCACCCAAGCGGATGCCGCGTGCGTGCCGCGTCCGGCATGGGAATCGGCCGAACGGCCGGAACCGCCGCCCGCCGACGGCCTCGATTCGGTGCTCTCACGTGCGCATGCGATACTGGCTGGGCGTCGATGGCGACGCACTTCCATTCACTACGGATCGTCCGGCACGTACCTGCCGGTGAAGGAGACAGAAGAACCATGGCATCAGTCACGTTCGACAAGGCCACCCGGCTCTACCCCGGTGGCACCCGTCCGGCGGTCGACAAGCTCGACCTCGACGTCGCAGACGGCGAGTTCCTCGTCCTCGTCGGCCCCTCCGGCTGCGGCAAGTCCACGTCGCTCCGAATGCTCGCCGGCCTCGAAGAGGTCAACGAGGGCAACATCTTCATCGGCGACCGCAACGTCACCGACGTGCCCCCGAAGGACCGCGACATCGCGATGGTCTTCCAGAACTACGCGCTGTACCCCCACATGACCGTCGCCGAGAACATGGGCTTCGCGCTCAAGATCGCCGGCGTCGGCAAGGACGAGCGTGCCGCTCGCGTGCTCGAGGCCGCGAAGCTGCTCGACCTGGAGCCCTACCTCGCCCGCAAGCCGAAGGCCCTCTCGGGCGGTCAGCGTCAGCGCGTCGCCATGGGCCGCGCGATCGTGCGCCAGCCGCAGGTGTTCCTCATGGACGAGCCGCTGTCGAACCTCGACGCCAAGCTCCGCGTGCAGACCCGCACGCAGATCGCGTCGCTGCAGCGCCGTCTCGGCGTCACCACGGTCTACGTCACGCACGACCAGACCGAGGCGCTCACCATGGGCGACCGCATCGCCGTGCTGAAGGACGGCATCCTCCAGCAGGTCGGCACGCCGCGCGACCTCTACGAGTCGCCGAACAACGTGTTCGTCGCCGGCTTCATCGGCTCGCCCGCGATGAACCTGTTCCACGCCGACCTCGTCGAGGGCGGAATCATGTTCGGCACCGCCAACGTGCCGGTCGAGCGTGAGGCGCTCGCCGACACGAGCAGCACGGTCGCCACGATCGGCGTTCGTCCCGAGGACATCGTCGTGTCGCCGCACGAGGGCGAGGGCCTCGCGGTCGACGTCGACCTCGTCGAGGAGCTCGGCGCCGACGGCTACCTCTACGGGCACTCGACGGTCGAGGGCAAGCGCACCGACATCGTCGCGCGCGTCGACGGCCGCGTGCACCCGAACGCCGGTGAGCGCGTGTACCTCACCGCCACGCCGGGCCACGTGCACATCTTCGACGCCGAGTCGGGCCTCCGCCTCAGCAAGAAGCCGATCGTCGCCTGACGACTCACGTCGCACACGGAGGATGCCGGTCGGGCTTCGGCCCGGCCGGCATCGCCGTTCCCGGGGTCCGAGCCGTTCCTGAGCGGTCGAGGTCCTGCGGGCCCAGCCGACCGCGACTACGCTGAACCACGATGAGCGGCTCACTTTCGATCACCTCGGCCATGGCCGATCCGGCACTCCTCGACCTGCCGTGGCAGCTGCCGCTCGAGTCGTGGCCGAGCGAGCGCGATCGCCGCCCTCCCCAAGGGCATCTCCCGGCACCTCGTGCGCTTCGCCCACCTCGGCGGGCACGTCGTGGCGATCAAGGAGACCACGGCCGAGATGGCCAAGGGCGAGTACGAGATGCTCCGGATGCTGCAGCGCATCGAGATCCCGTGCGTCGACCCGGTGGCCGTCATCACGAACCGCACGGATGTCGAGGGCGAGGCCCTGAAGCCCGTGCTGGTCACGCGGCACCTGCGCTTCTCGCTCCCCTACCGCGCGCTGTTCTCGCAGACCCTGCGGCCCGACACCGCGACGCGCCTGGTGGACGCCCTCGCCGTGCTGCTCGTGCGGCTCCACATCGTCGGCTTCTTCTGGGGCGACGTGTCGCTGTCGAACACGCTCTTCCGTCGCGACGCGGGCGCCTTCGCCGCCTACCTCGTGGATGCCGAGACGGGCAAGCTCTACGAGGGCGGCCTCTCGAACGGCCAGCGCGAGAACGACCTCGAGATCGCGCGCGTGAACATCGCCGGCGAGCTGCCTCGACCTCGAGGCCGGCGGCCGCGTCGCCGACGAGCTCGACCCGGTGCAACATCTCCAACGGCATCGTCGAGGCCTACCGCAGCCTCTGGAAGGAGCTCACGGGCTCCGAGGTCGTTCTCCACCGCCGAGCGCTGGCGCATCAACGAGCGCGTGAACCGACTGAACGACCTCGGCTTCGACATCGAGGAGCTCGCGATCCGCACGGACGACACGCGGCACCACGGTGCGCATCCAGCCGAAGGTGGTCGACGCGGGCCACCACCAGCGACGCCTGCTGCGGCTCACCGGCCTCGACGCCGGCGAGAACCAGGCGCGGCGCCTGCTCAACGACCTCGACTCGTACCGCGCCGCCTACGGCAAGGCCGACCTCGACGAGGAGATGGTCGCGCACGAGTGGCTGATGCGCGTGTTCGAGCCCGTCGTGCGCGCGATCCCCGCCGACCTGCGCGGCAAGCTCGAGCCCGCCGAGGTGTTCCACCAGCTGCTCGAGCACCGCTGGTTCATGGCGCAGCAGGCGGGGCACGACATCCCGCTCGCCGAGGCGGTCACCTCGTACGTGAACACGATCCTGCGGCACCGCCGCGACGAGGCGACGGTGATCGGGCCGCCCACCGGCTCGACGTCCACGATCGACGTCATCGCGCCCGAGACGTCCGCGATCGCCGTCGTCGATCCCGACGACGAGAAGGACTGGCGCCTCAAGGTCTGACGCCGCCCGCGGTCACGCCTCGTTCGCGGCGCGCAGCTTCGAGATCTCGTAGAGGGTGACGGATGCCGCGATGCCGGCGTTCAGCGACTCGGTCGACGACTCGATCGGGATCGAGACGATCGCGTCGCAGGTCTCGGCGACGAGGCGGGAGAGCCCCTTGCCCTCGCTGCCGACGACGACCACGATCGGGACGATCGGCCCAGGTCAGGCCGGGCAGCGACACGTCGCCGTCGCCGTCGAGGCCGAGCACGAAGACGCCGCGCTCCTTCAGCGCCTTGAGCGACTGGGTCAGGTTCGGCGCCATCGCGACGGGGATGCGGGCGGCGGCGCCGGCCGACGTCTTCCACGCCGCCGAGTTCACGCCGACGGAGCGGCGCTGCGGCACGATGACGCCCTGGCCGCCGAACGCGCCCGTCGAGCGGAGGATCGCGCCGAGGTTGCGGGGGTCGGTGATCGCCGTCGAGGGCGACGAGCAGCGGGGTCTCGTCGCGGGCGAGCACCTCGTCGAGCAGCTCGATCGGGTGCGCGTACTCGTAGGGCGGCACCTTGAGGGCGAGGCCCTGGTGCACGCCGCCCTCGCCGGCGAGCCGGTCGAGCTCGGGCCGCATGACCTCGAGGATCGGGATGCCGCGGTTGGTGGCGATCTTCATCGCCTCCTTGACCCGGTCGTCCATCTCGACCCGGGCGGCGACGTACAGCGTCGATCGCGGGGATGCGGGCGCGCAGCGCCTCGACCACCGAGTTGCGCCCGGTCACGATCTCGGACTCGTCGCCCGACTTCGCACGACGCGCTGCGCCGGATGCCCCGCGCGGGGCGCCGGCGCGCTGGCCCTGCCCGGCGACCTTCCCGGGCGCCCGGCCCTTGCCGCCCGCGGCGCGGTACCGCTCCTGCGGCGCCTTGCGCTTGCCGGCGGGGTGCCATGCGCGGTCCTCGGCCTTCGGGCGTCGGGCCCTTGCCCTCGAGCGCCTGGCGGCCCTGGCCGCCGGAGCCGACCTGCTTGCCCTTCGCCTTGCGCACGGCTCCGGCGCGCGGCTTGCTGCTGCCCTTCATGATCCCAAGCTCCAATGCGTGCCGGTCTGGCTGTCTTCGATGGTGATGCCCGCGGCCGAGAGCTCGGCGCGGATCCGGTCCGCCGCGGCGAAGTCCTTGGCCGCGCGGGCGGCCTGCCGGTCTTCGATGAGGCGGGTGACGAGGGTGTCGAGCGCGGATGCCGCGGGCGCGGCATCCGGGGCCCAGTGCGGGTCGCGGGGGTCGATGCCGAGCACCTCGACCATCGCGACGACCTGGCCGTGCATGCGTGGCGGCGTCGTGCAGCTCCTCGGCGTCGAGCGCCTGGTTGCCGGCGCGCACCGTGTCGTGCAGGACGGCGAGCGCCTGCGGCACGCCGAGGTCGTCGTCCATGGCCGCGGCGAACGCGTCGGGGATGACCGGGCTGCCGACGCCGGCGTAGCGCGTGCCGGCGAGCCGGCGCTCGACGCGCGTGCGAGGAAGGAGCGGATGCGGTCGACGGCGGCCTCGGCCTCGGCGAGCGACGTCGGCGCGTAGTCGAGCGTGGAGCGGTAGTGCGCGGCGCCCAGCAGGTAGCGCACGGCGAGCGGCGAGGCGAGCTCGAGGAGCTCGCTCGGCGTACACCGAGTTGCCGAGCGACTTCGACATCTTCTGGCCGCCGACGTTCACGAGCCCGTTGTGCACCCAGTAGCGCGCGAAGGCGTGGCCCGCCGCGGTCGACTGGGCGAGCTCGTTCTCGTGGTGGGGGAAGCGCAGGTCGAGTCCGCCGCCGTGGAGGTCGAACTCCTCGCCGAGGTAGCGCGACGCCATGGCCGAGCACTCGATGTGCCAGCCGGGACGCCCCGGACCCCACGGCGACTCCCAGGCCGCCGACTCGGGCTCCTCGGGCTTGCGGCCCTTCCAGAGCGCGAAGTCGCGGGGGTCGCGCTTGCCGCGCGGGTCGGCATCGGCCGCGGCCTCCATGTGGTCGCGGGACTGGCGGGTGAGCTCGCCGTACGACGGCCAGCTCGCCGGTGTCGAAGTACACGTCGCCCGAGGCATCCGGCGCCGCATACGCGTGCCCGAGCTCGATGAGCCGCGCGATGAGCTGCTGCATCTGCTGCACGCTCGCGGTCGCCCGGGGCTCGTAGGTCGGCGCGAGGATGCCGAGCGAGTTGTAGGCCGCCGTGAACTCGAGCTCGACGCGGTAGGCCAGCGCCCACCACTCCTCGGTGCTCTCTCGCGCTCCTCGGCGGACGCGGCGAGGATCTTGTCGTCGATGTCGGTGACGTTGCGCACGAAGGCGACGTCGTACCCGCGGTAGCTGAACCACCGGCGCATGATGTCGTAGGCGAGCGCGCTGCGCAGGTGGCCGATGTGCGGGCTCGACTGCACCGTCGGCCCGCAGACGTACATGCCGACGCGCCCCTCGCGGAGGGGCACGAAGTCACGCAGGGCCTGGGCCTTCGAGTCGTAGAGTCGCACGGTCACCCGCCAAGCCTACCGGCGCGCCTCACGGATGACGCGGCGCCCGGAGGCCCGCGGCCCGGGATCGCTCAGGCGGGCACGAGCGAGCGCCGTCGCGATCGCCGCGATGCCCTCGCCCCGGCCGGTGAAGCCGAGCGCGTCGGTCGTGGTGGCGGCGACGGTGACGGGTGCGCCGAGGATGCCGGACAGCAGCGACTCCGCCTCGGCACGCCGGGGGGCGAGCTTCGGGCGGTTGCCGATGACCTGCAGCGTGACGTTGCCCACGACGTATCCCGCCTCCCGGATGCGACGGAGGGTCTCGGCCAGGAACACCTCGCCGTGGGCGCCCTCGAAGCGGGGGTCGCCGGTGCCGAACACGCCGCCCAGGTCGCCGAGTCCGGCGGCCGCCAGCAGCGCGTCGCAGATCGCGTGGCTCGCCGCGTCGCCGTCGCTGTGGCCCGAGAGCCCCCGCTCCCCCGGCCAGTGCAGGCCGGCGAGCCAGAGCGGGGTGTTCGGGTCGTCGGCGAAGGCGTGCACGTCGACACCGGTGCCGATGCGCGGCAGGGCGGGTCCGCCGTCGGCGCGCTCGGCGGCGCTCGGCGGTCGCGGCGGTCGAGCGGCCTGCGCGTCGACCCCGCCGAGCGCCGTGGCGCGCCCGCGCCCGGCGACGAGCGCCTCCGCCCGGCGCAGGTCGCGACGGCAGCGTGACCTTGAACGACCGGGCGTCGCCGGGCACGACGTCGACCGCGAGCCCGGCGGATGCCGCGAGCGCCGCGTCATCCGTGAACTCGGTCGTCGCGGCGGCGTACGCGCGCCTGAGGGCGGAGCGCGGGAACCCCTGCGGCGTCTGCACGGCCGCGAGCTGCGACCGGTCGACCGTCTCCAGCACGCGGCCGTGCGGGCCGACGCGCTTGATCGTGTCGACCACGTCGAGCGCGGGGACGACGCCGTGCCCCCGCGCGCGCACGGCGGCGAGGACCTCGTCGAAGACGATCGACGGGGTGAGCGGCCGGGCGGCGTCGTGCACGAGCACGGTGTCGACGACGTGCGGCAGCACCGCGAGGCCGAGCGCGACGGAGGCCTGGCGCGTGTCGCCGCCCGCGACGACGTCGAGGGGGGCGGATGCCGCTTCCGCGACGGGCTCGAGGCGCGCGCGCGTCTCGTCGACGCGGTCGCCGGGCACGACGATCACGAGATGCGGCGTCTCGCGCATGCCGAGCACGGCATCCACGGCGACCCCGAGGATGGTGTCGCCGCCGAGCGGGACGAACGCCTTCGGCTCGGAGTGGCCGAGCCGGGTACCGCTGCCCGCGGCCACGACGATGACGGCGACGGTTGACGCGCTCATGCGTCGAGCGTAGCGCGCACGGTGAGCGCAGCGGGGCACGCCCGATCGAGGGCGCTCGCCGGAGCGCTCCCGAGCCGGGCGTGGTGCCGCCGCTAGGAGGCGAGGACCTCGTCGAGCACGGTCGAGGCCTGCTCCTCGTCGGTCTTCTCGGCGAGCGCGAGCTCGGAGATGAGGATCTGGCGCGCCTTCGCGAGCATGCGCTTCTCTCCGGCCGAGAGGCCGCGGTCCTGGTCGCGACGCCACAGGTCGCGCACGACCTCGGAGACCTTGATCACGTCGCCGGAGGCGAGCTTCTCGAGGTTCGCCTTGTAGCGGCGGGACCAGTTGGTGGGCTCCTCGGTGAACGGAGCGCGAAGCACCTCGAAGACCTTGTCGAGGCCTTCCTTGCCGATGACGTCACGAACGCCGACGAGGTCGACGTTCTCAGCCGGCACCTCGATGACGAGGTCGCCCTGCGTGACGTTCAGCTTGAGGTAGAGCTTCTCTTCACCCTTGATGATCCGTTTCTTCACCTCGGTGATCGTTGCGGCTCCGTGGTGGGGGTAAACGACGGTTTCGCCAACCTCAAAAAGCATGAATGAATGTCCTTTCGGCAACTTTCAGGATATCACATTCGGGATCATGCTAAGGTTCGCCACCCCTCCCCGGGACGGGCTTCGACCGTAGGCTACACTCGGATCGATTCCCTTCGCGCGGGCACGCATCCGTTCGCGCGCACGCTCGCACTTGGAGGTTCTGTGAAGGCGCGTCTCGCGGCATCCGCTGCTCTGGCCCTCGGTCTCGCACTGGGCGCGAGCGGCTGCTCGATGCTCACCTACCAGGCGACGACCGAGCACTACGACGCGAGCGACGGCGTCTCCCTCGACGTGGGCGACCTCGACCTGCGCAACGTGCTCGTGGTCAGCGAGGACGGCGAGGACGGCAACCTCATCATGACCGTCGTCAACAACGGCGACGAGGACGTCGAGCTCGGCGTGCAGTTCGGCGAGGGCGGCGGCGACGTGCAGACCATCGAGATCGAGGCCGGCAACACCGTCGCGTTCGGCGTCGACGCCGCCGAGAGCGAAGAACAGCTCGAGCCGCTGCTGCTCGAGGGCATCGACACGCAGCCCGGCGCCCTGCTCACCATGTACTTCCAGTACGGCGACGCCGAGGGCATCGACAAGCAGGTGCCGGTGCTCGACGCCCGCCTGCCCGAGTACGCCGACCTGGCCCCGTAGGCAGCGCACGCGGTCGGGCGGATGCCGCGGCATCCGCTCGCAGCCATGCGTCGATGACCGCCGACGCGCGCCGACCCGAGCCGTCGGGCTCAGGCCGCGGCTCAGGCCTCGAAGCGGTAGCCGAGCCCCCGCACGGTGACGAGCTGCACCGGCTCCGACGGCTGCTGCTCGATCTTCGACCGGATGCGCTTGATGTGCACGTCGAGGGTCTTCGTGTCGCCGAAGTAGTCGGAGCCCCAGACCCGGTCGATCAGCTGGCCGCGCGTGAGCACCCGTCCGGGATTGCGCATGAGCAGCTCGAGCAGCTCGAATTCCTTGAGCGGCATGGGCACCGGCTCGCCGTCGACCTCGACCGTGTGGCGGTCGACGTCCATGCGCACGCGCCCGCCCTCGAGCACCGCCTCGTCGAAGTCCTCGACCTCGATCCGGCGCCGCAGCACCGCACGGATCCGGGCGAGCAGCTCGCGCGTGGAGTACGGCTTCGTGACGTAGTCGTCGGCGCCGAGCTCGAGGCCCACCACGATGTCGATCTCGGAGTCCTTCGCGGTGAGCATGATGATCGGCACCGTCGAACGGGTGCGGATCTCGCGGCACACCTCGGTGCCCGGCAGCCCCGGGAGCATGAGGTCGAGGAGCACGAGGTCGGCGCCGTCCTGGTCGAACGCGGTGATGGCCGACGGCCCGTCCGCCGCCACCTCCACCTCGTAGCCCTCGCGCTCGAGCAGGAAGCTCAGCGGGTCGCTCAGCGCGATCTCGTCCTCGACGAGCAGGATGCGGGTCACCTGGGTTCTCCTCGGTCTGCGGTGGCGACGCGTGTCGCCCGTCCGGCGGCGCCGCCCTTGCGGCGGGCGCTGCGGTTGGTCTTCTTCGCGGGGGTCGCGGCGGCGGCATCCGTCACCGGTCGTGCACCGCCGTCGCCGCCCGACGACGTCGCCTCGGGCTGCTCGGGCGTCGGCCCCTGGAGCACCTCGGCGAGCGGGAGCCGGATCATGAACGTCGACCCCCGGCCCGGCCGCGACCAGGCGCGCACGTCGCCGCCGTGGTTCTGCACGGTGTGCTTCACGATGCTGAGGCCGAGCCCGGAGCCGCCGGTGTTGCGCGAGCGGGCCTGGTCGACCCGGTAGAAGCGCTCGAAGATGCGCTCGAGGTCGTCGCCCTCGATGCCGACGCCCTGGTCGGTGATCGCGATCTCGACGGTGTCGCCGACGACCTTCGCGCCGACGCCCACCCGCCCGCCCTCGTTGGAGTAGGCGATGGCGTTCGAGACGAGGTTGTGCACGGCGACGATCAGCAGCGCCCGGTCGCCGTAGACCTCCGACTTCGTGGAGGCGCGCACCGCGATCTCCACGTGCTTCGCGGCCGCCACGACGCGGTTCTGGTCGACCGCGGCGGCCACGACCTCGTCGATGGGCACGATCACGTCGGGGCGGAGGGCGTCGCGCGCCTGCAGCCGGGAGAGCTCGATGACCTCGCTCGTGATGTGCGCCAGGCGGCTCGCCTCGACCGAGAGGCGGCCGGCGAATCGCCGCACCTGCTCGGGCTCGTCCGCCGCCGAGTCGAGCGCCTCGGCCAGCAGGCTCACGGAGGCGATCGGGGTCTTCAGCTCGTGGCTGATGTTCGCCACGAAGTCGCGGCGCACCTCGTCGAGGCGGTGCGCCTCCGTGCGGTCCTCGGCGAGGAGCAGGACGAAGCGGGTGCCCAGCCGCGCCACGAGCACCCGCAGCCGGACCGTGCCCTCGCCGTAGGGCCCGCGGGCGACGTCGATCTCGTCGGCGATCGTCTCGCCGCTGCGGCGCACGGACGGCCACCAGGTCGAGGAGCTCGGGGTGCGCGAGCGCCTGCTGGCGCACGAGGCCGAGCGCGAGCGCGCCGGGCGACGCCTTGAGCACGTTGTTGGACGGATCGAGCACGACCCCGGCGGACTCGAGCACCTCGAGCACCTGGTCGATGCCGTCGGGAATGCGTCGGCGCGACCACCTTGGCGGCGCTCGAACCACGGCGCTCGGCCACGTGCAGCACGATCATGAAGGCGGCACCGAGGAAGATGCCGAAGGCCAGTGCCGTGAGCACCACCCACATGGAGTCCATGGCTTCACCCTAACCAGTGGATTCGGGCACTCCGTCCGTTGTGTCGCCGTCCGACGGTAGGTTAACGAGTGTTCAGGATCAGGGCACCTGCTGTTCACCCGGCCGCGGGGAGGATGTCCGGGGCCGGATCGGACCGGTGTGCCCGCGTGCGCTTTCGGCGCGGGACCGAGCAGACAAGGATTTCCACATGCGTGAGGTGTTCCAGCAGGAACTGCGCGAGGTGCAGGACCGACTCGTCGAGATCGCCGAGCTCGTCGCCATCTCGATCGAGAAGGCGACGAGGGCGTTCAACGAATCGGACGTGAGCCTCGCGGAGGAGGTCATCGCCGAGGACCCCCGCATCGACCAGGCGGCGGCCGCGCTCGACGAGCTCGCGATCACGATCCTCGCCCGGCAGCAGCCGGTCGCCCGCGACCTCCGCATCGTGGTGAGCGCGCTGCGGATCAGCGCCTCGCTCGAGCGCATGGGCGATCTCGTCCACGCACATCTCGCAGCTCGCGCGCTACCGCTTCCCCGACAAGGTCGTGCCGAAGTCGCTCCGATCCACGTTCGCCGAGATGGGCGCCCTCGACGTCGAGATCGCGCAGAAGCTCACCGCGCTCCTCCGCAGCGAGGACGTGCAGATGGCCGAGGAGATCCGCAACGAGGACGACAAGGTCGACGCGCTGCACCTCTCGGTGTTCGACAAGGTGCTCGGCGAGAAGTGGAAGGGCGAGGCGGTCGACACGGTCGACGCCACGCTCGCGAGCCGCTACCACGAGCGGTTCGCCGACCACGCCGTCGCGATCGCGAAGATGGTGCAGTACCTGGCGACCGGCGACTGGGTGCCCGAGAAGGCCTCGGTCTGAGCCGAGTCCGGCCGAGGCGCCGACGAAGGGCGGGGGATGCGACATCCCCCGCCCTTCGTCGTCGACCGGGTCGGCTACTTCTTGCCCTGGGCGGCCACGGCGGCCGCGCCGGCGGCGGCGGCCTCGGGGTCGAGGTAGCGGCCGGGCTCGAGCGGCATGTAGTCGTCGCCCAGCTCGTAGACGAGCGGGATGCCGGTGGGGATGTTCAGCTCGGCGATGTCCTCGTCGGAGATGCCGTCGAGGTGCTTCACGAGCGCGCGCAGCGAGTTGCCGTGCGCGGTGACGAGCACCGTCTTCCCCGTCGCGAGGTCGGGGATGATGTCGGACTCCCAGTACGGCAGCATGCGGGCGATGACGTCCTTCAGGCACTCGGTGCGCGGAAGCTCGTCGTCGGCGAGGTTCGCGTAGCGCGGGTCGCCGACCTGCGACCACTCGGCGTCGTCGGCGAGCGGCGGCGGCGGCACGTCGAACGAGCGGCGCCACAGCTGGAACTGCTCGGCGCCGTACTTCTCGAGGGTCTCGGCCTTGTCGAGGCCCTGGAGCGCCCCGTAGTGGCGCTCGTTGAGCCGCCACGAGCGGCGCACGTCGATCCACGCGCGGTCGGCGACGTCGAGCGCGATGTTGGCGGTCTGGATCGCCCGGGTGAGCACCGACGTGTGCTGCACGTCGGGCAGCACGCCCTGCTCGACGAGGAGCTCGCCCGCGCGCTTCGCCTCCTCGAGGCCGATGTCGCTGAGTCGCACGTCGACCCAGCCGGTGAACAGGTTCTTCTGGTTCCATTCGCTGTTGCCGTGGCGCAGCAGCACGAGCGTGTGAGGCATGGGGAGACAGCCTAGCCGCGGCGGCATCCGCTCGCCGTGGCCGCGAGGTCGCGTGACGGTGCCGCGCTGCGAGACTTGGGGCATGCCCGTCGGATCGATCACGCGCGGCACGACGAACACCAACCGGCTGCGCCGCGTCGACCGCTGGATCGCCGAGCAGCCGGCCCTGCTGCACGCCGTCGACCCCTTCGTCGTCGACCTCGGCTACGGTGCGAGCGGCGTGACGACGTTCGAGCTCGCCGCCCGCCTCGGCGGGGCCCGGCCCGACGTGGAGGTGCTCGGCCTCGAGATCGATCCCGCGCGGGTGCGCACGGCCACGGGAGCAGCTCGCCCGCATCCGCTCGGGCGACGGCCACTTCCCGGCGGACCTGCCCGTCGCGTTCGGCCTCGGCGGCTTCGAGGTGCCGACGCCCGACGGACGGCTGCCCGCGGTGATCCGCGCCTTCAACGTGCTGCGGCAGTACGACGAGGCGGAGGTCGACCGCGCGTGGCGCAGCATGTCCGCGCGGCTGGCGCCGGGCGGGCTCGTCGTCGAGGGCACGTGCGACGAGCTCGGCCGCGTCTCGAGCTGGGTCGGCGTCACGGCGTCCGGTCCGCGCACCTTCACCATCAGCCTGCGCCGATCCGGCCTCGAGACGCCGTCGATCGTGGCGGAGCGCCTGCCGAAGGCGCTCATCCACCGGAACGTGCCCGGCGAGCGCATCCACGAGCTGCTCGCGACGCTCGACCTCGCCTGGCGCGTCCACGCGCCGATGTCGGTCTACGGCGGGTCGCAGCGGTGGATCGCCGCCGTGGCCACGCATGCGGCACGAGGGGTGGCCCGTCATCGGCGGGCCGCGCCGCGCACGCCTCGGCGAGCTCACGGTGCCGTGGGACGCGGTGGCGCCGCGCTGACCGCGCCGCATCGAGCGGATGCCGCGTCGCCCGCCTGCGCTCGAGGCCCGTGGCCCGGCCCTCAGTCGGCGGGCAGCAGGGCGCGCGCCGCGTCGAGGTCGAGCCCGGTCGACGTGAGGAGGTCGACGAGGTACGGCCGCAGCGCCGTGATCGTGTTCCGGTCGCCGACCGGCCCGTCGGGCAGGATCGCGACGGGGTCGAGGTGGCGGGCGATCTCGGCGAACGCCTGGCGGGCCACCGGCTGCGCCGACACGTCGCGCAGCGAGTCGGCGAGCGGCCCGAGCGCCACGGCGACGCGGGCGTGCACGTCGGCGACCTCGGGCCGCGGAGCGCCCGTCGCGCAGCACCCACTCGATGCGGCGCGCGATGATGCGGAGGTTCCTCGTCGCGAGGTCGAGCCCGCCGAGCATCACGCGCTGGCGTTCGAGGTCGAACTTCGAGCGGTGCACGATCGGCGAGACGCGCGCGATCGCGAGCCCCGAGTCGACCGACGCCATCCACGCCTCGACGAGCGGCTGCGTGGCGCGGGCCCGCGAGAGCGCCCGGCCCGCGGCATCCGTGCGCCCCGATGCGCAGCGCCTCGGCGAGCTCGCCGAGCACCGCGACGTGCTCGTCGATGAGGCGGCGGCCCTCGCGGGTCGCCGCGCGGTGCGGGTCGCGCGGGATGATCGCCGTGGCGGCGAGCGCGAACGCACCGCCGACGACCGCGTCGAGCGTGCGCACGAACGGCCCGCCCTCGGGTGCGGGCACCAGCATGACGAGCGTGCACTGCACGGCCGCCGCGATGGCGAACGCCGCGTTCGCCGACACGAGCCGAGCGAGGGCGAGCGTGAGGGCCAGGGCCAGCGCGTACTGCCAGCACGCCGGCGCCGAACGCGAGCAGCAGCACCTCGGCGAGCACGATGCCGAGCGTCATCGCGACCACGGTCTCGAGCACGCGCACCGGCCGCGCGTCGCGCACGAAGCCGAGCGCCGTGATCGCGACGATCGCGGCGATGAGCGGCTGGCCGTGGCCGAGCACGAAGAACGCGAACGCGTAGGCGGCGACCGCGGTGACCGTGATCTGCAGGATGGCGGGAACGGAGTCGCGCAGCCGGATCGAGCCGGCCGACGAGGCGCGCGGCGAGCCCGGCCCGCGGCGCTCACTTGCGGACGCCGAGCCTGGGCAGTCTCGGCACGTCGACCGCCGCGCCGGCGTCGGCCGGGACGATCTCGACCTGTGCGGCGGCGACGTCGATGCCGTGGCTCTCGACGATGAGCGGGAGGTCGGCCGGCACGGCGCGCTTCACGACCGCGAGCGCGACCGGGCCGAGCTCGTGGTGCATCGCGCTCGACGTGACGTGGCCGACCTCGCGGCGTTCGGGCGCCTCGCCCTCGGCCGGCTCGGGCCGGACCTTCTCGCCGACGACGACGTCGCCGGGCGCGGGCAGCACGGTGTCGCTCCCGTCGAGGTGCAGCAGCACGAGCCGGCGGGGCGGCCGGCCGAGGTTCAGCACCTTCGCCACCGTCTCCTGCCCCTTGTAGCAGCCCTTGCCCAGGTCGACCGCGCTGCGGAGCCAGTCGAGCTCGTGCGGGATGGACTTCTCGTCGACCTCGGTCGCGAGCCGCGGTCGCCACGCCGCGATCCGCAGCGCCTCGGCGGCGAGCGAACCCGCGACGGCGACGCGACCCGCCCGCACGGCCGCGGCCGCGTCGGCGAGTGCGGCGCGCGGCACGATGCGCTCGATCCAGTGCCAGTCGGATGCCGGGTGGCCGGCGTCGGGCGCGTAGCGGTGCGCGTTCGGGGCGGGCGCCGCCCACGGGTCGGCCCAGTCGAGCGCGACGCCGTTCGGCGTCGTGCGCCGGCGCCGCGGCATCCAGCGCGGACGAGGACATCGCGCCCGAGCACGCCGAACTCGGCCGTGCGGTCGGCGACCTCGACCCGCAGCATGAACCGCATGCGGTCGAGGAAGGCGGCCAGCGGCGCGGCATCCGACCCCTCGACGACGAGCCAGGTGGACTCGCCGTCGTCGACGACGTGCACCACGTGCTCGATGCGACCGGACGCGTCGAGGAAGAGCGCCTCGGCCGCGACGCCCGGGGCGAGCCGGTCGAGCGCCTGGCTGGCCATCGAGTGCAGCCAGCTCAGCCGGTCGGGACCGGTGACGGTGAGCACGCCGCGATCGGAGAGGTCGACGATCGCCTCGCCGCGCTCGAGGCGGCGCTGCTCGACGATCGGGTTGCCGTAGTGGCCGGGCACCCCGGCGTCGACGCCCTCGGCGGGCACGGCCGCGGGGAGCGCGAGGAAGGGCGAGCCGGTCATCAGTCGACCTTCGCGAGGCGTGCCGAGGCGTGGGTGCGCAGGTCCTGGCCGAGCGCGGCGATGTCCCAGGCCCAGAGCAGGTGGCCCTCGACGAGGCCGTAGAGCCGGGTGGCCGCCGCGTAGTCCTTCGCGCCGGCGGTGCGCATGACGGCGTCGGTGGCGAGGTCGATGCGCGGGCCCTTGACCTGGCCGAGGTACAGCTCGGCGACGCCGCCGGGATGCACGAGCGAGACCTCGAGGTCGAATCCGCCCGCGGCGTTGCGCAGGGTCTCGACCGACTCCGCGTCGGGGTAGCGCGGTCTCGCCGACGGCCGGCAGCAGCGCCGGGCCCGGGATCGCCCTCGCCGAGCGCGCGCTCGATGCGCCAGTAGCCGGTCTCGGTCGCCAGCGGCCTCGGATCGCCGCCGGGCTCCTCGGGGAAGAGCCACGTGTACGACGTGTAGTTGAGGTGCGGCATCCCGTCGTGGCTGAAGCTCACGCGCTGGCCGAACTCGTGCGTGACCGACTCGTCGCCGACCTTGTAGTCGATCACGCCGGACCCCTCCCAGACCCCGATGAGCCAGGAGAGCGGGACGAGCTCGGCCGGAAGGTCGACGGGAAGCTCGATCATCGGATCAGCGCTGCCCCTTGAAGAGCTTGTAGACGACGACGCCGCTGATCCACGCGATGGCGAGGCTCGCGAGCCCGAGCAGGCCGATGAAGAGGAGTTCGAGGGCGAGCAGCTGCGACATGCTCCGAGTCTACCCGCTCACCCGAAGGCCGCCGGCGCGACCGCGAGCCGCGGCGATCGCCACCACGACGGCGGCTCCGGCGACGCTCGCGCTCGTGCGCGTCACGAACCCGCCGGGCCGTCGCGAGGCCAGTTGCGCGATGAGCGCGCCGAGCACGGATGCCGCGAGCACGATGCCGAGGGCGCCGTAGACCGCCGAGCGCCGAGCCGTCGTGGAACCAGTCGGTCGTGCCGGTGTACGCGAGCGACACGACGATCACGGCACCGACGATCGCGATGGCCCAGACGAGCACGATTCCCGGCCATCCGCCGCGTGTCTCAGAACCCGCCTGCATGCTCTCCCCGTCCGCCTCGCGACGCCGGCGCCCGGCGTCACGTAGTATTGACCGCACCTTACTACTGGAGGGTGTGCGTGGCGCAGTTGCTGATCCTGTCGCCGGCGGCCAACGATGATGTTCTCCCGGCGCTGTCACTACTGACTCACCGAACGCGGGTCATCCCCGCTTCGCCTGAGCAGCTGGTCCGAGCGCCGGAATCCGATCTCGTGTTCCTCGACGCACGCACGAACCTCGCCGGCGCGAAGGCGCTCTCGCAGATCCTCCGCACGACCGGCCTGTCCGTTCCGCTCATCCTCATCGTCACCGAGGGCGGCCTCACGGCGGTGACGCCCGACTGGGGCGTCGACGACGTCGTGCTCGTCGAAGCCGGCCCCGCCGAGGTCGACACCCGCATCCGCCTGGCCCTCGGCCGGGCGCAGTCGTCGCAGCCGTCCGAGCGCATCCAGACCTCCGGCGTGGTGATCGACGAGGCCAGCTACTCCGCGAAGGTGCACGGCCGCACGCTCGACCTCACCTACAAGGAGTTCGAGCTCCTCCGCTTCCTCGCGGCGCATCCGTCGCGCGTCTTCACGCGCGAGCAGCTGCTCAGCGAGGTGTGGGGCTACGACTACTTCGGCGGCACCCGCACGGTCGACGTGCACGTGCGGCGCCTGCGCGCGAAGCTCGGCGACCTCGACAGCCTCATCGGCACGGTTCGCAACGTGGGCTACCGGTTCAACGTGCACGAGGAGGACGACCAGGGCGCGCCGACCGTCACCGCACGTTAACGCAGCACCCACCGCCGACGGCGCCCCGAATGGCATGATGAGTGGATGACCGACAGCGCCCTCGACGAAGACCGCACCGCCAGCGACTTCGACGACGACTTCGAGCCGTTCGACATCGAAGGCGCGCCCGAACTCCCCGCCGAACGCTACCTCGACCGCGAGCTCAGCTGGCTCGCGTTCAACCAGCGCGTGCTCGAGCTCGCCGAGGACCCCCGCATCCCGGTGCTCGAACGGGCGAACTTCCTCGCGATCTTCGCCTCCAACCTCGACGAGTTCTTCATGGTGCGCGTCGCCGGGCTGAAGCGACGCATCGTCACCGGCCTCGCCGTTCCGACCAACGTGGGCCGAGCACCGCACGACGTGCTCAGCGACATCTCGCGCAAGGCGCACGAGCTGCAGGAGCGCCACGCCGCCGTCTACCAGGAGCTCGTGAAGCCGGCCCTCGCCGAGGCCGGCATCCGCGTCGTGTCGTGGGCCGAGCTCGGCGAGCGCGAGACGCAGCACCTGCACGCGTACTTCTCGGGGCAGATCTTCCCGGTGCTCATGCCGCTCGCGGTCGACCCGGCGCATCCGTTCCCCTACATCTCGGGCCTCTCGCTCAACCTCTCGGTGCGCGTGCGCAACAGCCGCACGGGCCGCCAGGAGTTCGCCCGCGTGAAGGTGCCGCAGATGCTGCCGCGCTTCGTGCGCGTCGACCCCGACGAGTCCATCGAGGACGCGCGGTACGTGACCCTCGAGGAGCTCATCGCCAACCACCTCGGCGACCTCTTCCCCGGCATGGAGATCGTGGAGCACCACGTGTTCCGCGTCACCCGCAACGAGGACGTCGAGATCGAGGAGGACGAGACCGAGAACCTCATCAAGGCGCTCGAGAAGGAGCTGCTGCGCCGTCGGTTCGGTCCGCCCATCCGCCTCGAGATCACCGACGACATGGACGACGTCACGCTCGGCCTGCTCGTGCGCGAGCTCGACGTCACCGAGCAGGAGGTGTTCCGCCTGCCCGCGCCGCTCGACCTCGGCGGCCTCTTCGTCCTGTCCCGACTCGACCGACCCGAGCTGCACTACCCGACGCACGTGCCGACCACGGCGCTGCAGCTGCAGCCCTCGGAGTCGAACCTCAGCGCCGACGTGTTCTCGGCGATCTCGCGCAAGGACGTGCTGCTCCACCACCCGTACGAGTCGTTCGCGACGAGCGTGCAGGCGTTCCTCGAGCAGGCGGCCGCCGACCCCGACGTGCTCGCGATCAAGCAGACCCTCTACCGCACGTCGGGCGACAGCCCGATCGTCGAGGCGCTCATCGACGCGGCGGAGTCGGGCAAGCAGGTGCTCGCCCTCGTCGAGATCAAGGCGCGGTTCGACGAGCAGGCGAACATCAGCTGGGCGCGCAAGCTCGAGAAGGCCGGCGTGCACGTGGTCTACGGCCTCGTCGGCCTGAAGACCCACTGCAAGCTCGCCCTCGTGATCCGCCAGGAGAAGGGCGGGCTCCGCCACTACAGCCACATCGGCACGGGCAACTACAACCCGAAGACGAGCCGCATCTACGAGGACCTCGGGCTGCTCACCGCCGACGACCAGGTCGGCAAGGACCTCACCCGGCTCTTCAACGAGCTCTCGGGCTACGCGATCGAGAAGAAGTTCAAGCGCCTGCTCGTCGCCCCGCTCCACCTGCGCAAGGGCCTGCTCAAGCTCATCGCCGGCGAGGTCCGCAACGCCGAGGCCGGCCGGCCATCGGGCATCCGCTTCAAGGTGAACTCGATCGTCGACGAGGCGATCATCGACGCCCTGTACCGCGCGTCGAACGCCGGCGTGCCCGTCGAGGTGTGGGTGCGCGGCATCTGCAGCCTGCGGCCCGGCATCCCCGGCCTCAGCGAGAACATCCGCGTCCGCTCGATCCTCGGCCGCTACCTCGAGCACTCGCGCATCTTCTCCTTCGAGAACGACGGCGACCCGCAGATCTACATCGGGTCCGCCGACATGATGCACCGCAACCTCGATCGCCGCATCGAGGCGCTCGTGCGCCTCACCGAGCCCGAGCACCTGGCCGAGATCACCTCGCTGTTCGACCGCGCGATGGACGACCGCACGAGCTCGTGGCACCTCGACGGCGAGGGCGTGTGGACGCGTCGCTCGGTCGACGAGGCGGGGCATCCGCTCGACGACCTGCAGACGAAGCTCATGCAGCAGATCGGTCAGCGTACCCGCACGGGGAAGCGCCGTTGACGACGGCGGTCTACGCCGCGGGGGCCGTCTGCTGGCGAGTGATCGACGGCAAGGTGCACGTGCTGGTGGTGCACCGCACCGTCTACGGCGACGTCACCATCCCCAAGGGCAAGGTCGATCCGGGCGAGTCGCTGCCGCGCACGGCGGTGCGCGAGATCGCCGAGGAGACCGGGCTCGAGGTCGCCCTCGGCGTCCCGCTCGGCGTCTCCCGGTACCCGCTGCCGAGCGGTCGCGAGAAGATCGTGCACTACTGGTCGGCCGAGGTGAGCGAGCGGGCCGTGCAGCGGTCGACGTTCAAGCCGAACGCCGAGATCGCGGCGCTCGAGTGGGTCACCATCCGGCGCGCGCGCGGCTACCTCAGCTACCAGCCCGACGTCGAGATCCTCGACACGTTCGCGAAGCTCGTCGACCAGGGCGTCACGAGCACGTTCCCGCTCCTGCTCGTGCGCCACGGCAAGGCGGTCGGCCGCAGCGGCTGGAAGGGCCCCGATGCCGCGCGGCCGCTCGTCGAGCGCGGCGTGCAGCAGGCGGCGGCGCTCGTCGACACCCTCACGGCGTGGGCGCCGAAGCGGATCGTGTCGTCGCCCGCGGTGCGCTGCGTCACCACGGTCGCGCCCGCTCGCGGCCGCCACCGGCATCGTCGATCAAGCGCGATGAGGGCATCAGCCAGGACGCCTGGGAGTCGGGCCACGACGAGGTGCGCCGCGTGATCGGCAAGCGCGTGCGCGCCGGCAAGTCCGCGGTGATCTGCGGCCACGGCCCCGTGCTGCCCGAGATCGTGCGCGAGATCGCGCTCGCGACGGGCACGCCGCTCGGCTCCTACGTGACGGATGCCGCGGGCCTCGAGCCCGGCGCGTTCAGCGTCGTGCACCTCTCGGCCACCAACTCGGGGTCGGGCATCATCGCGATCGAGACGCACGCGCCCAGGGCCTGACGCATCGCGTCCCGCGGTGCCCCGCCCTCCCGGCGGACTCCCAGCGCGCGGCATCACAGCGACAGGGCTCGTTCACCTGCCGTTTACCATCCTGGCGGAAGCTCGTAAGGCGCGATCATTAGCGTCGCAGGCGGGTCGGCACCGGCCCGAAACCCTGCAATCGAACCCCGGAAGGGAATCACGTGAACCTCAAGCGTTTCGGCGTGCCCGCCGTCATCGCCGTCACCGCGGCGATCGCGCTCAGCTCCTGCGCTGCGAACGAGAGCGGCGCCGCCCCCGCGGAGTCGGCCTCGTCGCTCTCGGGCAACCTCGTCGGCGCCGGCGCGTCCTCGCAGGACGCCGCCCAGCAGGCGTGGATCGCCGGCTTCCAGACCGCGAACCCCGACGTGACCATCGACTACGACCCCTCGGGCTCCGGCGCAGGCCGCGAGACCTTCCTCGAGGGCGCGAGCGACTTCGCCGGTTCCGACCGCGCGTTCAACGACGAGGAGATCGCCGCGGGCGGCTTCGCGAAGTGCGCGCCCGACACCGACATCGTCGAGCTGCCGATGTACATCTCGCCGATCGCCGTGATCTTCAACGTCGAGGGCGTCGACACGCTCAACCTCGACGCGTCGACCATCGCGGGCATCTTCGCGGGCACCATCACGAAGTGGAACGACCAGGCGATCGTCGCGCTCAACCCCGACGCGACGCTCCCCGACCTCGCCATCACGCCCGTGCACCGCTCGGACGACTCGGGCACCACGGAGAACTTCACCGACTACCTCGGTGCGGCCGCTCCTGACGTGTGGACGTACGAGGCCGACGGCGTGTGGCCGTTCGAGGGCGGCGAGGCCGCTCAGGGCACCTCGGGCGTCGTCGACGCGGTCACCAACGGCACCGGCACCATCGGCTACGCCGACGCCTCGCGCGCCGGCGACCTCGGCACCGTCGCGGTGCAGGTCGGCGAGGACTTCGTCGAGTTCTCGCCCGAGGCCGCTGCGGCCATCGTCGACGCCTCGCCCGAGGCCGAGGGTCGCGCCGACGGCGACATCGCGATCGAGATCGACCGCACCTCCGAGGAGGCCGGCGTCTACCCGATCGTGCTCGTGAGCTACATCATCGGCTGCCAGCAGTACGCGGACTCCGAGAACGTCGAGCTCGTGAAGTCGTACTTCTCGTACATGGCGAGCGCCGAGGGCCAGGACGTCGCGGCTGAGGCCGCCGGCTCCGCGCCGATCTCGGACACCCTGCGCGAGCAGATCACGGCTGCGATCGACTCGATCCAGTAGTAGGTTCGTGCCCGACCCCGGAGGTTCGTCGAGAACACGTCGGGGTCGGGCACGGCCGCGTCTCCCATTCGAATCACCTGAACTCGAGGATCACGCCAGATGAGCACCGCCACCACCGCCATCAAGGCGAAGCAGCGACCGGGCGATCGGGTCTTCTCCGGCTCCGCCGTGTTCGCGGGGTCGATGATCCTCGTGACGCTCGCCGCCGTCGCCGTCTTCCTGATCGTGCAGAGCATCCCGGCGCTCGTCGCGAGCCACGAGGACGCCTCGATCCTCACCGACAACTTCTGGTCGTACGTCGGCCCGCTCCTCTTCGGCACCATCTGGGCCGCGGCGCTCGCGCTCCTCATGGCCGTGCCGATCTCGATCGGCATCGCCCTCTTCATCTCGCACTACGCACCCCGGCGCCTCGCCTCGGTGCTCGGCTACATCGTCGACCTGCTCGCCGCCGTGCCGTCGGTCGTGTTCGGCCTCTGGGGCATCGGCGTCCTGGCGCCCGCGGTGCAGCCCGTCTACGCCTGGCTGGTCGACAACGTCGGCTGGTTCCCGCTCTTCGCCGGTCCCGTCTCGGGCACCGGCCGCACGATCCTCACCGCCGGCATCGTGCTGGCCGTCATGGTCCTGCCGATCATGACCGCGATCTGCCGCGAGGTCTTCCTGCAGACCCCGGTGCTCCACGAGGAGGCCGCGCTCGCGCTCGGCGCCACCCGCTGGGAGATGATCCGCACCGCGGTGCTGCCGTTCGGCCGCTCGGGCATCGTGTCGGCCGCCGTCCTCGGCCTGGGCCGTGCGCTCGGCGAGACGATGGCCGTGGCGATGGTGCTCTCGGCCACCGGCGCCGTGACCTTCCAGCTGCTCACCTCGGTGAACCCGTCGACGATCGCCGCGAACATCGCCCTCAGCTTCCCCGAGGCGTTCGGCATGAACGTGAACGTGCTGATCGCGACCGGCCTCATCCTCTTCATCGTGACCTTCGCGGTCAACGCCATCGCCCGCTGGATCGTCAGCCGCCGCAAGGAATTCTCGGGAGCCAACTGATGACCATGACGACGAAGCCCGAGCCCGCGACATCCGTCGCCATCCCCATCCAGAACTCGCTGACCGCGGGTCGCCTGCCGACGCCCGCGCCGTGGATCATCCTCGGCGCCGCCATCGCGGTCTCCGCGGCGGTCTTCGGCGTGATGGCCCTGGCCGGCGGCACCGGCTTCAACTGGGGCGGCGCCCTGCTCGTCGGCGCCCTGCTCTACATCCCGTCGATCTGGCTCTTCTCGATGCTCGTCGAGGGCCGCCGTCGCGCGATGGACCGCCTGGTCACCGCGCTCGTGACCGGCGCGTTCGTGCTGGCGATGATCCCGCTGATCTCGCTCACGATCACGGTGATCACGTTCGGCCTCAACCGCTTCGACGCCGAGTTCTTCACCAGCTCGATGCGCAACGTCACGGGCGAGGGCGGCGGCGTGCTGCACGCCATCGTCGGCACGCTGCTGATGACCGGCACGGCGGCGATCATCTCGATCCCGATCGGGCTCATGACCTCGATCTACCTCGTCGAGTACGGACGCGGCCAGCTGGCGCGCGGCATCACGTTCCTCGTCGACGTCATGACCGGCATCCCGTCGATCGTCGCCGGCCTGTTCGCCTACGCGCTCTTCTCGATCTTCCTCGGGCCGGGCACCCGCACCGGCATCGCCGGCGCCGTCGCGCTCGCGGTGCTGATGATCCCGGTCGTCGTGCGCTCGAGCGAGGAGATGCTCCGCCTCGTGCCCAACGAGCTGCGCGAGGCGGCCTTCGCCCTCGGCGTGCCCAAGTGGCTCACCATCGTCAAGGTCGTGCTGCCCACCTCCATCGCCGGCATCACCACCGGCATCATGCTCTCGATCGCCCGCGTCATCGGCGAGACCGCCCCGCTGCTCATCGCGGCCGGCTTCACCGCGAGCATGAACTACAACCTGTTCGACGGCCGGATGTCGTCGCTGCCGGTCTTCGTCTACACGCAGTACGCCAACCAGGGCAACCCGCCCGAGGCCTACCTCGACCGCGCGTGGGCCGCCGCCCTCACGCTCATCCTCATCGTCATGGCGCTGAACCTCATCGCCCGACTCGTCGCCCGCTTCTTCGCCCCGAAGTTCGGCCGCTGAGCCGAACGCCCCCAGTAAGGAAATCCGTGTCCAAGCGCATCGAAGTCCGTGACCTCAACGTCTACTACAGCAAGTTCCTCGCCGTCGAGGGCGTGAACCTCGAGATCGAGCCCCGCAGCGTCACCGCGTTCATCGGCCCGTCGGGCTGCGGCAAGTCGACGTTCCTCCGCACCCTCAACCGCATGCACGAGGTCATCCCCGGCGCCCGCGTCGAGGGCGAGGTGCTCATCGACGGCAACAACCTCTACGACCCCGACGTCGACCCGGTGCTCGTGCGCCGCCAGGTGGGCATGGTCTTCCAGCGCCCGAACCCGTTCCCGACGATGTCGATCAAGGAGAACGTGCTCGCGGGCGTGAAGCTCAACAACAAGCGCATCTCGAAGTCCGACGCCGACGACCTCGTCGAGAAGTCGCTGCGCGGCGCGAACCTCTGGAACGAGGTGAAGGACCGCCTCGACCGCCCGGGCTCGGGCCTGTCGGGCGGCCAGCAGCAGCGCCTCTGCATCGCGCGCGCGATCGCGGTGGCGCCCGAGGTCATCCTCATGGACGAGCCGTGCTCCGCGCTCGACCCGATCTCGACGCTCGCGATCGAGGACCTCATCGAGGAGCTGAAGCTGCAGTACACGATCGTGATCGTGACCCACAACATGCAGCAGGCGAGCCGCGTCTCCGACAAGACCGCGTTCTTCAACATCGCCGGCACCGGCAAGCCGGGCAACCTGATCGAGTACGCCGACACCACGACGATCTTCTCGAACCCCACCGTCAAGGCGACCGAGGACTACGTCTCGGGCCGCTTCGGTTGAGCGGATGCCGCGTGCGCGGCGTTCGAGGGTCCCAGGGCGGTCGCGCGCAGGCGTGACCGCCCTCGGCGTGTCCGGGCGCGCGTCAGTCGCGGGGACGCAGCAGGTAGTCGTTGAGCTCGCGCGTCTCGTCGGCGTCGTACGGCATCGCCCGCCCGTCGAGCTCGGTGATGCCGGCGGCCAGCCGGACGCTCGAGACGAGCCACGCGGCATCCGCGGTCTCGAGGTCGGCGACCGGGATGTCGCGGTACTCGGTGCGCCGACCCGACGCCTCGAGGTGGTCGAACAGGCTCATCTGCGTGGTGCCGTGCAGGATCGCGCCCGACGGCGCCGGCGTGGACCAGACGTCGCCGTGGCGCAGGATGACGCTCGACGTCGGCCCCTCCATGACGTAGCCGTCGCTCGTGACGAAGATCGTGTCGTCGGCGCCGCGCCGCTTGGCCTCGCGGAGCGCGGCCATGTTCACCGCGTAGCTCAGCGTCTTCGCGCCGAGCAGCAGCCAGGGGGCGCGTTCCGCGGTGCCGCGGTCGTAGCCGCGGTCGAGCGTGACCACCCGGATGCCGCGCTCCCGCACGTCGCGGAAGTCGGCCGCGGGTGCGACGTGCAGCCACGCCGTCGGCGCGGGGCCGTGCTCCACGCCGCGGCTGAGCACGAGCTTCAGCGCGAACTCGCCGGTCGGCGGGAGCGCCGCGACGGCGCGGGCGATCGCCGCCTCCCACTGCGGCAGGTTGGGCTCGGGAAGCTCGCAGATGCGGGCCGAGTTCCGCAGTCGTTCGAGGTGGGGACGCGCCTCCTGCGCGTGCCCGTCGACCACGCCGATCGTCTCGAAGATCCCGTCGCCGCGCTGGGTCGACAGCTCCCCCACCCGCAGCGCCGGCGCGGACGCGTCGACCTCGCGGAACGTCGCGTCGAGGTCGGCGACGGTGGCGTCGGCGGGCAGCGGTTCGATGAGCAGCGTGAGGGTATCGGCCATGCCTCCGATGCTACGCGGAGCGGCGCAGCGCACCGGCACGGCCGAAGGCGACGGCGCGCGTGCGTGCTGCGTCGTGCGCCGGGCATGGAAATACCGGGCCGCAGAACGCCTCTCGGCGCGAGGCCGCTCGGAGCGGCGAATATTGGAGCCCGGGGTTACTGCGGCCCGGCACATCAAGTGTAAACGAGGCGCCGGGGCGGTTCATTCCCGCGGCCGGCATCCGAGTTCAGTCGAGCGCGTCGCGCCGCCAGAGGCGCGCGCACGACGAGAACTCGTCGGCGAGCTGCGTGAGGCGCAGGGCGCGCTGGGTGAGCTCACGCGGTCGATCGGGATGGGCCGCGTCCGCGGCATCCGCGTCGTCGGCGAGGCTCGCGAAGCCCGCCGCGACGACCCGCGAGAAGGCGGCGGCGCGATCCAGCGCGACCGCGAAGTCGCCCGCGAACAGCCCGTGCAGGATGCGGTCGGCGAGCTCGGTCACCTCGGCCGGGCCCGTGGGGATCGGGGCCCCCGCGACGACCTGGTCGATCGTGTGCGAGACCTCGGTGCCGCGCTGGTAGGCGAGGCTGATGCCGTGCGGATCCTGCCGGATGAGCGTGCGCAGCAGGTACACGCGCCACAGCGCGCCGGGCAGGCTCTTGGCGGAGGCCTGCGACCAGAGCTCGGCGATCGCGTCGATCCCGTGCTCGTCGGTGTAGCGCACGAGGCGGCCCACGATCTCGGGGTCGGGGTCCGCTCGCACGCGGGAGAGGATCGCCGCTGCGGTGTCATGCGCGACGCGGCTGACCTGGGCCGGATCGTCCGCACCCAGGTAGCCGTCGAACATGCCGGGCGGGAATCGTGTGGGACGGTGGTAGTCGGAAGCCATCGCGACAAGGCTACTCGCCTCACCGTGGAGCACGCCGGGAAACGTCCCCCGATTCGGCGCGGGCGAGTTCGAGCAGCCGGTCCCGCCACGTCAGCCCCTGACGGGCGTAGGTGACCTTCGCGTGGCAGTTCCGGCAGCGCACGTCGCACTTTGCGATCTCCACGCGCACCCGTTCAACCGCGTAGGCAACCTGAGCCAGCCGGAGGAGCTCCGCATCCTTGATAAAGCCATCACGATGATCGAAGTAGAGCACTCGCAGTTCCGCCTCACCGTAATCCAAGAAGGGAGTCGCGAGCAGGTGAGCGAAGACGACCTCGAGGCAGGACGCACGTCGCGCGACCTTGCGGCGAATGATCGTGCGGTTGTGGGTTTCGCGATGCTCGGCATAGTACCGGCGCGTGAGCTGCAGGGTGCACGGTCGGCACACGTACTGCAGCCCGTAAGCGGAGCGCGAGCGACGGTAGAATTAGGACGATGGCCTAGACTACTTGACATGCCGTGTAGACCTGGGTGGCCAGTCAGATTTCACCCTGTAGGTCAGAGGAAGAGCAGGCTCGCTTAATCAGTATGTCGGGATGTAGGAATTCTGTGGGGGCACGCTCTGCGTAGTTAACGGTTGAACTCGACGCCCCGATCCGCGATTCGGGGCCGTCGTCGGCACCGTTCCGCGAGGTCCGCACAGGGCCGCTACGGAGGGATTGCCGCCATGGATGCGACCGCGCCGCATCACCGGGTAATGTGGTGACGCGGGCCTCTAGCTCAGTTGGCAGAGCAGCGGACTTTAATCCGCGGGTCGTCGGTTCGAGCCCGACGGGGCCCACCCCTCATGCACGATCGATTCCGGAATGTCAAGGCCTTCCGTCGCGTGCGCGGCCCGCGTAGAACTGTTCGAACGGGCCCCAGCGGCCCGAAGAGGCGGGCCGGGCCGGCCGGCGCAGCGCACACGACCACGCGCATCCCAGGACGCGTCGTCCGGTACCGGTCCACCGCCCGAACTGCACACCGGATTCGATGGGGAATGGTGCGAGATGCCCGCCCGACAGGTAACGCCGACCCGCTCCCACGTGGAGCTGACGCCGCTCAGCCCGACCACCTGGCGTGTCTGCGACGACCGGTTCGAGTCCGGAGACCTGCGCTACATCGTCGGGTACCTGCACACGATCGATGACGGCTACGAGATGCTCTGGATGCGTCCGCACCCGGGCGTCGTCTACCGCCACCCGACGATGGAGTCGGCGCGTCGACGCGATCACGTGCGGCTCGAGCTCACGTCCGACGCGCGCTGATCGACTCCGCGCGCTGACGGGCTCGCGCGCCCGTTGATCGAGTCGCGCCCAGTCGTGCGCGCTCGCGCGCTGGGCGCCGGACGATCGGATCCGGTCGTTCCGCCGGGCACCGCCCGACGGGCGTTCGAGCTACTCGGTCAGGTCGACGAGGGCCTTTGGGGCTCGAACGTCCCCGTCACAGCGGCTCCTCCCCAGGTTCCCCTTCCTGCACGGCGTCGTACAGGTGACACACACGCTAAACCCGGCGCGTCGCGGCCGCCAGAGTCGCGCCCCGTTCTGGGGGGGCGGCGATGCGCGGCGCGCCGTCGGCTTTGTCGATCAGGGCATCCGAAACGGTCGATCGGATGTCGCGATCCTCCGACTAGCCGACGAGCGAGCGGAACCCCGACATCAGGGCGATCCGCTCGGCGGAGCTCCGGGCGAGGGGCGTCACCGCGAGCGTCGTCACTCCGGCCGCGCGGAACGCGGCCACGCGCTCGGCGACGTACGACGCCGGGCCGATGAGCGACACGGCGCGCACGAGCTCGTCGGGCACGGCGGCGATCGCCTCGTCGCGCCGTCCGTCGAGGTAGAGGTCCTGGATCAGCGCCGCCTCGGCCTCGAATCCGTAGCTGGAGATCAGGTCGTTGTAGAAGTTCTTGCCGCGCGCGCCCATGCCGCCGACGTAGAGCGCGAGCTGCGGCTTCACGAGCGGGAGCACCGCCTCGGGGTGGTCGGTGATCGCGAGCGCCGGGCTCGCGAACACGTCGAGCGGAGCGAGGTCGTCGGCCCGCTTCGCCGCGCCCGCGGCGAGCGCGTCGCCCCAGACCTCGGCCGCCCGCTCGGGGTGGAAGAACATGGGCAGCCAGCCGTCGGCGATCTCGGCCGTCTGCTCGACCGACTTGGGTCCGAGCGAGGCGATCGTGATGGGGATGCGCGGGCGCACGGGGTGGTTGATGAGCTTCAGCGGCTTGCCGAGGCCGGTGCCCTCGCCCGCGGGCAGCGGGATCGTGTACTTGGCGCCCTGGTGCACCACGGGCTCGCGGCGCCAGGTCATGCGGCAGATCTCGACGATCTCGCGCGTGCGCGCCAGCGGGGCGTCGTAGCGCACGCCGTGGAAGCCCTCGATGACCTGCGGGCCGGATGCCCCGATGCCGAGCTCGAACCGGCCGTCGGAGACGTAGTCGAGGCCCGCGGCCGTCATCGCGGTGAGCGTCGGGCGTGCGGGTGTACAGCTGCAGGATGCCGGAGGCGAGCGTGATCGTCGACGTGCGAGCCGCGAGGAAGCCGAGCTGGCTGACCGCGTCGAACGAGTAGGCCTCGGGGACCGCGATGAGGTCGACGCCCGCGCGCTCGAGCTCGGCGACCTCGTCGGCCGCCTCGCGGAAGCCGCCCGCGTAGTTCAGGAACATGCCGACGCGCATCCGTCACTCCTCGTCGTGTGCTGGGCCCGTCGTCGTGTCGACGGGCACCTCAGACCCTAACCGACGGCCCGCGACCGGCCGGCGTCGGTTGTGCACACCCGACTACGTCTCGATGACGACGATGGGTTCGGTCGTGGGTTGCGGCGAACCGCCGGCCGGCTCGACCGTGATCCCGACCGCGACTCCCGGCATGAACGACCCCTCGAGCACCCGCCAGGTCTCGGCTCCCGCGACGTCGAACGTGCCGGCGGAGGCGGCGCCCGCGTCGTCGATGTACCAGAGCTCGTAGGTCTGGTCGTCGGCCAGTTCGGGCAGCCCCTCGACGACGACGCCCGAGCGTCCCTGCTCGGCGGACGAGACGAGGGTGACCTCGCCGCCGCCGGGGACCTCGTGCGTCTGGCTCTGCGCGTCGGGAGCCTCGGCGATCGCCGCCATGTCGCGCTGCGCTCCCCAGCCGTTCGGCCCCGACCAGCCGATCCCGATGACGGCCCCGGCGATCAGCACGACGGCCGCCGCGGCCGACGCGATGATCGCGCCGGGGCGCTGGAACCAGCGACGCCGCGCGGCGGACTCGGCGCGTCCGGCGGGCCGATCGGCGCGCGCGTCCTCGCTCGTCGGCGATGCCGGGCGGCTGACGCGTCCTCGGCGGGGTCCCGCGCGGCCGGCTGCGGCGTGACCGCCGAGGCCGAGGGCGCCGCGCGACGGGCGGAACCGCCGACGCGTCGGCGACGGGCGGACGGCCGATGCGGCATCCGCTGCGACCTGGACTGGGGCGTGGCGTCGAGCCGGGCCATCAGGTCGCGCCTTGAGCGACGGGCGGCGGCGCGACCGGCTCGGCCTGCTCGGCGAGGTGCGCGGCCGACTGCGCGAAGGCGTCGACCTCGTCGCGCAGCTCGGGCGACGCGGCGAGCGCGCGCTCGAACTCGGCACGCTCGTCGGCGTCGAGGGCGTCGAGGGCGTAGGCGGCCGCGAGGCCGTGGAACGCCTCGAGCGAGCTCGGCGGCACGCGGCGCGCGTCGCGGCTCGCGCCGCTCGCGGTCGAGTTCGTCGTCGTGCCGGTCATGTCGTCACCCCCAGTGCGGTCCTCAGTCGGATCATCCCGTCGCGCAATCGCGTCTTCACCGTGCCGAGCGGCACGTCGAGCCGCGTCGGCGATCTCGCTCTGCGTGAGTCCGCCGTAGTAGGCGAGCGCGACGCACTCGCGCTGCAGGTCGCTGAGCTCGCCGAGCGCGCCCTGCACGCGCTCGTGCTCGATGCTCGTCTCGGCGGCCTCGGCGACGGTGTCGACGGGCACGTCGAGGTCGCGGGCGCCGATGCGCAGGTCGCGGTCGCGGGCGGCCTGCGCCGACCGGATGCGGTCGACCGCGCGGCGATGCGCGAGCGTGAACATCCATCGCGATGGCGTTGCCCTTGGCGGGGTCGAAGCGGGCTGCGGTCTGCCAGATCTCGAGGTACACGTCCTGCGTCACCTCCTCGGCCTGGGCGGCATCGACGACGAGGCGGCGGATGAGCCCGAAGAGGCGCGGGCGCCGTCTGCGTCGTAGAGCGCGCCGAACGCCGCACGGTCGCCGCGGCCGACCCGCGCGAGCAGTTCGTCGGCGGTCGGTCGCGACGCCGGCGATCGGTCGCCGCGCCGTCTGCCACGCGATCAAGCATGACAGATCGGGTCGTCCGCGCCGTGCGTGCCGCAGCGGCGGGATTCGGCGGGGCGAGGACATGGGTCATCCGGGCGCCGGGGTGGTCGGGGCCGCCGCAGCGCCCGGGTCGTCCACCGACCCGGCGGGCTGCGCCGAGGGTGATCGATGCGGGGGGTGCGGAGGCGGTCACGGGGTCCTGCTTTCTCGGGTCGCAGTGGGATTCGCGGCCGAGGTCGGATCCGATTGGTCGGATGCCGCCGCGGCCGGCGGGCCGCCGCGGCATCCGATGCCCGATCTCCGTCCAATCCGATCCGCGGCCGGGCGCCGAACCCCTCGCAACGGTCCCCCACCGAGGCCGGCATCCACGAAGGAGTACACCGATGCGATCCACGTCACGCAGCACGCGCACCGCCCTCGCCGTCTTCTCGATCTTCGCAGTCGCGACGCTCGGGCTCGCCGGCTGCAGCTCGGGCGGCGCAGCCGCCGAGAGCGAAGAACCCGCCATGTCCGAGGAGGCCACGCCGAGCGAGGAGGCCATGGACGAGATGGACCCCGCCGCCGACCTCGTCGGCCCCGGCTGCGCCGCCTACGCCGAGCAGGTGCCCGACGGCGCCGGCTCGGTCGACGGCATGTCGACCGACCCGGTCGCGACCGCCGCGTCGAACAACCCGCTGCTCACCACGCCTGGCCGCCGCGGTCTCCGGCCAGCTGAACCCCGACGTCGAACCTCGTCGACACCCTGAACGGCGACGAGTTCACGGTGTTCGCGCCGGTCGACGACGCGTTCGCGAAGATCGACGCCGCGACGATCGAGTCGCTGAAGACCGACTCCGCGACGCTGTCGAGCATCCTGACCTACCACGTGGTGCCCGGCCAGCTCTCGCCCGACGAGGTCGTCGGCACGCAGACGACCGTGCAGGGCGGCACCGTCGAGGTCACCGGCTCCGGCGACGACCTGATGGTCAACGACGCCACGGTGATCTGCGGCGGCGTGCACACGGCCAACGCGACCGTCTACCTCATCGACACGGTGCTCATGCCCCCGGCGGCGTGATCGCCTGACGCGACGCGAACGGCCCCGACGGCTTCCGGCCGTCGGGGCCGTTCGCGTGCGCCGGCGTCTCGCAGCAGTCTCCGAGCCGGATGCCGCAGGCTGGAGGTCCGCGATCGGCGACCCGGATGACGGAACGGAGCGAACATGGGCTGGAGCCTGGTGCTCGACGTGCTGCTCGTGCTCGTCTTCATCGGCGCGGTCGTGCACGGCTACCGCGCCGGACTGCTGCGCACGGCCGCCGGCCTCGTCGGCCTGATCCTCGGCGGCATCGCGGCGTGGTTCGTGATGCCGTGGATCGCCGGGCTCATCCCCGCGCCCGAATGGCGGGCACCGGCGGCGATCGCCGCGGCGATCGTGCTGCTCTCGGTCGGCGCCTGGCTCGGCGCCGTCGTCGGCCGGGCGCTCAGCCATGGCGCGGAGGCCGTGAAGCTCGGCGTGCTCGACCGCGTGCTCGGCGCGATCGGCAACCTGCTCGTCACCGCCTTCGTGGTCGCCCTCGTCGGCGTCGGGCGTCTCGGCGATGGGCGTGCCCGTGCTCTCCCCCGCCGTGGCGGGGTCGCGGGTGCTCACGACCCTCGACCAGATCACGCCCGCCCCGACGCGCACCCTCCTCGCGCAGCTGCGCACGGCCGCGCTCGGCGAGGGCATCCCCTGGCTCGTCGAGGTGCTCGACGCGCCGACGGAGGCGCCCGAGCTGCCGTCGGGCGGCGTCGACGACGCCGCAGCTCGCGCGCGCCGCGGCATCCGTGGTGCGCGATCACCGGCACGGCGTTCCAGTGCGGCAGCAACCTCTCGGGCAGCGGCTTCGTCGTGGCAGAGGACCGCATCGTCACCAACGCGCACGTCGTCGCCGGCGTCACCGAGCCGATCGTCGAGGCGCCGGGTCAGCCCGCACTGGCCGGGCGGGTGGTGGCCTTCGACCGCGAGAACGACCTCGCGCTCATCGCCGTCTCGGGGCTCCTGACCCCGCCGCTCGCCCATCGCGGATGCCGCGCGCGGGATCCGACGTCGCCGTCGCCGGCTACCCGTTCGGCGGACCGCTCGAGCTCCGCCCGGCGCAGCGTGATGTCGGTCGCGCCGATCACGATCCAGGAGTCGGGCCGCACCTCGACCCGCGAGATCATGACGCTCGCCGCCGACGTCGACCACGGCAACTCGGGCGGGCCGGTGCTCACCGGCGACGGCGCGGTCGGCGGCGTCGTGTTCGCGAAGTCCGACTCGGTCGAGAACGTGGGGTACGCGATCCCGCGTGTCGACGCTCGAGCCGCTCGCCGAGCAGGCTCCGACGCTCGAGGCGCAGGTCGACTCGGGGTCGTGCGCCGGGTAGCGCGGCACCGGCCGGCTCGCCCGTCGCGTGCGGCGCGCTGCGCCCGCGGTCAGTCGGCGGTGAAGCCGTCGAAGCGGATGCCCCAGGTGACCTGCCACTCCTCGCCCGGGTCCGAGCCAGCGCAGGCCCCGGCCCGAGTTGAACGCCTCGGCCGGCGCGGTCATCGGCTCCACCGCGATCGCGACATCGCCGCCCTCGCCCGGGAAGCTGCGCGTCGTGAAGACCTGCACGTAGTCGAACTCGTCGTCGGCCCAGATCGACACGCTGCGCCCGTCGGGCGCGGTCAGGGTGTGCAGCGACCTGGCCGTCGTCGTCGCTCGCCAGCTCGCCGAACGCGTCGTCGAGGTCGACGTCGCCCACGCGGCGGCCCTCGCGGAAGTCCCACTCGGTGTCGTCGACGGGCACCTCGCCCGTGGGCAGCAGGCGGTCGTCGACCTCGATGTGGCTGGCCGCGTCGAGGCGCAGCGAGAGGTCGGCCGTGGGCACGCCGCCGATCTTGAGGTACGGGTGGGTGCCGATGGCCACGGGAGCGGCCTCGACGCCGAGGTTCTCGACGTAGTGCGTGACCTGCAGGCCGTCGGCGACGAGCTCGTAGTGCACCGCGGTGCCGAGCAGGTACGGGTACCCGAGCTGCGGGTAGATGCGTCGCCGACGAGCGTGACCGAGTCGCGCTCGCGGGCGATCGGCTTGTACTCGGTGTAGCGGAGCAGGCCGTGGATGGCGTTGTTGCGCGCGGGCTCGGTGATCGCGAGCCGGTGCTCGACGCCCTCGTTGGTCCAGATGCCGTCGCGGATGCGGTTCGGCCACGGCACGAGCACGATGCCGGCGCCCATGGGCGGCGGCTGGTCCTCGGCGTACGGCGGAACGAGGTCGATGTCGTTGATGGTCAGGGTGCGGATGCCGGCGGCGACCGCGGTGATCGTGGCGCGGAGGTCGCCGCTCGCCGTCGACGTCTCGAGCACGAACTGCTCGCCCGTGGGAAGGGTCATGGATCCACTTTAGGGTCTCGCGCGAGGTGCACCGCGAGCCCCGACGCCTCGAGCTCGGCGACGAGCGGCTGCGGGGCGGCGGCATCCGTCACGAGCACGTCGAACGCGTCGATCGGCGGCGATGCGGCCGAGGTGCACCTCGCCGAGCTTGGAGCCGTCGGCGACGACGATCGAGCGCGCCGCCGCCCGCAGCATGAGCGACTTCACCGCGGCCTCGGGAAGGTTCGAGTTGGTGACGCCGTGCACCGGGTCGACGCCGTTGCAGCCGATGAACGCGAGGTCGACGTGCACCTCGTCGAGCATCGACCCGGCCAGCGGATGCACGAGCGAGTGCTGCTTCGGGCGCAGCGTGCCGCCGGTCACGACGACCGTGAACCTCGGGATCTCGTCCTCGAGCTCGAGCGCGATCGAGAGGCCGTTCGTGAACACGACGAGGTCGTCGAGGTCGTCGCGGGCGCGCAGGGCGCGGGCGATCTGCAGCGTCGTGGTGCCGACGTCGAGGATCACGCTCTGTCCGCTGCGCACGAGCGACGCCGCGTGCTCGCCGATGAGCCGCTTCGGCTCGACGGATGCCGCGAGGGCCTCCTCGAACGACGGTTCGCGATCGGGCCGCTCGGCCTCGAGCACCGACGACGCGGGCACCGCGCCGCCGTGGACGCGTCGGATGGCGCCCTGCCGCTCCAGCGCGTCGAGGTCGGCGCGGGCGGTGACGGTGGTGACGCCGAACGCGGCGCTGAGCTCGGCGACGCGCACGAATCCGCGCTCGGCGACGAGCGCCACGGCCAGCTCGCGGCGGCGCGGCGCGTCGAGGCGGCGCGTTCGTGGTGGCCGCGGCATCCGTCATAGGGGAATTCTGCGCGGTCGACCCGCGCTTTGCAATACGAAACTCGGTTGTTTGCGAAACGAAAGTCGCGTAGGGTGGCCGCGTGCACGACACCGACCAGCCGGATCCGCGGCCCCAGCCGCCATCGTCGACCCCCGCATCGCCGTGCGTCCGTCGACGCTCGCCGACGGACGCGAGCTCATCTACTTCGACGACGCCGACAGCACGCTGCCGGCCGAGCGCGGCGATCGACGAGCGCGCGCTCGACCCGCGGCCCGCGACCGCCCACATGCGCCAGGACCCGCTCACCGGCGAGTGGATCTCGATCGCGGCGGCCCGCCAGAACCGCGTCTTCCTGCCCCCGGCCGACCTCGACCCGCTGGCGCCGCAGCGGCCGGGCAACCCGTCCGAGATCCCCAGCACCTACGACGTCGCGGTCTTCGAGAACCGGTCGCCGTCGTTCGGCCCCGAGCTCGCCGCACCGGATGCCTCGCAGCGCCGACGCCCTCGCCGACCTGCGTCGCGTCGGCCTCGAGCGCACGGCGACCTCGGTCGGGCGGTGCGAGGTCGTGTGCTTCAGCCCCGAGCACGAGGGCTCCTTCGGCACGCTCAGCGTCTCGCGCGCCCGCACCGTGATCGAGGCGTGGGCGCAGCGCACCGCCGCGCTCTCGGCGCTGCCCGGCGTCGAGGAGGTCTTCCCGTTCGAGAACCGCGGACGCGAGATCGGCGTCACGCTGCCGCACCCGCACGGCCAGATCTACGCCTACCCCTACGTGACGCCGCGCACCGAGCGACTGCTCGCCGCGATCTCGGACTACGGGCCCACGCTCATGGGCGACATCCTCGAGCGCGAGCGCAACGGCCCGCGCGTGCTGCTCTCCGGGGAGCACTGGACCGCGTTCGTGCCGTTCGCCGCGCGCTGGCCGATCGAGGTGCACCTGCTCCCCCACCGGCACGTGCCCGACTTCGCCGAGACCACGCTGGCCGAGCGCGACGAGCTCGCCTCGCTCTACCTCCGGCTGCTGCGCGGCGTCGACCGGCTGTACGACACCCCCACGCCCTACATCGCGGCGTGGCACCAGGCGCCCGTGCACGAGGGTCGCGACGAGGTGCGGCTCATGCTGCAGCTCACGAGCCCGCGCCGGGCCGCCGACAAGCTGAAGTACCTCGCGGGCTCCGAGGCCGCGATGGGAGCATGGATCGGGGACGTGGCCCCCGAGGCGCAGGCCGAGTCGCTGCGCCGCGCGATCGGAGAGGTCGAGGCATGAACGAGGTCGCCGAGGCGATGCACGGATTCGCCGAATGGTACGGGCGCGCGCCCGATCGGCGCGTGGTCGGCACCCGGTCGGGTGAACCTCATCGGCGAGCACACCGACTACAACGACGGGTTCGTGTTCCCCTTCGCGATCGACCAGCGCACCGCGGTGGCGCTCGGCGATCGCGACGACCGGGTCGTGCGCGTCGCCTCGAGCTTCGCCACCGAGGCCGTCGAGATCCACCTCGACGAACTGACGCCCGACGCGCTCGACGGCTGGGCCGCCTACCCGCTCGGCGTCGCCTGGGCGCTCGGCGAGCACGGCGCCGACCTCGAGCACGTGCGGGGCGTCGACCTCTACATCACGAGCTCCGTGCCGATCGGCGCCGGCCTCTCGTCGTCGGCGGCCATCGAGAGCGCGGTGGCGCTCGCGCTCGACGAGCACTGGGGACTCGGCTTCGACCGCTCCACGCTCGCGAAGGTCGGACAGCTCGCCGAGAACCGCGTCGTCGGCGCACCGACGGGCATCATGGACCAGTCGGCGTCGCTCCTCGGCGAAGCCGACGCCGGGGTCTTCCTCGACTGCCGCAGCCTCGACGCCGACGTGATCCCCCTCGGCTTCTCCGCCGACGGGCTGTCGCTGCTCGTCATCGACACGAAGGTCGAGCACGCCCACGCGTCCGGCGGCTACGCGGCGCGGCGCGCGTCCTGCGAGGCGGGCGCCCGGGCGCTCGGCGTCGAGTCGCTGCGCGACCTGCGACCCGACGACCTCGGGCGCGCCGCCGAGCTGCTCGACGACGAGACGTTCCGGCGCGTGCGGCACGTCGTGACCGAGGACCAGCGCGTGCTCGACACCGTGCGCACGCTGCGCGAGCACGGGGCCGGCGCGATCGGGCCGTTCCTCGACGCCTCGCACGTGTCGATGCGCGACGACTTCGAGATCTCGGTGCCCGAGCTCGACCTCGCCGTCGCGACCGCGCAGGCGAACGGGGCGATCGGCGCGCGCATGACCGGCGGCGGCTTCGGCGGCTCCGCCATCGCGCTCGTGATCGACGGCCTCGTGCCCGTGATCACGCGCGAGGTGCTCGCGGCGTTCGCGGAGCGCGGCTACCGCGAGCCGTCGATCTTCACGGTGCGACCGAGCCAGGGCGCCCGGCGCGACGCGTAGCCGCTCGGCACGGCCGCGGTGCGTCACGGCGCCGGGGGCCACTCCTCGGCGAGGATCCCGTAGGTGTATCCGTCGATCCAGCCGAGCTCGGCATGCCAGGAGTCGCGCACGCCGTGCTGCTCCCGTCGCATGCCGACCTTCTCCATGACGCGCCACGAGGCGACGTTGTCGGCGAAGCATCCGGCCGTCACCCGGTGGAGGCCGAGCTCACGCGAAGGCGAGGTCGAGCAGGGCTCGCGTGATGTCGGTCGCGTACCCGTTGCCGGCGTGCGCGGGATCGATGAGGTAGCCCAGCAGCCCCTCCGACCCGTGCCATGCGTCGCCGTGGAACTGCCCCATGCCGTCGCGGACGTCGAGCGAGCCCGTGCCGACGACGACCCCGTCGAGCACGGCCACCGCGGTGTGCTGGTCGGGGTCCTCGACGCTGTCGAGCCATGCCGTGCGGAACGCGTCGGGCTCCACCGTGGTGCGCAGCAGCCAGCGGGTGACCTCGGGCCGGTTCCGCCAGGCGAGCACCTGGTCGAGGTCGTCGCTCGTCGGCGGCCGCAGCGTGAGGCGGGCCCGCGGGGCGCGGCCAGGCCACGCGCTCCGACGTCACGCCGTCGCCTCGCCCGTCGTCGCTCGCACGCCTCGCGCGTCGGCTCCACGGGGCTCGGGGCACCGCCCGTGATGCGCACGAGCTCGTCGAACGTGGTCGGGAAGACGGTCTTCGCGTGGCCCGCGGCCGCCCACACCTCGGCGTAGTCGGCGAGCTGCACGTCGACGATCGTGCGTACCGGAGCGGGGTGCCCGACGGGCGCGACCCCGCCGATGACCTGGCCGGTGGCCGCCTTCACGGTCTCCTTCGAGGCGCGGCGGATGGTGCCGCCGAGTCGCTCGCCGAGCCAGTCGGTGTCGACGCGGTGCGCGCCCGACGTGAGCACGAGGATCGGCTCGTCGTCGATCGTGAAGACGAGCGAGTTCGCGATCTGCCCGACCTCGACGCCGAGCGCGTCGGCGGCGAGCTGCGCGGTGGTCACGGCGTCGTCGAACCAGACGACGCGCGGCTCGACGCCCTGCTCGGCGAGCGCGGCGGTGACGCGGTCGACGGCGGCATGGGACGGGGCGGAGGTCTGCTCGGCTGGCATGCGTCGATCCTACGATTCCCGCGCGGTCGTCTCATCCGGCGCGTGCGCGCTCGCGCGGCCCGACCGAAGTCGCACGCCGTCGCGATCGCGCCATCGGGGCGGAGTAGGGTTCCCGCGTGACCGCCGCTCCCCCGCCCGCGCACGACCGACTGGCCCGCCGGCTCGGCCTGCGCGACGCCGTCGCGATCGGGCTCGCCGCGATGATCGGCGCCGGCGTGTTCGCCGTCTGGGCGCCCGCCGCGCAGGCGGCCGGCGCGTGGCTGCTCGCCGGGCTCGCGATCGCCGCGTTCGTCGCGTTCGCGAACGCCGGCTCGACGGCGCAGCTCGCGGTGCGCTATCCCGAGGCCGGCGGTGCCTATCGGTACGGCCGCGAGCGGCTCGGGCCGTGGCCCGGGTTCCTGGCCGGCTGGGGGTTCGTCATCGGCAAGACCGCGAGCTGCGCCGCGATGGCGATCACGGCGGCCGCCTACCTCGTGCCCGCGCCGTGGCAGCGACCCGTCGCGGTCGCCGCGGTCGTGGTGCTCGTGGGCGTCAACGTGCTCGGCGTCACCCGCACGGCCCGGGTGGCCACGGTGATCGTCCTCGCCGTCGTCGCGGTGCTCGCGGTGGTGGTGGCGGCCGGCATCGTGGCGTGGGCCGGCCCCGAGGCGGCATCCGTCGGCCTGATCGCGACGGATGCCGCGGGCGGCGCGTCCGCCCTCGGCGGCGCGTACGGCGTGCTGCAGTCCGCCGCGCTCGTGTTCTTCGCGTTCGCGGGCTATGCGCGCATCGCGACGCTCGGCGAGGAGGTGCGGGACCCGTCGCGCACGATCCCCCGTGCGATCGCGATCGCGTTCGGCATCGTCGTGGTCGTGTACGCGGCAGTGGGCACCGCGGCGCTGGGGGCGCTCGGGCCCGAGCGGCTCGCGGCATCCGTCGCCCCGCTCGTCGACGTCGTCGGCGCCGCCGGCTGGACGTGGGCCGAACCCGTCGTGCGCGCGGCCGCCGGCGTGGCCGCGCTCGGTGCCCTGCTCGCGCTCATCGCCGGCGTCGGGCGCACGGGTCTCGCGATGGCGCGCGACGGCGAGCTGCCCGCGGGCGCTCGCCCGGGTGCATCCGCGGTTCGGGGTACCGCACGTCGCCGAGCTCACGGTGGGCGCGGCGGTCGTCGTGCTCGTGCTCCTCGTCGACCTGCGCGGCGCGATCGGGTTCTCGTCGTTCGGCGTGCTGCTCTACTACCTCGTCGCGAACGCGTCCGCGCTCACGCAGCCGCGCGCGGAACGGCTCGTGCCGCGCTGGCTCTCGTGGGCCGGTGCGATCGGATGCGTCGCGCTCGTCGCCACCTGCCGCCCGTGTCGATCGTCGCCGGCGTCGCCGTGCTGGTCGTGGGGCTCCTCGTGCGCGCGGCGCGGCTCGCGGTGGCACGGCGCCGTTCCTCGCGCCCCTGAGCGGACCGGCGGACCGGGTCGGTCGCGCGGCGCGGGCGCGGTCGCGGGCGCGGTCGCGGCGCCGGTACGGCGCGGGCGCGGGCACGGGCGCGGTGCGCCGCACCCGCCCGCGTAGGCTGACGCCATGAGCGCCGATCCCTCCGCCCGCATCCTGACCATCGCCGGCGTGGCCGCGCCCGTCGTGCACGAGCGCGCCTTCGTCGCCGCCGGCGCCGTGATCGTGGGCGACGTGCGCCTCGAGGCGGGGTCGAGCGTCTGGTACAACGCCGTGCTCCGGGCCGAGGCCGAGCCGATCGTGCTCGGACCCGACGCGAACCTGCAGGACACGGTGGTCTGCCACGTCGACGCCGGGTACCCGCTCACGATCGGCCGCGGCGTCTCGGTCGGGCACGGCGCCGTGCTGCACGGCTGCACCGTCGAGGACGACTGCCTGATCGGCATGAGCGCGACCGTGCTGAACGGCGCGGTCATCGGAGCGGGCTCGCTCGTCGCCGCGGGCGCGGTCGTGCTCGAGGGCACCGTGGTGCCGCCGGGCTCACTGGTCGCCGGCGTGCCCGCCAAGGTGCGCCGCGAGCTCACCGAGGCCGAGCGCGACGGCATCCGCCGCAACGCCGCCGCCTACCTGCGGCACGTGGAGGAGCACACCGCGCCGGTCGACTGAGCTCGTCAGGCCTGCGCGGGCGCGAGCAGCCTGCGCAGCCGGCGGACCCGACGCACGACCCAGCGCACGGGCACGGCGACGAGCATCGCCGCGGCGCCCTCGGGCGAGCGATCGTGGTGCCCGAGCATCCGCTTGCGCTCGAACGCCCGACGCAGCGCGCCGCCCGTCAGGTTGTACTGCCGCGCCGTGAGCGGGAGCGGTTCACGGCGACGGCGTGCGACGAGTGCGTCGAGGCGCTCGAGCCAGTCGTCGGCGTCGGCGCCGTGGAAGTAGTTGTCGTCGAGCCAGGCGGGTTCAGGATGCCGCGCCGCGCCCGCGACGAGCGCCTCGGCCCCGCCGAGCAGCCCGCTGCCGACGAACACCGTGTTGATCAGCTTCGGCTCGACGCCGAACTCGTCGATCACCAACGCCGGAACGCCCTCGGCGATCGCCTCGAGCACCGCGGTGGAGCTCACGGTGACGAGGGCGGACGCACGCGCGAGGTGATCGGCCATCGGGCCGTCCTCGACGACGAGGTTCGGCGGCAGGGTGCCGCCGAGCTCCGCGCGCACGGAGGGGTCGGCGAGCAGCTCGGCGAAGTCGTACGACTCGGCGTGGGTCTGCGCCTCGCCGGCGCGGGCGCGCACCTTCACGACGACCCGGCGCTGCGGGCGGCGGCGCGCGGCATCCGCGAGCCAGCCGAGCAGTCGCACGCGGTCTTCGCGCAACGACGGGACCTTGGCCTGGGCCGCGAACACGAGGTCGGTCCGGTCGGGGTCGAATGCGAGCGAGCCGGATGCCGCGACGGTCGCGGCGCCGGCGTGCTGCAGGGCCGCCGTGCGGAGGAACGGCAGGGTCGCGAGCCCGAGCTCGACCGGAACCCGCAGGCGCTCGGCGTTCGCGTGGAACTCGCGCACCTCGCGACGGCTGTGCAGCACGATGAGGTCGACCTGCTCGCGGTAGACGACGGCCTTCGGCTCCGCGGGGATCGTGAGGCCGGGGAATCCGCTCACGAGCACCGGCCGGTCGGGACCGCCGCCGATCACGGGGACGACGACGCGCACGAGCGGTCCCCGGAGCGCGAGCAGCACCGCCTCGGGCCGGAGCCGCGCCGACGAGCTCGCCGAGCGCGTCGAGCTCGACGACGTCGATGTCCCCGGGCGCGAACCGCGAACCCGCCAGCGCGACCCGCAGCTGCCGGGCGCTCGGCTGCGCGGGCGTCGCGAGGACGACGACGCGCACGCGCCAGGCATCCCGAGGGCAGCTGCGACGCGAGCGCGGCGCCCCACTTCACGTACGAGTCGGTGTCGGCGACGACGAGGAGCGTGCCGCTCACGCAGGCACCCGGCGCAGCTTGGCCCGCGGCGCCTCCTCGCCCGGGAAGACGCGCTTCACGCCGTCGCCCATGGCCTCGCCGATGATGCGGATGTCGCGCACGAGGTGCTCGAGGCCCTGCGGTTCGAGCGACGCCGCCTGGTCGCTGCCCCACATCGCCCGGTCGAGCGTGATGTGCCGCTCGACGGCGACGGCGCCGAGCGCCACCGCGGCGAGCGAGATCTGCAGGCCGCGCTCGTGGCCCGAGTAGCCGATCGGCACGTCGGGGTACCGGCCGCGGAGCGTCTCGATCATGCGGAGGTTCGCCTCCTCGGCCGGCATCGGGTAGCTCGACGTGGCGTGCATGAGCACGAGGCGGTCGGTGCCGAGCGCCTCGACCGCGCGGTCGATCTCGTCGATCGTCGACATGCCGGTCGAGAGGATCACGGGCTTGCCGGTGCCGGCAACGGCCTCGAGCAGCTCGAGGTCGGTCACCGACGCCGACGCGATCTTGTGCGCCACGACGTCGAGCCCCTCGAGGAACTCGACCGAGGGCACGTCCCACGGCGACGCGAACCAGTCGACGCCCGCGCGCATGGCGTACGACGCGATCTCGAGGTACTCGGCCTCGCCGAACTCCACGCGGCGGCGGTAGTCGAGGTAGGTCATCGTGCCCCACGGCGTCTCGCGCAGCACGTCGCGCATGTGCTCGGGCGTCGCGATCTCGGGCGTGCGCTTCTGGAACTTCACGGCCTCGGCGCCCGACTCGACCGCGACGTCGATGAGCCGCTTGGCGATCTCGACGTCGCCGTTGTGGTTCAGGCCGATCTCGCCGATCACGTAGACGGGCAGGCCGGGTCCGATCACCGATCGGCCGATGCGCACAGCGGTCATTCGCTCACTCCTCCTCGTTCGCGGCGCCGGTCGCGCCGCTCCTCGCTCGGGCTCCGACGATGAGGTCGGAGAGCTCTCGCACGGCCCCGTCGCCGCCCGGCCGCTGCAGCACGTGGCGTGCGGCGGCGAGCACCTCGGGCGTCGCGTCGGCCACGGCGATGGGCCAGCCCACGAGGCCGAGCGCCGGCAGGTCGCCACGGTCGTTGCCGAGGTAGGCGATGCGGTCGAGGCGGATGCCGCGGGCCGCGGCCCAGTCGCGCAGCACGGCCCCCTTCTCGGCGATCCCCTGCGCGCACTCGACGCCGAGCTTCTCCGCCCGTCGCCCCACGACGGGGTTCTCCTCGGCGGACAGGATCAGCACGGGCACGCCCGCGGCACGGAGCCGGGCGATGCCGTGGCCGTCGCTGCGGCTCACGCGCACGGTCTCGCGCCCGAGCTGGTCGACCATCACGGTGTCGTCGGTGTGCACGCCGTCGAAGTCGGTGACGAGCGCGTCGACGTCGACGAGCGGATGCCGCGGGTCGGCGCCGAGGCGACGCCCGCCGCCGCGAGCGCACGGTCGACCTGCGGCGCGATCGCGCGCGCCCGCTCGAGGTCGGCGGCGTCGTCGATCTCGATCGCGTGGTCGGGATGCACGGGCTGGACGCCGATGCGCCCGAAGAAGCGGTGGCCCGCCGCGAGGAAGCCCTCGGTGCGGAACACGTAGAACGCGCCGGTCTCGGCGTACTCGGGCGCACGGTCCTGCCGGCGCGGGCGGTGCGCGGCGTCGTGGTTCACGCCGGCCGCGCCGGTCACGGCGTCGTCGCGCCAGAGGAAGACGTGCGAGGGCGCGGCCGAGAACACGCTGTCGCGTTCGCCCGACGCGACCCGCTCGATCGCGGCGTCGAGGTCGGCGGGGTCGATGAACGGCGACGTGGCCTGGACGAACACCACGAGGTCGTCGGCGCCGGGCGCGTCGAGTCCGAGCGCCTCGAGGGCGTGCAGCAGCGCCGACTCGCTCGAGGCGGTGGCGCCGGCGAGCTCGGCGGGACGCGCGACGATCTCGGCGCCCGCGTCCCGCGCGGCCTCGGCGATCGCGTCGTCGTCGGTGCTGACGACGACGCGACCGATCCGCTCCGCGGCGAGCGCCGCGAGCACCGCACGGGCCACGAGCGGCACGCCGCCGACCCGCGCGACGTTCTTGCCCGGGCAGGCCCTGCGAGCCGCCGCGGGCGGGGATGATCGCCGTCGCGAGGGGTCGACGGGCGTCGCGGCATCCGGCGCACCGATCGCCCCGCGCCGCAGCGCGCGCCGTCGAGGGCGCGTCGAGGAGGTCGGCATGGGTGGTCATGCCGCGAAGCTATGCCGCCCGGGCTGACGGGCGGTGCACGCCCGGTGAACGCCGGGCGACCGTCAGGTCGACGGTCGATGGCGCGTGTCGCCGGCGCCGCCGGGACGACGAAGCGGATGCCGCAGGCGCACGGCCCGCGGCATCCGCTCGTGTCGATCGCTACCGGTGCAGGCGCTGCTCGGCCGCCTTCACGACGTTCGCGAGCAGCATGGCGCGGGTCATCGGCCCGACGCCGCCGGGGTTCGGCGAGAGGTGGCCGGCGACCTCGGCGACGCCGGGGTCGACGTCGCCCGTGAGGCGGCCCTTGCCGGTCTCCTCGTCCTGCACGCGCGTGATGCCGACGTCGAGCACGGCCGCGCCGGGCTTGATCCAGTCGGGCTGCACGAGGTGCGGCACGCCCACCGCCGCGACGACGATGTCGGCGCGACGCACCTCGGCCGCGAGGTCCTGCGTGCGCGAGTGCGTGAGCGTGACCGTCGCGTCGAGGCCCTTGCGGGTGAACAGGAGCCCGAGCGGACGGCCGACGGTGAGGCCGCGGCCGATCACGGTCACGTGCCGGCCCCGGATCGGCACGTCGTACCGCCGCAGCATCTCGACGATGCCGGCCGGCGTGCACGGCAGCGGCGAGCGCAGCTCGCCCTCGATCCCGAGCACGAGGCGGCCCAGGTTCGTCGGGTGCAGCCCGTCGGCGTCCTTGTCGGGGTCGATCAGCTCGAGCATCGCGTTCTCGTCGTGGCCCGCCGGCAGCGGCAGCTGCACGATGTAGCCCGTGACGTCGCGCGCCGAGTTGAGGTCGCGGATCGCCGCGCGCACGTCGGCCGTGCGTCGCCGACGACGGCAGGTCGACGCGGATCGACTCGATGCCCACCTCGGCGCAGTCGCGGTGCTTGCCGGCCACGTAGGCGCGCGAGGCGGGGTCGTCGCCGACGAGCAGCGTGCCCAGACCGGGCACGACGCCGTCGGCCCGCAGGTCGACGACCCGCGAGGCGAGCTCCGACTTCACGGCCGAGGCGGTCGCGATGCCGTCGAGGGTGATGGCGGTCATGCGACGCCCTACTGCTGCAGGCCCGGGTACAGCGGGAACGCCCCGGTGAGCGCCTCGACGCGCGCGCGCAGCGACGGCGACGTCCGCCTCGCCCTGCAGCGCGAGCGCGATGATGTCGGCGACCTCGGTGAACTCGGCGTCGCCGAAGCCGCGGGTCGCGAGCGCCGGCGTGCCGATGCGCAGGCCCGAGGTGACCATCGGCGGGCGCGGGTCGAACGGCACCGCGTTGCGGTTCACGGTGATGAGCGCCTCGTGCAGCAGGTCCTCGGCCTGCTGGCCGTCGACCTCGGAGTTGCGCAGGTCGGCGAGCACGAGGTGCACGTCGGTGCCGCCCGTGAGCACGTCGACGCCCGCGGCCCGCGAGTCGTCGGCGGTGAGCCGCTCGGCGAGGATCTGGGCGCCGCGGATCGTGCGCTCCTGGCGGTCCTTGAACTCCGCGGATGCCGCGATCTTGAACGCCGTGGCCTTGGCCGCGATCACGTGCATCAGCGGGCCGCCCTGCTGGCCCGGGAACACGTTGGAGTTGAGCTTCTTCGCGAGCTCGGTGTCGCGCGAGACGATGAAGCCCGAGCGCGGGCCGCCGATCGTCTTGTGCACGGTCGACGAGACGACGTCGGCGTACGGCACGGGCGACGGGTGCAGCCCCGCGGCGACGAGGCCGGCGAAGTGCGCCATGTCGACCCAGAGCTTCGCGCCGACCTCGTCGGCGATCGCGCGGAACGCGGCGAAGTCGAGGTGACGCGGGTACGCCGACCAGCCGGCGATGATGACCTGCGGCTTGTGCTCGAGGGCCTTGTCGCGCACCACGTCCATGTCGACGAGGAACGTCTCGGGGTTCACGCCGTAGGAGACGGCGTTGTAGAGCTTGCCCGAGAAGTTGAGCTTCATGCCGTGCGTGAGGTGGCCGCCGTGCGCGAGCTCGAGGCCGAGGATGGTGTCGCCGGGGGTGGCGATCGCCGCCAGGACGGCGGCGTTGGCGGTGGCGCCCGAGTGCGGCTGCACGTTCGCGTACTCCGCGCCGAACAGGCTCTTCGCGCGCTCGATGGCGAGCGACTCGGCGATGTCGACGTACTCGCAGCCGCCGTAGTAGCGGCGGCCGGGGTAGCCCTCGGCGTACTTGTTCGTGAGCACCGAGCCCTGGGACTGCAGCACCGAGACGGGAACGAAGTTCTCGCTCGCGATCATCTCGAGGTAGTCGCGCTGGCGACCGAGCTCGAGCTCGAGGACTTCGGCGATCTCGGGGTCGACCTCGGACAGCGGCTGGTTGAAGGCGGATTCGGCCAAGACTGGCTCCTTCATGACATGCGGACCTGATGGGTGCTGCTGCAGCGCGACTCGCGCGGCAGCAGGCGCACCGGCCCAGGCGAGCGGTCGGTCCGTGCCAGTCGCTCCCCGATGGGTATCCATCTCAACGCCAGTCGCGACGATCGCAAGCATAGCAACGGATGCCGCGCGCGGCCCGTTCGCTCGGACGATGGCCGTCATCGGGCGTCGCCGGGCTGTCATCGGGGTCGCCGCAGCGTCGTCCGGCGGCGACGCACCGTCATCCGGCGTGCGACGCACTGTCGTCCGGCGGCGCGGCGTGGCAGGATGGAGCAGCACTCGTTTGTTAGGAGTCCTGCCTTATCGGCGGACTCGCCGAACCCGCCGCCCCGCCGACCATCACGAGGACGCATGCATCGACGCACCGCCGACCCCCGTCTCCTGCGCCGCCTCGCCGCGCTCGCGGCGGTCGCGGCGATCGCCGCCCTCGGGCTCACCGCGTGCACCGCCGACCAGAACGGAGACGCCGTGACCGGCATCATCCCCGCCCCCACGTCCTTCGAGCTGCGCGACGGGTCGCCGTTCCGCCTCACCGACGCGTCCCGGCTCGTCGCCGACGGCGAGGGAGCGGCGGCCGTGGCCGAGACGTTCGCGCGGCAGCTGCGCGCCGCCACGGGCTACGAGCTGCCCGTCGTCGATGGCGAGCCCGCGGCATCCGACATCGCGCTCGTGGTCGCCGAGGGCGAGGCGCCCGGCGGAGCCGCCGAGGGCTACACGCTCGAGTCGGGCGAGCGCGGCGTGCGCATCGGCGGGGACACGGCGGCCGGGGTCTTCCGCGGCATCCAGTCGCTGCGCCAGCTGCTGCCCGCCGCGATCGAGCGAGCGGATGCCGCGGCGGCGCCCGACGGCGGATGGACCGTGCCCGCGGCATCCGTCGCCGACGCCCCGCGGTTCGCGTACCGCGGCGCCATGCTCGACGTCGCGAGGCACTTCTTCCCCGTCGAGGACGTGCTCGCGTACGTCGACGCGATCGCGCTCGTGAAGCTCAACGTGCTGCACCTGCACCTCACCGACGACCAGGGCTGGCGCATCCAGGTCGACTCGTGGCCCGAGCTCACGCGCATCGGCGCCTCCACCTCGGTGGGCGGCGACGGCGGCGGCTTCTACACGAAGGACGACTACCGGCGCATCGTCGAGTACGCGGCCGAGCGGTTCGTCACGATCGTGCCCGAGATCGACCTGCCCGGGCACACGAACGCGGCGCTGAGCGCCTACCCCGAGCTGAACTGCGACGGCGTCGCGCCTGCGCCGTACGAGGGCACCGAGGTCGGGTTCTCCTCGCTCTGCGCCTCGCCCGAGCGGGCCGCAGTGACCGACCGGTTCCTCGCCGACGTGGCCCGCGAGGTCGCCGAGCTCACGCCCGGACCGTGGCTGCACCTCGGCGGCGACGAGTCGCTCTCCACGAGCGAGGCCGACTACCTCGACCTGGTGCGGCGGATGACGCAGGCCGGCGCCGCGACCGGCAAGACGATCATCGGCTGGCACGAGATGGGCGCCTCCCGCGAGCTGCCGCCCGGCACGATCGGGCAGTACTGGAGCTTCGTCGAGCCCGAGGACGACGCGGCGGAGCTCACCCGCTCGTTCGTGGAGCAGGGCGGCAGCGTCATCCTCTCGCCCGCCGACGTCGCCTACCTCGACATGAAGTACGTCGACGACCCGCAGAACGCGCTGGGCCACACCCTCGGGCTCGACTGGGCGAAGGGGCCGACCACGATCGACGAGGCGTACCTGTGGGAGCCGTCCGCCATCGTGCCGGGCCTCGACGAGCGCGACATCCTCGGCGTCGAGGCGCCGATCTGGACCGAGACGCTGGCCTCGATGTCGGACGTGGAGTTCATGGCGTTCCCGCGCATCCTCGGCGTGGCGGAGATCGCGTGGTCGCCCGCGCCGGCGGCGGGTGCCGCGCGCGACACGGAGGCGTTCTTCGGCCGCGTCGCCACGCTCGGCGAGCGGCTCGACGCGATGGGCGTCACGTACTACCCGGTGCGCGGCGTGCCCTGGGCCGAGTAACCCGCCCCGCCCGCCGCGCCCGGCGCCCCGGCGCGCGCCCCCCCGCGCGCCCGCAGCACCCACCGCCCGTCCGCACACGATGCGAGGGCAATCGGAGTGGGAGGTCGGCAGCCGGGTACTCCTCCTCCGCAGACGTCGATCGCCTCCCGTCGCTTCGCCCGGCCGACGCGATGCGCGACCTGCTCCTCGACAGTCGGACTGCGACAAGCGGCCCTCCGCGGCCCGCACGAGTTCGCGGCGGCGCCGGCTGTCTCGTATTCCGTGACGATCCGGGCGCATGCAGTCGCCGAATGGGTGGACCAGACCACCGGCATGCGCAGTCGACGAAGCCGCGAACGCCGGTTTCACACGAGTATGCGATCGGGGCGGCAGTCGCCGCCGGCGAAGCGGTTCGCCGTATCCGTCGCTCGCTGGCGGCCCCGGATGCAGCGCCCGCGAGCTCCGACGAGCGCCGCAGCGGTAGCGGAAGGGTCGCCTGCGTGACCGCCGCGCGCCTCCACGGCTTGTGGACGGTGGACACGCCCGGACTCCATGTCGCGTTCCCGCGCATTCGGCGCCTCGCGTTCGACGCCGGCGATGCAACTCGTGCACTGGGGCGCGGCCCAATTCCGTCCCAATCGATATCGAGCTCGTCGAACCGATCGCGGACGCGCTCGTGCGACATCGCCGACTGCCAGCCACTCGACCACGCGCTGGCCGACCTGGGAGTCCGCCGTCCGAACCGAGCGGGTTCACTCGTGCATAGCTCGAGCGGCTGCCCCTGCGGAGCGACGGCGGGAGGCGCGTCCTGGCGGCGTGCCTCGCAGCTCTCGGACTCGGGCCTCGAGTCCATCCCCGTCGCTCGTCTGCGCCGGGCCGGCATCGAGATGCGCCAGCAGGTCATGATCGACGGACACGCGGTCGACATCCTGATCGGCGAACGCCTGGTGCTCCAGATCGATGGATACGGCTTCCACCGGACTCGGCGGCGCAGCGCGCACGCGACATCGCCGCGACCGTCGGCTCGCCTCATGGGCTACACCGTCTTCCGCGTACGATACCGACAGGTGCTCTATCGAGTGGGACGTCGTCGAGGCGGAGATTCGGCATGGCGATCGCACAGGGCCTCCGCCGGCGGAGGCATCGGTCGTTCGCCGGAGCGGAGGAGATCGGCGCGAGTCAGGCGGGGATCGCTCGGGAACGGCCTGAATCGGCCCATCGCCTGAATCCGGTCCGGCCAAGGCGGACGGCGGGGCGGATGCCGCGGGCGGGGGCCGGCGCGGGCGCGGGCGGGCGGATGCCGCGGGCGGGGGCGGGGCGCGGGGCGCGGGCGGGTGGCTCGGCAGGCACGCGGGTGGCGCGGGTGGCGCGGGTGGCGCGGCGGGCGCGCGAGTGCGGGCGGGCGCGCGCGGGCCGCAAGGTGGCGGGATGCGCGGGCGGCGAGGTGGCGCGAGCGGGCGCCCGGCCCGCGGCATCCGCTACTTGACGCTGCCCGCCGTGAGGCCGCCGACCAGGCGCTTCTCGATGATCATGAAGAGCACCACGACGGGGATGATCGCCACGATCGACACGCCGAACACGTAGTGCCACGAGGTCTCGTACTGGCCGACGAACTTCGTGAGCGCCACCGAGAGCGGCTGGTTGCCCGCGGTCGAGAGGATCACGAGCGAGGCCGCGAACTCGTTCCAGCACGCCACGAACGTGAACACGATCGCCGTCACGATGCCGGGCCATACGAGCGGCAGCTGGATGCGGAACAGCACCGTGAGGCGCCCGGCGCCGTCGATCTGCGCGGCCTCGTCGATCTCCTTCGGCACGCCGGCGAAGAACGAGTGCATGATCCACACGGCGAACGACAGGTTGAACGCGGCATTGATGAAGATCATCGCGGCCCAGGTGTCGATCAGGCCGAGGGTGACGAACTGCCGGAAGAGGCCCGACGTGAGCACCGCGGGCTGGAGCATCTGCGTGACGATGACGAGGAACAGGAACACGAACCGCCCGGGGAACCGGAAGCGCGCCGTGTAGTACGCCGCTGGCATGGCGACCGCCAGCACGAGCACGGTCGCGAAGACCGCGATGACGATCGTCGAGATGAGGTTCTGCGGCAGCGGCGTCTCGGGGGTCGACCACATGTTGATGTAGTTCTCCCAGTGCCACTCCGTGGGGAAGTAGGTGGGCTCGACCGAGCGGATCTGCGCCTTCGTCTTCACCGAGCCGAAGAACATGATCGTGTACGGGAGGATGAACACGACGAGCACGAGGAGCCCCGCGAACATGCGCAGCAGCACGCGGCCCATGGGCACCTGGTCCTCGGTGTAGCGGCGTCGGCGGTTCGCTGCCGCGGGGGCGTCGATCGTCTCGAAGGCGGGGGCGGTGACGGCCACGGCTCAGACCTCCCTGGTGGGCTTGACGACCTTCACGTACACCGCGACGATCACGATGACGATGAGGAAGGCGACGACCGAGAGCGCGCTCGCGACGTCGACCTTGTGCTGGTTCTGGATGTACTTGAAGATCAGCGTCATGATCGTGTCGGCGTCGTAGCCGGGGATCGACCCGGTCATCACCTTCAGGATCGGCAGCGAGTTGAAGACGTTGATGATGTTGATGAGCACGGCCACGCTGAGGGCGCCGCGCAGCTGCGGGAGGATGACGCTCACGTAGGTGCGCATCGGCCCGGCGCCGTCCATCTTGGCCGCCTCGAGCACGTCGCCCGGGATCGTCGCCAGGCCGGCCAGGATCGTGTAGGTCGTGAACGGCAGCGAGACGAAGACCGCGACCACGATCGACCACGCGAACGCGGTGGTGGGGTTGCGGGTCCACCCGTAGCCCTCTGGCGTGTCGACGAGCCCGATGTCGACGAGGAACTTGTTGATGATGCCGAAGTACGGCTCGAGGCCGTAGTACACGACCATGGTCGTCATCACGACGGATGCCGCCCACGGGATGATCACCGCGAGGCGCACGATGCGCCGGCCGGGGAACGCCTTGTTGAGGATCTGCGCCAGCCCGAGCGAGATGACGACGGTGGCCGCGACGACCACCACGACCCAGACGATCGTGCGGGCGAAGATCGGCCAGAAGTAGGGGAACGAGAAGACCTCGACGTAGTTGTCGAACCCGACCGAGCCGTGGTCGACGCCCGAGATCGAGATGTCGCGCGTCGAGTTGAAGAACATGACGACGGCCGGGAACAGCACGACGCCGAAGATGAGGATGAGGGCGGGCCCGATCCACGGGAGGGACGCGAGGAACTCGCGTCCGCCGGGCTTGCGGCCCGTACGGGGGTCGCTCCCGCCGGGGCGGGGGCGGCCGGTGGCCGCCCCCGCCGGGGTCGATGACGTGTCGGTCGTGGTGCTCATGATCTCGATGGTCACCGATCCCTCCGGTGGTGCGTGGGTGTGGTTGCGGTGGTCGCGGGGATCAGCCCGCGTCGACCTGCGCCTGGATCTCGGTCAGGACCTCCTGGGCCGGCTTCGTCTGGAGCTGGCCGAAGAGCGCCTTGAACGCGGCATCCGTCGCGGACCACTGCGGGTTGGTGCTCGGGTAGAACTGCGCGTCGGGCAGGACCTCGAGGAACGGCGCGAGCGCCTCCTCGCCGCCGAGCGCCTCGGCGCCCGACTTCGTGACGGGCAGGAAGCCCTCGGTCTGCACCCACGGCACGTAGACGTCGGAGGTGTAGTAGTAGTCGAGGAACTTCGTGATCGCGTCCTGCTTGTCGCCGTCGTTCTGGAAGGCCATGAGCTGGTCCATGACGCCGAGCGTGAAGGGGCTGCCGTCCTGCGTGGGGATGGGCACGATCGAGTAGTCGAGCTCGGGGTTGTTCTCCTCGATCTGGCCGACCGTCGGCGGGAGGCCGACCTGCATGCCGATCTTGCCCTGCACGAAGATGTCCATGAGCGGCGAGCGGTCGGTCGAGCCGGCGTCGGCCTGCGTCGCGCCGGCGTCGATCATCTTCTTGATCTGCTCGGCACCCGGGAGGTTCGACGGGTCGTCGACGGTGATCTCGGTCGCGTCGCCGAAGGTGCCGCCGCCGCCCCACAGCCACACGGCCGCCTCGGCCTGGGCCTCCTCCGAGCCGAGCGGCATGCCGTAGCCGGCGATGCCGCCGCCGAGCGCGGAGATCTTGGTCGCCGCGTCGAGCAGCTCGTCCCACGTGGTGGGCGGTGCCGCGACGCCGGCCTGCTCGAGCAGCGCGTTGTTGACGAACAGCGCACGCGCCGACGCGATGAGCGGCAGGGCGTAGGCCGTGCCGTCGACCTCGGCGTTGGCGAGGAAGGACTCCTGGAAGTCACTGTAGGTGTCGGCCGAGACGACCTCCTCGGCCGGGTAGAGCAGGCCGTCGGCCGCGAACCCGGCGAAGGGGCCGCCGTTGTAGATGTCGGGTGCCTCGCCGCCCTGGATCTTGGTGGCGATCACGCTCTCGAGGTTGTCCCACGACTGCACCTCGAGGTTCACGCTGATGTCGGGGTTCTCCTCCTCGAAGCCCGAGATGACGTCCTCCCACAGCCCCTGGGTGTTGTCGGAGTAGCTCGGGACGAGCAGGTCCAGCGTGTTCGCCCCGCCGGACGCATCGTCGGAGCCGGAGCCGCCGCCGAACCCGCAGGACGCGAGCGTGAGCGATGCTGCGGCGGCAACCGCGACCGCGGCGCTGAGACGCAGTGACTTCTTCATTGTGCTTCCTCACTCTGGTGGATGGGCACCTGACGCAACTGAGCCTCGCGCGACGGTGCGTAGGTCGGGAAACATGCAGCTCGAGCGGGCCGTGGTGATGCTTCCTGACTGTTTCGTCGCACAAAACGATCATGTTCGTTCAAGCGACGCACGAAATCTATGACGGATGCCTCTCGCCCGTCAAGACTGGAAACGTGATTGTTACCGGATTTTGTTCAGATCCCTCACAAACGGAGAATCCTCGCCGATCCGTGAGATATCGATCGCGAGGATGATTGATAGACAGCATGAACAGTCATCTGCAATCATTGAGTCGTCATGCCGCCGCGCCCCGTCGCGTGCGGACCACCGACCGACCTCCCACCGACCTCGCACCCATCTGGAGCACCGAACGTGAGCGAACCGCAGAGCCCCTCCGTCACCCCCGCAGCGCACATGGCGGCGGAGCTCGCCTCCCAGCCCGAGACGTGGGCCGAGGCGGCATCCATGACCGCCGAGCAGGCGCTGCTCCCGGCGGCCGGCACCCGCATCGCGGTCGTCGGCTGCGGCACGTCGTGGTTCATGGCGCAGTCCTACGCGTGGCTCCGCGAGACCGGCGGGCAGGGCGAGACCGATGCGTTCGCGGCATCCGAGGCCTTCGTCGATCGCGGCTACGACGCCGTCGTCGCACTCACCCGATCGGGGACCACCACCGAGGTGCTCGAGCTCGTCGAGCGGCTGCGCGGTCGCGTGCGCACCGTGGGCGTCATCGGCGACCCGACATCGCCCCTGGTCGACCTCGTCGACGATGCGGTGACCCTGCCGTTCGCCGACGAGCAGTCGGTCGTGCAGACCCGGTTCGCGACCTCCGCCCTCGCGCTCTTCCGCGCCTCGCTGGGCGAGGACCTCGACGGCGCCGTCGCCGACGCCCGCCGCGCGATCGACGTCGACCTCGACCCGGCGCTCGTCGACGCCGAGCAGTTCACGTTCCTCGGCCGAGGCTGGACCGTCGGCCTCGCCCACGAGGCGGCGCTCAAGATGCGCGAGGCCTCGCAGTCGTGGACCGAGTCGTACCCCGCGATGGAGTACCGCCACGGCCCCATCTCGATCGCGGCGCCGGGCCGGGTCACCTGGCACTTCGGCGCGCCGCCTGCGGGCCTCGCCGCGGAGGTCGCCGCGACCGGGCGCGCACTTCGAGGCGGGCACGCTCGACCCGATGGCCGAGCTCGTGCGGGCCCAGCGCGTCGCCCTCGCCAGGGCGCTGGCCCGGGGCCTCGACCCCGATGCGCCGCGCAACCTCACCCGCTCCGTCATCCTCGAGGGCTGACCGACGTGACCACGACTCCGGATGCCGCGCCGGCGCCCCTCGGGCCCGGCGAGGTCGTGCTGGCGTTCGACGTGGGCGGCACCGACACCAAGTCGGCGATCGTCGACGCCGACGGGCGCGTGCTCGGAGTGACCCGCACGCCGACGCCGCTCGACGGCGAGCGCACGGCCGAGGCGGTCGTCGCGCACGTCGCCGAGCTCGCCGCGGGTCTCCGCGACGCCCACCCCGGCCTGCAGCCGGTCGCGGCCGGGCTGCTCGTACCGGGCATCGTCGACGCCGAGCGCGGCGTCGGGGTCTACGCGAGCAACCTCGGCTGGCGCGACGCTCCCATCCGCGACCTCGCCGAGGCCGCCCTCGGCCTGCCGGTCGCCTTCCACCACGACGTGACCGCCGCGAGCTGGGCCGAGCACCGGCTCGGCGCCGCCCGCGCCTACGACGACGTCGTCGTGCTCGTGATCGGCACCGGCATCGCCGGCTCGCTCATCCTCGACGGCCGGCCGCACCTCGGGGGCGGCTACGCCGGCGAGATCGGGCACTCCCCCGTCGCCGATGGGCCGCAGTGTCCCTGCGGTGCATGGGGATGCCTCGAGGCCGTCGCCTCGGCCGGCGCCATCGTCCGGCGCTACGCCGAGCGCACCGGCGAGTCGGTCGCGGGCGCCCGCGAGGTGCTCGCGCTCGCGGAGGCGGGCGATCCCGACGCCGCCGCCGTGTGGGAGGCCGCGCTCGGCGGGCTGGCCTTCGCGGTGTCCCAGCTCGCGGCGACCGTCGCGCCCGAGGCGATCGTGATCGGCGGCGGGCTCTCCCGTGCGGGCGACGCCCTCTTCGCACCGCTCACGTCGCGCATGAACGCACGACTCAGCTTCCACCGCCGCCCGCTGCTCGTTCCCGCGCAGCTCGGGCAGGACGCCGGGCTCCTCGGCGCCGCCCTCATCGCCCGCGAGCGCGCCGGCGAGGGCGTCGGCGACGGAGCCGGCGATGCCGTCGACGAGGGCGTCGGCGCATGATCCTCACCGTCACGCCGAATCCGGCGGTCGACCTCACCTGGCACGTCGACCGGCTCACCCCCGGTGCCACCCACCGCGTGCCGACCGGTGCGTCCCGGGCGGGCGGCAAGGGCCTGAACGTGGCCCGGGTGCTGCACGCGGCCGGGCACGACGTGCTCGCGCTCGCGACGGCGGGCGGCGCGACCGGCGACGAGTTCCGGGCCGAGCTCGAGGCATCCGGGATGCCGCATCGGCTCATCCCCACCGCCTCGGCCACTCGGCGCAGCGCCGCCGTCGTCGACGACGCGAGCGGCGAGAGCTCGGTGCTCAACGAGGTGGGCGGGCCCGGTCGCCCCCGACGAGGCGGCGGCCCTCGCCGAAGCGGCCGAGCAGCTCGGCGGCACGGCTCGTGCCGTCGCGATCTGCGGCAGCCTGCCGCCCGGGTTCGGAGCCGACGACCTCGGCGCGCTGGTCGCGCGGCTGGTGGCCGCGGGCGTCCCGGTCGTCGTCGACACGAGCGGCGCCGGCATCCTCGCCGCGGCCCGCGCCGGAGCGCACGCGCTGAAGCCGAACCGCGAGGAGCTGGCCGAGGCGACCGGCCTCGCCGATCCGCTCGACGGCGCCCGCGCCCTGCTCGACCTCGGGGCCCGGCTCGTCGTCGTGTCGCTCGGCGCCGACGGGCTCGTCGCCGATCGCGCGCCACGGCGCGCCCGTCGCCGCACGACTGCCCCGGGTGCTGCACGGCAACGCGACCGGGGCCGGCGACGCCGCCGTCGCCGCCATCGCGGCGTCCCTCGCCGCCGGCGACGACCTCTGGTCGGGCACGGATGCCGCGGCCCGCGCCCGATCGGACCTCGCCCGCCGCGCCACCGCCTGGTCGGCGAGCGCCGTGCTCATGCCGCTCGCGGGCGAGCTCTCCCCCGACCACGTCGCACTCGCCGGCGAGGTCGTCGTCACCACGATCGACGAGGAACGCCGATGACGCTCACCCCGACCCGCACGCTCCTCGACGAGGCGCGCGCCGCAGGCCGCGGCATCGGCGCGTTCAACGTCGTGCACCTCGAGACGGCCGAGGCCCTCGCCGGCGCCGCCGAGGACGCGGGCCTGCCGGTCATCCTCCAGCTCTCCGAGAACTGCGTGCGCTACCACGGCGGGCTCGACCCGATCGCCCTCGCGACGCTCGCCGTCGCCGAGGCCTCATCCGCCCGCGTCGCCGTGCACCTCGACCACGCCGAGGACCCCGAGCTCGCCGTCCGCGCCATCGACCGCGGCTTCGGGTCGGTGATGTACGACGGCGCGCGCCTCGACTTCGCCGACAACGTCGCGACCACCCGGCTGGTGGTCGAACGGGCGGATGCCGCGGGCGTGCTCGTCGAGGCCGAGCTCGGCGAGATCGGCGGCAAGGACGGCGCCCACGCGCCCGGCGTGCGCACCGACCCCGACGAGGCGGCGCGCTTCGTCGCCGAGACCGGCGTCGGCGCCCTCGCGGTCGCGGTCGGGTCGTCGCACGCGATGACCGAACGGGTCGCCGCGATCGACCTCGAGCTCGTCGCCCGGCTGGCGCGGGCGGTGCCCGTGCCCCTCGTGCTGCACGGCTCGTCGGGGGTGCCCGACGAGACGATCGTGCGCGGCATCCGCTCGGGGATCACGAAGGTCAACGTGTCGACCCACCTGAACGGGGGGTTCACCGGTGCGGTGCGGGCCTACCTGCCGAGCATCCCTCGGCCGTAGACTCGCGCACGTACGTCGCGGCCGGTCGTGCGGCGGTGCGCGCGGAGGCCGCCCGACTCCTCGCCCTGTTCGCCTCGACCGCCAAGGAGCCCGGATGAACCGCGCCGAACGCCTCAGTGCCGTGCTCGACCTGCTCGCCGAGAGCGGGCAGGTCGAGGTCGACCAGATCGTCGACCGCCTCGACGTCTCCCCCGCCACCGCGCGCCGCGACCTCGACGCCCTCGCCGAGCAGCAGCTCCTCACCCGTACCCGCGGCGGCGCCGTCGCCCACTCGGTCGCCTACGACCTGCCGATCCGCTACAAGAACCAGCAGAACCCCGAGGCGAAGGCCGCCATCGCCAGGGCCGCGAGCGCGCTCGTGCCGCGCGGCGCCGTGATCGGGCTCTGCGGCGGCACCACGGCGACGGCGATCGCCGACGCGCTCATGTCGCGTGCCGACATCATGGAGCCGTCGCCCGAGCCCAGCCTCACGGTCGTGACGAACGCCATCAACATCGCCATGCAGCTCGCCATGCGACCGCAGATCAAGACGGTCGTCACGGGCGGCGTGGTGCACGCGCGCTCGTACGAGCTCGTCGGCGCCTACGCCGACACGGTGCTCGGCAGCATCACGCTCGACCTCGCCTTCATCGGCGTGAACGGCGTCGACGCCACCGTGGGGCCCACCTCGCACGATGAGCGGGAGGCGGCGGTCAACGCGCTCATGGCGTCGCGGGCGGCGCATCCGGTGCTCGTCGCGGACGCATCGAAGATCGACAAGCGCGCGTTCGCCGCCATCGGGCACCGCCGGCTGTTCTCGACGATCATCACGGACGACGCGGCGACGCCCGAGCAGCGCCAGCGCCTCACCGACAGCGGCTACGACGTTATCGTTGCCTAGGTGAGCACCCCCGCGACCGTCATCCACTCCGCCCGCCTCGTGAGCGGCCTCGACACCGTCGCCGACGCGTGGGTGCGCTTCGACGGCGATCGCGTCGCCGCGCGCGGGATCGGCGACGCCTGGCGCGACGACCTCCCCGCCGCCGCCTCGGTGACGGATGCCGCGGGCCGCACCCTCGTGCCCGGCTTCATCGACCTGCACTGCCACGGTGCGGGCGGTGCGTCCGTCGAGGAGGGCGCCGACGCGATCGAGACCCTGCTCGCCGTGCACACCGCGCACGGCACGACCCGTTCGGTGCTCTCGCTCGTGACCGCGCCCGTCGACCTGCTCTGCGATCGGCTGCAGGTGATCTCCGCCGTCGCGGCCTCGGACTCCCGCGTGCTCGGAGCCCACCTCGAGGGTCCGTTCCTCGACCACGAGTTCCGCGGCGCGCACGACCCGCTGCAGCTGCGCTCGGCCGATGCGGCCAGCGTGGAGCGGCTGCTCGAGGCATCCGGCGGGATGCTGCGGCAGGTCACGATCGCTCCCGAGCATCAGGGCGCGAGCGAGGCGATCGCCCGATTCGTCGACGCGGGCGTCGCCGTCGCGGTCGGCCACACCGGCGCGGACTTCGAGACGACGCTCGCGGCGTTCGGCGCGGGTGCGTCGATCCTGACACATGCGTTCAACGGCATGCGCGGCATCCACCACCGCGCGCCCGGCCCGGTGGTCGCGGCCATGCACGCCGACCACGTCACCCTCGAGATCATCAACGACGGCGTGCACGTGCACCCCGACGTGGTGCGACTCGCCTTCGCCGGCGCCCACGGCCGGGTCGCGCTCGTCACCGATGCCATGGCCGCGGCCGGCGCCGCCGACGGCTCCTACCTGCTCGGCTCGCTCCGGGTCGTCGTCGAGGGCGGCGTCGCGCGGTTGCTCGAGGGCGGGTCGATCGCGGGTTCGACGCTCACCCAGGATGCCGCGCTGCGCCGCGCGGTCGTGGAGTGCGGCATCCCGCTCGACGAGGCGATCGGCGCCGTCACGGTTGCGCCGGCTGCGGCGATCGGCCGCGCGGGCGACCTCGGACGCCTGGACCCCGGGTACGCAGCGGACGCGGTGCTGCTCACGCCCGAGCTCGAGGTCGAGGCCGTGTGGGGCGCCGGGGCGCGGCTCGCCTGACCGGCACCGCGCCGCGCATCGCATCAGATCAGTGATGCGGGGCTTCGGCGGCGTGTTCCCCATCTCCGCCGAAGCCCCGCCCGATCGACGTGCCGCACCGACCCCCCGATGCGGCACTCCACGCCGGCGATGAGCCGGCTCCGCCCCGACTCGGGTCCGACGAGGCGGCGGTGATCCGGTCCCCGGAGGGGCCTTCACCGGAAGAGACGTCGATCCCGTGCGGCTATGACGCGTGATCCCCGAAAATCTGCTGGAATGATCGGACCCCCGCCACGCGCGTCATGATCCGCCCCGATCCACGTCTCTTCCGTGACCCCCGTGCACCCGAACCTGGAGGCGATGTGCCACCCCTGCGCACCGACCTGTCCGACGGCGCCCTCATCGAGCGCACCCGCCGCGGCGACCGAGCCGCCTACGGCGAGCTCTGGCGGCGTCACTCGGCCTCCGCGCGCACGGTCGCGCGCTCGTACAGCTCCCTCGATCCCGACGACCTCGTGGCCGAGTCGTTCACGCGCATCTACGATGCGATCCTCGCCGGTCGCGGCCCCACGGCCGCGTTCCGGCCGTACCTGTTCACGACCGTGCGCAACACCGCGGCGAGCTGGGGCCGCGCACGTCGGGAGACGAACCTCGAGACCCTCGAGTCGTTCGAGGATCCGGCCACGACCGAGTCCGCCACGCTCGACGCCCTCGACCGGTCCACGACCGCGCAGGCGTTCCGCTCCCTGCCGACCCGCTGGCAGGAGGTGCTCTGGTACGCCGAGGTCGAGGGCATGCAGCCGCAGCAGATCGCCCCGCTCATCGGCATGAGCGCGAACGCGACGGCCGCGCTGGCCTACCGCGCCCGCGAGGGGCTCAGGCAGGCGTGGATCCAGGCGCACCTGCGCAACGCCGAGGAGCCCGAGTGCCGGTGGACGATCGACCGCCTGGGCGGGTACACCCGCGGCAAGCTGCGTGGGCGCGACACGTCGCGGCTCGAGAGGCACCTCGACGAGTGCGCACGATGCACGATCGTGGCGGCCGAGGCGCGCGAGGTGGGCTCGCGGCTCGCGCTCGTGCTCCTGCCGCTGGCCGCGGGCATCGGCGGCGCGACCGCGTACTCCGCGTGGCTCTCGCAGGGCGCGCCCGCGGTGCACGTCGCGCTCGGCGCGGCCGGCCTGCCGTCGGTGCTGGCCGGTTCGGGCGGGGCCGCCGGCGCGGGTGCGGGGTCCGGGACCGCGGGCGCAGCAGGCGCGACCTCCGGCTTCGCAGGCACGGGCTCCGGCGTCGCAGGCACGGGCTCCGGTGCGGCCGGGGTCGGCTCGAGTGCGGCCGGCGTCTCGGGCGCCGCAGGTGCCGGCGCCGCCGGCGGGGCGGGCGTGAGCGGCGCTGCGATCGGCGTGGGCGCTGGTGCCCTCGTGCTCGCCGCCGCGGCGGTTGCCGTGGTCGTTGTCGTGCCGACCCTCGCGACCGCGGACCAGGCACCGCCGACCGCGATCGTGGCCGAGGCCGACGTCGAGACGACGCCGGCGCTGCCCGGCCTGCCCGAGATCCCCGGGCCCGTGCTGCCGACCCCGGCCCCGCCGACCGCCGAGACCGACGGGTCCCCCGATGACGCCTCCGACGACGCGACGGCCGACGAGACGGTCGACGAGGAGCTCGCCCCGGCCCCCGCCGTCCCACTCGTGCCCGTTCCGGCGCTCGAGACGCCGCCCACACCCACGCCGACCCCCGAGCCCGAGCCCGAGCCCGAACCCATCGACGATGTCGCCCTGCCCCCGGTGTTCGCGGCCGATTCCGGCGGCGGACTCGTCGATCCGATCCTCTCGGGCACCGCCGAGGCGGGCGCGGCGATCGTCGTGACGGCCGACGACGGCCGCACCTGGACCGCCACCGCCGACGCCGCCGGCGCGTGGAACCTGACGGCCGACGCGTCGCCGGCCGGCGCCATCGCGTTCACGGCCGTGCAGACGGATGCCGCGGGCAACACGTCGGCGGCGAGCCCGCCGATCGTGGTCGAGCTCCTCAGCCCCTCGCTCGAGCTTCGCCGCAGCGGATACCTGGTGTGGCACGCGACGTTCGCCGGCGTGCCGGGCGCGACGGTGCAGGTGCTCGTCGACGGCGCGGCCGCGACGAGCGTGACGCTGGACGCGACCGGATCGGCACGCTTCATCGGCCTCGGCTGGATGGACTCCCCGGCGACGATCGAGGTGCGCTACGCGGTGGACGCGCGCACGGGGCCGCTCTCCACGACGACCGTCGACGCCGACTGACGCGCCCGTCGCACGGCGTCGGCGACGAGCACCAGCGCGACGACGACCAGCACCGCGGCGTAGACGAACGGCAGGCTCTGCACGCCGATGCGTTCGAACAGCACGGCGCCCACGAGCGCCCCACCGCCGATGCCGACGTTGAACGCCGTGGTGTAGAGGGCGCTGGCGGCATCGCGCTGGCGCGCCGGCGTGGCCTGCAGCAGGCGCGTCTGCAGCAGCGGGGGGATGGCGCCGAACGCGAGCCCCCACACCGCGAACGCGATGATCGAGGGCACCACGCCGGGCGCGATGCCGAGCACGACGAGGGCGACCACGGCCGTGCCCATCGCCACGAGCATGGCCCGGTCGGCGCGACGCGCGAGCGGCGAGCCCGCGAGCACGAGTCCGAGTGCGCCGGTCACGCCGTAGACGAGCAGCAGCGGTCCGACGGCGCCCGCCTGCAGCCCGACGACGTCGGTCACGAGGGGCGCCACGTAGGTGAACACGGCGTACTGCCCGAGCATCGTGGCGGCGGTGACGCCGCAGACGAGCAGCACGGGGCCGAGCGCGACGTCGCCGCGGCGGAACCGGGCGGCGGTCGCGCCGGGCTCGGCGGCCACGTTCGGCAGGAACCGCCACACGGCGAGGGCGCCGACGAGCGTGAGCCCCGCGACGATCGCGAAGACGGGCCGCCAGCCGAGGGCCTGGCCGAGCACGGTCGTCGCGGGCACGCCGGCGACGAGCGCGAGCGTGCCGCCGCCGAGGGTCACCGAGACGGCGCGGCCGATCTGGCCCTCCGGCACGAGCCGCGAGGCGTAGGCCGCGACGATCGCCCAGAACAGGCCGTGCGCGACGCCGCCGACGATGCGCACGGCGACGAGCATCCAGTACTCGGGCACGAACGCCGAGACGAGCGTCGTGATGCCGAGCACCACGAGCACGATGACGAGGAGGCCGTGCCGCGGCATCCGGCTGGTGAGGGCCGTGAGCGGCGTGGAGGTGATGACGACCGTGAAGGCGAACACCGACATGAGCAGCCCGATGAACGGCTCGGCGACGCCGAGCCCCTCGCTCATCTCGGGCAGCAGGCCCGTGGGCAGCATCTCGATGGTGATGGACAGGAAGACGCCCGCGGCCAGCATGAGCAGGCCCGGCCAGGGCAGTCGGGGCGCGCGCGTGCGCGCAGTGGTGGTGTGGGACATGCGGAGGTTCTCCGGCGGCGTTCCCCGCTGCGGGTGCGTTCACCGCGCGGGTCGACTACGCGCTCATGTGCGCGCCCAGGGCCGCGCGTTGACCGCCGACCATGACCCAGTCTACCCGACGCACTACTCTGGGCGGATGACCACGGATGTCGCCCCCTCCCACCAGTTCCACTGGGTCGTGACGCTCGCCTGCACCGACGGCCCCGGCATCGTGCATGCGGTCAGTGGCGCGATCGTCGCCGCGCGGGGCAACATCACCGAGAGCCAGCAGTTCGCGAGCCTCGACACCGGCCGCTTCTTCATGCGGGTGCAGGTGGAGTCGCCCGCCGGTCGCGCCGAGTTCGAGGAGGCGCTCGCGCCGGTCGTCGCGCGCTGGGACATGACCTGGCACCTCGACGAGGTGGGGCGGCCGCTGCGCACGCTCGTGCTCGCCTCGACCGCGGGGCACTGCGTCAACGACCTGCTGTTCCGCCAGCACGCCGGCCAGCTTCCCGTCGAGATCCCGCTCGTGCTCTCGAACCACGGCACGCTGCGCGACCTGGTCGACTTCTACGGCGTGCCGTTCGAGTCGCTCGCGGTCACGGATGCCGCATCGAAGGCCGCGTTCGAGGAGCGCGTGCTCGCCGCGGTCGACGAGCACGACGTCGAGCTCGTCGTGCTCGCACGGTACATGCAGATCCTCACGCCCGAGCTGTGCGACGCCCTCGCCGGACGCTGCATCAACATCCACCACTCGTTCCTGCCGGGCTTCAAGGGCGCGAACCCCTACCGGCAGGCGCATGCGCGCGGCGTGAAGCTCATCGGCGCCACGGCGCACTTCGTCACGAGCGACCTCGACGAGGGGCCGATCATCGAGCAGAACGTGGTGCGCGTCGACCACTCCCGCGCGGTCGGCGAGCTCGTCGCCATCGGGCAGGACGAGGAGAGCCGCACCCTGTCGCAGGCCGTGAAGTGGTTCGCGGAGCGCCGCGTGCTGCTCGACGGGGCGCGCACGATCATCTTCCGCTGATCCGGTCGCTGCCGGGTGCCCGGGCTGAGGCGCCAGCGGGTCCGGCAGGCCGCGCGGCGAACTAGGCTGGAGTGCCGTGAGCAACAACGCACCGCCGAGCCGACCGCAGCCGAGGATCGGCCCGAACGACGTCCTCCGCTTCTTCCTCGAGCTCTTCGCCTTCGTGACCCTCGGCATCTGGGGGTTCGTGTCGTTCCCGCTGCCGTGGCCGGGCGTGCTGGTGGGCCTCGGCGCCCCGGCGCTGGCGATCCTGCTGTGGGCGCTGTTCAACTCCCCCAAGGCCGTCTTCAAGATCGACCCGTTCGGCCAGGCGCTGGTCGAGATCGCCGTGTTCTCGGCGGCGGCGATCGCGTGGTGGATGATGGGGCAGCCGGTCGTCGCGGTGGTCTTCGCCGTCGTCGCGGCGGTGAGCGGCATCCTGCACGGCCGCAAGCAGCTCGCCGACTGAGGCGCGGGCTCGACGCACCGATCGGATGCCGCGCGCCGGCGCTAGGGTCGGAGCATGTCCGCCGACCCCGCCGACGCCGACGCGCCCGCCGACTCCGTCGACGCCGGCGCGCCCGCGTTCCGCAGCCTCGCGCTCGACGTGATGCCGAGACCCGATCACGTCGACATGATCGCGGTGACCCTCCCGGCGGGGGCGACCACCGACCCCGCCGCATGGACGGCCGCGATCTTCTCGATCGAGTCCACGCCGGTGTGGGTGCGACTCCTGTTCGGGCTGCGGCAGCTGCTCGTGCCGCTCATCGGCGTTCGACCGGGCGACCCGGGAACCGCGTTCGCCGTGAAACGGGTCGTCGGCGAGGAGGCCCTCGTCGAGGCATCCGACCGGCACCTCGACTTCGCGGCCGGTATCGGCGTCGACGCGGAGCGCCGGCTCGTGCGCCTCGTCACCGTGGTGCGCCTGCACGGCTGGCGCGGCCGGCTGTACTTCGCGCCCGTGGCCCTCGTGCACCCCGCGGTCGTGCGGTCGATGATGCGGAGAGCGGCCCGGCGACTGGCGCCGGGCCGCTGACGCCTCCGCTGCTCAGGCGGTGAGGTGGGCCTCGCGATCGGCGGGACGTTCGACGTCGAGGTCGCCGTCGAGCGCGGCAGCCTCCGCGTCGGGCTCGGCACCGCCGGCCGTGCGGAAGTGGCCGATCATCGAGAGCAGGATGCCGCCGACCGCCCAGCCCGTGAGCACGAGCCACGGGAACGTGGTGTCCGCTGCGGGGAAGTACGACAGCTCTCGCATGAGCGTCGCGGCGGCCCCGGGCGGGAACCACTGGCCGACGTCGCCCCACGGGGCGAGGATGAACTCCTTCGGGATCGCCGCGGCGGAGATCGGGTTCGCGATGAGCAGCATGATGATCGGACCGAGCGCGATGCCCGCGCGTCCCATGACCGCGACGAAACCGGTGATGGGGGCGGCGATCGCGGCGAGCGCCAGCGCGATGCCTGCGGCGTTGAGCCAGTAGTCGCCCTGGAGGGCGCCGAACCAGCTCTGCAGGATGCCGGCGAGCAGGAGGCCGCCGACGGCCGAGTAGACGAGCACCGCGGTCACGCGGCGCATCGCCCCGATGATCGCGAGCGAGATCGCGATGCCGCCGAGCATGCCGCCGAGCACGAGCGGGAAGAGGGCTGCGGTGAGCCCGGTGCCGCGCGGATCGCTGTCGGCGAGGGGCACGACGTCGGTCGCGGGCACGTCGATGTGCGGCGGGGCTGCGGGTGCGCCCGCGGCCTCGGCCGCCGCGGCGGCCTGTGCGTTGACGCCCTCCTCGAGGGACGCTGCGACGCCGGTGAGGAGCTGCGTCACGGGGAGGCTCGATGCCGATGAGGTGAGCACCTCCGGCTCCTGGCCGAGGACGATGGCGCCGTAGACCTCGCGGCTCTCGATCGCCTCGACGGCCGCGGCCCGGTCGTCGACCTCGACGAACGCGATGGCGCCCTCGGCCTGAGCGTCGACGGCCTGCTCGGCGGCCGAGATCGCCTCGGCGGGCCCCGTGATCGCAACGGGGAGATCCTTGGGCTCTGCGGTCACCGAGGGCCAGGCGAAGGCGAGCACGATGACGGCGACGACGCCCACGAGGGCGAGCGCGATGCCGAGCACCTTGCCGATGGGAGTGCGTGCCGTGGTGGCATCCGGGTGGGCGGCCATGGTGTCCTCCAAGAAAGCGAATGTTCGTTCTTTATTATGATGTTCCCGTCGGCTAGCCTTGTCAAGGAACGAGCGTTCGTTTTTCTGGAGGTCAGATGCCGAAGGTCACCGAGGCGCACCGCGCCGCCCGACGCGACGAGATCGTCGGTGCGGCGCTGCGGTGCTTCGCCGCGAAGGGATACCAGCGCACGTCGATGGCCGACGTGATCGAGGAGTCCGGGCTCTCGGCGGGGGCGATCTACGGATACTTCGCTGGCAAGCAGGAACTGTTCGCCGCGGTCGCGGGCCGGGTGCTCGAGGCGCGCCAGCACGAGCTCGAGGAGCAGCGCGCGCACGGCGAACCCCTCTCGCCGGGCCAGGTGATGGCGACGCTCATCGACGGCATGCGACGCGAGCCGTTCGGCCACGTGATCGTGCAGCTCTGGGCCGAGGCCGCGATCGACCCCGAGATCGGCGAGCTCGTGCAGGCGGTCCTCATGCGCGTGCGGGAGACCGTGCGTCAGCGGCTCGTCGAGTGGGCGACGGCCGAACCCGGTCGGGTCGACGGGGATCCCGGCGAGTGGGCGACGCGGCTCACGCCGATCATCGTCGGGGTCGCGCCGGGGTTCATGATCCAGCGCGCGATCCTGCCCGGCTTCGACGAGGAGGCGTTCCTCGCCGCGCTGCCCGAGGCGCTCCCCCACTGACCGCCGGCGCACCCGACGCTGCGAGCTGGAGCAGTCTCAGATGCCCTGCCACCCGGGCTTGTTCACCCAGGCGTGCCGGTAGTAGTCGAGGTTGGCGAGCTCGGATGCCGCGGCCTCGTCGACCACGACCGTCGTGTGGGGGTGCAGCTGGATCGCCGACCCGGGCTGGCTGGCCGACACCGGCCCCTCCACCGCCGCGGCGACCGCGTGCGCCTTCGCCTCGCCGAACGCGAGGAGCACCAGGTGCCGCGCCCGCAGGATCGTGCCGATGCCCTGGGTGATGCAGTGCATGGGCACGTCATCGGGTGAATCGAAGAAGCGCGCGTTGTCGGCGCGGGTGGGCTCGGTCAGCGTCTTCACGCGGGTCAGCGACGCGAGCGAGGATCCGGGCTCGTTGAAGCCGATGTGCCCCGTGCGTCCGATGCCGAGGATCTGCAGGTCGACCCCGCCCGCCGCGGTGATCGCCGCCTCGTAGTCGGCGCCGGCGTGCTCGATGGTGGCCGGGTTGCCGTTCGGCACCCGCACGAGCTCGGGAGTGAGCCCGAGGGGCTCCACGACCTCGCGCGTGATCACGGCGCGGTAGCTCTCGGGGTGTCCGGCGGGCAGGCCGACGTACTCGTCGAGCGCGAAGCCGCGCACGCCGCGCACGTCGATCGCGTCGTCGGTGATGCGCCGGGCGAGGGCGCGGTAGGTCGCGAGCGGCGTGGAACCCGTCGCGAGGCCGAGCACGGCGTCGGGCTTCGAGCGGATGAGCGAGACGATGGCGTCCGCGACGAGGGCGCCCGCGGCATCCTCGTCGGCGACGATCACGACTTCTGCCATTGGTGTTCTCCTACCAGGGCGGCGCCCACGGCGGCCGCCGGGAATCCGAGCGGGATGACCTGCACGCGCGACGGGAGGTCGAGGGAGGCCAGGAAGGCCGAGTCCACGGCCCACTCGCTCAGGATACGGCGGGTCCCCGCGAGCAGCGGGTCGCCGAGCGCGGCGAGCCCCCCGCCGATCACGACGTCGTCGACGTCGGTCGTGAGCACGAGCAGCCGCACTGCCGCGGCCACGCCGGTGAGGAACCGCTCGCGCACCGCGATCGCGCGCTCGTCGCCCGCATCGGCCGCGTCGAAGAGCTCCTTCGCGGGGAGGGCGCCGTCGGTGGGCCACATGCGGGCGATCGCCGAGCCCGAGGCGAGCGTCTCGAGGCATCCGCGCTGGCCGCAGCTGCACACCACGCCCGCGTGGTCGACCGGGATGTGCCCGATCTCGCCGGCCACGCCGTGTCCGCCGCGCAGGAGGCGCCCGTCGAGCACGATGCCGGCCGCCAGTCCGGTGCCGAGGTTCAGGTAGGCCATCGAGTGCGCGAGGATGCCGTCCGCGACGCCGAGCAGGTGGTGAGCGCCGACGGCGGCCGCCTTCACGTCGTTCTCGACGCGCACGTCGACGCCGAGCCGATCGGCCAGGCGCGGACCGAGGTCGAGGCCCTCGAGCCCCAGGTTCACGGCGTGCGCCACGCGTCCGCGCTCGCTGTCGACGGCGCCGGGGATGCCGATGCCGATCGACGCGAACGAGGAGGCGGGAACCCCGGCGAGCTCGGTCATGCGCTCGACCGTGCGGAGTGCGGTCGCGACGACCTCCTCGGCCCCGAAGCCCGTGGGCATGCGCACCTGGTCGCTGAGCTCGCCGTCCTCGCCGATCGCGACCGCGGCCGTCTTGGTGCCGCCGATGTCGATGCCGAGCCTCATGGCGCCTTCGCCGCGACGAGTCCGGCCGACGTCGCGACGAGCGCGACCAGCGCTTCGCCGACGAGGCGGGAGGCGCCGAACGTCGCGATGTCGACCCACGCGCGGTCGTCGGAGGGCCAGCCCATGTCGACGGTCACGACGTCGTCGCGCACCGCGCGGAGCGCCTCGATCGCGGCGACGGCGAACGGATGCCGGTGCAGGTCCTTGCCCACGACGAGCACCGGCCCCGGCAGCGACGCCGGCCCGGCGATCGGTCGGTCGGCCCCGACCGCGACGATCGTCGCGTCGTCGAGCCAGGTGTGCGCGGACGCATCCTGCGCGGCCGAGGCCGCGAACGGTCCCCACGGCGCGACGCCGATCGCGATGTTCGCGACCGTGTCGATGCGCACGACGGTGCCGATCGGGCCCGGATGCCGCGAGGCGTTCGCGTGCGGCATCCGCCACCTCGAACGCGGCGGCGATGCGCGCGAGCTCGTCGGCCGAGTGCCTCGGCTCGATGGCGGGGACGGCGCCCGAGGCGGACGGGATCGCCGGCGCTGCGGCGCCGAGCGCCCGCACCCGTGCGGCCGCCTCGCGCACCCGTGCGGCGGGAAGGCGACCGGACTCGACGGCGTCGCCGATCGCGGCGACGATCGCGTCGAGCTGGGCGTCGGTGTTGTCGCTGCCGATGCAGAGCAGGTCGCAACCGGCGGCGAGGGCGCGCACGGCCGCCTCGGGGATGCCGTGCACGCCGCTCGCCCCCTGCATGTCGAGCGCGTCGGTGACGATGACGCCCTCGAACCCCAGCTCCCCGCGGAGCAGGCCGTGCACGATGCGCGGGGAGAGGGTGGCGGGCTGCTCCGCGTCGAGGCGGGGCAGGAGGATGTGCGAGGTCATGATGGTGCGCGTGCCCGCTGCGATGGCGGCGCGGAACGGCACGAGCTCGCGGTCGCGGAGCGTCTCGAGCGGCAGGTCGACGACCGGCAGCGCGAGGTGCGAGTCGGTCGAGGTGTCGCCGTGGCCGGGGAAGTGCTTCGCGCTCGCGGCAACGCCCGTCGACTGGAGCCCGCGCACCCACGCGGCCGAGTGCCGGGCGGCGAGCTCGGGGTCGGCGCCGAAGCTCCGGACGCCGATGACCGGGTTGTCGGGGTCGGAGTTCACGTCGACGTCGGGCGCGAAGGCCACGGTGCAGCCGGTCGCGGCGAGCGCCTCGCCGACCGCGCGGGCGACCCGCTCGGTCAGGCCGGGGTCGTCGATGCGCCCGAGGAGCGCGTTGCCCGGGTAGGGCGCGCCGCGGTCGTAGAAGAGGCGCGTGACATCGCCGCCCTCCTCGTCGATCGCGATGACCGCGAGCGGGTTCGCGGTGCGCAGCGTCACGTTGAGCGCGCGCACCTGCGCGGCATCCGCGATGTTCTGGCCGAACAGGCACACGCCGCCGAGGCCCTGCTCGAGGCGGTCGAGCAGCCAGGCGGGCGCCTCGGTGCCGTCGAAGCCCGGGAGCAGTGTCGTGAGGATGTCCCGGTGCAGGTCGGTTCCCGCACCGGTCTCGTGGCGCGCGGTCATCCCTTGACGGCCCCGCTCACGAGACCGCTCGTCATCCGCCCCTGCACGAGGAGGAAGAACACGATGACCGGGATGGCCATGAGTGTCGAGCCGGCCATGATCGCCGCCCAGTTCGTCGTCCCGTTCGCGACGAGGTAGGTGCGCAGCCACACCGGCAGGGTCATCATCTCGGGACGCGCGTTCAGGACGAGCGCCATGATGAACTCGTTCCACGCCTGGATGAACCCGAACACGCCCGTGGCGATGAGGCCGGGTGCGAGCAGCGGGAACGTGACCCGCCAGAAGGCGCCGGCGCGGGAGCATCCGTCGATCATCGCGGCCTCCTCGAGGTCGGCCGGCACGCCGTTGACGAAGCCGCGGAGGGTCCAGATCGTGAAGGGCAGCACGGTCGCGATGTAGACGACCGTCAGGCCGATGATCGTGTTCAGCAGGTGCCAGCCGTCGATCACGCGGAAGACGGAGACGATCATCGCCTCGCCCGGGATCATCTGGATGACGAGGATCGCGATGATGAAGGTGCGCCGGCTCTTGAACCGGAACCGCGTGACCGCGATCGCGGCGAGGAACGCGAAGACGAGCGCGATGATCACCGTGAGGATCGTGATGACGATCGAGTTGCCCGCGGCGGGCAGGAACGGCGTGCGACCCGGGTCGAACAGCACCGTCGCGTAGTTGCGCAGCGTGAAGTTCTCGGGCCAGAAGTTGACGTCGGCGCCGCGGATCTCGTTGTTCGGCTGGCAGCGACGTGTTCACCATCCAGTAGACGGGGAACACGAAGAACAGGAAGAGCAGGACCGACACGGCGCTGAGCACCCACGTCGTGACCCGGCGACGGCCGCCGCCGGTGCGACGGACCTCGCGGGTCCCGGTCTCGGCGACGAGGCCGCCGACCTGCTGGCCGGGGGCGACGGTGACGCTCACAGCTCCTCCTCCTTGGTGACCTGGCGGACGTAGTAGATCGAGATGGACATGAGCAGGATCGCGGTGATCACGGCGATCGCGCCGCCCTGGCCGAAGTCGCCGCCCGCGATCGAGGTCTGGTAGATGTACACGCCGAGCGTGTTCGTGAGGGCGCGGATGCCGCCGATGTCCTGCAGGGCGAAGATCTGCGTGAAGACGCGGAGGTCCCAGATGATCTGCAGGATCGTGACGATGAGGAAGATCGGCTTGAGGTACGGGAAGATGATCAGCCGGAATCGCTTGAACCCGCCCGCGCCGTCGAGCTGCGCGGCCTCGAGCACCTCGTCGGGCACCTGCGTGAGGCCCGCGTAGAGCGTGAAGGCGACGAACGGCACGGCGCCCCAGACGATGATGATCCCCGCGACGAGGAAGAAGCTCAGCGGGTCGATGAGCCAGGAGTGCTGGAAGTACTCCTCCATGCCGAACCAGTTGACGAGGATGTAGTTGACGACGCCGTAGGCGGTGTCGAACATCCAGCCCCAGACCACGGTGGCGGTGAGGGCGGGCATGGCCCAGGCGAGCAGCATGCCCACCGAGAGCAGGATGCGGAAGCCCTTCGGGAGCCGCATCATCATGAGCGCGATGAGGGTGCCGACGAACATCGTGATCACGACGCACGCGGCGGAGAAGACGAGCGTGCGCACGAGCACGGCCCAGAACACGGGGTCGGTCAGGACGTTCGCGTAGTTCTCGAACCAGACCCATTCGGGCGCGGCGCCGAAGACCTGGGCGCGGCCGAACTCCTGGAACGACGTGATGATGAGCTGGACGAGCGGCCACCCGGTGATGAGGGCCAGCACGATGATCGCGGGGGTGAGCAGCGAGTAGGGGGTGAAGCCGCCCGGATCCGCCGGGTGCGGCGGCCGGCCGGCTTCGGCTGGGGTGCCATGAGGCGTTCGCCCTCGAACGCGCTGGGCGCCGGGTCGAGGCCGTTGTCGACCGTGGTCATGGTGGTGCTCCTGGAAGTCGAGGGGTTCGGGCGGGCGGCGGAGCCGCTCCCCGATCCGGACGGGCGACGTGTGCGGTCGTCGCCCGTCCGGGCCTGGGGTGCGGTGCGGCGGCGGTAGGGGCCGCCGCACCGCGCAGTCGGACGGGTCCGACTAGCTGTTGAGGATCGCCTCGATCTCCTCGTCGGCGGCCTCGGCGAGCGCCTTGACGTCGCCGCCCTGCGCGATGTTGACGAAGAGGTCCTGCAGGATGCCCGCGGCCTCGACGTCGGCCCAGTTCGGCGAGGCCGGGGTGAGCTTGGCGTTGCCCGCGGCCGCCGCGATCGCCTGCGCGACCTCGTCGGTGCCGAGGGTGTCGGCGAGCGAGAGCTTCGCCGGGACGAGGCCGTTCTCGCCGTAGATCGTCTGGAACTCGTCGGAGAGGATGATCTTCAGCGCGTCGACCGCGAGCTCGGGGTGCGCCGACTTCGCCGACACGCCGATGTTCGAGCCGCCGGCGAAGACCTGTGCCGCGCCGCCGTCCATGCCGGGGAGGGCGTAGACGCCGAGGTTCTCCTCCTGGTCGGGGCAGCCGGGCGCCTCGGCGTCGGCCGGAGCGAGGATCGACCACTTGACCCAGCTCGGGGCCGACAGCTGCAGCGTGGTGCCGTCGCAGAAGCCGACCTCGGGGCTGGTCTCGTTGCCGTCCTTCGGGGCGGTCGAGGCGTTCGTCATGACCTGCTGGACCTGCGCGAGACCGGCGAGCGACTCGGCGCTCGAGAGCTGCGCGTCCCACTCCTCACCGTCGGGCACGGCGATCTCGCCGCCGTTCTCCCAGATGTACGGAAGGGCGTTGTACCAGTCCTGGCCGGGCCACCAGATGCCCGACTTGCCGGGGTTCGCCGCCGCGAGCGCCTGGCCGTTCGCGATGTACTCGTCGAGCGTCGTCGGAACCGTCAGTCCGGCCGCCGCGAGGGCGTCCTTCTTGTAGAACACGAGGCGGGCGCCCGAGTAGAGCGGCGCGGCGTAGAACTTGCCGTCGTACGAGCCGGCCTCGACGAAGCCGGGGAGCAGGTCGTCGCCGCCGAGCGTCTCGTAGTCCTCGGTCAGGTCGAGGAACGCGCCGGCCGAGGTGAAGGCCGAGGCCTGGGTGTTGCCCACCTCGACGACGTCGGGGCTGTCCGAGCCGGAGAGGCTCGTGGTCAGGCGGTCGACGAGGCCGTCCCACGACTGCTCCTCGATGACGAGGGTCGAGCCGGGGTTCTCCTCCTCGAAGGTGTCCACCAGGTAGTCGCGCGCCTCGTCGGGCGTGTCGGTGCCGACGAGCCAGACGCGGATCTCCGCGCCCTCCTCCGAGGCACCGGCTGCTCCCGAGGCACAACCGGCGAGGGTGAGCGCAGCAGCGGCGCCGAGCGCCACGATGCCGAGTTTCCTCATTTGTCGTTTCCTTTCATGGGGTGAGGGAAACAGCGGGGGTTCGCTGCGCCCTTGGTGCGTGGAGTCCCTCACGAGACTCCGAGTTGTCCGGAGAGGACCATGACGGCCGCGCCGCGGAGGACGATGTCCTCCGCCTGCTCGGTCATCCGGAGCCTCAGATCACGGTTGTGTTCCGCCATCGTCCGCGTCCGGAGCGTGTCGACGGTCGCGTCGTGGAGCGCGCCGTCAAGCAGTTCGGCGGGGCCGCTGAGCACGACCTCCGACAGGTTGAGTGCGCCGACCACGGGCGCGAGGACGATGCCGAGCCGTCGGCCGGCCTCGGCGAGGATCTCCTCGCGAGCGGATGCCGCGTCGGGCGCGTCGGCGTCGAGCGCGTCGAGCTGCGCGGTGAGCCGCGGGACGGCGAGCCACGCCTCGAGGCATCCGTGCTTGCCGCACGCGCAGCGGGGGCCGCCGTCGGTGCCGACGACGACGTGGCCGATCTCGCCGGCGGCGAAGCCGCCGCCGATCACGGGCCGCCCGCCGATGATGAGCCCGGCGCCGACACCGTGGCCGATCTTGACGAGCAGCAGGTCGTCCTGGTGCGTGGAGCCGTGCTCGGCGAGCACGGCGACGTTGGCGTCGTTGGCGACGTGCACGGGCAGGTCGAATTCGGCGTGCAGCCGGGCCTGCAGCTCCACGTCGGTCCAGCCGAGGTTCGGCGCGGACCGCACGACGCCGAGGGGGTCGACGACACCCGGCGAGCCCGACGCCGATGCCGAGCACCGGGGGTCGTGCGGTCGAGGAGGCGGCGCACGAGGTCGGTCACGAGGCCACGGCCGCTCGCCGGTGGCGCCGTCGAGGGCGACCTCGGCGCGGTCGACGATGCCGCCGTCGAGGTCGAGGACGGCGCCGAGGAAGCGTCGTGCTCCGAGAGGTCGATGCCCACGATGTGGAACCCGGCGCGGTTGATGTCGATGAGGGTGGCCGGCTTGCCCGGCCGGGCGTCCTCGCGTGGCCGAGCTCGACGACGAGCTCCTCGGCGATGAGGCCGGCGACGAGGTCGGAGATGGTGACCCGGGTGAGGCCGGTCTCGCGGGCGAGATCCGCCCGGCTGCGCGCCCGCCGTGTAGAGGGTCTGCAGGACGAGCGAGCGGTTGTGGCTGCGCGCGTGCTCGGGCAGCACCTTGCCGGTGGGCCGCAGGGCGCGGGACCGCGTGAAGATCGGAGCACCGCCGAACGGCACCGTGAGCACGTCGGCACCCGGGGTGGGGGTGCCGGCCTCACCGACCTGGCTTCGCTGCGCGTCCGTCGTCACGTTTGTTAGTAAAGCTTACGAACAAACCTGATGCAAGCTTTCGATGCCGCTCGCCGCGGGTGTTACCGAGTTG
>CAVPVF010000011.1:0-84329 GCA_963709115.1 uncultured Actinomycetota bacterium
GGCCTGATCGTCGGCGCGGCAGCCGGGGCGGCGCTCCTCCTCGGGGTCGGGGGCACGGTCGCGGTGATGGCTGCACTGACGGCGGTGGCGGCGGCGGCGGCACCGGCCGGCAACGTCGCGGCCGTGACGCTCCCCGCCGAGATCGAGGTCGCAGGGGACACGGTGTGGACGCCGACCGGTCTCGCCTGCACCGGCGGCCAGCGCCTCCTCCTCAACGCCACCGGCGAGGTCGAGGTCGAGGACCTCGGGGGCCTCGCGCTGACGCCCGAGGGCGCCCAGCAGCAGTACTCCGCGATCGACCCGCAACCGTACGCGTCGCACGCCTCGCTCATCGGGCGCGTGAGCGACAGCGGCATGCCGTTCGTCGTCGGTTCGCGGCTGGCGATGGAATGCCCCATCGACGGCGACATCCAGCTCGGCTTCAACGACTCGGATCCCGGCGGCAACGTCGGCTCCTTCACGGTGGCGGCCTCGGATGTCACCGAGGATGCGACGATCACGCTCGACGCCCTCACGCCGATCACCGTCGACGTGCCGGCCAGTGCCGGCGAGTGGGCGCCGACCGGGATCACCTGCCTCCCGGGCGCCGACCTACTCGGTCTGGGGGAACGGCGTGATCACGTGGGGGGAGGATCAGGAGCTCACGTCCGTGGACGCCGACGGGACGGAGGTGTTCACGCAGCAGGCCAACGACCCGAGCGACAACGTGCCGAGCCTCGAGGACGCGGAGCACGGCTCCCTGATCGGCGCCATCGACGGCCTGCCGCCCTTCGTGACACTCGGCACCGAGTCGTACTTCGACTGCTACGCCGGCGGCGGCCGGATCGGCCAGGTCGTGCTGGGCGTGAACGACATGGAACGCGACGACAACACGGGCCAGTTCACCGTCATCATGTCCCGCATCACCCCTCCGTCCGGCTGAGCGCCGCCGGGGTCGCGCATCCCACCCGTGACGCGCGGGGCGCTCCCGACCTAGGCTGGCCCGCATGACCAGCCAATTCGATGTCGTCGTCCTCGGCGCCGGTCCCGGCGGCTACGTCGCCGCGGTCCGCGCCGCCCAGCTCGGCCTGCAAGACCGCCGTGATCGAGGAGAAGTACTGGGGCGGCGTGTGCCTCAACGTCGGGTGCATCCCCTCGAAGGCGCTGCTGCGCAACGCCGAGCTCGCGCACATCTTCCACGACGCAGGCCGCGACCGTTCGGCATCTAGCGGCGAGGTGACGTTCGACTACGGCGTCGCGTTCGACCGCAGCCGCCAGGTCGTCCGACGAAGCACGTCAAGGGCGTGCACTTCCTGATGAAGAAGAACCAGATCACCGAGTTCGACGGCCGCGGCACCTTCCGCGACGCGAACACGATCGACGTGGCGAAGGCCGACGGCTCGACCGAGACGATCACGTTCGCGCAACGCGATCATCGCGACCGGCTCGCGGGTGCGGCTGCTGCCCGGCGTCGCAGCTCGTCGCAGAACATCGTCACCTACGAGACGCAGATCCTGCACGCGCGACCTGCCGCGTTCGATCGCGATCGTCGGCGCCGGCGCCATCGGCATGGAGTTCGCGCTACGTCCTGCGCAACTACGGCGTCGAGGTGACGATCATCGAGTTCCTCGACCGCGCGCTGCCCAACGAGGACGTCGACGTCTCGAAGGAGATCACGCAAGCAGTACCGCAAGCTCGGCATCCCGATCCTCGCGTCGACGAAGGTCGAGACGGTCACCGACAACGGGACATCCGTCACCGTGTCGTACACGGGCGCCGACGGGCAGCCCGGCTCGCTCGAGGTCGACCGGGCGCTCATCTCGGTCGGCTTCGCGCCCGAACGTCGAGGGCTTCGGCCTCGAGAACGCCGGCGTGCAGCTCACCGAGCGCGGCGCGATCGCCATCGACGAGTTCGGATGCGCACCAACGTGCCGCACATCTACGCCATCGGCGACGTCACCGCCAAGCTCATGCTCGCCCACGTCGCCGAGGCGCAGGGCGTCGTCGCGGCCGAGACCATCGGCGACGCCGAGACCATGGCGCTCGGCGACTACCGCATGATGCCGCGCGCCACGTTCTGCTCGCCGCAGGTCGCGAGCTTCGGGCTCACCGAGCAGCAGGCGCGCGACGAGGGCTACGACGTGAAGGTCGCGAAGTTCCCGTTCACGGCGAACGGCAAGGCGCACGGCCTCGGCGAGCCCGGTCGGCTTCGTGAAGCTCGTCGCCGACGCGAAGTACCTCGAGCTGCTCGGCGGCCACCTCATCGGCCCCGACGTCTCGGAGCTGCTGCCCGAGCTCACCCTCGCCCAGAAGTGGGACCTCGGCGCGCTCGAGCTCGCCCGCAACGTGCACACCCACCCGACCCTCTCCGAGGCGCTGCAGGAGGCGTTCCACGGCCTCGCCGGCCACATGATCAACATGTACGGCCATCGTCGGTGCGCGCGCCGGATCGCGAGGCGCGCCGAGGTCCCGATCGACGCGGGTCGCGGATCGACTGGCCGACGGGGCGGATGCTGCGACGCGACGTCGCGGCATCCGCCCCGGTGTTCCATCGACGCGGCCGGGCAGGCATTCCTGCCGCGTCGAAGGTGATCCGGCGGCGGGGACTTCCCGGCACCCGCCGCCGGAACGCTAGTGCTGGACCGCCTTCTCGGCGCCGACGCCCGTGAGCGAGCGCACCTCCATCTCGGACTGCTTGGCCGGGTCCTCGGTGCCCTTGTCGAGCACGGTGCCGAGCCAGCCGAGGAAGAAGGCCAGCGGGATCGAGATGATGCCGGGGTTCGACAGCGGGAAGACGTCGAAGTCGGCGCCCGGGATCATCGAGGTGGGCGGTGCCCGAGACGACCGGCGAGAGCGCGATGAGGATGATCGCCGACGCGAGGCCGCCGTACATGCTCCAGAGCGCGCCCTTGGTCGTGAACCGCTTCCAGAACAGCGAGTACACGATCGTCGGCAGGTTGGCGGATGCCGCGACCGCGAACGCCAGCGCCACGAGGAACGCCACGTTCTGGCCGTTCGCCCCGATGCCGCCGATGATCGCGATGATGCCGATCACGACGACCGTGCGACGGGCGACCTTGACCTCGGCGCCGGCCTCGGGCTTGCCCTTCTTCACGACGCTCGCGTAGATGTCGTGGGCGAACGACGCCGCCGCGGTGATCGTGAGGCCCGCGACGACCGCGAGGATCGTCGCGAACGCGATCGCCGCGATGAGGCCGAGCAGCAGCGGGCCGCCGAGCTCGAACGCGAGCAGCGGGGCGGCCGAGTTCGGCGCCGCCGGGCGCCGCGGCGATGACCTCGGGCCCGATGAGGGCCGCCGCGCCGTAGCCGAGCACGAGCGTGAACACGTAGAAGATGCCGATGAGCCAGATGGCCCAGACGACCGACTTGCGGGCCTCCTTCGCCGTGGGCACCGTGTAGAAGCGCATCAGCACGTGCGGCAGGGCCGCGGTGCCGAGCACGAGCGCCAGGCCGAGCGAGAGGAAGTCGAGCTTCGCGACCTCGGAGACGCCGTACTTCAGGCCCGGGTCGAGGATCGCCGGGTTGCCGGCGGTCGCGACCGCGTTGTCGAGCAGCGTCGAGAAGTTGAAGCCGTTGAGCGCGAGCACCCACACGGTCATCACCGCGGCGCCCGCGATGAGCAGGCCGGCCTTGATGATCTGCACCCACGTGGTGCCCTTCATGCCGCCGATGAGCACGTAGAGGATCATGAGCGCCGCCGACCACGGTGATCACGACGCCCTGGCCGACCTTGTCGCCGATGCCGAGCAGCAGCGACACGAGGCCGCCGGCACCGGCCATCTGCGCGAGCAGGTAGAAGAAGCACACGACGAGGGTCGTCGTCGCGGCGGCGATGCGCACGGGCTTCTGCTTCAGCCGGAACGACAGCACGTCGGCCATCGTGAACCGGCCCGTGTTGCGCAGCAGCTCGGCGACGAGCAGCAGGGCGACGAGCCAGGCCACGAGGAACCCGATCGAGTAGAGGAACCCGTCGTAGCCCGTGACCGCGATCGCGCCGACGATGCCGAGGAAGGATGCCGCCGACAGGTAGTCGCCGGCGATGGCGGCGCCGTTCTGGCCGCCGGTGAACGAGCGGCCGGCGGCGTAGTAGTCGGAGGCGGTCTTGTTGTTGCGGCTCGCGCGGAACACGATGATCATCGTGATCGCGACGAAGGCGCCGAAGATGGCGATGTTGAGCCAGGGGTCGCCGGGCGACGTGGCTGCGGCTTCGAAGCGGTCGCATCAGCGGTTCGCCCCCTCGGTGGCGGATGCCGCGGCGGCATCCGCCTCGATCTCCTCGCGGATCTCCGTGGCGAGCGGGTCGAGCCGCCGGTTGGCGAAGTGCACGTACCACGTGGTCACCGCGAACGTGGTGACGACCTGCGCGAGGCCGAGCAGCATCGCCGACGTTGATGCTGCCGAACACTGGCGTCGACATGAAGTCGTGCGCGTAGCTCGCGAGCAGCACGTAGGCGAAGTACCAGGCGAGGCACGCGCCCAGCACGGGGAACACGAAGCTCCGGTGCGTGCGGCGAAGGGTCTGGAACTCCGGTGATTGCTGGACCGCGCGGTAGTCGACGTCGGTGGGGTCGTCGTCTCCGCGCTCAGGGCTTCGTTGCCCATGGCGTCTCTCCTTCGAGGGGGGTCTCGGCGGGCCGTCCGCCGCGCCGCTGCCTGTGCCGATCTCGGTCGGCAGGCAGTGCAGTGGCACCATGCTGGCGCTCGCCCCGTGCCGCCGGGGGGCCGCGCCGTTCGTCGTCGCCGAACGGCGTCCATCCTGCGACGAACGGCGATTCGGCGACGACGAACGACGGCTACGCTGACCTGCATGCCCGAGTCGATGTTGCTCGCCGCTGCCGCCGGCGTCGTCGCGGGCGCGCTCGCGGTCGGCGTCGTGCTGCTGCTGCGGCGCATCGTGCGTGGCATCCAGGGAGCTCGGCACCGACGTGGAGCAGGCGACGTACCAGACCCTCCACCTGGCGAGCCGCGCGGCGAAGCACCTGCGCGGCGGCATCGACGAGGTCGACGCGATGCGGGCCGGCCGGTACCTGCGGGCCCTGCTCGGCTGCGAGACGCTCGCCCTGGTCGACCGCGCCGGGCGTGGTCACGGTCGAGGGCGACGACGCGGTCCGCGCGGTCGCCGGCCGGCTGGCGGCCGAGGCGAGCGCGTCGGGCAAGTCGCAGGTGCAGCGGCGCATCCCGCTGGGCGAGCGCGAGACGGATGCCGTCGCGGCGCCGATCCGCGCCGACGGCGCGGGCCCGGTCGGCGCGATCGTGGCGTTCGCCGCGCCCGTGCGGGCCGGGCTCGTGCGCGCGACCGGCGAGGTGGCGGACTGGGTCGCCGCGCAGGTCGAGCTCGGCGAGCTCGACGCCTCGCGCGCGGCACTCGCCGAGGCCGAGGTGCGCGCCCTGCGCGCGCAGATCAGCCCGCACTTCATCTACAACTCGCTCAACGCGATCGCGTCGTTCATCAACACCGATCCCGGCGCAGGCCCGCGAGCTCGTGCTCGAGTTCGCCGACTTCACCCGCTACTCGTTCCGCCGGCACGGCGACTTCACGACCGTCGCCGAGGAGCTGCGCTCGATCGACAGCTACCTGCGCCTCGAGCGCGCCCGGTTCGGCGACCGGCTGAAGGTGACGCCTGCAGATCGCGCCCGAGGTGCTGTCGACCGTCGTGCCGTTCCTCTCGATCCAGCCGCTCGTCGAGAACGCCGTGCGGCACGGCCTCGAGTCGAAGGAGGGCGGCGGCCGCATCACGATCACCGCCGCCGACTCCGGCGCGTTCGCCGAGATCAGCGTCGAGGACGACGGCGTCGGCATCGACCCCGACGATGCTCGAGCCGGCGCTCGCGGGCGGCGCGCCGGGCGAGCACGTGGGGCTGCGCAACGTCGACGCCCGCCTGCGGCAGGTCTACGGCGAGGAGCACGGGCTCGTCGTCGAGACGAACGTGGGCGCGGGCACGCTCGTGCGCATGCGGGTGCCGAAGTCGCAGCCCGGCCGCGTCGCGGCATCCGCCGACGCCGCCCTCGGCCCCGATGGGAGACTGGAACGATGACCATCAGCGTGCTCATCGCCGACGACGAGCAGCCCGCGATCGACGAGCTGGCGTTCCTGCTCGGCCAGGATCCGCGCATCGGGGTCATCCACCAGGCCGCCTCGGGCGCCGAGGCCATCCGCCTGCTCGACGCGCGAGCCGGTCGACGCCGCGTTCCTCGACATCCACATGCCGGGCCTCAACGGGTTCGACCTCGCCCGCGCGCATGGCGCGCTTCGAGCGCCGCCCCGCGCTCGTGTTCGTGACCGCCGACGAGGAGGGCGCGCTCGAGGCGTTCGACCTCGCCGCCGTCGACTACCTGCTGAAGCCGGTGCGCACCGAGCGCCTGCACCGCTCGGTCAGCCGCATCGTCGAGGCGCTCAAGGCCGGCGCCGCCGCACAGGCCGGCGCCGCGGCATCCGAGCCGCAGCCCGAGATGATCGCCGTGACCCTCGGCGGCACCACCCGCATGATCCGCCGCGACGAGGTGCGCTACGTGCAGGCGCAGGGCGACTACGCCCGCCTGCACACCGAGGAGGCGAGCTACCTCGTGCGCGTGCCGATGTCCGACCTCGAGCGGCAGTGGGCCGACGCGTTCGTGCGCATCCACCGCTCGTACCTCGTCGCGATCGGGCACCTCACGCCGCATCCGGCTCGGCGGCGACCACCCGAGCGTCGCGGTCGGCGCGGCCGAGCTGCCGGTCAGCCGGCGGCTGCTGCCCGCCCTGCGCGAGCGGCTCGAGGCGGCGACGATCCGGCCGCGGCCATGAGCGACGAGCGGGCGGATGCCGCGGGCAGGCGCCGCGCCGATCGGTCGCGCCGACGGGCCCGAGCCGTCGAGACCGCGCAGGCGGCGACGCCGCATCGGCGCCGACGTCGGCGCCGCCGCGCGTGCGGGTGACGGCGCCGCGCGCGGGCTCGGCCGCGGCATCCGCTCGCCCGACGGCGCACGGACGCGACGCGCCGACGAGCGACATCGCCGGGGTCTACGTGCGCTCGCTGATCCGGTCGCAGCTGCGGCTCGGGATCGTGTTCGCGGTGGGCTTCGCGGTGGCGACCGCGCTCGTTCGTGCTGGCGATCGCGGTCGTGCCCGAGCTCGACGACACGTTCGTGCTCGGCGTGCCGCTGTCGTGGCTGCTGCTCGGCGTCGGCGTCTACCCGCTCGCGATCACCGTCGGCGCGCTCTACGTGCGCGCCGCCTCGCGCAACGAGGCCCGCTACCGCTCGCTCACGGAGGACGAGTGAACCCCGCGATCGGCTACACGGCGATCACGGTGGTCGCCGTCGCCTCGGCGCTCATCGGGTTCTACGGGCTGCGGGTCTCGCGCACGACGAGCGACTTCTACGTCGCGTCGCCGCACCGTGCGGCCGTGGTGGAACGCCTCGGCGATCGGCGGCGAGTACCTCTCGGCCGCGTCGTTCCTCGGCATCGCCGGGCTCATCCTGCTCACCGGGTCGGCGGCGCTGTGGTTCCCGATCGGCTACACCGCCGGCTACCTGATGCTGCTGCTGTTCGTCGCGGCGCCGCTGCGCCGCTCGGGCGCGTACACGATCCCCGACTTCACCGAGGCGCGGCTCGAGTCGGAGTGGGCGCGCCGCGTCACGAGCATGCTCGTGATCGTGATCGGCTGGTTCTACATCGTGCCGCAGCTGCAGGGCGCGGCGCTGACGGTGCGGATCACGACCGGGCCTGCCGGCCTGGGCGGGGTCGCTGGCGGTCGCGGTGATCGTCGCCGTCGTCGTGGCGGCGGGCGGCATGCGCTCGATCACGTTCGTGCAGGCGTTCCAGTTCTGGCTGAAGCTCACGGCGCTCGCGGTGCCGGTGATCGCGCTGCTGCTCGTGGTGAACGGCGGCGAGCCGCCCGCGCAGCTGACGCCCGCCGAGGCGTTCCCGACGGCGGCCGGGCCCGGCGACCTCGACGTGTACCGCACGGTCTCGCTGATGGTGGCGCTGCTCCTCGGCACGCTCGGCCTGCCGCACGTGCTGGTGCGGTTCTACACGAACCCCGACGGCGTCGCGGCCCGCCGCACGACCGTGATCGTGCTCGTGCTGCTCTCGGTGTTCTACCTGTTCCCGACGGCGTTCGGGTTCCTCGGCCGGGCCTTCGCGCCCGACCTCGCCGCGCCCGGCGAGTCCGACGCGCTCGTCCTGCTGCTGCCCGACCGGCTGGTGCCGGGCCCGCTCGGCGACGTGCTCACCGCGCTCGTCATCGCCGGCGCGTTCGCCGCGTTCCTCTCGACCTCGTCGGGGCTCGTGGTCTCGCTCGCGGGCGTGATCAGCCAGGACCTCCTCGGCGGCAGCGTGCGCGGCTTCCGCATCGCCGCGGTGATCTCGTCGTTCGTGCCGCTCGTCGTCGCGCTCGCGACCGAGTCGACGGGCCTCGCCGGCAGCGTCGGGCTCGTGTTCGCGTTCACCGCGTCGACGCTGTGCCCCATGCTCATCCTCGGCATCTGGTGGCGCGGCCTCACCGCGCGCGGCGCGATCGCCGGCATGGTCACCGGCGCGGTGCTGTCGGGCGGGGCGATCCTCGGCGGCGCGGCGCTCTCGGCGCTCGGTGCCCGGCATCCGCCCGTTCCTCGAGCAGCCCGCGGCCTGGACCGTGCCGCTCGCCGTGCTCGTGACCGTGCTCGTGTCGCGCGGCGACCGCCGCGGCGTGCCCGCGCGGCACCGACGCGTTCCTCACGCGGCTGCACGTGCCCGAGCACACCGCCGGTCGCGGCCGAGCGCCGGCGCGCTAGACTTCCCCGGTGCTCCTGCCCGTCGCCGTCTCGGTGCTCGTCGGGCGCGTTCGCCCAGCGGGTCACCGGCATGGGCTTCGCGCTCATCGCGGCGCCGGCGCTCGTCGTCCTGCTCGGCCCCTTCGACGGCGTCATCATCGTGAACGCCTGCGCGGTGCTCTCGTCGCTGCTCATCCTGCCGCGCGTGTGGCGATTCATCGACTGGTCGCGATTCGGCTGGCTCGTCGTGCCCGGCCGTCGTCGGCACCGGGGCGGGCGCGCTCGTCGCGGCGCGACTCCCGGGGCCGGTGCTGCAGCTCGGCATCGGCATCCTCGTGGTCGTCGCCCTGACGATCTCGCTGCGTGGTCACGCGCACCGAGCACGTCGCGACCGGCCGCGCGCCGGCCATCGTCACCGGCGCGGCATCCGGGTTCATGAACGCGGCGGCCGGGGTCGGCGGACCGGCGCTCAGCATCTACGCGGTCGCCACCCGATGGCCGCAGGCCGCGTTCGCGGCCACCGCGCAGCCGTACTTCGTCGTCATCGGCCTCGAGCTCGCTCCTCGGCAAGCTCGCCGCGACGGGGTGGGCGCCGCCCGAGGTGCGATCCCGGCGTCTGGCCCGTCTCGATCGCCGCGCTGCTCGTCGGCCTCGTGCTCGGCGACGTGCTCGGGACGCGGATCAGCCACCGGCCGCCCGCACCGCGGTGATCGTGATCGCCTACCTCGGGGGCGTCGCCGCGATCGTCGACGGCGCGATCAACCTCGCGGGCTGACGTCGAGCCGCACGGGCTCGCCTGCCGGGCCGCGAGCCGCGCTTCAGGCCGGCGCGCACCGACGGGCCAGTCGTCGACGGTGACCGAGTAGACCGCCGAGTCGCGCCACGAGCCGTCGGCTCGCGGCTTGTGCCGGCGGGCGATGCCCTCGAACTGCGCGCCCAGCTTCAGGATCGCGGCGCGCGAACGGTCGTTGCGCGCGTCGGCCTGCAGCTTCACGCGGCCGAATCCGTGGTCGAACGCGAGCCCGAGCAGCAGCAGCTTCGCCTCGGGGTTCACCGCGGTGCCCCAGACCCGCGGGTCGTAGGCGGTCCAGCCGATGTGGGCCGACTCGTTGGGCAGGTCGAGGTCGCCGAGCTTCGTCGCGCCGACGACCGTGCCGTCGTCGGGCCCGCCCTCGAGGCGCACGGTCCACGGCATCGCCGACGGCCCGCCCGACTAGTACGCGCGGGCGAAGGCGTCGAACGCGTCGGCGTCGGCGGGCAGCCCGGCCGGGCCGCCGCCGAAGCCGCCGGCGAACACCTCGGGGTGTCGGAGGGCCCGGTCGAGCGTCGGGGATGTCGGCTTCGCTGAACGGCGTCAGGCGGATGAAGCGGCCGACGAGCGGCTCGTCGGCGGGGCGGCGTGGCGGTCACCCGTCGAGTCTGCCACGACGCGGCACGGGCGGCGCGCGCATCGCAGCATCGACGTGCGGCGGGCCCGGCCCGACACGCCGATCCGGCGGGCCCGGCCCGGACCGCCCGTTCGGCGGCTGCCTCGACGTCCGGCAGCGCCTTCCGTCACCCGAGCGGGCGACATACGATGACGAGAGCAGTGTTCCGACGATGGAAGGTGTGGGGGATATGGGTGCGCTGGACGACCTGACGAAGAAGGCACAGGACTTCGTCGAGGAGAACAAGGACACGATCAACGAGGCGCTGAACAGCGAGCAGGCCGAGGACATCAGCGACAAGGTCCTCGACGGCGTCGCCGAGGCGGCCAAGAAGGTCACGCCCGACGAGCACGACGCCAAGATCGACGACGTGCGCGACAACATCGACAAGTCGATCGGCACCGAGCCGTAGGCCGCCGATCGACCGAAGGGGGCGGATGTCGCAGCGACGCGGCATCCGCCCCCTTCGTCGTGCCCGGCGCCGGCTCGGGCCGCGGCCGTCAGCGGAAGGCGGCCGCGGGGTCGGGCACGAACCGCACGGCGTCGGGACCGGCCGCGCTCACCCGCCGGTGGTACTCGGCCGGCGTGTAGCCCGAGAACCGCTTGAAGTCCCGGATGACGTGGGACTGGTCGTAGTAGCCGCCGTCGGCGGCGAGCTCGCTCCACGCCGCGACACCGGGCAACGGGCGTGCGATCGATCAGGCGATGGAACCGCACGAGCTCCGCGTACCGCTTGGGGGTCGAGCCCGGTCGCCCGCTTGAACCGCGCCACGAACGCCGGATGCCGCAGCCCCGCGTCGGCCGCGAGCAGCCCGATCGGCAGCGAGGGGTCGGCGTCGAGTCGTGCGATCGCGTCGCGCACGGCGGCGTCGGGACCGGGGCTCGACCGCAGCCGCGCGGTGAGCGCCGCCTCGATCGCGTCGAGCACCGTGTCGCCCGCCGCGTCGGGCCCGAGCGCGGCCGGGCCGTCGAACCACGGCTGCGAGGTCACGCCGCTCGCCAGCGCCCGGGGGTCCAGGCCGAGCAGCGGCAGTCCGTCGGCGCCGCACCACGGCGCCCGCGTTCACGATGGGATCGGGCGCCTCGCTCACCACGAATCGCGACCGCAGCCCCGAGCAGAAGGCGGGCCCGAGGCTCGCGCCACGCGGCATCCGCTGCATCGAGCACCCGGTACGGCTGCGGCGACAGGTTGACGATGAGGTGCACGTCGGTCAGCGGGAAGATGCGCTCGAATCGCGCCGGCCGCGGCCCGCGCAGGAACCACAGCTCGCGCACCGCGGCGGCGAGCGGGCCGTGCACCTCACGCTGCGCGTACTCCACTGGCCGCCCTTCCGGTGAAATCCATCCAATCGGATGCCGCGTGCGCCGGTCTAGCCTGCGGAGGAGCCCGGGAGGTCACCATGAAGACGGCATTCACCGACGAGCAGGCCATCGGCGTCGCCCCCGACGCGGTGTGGTCGCGGCTGACCGACTGGTCCGACGCGCCTCGCTGGATGCCCGGCGTCGAGTCGATGCGCGCGGAGGGGCCGCTCGCGCCGGGCACGGTGCTGCGGTTCGTCGCGCGCGGGAAGGAGCGCACGTCGACCGATCGCCGCGGTCGAGGCGGGACGCTCGCTCACGCTGCGCAGCGTGGTCGGCGGCGTGACGGCCGACTACACGTACACGGTGCATCCCGCGGCATCCGCCGGCACGACCATCGTCGGGCTCGAGGCGCTGGTCGGCACGCGCGGGATCATGACGCTGCTCGCCCCGGTGATCCGCGGGGCGATCGCCCGCGAGGACGGCGTGCAGCTCGCGAACCTCAAGGCGTGGGTCGAGGACGCCGTGTCGCAGACCCGCCCCTGAGCGCGCCGACGCAGCGACGTCAGTCGAGCAGGTCGTGCAGCTGCACGATCTCCTCGCGGCCGGGGCCGACGCCGATCGCGGAGATGCGCGAGCCGCTCATCGCCTCGAGCTCGCGCACGTAGGCCTGGGCGTTCGCGGGCAGCTCGGAGAACTCGCGGGCGCCCGAGATGTCCTCGCTCCAGCCGGGGAACTCCTCGTAGACCGGCACCGCGTGGTGGAAGTCCGACTGCGAGACGGGCACCTCGTCGAACGCGCTGGCCGTCGACCTCGTACGCGACCGCGACCGGGATGCGCTCGAGGCCCGTGAGCACGTCGAGCTTCGTGAGCACGAAGTCGGTGACGCCGTTGATGCGCGACGCGTAGCGGGCGATGGGCGCGTCGTACCATCCGGTGCGGCGACGGCGGCCCGTGGTGGTGCCGAACTCGAAGCCGCGCTCGGTGAGGAAGTCGCCCCACTCGTCGAACAGCTCGGTGGGGAACGGGCCGGCGCCGACGCGGGTCGTGTACGCCTTGACGACGGCGATGACCCGGTCGATGCGGTTCGGCGCGATGCCGGAGCCGGTGACCGCGCCGCCGCTCGTGGCGTTCGACGACGTGACGAACGGGTAGGTGCCGTGGTCGACGTCGAGCATCGTGGCCTGGCCGCCCTCGAAGAGCACGGTCTCGCCGCGCTCGAGCGCCTGGTGCAGCAGCAGCGACGTGTCGGTGACCATCGGGCGCAGGCGGTCGACGTAGCCGAGCAGCTCGTCGACGACCTCGTCGACCCCGATCGCGCGGCGGTTGTAGACCTTCACGAGCAGGTGGTTCTTCTGGTCGAGGGCGCCCTCGACCTTCTGCCGCAGGATGTTCTCGTCGAACAGGTCCTGCATGCGCAGGCCCACGCGGTTGATCTTGTCGGCGTAGGCCGGGCCGATGCCGCGGCCGGTGGTGCCGATCTGGCGCTTGCCGAGGAAGCGCTCGGTGACCTTGTCGAGCGTGCGGTGGTACTGGGTGATGAGGTGCGCGTTCGCCGAGATGCGCAGCTTCGAGACATCCACGCCGCGGCTCTCGAGCCCCTCGAGCTCCTCGAACAGCACCTCGACGTCGACGACCACGCCGTTGCCGATGACCGGGGTGACGCCGGGCGTGAGGATGCCGGACGGCAGCAGGTGCAGCGCGTACTTCTCCTCGCCCACGACCACGGTGTGCCCGGCGTTGTTGCCGCCGTTGAACTTCACGACGTAGTCGAGGCGGGATCCCAGGAGATCGGTCGCCTTGCCCTTGCCCTCGTCGCCCCATTGCGCTCCGATGAGTACGGCTGCGGGCATGTCAGTCCTCTCCTGCCGCGTCGACGGCGGTGGGTTCGGCGAGCGGCTCGCCGGTGTGGGCGTCGAGTCCGGTGGCCGGCTCGAAGAGGCCGGCGGATGCCACGATCGGCATGAGCTGGGTCGGGCGTGAACTCCGACGCGATGCGCGCGGGCGCCTCGGCGTCGGCGGAGGCGAGCTCGTCGGCGAGCCGCGCGGCCTGGTCGTCGAGGCCGAGCGCGAGCGCGGCGCGGCGCTGCGCGTCGAGGGCCCGCAGGTAGGCGCGGTTGGGCTCGTCGGACCACGGCACGGCCGCGCCGGGCTGCCAGCCGGAGGCGGCGAGCTGCTCGCGGGCGAAGTCGACGGCCACGGCGGCGTAGGCGAACGCGTCGATGGAGTGGCCCTCGGAGTCGGCCAGGTCGGCCAGCTCGGCCCACGCGAGCGGTGACGACGGATGCCCCGCCACGACCGATGCGACGGATGCGCGATCGGCCTCGGCGAGCGCCTGCCGCACCTCGGGTTCGTCGGCGAGTGACGCCTCGCCCTCGTGTGCTGATTCGTTCGCGGTCACACTCAACCTTATCGCGGGGCCTTTCCGCGGCCCGGAAGGACCGGCGGACGGCGTCGTCCGGCACGCACGAGGGGCCGGACCATCAGGTCCGGCCCCTCGGCCGTCATCCGCTCAGGCCGCTACTGCACGGCGTTGAGCGCGTTGACGTTGCCGGCTCCGTAGAAGCCGTTGCGCTCGCCGCCGGTGCAGGTCGCCGGGTAGCCCGGGCGCGGCTCGTACACGCCCTCGGGGCAGTCGAGCGACGTCGCCGTGCGCTCGAGGAACGACGCGAGCTGGCCCGGGTTCATGCCCGGGTGCGCCGACAGCGCGAGCGCCGCGACGCCGGCCGCGTGCGGTCCGGCCATCGAGGTGCCCTGCGAGTAGCCGTAGCCGCCGCCGGGGACCGTCGAGAGCACGGCGTCGGTGATGGTGGACGAGGCCCCACCGGTGCGGAAGCGGGTGTCGCCGCCGGGAGCCGTCACGTCGACGACGCCCTGGCCGTACGACGAGTAGTAGCTCTTCTGCTCGGTCGGGCCGACGGCCGAGACCGTCACGACGCCGGGCGCCTCGGCCGGCAGGTCGCGGCACGCGCCGGTGATGGTGCGGTCCTCGACGGGGGAGCTGCCGTCGTTCGGGCTGCTCGAGTCGGTGAACTTGTGCTGCAGGTCGACGTTGCTGTTGCCCGCCGAGGCCACCGTGAGGGTGCCCTTCGCCGTGGAGTAGCGCGAGCGCGCGCTGCACGGCCTGCCAGACCGGGCGCTGCCGCGGGTCGTTCACGCAGTTGAACTCCCACGGGTCGATGAAGTAGCTGTTGTTCGTGACCGGCATGCCGTGGTCGGCGGCCCAGAGGTAGCGCGCAGATCGCCGCCTCGGGGAAGATGAAGCCGTCGTCGTTGACGACCTTCACCGATGCCACCTTCACGCCCGGGCGCCACGCCCGCGATGCCGACGCCGTTGATCGCCGCGGCGATCGTGCCGGCCACGTGCGTGCCGTGCGACGAGTTCGTCGGGCTCCACGCCGCCTGGCTCGTGTCGACGACGCCGCCGAGGCACGAGGCGCTCTGGTCCTTCGCGACCTGCGTCGCGAGGTCGGGGTGGTCGGCGTCGATGCCCGAGTCGAGCACGCCCACCACGATCGACGGGTCGCCGGTCGTGACGGCGTGCGCCTCGGCGACGTCGATCTGCTGCATGTCCCACTGCGCGCTCCACAGGGCTCGGCCGTCGGGTCGCCGGTGGCCTCGACCGCGGCCGTGTCGACCGCCTCGACGACCTCGTCGTCGATGAGCGTCGTGCCGAGCCCGTCGGTCGAGGCGACCGACTCGACGCCCGCGCCGGCGACCGCGCCGGCGAACGCGGTGCTCGTCGACCGCGCGACGAGCACGCCGATCTGGTCGTAGGCGGCGACGACGGTGCCGCCGGCCGCCGCGACGCGCGCCGCGGCCTTGTCGGTGCTCTTGCCCTGCGGCGCGAGCACGAGGTACGTGGATCTCGGGGCCGGACGCCGCTGCCGCGGGGGCGACGGCCGCGCCCATGAGGCCGACGGCGAGGGCGGCGGCGGATACCGCGCCGATCACCTTGTGGTTCTTCATCCAGTTCTCCGTTCGATGCGAGTAGCACCGCCGACCGGGTCGGTCGGCGGCCCGGGCCGTCCAGAGGATGCGACGAGCGGCGGCGTCGTTGGTGCCGCGCGACCGGTGGCGCGAGTCTAGTGCCCCCCGTGCGGGGGGCGCACGGGCTGGACACCCGGCGGCGTCGTCGTGCAAGATGCCGCCCAAGTAGGCTGGAGGGCATGTCGAAAGTCCTCTCCAGCCTGCCCGTCGGCGAACGCGTCGGCATCGCCTTCTCCGGCGGCCTCGACACCTCGGTGGCGGTCGCGTGGATGCGCGAGAAGGGCGCCGTGCCGTGCACCTACACGGCCGACATCGGGCAGTACGACGAGCCCGACATCGCGGCGGTCCCCAGCCGCGCGAAGGAGTACGGCGCCGAGATCGCGCGCCACGTCGACGCGAAGGCCCCGCTCGTCGAGGAGGGCCTCGTGGCCCTGCAGTGCGGCGCGTTCCACATCCGCTCGGGCGGCAAGACCTACTTCAACACCACGCCGCTCGGCCGCGCCGTCACCGGCACGCTGCTCGTGCGCGCCATGAAGGAGGACGGCGTCGACATCTGGGGCGACGGCTCCACCTACAAGGGCAACGACATCGAGCGGTTCTACCGCTACGGCCTCATGGCCAACCCGCGGCTGCGCATCTACAAGCCGTGGCTCGACGCCGCGTTCGTCACCGAGCTCGGCGGCCGCAAGGAGATGAGCGAGTGGCTCGTCGCCCGCGGCTTCCCCTACCGCGACTCCACCGAGAAGGCGTACTCGACCGACGCGAACATCTGGGGCGCCACCCACGAGGCGAAGCGGCTCGAGCACCTCGACACCGGGCTCGACATCGTCGAGCCGATCATGGGCGTCGCCGCCTGGCGCGACGACGTCGAGGTCGCCACCGAGGAGGTGTCGGTCCGCTTCGAGGCCGGGCCGGCCCGTCGCGATCAACGGCGCGGAGTTCGCCGACGCCGTGGCCCTCGTCTACGAGGCGAACGCGATCGGCGGCCGGCACGGGCTCGGCGGCATCCGACCAGATCGAGAACCGCATCATCGAGGCGAAGAGCCGCGGCATCTACGAGGCGCCCGGGCATGGCGCTGCTGCACATCGCCTACGAGCGCCTGCTCAACGCGATCCACAACGAGGACACCATCGCGAACTACCACGCCGAGGGCCGCCGCCTCGGCCGCCTCATGTACGAGGGCCGCTGGCTCGACCCGCAGTCGCTCATGCTGCGCGAGTCGATCCAGCGCTGGGTCGGCTCCGCGGTCACCGGCGAGGTCACGCTGCGCCTGCGCCGCGGCGACGACTACACGATCCTCGACACGCAGGGTCCCGCGCTCAGCTACCACCCCGAGAAGCTCTCGATGGAGCGCGTCGGCGACGCCGCGTTCGGCCCCGAGGACCGCATCGGGCAGCTCACGATGCGCAACCTCGACATCGCCGACTCCCGCGCGCGGCTCGAGCAGTACGCGATGCAGGGCATCGTCGGCGGGGCGACCGCCGAGCTCGTCGGCGACCTGAAGGCGGGCGAGGCCGCCGAGATCACCGCGGGCGAGGTCGAGACCGACCTCGAGGCGGCGACGGATGCCGCGAACGAGGCGCGCCGCGTTCGACCTCGGCACCGACTGACGCGACGCCCCGGCCGCCGCCCTTTCACGCGGGCGGCGGCGGTGCCATACTCAGACGACTGACCGGCGGGCGCTACTGAGCGACGGCCGGCGCGACCGTACTGGGAGGGCGCGATGGCCGGTGGTCCCATGCACCGAACGGGTGGCCCGGCGTGAGCGCCGAGACCGCGACGATCATCGGCTGGGTGCTCGTGCTCGCCGACCTGGCCATCCGGATCGCGGCGCTCATCATCATCCCCCGCGATCGCAAGCCCACCGCCGCGATGGCCTGGCTCCTCGCGATCTTCCTGATCCCGTTCGTCGGCATCATCCTGTTCCTGCTGATCGGCAGCCCCAAGCTGCCGAAGGCGCGGCGTGAGCGGCAGACTGGAGATCAACCGGATGATCGCCGAGCGCAGCGACCGCCTCGACCTCGCCCGACGGCCGCGCGGAGTGGCCGGCGTGGTTCGCCTCGGTCGTCGAGCAGAACCGCAGGCTCGGCGCGCTGCCCGCGGTCGGCGGCAACTCGGCGCGGCTCATCGGCGACTACCGCGGCGTCGATCGACGCGATGGCCGCCGACATCGACACGGCGACGCGATTCGTGCACGTCGAGTTCTTCATCGTCGCCCTCGACGACACCACCAAGGGGTTCTTCGCCGCGATGGAGCGAGCCGTGCAGCGCGGCGTCGTGGTGCGCCTGCTGCTCGACTACGTGGCGTCCAAGCGCGTCTCCGCTGCACGCGGCGACCATCGCCGAGCTCGACCGCATCGGCGTGAAGTGGAGCTACATGCTCGCCGTGCAGCCGACGAAGGGCAAGTACCAGCGCCCCGACCTGCGCAACCACCGCAAGCTCGTCGTCGTCGACGGCCTGGTCGGGTACACCGGGTCGCAGAACCTCATCGACCGCAGCTACGACTCGGAGAAGAACCTGAAGCGCGGCCTGCAGTGGCAGGAGCTGGTGACCCGGGTGACCGGGCCGACGGTGACCGCGCATCAACGCGGTGTTCCTGTCGGACTGGTACAGCGAGACCGACGAGCTGCTCGGCGACGAGGAGAACGTGCCGGCCGCGGCGGTTCCCGCCGACCCGTCGCCCGACGCGCTGGTCTGCCAGGTCGTGCCGAGCGGTCCCGCGTACGAGGGCGAGAACAACCTGCGCCTGTTCCTCTCGCTCGTGTCGTCCGCCCAGGAGCGGGTCATCATCACGAGCCCGTACTTCGTGCCCGACGAGGCCATGATGTACGCCATCACCTCGGCGAAGTTCCGCGGCCTCGACGTGCAGCTGTTCGTCTCCGAGATCGGCGACCAGGGCTCGGTGTGGCACGCCCAGCGCTCGTACTACAGCGACCTGCTGCGCGCCGGCGTGCGCATCTGGCTGTACCCGGGCCCGTTCATCCTGCACGCCAAGCACCTGTCGATCGACGACGACGTGGCGGTCATCGGCTCGAGCAACATGGACATCCGCTCGTTCAACCTCAACTTCGAGATCTCGCTGCTCGTGCGCGGGCGCGTCCTTCGTCTCGGAGATGCGCGAGGTCGAGGAGGGGTACCGCTCCATCGGCCGCGAGCTCACCCTCGAGGAGTGGCAGCGCGAGCCCGCCTCCGCCACGTTCCTCGACGGCGTCGCACGGCTCACGTCGGCGCTGCAGTAGCGGAAGGGGATGACGGATGCTCGCAGGCGATCGGCCACATCCTCCCGATCGCGCTCGCCGTGGCGATCAGCTCGGTGCCGATCATGGCGACGATCGTCATCCTGCTCTCGCCGAAGGGCACGAAGACGGCGCTGCCGTTCCTCATCGGGTGGGTGCTCGGCATGGCCGTGATCGTCACCCTCTGCACCCTCGGCGCCCAGGTGATCCCGGCTCCGCGGTCGGATCGGCGCGAAGCCACGGCGATCGCCGTCGCGGAGATCCTCGTCGGCATCGCGCTCGTCGTGGTCGCGATCATCGAGTGGCGTCGCGCCCGCCGCCACCCCTCCGACGCCCTCCCGAAGTGGCTGTCCTCGGTCGACAAGCTCGGGCCGTGGAGCGCGTTCGGCATCGCGTTCGCCCTCAACGTCCGGCCGAAGGGCCTGCTCCTGGCCATCGCGGCGGGTCTCGCGATCCGCGCCGCGAACCTCTCGGTGGGGGAGTCGGCGATCGTGATCGCGATCTACACGATCATCGGCGCCCTGACCGTCGCCGTGCCGGTCATCCTGTCGCTCGTCGACCGGAAGGGCACGCAGCCGCGGCTCCTCGAGATGAAGGACTGGCTCGCGCACAACAGCGCCACGGTGACCGTCGCTCATCGTGCTCCTCATCGGCGTGGTCATCATCGGGGCGGGGCTCGCGAACCTCTGACGCGCTGGCGCCGGACGCGTCAGGCGGGCGTCTGCTGGTGCGCGGCCACGTGCCACGCGCCGTCGTCGTAGAGGTACGTCGTGGACATGCGGAGGTTCACGGTGTCGCCGCCGCGCCGCGCGACCGCACGGTAGACGACCATGCCGGCCCGATCGCCGAGTCGGATGACGGCGGGCTCGTGCAGCTCGTACGACTCCCAGCGGCGGCGTGCTGCGGAACGCGGCGAGGATCTCGTCGCGGCCGAGCATCGCCCCCTCCACCACCATGAGCGCGTCGCGGGTCATCGAGCGTTGGTAGTGCTCGCCGCCGCGACCGTCGAGGATCGCCTTCCATCCGGCGTGCTCCTCGTGCAGCAGGCGGGCGGGCAGATCGTCGGTGATCTCGGTCATGCCCCAACGGTAACCGCGATCGGATGCCGCGGGAAGGACGGATGCCGCATCCGCGCGAAGTCGACGTCCGGTCGCCGCGCGGGCGCCCCGCGGCATCCGCTCAGAGCCAGCCGCGGCGCTTGAAGACCAGGTAGAGCCCGCCGGCGAAGCCGAGCATGAGCGCGACGGCGAACGGGTAGCCCCACGGCTCGTCGAGCTCGGGCATGTAGACGAAGTTCATGCCGTAGACCGCGGCGACGAGGCTCGGCGCGAAGATGATCGCGGCCCAGCTCGAGATCTTCTTCGACTGCTCGCTCTGCGCGAGGGCCGTCTCGGAGAGCACGCGGATCTCCTCGTTCTGGCGCTGGGCCACGAGGGTGGAATGCACCTGGAGCGCGTTCTGCAGCAGCTGGCGGAACGTGTCGCCGCGCTCCACGATGCGGATCACGTGGTCCTTCACGTCGCGCAGGTACCGCTGCAGCTCGAGGTCGACGGCGTACTTCTCGAACCCGCGCTCGAGCGCGTCGAACATGGCGACGAGCGGGCGGGTGGCGCGCTGGAACTCCATCACCTCGCTCGCGAGGTCGTAGATGCGCCGCGTGACCTCCGGGTCGCCGGAGAAGAGCTGCTCCTCGATCTCGTCGATGTCGTTCTCGAGGCCGGCGTCGACGGGCGAGTACTCGTCGACGACCTCGTCGAGCACGGCGTAGAGCACGGCCTCCGGGCCCTTGGCGAGCAGGTCGGGCGAGGACTCGAGGCGACGACGCACGCGTGCGAGGTCGGGCGACTCCGCGTGGCGGATCGAGATGGCGAAGTCGGGGCCGATGAAGACGTGCAGCTCGCCGAACTCGACCTGCTCCACGTCGTCGAGGTAGCGCGCGGGACGCAGCACGACGAACAGCGTGTCGCCGTAGCGCTCGAGCTTCGCGCGCTGATGGCCCTTCTTCGTGTCCTCGATGGCGAGCGGGTGCAGTCCGAACTCGCTCGCGAGGGCGTCGAGCTCGTCGTCGGTCGGTCGATAGAGGCCGATCCACGCGAAGCCGCCGTGCGCCTCACGGGTCTCGAACGTCTCCTCGAGCGAGGCGGGGGTGGCGACCCGGCGGCCGCCCTGGTAGATCGCGTTGTCGACGACGGGCATCGGGTCAAGTCTCGTGCGCGGGCGGGTGCGCGACCCGCCGACACGCGGCGCGGGAGCGGGCGGCGGCACCGCTCGCAGCGGCTCGGCCGCGGGCTCAGCCGTAGATGCGATCCGCGTAGGAGGGGCCGTAGTACTCGTCGAGCACGTCGAGCGAGTCGCCCGGTCGTTCGACCGCCTGGGCGATCACGGCGCGGCGGGGCGCGGCGTCGGGCGTCCAGGTGTCGGGCTGCCAGGCCTTCGAGCGCAGGAACGCCTTCGAGCAGTGGAAGAACACCTCCTCGACGTCGACGAGGAGCGCGAGCGCCGGCCGGTGCCCGCGCACGACCATCTCGTCGAGGAACGGCGCGTCCCGCACGATCGTCGCCCGGCCGTTGATGCGCAGGGTGTCGCCGCGGCCCGGGATCACGAAGACGAGTCCGACGTGCGGATTGCGGAGGATGTTGTGGAATCCGTCGGCGCGCCGGTTGCCGGGCCGCTCGGGGATCGCGATGGTCGTGTCGTCGAGCACCACCGCGAACCCGCCCGGATCGCCCTTCGGCGACACGTCGAGCGAGCCGTGCTCGTCGGCGGTCGCGACGAAGGCGAGCGGGGCGACCGCGAGCCACGCACGATCGACCGCGTGGAGGCGGTCGCGCTCCTTGTGCGCCGTGCGCGCCTCGGGGGTGCCGACGATCGCCTCGAGCTCGTCGGCCGAGGTCACGGGGACACCGCGATCGTTCTGGTCGGCCATGACCCCACGCTACGGCGGCGCTCGTCGACCGCGCCAGTCGAGGGACGCGGAGGCGCAGGGTGTTCGGCGACGACGACGACGCGGATGCCGCAGCTACGCGCCGGCGCTCGCGGCCCACTGCCCGCGCACGGCCGTGGGGCGCGAGCGCGCCAGCGTGCCGGGCGCGAGGCCGAGACGCTCCTCGGCGGCGCCGTAGACACACGCGGTCGGCCTCCTCCCGGGTGAGGATGCCGATCACGTGGTGCTGCACCGCGATGCCGTCGGCGAGCGCGGTGAGCATGCGTGCGTCGGATGCCGGGTCGTCGCGTGACGCCGCGGCCTCGGCGTCGAGCCGTTCGATGATGCGCGCGAGCCGCCGCTCGCAATCGCGATGATGCCGCCTGAGGGCGGCGAGCAGTTCGGGGTTGCGCGGCGCCTCGCTCCACGCGTCGACCCAGACGAGGTAGTGGTCGCGGGGGGTGGAGGTCAGCCAGTCGGCGAGCGCCACGACGGGCTCCACGCGCTCGGCGACCTCCTCGTCGTTCTCGAGCTCGGAGAGCACCGCGGCGTCGAAGGCGGCGGCCATGAGCTGCTCGCGGGTGGGGAAGTAGTGGCGGATGAGGCCGTGCACGACGCCGACCTCGGCGGCGACGTCGCGCAGCGTGACCCGTGCGAAGCCGTCGCGTGCCACGAGCTGCAGCGTCGCGGCGAGGATCTGCTCGCGCCGCGCCGCGGGGTCGAGGCGGGTCACCATGCGTCCATCGTACCGCTCTTGTCCAAGCGGACAACGAGTGGTATCTTGTTGTCCATGCGGACAAGAGAGGGCGTGCAGCGCGACGCGGTCGACCGCAACCGGCGGCGCCTGACCATCGGCGTGGTCACGGCGACCGTGCTGATGTCCTCGGGCGCCATGGTCATCTTCCCCCTGCTGCCGTCGCTGCAGTCGCAGCTCGGCATCTCGACCGCCGACATCGGCTTCGTCGCCGCGGCGGGGTTCGCGGCCTCCCTCGCCGCCGAGCTCATCGTCGCGCCCTACGCCGACCGCGGACGCGCGCGCACGATGGGCGTCGTCGGCGTGCTGCTGATGGCCGCCGCGCTGCTCGGTTCGGCCCTCGCCACCGATGCCTGGCACCTCGTCGCCGGACGCGCACTCGGCGGCTTCGGCTTCGGCGTGTTCATGGCCGCCGCGAGCGCGCTCCTCGTGCGCGCAGACCCCGCACGCGCCGGCGAGTCGCTCGGCCGCCTCGGCGCCGCCGAGCTCGCGGGCGTCTCCCTCGGCCCGCTCGCCTCGGGCCTCTCGATCGCGTTCACCACCCCCGGCACCATCCTCGCGTGGTCGGGCGCGGTGGTGCTGCTCGGGGTGATCCCGGTCGCGCTGACGTTCCGTGAGCGCGCGGCGGCGACCGGCCAGACGACGGATGCCGCGGCGGCAGGTGCGACGGGGGTCCACGGCGCCGCGGCATCCGCCGACCCCGTGGCGCGACCGCCCCGCGTGAGCTTCGACCTGCTGCGTTCGCCGCTCGTCGTCGGCGTGCTGCTGCTCTACGGCGCCGTGATGGTGCCGACCGGGGCCTACGACGGCATCTGGCCGCGGTTCATGGCCGACATCGGTGCGAGCGAGTGGCTCACGGCGCTCAGCTACACGCTGTTCGCGGTGCCCTTCGCGCTCGTCGCGGGCTGGGCCGGCCGGCTCGCCGACCGCCGCGGAGGGGTCTCGGCGTTCGTGCGCGGCGCCGTCGTGCTCGTGCCGATCGTGGCGCTCTACGGCGTGATCGGCAACCCCTGGGTCGCGACGGGCGTCGGGTTCGTCGAGTCGACCGGCCAGGCGCTCGCGTTCATCGGCGCGGCCGCCGCGATGGCGCAGGCGGTGCCCGCCGCCAGGGCGGGGGCCTCGCAGGGCCTCATGCGGGCGTTCGGCCTGCTCACCGCCACGATCGCCGCGGCGCTCTCGGGCGTCGCGTACGAGGTCGGGGGTCCGCTCGCCCTGTTCGGCGGCACCGCGATCGTCGTCGTGCTCATGATCACCGGAGGGCTCCTCGTGCTGCGGGCCGCGCGAGCGCGCACGGCGCCCATGGAACCCGCCCGGTCACGAGCGACGGCCGCGCCGGCCGAGGCCGAGGCCGAGCGAGGCCGACGCCGAGGCCGAAGCGGTCGAGGCCGAGGCCGAGCTCAGCGACGAGCGTGCCTGCGCACCCACTCGTGCATGACGATCGCGGCGGCCGCGCTGGCGTTGATCGAGCGGGTCGAGCCGTACTGCGTGATCTCCACCACGTGGTCGGCGGCGGCGAGCGCCGCATCGCTCAGGCCCGGTCCCTCCTGGCCGAAGAGCAGCACGCACCGCTCGGGGAGCTCGACGTCGTCGACCGGGACGTGATCCCTCGACGTTGTCGACCGCGATGATCGGCAGGCCCTCCGCGCGCGCCCACGCGACGAAGTCGGAGACATCCGGGTGATAGGCCAGGTGCTGGTAGCGGTCGGTGACCATCGCGCCGCGCTTGTTCCACCGGCGGCGGCCGATGATGTGCACGGTCTCGGCGGCGAACGCGTTCGCGGTGCGCACGATCGAGCCGATGTTGAGGTCGTGCTGCCAGTTCTCGATCGCGACGTGGAACGGATGCCGCCGCGTGTCGAGGTCGGCGACGATCGCGTCCATGCGCCAGTACCGGTAGCGGTCGACCACGTTGCGGGCGTCGCCGTGCTCGAGCAGCTCGGGGTCGTAACGCGGATCGTCGGGCCACGCCGCTCGGCCGCCGGGCCACGGGCCCACGCCCTGCGGCACGGTGGGCTCGGCGTGCTCGGGCTCGGGGCCCGGCGCGTCGCTCTCGTGGGTCACGCTGCAACGCTACCGGGCGCGGAGACGGCCCCGGCGCATGGCGCCGGGGCCGACTCCGTGTCGCGGGTTCGCGATGGCTACCCGCCGAACTCGACGTTGCCGCGGCAGGCGTCGCCCGGCGACGGGACGACGCCCTTGAGTCCGTGGCTGACGTACTTGCCGTAGCTCTGCACGTGCCCGCCCGTGACGAAGTCGTCGTTGAACTCCGGCGGCTGGTTCTCCTCCGCGTCGGGCAGGTCCTGGCCTGAGAACGCGCAGGCCGAGCTGGCCTTGTCCGCTCCGGGATCGGGTCGCCCTTGCCGTTGGTCTCGCCGGCGAAGGCCGCTCCTGCGCCGCCTCCGACCACGAGTCCGAGTGCGACGATGCAGCCGATGACGGCTCGCTTCATGGGTCCACCTCCTTGTAGAGACGAACGGCCAGAAGCGCCCCTCGGGTCGGAACGCCAGTGCCCCCGGGTGACCGCCCGATGTCTGGGAACCCTACTCCTCTGCCACCTGAGCCGGTTACCCGCGAACGGGTGACATCCGCCCGCGCGGCGGGTTTTCGGTTCGCCGAAATATGTGTAATCTTTCGGTATGCCGAAATCTCCGGATGCCGCAGCGACGCGGCCCCGAACCGCCCCCGATCCCCTCGCCGGCGAGCGCGACGACGCGCCGACGGCCGAGCACGAGCCGGAGCCCGCGGGCCCGCCGACCTCGCGGCATCCGTCGCGGCCGACGAGTCGCCGCGCCGGCGGCCCGACCGCCCCCTCGGTGCCGCGCCTCGCCTGGCTGATCGGCCCGGCGCTCGTGGCGGGCGTCGCCTACCTCGATCCCGGGCAACGTCGCCAGCAACATGACGGCGGGCGCGCAGTACGGCTACCTGCTCGTGTGGGTCGTGGTGCTCGGCAACGTCATGGCCTGGCTCATCCAGTACCTGTCGGCGAAGCTCGGCATCGTGACCGGGCGGAGCCTTCCCGAGGTGCTCGGCGGGCGCATCCGCAGCCGCGTGGGCACGCCGCGCCTACTGGCTGCAGGCCGAGCTCGTCGCCATGGCCACCGACCTCGCCGAGGTGATCGGCGGTGCGGTCGCGCTGTACCTGCTGTTCGGCGTCCCGCTCATCTGGGGCGGCGTCATCACGGGCACGGTCTCGATCGTGCTGCTCATCCTCCAGTCACGGCGCGGCCCGCGCACCTTCGAGTTCGTGATCATGGGCCTGCTCGTGATCATCGCGATCGGGTTCACGCGTCGGCGTGTTCGTCGCCCCGCCCGACCCCGCCGGCCTGCTCGCGGTCTCGTGCCGCGCTTCGCCGACGCGAACTCGGTGCTGCTCGCCGCGTCGATCCTCGGTGCGACGATCATGCCGCACGCCATCTACGCGCACTCGGCGCTGAGCCGCGACCGGTTCGCGACCCACCGGGGCGAGCAGGCCGGCGGGGGCACGCGCGGCGCGTGGCACGGCTTCGGCATCCGGCGCGGCACGGATGCGACGCCGGAGCTCCTCCCCGGCACCGCCACGGCCGTGCCGACCAACCTGCTCATCCGCGCGACCCGCTGGGACGTGTCCATCGCCATGGCGATCGCCGGAACCGTGAACCTCTGCATCCTCCTGCTCGCGGCCGTGAACCTCTCGGGCGTCGAGGGCACCGACAGCCTCGAGGGCGCCTACGCCGCATTCGGCGCGGCGCTCGGGCCGGCCATCGCGACGCTCTTCGCGGTCGGCCTCCTCGCCTCGGGTCTCGCATCGACCTCGGTCGGCGCCTACGCCGGCGCCGAGATCATGTACGGCCTGCTGCGCGTGCGGGTGCCGCTGATCCTCCGCCGGCTCGTCACGCTGATCCCGGCGCTCGCGATCCTCTGGCTCGGCTTCGACCCCACGCTCTCGCTCGTGCTCAGCCAGGTCGTGCTCTCGTTCGGCATCCCGTTCGCGCTCGTGCCGCTCGTCGCCCTCACCGCGAAGGCGGGCGTGCTCGGCCAGTGGCGGAACCACTGGGCGACGACCGCGGCGGGCATCGCGGCATCCGTCTTCCTGATCACGCTGAACGGCGTGCTGCTCTGGCTGGTCTTCACGGGAGCGTGACGAGCGGTCGCAGCGGACGCGCGCATCACGCTCCGCGACATGGGGGACCGCCCCGGGTGCCGGCACGGAATTGCGGTACCCGGGGCGGTCGTCTGGGGCGGGCGACGGATGCGGCCGTGGGGGGTCGGCGCATCCGTCACCCGGTTCGACGACGGATCAGTCGTCGAGCTTCGGCGCTCCACTCCGAGGTCGCACCCTCGTCGATGGAGTACCAGGCGGTCGGCACGGCGACCACGGTCGCCTCGCCGGTGACCGCGACCTTGCCGTTCGGCGCGGTGACGAGCTCGCCGTTCACGTAGTACGCGATGCCGGCGACGTTGGTCGGCACCTGCACCTCGTCGTGGGCCGTGCCGGGACGGTCCTTGAACGTCGGCTCGCCGGGCGTCACCGCGGTCGTCAGCACCGGCACCTTCGACCAGTCGACGTCGCTCGCGAGGTAGTACGAGGTGTACGCCGGCTGGTTGTAGGTGGTCTGCTGGCGGGCGGTCTCGGCGCGGTACTGCACGTCGTGCATGAGCGTCGTCAGCTTGTGCGTCGTGACCTCGGTGCTCGTGTAGATGCGCAGCGCCGTCGAGTCGGTGGTGCGCAGCAGCAGCTCCTCGCGCCAGTCGCCGAGCACGTCGGCCACGAGCGACGGGTTGCCCTTGGTGCCGTTGTTCGTGAACGTGCCCGTCGGCGGTGAGCAGGTGGCCCCGCGTCCAGTCGTCGATCGTGGGGTCACCTGCACCGGCGGGGTGCCGTCACGCCGCCGTTGACGATCTGCGTCGTGAGGTCGGCGGACCAGCGGATCGACATGTTGGTGCCGGGGATCGCCGCCGAGAGGATCTCGCCCGTCGCGCTCAGCAGGCCGCTCGCCTCGGTGCCGCCGGGCAGGCTCGCCCAGACCTCGATGCCGGGCACGTCGCTGCGGCACGTCGCCGATCATCGCGCGGCCCGTGTCGCGGCCCGAGTAGGCGCCGAAGAGCACCTCGCCGGTCGCGGCGTCCCGCATCGCCGAGCCGTAGGGGGCGCCGGTGGCGCCCTCGTGGGCGGTCCAGATCTCGAGGCCGGGGCGGGCCGGGTCGATGTCGGTCACGTGCATGGCGTCGCCGTGGCCGAGGCGCACGTTCGCGCCCGGCGCGGCGCTGCCGGGAGGCAGCACGTCGAACGAGCTGTAGAGCAGGCTGCCGTCGTCGTCGATCGTCGCGGAGCCGTAGACGATCTCGTGCTTGCCGTCGCCGTCGACGTCGGCGAGCGCTCAGCGAGTGGTCGCCCTGCGTCGTGATCGTCGCGTACTCGGGGTCGGTGCCGTCGCGGCCGTGCGGGCGCGTCGTTGAACGGGTTCGTCATCGGCACGTGGCCGCTGTCGACGTACCAGCGCTCCTTGAGGTGCTTGCCGTCCCAGTCGTACGTCGACGATCGTCGTGCGCGTGTAGTAGCCGCGGGCGAAGACCGCCGACGGGTGCTCGCCGTCGAGGTACGCGACGCCCGAGAGGAACCGGTCGACGCGGTTGCCGGGCTCGATGCGCGCCATCGCGTAGTCGCCCCAGAGCAGGCCGTCGTCGTCGCGTCCGGGCTTGTAGTCGATGGTCTGCAGCTCCTCGCCGGTGGCGCTGTCGAACACCGTGAGGTACTCGGGGCCGTCGACGATGAAGCCCTCGAACTTGCGCAGCTCGTTGCGGGCGCTGCGCGCTCGGGGCGTACACGTCGATGAAGTAGTCGGCGAGCTCCTCGGCGCTCTCGCGTCGAGAGCGGGTACTCGTGCGTCACCGGGATGCCCCACGCCTCCTCGAGCGTCGCGGGCCAGTTGCCCGCGACGACCTCGGGGTGCTCGGTCCAGCCCTGGAACATCTCGCACGAGGTGGTCCTGGTAGTCGGCGGCGCTCATGCGGTAGTCGTCGGTGTGCGCGTAGCCGGCGTCGAGGTCCGCCTCGGGCATCGTGATGTACCGCTCGCTCGCGACGGTGCCGTCGGCGTTGTACGTGATCGACTTCGTGCCGGGCGCGGTCTTCAGCATCGTCTCGGACCGGCCGTCGCCGTCGAAGTCGTAGACGAGGAACTGCGTGTAGTGGGCGCCGGCGCGGATGTTCATGCCGAGGTCGAGGCGGTTCAGCAGCGTGCCGTCGAGCTCGTAGGTGTCGATGTAGACGGGGCCGGTGTAGCCGCGCTGGCGAGACGTCCTTGGAGTTCGAGGGGTCCCACTTCACGACGTACTCGTACGCGCCGTCGCCGTCGACGTCGCCGACGGAGACGTCGTTGGCCGAGTAGGTGTAGGGCGTGCCCGTCGGGATGCACGGTCGGGGCGTGACGCCGTCGGCGGGCTTCTGCAGCGGCAGGTCGTAGTAGCCCTGCGCCCACGCGGAGACGGGGGCGGATGCCTCGAGCTCGATGCCGTTCACCACGGGGGCGACGGTGTACTGCGCGGTCGCGGAGCCCGCGGCATCCGCGTAGTTGGTGCTGTCGGTGACGACCGCGATCTGCTCGCCGTCGCGGTAGACGGCGAAGTCGGGGCCGGCGAGGCCGGTGTCGGTGGCGCCGGTCGCCTCGGAGGCGAGCAGGCGCCAGCTGAGGAACACGCCCTCGCTCGTCGACACCGCGACGAGGCCGCGGTCGAGCGCCTCGAGCTGGGGCACGCCCGACGGCACGGCGTCGGGCGGCGCGGCCGTCGCGGGTTGCGCGACGCCGGCGATCAGGCAGCCGGCGGCGGCGACCGCCAGCGCAGCGCGGAACGGATGGTTGCCGAGATTCATCGTCGAATCCTTCTCTGGGCGGATGGCCCGGGATCGTTGGGATAGCGCTTTCCGTGCGCAGACGAACCTATCCCCCGTACGGGGGCAGGTCAACCCCCTCCGGACCGATTGACACGATTCACGGTCGGGACGCGGACGCCGTGCGATCTCGGCGCGCCCGCTATCCTGAGGCCGATGCCTGCCACGAGCCCTGCGATCGAGGACTACCTCAAGACGGTGTACGCCCACACCGAGTGGCAGCCCGACCCCATCACGCCGAAGGTGCTCGCCGACCGGCTCGGCGTCGCGCCGTCGTCGGTCACCGAGATGGTGAAGAAGATGGCGGCGGCCGGGCTCGTCTCGCACGTGCCCTACGGCGCGGTGCGCCTGACGGATGCCGGTCTCGCCCGTGCCCTCGCGGTCGTGCGCCGCCACCGCCTCATCGAGACCTGGCTCGTGCAGGAGATGGGCTACGGCTGGGACGAGGTGCACGACGAGGCCGAGATCCTCGAGCATGCGATCTCCGACCGCCTGCTCGAGGCGATCGACCTCCGGCTCGGGCGACCGGGGCGCGACCCGCACGGCGACGCCATCCCGTCGGCCGCCGGCACGCTCGAACCGCGCCACGCCGTGCTCCTCGCCGACGCCGACCCGGGCCACGAGGGCGCCGTCGTGCGCATCAGCGACCGCGATCCCGCGGTGCTGCGCGCGCTCGACGACGCGGGGATCGGCCTCGACACGGTGCTCACGGTCACGGATGCCGCCGCGGCATCCGTCAGCGTCTCCGTCGCCGATCGCGCCCACACGATCCCCCGCGGCGCGGCCCAGGCGATCTGGGTCACGGCGTAGCCGACGCGTCGCGGTCGCGCGACGCGCGCGGTGCGGCCCGCGGCATCCGCCGTTCATCGGGCTGTGATCTTCGCGGCCTAGTCTTGGCACATGGGACGACGTGATGAAGTCGAGTGCTGGCTCACCGACATGGACGGCGTGCTCGTGCACGAGAACCACGCCCTGCCCGGCGCGGCCGAGCTGCTGCAGCAGTGGGAGGACGCCGGCACGCCCTACCTCGTGCTCACGAACAACTCGATCTTCACCGCGCGCGACCTGTCGGCGCGGCTGCGGGCGAGCGGGCTGCACGTGCCCGAGGATCGCATCTGGACCTCGGCCCTCGCGACCGCCGACTTCCTCAAGCAGCAGCTGCCCGGCGGCACGGCGTTCGTGATCGGCGAGGCCGGCATCCTCACGGCCCTGCACGAGGCGGGGTTCGTGATGACCGAGACCGATCCCGACTTCGTCGTCGTCGGCGAGACCCGCAACTACTCGTTCGAGGCGATCACGAAGGCGATCCGCCTGATCGGCAACGGCGCCCGGTTCATCGTCACCAATCCGGATGCCACGGGCCCCTCGGCCGACGGCCCGCTCCCGGCGACCGGGGCGATCGCCGCCCTCATCACGAAGGCCACCGGCAAGGAGCCCTACGTGGTGGGCAAGCCGAACCCGATGATGTTCCGCTCGGCGCTCAACAAGATCGGCGCGCACTCCGAGAACACGGCGATGATCGGCGACCGCATGGACACCGACATCGTCGCGGGCATCGAGGCCGGCCTGCACACGGTGCTCGTGCTCACGGGCATCAGCGACCAGGCCGAGATCGAGCGGTACCCGTTCCGGCCCGAGGAGATCCTCTCGGGCGTGCACGAGCTCGTGCGCAGGGAGCCGGCGGAGTCCGACCTCTAGCCGACCGCCAGGCGGGTTCGGGCGAGCTGCGCGATCGACGGGCTCAGGCGAGCCGCGCGATCGCGGCCTCGAGGAGGCCCCAGAACCGGTCGACGTCGAGGCCGGTCGCCACCCACGCGTTCGGCTCGCGCCGCAGCATCCCGTCGAAGTCGACGCTCGTCGCGCCGACCGTCTCGGTGCCGGCGAGCTCCACGTCGAGGCGGGTGTGCACGAGCCCGACCGCGCCGGGGTCGGCGAGCACGGCCACCGCGACCGGATCGTGCAGCGGGCCGTCGGGCATGCCGAAGACCTCGTCGTTCGTGCGGCAGAAGAACTCGAGCAGCTCGTCGCCGAACGCCGCCGTCGCGGTGCCGACCGCTCGCGAGCCGCTCGCGCACGGCCGCGGTCACGAGCGCCCGGTGCGTGACGTTCAGCCCGACCATCGTGAAGCGGATGCCGCTGCCGACGACGAAGGCGAGCGCCTCGGGATCCACCCACGCGTTGAACTCGGCGTACGGCGTGACGTTGCCTCGCTCGGTCGAGCCGCCCATCCACACGATCTCGCGGATGCGGGCGGCGACCTCGGGGCGGTCGCGCAGCAGGATCGCCACGTTGGTGATCGGCCCCGTCGCCACGATCGCGACGGGCTCGTCGGAGGCGAGCAGGGTGTCGGCCATGAGCTCGGTCGCCGTGCGCGGATCGAGCGGCATCGCCGGCTCGGGCAGCGCCGGCCCGCCGAGGCCGTTCTCGCCGTGGATCCACTCCGCGGTCTCGAGCGTGCGCGCGATCGGTCCCGCGGCACCCGCGGCCACCGGCACGCCGGTCACGCCCGCCACGGTGAGTGCGATGCGCGCGTTGCGGCTCGTGTGCTCGATCGGCACGTTGCCGCCGACGGTCGTGACGGCGAGCAGCTCGAGCGACGGATGCCCCGCCGCGAGCCACAGCCCGAAGACGTCGTCGTGCCCGGGGTCGCAGTCGACGATGACCGGCACGGTCATGCGGGCGCCGGCCCCTCCTCGAGGCCGGCCGACCGCAGCACCGCATCGCGCGGCGCGTACGAGTCGACCGTGCCGCGCGACTGCACCGCGAGCGCGCCCGCGGCGACCGCGAATCGCAGGGCCTCGTCGAGCGGTCGGCCTTCGGCGAGGAACGCGGCGAGGGCCCCGGTGAAGCCGTCGCCGGCGCCGGTCGTGTCCACGGCGTCGACTCGCGGGGCCGGGGCCGTCCACGAGCCGTCGGCGGAGGCCGCGACCGCACCGGCCGACCCGAGCGTCACGACGACCGAGCGGGCGATGCGGCCGACGGCGGATGCCGCGAGCTCGCGCCATGCGTCGAGCGACGTGCCGGCGGCATCCGTGCCGATGCCCACCGCGCGCGCCTCGTGCTCGTTCACGACCAGCGGGTCGGCCGACCGCAGCGTCGCCGCACCGACCGGCGCGGGCGGCGCGAGGTTCAGCACGAAGCGAACGCCCGCGTCCGCGGCGAGCTCGGCGACGCGCTCGATCGTGGCCACCGGGAGCTCGCCCTGGGTGAGCACGACGGCCGCGGACGCGATGCGCTCGCGCTCGGCCTCGGCGGCCGGCGGGCGTGAGGGCGAGGTTCGCGCCGCCCGTGACGATGATCGTGTTCTCGCCCGAGTCCGCGACGGTGATCTGGGCGACGCCGGTCGGGGCGTCCGCCTCGCGGCCGACCGCGCCGGTCGGCAGCCCGAACCGCTCGAGGGTCGCCAGCGCGAAGTCGCCCGCGGCATCCGTGCCGATGCGCGCGACGAACTCGACGGATGCCCCGACCACGTGCGCGGCGACCGCCTGGTTCGAGCCCTTGCCGCCGAGCGCGACCCGGAAGCCGTGGGACAGGATCGTCTCCCCCGGCGCCGGGAACGCCTCGACGTAGCTCGTCGAGTCGACGTTGAGCGAGCCGACGACGACGACCCGGCCGTGCGAGCCCACGTTACGCCGCGGGGCCCGGCCCGGCGATGCTCGCCGTGAGCGGCTCGCCGCCGGCCCGGTTCGCGAAGCAGTAGTACGTGCGCTCGCCCGCGGCCCACTGCTCCTCGGTGACGGGGAACGCCGCCTGCACCTGCAGGTCGTTCACGCCGGAAACGGCGGCGACGTCGATCACGCCGGGGGCCGTGCAGAGCAGGTTCATCTGCGAGGCGATCTCGCTCTCGCCCGGGAACGGCGTCGGTGGCGTCGCCGGGAAGGGTGCCGCGGTAGACGAGCTGCGCCGCGTGCGGCGCCGCGCAGTCGACGACGGTGAACTCCTCGTCCCAGGCCGACCCGAACGGATCGATGCACTCGCCGCCGAAGAGCGTGTTCCACGCGTGCACGCCGACGGGCTGCGGGGCGGTCGGCGCGGCGACGGGCGTCTCGGAGGGGGTCGGCGCGGCGGACGGCGCGGCGGCCTCGCCGCCACCGCCGCCGGAGATCAACGTGCCGACGTAGAAGAGTCCGGCGAGCACGACGAGCACCACGAGGCCGCCCGCGATCCAGAGCAGCGTGCGGACCGTGCGGTGGTCGCCTCCTGAGCCCGAGCCGCCGCCGCCGGAGCGGCCGAGCCGCCCGAGCCGCCGAGCCGCCGGTTCGGGGTGCCGGACTCGAGGGTCGGGGTTGCGCGGCGCGGCGGCCGGGGCGGGCGGCGGCGTTGCCGCCGGCGGCGCCGGACGCGCCCGCCAGGCCTGCGCCCGCGACGGCCGCGCCGGCCGCGAACGGCCAGCCCGACGGACCGGCGTCCGGCTCGGGATGCTGGCGCGCGGAGCCGAACAGCGCCGCGAGCGGGTCGTCGTCGTGATCCGCCGGCGTGGCCGGCGTCGGCTTGCTCGCCGCGGCGGACGTCGGGAACAGTGCGGTGAGCGCGTCGTCGCCGCCCGACGGCGGCGTCGGCTCGGCGGTCGGGTACGCCGCCGTGGCCGGCTCGGGCGCATCGGGGGCCGCGAGGTCGTCGCCGAACGACCAGCCGGGCTCGGGCTCGGGCTCGGGCTCGGGCTCGGGCTCGGGCTCGGGTTCGGGCTCGGGCTCGGGCTCGGGCTCGGGTCGGCTCGGGCTCGGGCCGCGGCCGGCGCCATCCAGAACGGCGCGGGCGCGTCCGGCTCCTCGGCCTCGGGCTCCGCCTCGGCTCGGGCTCGATCGCGCGCCACGGGCTCGTCGGCAGCCGCCTCGTCGAATCGGCTCGTCGGCACGGTCCGTCGCCGGCTCGTCGGCGTCGGATCGCGGCCGTCGTCGGCGCGCGCCTTCGGATCCGCGGCGGACGGGTCGGGCGTGAGGTTCCAGAAGTATCCGGTCTCGGCGAGCTCGCGCGCGATCGGGGACTCGGCGTCGGGTGCCGCGTCGGCCGTCTCGCGTCGGCGGCATCCGCTCGGCCGCGCCCGAAGAACCGGGCCGCGCCGTTGCGCGGCGGCTCGGGCTCGTCGGCCCGGCTCATCGCTCGTCGTCGTCATCGTCGTCGTCGTCATCGTCGCCGCCGAACGCGAGGCCGAGGGCGTCGAGGGCCTCGTCTCCGGGACGGATCGGGGGCGTTCCCCCGCCGTCGGCCGGAGCCGGCGCGCCGATCGCTCGACGGGCACGTCGGTCGATCCCTCGTCGGACGTCGGGCGACCGCCGCCCGACGCGAGCGCGGCGAGCAGGTCGTCGACCGGCTCGTCGGCTGCCCCGGTCGCCACCGCGGTCGTCGCCACCGCCGCCTGCCGAGGCGAAGGCGGGGAACGGCGCGCGACGATTCGCCGCCGACTCGGTCTGGGCGCCGACGGGCTCGGAGACGGGCGACTCCGCCTGGCCGCGCACCTCGATGAAGGGGAAGTCGTTCGTGGTCATCGTCGCCTCGGCGGGCGTCGCCGGCGGAATGGACGGCGCCGATGCACCGGTGAGTGCCGCGAACGGGTCGACGGTGTCGGCGGCGAACGCGCCGAACCGGTCGGACGCGGGCGCCGGCAGGTGGTCGGACGGACCCGCCGGCCGGGGCGCGGCGGACGCGGGCGGCTCCTCGTCGGTGAGGGCGGACCACAGCTCGTCGTCGATCCCGGCGGCTCGTCCGGGTCGGGCGGCCCGCTCGTCCCAGCCGGCCGGCGCGGTCGTCGGCGCGATCGGATGCCGCGGCGGTCGGACCGGCTCGGCGCGGCGGCTGCGGCGCCGACGGCGACGCCGACAGGGGCGAGGTCGAGCGGAACCGGCGACACGGGCGGAGCCGACGGCTCGGGCGTCGCGGCCGGCGTCGCCACCGGCGTGAACGACTGGCGCGCCACGGGCGGCGGCGTGAAGCCGGCGAACGGCGACGGCTCGGGCTCTGCGGGCACGGGGTCGGGCTGCGGGCTCGGCGGCGCGGCGGCTCGGGCGCCGGCTCGGCGGCCGGCGCGCTCGGCTGGGTCGGCGGCGGCGCCGGGGCGCGCGGCGCGCTGGGCTCGAGGCTCGGGGGACCCGGGCGCCGAGAGGCTCCGGAAGGCGGCGCGGATGGCGTCCTCCGAGTCGAGGTCGCCGGATCCCCAGGTGAGTGCGAACTGCGCCGTGGGCGTCACCGGGCCGGGCGGCGTCGCCGGCTCGGCGGGCTGCGGCCGGTGGCCGGCGGAGGCGTCGGCAGCGACGGGCGCCTGGCCGACGGCCGGCTCGACGGAGGTGAGCGGCGCCGGCGGCGACGCCGGCGGCACCGGCGGCACGGCGCCCGGTCGGCCGACGGTGAACGGCGGGTTCCACGCGGGGAGTCCCGCGGCGGCCTCCGGCGCGGCAGCGGGCGGCGCCGCGACCGGAGGCTCGACCTGCGACGGCACGGCGGCGGGGGCCGAGGGCGCGGAGCGGCCCGCCGATCACGGGCAGCGCGCGCGTGGCGGCATCCGGTGCCGACGGCGGCTCGGCCAGCGAGAACCAGTCGAGCACCTCGTCGCGACGGGGCGCGGGGGCGAGCGGCGGCTGGGGGGCCGGCGCGGAGCCGGAGCGGCCTGCTCGGGAGGCGCGACCGGCGGCGGCGGTGCGACGGGCGGGTCCTGACGCGCAGGAACGGAGCCGGCCGCGAGTTGCGCGAGCAGCCAGTCGGCGTCGTCGGAGTCGCGCCCGTCGCGGTTCATCAGGCCAATCCCAGGTCTTCGAGGCCGATCGCGGCCAGGTAGGGCACCCCTGCGCCCTCGATCACCTCACGTGCACCGGTGGCGCGGTCGACCACGACGGCGACGGCGACCACCTCGGCGCCGACGGCGCGCAGGGCCTCGATCGCCTTGAGCGGCGAGCCGCCGGTGGTGGAGGTGTCCTCGAGCACGATGACGCGCTTGCCCGCGACGTCGGGGCCCTCGACCTGCTTGCCGCGGCCGTGGTCCTTCGGCTCCTTGCGCACGACGAAGGCGTCGTAGGCGAGGCCGCGAGCGGCGCCCTGGTGCAGGATCGCCGACGCGATGGGGTCGGCGCCCATGGTCATGCCCCCGACGGCATCGACGTCGGGCACGTCGGCGATGAGGTCGAGCATGACCTGGCCGATGAGCGGGGCGACGCGGTGGTCGAGGCTCACCTTGCGCAGGTCGACGTAGTAGGAGGCCTTCTTGCCGCTGGTCAGCGTGAAGTCGCCGTGGAACACCGCGTCGGCCGAGATGTGCTCGATGAGCTGTCGGCGTGCGTCGGTGCTGCTGTGCTGGGGCGCAAGGGTCACCTGAATACTCTACGGCCCCCCTGCCTGTGAAGAAGGGCCGGATGTCGCGCCCGTCCCCCTATCGCGCGCGAACCGACGGTGGCCGTCGGCGGCAGACGAAGGGCCGCCCCGCGGGGTGTCCCTCCCCCGCGCAGCGGCCCTGCGCCCGGGCGTGCCCGGGCTGTCGCGACGCGCCTAGACGGTGCGCGCGAACGTCTCCTTGTGGCGGCGGCCGTAGCCGTCGCGCGCCGAGACGACGATGGAGCCGGCGATGCCGGCGACGGAGACGATGCCGAGGATGGCGAGGAGCGTGAACACGGTGGTTCCTTTCGAAGGAGGTGGGCTCGTCGAGCGACGGATGCGCCGTTGCACGTGTTCGACTCCCCAATTCTGCGCGCCGAAACCATGCAGCACAAGCGCACAATACTTCAATGACGATGTAGGCTGGCTACATGGAAGTTCGCCGCCTCGACCTGCTCAGGGAACTCGCCGAACGCGGCAGCGTCACGGCCGTCGCCGAGGCCACCGGCCGCACGCCCTCGGCCGTGTCGCAGCAGCTCAAGGTGCTCGAGCGCGAGGCCGGCATGCCGCTCACCGAGCGCAGCGGTCGCGGGCTCGTGCTGACGAGCGCCGGGCACGCCCTCGCCCGCAGTGCGGCGGACGTCGCGATCGCCCTCGAACGCGCCTCAGCGCTGTGGGACGAGTTCCGCAACCACCCGAGCGGCGAGGTCACGCTGCTCACCTTCCCCACGGTCGGGGCGACGCTGCTGCCGAGCGTGCTGCAGCGACCTCTCCCAGGTCGCCGGGCTCGTCGTCCGCTGCACCGACCTCGACCCCGAGCTCGCCGAGTTCCCCGACCTCACCGCCGACTACGACATCGTCCTCGCGCACACCATGCCCGGCGTGCTGCCGTGGGGCGGGCGCGGCCTGCAAGGCGGTGCCCCTGCTCACCGAGCCGCTCGACATCGGGCTCCCCGCCGACCACCGGCTCGCCGGCCGCGCGCACGTGACCCCCGCCGACCTCGTCGACGAGACGTGGCTCGGCGTGCCGCCGGGCTTCCCGTTCGAGCGCATCCTGCACGCCATCGAGCAGGAGGGCGGCAAGCGCGTGCAGGTCAGCCAGCGCTTCAGCGACATGCGCATCGTGGAGGCGTTCATCGAGGCCGGCCTCGGCATCGCGTTCGTGCCGCAGGTTCACCTCCGGCACGGTCTCGTCGGGCATCGTGCTGAAGCCGATCCGCGGCGTCGCGTCGGCGCGGCAGATCGTCGCCCTGGTGCGGCCGGATGTCGCGGAGCGCCTCGCCGTGCGCACCGTGCTCGACGTGCTCGTGGCCCGCGCCGCCCGCCTCGAGCAGGCCTACGGGCATCCGTCGCGCGGCGGCGGCGCGACCGAGCCCGCGGCGTCCGCGAACTAGACTCCTCGGTCATGAGCATGCCGCCCGCGAAGACCCGATCCTGTTCGACGTGCGTGACGGGCTCGCCCACGTCACGCTCAACCGTCCGGCCCGGCTGAACGCGGTCGACCCCGACGCGATCGCGCGCTGGAAGGCGATCGCGCACGAGATCGCCGAGCGCGACGACGTCGGCGCCGTGCTCTTCGACGCCGTGGGGCGCGCGTTCTGCGCCGGCGGCGACGTGCGCGCGATGGCCGAGCTCGCCGGGTCGACGGATGCCCCGGGGCGGACGATCACCGAACTCGCCGACGTGATCCACGACGGGCACCGCACGCTGCGCGAGAGCACGAAGCCGATCGTCGCCGCCGTGCAGGGGCCCGGTGGCGGGCGGCGGACTCGGCTTCATGCTCGTGGCCGACCTCATCGTGGCATCCGACCGCGCGACCTTCGCGAGCCGGTACTCGGACGTCGGCCTGACGCCCGACTGCGGCGTGAGCACGCTCCTGCCCGAGGCGGTGGGCACGCGGCGCGCGCTCGAGCTCACGCTCACCTCGCGCACGCTGACCGCCGCCGAAGCGCTCGACTGGGGACTCGTCGCGGAGGTCGTGGCCCCCGAGGCGCTCGACGCCCGCGCGCGCGAGATCGCCGGGGCGTGGCTGGCGGGTGCGACCGCGGCCTTCGGGCAGGCCAAGCGCCTCGTGCGCTCGGGGCTGACCCGGAGCTTCCAGGACTCGCTCGACGACGAGGCCCGCACGATCGGCGCCGCGTTCGAGACGCCCGTACGCGCAGGCGGCCGTCGCGCGGTTCGCGTCGGGCTCGGGCAGGCCGGCCCGCCGACGCCTGACCGCCGGCGCCCGACCCGCCGGAGTGAGGTTTCTGCGCAGGAGCGACCTTCACGGCCACCTCTGACGCAGAAACCTCACTCCGGCGCGCGGGCGCGCGGCCCGCGGCCGCCGCGCGCGGCGCCGCCCTCAGGTCGCAGCAGGCGCCGAGGGGACCTCGCCGAACCCGTCCGCGAGCAGTCCCCGAAGCGCGGAGACCGCGGTGGCGGCGTCGGGCCCGTGCCCGTTGAGCTTGATCCGGTGACCCTGCTTGGCGCCGAGCGACAGCAGGCCGATCAGGCTCTTGGCCGTGACGGGCCCCGTGCCGGTGGTCAGGTTCGTCACGTCGACGAGGGCGTCGTATCCGCCGACGGTCTGGACGAACATCGCCGCAGGCCTGGCGTGCAGTCCTTCGGGATTGATGAGGACCTCGTCCACCGAGAGCGGGTCGTCGGAGGCCTGCGGCGGCGCCTCGGCAAGGGGCTCGAGCTGATCGCGCTTCGCGTCGAGCGCCCCTGCGACCTCTCGGGCGACCTCCTCCAGCGGCGCGCCGGTGGCCGCGAGGACCACGCCTGCGGTGATCCCCTCCACGAACGGGCCGGCGCTCACCAGCACCTCCGTGCTCGACTCCCGGAGCTCGAGGGCGAGTCCCGCGCTCAGCACGGCCGAGCCGAGATCGGTGATGACGAGGACGCCCGGTTCGCCGGCGACCTCGTCGATGGCGGTCGCGACCGCTGCCGCGTCGGTTCCGAAGCGACCGTCGACGCCGGCGGCGATGCGCATCGGCGGGGCCTCCCCGTGCACCATCTCGAGCGCCAGCTCGACCGCCGCCTCGGCGAGTCGCGGACTGTGCGACACGATGACCAGGCCGATCATCGTGCGCGCTCCGCCTGCGAGTCCGCCAGCGCCTGCACGAGGATCGCCGCCGAGGTCGCGCCCGGATCGAGGTGATCGGCGCTGCGGTCGCCCAGGTAGCTGGCGCGGCCCTTGCGGGCGACGAGCGGGATGGTCGCATCCCGGCCCGCGGCGGCGGCGGCTGCCGCCGACCGCAGCGACTCCGTGAGCGGGACGCCGCCGGCCGCCGCGGAGGTCAGGACGTCGACCGTCGGATGGAGCGCGTCGATCATCGTCTTGTCGCCCGGCTCGGCGCGACCCCGGGCGACGACTCCGGCGACACCGGCGCGGAAGGCGTCGGCGAAGTCGGCGGTGTCGAGCTCCGAGGCCGTGCCGACGCGCTTGGCCATCTCGAGGAACAGCGTCCCGTAGAGCGATCCGCTCGCACCGCCGACCGTCGACACGAGCGCCATGCCGCTGGCCTTCAGCACCGCCCCCGCGTCGTCGGGTCGACCCTGCTCGAGCCGCAGCCGCACGGCGGCCGTTCCCCTGGCCATGTTCGTCCCGTGATCGGCATCGCCGATCGCGGAGTCGAGCTCGGTCAGGAGTTCGGCCTGCTCGACGATCTGCTCGTCGAACCGCACCATCCACGCGATCAGGTCGTCGACGGTGAGGCTGCCGTCCTCGAGTGTCGTCATCCCCCTAGACCCCCCAACGGAGCGCCGCCGTGCTGACGGGGGCGTCCCAGAGGCGCAGCAGCTCCTCGTCGGCCCGCAGCGAGCGTGAGGGAGCACCCGGCCATGTCGAGGCTCGTGATGTAGTCGCCGACGAGCGCGCGGGCCACGGTGATCCCGCGCTGCTCGAGCAGCGCGGCGACGTCGCCGTACATCGCGTAGAGCTCGATGAGGGGCGTGCCGCCGAGTCCGCTGAGCATCGCGATCACGGGTGCGCCCGTGAAGTCGAAGTCCGCCAGGATCGACGACACCAGCTCGTCGGCGATCTCGGCCGCGGGCTTGAGGGGCGCACGCGTGCGTCCCGGCTCCCCGTGGATGCCCACGCCCATCTCGATCTCGTCCTCGGGCAGGTCGAAGCTCGGCTTCCCCACCGAGGGCAGCGTCGCGCTCGTGAGTGCGACGCCCATCGACCGGCCGTTCTCGGAGACGCGAGTGGCGATCGCGAGCACGGCGTCGAGGTCGGCGCCCTCCTCGGCGGCGGCCCCGGCGATCTTCTCGACCAGCACCGTCGTGCCGACGCCGCGCCGCCCCGCGGTCCACGTCGAGTCCTCGACGGCGACGTCGTCGGCCACGAGCACCGACTTCACCGGGATCCCCTCGGCCTCGGCGAGCTCGGCGGCCATCTCGAAGTTGAGCACGTCGCCCGTGTAGTTCTTGACGATGTAGAGCACGCCGGCACCGGCGCTCACCGCCTGGGTCGCTGCGAGCATCTGGTCGGGCGTCGGCGACGTGAAGATCTCGCCGGCGCAAGCGGCATCCAGCATCCCGAGCCCGACGAAGCCGCTGTGCAGCGGTTCGTGACCCGACCCGCCGCCCGAGATCAGCGCGACCTTGCCCTGCTTCACGGCCGCGCCGCGCGAGACGACCCGGTTGGCGAAGTCGACGGCGAGGTCGGGGTGGGCCGCAGCGACACCCGTGAGGGCGTCTGCGAGCACCGATGCCGGTGCGTTGATGAGCTTCTTCATGCGCGGGCCTCCTCTTCTTCGAGCGCTTCCGTGAGGGTCGTGCGATCCGCCTGCGTGCGGGAGATGACCACGAACAGCAGGCCTGCGGCGATGCCGCCGACGATCTCGGCGATCACGTAGACCGGCCACTGCTCCCACTGCACGGTGCCGCCGAGCACCTGCTGCACGAGCATCGGCCCGGTCGTGCGGGCGGGGTTGATCGACGCGCCGGTCGCGGGGGCCACGGGGATGATGGCGGCGAAGACGACCAGGCCGATCACGATTCCGGCGAATCCCGGCGCCGCCTTGCGGTGGATCACCCCGAAGACGGTGAAGACGAGCAGGAACGTGCCGATGAACTCGGCGGTGAAGGCCTGCCAGATCGGGGATGTCGCCGTACGACGCGACGCCGAGGCCGAGTTCGCTCGCCTGCTGGCCGAGCACCCCGACGATCGCGAATGCGCCGACCGTCGCGCCCAGCACCTGTGCGAGGAGGTACCCGGGCACGTCCCGCCAGGCGAACTTGCCGGTCACCGCGAGGGCGAGGGTCACCGCGGGGTTGATGTGGTTGCCCGAGATGTACCCGAACGTGTAGACCGTCGCGACGACGATCGTGCCGAACGCCAGCGAGATGAAGCCGAGTTCGGCGGGCGTGAAGGGCGCGTCGCCTCGCACGAGTGCGAACGCCGGCACCGAGCCGACGCCGACGAAGACGAGGAAGGCGGTGCCGAGGAACTCGGCAGCGAGCCGCTGCCAGGTCCTGTTGTCATCCATGATGTGCGTTCTCCTTTGAACAGGGGAGCCCGGCGGGCTCTGGGGGAACCGTGCTACATTCGACATTGTCGAATGCGCTTCGGTAATACCGAATGATGCACCTCCGTCATCGACCTGTCAAGAACCCGACAGAATGGAAGCGGCGCAGTGACGCGACGACGGGCGGAAGGGGAACGCGGTGATTCAGTCGATCGACCGGGCCGCGAAGATCCTCGCCCTGCTGCAGGGATCCCGCCGCATGGGGATCAGCGAGCTGGCTGCCGCCCTCGAGCTGCCGCCCTCGACCGTCCACGGGATCGTGAAGTCCCTGCAGGCGCACGGGCTCGTCGCCCAGCAGCCCAGCGGCAACCGCTACGTGCTCGGACCGGCACTGCTCAAGCTGTCGAGCGTGTACCTCGACACCCTCGACGTCCGCGCGCGATCGATGCGCTGGATGCACGAGCTGTCGAGCCGCACCGGGCTCGCCACCCGCCTCGGCGTCGAGCTGTTCGGCGAGGTGATCGTCATCCACCACGACCGTCGGCCCGACGGCACCGAGCAGATGCCCGAGACGGGCGTCACGATCCCGAGCCACGCCTCGGCGATGGGCAAGGTGCTGCTCGCCTACGACGCGGCCCACGCGGCGGATGCGCTCTCGCGCCCGCTCGCGGCACTGACGGCCGAGACCGCCACCGACCCGGAACGCGTCCGGGAGGGATTCGAGCGCGTCCGGCGCGAAGCGCTCGGATACGAGTACGAGGAGGCCGTCATCGGCGAGGCATCCGTCGCGGCGCCGATCTGCGACGACGAGGGCGACGTGATCGCGGCGATCGCGGTGGTGCTCCCCGCGAGCGAGTGGCCCCCGACGGATCAGGTCCTGAACGACCTGCGCGAGGCCGCGCGCAACGTCTCACGCGAGCTCGGGGCACCGGCGTGGCCGCCGAGACCGGTCGTGCCGGCCGGCGGCTGACGCCGCCACCGAGCGCTGACGCGCCGGAGTGAGGTTCCTGCGCGGGAGTGGCCGGCACGGCCACCTCCACGCAGAACGCTCACTCCGGCGCGTCGACGCCGGCCTCAGTCGTGCTGCGGGAACCCCAGGTTCAGGCCGCCGTGGCTCGGGTCGAGCCAGCGCGACGTGATCGCCTTCTCCTGCGTGAAGAAGTCGAACCCGCGCGGGCCGTAGGCCTTGGCGTCGCCGAACAGCGAGTCCTTCCAGCCGCCGAACGAGTGGTACGCCACCGGCACCGGGATCGGCACGTTGATGCCGACCATGCCGACCGTCACCTCGCGCTGGAAGCGCCGCGCGGCGCCGCCGTCGTTCGTGAAGATCGCCGTGCCGTTGCCGTAGCGGCTCGAGTTGATGAGCTCGAGGCCGTCCTCGTAGCCGTCGACGCGCACGACCGAGAGCACCGGGCCGAAGATCTCGTCGCGGTACACCGCCGACGAGGTCGGCACCTTGTCGACGAGGGTCGGGCCGAGCCAGAACCCGTCGGGCTCGCCGTCGACCTCGGGGTCGCGTCCGTCGACGACGACGGCGGCGCCGTCGGATGCCGCCACGTCGAGGTAGCCCGCGACCTTGTCGCGGTGCTCGCGCGTGATGAGCGGGCCCATGTCGCAGCCGCGGGTGCCGTCGCCGGTCGTCAGCCGCGACATCCGCTCGGCGATCTTCTCGACGAGCTCGTCGGCGACGGAGTCGACCGCGACGCACGGCCGAGATCGCCATGCAGCGCTCGCCGGCCGAGCCGAAGCCCGCGTTCACGGCGGCGTCGGCGGCGAGGTCGAGGTCGGCGTCGGGCAGCACGAGCATGTGGTTCTTCGCGCCGCCGAGCGCCTGCACGCGCTTGCCGTTGGCCGTGGCCGTCGAGTAGATGTACTGCGCGATCGGCGTCGAGCCGACGAACGAGATCGAGCGCACGGTGGGGTGGTGCAGCAGCGCGTCGACGGCGACCTTGTCGCCGTGCACGACGTTCAGCACGCCGTCGGGCAGGCCCGGCCTCCTGCATGAGCTTCGCGAGCCACACGGCGGCGCTCGGGTCCTTCTCCGAGGGCTTCAGCACCACGGTGTTGCCCGTCGCGATCGCGAGCGGGAAGAACCACAGCGGCACCATCGCCGGGAAGTTGAACGGGCTGATGATGCCGACGACGCCCACGGGCTGGCGCAGCGTGTAGACGTCGATGCCCGTCGAGACGTTCTCGGAGTACTCGCCCTTGATGTAGCCGGGCATGGCGCAGGCGAGCTCGACGACCTCGAGTCCGCGCGCGATCTCGCCCGCGGCATCCGAGGTCACCTTGCCGTGCTCGCTCGTGAGGATCGCGGCGAGCTCGCCGGTGCGCGCGTTCAGCAGCTCGCGGAACGCGAACATCACCTGCTGCCGTTTCGCGATCGACGTGTCGCGCCAGGCGGGGAACGCCCGCGCCGCGGCCTGCACGGCGAGGTCGACGTCTTCGGTCGAGGCGAAGCGCACGCGCTTCTGCTCGACGCCGAGCGCGGGGTTGTAGACGGGTCCGCTGCGGTCGGACGAGCCGGCGACGGATGCCCCGTCGATCCAGTGCTCGACGGTCGCCGTCTCGGCGGCCTGCTGCTGGGTTTCGGTCAGTGTCTGGCTCATGAGTCAGCCCTCTCCCTCGAGTGCGGTGCTCAGTACTTCATCGTAGATCGGCATCGCCTCGGCGACATCCTCGACCGTGACGACGCACGGCGGCACCACGTGGATGCGGTTGTCCTGCACGAACGGCAGGAGCCCGCGCGCCACGAGCGCGGACTTGATGCGGCCCATCGCGGCCGCCGGCAGCGGCTCGCGGGTCTCGCGGTCGGCGACGAGCTCGATCGCCCAGAACACGCCCTCGCCGCGCACCTCGCCGATCACGTCGTGGCGTTCGGCGAGCTCGGCGAGCGCCGGGCCCGATCTCGGTCTCGCCGATCGCGCGCGCGTTCTCGACGATGCCCTCCGACGCCATCGCGTCGAGCGTCGCGACGATCGAGGCCATCGCGAGCGGATGCCCCGAGTAGGTGAGCCCGCCCGGGAACACCCGGTCGTCGAACGTGGCGGCGATCGGGTCGGAGATGATCACGCCGCCCGCGGGCACGTAGCCCGAGTTCACGCCCTTCGCGAAGGTGATGAGGTCGGGCCGCACGTCGTAGCCGTCGAACGCGAACCAGCGGCCGCTGCGGCCGAACCCGCACATCACCTCGTCGAGGATGAGCAGGATGCCGTGCCGGTCGCGCGAGCTCGCGCACGCCCGGCGAGGTAGCCGGGCGGCGGCAGCATGATGCCCGCCGTGCCCGGGATGGTCTCGAGCAGGACCGCCGCGATCGACGACGGCCCCTCGGCCTCGATGACCCGGCGCAGGTGGTGCAGGGCGCGCTCCGACTCCTCCTCGGGCGTCGTCGCCCAGAACTCGGAGCGGTAGAGGTAGGGCCCGAAGAAGTGCACGTGGCCGCGCGCGAACTCGTTGGGGATGCGGCGCCAGTCGCCCGTCGACACGATCGCGGCGCCCGTGTTGCCGTGGTACGAGCGGTACGTCGAGAGGATCTTGTCGCGGCCGGTGTGCAGGCGCGCCATCCGGATCGCGTTCTCGTTGGCGTCGGCGCCGCCGTTGGTGAAGAACACCTTGTGGAAGCCGGACGGCGCGTGGCCGATGATGCGCTTGGCGGCCTCGCCGCGGGCCAGGCTCACGGTCGACGGCGCGATGGTGGTGAGCAGCTCGGCCTGCTCGCGGATCGCCTGCACGACGGCCGGATGCTGGTGGCCGATGTTGACGTTCACGAGCTGGCTCGAGAAGTCGAGGTACTCGCGCCCGGCGTGGTCCCAGACGCGGCATCCGCGGCCGCTGGCGACGACCAGCGACGACAGCTGCGACTGCGCCGACCAGGAGTGGAAGACGTGGTCGCGGTCGAGCTCGCGGGCGAGTTCGTCGAGGTCCTCGGCGAGGTTCTCGGTCATGGCTTCGATGCCTTTCGTTCGTGATGCGACCGGTCGGGTGCGCGGTGGTCGCGGTGACGGATGCCGCGCGGCCGGCCGGGACGCACCGGCCACGCGGCATCCGGCGCGCTAGTTGCCGCCCTCCTCGAGGGTGACGTCGATGGGCTCCTAGCTCTCGCCGGTGAGGTCGAGGTCCGTCGCCCTCGAGCTCGTCGAGCGCCTGCTGGATCCAGTCGTTCGTCCAGGCCGTGGCGGGCGGCTCCTCGGTGATGAGGTGCGCGCCGGACTCGTTGACGGCCGCGAGGCGCCCTTCACGGTCTTGTCGAACGCGGCCTCGTCGATGACGCCGATGCCCTCGGGCGACGGCCAGATGAGCTTGTTGGTCTCGTTGACCATCCAGAGCTCGTGGCTCGGGCCCCAGCCGGAGCCGGCGGCGATCGTGATCTCCGACGCCTCCTCGGGGTTCTCGCGCGGCGTAGATCCAGCCCTTGATGACGGCCTTCAGGAACTTGACCGTCGTGTCCTGGTACTCCTCGTCGCTCTCGAGCCGCTCGGTGTCGGCCCAGATCGCGTCCTGGAGCATGGCGCCCTCGGTGTCCTCGTAGTTGATGACGTTGAAGTCCTCGGGCTGGTAGAGCTCGCCCGTGTCGGGGTTCGTCGTCTCGAGGAGCTGCGCGTACTCGTTGTAGGTCATCGCCTGGGCCGCGTCGATGTCGCCCTGCAGGAAGGCGTTCATGTTGAAGTCCTGCGTGATGATCTGCACGGTCGGTGGCGTCGAGTCCCTCGTCGGCCATGGCCGCGAAGATCTCCCACTCGTTGCCGAAGCCCCACGCAGCCGATCTTCTTGCCCTCGAAGTCGGCGACCGAGTCGATGCCCGAGTCGGCCCACGACACCTGCAGGGTGCCGGACTTCTGGAAGATCTGCGCGATCTCGGTGAGGTTCGCGCCCTGCTCGATCGAGCCGAGCACCTTCGGCACCCAGGCGATCGCGTAGTCCACGTCGCCGTTGGCGAGCGCGTCCTGCGGCACGATGTCGCCGCCCGAGGGGATGATCTCGACGTCCAGGCCCTCCTCCTCGAAGTAGCCGAGCTCCTGCGGCGGCGAAGTAGCCGGCGAACTGGCCCTGCGGCAGCCACTGGAGCTGGAGCTTCACCGGCGTGAGCTCGCCGTCGGCGGCGCCGTCGGTCTCCCCCGTTCCGCCGCCGGCTGCGAGCAGGCGGTGAATGCGAGCGCGGCCGCGAGGGCGAGCCCGCCGATCGTCGCGACGCGACGTCTGCTGTGGTTCATGTCAGTCCTTTCGGTGCTTCTCATGTGTTCTCGGTGCGTGCGGTGGTGCTGGATTCCGCCCGGGCGATGTCCGGGTGGCCTGGGTCAGGGGCGTCGTCGCGCCTGCGGGGTATGGCGCTGCAGCAGTCGTTCGAGTGCGAGCGTGGCGAGGAAGAACAGCGAGCCCGAGCAGCGATGGACGCCGAGGACGTACGCCCAGGCGCGGGCGTAGGCGCTCGAGGCGGCCGACGTCGAGATGAGCCCGCCGAGGCCGCCGCGCGGTCCGCCGAAGTACTCGGCGACGAGCGCGGAGATCACGGCGAGCGACGAGGCGATGCGGATGCCGGTGAGGATGAACGGGCGGCGCGGTCGGCAGCGTGAGCGTGCGCAGTCACCTGGCCGCGGGGTCGCCGCGTAGGCCCTCATGAGGTCGCGGTGCACGGGCGCGCGTCTGGCGGAACCCGCGGAGCGTGTTGATGAACACCGGCACGAACGAGGCGAGCGCGGCGATCGCCTGAGCGGCCGAACTGGCTGTCGGCGCCGAACATCGAGTTGAGCACGGGGGCGAGGGCCACGATCGGGATCGACCGCGAGCGACGGCGACGACCGGTGCGCTCATGCTGGTCGATCGCCCGCCAGCGAGCGGCGAGCGCGGCGAGCAGCATGCCGAGGATCGAGCCGACGACGAGGCCGATCAGGGCGTTCGTGCCCGTGACGAGCATCGCCGACGCGATCGAGGGCCAGTAGGCGATGAACTCCTCGATGATCGAGGCCGGGCTCGGCAGCAGGTAGTCGGAGACGCCGACGACGCGTCACGAGGAACTGCCACGAGCAGCCGAGCACGATGAAGCCCGACGGCGATGGGCGCCACGATCCGGAGGGTCGTCTCGGCGCGCGGCGCTCATGGCGCCGCGACGCGGCGCGGCGCCGGCGGCGCGGCTGCGGCGCGATCGCGGCGTGCGGCGGCGGACATCAGCGCGTCTCCACCCCGCGCGGCGCCGGATGCCGACGGGCGAGCCGCCGTGCAGCGCCTCGCGCACCGCGGTGACCATGTCGAAGAACGCGCGCTCCTCGCGGAGCTCCTCGGTGCGCTCGCGCGCCGCGCGTCGGCGCCGAGCCGCATCGGCACGATCTCGCGGGATGCGGCCCGGACGCGGCGACATGACGACCACGCGGTCGGAGAGGAACACCGCCTCGGGGATCGAGTGGGTGACGAACACCACGGCGGCGCCGGTCTCGGCGCGAGATGCGCACGAGCTCGGTCTGCATCTTCTCGCGGGTCATCTCGTCGAGCGCGCCGAACGGCTCGTCCATGAGCAGCAGCCGCGGCTGCTCGGCGAGCGACCGGGCGATCGCGACGCGCTGCTGCATGCCGCCGGAGAGCTGGTCGGGGTAGTGGTCGGCGAAGTCGGCGAGCCCGACCATCTCGAGCAGCTCGGCCACGCGCGTCGGCGCGGGCTGCGGAGCCGACGCCGTGCAGCTCGAGCGGCAGCGCGACGTTCGCGGCGACCGTGCGCCACGGCAGCAGGCCGGCCGACTGGAACGCGATGCCGTACTCCTGGTCGAGTGCGCGCCTGCTGCGCGGTCTTGCCGAACACCGGGAGGTGCCGGCCGTGGGCTCGTCGAGGTCGGCGACGAGGCGCATGCAGCGTGGACTTGCCGCATCCGCTCGGGCCGATGAGCGACACGAACTCGCCGGCCGCGACCGTGAGGTCGATGCGCGTCGAGCGCGTGCACCTGGCCGGTGCGGGCCTCGAAGACCTTGTCGACGCCGCGCACGTCGACGGCCTCGGTCGCATCGGCGGCGGGCGGCGGCCCGGGGTCGGCGGCGGTCGGCTGGGGCGCGTGCGGTGCTCATGCGGTCTCCTCCGTTCGTCGGAAGTTCTGAGGAACACGGCGAGCAGCGCGACGAGCCGGCGGCGACGAGGCCGAGCACGATCGCGCCGAAGATCGGGCGCCCACGCCTTCGCGGGGTCGCTCGAGGCCTGGCCGGCGAACTGGAGGAGGAGCGGCCGATGCCGCCCTGCAGCCCGATCGAGACCTCGGCCACGACCGCGCCGATCACGGCGTTCGCCGCGCCGAGCCGCAGGGCGGGCAGGAGGAACGGCACGGCTCGCCGGGAGCCGCAGCTTCACGAGGGTGCGTCCACCAGCCCGCCGCGTAGGTCTGCATGAGCTCCTCGTGGATGCGGTCGGGCGACTCTGCAGGCCCCGAGCGCGCCGACGGCGATCGGGAAGAACGCGAGGTAGCTCGCGATGAGCGCGACCGACATCCAGTCCTGCCACTCGAACGAGCCGAACTCGACGCGCGAGCCCCAGTTTCGACGAGCGGCGCGAACGCGATGAGCGGCACGGTCTGGCTGATGACGATCCACGGCAGCAGGCCCCACTCGGCGAGGCGGCAGCCGCTGCATGACGCAGGGCGAGGCCGATGCCGACGACGACGCCGACGAGCCAGCCGAGCGCCGCGATGCCGAGGCTCACGAGCGCGGCGAGGAGCACGACGACCGCCCAGCGGCGGCTGCGCCGACGGCGAGCGCGTGACGGGCTCGCCGAGCCGGCCGAGCATGTCCCAGACGTGCGGCATCGCGAGGTCGCTCGTGCGCGGCAGCAGCGCGGATGCCGCTGCCGATCACGACGCCGTCGGCGGGCGCCGAGCAGCTTGTACGCCTCCCAGATCAGCGCGACCGACGAGGATGCCGGCGAGGCCCCAGCACCAGCGGCGTGAGCTCGCGACGGCCGCGGCCGGCACGCCGCGAGAGCGGCGCGCGCGCCACGCGCCGCGCCCGCGGCATCCGTACGCGGCCGCTCGCGCACGTCGGTCCGTCATGCCTTCGCCGTGATGTGCTCGGAGAGCGCCGGGATCACCGTCTCGCCGTAGACCCGCAGCGTCTCCTCCTTGTTGTCGTGCTGGAGGTAGCCGGCGAACTGGTCGACGCCGAGGTCGGCGAGCTGCTTGAGCTTCGCGATGTGGTCGTCGGCGGTGCCGAGGACGCAGAACCGGTCGACGATCTCGTCGGGCACGAACTGGGTGTGCACGTTGCCCGCGCGCCCGTGCTCGTTGTAGTCGTAGCCCTCGCGGCCCTTGATGTAGTCGGTGAGGGCCTGGGGCACGGCCCCGCCCGAGCCGTCGGACGCCGTGCCGTACTTCGCGACGATGTCGGCCACGTGGTTGCCGACCATGCCGCCGAACCAGCGGCACTGGTCGCGCATGTGCTCCCAGTCGTCGCCGATGTACATGGGCGCGGCCACGCAGAACTTGATCGACATCGGGTCGCGGCCGACCGCCTCGGCGGCGTCGCGCACGTGCTGGATCATCCACGCGGCGATGTCGAGGTCGGCGAGCTGCAGGATGAACCCGTCGCCCACCTCGCCCGCGAGCGTCAGCGCCATCGGCCCGTAGGCGGCGACCCACACCTCGAGCTCGGAGCCGCTGCGACCACGGGAACTGCAGCTGCGAGCCCTTGTACTCGACGGGCCGCGAGTTGGCGAGCTCGCGGATCACGTGGATCGACTCGCGCAGCTCCTTCAGCGTGACCGGCTTGCCGTTCGTCACGCGCACCGCCGAGTCGCCGCGGCCGATGCCGCAGATCGTGCGGTTGCCGTACATCTCGTTGAGCGTGGCGAAGATCGACGCCGTGACGGTCCAGTCGCGGGTGGCCGGGTTCGTGACGAACGGGCCCACCTTGATGCGGTGCGTCTCGGCGAGGATCTTGCTGTAGATGACGTACGGCTCCTGCCACAGCAGGTGCGAGTCGAACGTCCACGCGGTGCTGAAGCCGTACTGCTCGGCGAGCTTCGCGAGGTGCACCGTGCGCGAGGCCGGCGGGTTGGTCTGGAGGACGACTCCGAAGTCCATGGGCTGCTCCGCTCAGATCAGGGCTGTCAGACGAGGTACTGGCTGAGGCCGCGCTTGAGGAAGCGGCCGTCGCCCTTGGCGCCGAGGTACTCGTCGCCGTCGACGATGACCTTGCCGCGCGAGAGCACGGTGTCGACGTGGCCGTCGATCTCGTAGCCCTCCCACGCGGAGTAGTCCATGTTCATGTGGTGCGTCTTCTCGAGGCCGATCGACGTGTGGCCGTTCGGGTCGTAGACGACGATGTCGGCGTCGGCGCCGGGCTGGATGACGCCCTTCCTGCCGTACGAGGCCGAACATGCGCGCGGGCGTGGTGCTCGTGAGCTCCACCCAGCGCTCGAGCGTGATCTCGCCGGTGACGACGCCCTGGTACATGAGGTCCATGCGGTGCTCGATCGAGCCGATGCCGTTGGGGATCTTCCGGAAGTCGGCCGAGGCCGAGCTCCTTCTGGTCCTTCATGCAGAACGGGCAGTGGTCGGTGGAGACCATCTGCAGGTCGTTCGTGCGCAGCGCCTGCCACATCGACGTCCTGGTGGCCCTCCTCGCGCGCTGCGCAGCGGCGTCGAGCACACCCACTTCGCGCCCTCGAAGTGCGCCCCACTGCGTCGCTCGATCGCGCCGAGCTGCTCCTCGAGCGAGAGGTAGAGGTACTGCGGACACGTCTCGCCGTAGACGTTCTGGCCCTTGTCGCGCGCCCAGGCGAGCTGCTCGACGGCCTGCTTCGCCGACACGTGCACGACGTAGAGCGGGGCGCCGGTGAGCTTCGCGAGCATGATCGCGCGGTGCGTGGCCTCCTCCTCCATCTCCCAGGCGCGGGCGATGCCGTGGTAGTACGGGTCGGTCTTGCCCTGGTCGACGAGCTGCTGGGCGAGCACGTCGATCGCGGGGCCGTTCTCGGCGTGCATCATCGTGAGCATGCCGGTGTCGCGGGAGACCTGCATCGCCTTCAGGATCTGCGCGTCATCCGAGTAGAAGACGCCCGGGTACGCCATGAACAGCTTGAAGCTCGAGATGCCCTCGTCGGGCAGCCGCCGCATCGCCTCGAGCGAGGCGTCGTTGACGTCGCCCACGATCTGGTGGAAGCCGTAGTCGATCGCGCAGTTGCCCGCCGCCTTCTCGTGCCAGGCGGCCAGGCCGTCTTCGACGCGCTGCCCGTAGGTCTGCACGGCGAAGTCGATGATCGACGTCGTGCCGCCCCAGGCGGCCGCGCGCGTGCCGGTCTCGAAGGTGTCGGATGCCTCGGTGCCGCCGAACGGCAGCTGCATGTGCGTGTGCGCGTCGATGCCGCCGGGGATCACGTACTTGCCCGTCGCGTCGATGACGCGGTCGACGGATGCCGCGACATCCGTGCCCAGCAGGGTGCTGCCCGGCTCCAGCACGGCCCGGATCGTCTCGCCGTCGACGAGCACGTCGGCGGCGGCGCGACCCGTGGCGCTCACGACGGTGCCGCCGGTGATGAGGGTGGTGGTCATGGTTCGACTCCTTGCGCGTGGCTCGTCGGTTACGGCTTCGGGATGGAGGTGTACGAGTCGGGGCGGCGGTCGCGGTAGAACTGCCACGCGTTGCGCACGTCGCGGATCATGTCCATGTCGAGGTCGCGCACCACGACCTCCTCGTCGGTCTCGGAGCCGTAGCCGCCGACGATGTTGCCCTGCGGGTCGACGAACTGGCTCTTGCCGTAGAAGTTCACGGCGAGGTCGCCGTACTCGTTGTCCTCGAGGCCGACGCGGTTGGCGGCGGCGACGAAGTAGCCGTTCGCGGCGGCCGCGGCGGGCTGCTCGATCTCCCAGAGGCGGTTCGGAGAGGCCGGGCTTGGTGGCGTTCGGGTTGAAGACGATCTGCGCGCCGTTGAGGCCGAGCTCGCGCCAGCCCTCGGGGAAGTGCCGGTCGTAGCAGATGTACGCGCCGATCGGGCCCGACGGCCGTGTGGAACACCGGGTAGCCGAGGTTGCCGGGGCGGAAGTAGAACTTCTCCCAGAACTTGTCGAGGTTGCGGGATGTGGTGCTTGCGGTACTTGCCGAGGATCGTGCCGTCGGCGTCGACGACGACCGCGGTGTTGTAGTAGACGCCCGGCTGCTCCTCCTCGTAGATCGGCAGCACCATGACCATGCCGAGCTCCTTGGCGAGCGCCGCGAAGCGCTGCACGATCGGGCCGTCGGCCGGCTCGGCGTAGTCGTAGTACTTCACGTCCTCGGTGATCCCGAAGTACGGGCCGTAGAAGAGCTCCTGGAAGCAGATCACCTGGGCGCCCTGCTCCTTGGCGTCGCGGGCGAACTGCTCGTGCTTGTCGAGCATGGACTCCTTGTCGCCGGTCCAGGTCGTCTGCGTGATGGCCGCTCGGACGATCGTCATGTTGCCTCCTGAGTCGGTCGGCGTCGTTGCCGTCCGCTCGGTGCTCCTGGCGGGGGACTGCTGCTCAGGTGCTACCGGGCGATGCTGCGACGCCGAGAGGTGGGGGTTTCCGAACGGGACTCGCGACCCGTTCTGTTATTGTTCGGCGTGAACATTTCTCTTTTGTTTCACTCTGTGTCGCTGTGGTTAATCATCCTGTCCCTTGCTTCGTGAGGAGGCAATGGTCGTGTCAGGTATTCATGTGACTAGTGCTCATGTGACGGGGCTTCGTGTGGATGTCGCTGCGCTGACCGCGCTCGCCGAGTTCCCCGACACGACGCCCCGCGGCATCGCCGGGGTGATCGCCCGGCTCGTGAACTCGGGCGAACTCGGCGGCCGGCGAGCGCCTCCCGACCGTGCGCGAGCTCGCCGGCGCCCTCGGCGTGAGCCCCGCGACGGTGAGCCAGGCGTGGCAGGCGCTGTCGCGGGCGGGACTCATCGAGTCCCGCGGCCGTGCGGGCAGCTTCGTGCGCAGCGCGGCATCCGCTCGCCTCGCACCGCGGATGCGCGGGATGGCGGCGCCGAACGACCCGGTGCGGCTCGACCTCTCGCGCGGCACCCCCGACCCGCTGCTGCTGCCCGCGCTCGGGCCGGCGCTGTCGCGGGTGTCGGCGCGCGCCGAGACCGGCAGCTACCAGGCCGAACCGGTGATCCCCGGCGCTCGCCGTCGGTGCTCGCGGCGTCGTGGCCGTCGCGCGGCCGAGTCGATCATGGTCGTCGACGGCGCGCTCGACGCGATCTCGCGCACGCTCGGGCAGCTCGTGCGCTTCGGCGACCGCGTGGTCGTCGAGAGCCCCGGCTTCCCGCCGTTCCTCGACCTGCTCGACGTGCTCGGCGCCGAGGCCGTGCCCGTGCGGCTCGACGAGCACGGCATGGTGCCCGACGCGCTCGCCCGCGCGCTGCATGCGCCGACCCGTCGCCGTGCTGCTGCAGCCGCGCGCCCAGAACCCCACCGGCGCGTCGATGACCCCGGCCCGCGCCGAGGAGCTCGCGCGGGTCATCCGCGCGGCGTCCGACGTCGACGACCTCGTCGTGATCGAGGACGACCACTCCGGGCTGATCTCCACCGAGGGCGACGTGACGCTCGGCACGTGGCTGCCCGACCGCGTGGTGCACGTGCGCAGCTTCTCGAAGTCGCACGGACCCGACCTGCGCATCGCGGCGCTCGGCGGCCCGCGCGACCTCGTCGACCGCGTCGTCGCGCGCCGCATGCTCGGGCCGGGCTGGACCTCGCGGATGCTGCAGACGATCCTGCTCGACCTGCTCACCGACGGCGCGTCGATCGACGCCGTGGCCGAGGCGCGCCGCCAGTACTACACGCGGCAGCGCGCCCTCGGCGACGCCCTCCGGGCGCGCGGCGTGCCGGTGGCGCCCGCCGACGGCATCAACCTCTGGGTGCCGGTGCTGAGCGAGCGGTCGGCGCTCGTGCAGCTCGCCGCGGCGGGCATCCGGGTGGCGGCCGGCACGCCGTTCCTCGCCGCGTCCGACTCGGCGGATGCCGCGAACGGCGCGCGCTCGCGGCCGGGCGGCGACTTCGTGCGCGTCACCGTCGGCGTGCTGCGCGACGGCACCGACGAGGTCGCGGACGCGCTCGCGACGGCGGCGCAGCACCTGGCGGCCGGCGGCTACTGCACGTGCGTCGCCGCGTCGCGCGGCGAGGTGACGCGAATCGACCTCCGTGGCGCACCGAGGTCGATTCGCGTCACCTCGGCGGCCGCGGCATCCGGTCGACGCCTCGTCAGGCCTTGACGGCGTTCGGCACCCTGCGCGTACCGGTCGGGCGCGATGGTGAGCTCGGCCCGCCCGCCGGTCATCGACCGCAGGTCGAGCACGTACTGGCCGAGCTCCGCCTCGGGCACGTTCGCCACCACGCGGGCGCGGCCGTCGTCGGTCGTCTCGGTGGCGTGCACGCGCCCGCGGCGGCCGGACAGGTCGGTCAGCACGGTGCCCTGCAGCTCGGCCGGGACCGTGACGGTCACGATCGACACGGGCTCGAGCATCACGGTGCCCGCCTCGGCCAGCGCGGCCTTGACCCCGATCGACGCGGCCGTGCGGAAGGCCATCTCGGACGAGTCCACCGAGTGCGACTTGCCGTCGAAGAGCTCGACGCGCACGTCGACCACCGGATGGCCCTGCGGACCGCCCGCCGCGAGCGCGTCGCGCGCGCCCTTCTCGACGGCCGGGATGTACGTGCGCGGCACGGAGCCGCCCACCACCGAGTCGACGAACTCGAAGCCGCCGCCCGGCGGCAGCGGCGAGACCCGCAGCTGCACGACCGCGAACTGGCCGTGGCCGCCCGACTGCTTCTTGAGCTTGCCCTCCACCTGCGCGTTCCCCGCGATGGTCTCGCGGTAGGCGACGGGCGCGGGCGAGGTCGTCACGTGCACGCCGAACACGCGCGCGAGGCGCTCGACCGCGACCGCGACGTGCGTGTCGCCGAGTCCGCGCAGCACGGTGTGGCCGCCGGTGCGGTCGATCACGAGCGTCGGGTCCTCCGCGACGAGCCGGGCGAGCGAGGACATCAGCTTCTCGTCGTCGGACTGCGTGGCCGGGGCGAGGCTCACCGCGAACACCGGCTCGCGCCGCGGCTGCGCGACCGGGCGGGCGGTGCCGTTCGTGCGGGTCCACAGCAGCGACCCCGACGGCGACCCCGTGAGCTTGGCGACCGCGCCGACCTCGCCCGCCCGCAGCGCGTCGACCGGCAGGTGCTCGGCGCCCCGGAGCCGGAACAGCCCGTGGATGCGCTCGTCGGCGCCGGTCGTCGCGTTGTGCAGCCGGTCGCTCGGGCGCACCACGCCCGAGAGGACCTTGAACATCGACACCTGCCCGACGAACGGGTCGGCCACGGTGCGGAACACCTGCAGCAGCGTCTCGCCGTCGGGACTCGGCGCGACCCGGAGCTCGGTGCCGCCCTCGCCGTCCGCCGAGCCGCCGACGATGATGCGGCTGTCGTGGTCGAGCGGACGACGGCGCCAGGCTGCAGAGCAGGTCGGCCACGCGGTCGACGCCGGTGCCGGTCACGCCGGAGCAGACGATCACGGGCACCGCCTCGCCCGTCGCGACCTCGCCGCGCGAGCGTGCGCTCGAGCTCGGCGGCCGACGGCTCGTTCCCCTCGAGGTACGCCTCGAGCTGGTCGTCGTCGTGCGACACGATCTCCTCGGTCACGTCGACGTGCATCCGGTGCTCCTCGGCCTCGGCCTCGGCCGGCATCGGGCCGTCGTGATGGCGGCCGTCCGTCGTCGTACTCGAGCGCCTGCTCGCTGAGCACGTCGGCGATCCCGTGGAACGCCTGCTCCTCGCCGAGCGGCAGCTCGAGCGCCCACAGCCCCTCGCCGAAGGCCGCCTGCAGCTCGCCCAGCACCCGGCGGAAGTCCGCGCGGGCCTTGTCCTCCTGCGTGACGACGACGATGCGCGGCACGCCCGCCGCCTCGGCGGCCGCCCACGCGAACCGCGTGCCCGCCGTGACGCCGTCGACCGCGCTCACGGCGACCAGGGCGACATCCGCCACCGACAGCGCGGTGTCGACGCCGCCGACGAAGTCGGGATGCCCGGGCGTGTCGGCGAGCGTGATGGTGTGCTCGACCCCGTCGGGATCCGACCATCGCAGCAGGGCGAGCGAGAGCCCGAGGGTCATGCCTCTGCGCGATCTCCTCGGGCTCGTGGTCGCAGACCGTGTTGCCCTGTTCGACGCTGCCGGCCCTCGAGAGCTCGCCGGCTCGAAGCAGCAGGGCCTCCGCCAGCGTCGTCTTGCCCGAACCCGCCCCGCCGATCAGGGCGACCGTGCGGTGGGTCGGTGTCGCTGCCGAGTCCATGGAACCTCCCGCGCCGGTGCGGACCTGTCCGTCCATCGTGTACCCGTCGGGCCGGGAATGCCAGAGGTTCGCGCGATCGCACCTTGCGCGCCGAGCTCGCGGTCGTGCCGCGTCGGCCACGGCCGCGTGCGCCGGCCTCGGATGACGCGGGACCTCGGTTCGACTCGTCCTCCACAGGCATCGTTCTCGGCGCCCTATCCACAGGTAAAGTCCCTGATCAGGGCGATTTCCAGCGCGCATCGGATGTCGGTGGGTGGGTGCAGGATCGAAGCATGGACCAGCTCCACTGCACGCCCTCCGACGACACGTCGAGGAGCTGCACGCGGCGTGGGCCGGGGCCCTGCCGGCGTTGTCGGCTCCCGGTGGCGACGCGCAGGCCGAGGTCGAGCAGATGAGCGACGACGGGCTCGTGCGCGTCGGCGAGCTGCTCGCTCGGGTGCGGCGCGACGCCGAAGCGGTGCTCGCCCGCGTCGCCGCCGAGGTGTCACGGCGATCCGGGCCGGAGTTCGGCGACACCGGCCTCGCGAAGGCGCAGGGCTTCCACAACGCGATCACGACTCATCGCGGCCTCCACCGGCGGCTCTCGTCACGACGCGGCGCGACTCATCGCAGTGGGTCGGGCGACGGCGCATCGCCAGTCGTTCGGCGGCGAGCGACTGCCGTCGCGGCATCCGCACGTCGCCGCGGCCCTGCGCGAGGGCGCACATCGCGCTCGAGGCGGCATCTGCGATCACGGCGATGCTCGACCGCGTGGCCGTCAGGGCCGAGCCGGCTCGAGCCGACACCGTCGAGTCGGCGCTCGTGGAACTCGCGTCGCAGGTGCCGCTCGACCTCCTCATGCGAGGCGTGCGGGAAGCCGAGGCACGACTCGACGAAGACGGCGTCGAACCGCGCGAGCAGGAGCTGCGGCAGGAACGTTCGCTCACGATGCGCGAAGACGTCCACGGCATGCTCCACCTGCACGCGCGGCTCGACCCCGAGAACGCGCGCGCCCGTGAAGGCCGCGATCGAGGCGCTCGTGAGCGACGTCCTGCGGCGCCGCGAGCCGACCTCCTCCGATCGAGCGCGCCGTCGTCGACGACCTGCGCACCATTCCGCAGATCCAGGCCGACGCGCTCGCGCGGTCGCGCGGCACTCGCTGGGCTGCGCGCAGACGATCACGCCGCTCGCCAAGACCACGGTGGTGGTGCGCCTCGATCTCGAGACGCTCCGCAGCGGCATCGGTCACGCGCGCATCGACGGCATCGACCAGCCGATCTCCGCCGCCACCGCCCGCCGCATGGCCGCCGACGCCGAACTGATCCCCGCCGTCCTCGGCGGTCCGAGCCTCCCGCTCGACCTCGGGCGGGCGGCTCGCCTGTTCAGCAGGGCGCAGCGCCTCGCCCTCGGCGAGCGCGACGGCGGCTGCGCCTCGTGCGGCCAGAACATCGCCTACGTCGAGGCCCACCACATCGCCTGGTGGGAGCGCGACGCCGGTCCGACCGACCTCGCGAACGGGGTGCTCCTCTGCAGCTTCTGCCACCACATGGTGCACCGAGAAGGGTGGGGAATCCGCGCGACGGCCGGTTCGGTGTGGTTCATCCCGCCCCCGCACGTCGATCCGCGCCAGACGCCGCGACTCGGCGGACGCGCGCGATTCGAATCGGCCGCGGCGCTGACGTGCGTGAGGCGCGTGCGCTGGAGTGCAAGACGCGGTCGACGCACGGCGCTCGGTCGAGCGCCTAGGCTGGCAGGCGTGCAGATCACGGTGCTCGCGGGCGGGGTCGGTGGCGCGCGCTTCGTGCGCGGCGTTCGCGAGGAGTGCGCGCGGCGCTGGCCCGACGGCGAACGGCGGCACCGAGGCATCCGTCACCGTGATCGTGAACACCGGCGACGACCTGTGGCTCGCGGGCGTGCGCCTGATGCCCGACTTCGACTCGCTGCTCTACTCGCTCGCGGGCGTGAACGACACCGAGCGCGGCTGGGGCCGCGCGGGCGAGACCGAGCGGGTCGCCGCCGAGCTGCGCGAGTGGGGCGTCGGCTGGCCGTGGTTCACGCTCGGCGACCTCGACCTCGGCACGCACCTCGCCCGCACCGCGTGGCTGCGCGAGGGCGCGACGCCGTCGGAGGTCGCCGACCCGCCTCCAGGCGCGCTGGCCGCTCGGCGTGCGGCTCATCCCCGCGACCGACACCGAGGTCGACACGCACGTGCTCGTCGCCGACGCCGACGAGCTCGACGGCGAGCGCGAGCTGCACTTCCAGGAGTGGTGGACCCGCTACCGCGCCGCGTTGCCCGCCATCGCATTCCGCCAGCGGAATATCGAGCGGCGCCGTCCGGCGCCCGGCGTCGTCGAGGCGATCGTCGGCGCCGACCTCGTGCTCGTTGCGCCGTCGAACCCGGTCGTCTCGATCGGCACGATCGTGTCGGTGCCCGGCATCCGCGAGGCGATCCTCGAGACGCACGCGCCGGTCGTCGGCGTCTCGCCGATCATCGGCGGCAAGGTCGTGCGCGGCATGGCCGACGCCTGCCTGCCCGCGATCGGCGTCGACACGACCGCCGAGGCGGTCGGCCGGCACTACGGCGCGAGGTCGGCGCGGCGGCCTCCTCGACGGCTGGCTCGTCGACGAGACGGATGCCGCCGCGGTCGGGCCGCTCGAGGAGGCCGGCCTCGTCGCGGCATCCGTGCCCCTGTGGATGCGCGACCTCGACACGTCCGCCGCGCTGGCCGGCGCGGCCATCGACCTCGGAGCGCGCATCACCGGGAGCCCGCGATCCGTCAACCCGGTGACCTGCGGCGCCTGCTGACGTAGCGTGCATCGGGCAGGCGACGGAGGAGGACCTGATGCGCATCGTGATCATCGGAGCCACGGGCAACATCGGCACGGCGGTGCTGCGCCGGCTGCGCGAGGGCGAAGCGGCGCACGAGCTCGTCGGCATCGCCCGGCGGCGACCCGACGAACGCGCAGGGCCCTACCGCGGCGTCGAGTGGCACCTCGTCGACGTGTCGGTTCCCGGCGCCGTCCCCGAGCTCGCCTCCATCCTCGACGGCGCCGACGCGGTGCTCCACCTCGCCTGGCTCCTGCAGCCGAACCACCGCGAGCGCGAGCTGTGGGCGACCAACGTCGACGGCCTGCGGCGCGCCCTCGAAGCGGCCGTGATCGCGCGGGTTCCGCACGTCGTGGTCGCCTCCTCGGTCGGCGCGTACAGCCGCGGGCCGAAGCACTCGAGGGTCGGCGAGGAGTGGCCGACGGGCGGCGTGCACACCTCGCACTACAGCCGGCACAAGGCGGTGGACGAGCGCATCCTCGACGCCTTCGAGGCCGCGAACCCCGACGTCGTGCTCACGCGCGTGCGGCCCGGGCTCGTGTTCCAGCGCGACGCGGCGAGCGAGATGGCGCGGCTGTTCGTCGGCGGGCTCCTGCCGGTCGGCTGGCTCGGCCGGGTGCGGGTCCCGGTGCTCCCGGTGCCCGTGCAGGTGATCTCCCAGGCCGTGCACGCCGACGACCTCGCCGACGCCATCGTGCGCATCATCGAGCGCCGGGCCGGCGGGGCGTTCAATGTCGCCGGAGAACCGGTGCTCGACCCGGTCGCGCTCGCCGAGGTGGTCGGCGCCCGCCGGGTCGTGCCCGTGCGCCTCGCGGCGCGTGCGCGCGCTCATGTGGCTGAGCTGGAAGCTGCGCCTGCAGAACTCCGACCCCGGGCTGGCTCGACATCGCCGCGAACGTGCCGGTCATGTCCACCGACCGCGCCCGCTCCGAGCTCGACTGGACGCCGCGTCGACGCTCGACCGACGCGCTGCGGGAGGTGCTCGACGGCCTCGCCGACGGCGCCGGGCTGGAGTCCTCGCCGCCGCTCGCGCCGCGAGCATAGGAGGACATCACCCGGTCGACGCGCGCAGCGCGTCGACGTCGCAGCTCGACGGTGGCGGATGTCACCGGGCAGCGCCAGACTGGCGCGGTGCTGCTGATCGTCGTGCTCGCGCTCGGAGCCGCGCTGCTCTACGGCGTCGCGGACTTCATGGCCGGCGTCGCCGCGCGCCGGATCCCGGTGCTCGTCGCGACGACGATCAACTACGCCGTCGCGACGGTCGTGCTCGTCATCGTCGTGCTGGCGGTCGGCGGCGTGTGGTCGCACCGCGGCGATCGTCAGCGGTGTCGTCGCGGGCCTCCTGGCCGCCGTGGGCTTCCTCACGTTCTCCGCCGCGCTGGCGGCCGGTCCGATCTCGCTCATGACGCCGCTCATCGCGCTCCTCAGCTCCGCCGTGCCCGTCGTGGTGGCGCTCGTGCTCGGCGACCGACTCGAGCCGATCGCCTGGATCGCGATCGTCGTCGCGATCGTCGGTTCGGTGCTCATCGGCGTCGAACGGCGGGTCAGCGCCCGCAGCTGCGAAGCCGCGCACGCTCGTGTTCGCGGTGATCTCGGGCGTGGGCTTCGGCTTCGCGACCGTGGCGCTCGACGCCGCGCCCGCCGACGCCGGCATGGTGCCGGTCTTCCTCGACACCACGGCGGGCTTCGTGCTGCTCCTGGTCCTCGTGGGCCTGGCGCGCACGCTGCCCGTGATGCGGCGCGTGGTCGCGGTGCTCGACGCCCACCCGCAGCCGAGCCCGACGCCGCGCACCCCGCCGATCCCGCGCCGCACCCCACCGAACCCGCGCCCGCACCTCGCCGCCCGCCGGCACCCGGCGCCGCGCGGCTCGCCCTCGACCGGATCCGGGAGGCCGACCCCCGACGACGCGCCCGCGTGCTCGCCGGTGCGGCCGGCCTCCTCATCGGCGGCGCCAACGTGCTGCTCATGCTCGCGCTGCACGCGGGCAGCGTCGCGGTCGTCGCCGTGCTCGTGAACCTGTACCCGGTCGCCACGGTGCTGCTCGCCTGGATCGTGCTCCGCGAGCGGATCAACGCCGTGCAGGGCACCGGCGTCGTGCTCGCCGTCGCGGCCTCGGTGATGCTCGGGCTCGCCTAGCGCCGAGCGCGACCGCCGCCGGACGTCGAGCCGTCGAGACCGCGATGCGTCGAGCCGTCGAGGTCGGCGCCGTCGCCCGTCGCGGGTCTACGATGGAGTCGACCGCCGGTCTGGATCTGACCGGTGCGCGTGTGGCCCGGGATTGGGCCGCGAGTCCCCGACCTCGTCGGAATGTCACTTGCACACCGTCCCGGAGGCCCCATGCCCGTCCGCACCCCGCATCGTCCCCGTCCCGCCGCCGCGTCGCCGACCGCTCGCGCCGCGCGCTCGCACGATCGCCGCTCTCGGCCGCCGCCGCCGCCGCGTCTGCTCGCCGGCTGCGCGAGCGACTCGCCGCGCGCCGGCGGCGGCGCCGACGCCGTCGGCACGGACGCCGCGGCATCCGGCTACCCGCTCACGATCGACAACTGCGGCACCGAGGTGACCTTCGAGGCGGCGCCCGCAGCGCGTCGTCACGATCAAGTCGTCGACGCTCGAGCTGCTGCTCGCGCTCGGCCTCGAGGACCGCATCGTCGGCACCGCCTTCACCGACGGGCCGGTGCCCGACGAGTACGCCGACGCGGCATCCGGCCTCGAGGTGCTCTCCGACAAGGTGCCCTCGCAGGAGGTGACGCTCGCGGCCGAGCCCGACCTCGTGTTCGCCGGCTGGGAGTCGAACCTCTCGGCCGAGGGCGCAGGCGACCGCGACACGCTCGCGAAGCTCGGCGTCGCCACCTACGTCGCCCCGGCCGCGTGCAAGGGCGAGGGCTACATGCCGAACCCGCTCACGTTCGACGAGGTGTTCCGCGAGTTCGAGGAGGCCGGCGCGATCTTCGACGTGCCGGATGCCGCGGCCGACCTCGTGGCGACCCAGCGCGCCGAGCTCGAGGCGATCGAGCCGAACGACGCCGGCCTCACCGCGCTCTGGTACAGCTCGGGCGACGACACCCCCTACGTCGGCGCGGGCATCGGCGCGCCGCAGATGATCATGGACGCCGCCGGCCTCGAGAACGTCGCGGCCGACGTCGAGGACACGTGGACGTCGATGGGCTGGGAGGCGATCGTCGCCGCCGACCCCGACGTGATCGTGCTCGTCGACGCCGCCGTGGAACACCGCCGAGCAGAAGATCGCGCACCTCGAGTCGAACCCCGCGACGGCGGCGCTGCCCGCCGTGCAGCAGCAGCGGTACCTCGTCGTCGACTTCCCGGCGACCGAGGCGGGCGTGCGCAACGTCGGCGCGGTCGCGTCGCTCGTCGACCAGCTCGGGGAGCTCGGGCTGCGATGACGCGACCGACGCGGGTCGGAGCCGCGGCGACGGTCCGCGGCCCGGCGAGCGGCGGCACGGCGGGTCCGGCGACGGATGCCGCGGCGCCGCTCGCCGCGACCCGCGCCGCGCACCGGCCTGCGCACCGGCGCGTGGGCGGCGGGCCTCGGCCTGCTGCTCGTGGCATCCGTCGTCGTCGCCGTGACCATCGGGCCGGCCGGCCTCAGCCCGGCCGACGTGTGGGCGAGCGTGCTCGCGCACCTCGGCATCGGCGAGCCGACGCTCAGCCCGCTGCGCGACGGCATCGTGTGGGAGCTGCGGATGCCGCGCGTGCTCACCGCCGCGGCGGTCGGCGCGGGCCTCGCGCTCTGCGGCGCGGTCATGCAGGCGCTCACGCGCAACCCGCTCGCCGACCCGTACCTGCTCGGCCTCTCGTCGGGCGCGTCGGTCGGCGCCGTCGTCGTGATCGTGCTCGGCGTCGGCCTGCTGCTGCCCGTCGCGGCGTTCGCCGGCGCCCTCGTCGCCCTCGTCGCGACGCTCGCGCTCGCGAACGCCGGCCGGGCGCGCTCACCCCGACGCGCACGGTGCTCGCGGGGCTCGCGGTCTCGGCGGTGTTCGGCGCGATCACGAGCCTCGTCATCTTCTGGAGCGCGACGGGCGACAGCTACCGCGAGATCCTCAACTGGCTGCTCGGCTCGCTCGCCGGCGCCGACTGGACCTCGGTCGCGATCGCGGGCGGCGCGGTCGTGCGTCATCGGCGTGCCGCTGCTCGCGAGCGCCCGCACGCTCGACGCGTTCGCGTTCGGCGACACCGCGGCGGCCGCGCTCGGCGTGCACGTCGGCCGCAGCCGCGCGCTGCTCCTCGTCGGCACCGCCCTGCTCACGGGCGCGCTCGTCGCGGTGAGCGGCGCGATCGGCTTCGTCGGGCTCATCCTGCCGCACGCGGTGCGGCTGCTCGTCGGCTCGCGGCACCGGGCGCTGCTGCCCCTGTCGGCGCTCGCCGGCGCGATCTTCCTGGTGTGGGCCGACACGGCCGCGCGCACCCTGTTCGACCCGCGCGAGCTGCCCGTCGGCATCGTCACCGCGCTCGTCGGCGGGCCGGTGTTCGCGGTGCTGCTGCTGCGGAATCGGAGGCTCACGATGACCGACGCGCACGGCGTCGACGCCCTGCGCGCCGACCGGGTGCGCTTCACCCGCGGACGCCGGCTCATCATCGACGACGTCGACTGCACCGTGCCCGGCGCGCGCGGTCGGCGCGCTGCTCGGCCCGAACGGCGCGGGCAAGAGCACGCTGCTGCACCTCATCGCCGGCGTCGAGCGAGCGGATGCCGGTACGGCGCGCCTCGGCGACCGCGACCTCGCCGCGCTGCGCCGCCGCGAGCGCGCGCGGGTCATCGCCCTCGCCGAGCAGGAGGTGCAGGACGCCCCGGGCCTCCGCGTCGCCGAGGTCGTCGCGCTCGGGCGCACCCCGTACCTCGGCGCGTTCGCGGGCCCGGGCGACCTCGACCGCGCGGTCGTGCGGCGCTGCCTCGAGGACGCCGGCCTCGTCGAGCTCGCCGACCGCGAGTACGCGCACGCTCTCGGGCGGCGAGCGCCAGCGCGTGAACCTCGCGCGCGCCCTCGCGCAGGAGCCCGAGCTGCTGCTGCTCGACGAGCCGACGAACCACCTCGACGTGCGCGCGCAGCTCACGATGCTCGGGCTCCTCGCGCGAGCTCGCGCACGGCGGGCTCACGGTGCTCGCGGCGCTGCACGACCTCTCGCTCGCGGCGGGCTACGCCGACCACGTCATCGTGCTCGCGGACGGGCGGGTGGTCGCGGCGGGCGACCCTCGCGACGTGCTCGACGCCCGGGCTGATCCGCGACGTGTGGGGCGTCGAGGCGCAGGTGCTCGAGCATCCGTCGACCGGGCGGCCGCTGATCGCGTACTCGGAGGTCCGGCGCGCAGGCGCCGACCGCCGGCTCGCGACCGCGGCCCGGGGCATCCGCATCGGCGTAGCCTGTCGACGAGCATGCGTAGCCTGACGGCAGGAACGAGGTCACCGACAGCGGCGGGTGCTGCTCGACTGGATCGCCGACGAGTTCCTGCACAACTCGTGGGCGGGGCGACGGCTGGTCGCCGTCGAGGGCGCGACCGACGCGCCGCGCCGCGCGCTTCGCCGACGACCTCGCGGCGGTGCTGACCGCGGCGCGGCCAGGCCGTGGTGCGCGTCGTCGGTCGGCGACGTCGACGAGGCGACGCTGCGCGCGACACGGTCGAGCCGTTCCGCGCCGGCGACGCTGCCCGGCGACGAGCGACGCCGACACCGTGCTCGTCGTCGACGGCCGGCGGCTGCTCAACGACGCCGTGCGCGGCATCTGGCACTTCTCGGTCTGGACGCTCGCGGGCGACGAGCTGCCGCACGACGGGCGCGAACGTCATCGTCGACGTCACCGACGAGGCGGCGCCGAGCCGGTACTTCTACGACTACTGCGCGCTGCCGCCGAGCTTCGGCGAGCGCCGCGCGTCCGAGCCGCCTCGGCGGACCGCCGTAGCCGCGGCATCCGTCACGACAGCACGTCCTTGGTGAGGAACCGGCCGACCGCGAGCGCGCCGAACACCACGACGTAGCCGGCCTGCAGCAGCGGCGTTGTCGACGAACGAGTCCCACACCGGCGGCTCGCGCAGCAGGTCGGCGAAGCCGAGCCAGTAGTGGGTGAAGAGCCACGGATGCAGCGCACTCGAGCTGCGGCAGCGCGTCCATGATCTGCGACGACCACCGCGAGGATCGCCGTCGCCGCCATCGCCCCGACCGGCACGGTCGTGAGCGTCGAGAGGAAGAGCCCGATCGCCGACAGGCCGAGCAGCGAGACGGTGACGTAGGCGGCGATCGCGAGGAAGCGCAGCAGCGCCTCGCCGACGCTCACGGTCGCCCCCGAGAGGAGCGTCACGGGCCCGATCGGGAACAGCAGCCCAGCCGACGAGCGTGCCGACGACCACGACCGTGAGCGTCGCGGCGGCGCAGAACACGGCCGTCGCCGCGTACTTCACGAGCGAGCAGGCGGATGCGTCCGGCCGGCGCGATGAGCAGGTAGCGCAGCGTGCCGTGGCTCGCCTCGCCGGCGATCGTGTCGCCCGCGACCACGCCGATCGTGAGCGGCAGGAACAGCGGGATCGCGACGACGAGCGCCGTGACGCCCGACGAAGAGCCCGTTCTCGGTGATCTGGCCGAGGAACGCCGGCCCGCGGCCGCTCGGGGCGGGCGCCGGCGATGCGGATGGCGACGCCGATGAGGATCGGGATGAGCGCGAGCGCGCCGAGCATCGCCCAGGTGCGGCGGCGCCGGAAGAGCGTGAGCAGCTCGGAGCCGAGGAGCGACAGCGTGCCGCCGCGTGCGGCGGCGCCGCTGGCGTCGCGCGGCCTCGGTCGACGAGCCGTGGCCTCGCGGCGACGCAGCCCCGTCGTCGCCTCGGCCCGACCGCGCGTCACTGGACAACGTCGAACCCCTCCCCGGTGAGCTCGACGAACCGCTGCTCGAGGCTCGCGCGCTCCGACCTCGAACCCCCGCACCCGCACGCCCGCCTCGACGAGCGCGGCGACGACGCCTCGGGCGCGACGATCGCGACCGAGCCGAAGCGGGCGCGCGACCGCGCTCGCGCGTCGGCCGGATCGCCGTCGACGTCCAGCCGAGCCGCGCGCAGCACCCGTCGCGCCCGCGCGGCGTCGGGCGTGCGCACGAGCACGCGAGCCTCGCCCGCGTCGCGGAACTCGTCGAGCGTGCCCTGCGCCACCAGCCGCCCGACGCTCATGACGCCGACGTGCGAGCAGACCTGCTCGACCTCGGCGAGCAGGTGGCTCGACACGAAGACGGTCGTGCCGTCGTCGGCGAACGACCGGATGAGCGCGCGCACCTCGCGGGTGCCCTGCGGGTCGAGGCCGTTCGTGGGCTCGTCGAGCACGAGCAGCTCGCGCCGCATGAGCAGCGCGTTCGCGATGCCGAGCCGCTGCTTCATGCCGAGCGAGTAGGCGTGCACCTTCTTGCGCGCCGGCGTGCGAGAGTCCGACCCGGTCGAGCGCCTCGGCGACGCGCGCGTACCGCGTGCGGCGCGGCGCGTGCCGGTCGGCGGCGTCGAAGCGCCGCAGGTTCGCCTCGCCCGAGAGGTACGGCGAGAACGCCGGGCCCTCGACGAGCGCGCCGACGCGCGGCAGCACCGAGTCGACGTGCCGCGGCATGTCGGCGCCGAGCACCCGCGCGTCGCCGGCGCTCGCGGCGACGAGGCCGAGCAGCATCCGGATCGTGGTGGTCTTGCCCGAGCCGTTCGGCCCGAGGAACCCGAACACCGCACCGCGCGGCACGGCGAGGTCGACGCCGTCGACGGCGAGCTGCGAACGGAAGCGCTTGGTGAGGCCGTGCGTCTCGATCGCGAGATCGGCGGGCGCGGTCGACCGGCGCCCCGTCAGCGACCGCTCGCGGCGGCGTCGAGCAGGTGCTCGGCGGTCACGGCGCCGGCGAGCACGCGCCCGTCGTCGGTGAAGAGCACCGTCACGAGCGACGTCGGGAGGAGGCGTCCGCCGTCGACCCGCTGCGTGAGCGTGTCGAGCATCGCGGAGGCGTCGCCGAGGCCCTCGGCGGCATCCGCGCCGTCCGCGCCCGCCGCGCCGCTCGGCACCCTCGCGCGCTCGGCCGCGGCCACCGGCGGGCAGTTCGACCACCGTCGACCAGCCCGCGCCGATGCACGACTCGGGTCGCGGCTTCCCGTCCGGCCGTCCGCACCGGCCTCGCGCCTCGGCCTTCCACTGCTCGAGCTCGGCGACGGTCGGGATCGGCACCTCGTGCTCGGTCACCTCGGTGCCCTCGGGCGGGGTGAAGCGAACACCGAGGCATCGGGCGCCTCGAACGAGACGTCGGTGAACGCGACGCTGAACGCGGGCTCACTCGGCACCGACCGCGGTGACGGATGCCGCGAGCGGCACGCCCGTGTCGCCGTCGATCGCGACCGACACCTCGCCGACGAGCGTGTCGTCGTCGCGCGGCTCGAGCACGAGCTCGTAGACCTCGCGTCCGGCGACGCGCGCGTCGGTGCCGACGGAGACGTCGGTGGACTCGTCGAGCTTCGCCAGCGCCTGGTCGAGCACCTCATCGGGCGTCGGCAGCGGCGCGCCGAGCTCGGCCTCGAGCTGCGTCCCGCGCCTCGTCGGCCCGGCCTCGGCCTCGGCCTTCAGCGCCTCGAGCGCGGCCCGGTCGACCGTGACGTGCGTGGCCGCCTGCTCGCGCGAGTCCTAGATCCAGGCGCCGTCCTCGGTGACGTACACGTCGCGCTCGGCGAGGCGGTCGAGCACCTGCAGCCGGGCGTTCGAGCCGTCGACGTAGACCCTCGCGGTGTGGATCCGGTCACGAGTCGAGAGAGGTCGTCGAGGTCGGCGCCGGATCGCCTCGCGGCGCCGCTCGCCGCTCGTCGCCGCCGCCATCGCCGGCGCCGCCCATCGCGCCGGTCAGGCCCGACAGGTCGGGAAGCCCGAGCTCGGACGTCTGCTCGATCGTGCCCGACAGCGCGTCGACGTCGCTCGCCGCCGCGAACTCGAGGAGCTCCTCGGGCGTGAGGTCGGGCAGGTCGACGGCGGCGTTCGCCTGCATCGGCACGAGCACGACGGCGGCGCCGATCGCGATCGGCGCGGCGATGGCGGGGATCCAGCGGGCGAACCTGCGGGACGCCCCGGTGTCGCGGGGCGCGCATGCCTTCAGGCTACGCCGCCCGCGGCATCCGTCACCGATCCGCGGCGAACACTCAGGATCGTCGGGCGACCCCGCGCTCGCCGACGCGTTCGACGCAACCCATTGCCCTCGCGGGTCGACACGGGTCTACGGTGAGGGCATCGCCAGTTGTCACCAGTTCGGGGGGTTCTCATGGTCGACGTCGACCGTCGCTTCACCGTCCGCCGCGCAGGCGTCGCCTCGCCGCGGCCTTCGGCGCTCGGGCTCGTCGGCGTCGGCGCGCCGGCCTCCGCCGCTCCCGCCGCCGCGCCCGGCGCCAGCGGTCGGCACCGGGCGCCCGACGCCACCGGCTCCGTCGACCTCGACCGGGTACGGCGGCGCCGTCTCGTCGGTCGACGCATCCGCCAGCGCCATCGGCCTCGAGGTGCTCCGCGACGGCGGCAACGCCGTGGATGCCGCGGTCGCCACCGCGGCGGCGCTCGGCGTGACCGAGCCGTACAGCTCCGGCATCGGCGGCGGCGGGTACTTCGTGTACTTCGACGCCGCGACCGGCGAGGTGACCACGATCGACGGCCGCGAGACGGCGCCGGCGGACATGCCGAGCGACGCCTTCGTCGATCCCGGGAGCGTGTCGCCGCACGAGCGCCCGTTCGGCGTCGGCGTACCCGTTCGCCGACGCCGTGTCGTCCGGGCTCTCGGTCGGCGTCCCGGGCACGCTCGCGACGTGGGAGGCGGCGCTCGACCGGTTCGGCACCGAGTCGCTCCGGGACATCGCTGAAGCCCGCCATCCTCCTCGCGACGAAGGGGTTCACGGTCGACCAGACCTTCCGCGACGCAGACGCTCGCCAACCAGGCGCGCTTCGCGGCGTTCCCCGACACCGCCGAGCTGTTCCTCCCGAACGGCGACGCCCCGCAGGTCGGGTCGATCTTCAAGAACCTCGACCTCGCCATGACGCTGCGGCAGATCGCGCTGAAGGGCACCGACGTGTTCTACGAGGGTCCGATCGCCGACGAGATCGCCGACGTCGTCCAGGATCCGATCACCGCCCCCGGCGCCACGCTGCCCGCGTTCCCCGGCTTCATGACGGCCGACGACATCGCCGACTACGAGGTGATCGAGCGGGATCCGACGCACATCGAGTACCGCGGCCTCGACGTCTACGGCATGGCGCCGTCGTCGTCGGGCGGCACCACGGTCGGCGAGTCGCTGAACATCCTCGAGAACTACGACCTCTCCGCAGCGGACGATGCCGCAGAGCCTGCACCTCTACTTCGAGGCCACCGCCCACGCCTTCGCCGACCGCAACGCCTACGTCGGCGACCCGGCGTTCGTCGACGTGCCGACCGAGACGCTGCTCAGCCAGGACTTCGCCGACGCCCGGGCCTGCGTGATCGACCCCGACGTCGCGTCGGTCAAGCCCGTGGCCCCCGCGCCGCTCGACGCGGCCGGCTGCGCCGCGGCGGCCCTCGAGGAGCAGGGCGACGCCGAGGGCATCTCGACGACCCACCTCTCGGTCGTCGACCAGTGGGGCAACGCGGTCGCGTACACGCTCACGATCGAGTCGACCGGCGGGTCGGGCATGACGGTTCCCGGTCGCGGCTTCCTGCTGAACAACGAGCTCACCGACTTCAGCTTCCTGCCGAACCCGGCCGACCCGAACATCGTCGAGCCCGGCAAGCGCCCGCGGTCGTCGATGTCGCCGACGATCGTGCTCGACGAGGGCGACGTGCGGTACGTGGTCGGCTCGCCCGGCGGGTCGATGATCATCACGACGGTCGACGCAGGTGCTGATGAACCGCATCGACCTCGGCATGACCCTGCCCGAGGCGGTGGCGGCACCGCGCGCGTCGCAGCGGAACACGGCGGCCGTCGCGGCCGAGCCGGCGTTCCGCGCCGCCTACGAGGCCGCGCTCACGCCGTACGGGCACACGTTCACCACGACGGCCGAGATCGGCGCGGTGGCGGCCATCGAGGTCGACGACGACGGGCTCATGACCGCGGTGGCCGAACCGGTGCGCCGCGGCGGCGGAACCGGCCTGGTGGTCGATCCGGCCGACTGAGCTCCGCGTGGGGCGCGGGTCGGGCCGGACAGGACGACCCGCCCTCACCGGTCTCGATCCGCCGCTGCGCGGCCACGCGGCGCCGCTACAGCGCCCGCAGCCGCGGCGCGAGGTCGCGCTCGAACAGCTCCAGGAACCGGCGCTGGTCGTGCCCGGGCGCGTGGAACACGAGGTGGTTGAAGCCCCAGTCGACGTACTGCCCGATCTGCGCCACGACCTCGTCGGGGTCGGTGCCGACGATCCAGCGCTTCGCGATCTGCTCGATCGGCAGCGCGTCGGCGGCGCGCTCCATCTCGACCGGGTCGGTGATGTCGTGCTTCTGCTCCTTCGAGAGCGAGAGCGGCGACCAGAACCGCGTGTTCTCGAGCGCCGCCTCCTCGGTCTCCTCGTACGAGAGCTTGATCTCGATCATGCGGTCGAGCGCGTCGTACGAGCGACCGCCCGCCTCGGCGCCCTCCTTCACGGCGGGGATCAGCTGGTCGACGTAGAGCTCGGCGCCCTTGCCCGACGTGCAGATGAACCCGTCGCCCGCGCGGCCCGCGTACTTCGCGACGGTCGGCCCGCCGGCGGCGATGTACACCGGCACGCCGCCCTCGGGCACGTCGTAGATCGACGCGTCATGCGTCGAGTAGTACTCGCCCTCGAAGTTCACCCGGTCGCCGCGTCCAGAGCTCGCGCATGAGCCGCACCGACTCGCGCAGCCGCGCGAACCGCTCGCGGAACTCGGGCCAGTCCTGCTCGCCGGCGCCGCGGAACCCGGTGGCGATCTCGTTGAGCGCCTCGCCCGTGCCGAATCCCGCGATGATGCGGTCGGGGTAGAGGCATCCGAGGGTCGCGAACGCCTGGGCGAGCACGGCGGGGTTGTACCGGAACGTCGGCGTCATCACGCTCGTGCCGATCCTGATCGTCGACGTGCGCTCGCCGACCGCGGCCATCCACGTGAGCGAGAACGGGGCGTGGCCGCCCGCGTGGCGCCACGGCTGGAAGTGGTCGCTCGTCAAGACCGACTCGAAGCCGTGGCCCTCGGCGGCGACGGCGATCTCGACGAGCTCGCGCGGGGCGAACTGCTCGGCCGAGGCCTTGTATCCGAGTGTGAGCGTCATGGTGTTCCCTTTCGATCGGCGAGCCGGGCCACGGCTTCGGCGGTGTGGTCGCCGACTCCATGGTGCAGCACGGTTTCGAGGCCGTCGACCGTGTCGACGTCGCGCGTGAGGCCGGGCAGGTCGGATGCCGCGAGCTCGGCGAACCCGGCGGCGGCGTGCCGCGCGGCCGACTCGGGGCCGAACCGCGGCTCGAACGGCACCCCGGGCGATCGCGGTCGCGAGCGTGGTGCCGGTGCCGTCGGCGTCGCGCACGAAGGCGAGCGGATGCCTCGCGGCCGCCGCGAGCGCCGCGTCGAGCTCCTCGGGGCGCAGGGCGGGCAGGTCGCCGAGCAGCACCGCGACCGCGCCCGACCCGTCGGCGCCGGGCGCTGCGCGATGCCGTGGCGGATCGGCGGGCAGCAGCCCGCGCTCGGCGCCCTCGCCGTGGGCTCGGGCACGAACTCGGCCGCGCCCGCGAGCGACGGGTCGTCGCCCACCACGATGACGCGCGCGACCGACGCGGCGCCGAGCGCGGCGGCGATCGTGTCGAGCGCGAACGCCCGGGCGAGCACCGCGCGCGCGTCGTCGGGCACCGCGGGCGCGAGCCGGCTCTTCGCCGCGGGCGCGCCCTTCACGGGGATCACGACCGTCCACGCCGATCCGTGGAGCGAGGTTCTGCGCGGGAGGCATCGACGTCACGACCTCCCCCGCAGAAACGCTCACTCCGACGGCGGCTCGGCCGGCGGGTCGCCCTCATGCGCGCAGCCCGGGCAGCACGTCGCGGCCGAACACGTCGAGGAACTCGGCCTGGTTGCGCCCCACGTTGTGCAGGTAGATGCGGTCGAACCCGAGGTCGAGCAGCCGCTGGATGTCGGCGCGGTGCACGTCGGGGTCGGACGAGACGACCATGCGGCCGGCGAAGTCCTCGGGGCGCACGGTGCGGGCGAACTGCTCGAACTCGTACGGCGAGCGGATGTCGCTGCGCGGGAACCGCATCCCGCCGTTCGGCCACTCGGCGAGCGCGTTGCGCATCGCCTGCTCGTCGGTCGGCGCCCACGAGAGGTGCAGCTGCAGCACCTTCGGCATGGTCGCCGCGTTGCGGCCCGCCTCGCGGGCGCCCTCGGCGAACCGCTGCAGCAGCGGCGCGAGCCGGTCGGTGGGGCCGCCGGTGGTGATGAAGCCGTCGACGCTGCGGCCGGCGCGGCGCGCGGTCACGGGCCCGGATGCCGCGACGAGGATCTCGGGCGCGACGCTCGGGCATCGTCCACAGGCGGGTCGACTCGAGCTTGAAGTGCGGTCCGGCATGGCGCACGTCGCGCCCGGCGATCGAGCCGGCGAAGAGCCGGCGGATCACGTCGACGGCCTCGAACATGCGGTTGATGCGCTCGGGCGCCTCGGGCCAGTACTGGCCGACGACGTGCTCGTTCAGCGCCTCGCCCGAGCCGATGCCGAGCCAGTGGCGGCCCGGGTAGAGCGCGCCGAGCGTCGCGCTCGCCTGGGCGACGACGGCCGGATGCATCCGGAACGTCGGCGTCGTCACGCCCGGGCCGAGGTCGCCCGTCGTGCGCTCGCCGATCGCCGCGAGCACGCTCCACACGAACGACGACTCGCCCTGGGCGGGCACCCACGGCTGGAAGTGGTCGGTCGCCATGACCCCGCGGAAGCCGTGCGACTCGGCGAGCGCGGCGAGCGCCACCGCCTCGGCGGGCGGGAACCGCTCGAGCATCGCGGCATAGCCGATGTGCGCAGGCACCCCACCATCCTCCCCCGTCGCGCGGGCGGGGTGATCAGTTCCGACGGCCGAGCGGACCCTCGGCCTGCGACTCGTCGAAGCCGTCGCGATAGCCCTCGTTGTACGCCTCGTCGGCGCCGATCCGGAACAGGTCGCGCTCCGCCGGGCGCTGGATGCTGCGCGCGCCCGGGAAGGTCGAGGTCGCCGACGTAGCGTCCGAGGCCGCGCACGACCGCGACGGGCACGCCCGTCGACTTGCCCTTGACGAGCTCGGCCGCGCCCGCGAGCTCGTCGGCCACGCACGGCATCGTCACCGCGAGCGCCTTGCCCGACGGCATCCGCCGACCCGCGCAGGTCGTCGAACACGTGCACGCCCGCCGCGCCGATGGCGAGGTCGGTCTGTCCCTCGCGCCACGGCCGGCCGAGCGTGTCCGAGAGGATCACGCCGACGACCGCCCCGGTGAGCGCACGGATGCCGGTGGCGAGCGCCCTGGCGGAGGCATCCGGATCGACCGGCAGCAGCAGCACCGTGCCGTGCGGCGCGTTGGACGCGTCGACGCCGGCTGCCGCGCCGACGATGCCCTGGCGGTTCTCGACGATGCGGGTGATGCCGCCCTCGTACTCGCGGGTCGCGACGACGCGCACCGTCTCGGCGGTGATCGCGGCCTCGCGGTCGTCGGCCTGCACGATCGCGGCCCTCCGACTTCGACACGATCTTCGAGGTCACGACCAGGATGTCGCCGTCGGCGAGCTCCGTCGCGCCCGCGATCAGCGCGGCGAGGTCGTCGCCCTGCGCGATCTCGGGCAGGCCCTCGACGCCTTCGATGCTGAACTTCACGGCCACCCCGCATCCCTCGGTCCTGCCTCGATCCTTGCAGGAGCGGAGGCGTCGCTGCCAGAATTCGGCCATGGCGCGCCCTGCGGGGCCGCAGATCGGGGGATCAGATGTCCGAGGCATCCGGCACGCCCGACCCGACGCAACCGCCCGCGGCGCCGATGGCGGGCGCCTACGGGCCGGCGGCGCCGGTCGCGCCGACGTACGGACCCGCGGCGCCGGTGGCGGCTCCCAGCGGCGCCGACGGCTCCTACGGCGCCGTACGGCGCGTACGGCCCCGTCGAGCCGGCGTACGCGGCGGCCGACGCGGCGCCGACGAAGCGACCCATCATCATGTGGGACCTCATCCTGACGATCGTGCTGCTCGTGGTGATGATCGGCGTGACGCTGCTCGCGTCGTTCCTGTCGTTCTTCCTCGCCTTCGCGGGCGACTCGTGCGGATCGGGCATCACGTGCGACTACGACCGCATCGGCACCGGCATGCTCATCGCCATGATCGGGCCGCTCGCGGTGGGGATGCTCGCGCTGATCGCCGCCGTGATCGTGCTCGTGCTGAAGCGCATCGCGTTCTGGATCCCGATCGTCGGCATCGTGCTCGTCATCGGGGTGTTCGTCGGCGGGGCGGCGCTCACGGCCTCGGGCGTGCCCGGCTCGTCGGCCTGAGGGCCGCCGCGGCGAGCGCTGCCCCATGCGGCGCCGGGGCGCAAGGGCTTGGCCGCTCCCCCCTCCCCGTGCCTACGATCGACATGAACGCCCGCCACGCCGGACCGACCGACCCCCACGCCGATCCGCCCCTCGGCGATGACCCCGATCCCGCCGCCACCGGCACGTCCGCCGCCGACCCCGCACCCGCACCCGCACCGCACGCCGCGCACCCCGCACCCGCACCACGATGTCGACCCGGCCGATGGGCGCGGACGAGACCCCCAACGAGCGCAGCGACCGCAACTGGAACGACATCCTCCAGGAGCTGCGCGTGGCGCTCACGGGCACGCAGCTGATCGGCGGCTTCCTCCTGGCGGTGGCGTTCCAGTCGAGGTTCGAGGAACTGGACTCCTACCAGCTCGCCCTCTACCTCACGCTCGTCGCGCTCGCGGGCCTCGCGACCGTCGTCGGCCTCGCGCCGGTCACGCTGCACCGCACGCTGTTCCGCCACCAGGTGAAGGAGCGGGTGGTGCGCACCGGGAACCGGCTGCTCGTCGCCCACCTCGTGGTGGTGGCACTGCTCGTGGTCGGCGTCACCGGCCTGATCTTCGACTTCGCGGTGTCCCGCGCCGCCGGCGTGACCGCGCTCGTGGTCGGCGCGATCGTGGTCGTGCTGCTCTGGATCGTGCTGCCCAGGCTGCAGGAGGCGAAGGACGGCGACGACGCGGAGGTCGTCGAGGCGGAGGCGCGCGACGAGCAGGAGGGTGTCGGGACCCAGCCCTAGGCTTGCTGCATGCGCATCGCCACCTGGAACGTCAACTCGATCCGCACCCGCGTCGACCGCGTCGTCGACTGGATGGTGCGCGAAGACGTCGACGTGCTCGCGATGCAGGAGATCAAGTGCAAGCCCGAGCAGTTCCCCGCGGCGCCGTTCGAGGACGCGGGCTACGAGCTCGCGCTGCACGGCTTCAACCAGTGGAACGGCGTCGCCATCGCGAGCCGCTCGCCGATCGAGTCGGTCGAGACGAGCTTCCCCGGCATGCCCGGGTTCCTGAAGGGCGTGGAGGGCCCCGACCAGCCGCAGGAGGCGCGTGCCATCGGCGCCACCATCGACGGCGTGCGCCTGTGGAGCCTCTACGTGCCCAACGGGCGGGCGCTGGGCGACCCGCACTACTTCTACAAGCTCGACTGGATCGCCGCGCTCACCGAGTACACGCGCGCGCAGACCACCGATCATCCCGAGGTGCCGTTCGCGCTCATGGGCGACTTCAACATCGCGCCGTTCGACACGACAACGGCGACCCCACGGTCATCGTCGGCCAGACCACCCACGTCTCGCCGCCCGAGCGCGAGGCGTTCTTCACCCTCGAGAACGCCGGCGTCACCGACGTCGTCCGCGCCCGCGTGCCCGAGGGGCTGTTCACGTACTGGGACTACAAGCAGCTGCGGTTCCCCCGCAACGAGGGCATGCGCATCGACTTCATCCTCGGGTCGGCGCCGTTCGCCGCCGCGGTCACGGATGCCTCGATCCACCGCAACGAGCGCAAGGGCAACGCGCCGTCCGACCACGTGCCGGTGCTCGTCGACCTCGCCCTGTCGAAGGCCGACGACGACCTGCCGATGATCTTCGGCTGAGGCATCCGGGTCCACTAGCAGACTCGGGAGTCGCCGGCCAACCCGGTCACGGGAACGGGCGCCGTTCAGGTGGGGCGACTACCCTCGTTCAGGTGACCACGTCCCCCCACAGCGTGCTCGGCGACTCCTTCGCCGGAGCCACGCTCGACGACCGCTATCGCCTCGACGGCCTCATCGGCCGCGGCGGAATGGCGAGCGTCTACCGGGGCGTCGACCTCTCGCTCGGGCGCCCCGTCGCGGTGAAGGTGTTCGCCGAGGCCGCGGAGGGCATCGACGACGCCGAGCGGCGCAGGTCCGAGACGGCCCTGCTCGCGAGCCTCTCGCATCGCGCCCTCGTGCGGCTCTACGACGCCTCGCACGACCGGGCGACCGGCCGCGAGTTCCTCGTGATGGAGCTCGTCGAGGGGCGCGACCTGCGCGAGACCCTGCGCCTCGGCCCGCTCGGGCCCGCGGATGCCGCCGACATGCTCGCCGACGTCGCGGAGGCGCTCCACGTGATCCACGAGCGCGGCATCGTGCACCGCGACGTGAAGCCCGCGAACGTGCTCCTCGAGCCGGCGCACCTGCCCTCCCGCACCTGGAACGCGAAGCTCGCCGACTTCGGCATCGCCCGCCTCATCGACGACGCCCGGATCACCCGCGCGGGCCTCCTCGTGGGCACGCCCGGCTACCTCAGCCCCGAGCAGGTCAGCGGACGCCCGCCGACCCCGGCCGCCGACGTGTACGCCCTCGGCCTCCTGGTGCTCGAGTCGCGCACCGGCGAGACCCCGTTCCCCGGACCGGCCGCCGAGGCGGCCGAGCGCGCGGCTGGTGCGCGACCCCGACATCCCCGAATCGCTCGGCAGCGACTGGGTGGCGCTCCTGCGCGCGATGACGGCGCGCGAGCCGTCCGACCGGCCGTCCGCCCTCGACGTCGCGGTGGCCGCTGCGCAGCTCGACCGCACGGCCCACGACGCGGCGGGCGTCACCGCGCCGACGATCGCGATCGCCGACGTCGCCGCGGCGCCCACCATGGCCGTCGACGGGCCCGCGGCATCCGATGCCCCGGCGACCGCCGTCGGCGCGGCATCCGAAGCGCCCGCCCCCGACGGCGAGACCGCGGCCACGAGGGTGCTCCCGGCGCCCGACCGCTCGTTCTTCGCGGCCCCGGTGGCGGCGAGCCCGCAGCCCGAGGCGACGCGCCCGCACCCGCGAGCGGGAGCGCTCGGCCGACGGGGAGCGCCGCTGGGTGCGCCCGACGATCGCGATCGCGCTGCTCGTGACGATCGGCGTGGTGGTGTTCATGCTGCTGCAGTCGGCCCTGTCCTCGCCGACGACGACCTCGACGCCCGAGCCGCTGCCGAGCGTGCCGGGCGACCTCGGCGTGCACCTCGAACAGCTCGACGAGGCGGTGAGCGGCGGATGATGCGACGCCTGCGCGCTCGGCGCGCGATCCTCCCCGCCGCGGCGCATCGCCGTGGCCCTCACGTTCGGGCTCTCGGCGTGCGGCGCCTCGAGCGAGAGCACGGCGGCCGCGATGCACGCCTCGGTGGTGCAGATCGCCGAGCGTGCCGCCGCGGGCGACTACGCCGGGGCGCTGGCCGAGCTGGCCCTGCTCGACCGTGACGTCACGAGCGCGGCCGACAACGGCACGATCGACGCGGCACGCGAAGCGGAGATCCGGGCCGCCATGGATCTCGTGCGCGCCGACCTCGAGGCCGCCGATGCCCCGCGCGACGCCGACGCCGACGCCCGAACCGACCACCGTGCCGACCGACGACGACGGCGGACGACGAGCCCGGCAACAGCGACAACAAGGGCAAGGGCAACAACAACGGCAACGACGACAAGGGCAAGGACAGCGGCGACGACTGACGCCGTGCGCCCGCGCGCACCGCGTCCGTGCATAGGCTCTGAACCATGCCCCATCTCTCGGTGCCCGGAGCGGAGCTCGCCTACGAGTCCGACGGGCGCGCCTCGGCGCCGGCGCTGCTCCTCATTCCCGCCGGCATCGCCACGCTTCGCATGTGGGACCCCCAGGTCGAGGCCCTCGCCGCCGACCACCTGGTCGTGCGGTACGACCCCCGTGGCTTCGGGGCCACGCGCCACGACCCCGCGGTGCCGTTCTCGAACCATGCGGATGCCCTCGCCGTCCTCGACCACCTCGGCGTCGATCGCGCGACCCTGGTCGGCGCGAGTCGTGGCGGCAGGCTCGCGCTCGATGTCGCACTCCATGCGCCCGACCGGATCTCGGGCGTCGTCGTGATCGGTGCGGAGCCGAGCGGATCCCCGGAGCTGCCCCGCTCCGACGAGGAGGCTCGCCGGTTCGACGAGCTCGACCGGCTCGACCCGGCGCTCGATGCCCGGCGGCTCGTGCGGTTGGAGACCACGCTGTGGGCGGCCGGACCCCTGCGGCTCGAGGGCGACCTGGACCCGGCGTTCGTTCGGAGGGCGCACGAACTGAACGAGCCGAACATCGCGCACGCGACCGACGACGGCACGGTGGTGCCGCTGGAGCCCCCGGCGTTCGGGCGGCTCGGCGACATCCGTTCACCCGTGCTCGTGATGGTCGGCGAACACGACGTCAGTGCGACGCGGTCGGCACTCCGAGCACCTGCTCGAGGCGCTGCCCGACGCGACGGGATACTCCTTCCAGGACGCGGCGCACCTGCCGAGTGTCGAGCGCCCCGACGAGTTCCTCCGCGTGCTGCTCGACTGGCTCGGCGAGCACGGCCTCTGACCGGCGGATTCGCGGCGGGCGTCCAGCTTCCGGGGCTATCGTCGCGGGATGACCACCGAACTCCTGATCGCGATCGCAGCGGCCGGCCTCGCGGTGCCGATGCTCCTCGGCGTCGTCGCCCAGCGGATGCGCCCCCGCGCGGTGCGGGCTCGCGTTCAGCCGCGCCCGGTGAACCGCTCCATCGAGCGGTAGACGCCGAAGCCGTCGCCCACGATCCGGTCGAACAGCCGGGTCGGCAGGAGTCCGCGGAGCGCCCGTGACACGCCGACGCTCCACGGCAGCTCGACCAGCGGTGTCCCGGCGAGCATCGCCCGCCACACCCGGTCGACCACGTACTCGGGCTCGAGGACGGGCGCGAGCGCCGGACCCTTCGCACCGGCGAACATCCCGGTCGAGATGTAGCTCGGCGTCACGGTGGTGACCTTCACGTTCGTGTGGTCGGCCTGCTCGAGCTCGAGTCGCAGGGAGTCGCTCCACCCGATGAGCGCGGCCTTGGACGCGGCGTACACCGCCATGCGCGGGTTCGCCAGGGTGCCCGCGGCCGACGCGATGTTCACGATCCGGGACGGCCGGTAGGCGTTCGCGATCATCCCCGGGATGAACTCGCGCGTGATGTACATGGGCGCGAGGGCGTTGACCTGCATCGTCGGTCGGGTGTCCTCGCCGTTGTCGGTCTCCCAGAAGTAGCGGTTGCCCCGCACGATGCCCGCGTTGTTGATGAGCACGTCGGGGTTGCCGACCTCGCGCCGCACGCGCTGGGCGGTCTTCGCGATGGCGCCGAGGTCGCCGACGTCGACCACGTACGACCGGATGCCGGTGCGCCCGCGCGAGCGCGCGCCGAGCTCGTCCACGGTGCGCGCGAGCGCCGCCGCGTCGCGGTCCCAGAGGGTCACGGATGCCGCGCGCTCGGCGACCGCCCGCTCGGCGTACATCCGGCCCATGCCGCCGGCCGCGCCCGTGATGAGCACGCTACGCGCCCTGCACCGTTCTCGTCATCGTTCCATCTTCGCGCACGCGGACGGCTGCCGTCCGATCGCGAGCGCGAGCGAGGCTCGGCCGCGGGCGGCTCAGGCCGTCGTCGGCCGCGGCGCCGCGGAGCCGCGCGATCTCCGCGGACATCCGCGTGATGAGGTCGTAGGGCACGGGCTTCGCGTACGGGAAGTTCACGGTGTCCTTCTTCGACCGGTACGGCGCGACCTCCTGCTCGAGCGGGTCGTCGAAGGCGGGCACCGGGTAGAGGCCCACGTGGTGCTTCCAGCCGGCGAAGTGGATCGCGTACCGGCCCCCGAGCATGACGGCAGCCATGCCGTACCGCACCTTCTCCTCGCCGCCGGGCACGCCGGCGTGGATCGCGGCGCGCACCCGCTCGAGCACCTCGCGCACGTCGGGCGGGAAGGAGGCGACGTACTCGTCGACGGATCTCGGGGGCGGCGGTGGCCATGCCCGAAGCCTACAACACTGAACCATTCGGTTCAACGTTGTTCGCCGACGACATGCGAGCATGGGCGGATGACGACGCCCGACATCCGACTCGTGCCCAAGACCTCCGAGGAGACCGCCGACTGGCTGCCCGTGGCCATGGCGGCCTACGAGGAGGCGAGGATGCGGGCCGGTGACACCCCCGAGGGGGCCGCGGCGGGTCGGCGCGCTTCGCAGGAGCGCTTCTTCCCCGACGGCCGTCTCGTCGACGGGCAGCTCCTGTTCACGGTCGTGGCCGCCGGCGAGGACGCCGGGTGGCTCTGGATCGGGCCGATGGAGGACCCGTCGAGCTGGTACGTGTGGGACGTGGCGGTGCACGAGGCCTTCCGCGGCCGGGGGATCGGGGAGGCGACGATGCTGCTCGCCGAGGACGTCGCGCGCTCGCAGGGCGCGAGCGTGCTCCGACTCAACGTGTTCGCCTACAACGACCCCGCGATCCGCCTCTACGGCCGCCTCGGCTACGTCACCGACTCGATGCACCTGCACAAGGCGCTCTGACCTGCGGCGATCCGGCCGCGTGGCACGCCGTGCTCGGCTGAGCCGAGCGGCACGGGCGGCCCGGCGCGCCGGGGCAGCAGCGCCCGCTCGCGCTCGTTCGAGGTCATCGCGGCGGCGCGTTCGAACTCGGCGGCCGCCTCGTCGCCGCGCCGAGCCGATCGTAGAGGTCGCCGCGCACGCTCGGCAGCAGGTGGTAGCCGCGCAGCGCGGACACGTCCTCGAGCTGGTCGAGCAGGGCGAGCCCCGCCGCGGGCCCCTGCGCACGTCCGAGCGCGACCGCGCGGTTGAGCTCGACGACGGGTGAGCCGGTGCGGCGGCCGAGCTGCTCGTACAGGTCGGCGATGCGGTTCCAGTCGGTGTCATCGACGGATGCCGCGCGCGCGTGCTCGGCGGCGATCGCCGCCTGCAGCACATACGGTCCGCGTCCGGCGTCCGGCCCGGCGCCGGCCAGGAGCGCGTCGGCGCGCGCGAGGGCGTCGAGCCCACGGCGGATGCGCGCGGCATCCCACCGCCGTCGATCCTGTGCGTCGAGCAGGATGGGCTCGCCGTCGGAGTCGGCGCGAGCGGCGAGCCGCGACGACTGCAGCTCCATCAGCGCGGAGAGCCCGTGGACCTCGGGGTCATCGGGCACGAGGGCCGTGAGGATGCGGCCGAGGCGCACGGCCTCGTCGCAGAGGGCCGGGCGCATCCAGTCGTCGCCCTCGGTGGCCGAGTAGCCCTCGTTGAAGAGCAGGTAGACGACGCCGAGCACCGTCGCGAGGCGATCGGCCCGCTCGGCGCCGCTCGGCTCCTCGATCGCGGCACCGGCCTCGGCGAGGGTGCGCTTGGCGCGCGAGACGCGCTGGGCGATCGTCGCCTCGGGCGCCAGGTAGGCGCGCGCGATCTCCCGGGTCGAGAGTCCGGCGACGAGCTTCAGGGTCAGCGTGGTCTGCGCCTCGGGGGTGAGCGCCGGGTGGCAGCAGATGAACATGAGCCGCAGCACGTCGTCCTCGACGTGGTCGATGCCGGCGCCGGGGTCCTCGTCGACGGCCTCGGAGAGCTCGCGCGCGAGTGCCGCGGCGGCCCCGTCGTGCTTGGCGCGACGGCGGAACGCGTCGACCGCGCGGCGTTTCGCGGTGGTCATCAGCCAGGCACCGGGATTGTCGGGGATCCCCGAGGCGGGCCACTGCGCGAGCGCGGCGACGATCGCGTCCTGCGCGAGGTCCTCGGCGAGCGCGACGTCGCGCACGATGCGCACGAGCGCGGCGATGAGCCGCGTCGACTCGAGCCGCCAGACGGCCTCGATCGCGGCGCGAGTCGTCTCGTCCCCGACGCGGCATGAGACCGACGCGACCGGCGTCGTCGCCCACGGGAGCATGAGACCACGCGCGCGGCGTCGCAGGCGCGCACGGCACCGTCGCGCCCAGCACGCGCGGTCGCCCCGTCGACCGCCTCAGAACTCCGCGATCTGGCGGATCTCGACGCTGCCCTCCAATCCGGGCCAGTGGTCCTTGTGGATCTGCATCAGCCGCCGGCCGAGTTCGAGGGCCTCGTCGCGGGAGCGCACCTCGATGACGCGCATAGCCGCCGACGAGCTCCTTCGCCTCGGTGAACGGGCCGTCGACCGCCTTGATGCTCCCGTCGACGAGCGAGACGATCGCGCCCGCCGCGCTCGGCAGGAGCCCCTCGCTGTCGATGAGCACGCCGGTCGCCCGGCCCCATCGGTCGTACTCGGCCATCGCCTCGTAGACCGCGGGCGGCGCCTCGCCGTTCGACTCGCTGGACTTCATCAGGCACATGTATCGCATGGGATCCCTCCTCGATGAGGCGTGCTCGGTCGGCTCGCCCTCACGATAGCGTCGGCGGCTCCCGCCGTTCTCGACACGGCCTCCGAGAATTTCTCCGAACCGATGTCGAGAACGGATGCCGCGACGCGACGACATGGTGAACGACCCGATCGATCGACCGGGTCACGACGGAAGGACACGACCAATGACATCCGACAACGACACCGCGGCACCCGGCCGATAGCGGTCGACGCGCACGCGATCGCCCGGCCCACGCCGACGACCGACGACGCGCGCCCTCGTCACGGCCGGCGCGATCGCCGGACCGCTCTTCGTGGTCATCGGGCGCGTGCAGGCGGTCACCCGTGAGGATTCGACCTCACGCGGCATCCGATCAGCCTGCTCTCGCTCGGCGACCGCGGCTGGGTGCAGATCACGAACTTCATCCTCGCCGGGGTGCTCATGCTCGCCTTCGCCGTCGGTGCGCGCCGCAGCGTTGGCGGCGGGCCCGGCCGGTGTGGGCGCCCGTGCTGTTCGGCGCTCTTCGGCGTCGGGCTCGTGATCGGCGGCGCGTTCACCGCCGATCCGGCGCTCGGCTTCCCGGCCGGCGCGCCCGACGGCATCCCCACCGAGTGGACGTTCCACGGCGGGTGCACGCGATCGCCCCGCCGCTCGCGTTCCTGGCGCTGGTGGCCGTGACCTTCGTGGTGGCGCGTCGCCTCTCGTGGGAGGGACACCGGACCGCGGCCGCCTGGTCGC
>CAVPVF010000012.1:0-214169 GCA_963709115.1 uncultured Actinomycetota bacterium
GCCACGGGCTCGCGCCGACCCGGGCCACGTGTCGCGCGATCACCAGGAGGTACACCACGACCATGCCCCACTGCGCGATGACGGTGCCGACGGCCGAGCCCGCGATGCCCCAGCCGAGCCCGTAGATGAACAGCGCGTTGAGGCCGATGTTCGCGGCGAACCCGAGGCCGGCGACCCAGAGCGGCGTGCGCGTGTCCTGCAGGCCGCGCAGCAGGCCCGGTGGCGGCGAACACGACGAGCATCGCCGGCAGCCCGGCCATCGAGATCGAGAGGTACACGGATGCCTCGGCGGCGACCGCGGCGGAGCGCCGAAGAGCCCGACCAGCCACGGCGTCGCCGCCCACCCCGCGAGGGCGAGCACGAGCGCCGAGGCCGAGCGCGAGCCACAGGCCGTCGACGCCGGAGGCGACGCCGCCCGTTCGTCGCCCGCGCCGAGCCGGCGTGCGACCGACGGCGTCGTCGCGTAGGCGAGGAACACCATCAGTCCGATGATCGTCTGCAGCACCGCGCTCGCGAGCCCGAGCCCGGCCAGGGCGTCGCGCCGAGGTGGCCGACCATCGCCGTGTCGGCGAGCAGGAACAGGGGCTCGGCGACGAGCGCGCCGAGCGCGGGCACGGCGAGCCGGAGGATGTCGCGGTCGACCGCGCGGCGGGGGAGGGTGCTGCTCATGTGCTCCGAGCCTAGGCGCGACGCTGAGAGCGACCATGCGTGGAAAACGCATGCTGCGCTGCAACCGCGTACACCGATACGTTGGTGGACAGGTCGGCCTTCGGGCCGCGAGCGGTACGAGGTAGTGCCGCTCGCCCGTCGGAGGGCATCGATCGCCGGAGAAGCGAGAGAAAAGAGAGGGCACCACCGATGAGAACCCTCACCGACCCGTACGATGGCGCAGACGAGCGGCTCGCCGCCGCCGGAGCACTGCTGCTCGGCGCGTCCCTGTTGACGGCCACCGCGGCCTCCGCCGAGGACGACCCCGCGTCGACCTCCCGCCGGGCTACCTCGACGCGCAGGTCGGCGACGAGCAACATCGAGCTGCTCGGCGAGCCTTCCGCGGGTCGCACCGTTCGACGCGGCTCCCGGCAACTTCGGCTTCGTGAACTCCGACCTCGCGTTCAGCGGCGATAACGCCATCGTCGGCAACTTCAACGGCTTCCAGGTCTACGACGTCGGCGGATGCCGCAGCGCCGACGCTGCGGTCGTCGTTCGTGTGCCCCGGCGGCCAGGGTGACGTGTCGGTCTTCGGCGACCTGCTCTTCATGTCGGTCGAGGAGACGCGCGGCCGGATCGACTGCGGCACGCAGGGTGCGCCCGGGTCGGTGAACACCGATCGCTTCCGCGGCGTGCGCATCTTCGACATCAGCGACATCGACAACCCGGTGCAGCTGCCGGGCGTGCAGACCTGTCGCGGGTCGCACACGCACACGCTGGTGACCGACCCCGACGACCCCGACAACATCTACATCTACAACTCGGGCACGTCGGGCGTGCGGTCGTCGGCCGAGCTCGCGGGCTGCGAGAACGCCGGCGCTGACCACCGACGCCGGTGACGACGGGCAACCCGACGCAGTGGCGCATCGATGTCATCAAGGTGCCGCTCGCGGCGCCCGAGACGGCGGCGATCGTCAGCCAGCCGAGGATCTTCACCGATCCGGAGACGGGCGCGTTCAACGGCCTGCAGAACACGCTGCCCGGCACGCTGCACCCGAGCGGCATCCGCATACAGCCCGATGCCGAACACGAACACGTGCCATGACGTCACGGCGTCCCCGAGATCGGGCTCCTGGCGGGCGCGTGCCAGGGCAACGGCCTCCTCGTCGACATCTCCGACCCGGTGAACCCGGTGCGGATCGACGCGGTCGCCGACCCGAACTTCTCGTACTGGCACTCGGCGACGTTCAACAACGACGGCACCAAGGTGATCTTCACCGACGAGTGGGGCGGCGGCACGTCGGCTCGCTGCCGGGTGACCGACCAGCCGCAGTGGGGCGCCGAACGCGCTGTTCGACATCGTCGACGGCAAGCTGGAGTTCGCGAGCTACTACAAGCTCCCGGTCGGCGCAGACGTCGCAGGAGAACTGCGTGGCGCACAACGGCTCGATCGTGCCGGTGCCGGGTCGCGACATCATGGTGCAGGCCTGGTACCAGGGCGGCCTGTCGGTGATCGACTTCACCGACACGGCGAACCCGACCGAGATCGCCTTCCTCGACCGCGGCCCGATCAACACGCCGAATCCGACCGGGCTGAACCTCGGCGGGTACTGGTCGACGTACTGGTACAACGGCAACGTGCTCGGCAGTGAGATCGCGCGCGGCTTCGACAGCCTGGCCTTCACGCCGAGCGACCAGCTGTCGGCGAACGAGATCGCCGCAGCCGGCGAGATCCAGCTCGCCGAGTTCAACGCGCAGCTGCAGTCGAAGCTCGTGCACGCGCCGAGCTTCGCGGTCGCGCGGTCGTACGTCGACCAGGCCGAGCGCGCGACGGCAGCCTGAGCGGCAACGCGCTGAAGCAGGTGCGCAAGTCCATCGACCAGGCCGAGAAGCTCGCGGGCGGGTCGGCCAGCGGCGACGCCGTCGCGGCGCACCTCGACAACGCGGCTCGCACGTCGGGCGCTGCGGCCGATTCGGACCTCGTGCAGGCGCTCCACGCGCTCGCCGGGACGTTCGGCTGATTCCGTGCGGGGAGGCCGGCTCGACGGCCTCCCACTCGATGACGATGCCCGGCGGTCCAGGATCGCCGGGCATCTTCATGCGCCCCGCCGCCGCGCGGCGCGGATCGCGGACGTGCGTTCGGCGAGCATCTCCTGCATGCGGGCGATCTCGATGCCCTGGTCGGACTCGACGTGACGCGCGAACTGGTCGATCGCCGACTCCTGCCCGCCGCCGGCGGCGTAGAGCTCGTCGACCATCTGCAGGGCGCCCTGGTGGTGCTGGATCATGTACTCGAGGAACAGCCGGTCGAACGTGCTGCCCTCGGCCGCCTCGAGGCGCGCGAGCTGCTCCTCGGTGAGCATCCCCGGCATCTCGTGCCCGTCGGCGTGCCCGTCGTGGCCGTCCTCGCGCAGCGGCTGGACGCGGTCCTGGAGCCACTGCACCATGAGGTCCAGCTCGTCCTCCTGGCTGATCTCGCATCCGCTCGGCGAGCAGCCGGATGTCGCGGTCGTCGGTGCGGTCGTCGACGAAGCCGGTCATCACGATGGCCTGGCGAGTGGTGATCGATCATGTCGCGCATGAACACCACGTCCTCCTCGACGAACGTCGGCGCCTCGAGCTGCTCCGCCTCCTCGGGCGAGAGCGTGCGGTTCGGCTCGCCCGGTGCTCCGAGCTGCACGACCGGACTGGTCGGCGCGGGATCGCTCGCCCGCCGTGCACGCGGTCAGGCCGAGCGCGAGCACGACCACCGTTCCCAGTCGCCAGGACCGCCCCATCGCCGTCACCCTGTACCTCGTCCTCGATTCGAGGGGGCTCGGCGAGCGCCCGTGCGCTGATCGCCTGCGACCCCGTGGATGACCTCCAGTCAAGCCGAAATCGGCGGCGGATGCGAGATCAGCCGGACTCGAGCGGCGTGCGCACCGGATCTCCGCCCCGCCTCATGCCCGCGCGCCGGACATGCTGCCGAACATCCTCGCACGGGCGTATGGTGTGCCCGTGGCCACGCGGCAGCCGGTCAGCGAGAGCCCGACGGAGGGTCTGCGTCGGCGCTTCCGCCTGCACCCGGCGCAGGTCGTGGTGATCGGCTTCGCCGGGGCGATCGCGGTGGGCACGGTGCTGCTCCTCCTGCCGGGCATGACCGCGCCCGGGCGCACCACGACGCCGGTGGACGCGTTCTTCACCGCGGCGTCGGCCGTCACCACGACCGGGCTCGCGTCGGTCGACACCGCGACGCACTGGACGTTCCTCGGCCAGCTGCTGATCATCGTGATGACCCAGCTCGGCGGGCTCGGCATCCTCGTCTCCGCCGCGCTCATCGGCGTGCTGCTCGCGCGCCGGCTCTCGCTGCGCACCCGCCTCAACGCCGCGAACGAGTTCCGCGCCGAGGGCTTCACCGACCTGCGCAAGCTCGTGCGCACCGTCGTCGGCATCACGCTGCTCATCGAGGCGGTCGTCGCCCTGCTCCTCTTCCTGCGCTACCTCACGTACTACGGCTGGGACGTCGGTCGCGCCGCGTGGAACGGGGTGTTCGACTCGATCTCGGCGTTCACCAACCTCGGGTTCTCGCTCCAGTCCGACAGCATGATGCAGTTCGTCGGCGATCCGTTCGTGTGCCTCCCGCTCTGCGCGGGCGTCATCCTCGGCGGCCTCGGCTTCCCGGTCATCGTGCAGCTCTGGAAGGAGTGGCGGCGACCGCTGCGCTGGAGCATGAACACGAACCTCGTCGTGTTCGGCACGGTCGTGCTGCTCCTGCTCGGCGCGGCGCTACCTCACCCTCGTCGAGTGGGACAACCCGGGCACGCTCGGGCCGCTCGACCCGGCCACGCGCGTGCTCGCGGGGTTCTTCGCGTCGGTGATGACCCGGTCGGGCGGCTTCAACACGGTCGACATCGCGGCGATGCACGACGACAGCTGGTTCGCCAGCGACGTGCTCATGTTCATCGGCACCGGGCCCGCGAGCGTCGGCGGCGGCATCCGCGTGACCACGTTCTTCGTGCTCTTCTTCGTGATGCTCGCCGAGTTCCGCGGCGAGCTGCAGGTGAACATCTTCGGCAAGCGGCTCTCGCGCGCGGTGCACCGCCAGGCGATCACGGTCGTGCTCGTCAGCGTCGCCGCCGTGGTGGGACCGACGCTCCTGCTGCTGCAGCTCACCGAGTTCCCGCTCGGACGCGTCCTGTTCGAGGTGATCTCGGCGTTCAGCACCACCGGCCTCTCGACGGGCATCACGCCCGAACTGCCCGACTCGGCGAAGATCGTGCTCGGCGTGCTCATGCTCGCCGGCCGCGTCGGCCCGCTCACCCTCGGCACCGCGCTCGTCCTGCGCGACCGCCGCATCCTGTACGAATTCCCGAAGGAGAGGCCCGTCGTTGGCTAGACGTTCGCTGTTCGGCGACCAGAGCACCACCCGTCGCATCGCCGAGGCCGACTCGGTCGCGGTCATCGGGCTCGGCCGGTTCGGCCGATCGCTCGCCCTCGAGCTCATGGCCGGCGGCACCGAGGTGCTCGGCGTCGACTCGGTCGACGACAACGTGCAGAGCCTCAACGGCCGGCTGACCCAGGTCGTGCGCGCCGACCCCACGAAGACGGAGGTGCTGCGCCAGCTCTCGATCGACCAGTTCGACCGCGTCGTCGTCGCGATCGGCGGCGACCTCGAGTCCTCGATCCTCACCTCGTCGGCGCTGCTGTCGATGGGCATGCCGTCGATCTGGGCGAAGGCCGACAGCGACGAGCACGCCCTGATCCTCGAGCAGCTCGGCGTGCACCACGTGGTCTCGCCCGAGAGCGACATGGGGCGCAAGGTCGCGCACCTCGTGCGCGGCGCCGCGCAGGACTACATCGAGATCGAGCGCGGCTACGCCGTCGTCAAGTCGTCGCCGCCGGCGCGGCTGCACGGCATCCCGCTCGGCAAGACGGGCCTGCGCAAGGAGTTCGGCGTCACCATCGCCGCCTACAAGAAGCCGGGCGCCGAGTGGACGAACGCCGACGCCGACACCGTGCTCGAGCGCCGACGACACCATCCTCATCGTCGGTCCGACCCGCAAGGCCGAGGGGTTCGCGCAGCTCCGCTGAGGGGGCGTCGAGCCCGGCGGCGAGCGTCGGCAGGCGCACGGCGCTCGCCACGGGGCCGTCGGGCCGAGCGGATGCCGCCACGCTGCGAGTGCGCCGTGAGACGCGCCGTCGGGGCATCCGCTCGCCGGGCACCCCGGCCTAGGCTGGGGGGATGACCGACGTCACGCTCCCCTCAGGCATCGCGAAGGACGAACTCGACGCCGAGGTGCGTCCGCAGGACGACCTGTTCCGGCACGTCAACGGCAGGTGGATCGAACGCACCGAGATCCCCGCCGACAAGGCCCGCTACGGCTCGTTCCTCGTGCTGCACGAGGAGGCCGAGCAGGCGGTGCGCGAGATCATCGAGGAGGCGCAGGAGGCCGAGCCGGGCACCGAGGCCCGCAAGGTCGGCGACCTCTACGCGAGCTTCATGAACGAGCAGCGCGCCGACCTGCTCGGCGCGACGCCGATCGCGGGCCAGCTCGTCGACGTGTCGCTCATCGGCTCGGTCGAGTCGTTCCTCGAGACCCTCGGCCGGCTCGAGCGGCAGGGCGTCTCGGGCTTCCTGCAGCTGTACGTCGACAACGACCCCGGCGACCCCGAGCGCTACCTCGTCTTCGTCGAGCAGGGCGGCATCGGCCTGCCCGACGAGAGCTACTTCCGCGAGGAGCGCTTCGAGGGCGTGCGCACCGCGTACAACGCCCACCTCGAGCGCATGTTCGGGCTCGCCCAGCTCGAGGATCCCGCCGACCGGGCCGTGCGCGTCTTCGACCTCGAGACCGACCTCGCGAAGGTGCACTGGAACAACGTCGACACCCGCGACAGCGAGAAGACGTACAACCTGTTCACAGTGGGCGGATGCCGCGGCCGCGGCATCCGTCGACCTGCAGGTGTGGCGCGACGCCATGGGCGTGCCCGAGGGCGCGTTCGACGAGCTCGTGCTGCGCGAGCCGTCGTTCGTCGAGGGACTCGGCGCGCTGCTCACCGAGGAGCGCCTGCCGGCGTGGAAGGACTGGCTCGCCTGGCAGGTGATCCGCTCGAACGCGGCCTACCTGTCGAACGACTTCGTCGAGGCGAACTTCGACTTCTACGGCCGCACGCTCACCGGCACCCCGCAGATGCGCGAGCGGTGGAAGCGCGGCGTCTCGCTCGTCGAGGGCGCGATGGGCGAGGCCGTGGGCCGCATCTACGTCGAGCGGCACTTCCCGCCGGCCGCGAAGGAGGCCATGGACGACCTCGTCGCCAACCTCGTCGAGGCGTACCGGCAGTCGATCACGGCGCTCGACTGGATGGGCAAGAAGACCCGCACGCGCGCGCTCGACAAGCTCGGCGAAGTTCACGCCGAAGATCGGCTTCCCCGTGAAGTGGCGCGACTACTCGAAGCTCGAGATCGACGCCGACGACCTCGTGGCCAACGTGCGCGCCACGGCCGAGTTCGAGTTCAACCGCGAGCTCGGCAAGATCGGCAAGCCGATCGACCGCGACGAGTGGTTCATGACCCCGCAGACGATCAACGCGTACTACAACCCGGGCTTCAACGAGATCGTGTTCCCCGCGGCGATCCTGCAGTACCCGTTCTTCACGCCCGAGCGCGACGCCGCGGCGAACTACGGCGCGATCGGCGCGGTCATCGGCCACGAGATCGGGCACGGCTTCGACGACCAGGGCTCGAAGTACGACGGCGACGGGCGCCTCACCGACTGGTGGACCGAGGCCGACCGCACCGCGTTCGAGGACCGCACGAAGGCGCTCATCGCCCAGTACGACGCGCTCGCGCCCGCGCAGGTGCCCGAGCACCACGTGAACGGCGCGCTCACGATCGGCGAGAACATCGGCGACCTCGGCGGTCTCGCGATCGCCTGGAGGGCCTACGTGCTCTCGCTCGACGGCGCCGAGCCGCCCGTCATCGACGGCCTCACGGGCGCCGAGCGCTTCTTCCTCTCGTGGGCGCAGGCCTGGCAGATGAAGGGCCGCGACGAGGAGGTCATCCGCCTGCTGGCGATCGATCCGCACTCGCCGAACGAGTTCCGCTGCAACCAGATCGTGCGGAACATCGACGAGTTCTACACTGGCTTCGGTGTGACTGCCGAAGACGCGCTCTGGCTCGAGCCGGACGAGCGAGTGACGATCTGGTAGCCGACCGAACACAACCGTCCAGCCAACATTTTTCGAGCGCGCCGCAGACCGCGGTGGGGGAGCGCCGACCGTCCGAGGAAGATCGTGCAATCACCGTGGTGACGTCGTCGCAGGGTTCCGAGCGGCGCGCACGCCATGCGAGCATGCGACGCGGACGGCACCGGACCGAGGAGCCCAACGAGAACTTCGCGCGCGGCTTCAACGCCCTCGGCGAGCTCGCCCTCGACGGGCGTGCAGGTGTCGGCCAGGGCCACCGACCTCGCCACGGGCAAGGTGCTCTTCTCGGTCGACGACCACGTCGTGATGCCCACCGCCTCCATCGGCAAGGTGCTGCTGCTCGTCGAGGTCGCCTCGCGGCTCAACGGCGCGAGCTCCGACGCGTTCACGGTGCTCGACCGGGCGCCGCGCGACTCGGTCGGCGACTCGGGCATCTGGCAGCACATGCAGTCGCCGTCGCTGCCGCTCGCCGACCTCGCCACCCTGATCGGCGCGACGAGCGACAACCTCGCCACCAACGTGCTCATCCGGTACATCGGCCTCGAGGCGGTGCGCGCCCGCACCGAGACGCTCGGGCTCACCCGCACCGCCCTGCTCGACCTGGTGCGCGACCACCGCGGCCCCGACGACGCGCCGCAGCTGTCGATCGGCTCGGCGAAGGAGCTCACCTGGCTCTTCGCGTCGCTCGCCCGAGGCGAGATCGTCAGCCCCGAGGTGTCGCAGCGCGTGGTCGGCTGGCTGTCGCTCAACTCCGACCTCTCGATGGTCGCCTCGGCGTTCGGGCTCGACCCGCTCGCGCACCGCATGCCCGACCACGGCGTGCTGCTGATGAACAAGACCGGCACCGACGGCGGCGTGCGCAGCGAGGTCGGCGTGCTCCGCGGCCCGCGGGCGAGCGTCGCCTACGCGGTGTCGATGTACTTCGCCGACACGATGCTCACCTCGCGCCTCGCGGTGCTCGACGGCATGCGCCAGGTCGGGCTCGACCTGCTGGAGTACGTGCACTGAGCGGATGCCGCGAGCGCGCGGCATCCGTCGTCACAGGGTCGAGATCCGCGCGATGCCGTCGCGCACCGCGAGCAGGGTCTCGGGCGCGCCGAGCACGCGGAAGTGCCCGGCCACCGGGACGCGCACGTTCGTGGCGCCGTCGAGCGCGCTGCCGTCGGGCACGTGCGCGTCGAACGTGCCGAACACCGACACGATGCGGCCGTTGACGGACGCGGCGTTGCCGAGCATCACGATCGTCTCGTCGCCCGGCAGCAGGGCCCGGATGCTCGGGTCGGTGAACAGCCGGGCGCGCCGGGCACCCGCGAACGGCGTGCAGATCGCCACGAGGCCGCGCAGCCGCAGCGCCTCCGCCTCGTCGCGCAGCAGCAGGTGCTTGCCGACGAGCCCGCCCTTGCTGTGGGCGACGATGATCCGGCCCGCCGGCCGCGCCCGCACGCGGGCCAGGGCGCGCGCCAGCCGGTCGGAGGTCTCGACGATCGGCCGCCGGTTCAGGCGCAGGCCGTGCACGATCGCCACCCGATGGCCCGCGGCGTTGAGGGCGTCGCCGAGCGGGCGCAGGAACGACCAGTGCTCGTACACGCCGGGGAGGAGCACGATCTCGGGCTTGTCCGCATCGCCGGTGCGCCACGCGCTCGGGAGGCGGCGGGCGCCGAGCACCGCGAGCTGGCGCCAGCCGGCGTAGGCGTAGTCGAGCGCCCACCAGCCGAGTGCGCTCAGCGTGTTCATCTGCTCGGACTTCAGCGGCTCGTCGGGCTGCAGCACCGGCCGGCCGGCCGGCTCGCCGCGGGCATGCCGGGCGATGAGGTCGCCGACGCGTCCGCCGGCGAGCACCATCGTCTCGTGCCCGCGGCCGGGCACCTCGGCGTAGCGCCCGGCGGGCAGCAGCGACGCGACCTCCTCGGCCCAGTAGCGGGGCACGATGCGGTCGTGCTCGCCGCGCACCACGAGCGTCGGCGCGGCGATCTCGGGCAGCGCGAGCTCGATGCGGTGCTCGAGCATGGGCCGCAGGTTGCGGACGTACCAGCGCGGCCCCGCCTCGGCGTACGACGCGACGCCCTGCGCGAAGACCTTGGGATTCAGCACCGCGACGTCCTGCAGGAACCGGGCGGTCTGCTTGGCGAGCGTGCGCTCGCGGGGGTTCACGGTCGGCGCGATCAGCACGAGCGAGTCCACGAGCTCCGGATGCCGCGCCGCCGTCTCCGCGACGACCTGCGCGCCGGTCGAGTGGCCGACCAGCACGGGCCGGTCGATGCCCCTCCGCGGCGATCAGCTCGGCGATCAGCTCGCCCGACTCCGCCATGCCGAGCGGCTCCGCGCGGTTCGGGGGCGTCGCCGAAGCCCGGCAGGTCGAGCGCGTAGACGGTGCCGGTCGCCTCGAGCACGTCGGCGAGCCCGTCCCAGTACTCGTGGGACATGCCGAGCCCGTGCACGAGCACGTAGTCGGGCCCGTCGGCGATGCCGGACTGCCGGATCACGACCACGCGCTCGCCGCTGCGGAACTCGCGCGTGCTCGCCATGTCCGCAGTCTAGGGGCGCGGTCAGTCGATGACGCCGGATGCCGCGAGCCGTCGCAGCACCTCGGCCCCCGCGGGCGGGCAGCGGCCGGCGTCGGCCGTGGTGACCCAGTGCAGCGCGCCGACCTCCGCCGACGCGGCGGGCGCGGCATCCGTCTCGGCCCGGAAGACCCGCATGCGCACGAGCCGGCCGTCGGGCTCGCCGTGCGCCTGCACGACCACCTCGAACAGCTCCTCGAGGGCGTCGGGATCGAGCTCGAGCGCGACCTCCTCGCGCGCCTCGCGGGCGGCGGCCTGCGCGGCGGTCTCGCCGGGGTCGATCTTGCCGCCCGGCATGTAGTGCACGTCGCGGCCGCGTGCGGTGACCATGAGCACCCGCCGGTCGCGCACGAGCGCGATGGCGGCGACGAGGAGGTCGGGCAGCTGGGACATCCCACTCACCCTAGGCGTGACGCGCGGACTACGCGCGGGCCGACGAACGGATGCACGTAATCGCGAGCGAAATGGTTACGCTGGCTCGCAGTCCCGATCGCGAAGGAGCGACCCGATGACCGATGCGCACCGCGGCTATGGCCGAACCGTGCAGTCCGAGGTCTACCGGGCGGGGGTGAGCGGCACGAAACCCGCCGTGCCGATCGACGCGCGAGGCGCTCGGAGCGCGCGGCGCGCAAGGCGACCTCAGGCCGAGGCGTTCGCGTACCTCGCCGGCGGCGCGGGCGCCGAGGCGCACCATGGCGGCGAATCGCGCGGCGTTCGCGCGGTGGCAGGTCTGGCCGCGGCGTCCTCCGCGACGTCGCGAGCGCGACCTCTCGATCGAGCTTCCTGGGTCGCCGCCGGGCCACGCCGTTCCTGCTCTCGCCGCTCGGGGTGACGGAGCTGGCGCACGCCGACGCCGACGTCGCGGTGGGCCGCGCGGCATCCGCCCTCGACGTGCCCTACGTGCTGTCGAACCAGGCGTCCCGCCCATGGAGGAGGTCGCCGCCGCGATGGGCGGCGGCTCGCGGCTGTTCCAGCTGTACTGGGCGGCGTCCGACGAGCTGAACGCCTCGCTGCTGCGGCGGGCGGAGGCGGCCGGCTGCGAGGCGGTGGTCGTCACGCTCGACACGCACGTCCTCGGCTGGCGCACGCGCGACCTCGACGCTCGCGTTCCTGCCCTTCACGCGCGGACATGGGCATCGCGCAGTACACGAGCGATCCCGGTGTTCGCAGCGAGCTCGTGCGCGAGCGCGTCGCGCGGCGGCGGCGGTCGGGGCGCGCCGCCGCCGAAGGTCACCCCCACGCTGCTCGCCTCGGCGCTGCAGCATCGCCCGCACAGGCGCCGGCACGCGGCTCGTCGGGGGCGGCGTGCGCGACGCGCTGCGCTCGCCGCTCCCGAGGGCGGCGGTCGAGACGTTCCTCGACGTGTTCTCCGACCCGAGCCTCACGTGGGACGACCTCGCCCGGCTCCGCGAGTGGACCGACCTGCCCGTGCATGCTCAAGGGCATCCTGCATCCGGATGACGCGAGCCCGGGCGCTCGACGCCGGCGTCGACGGCATCGTGGGTGTCGAACCACGGCGGCCGCCAGGTCGATCGCTCGGTCGCCACCCTCGACGCGCTGCCCGCCATCGTGGAGCGGGTCGGGGGACGCGTGCCGGTCGTGCTTCGACAGCGGCGTGCGGCGGCGGCGCCGACGCGTTCATCGCACTCGCGCTCGGGGCGACCGCGGTCGGCGATCGGCCGGCCGTACGCCTACGGCCTCGCGGTCGCGGGCGAGGCCGGGGTGCGCGAGGTCGTGCGCAACCACCTCGCCGAGCTCGACATCACGATGGCGCTCGCCGGGCACCGTCGATCGCGGAGATCGGCCGCGACTCGCTGCGCGCCGCCTGAGCGGGTCCTTCCAGCCCGCCGTTCCTGCTCCCGAGACGAGCACCCTCGGTGACCCTTCGAGGGCGCGCCGGCGTGCGCCCGGACGGTGACGCACATCTTCCGAAAGTTGTACCACAGTGCTCGGAACATCGCGCCATTGCGTTCGACTTACGTCGTCGCTAGGTTGGCTTTCATCGCACCGATCGACGGAAGGCCCCTGTGAGGGGGCCAAGCCGCTCCGGGCGAGCGACGCCGGCATCCGCGAGGCGTCGGGCCGGCCTGTCAACGTCGACGGAGGAGCTTCATGAAGTCGTCACCGCCGATGACCGCGTCCTCGATCACCGAGGGCGCACTGCTGACCTCGGTCGAGGTCGATGAGGCCGCAGGCATCCCGGCAGATGCCGCCGAAGCCGCCGCCGTTCGGCTCGAGGCCGACGTCGAGGCGTTCGGCGCGCGTGTCGCCGGCCATCACCGCGGCGCACTGGCACCGCGTCCGGTCCCGCTGCGCCGACATCGGCCCGCCGGTGGCCAGGCTGCTCGACGAGGCCGAAGCGTCCGACGGCGGCAAGCACCTCCGCCCGCGCCTCGTCGCCGCGGCCTACTTCGGCTTCGGCGGTGCCGACCAGCGCCTGCTGGGCGAGGTCGCCGGGCGCCCAGCAGCTGCTGCACCTCGGCCTCTGCCTGCACGACGACCTCATCGACGGCGACCGCCTGCGCCACGGCCGGCCCAACCTGCTCGCCGTGTACGAGGCCGGCGATCGCGCCGACGGCATCGCGGATGCCACGGCGAATCGGCAGGCGGCCGCGGTCGGCCTCCTCGCCGGCGACCTCGCCCTGAACGCGGCGCTGCTGGCCCTGCTCGCCGCGTCCGCCCCGGTGCAGGTGCAGCACCGCCTGGCCGCGGAGGCCGCCGACGCGCTCGAGCGGACGATCGCGGGCGAACTGCTCGATGTGCGCTCCGAGCTGCTCCGTCCGGATCTGGCCGACCCCCTGCGCGTCGCCGAGCTGAAGACCGCCGTCTACAGCGTGTCGTTGCCGCTGCGGCTCGGCGCGATCGCCGCCGGCGGGGCATCCGCCCGCGTCTTCGGCAGTCTCGACCGCGTCGGCATCGCCTTCGGCATCGCCTACCAGCTCGCCGACGACGACCTCGGCCTCTTCGGCGCCACCGACGTCACGGGGAAGTCGGTGCTCTCCGACGTGCGGCAGGGCACGCGCACCGAGCACGTGCGACTCGCCTACGCACGAGCCGGCGCCGCCGACCGCGCCGCGCTCGACGAGGTGCTCGGCACGGCCTCGGCCACCGACCGCGATGCCGACCTCGTGCGCGACATCGTGCGACGCACGGGCGCCCGTGACGCCGTGGCGCGCACCATCGACGAGCACGTCGCCCGCGGCATCCGCACCGCCGAAGCCGAGCTGCCGGCGCCCCTCGCGACCCACCTGACCCGCCTCGCGCGATCGATGCGAAGCCGACCCGATGACCCGAACACCCTGGAGGAACACGTGACCATGATCGACACCGCCCCGACGCTCGACGCCGACGCGAGCGCGCACACACCCGCCACCGGATGGGCGCACGGCCGCGTCGGCGTCTGGCTCGTGGGCGCCCGCGGCTCCGTGGCCACGGCGGTCGCCGTCGGACTGCACGCGCTCGCGACCGGCCTCGCGGCGCCGACCGGCTGCACCACGGCCGGCGCCGAGTTCGCCGGCGTGCCCCTTCCCGGCTTCGGCGACCTCGTGCTCGGCGGCCACGACGTCAGCTCGACCCCGCTGGCGCACCGCGCCCAGGCGCTCGCCGACTCGGGCATGATCCCGCAGCGCTACGTCACCGCCGCGCTCGCCGGACTCGAGCAGGCCGATGCCGAGATCCGGCCGGGCTACGACCTCGCGACCCACACGCGGCACGCAGGCCGAGGCCGTGCGAGGCTCGCCGGCGACATCACGGCGTTCCGCGACCGGCACGGACTCGACGCACGTCGTCGTCGTCGACATCTCGTCGACCGAGCCCATCGCCGCCGACCGCCCCGAGTTCCACGATGCCGGCGCTCCTCGCCGCCGCGCTCGCCGACCCGGCCCGGGCCGTGCTGCCGTCGAGCTCGATCGCCGCGCTCGCCGCGATCGAGTCGGGCAGCGGCTACGCCGGGTTCACGCCCTCGGCCGGACTCTCGCTGCCCGTCCTGCGCGAGCTGGCCGCGCGGCGGGGCATCCCGTTCGCCGGGCAGGACGGCAAGACCGGCGAGACGCTCATCCGCACGGCGCTCGCCCCCATGTTCGGTGCGCGCGGGATGCACGTCAGCTCCTGGGCGGGGGCGAACCTGCTCGGCGGCGGCGACGGCGCCACCCTCGCCGATCCCGAGGCGGTGCACAGCAAGCTCGCCTCGAAGACCGCGGGGCCGCGAGCCTCGTCGGCGAGCACGTCGTCGCCCCGCTGCACATCGACAACGTGCCCGACCTCGGCGACATCAAGACGGCATGGGACCACATCCACGCCGAGGGATTCCTCGGCTCGCGCATCACGATGCAGACGATCTGGAGCGCGCTACGACTCGATGCTCGCCGCGCCGCTCGTGCTCGACCTCGCGCGCCTCCTCGCCTGGCGGATGCCGCGGGCGCCGGCGGCGTCGTGCCCGAGCTCGGCTTCTTCTTCAAGGACCCGTGGGGCAGCGACGTGCACGACTTCGGACAGCAGACGACCGACCTGAGCGAGTGGGCGCACGCCACCGGCGCTCGCCTCGCCGCGGCACCGCGGGCCGCCGGGTGGCCCGGCTGACCACCGTCGGCGACGTCCTCGAACTGGTGCGCGCGCCCGCCGCGCTCACGGTGCTCGGCGACGCCATGCCGGGCGGCCCGCCGGCGGCGGCGTCTCGCCGGCCGGCGGTGGCTGCTGCCGCTCGCCTCGGTCTTCCTCTACAGCGGCGGCATGGCCCTGAACGACTACGCGGACCGCGAGCTCGACGCGGTCGAGCGGCCGGAGCGGCCGATCCCGTCGGGGCGATCGCCGCGCGGCGCGCGCTCGGCATCGCCGCCGCGTGCACTGGCCGTCGGCCTCGGGCTCGCCGCGACCGGCGGCGGCCGCCGTGGGCTCGCGGTCGCCGTGCCGCTCGTCGGTGCGATCGTGGGCGTACAACACGGTCTTCAAGGAGACGGCGGCCGGACCGGTCGCATGGCCGCGTGCCGCGGCCTCGACGTGATGATGGGCGCCGCGCGGGCCGGGCGGCCATGCCCGCCGCGGCCGAGCTCGCGCTGCACACGGCCGGCGTCACCGCCCGTCGCGGGGCGAGGTGCACGGCGGCTCGACCGGCGTCGCGCTCGGCCGGCGACTCGGCCGTGACCGCGGCGACGCCGTCGCGGCGGTCGGCGGCCGCGCCGCCGGGCGACTCCGGCCGCGGGGCCGCTGCGACCGCGGGTGCTCGCTGGCGGCGCGGGCCGCCTACGCCGGCAGCGCGCTGCCGAGCCAGCTCACCGCGCTCGGCCGACCCGTCGGCGGCGAACATGCGCGCCGCCGACCCGCGCCGGCATCGGCGCGATGATCCCGCTGCAGGCGACGCTCGTCGCCCGCACCGGGGCGCTCGTCCCCGCCGCTCGGCCTCGGCGCCCTCGACCTCGCGCGCCGGCGCTCGCGGCCCGGCGCCGGGCGGGTGACGTCACGTGACGATCGCCGTGGCCACCGCCGACGCCACTGGGCCGCTGCCCGGCGCCGGCTTCATCCTCGGGTACGGCACCAACGGCTTCACCGACCACTCCCTCGACGGCGCGCCTGCGGGTGCTCGACCGAACGGGTACGGGGCGGTCGCGCTCACCCTCGGGCATCCGCACCTCGACCCGTTCGCCGAGGACGCCGACCGCCGGGTCGCCGCACTGCGGGAACGGCTCGACGAACTCGGCTGGCGCGTCGTCGTCGAGACGGGCACGCGGTACCTGCTCGACCCCTACGCCAAGCACCGCCCCACGCTCGTCGACGAGTACGCGGCCGCCGGATCGGGTTCCTGCGCCGGGCCGTCGACCTCGCCGCCGACCTGCGCGCCGAGTGCGTCTCGCTCTGGTCGGGCGTGCTCCCCGAGGGCGTCGACGCCGACGAGGGCTGGCGCCGGCTCGTGCGCGCATGCGCGAGATCGTCGCCTACGCCGGCGGCATCCGGGGTGGCGCTCGGGTTCGAACCCGAGCCCGGCATGCTCGTCGAGACCGTCGCCGACGCCCTCCGGCTGCGCGAGGAGCTCGGAGCGCCCGGCGGGCTCGGCATCACCGTCGACCTGGGGCACTGCCGTCGCCGTCGAGCCCGACGGCGTCGTGGGCGCGCTCCGCGCCGCCGGGCCGACCTGCTCGTGAACGTGCAGGTCGACGACATGCGCCGGGGCGTGCACGAGCACCTCGAGCTCGGCGATGGCGGCATCGACCTCGCCGCTGCGCTCGCGACGCTGCGGAGATCGGCTACCGCGGGCATCGTCGGCCGTCGAACTGCCCCGCCACTCGCACGACGCCCCGGGCGTCGCCGCGCGGAGCATGCAGGCCATCCTACGCACGCATGGAGGGAACGGTGACGAACGACTGGACCGACGACCGCGCGTGGGCGACGGTCGACCGCGGAGCCGCAGCGCATCGCCGTGCTGTTCCCCGCGGCCGGCCGCGCGGTCGGGCGCGCGCCGGTCGAACCGGCGACCGACCCGCTCGGGCTGCGCCACGGCACTGTCGACGACCTCGGCGCGAGCGAGCTCGTGGCGGCGCTGCTCGCCGCGCTGCCGCCGGCGACCGCGGCCGACCGCGCTCGCGACCTCTACCGCTACGGCGACGACGCCGAACGACGCGGCGTGCTGCGCGGCCTCAACGCCGCGCCCGACGCGGCCGCCGAGGTCGCGACGGTCGGCGCTCGAGCTCGTCGCCGACGCGCTGCGCACGAACGACCCGCGGCTCGTCGCCGCCGCGCTCGGGCCCGTTCGCCGGTGCCACCTCGACCAGCACGCGTGGCGGCACGGCGTGCTCAAGGTGCTCTTCATGGGCATCCCCGTCGACGTCGTCGCGCGGCTCGACGACCGTGCCGACGACGAGCTGGCCCGCATGGCCGCCGCGCTCGCCGCCGAGCGGCAGCGCCGCCGGGCGCGCGAGTGACCGCCGACGCATCCCGCTGGCTCGCACCAGCCTCCATCACCACGACACCAGGGAGGCTGAACATGCGAATCTTCGACCCCCACATCCACATGAGCGCCCGCACGACCGACGACTACCTCGCGATGTACGAGTCCGGCGTGCGCGCCGTCGTCGAGCCGTCGTTCTGGCTCGGCCAGCCGCGCACGAACGTCGGGCAGCTTCGTCGACTACTTCGACGCGCTGATCGGCTGGGAGCGGTTCCGCGCCGCGCAGTACGGCATCCGCCACCACTGCACGATCGGCCTCAACCCGAAGGAGGCGAACGACCCCCGCTGCCGCGAGGTGCTCGACGTGCTGCCGCGCTACCTCGCCAAGGACGGCGTCGTCGCGGTCGGCGAGATCGGCTACGACTCGATGACGCCGGAGGAGGACGAGGTCTTCGCCGCCCAGCTCGCGCTGGCCGTCGACGTCGGGCTGCCGGCGCTCGTGCACACCCCGCACCGCGACAAGGCGGCGCGGCACGACGCGCACCCTCGACGTCGTGCGCGAGTCGGGCATCGCCCCCGAGCGGGTGCGTGGTCGACCACCTCAACGAGACGACGGTCGCCGCGGTCGCCGACCGGGCTGCTGGATGGGCTTCTCGATCTATCCCGACACCAAGATGGACGAGCGCCGGATGGTCGCGATCCTGCGCGAGTACGGCACCGAGCGGATGCTCGTGAACTCGGCCGCGGACTGGGGCCACTCCGACCCGCTGAAGACCCGCAAGACGGCCGAGGCGATGCTCGACGCCGGGTTCACCGAGGACGACGTCGACGTCGTGCTCTGGCGGAACCCGGTCGCCTTCTACGGGCAGAGCGGCCGGCTGCACCTCGACCCGGTGCCGGGGTTCGCCGAGCACGAGCCGCTCGCCGCGCGGTGACGTTCGAGGGCAACTCCGTGCTGCGCGGGGCGCGGGCCTGATGGACCTCTCCTACTGCACCAACGTGCACCCCGCCGAGGACCTCGACGGCGTGCTCGAACAGCTCGACGCCTTCGCCGGCCCGGTGCGGCGAGCGGCCGGCGCTCGACCGAGCTCGGCGTCGGGCCTCTGGCTCGCCGCGCCGAGCTCGCCGCCCGGCTCGCGGCGAGCGCGGAGGACCGCGACGGCTGCGCGCGCGGCTCGACGCGAACGGGCTCAGGCTGCGCACGATCAACGCGCTTCCCGTACCGGGCGTTCCACGCCGACGGTCGTGAAGCTCGACGTCTACCGTCCCGACTGGACCGACGCGCGCCGCGCTCGCGCTACACCCTCGACTGCGCGGCCGTGCTCGCCGACCTGCTGCCCGACGGCGCCGCCGGCAGCATCTCGACGCTCCCGCTCGGCTGGCGCGAGCCGTGGACGGCCGACGACGACCGGCGCGGCGACCGCGGCCGCTCGCCCGGGTGCGCGCGGCTCCGCGCGCTCGCGGGCGGACCGGCCGCACGTGCGGCTCGGCGATCGAACCCGAGCCCGGCTGCGTGCTCGACACGGTGACGACGTGGTCGGCTGGCTCGCCGCGCGACCCGGCGTCGGACGACATCGACCCCGAGTTCGTCGGCGTCTGCCTCGACACCTGCCACCTCGCCGTGTCGTTCGCCGACCCGGCCGACGCCGTGCGGCGGATCGCCGCGGCGGGCCTGCGCGTCGTGAAGGTGCAGGCGTCCGCGGCGCTGCACGTCGAGCGCCCGTCCGATGCCGCGAGCCGCGACGCCGTCGCCGCGTTCGTCGAGCAGCGCTACCTGCACCAGACGCGCGAGCTGCGGCCCGACGGCCGGTGCTGCGCCGCCGACGACCTCCCCGAGGCCCTCGAGCCGCTGCCCGCCGAGGGCCCGTGGCGGGTGCACTTCCACGTCCCGCTGCACCTCGCGCCACGGCGCCGCTCACCGCCACGACCGACGTGCTCGCGACCGCCTCGCCGCCGTCCGCGGACTGCCGCACGGCGACGAGGCCACCTCGACGTCGAGACCTACACCTGGACCGTGCTGCCCCCGCGACGCCCGGCCGGCGACGCGGGCGAGCTGCGCCGGGCATCGCCGCGCGAGCTGCGCTGCGCCGCGCGACCGACGCTGCTCGACCCGTCGCCGTCCGCGGAGGTGACCGCATGACCTCGGTCCTGCTGCTCGACGTCGTCGGGCTGACCCCGCGCGCCCTGGCGCACATGCCGCGTCTGCGGCGCGCTCGCGGCGTCCGGGCGCCCGCGCCCGGCTCGGCACGGTGCTGCCCGCCGTCACCTGCAGCGTGCAGTCGACGATGCTCACCGGGCTCGCGCCCGCGCAGCACGGCATCGTCGGCAACGGCTGGTACTTCCGCGACCTGGGCGAGGTGCACCTGTGGCGCCAGCACAACGCGCTCGTGCAGGGCGAGAAGGTCTGGGAGACGGCCCGGCGGCGCGGCCCGGCTTCACCGCCGCCAACGTCGGCTGGTGGTACGCGATGGGCGCGAGCACGCGACATCACCGTGACGCCGCGCCCGATCTACCACGCCGACGGCCGCAAGTCGCCCGACGCCTACATGCGCCCGCCCGCGCTGCACGACGAGCTGACCGGCGCGCTCGGCGAGTTCCCGCTCTTCCAGTACTGGGGGCCGACCGCGTCGATCGCGTCGAGCCGCTGGATCGTCGAGGCGACCCGCATGATCATGCGCGAGCAGCGCTCCGACCTCGTGATGGCGTACCTGCCGCACCTCGACTACGACCTGCAGCGCTTCGGGCCCGAATCCGCCGCAGGCCGACCGGGCCGCCGCCGAGCTCGACGCGGCGCTGGCGCCGCTGCTCGACGACGCCGCAGGCCGCGGGGTCACCGTGATCGCGCTGTCGCCGAGTACGGCATCGACCGCGGCGACCGGCCGGTCGACGTCAATCGGGCGCTGCGCGCGCGGGCCTGCTCGAGGTCTACGCGCAGGCAGGCGCGAGCAGCTCGACCCGTGGACCTCGCGGGCGTTCGCGGTCGCCGACCACCAGGTCGCGCACGTCTACGTCGCCGACCCCGCCGACGTGGCCGCGCGTCGCGCGACGCTGCTGCGAGGCGCTGCCCGGCGTCGACGAGGTGCTCGACCGCGACGGCAGGCCGCGTACGGCCTCGACCACGAGCGCGTCGGGCGAGCTCGTCGTGGTCGCCGAGCCCGGCGCCTGGTTCACCTACTACTACTGGCTCGACGACGACCGCGCGCCCGAGTTCGCGCGCGGCGTCGACATCCACCGCAAGCCCGGCTACGACCCGGCCGAGCTCTTCTTCGACCCGGCCGACCGGCTCGCGAAGGCGAAGGCCGGCCTCGGCCTGCTGCGCAAGAAGCTCGGCCTGCGCTACGCGATGAACGTCGTGCCGCTCGACGCGTCGTGGGTGCGCGGCACGCACGGCCGGCTGCCGGACTCGGTGGCGACGACCCCGCTGCTGCTGTGCTCCGACGCCGCGATCGCGTTCTGGGACGACGGCCGGCGACTCGGTGCCCGCCGCGCGGGTGCGCGACCTGGTGCTGCAGGCGGCCGGCGTCGGCGGTGCGGCGGGTCGGCGCGACGATGGGCGCGTACGCGACCATGACGCCGACGCTCGCCGATCGAGGAGGTCGTGCTGGTCGACCCGACGGCGCGCCGATCGGCGTCATGGACAAGGTCAGCGCGTGCACGGCGTCGACACCCCGCTGCACCTCGCCTTCTCGTGCTACGCTTCGATCGCCGAGGGGCGGATGCTGCTGACCCGACGTTCGCTCGCGAAGCGCACCTGGCCCGGCGTGTGGACGAACACCTGCTGCGGACACCCCTCGCCCGGCGAGGACCTCGAGGACGGCGATCCGGCGCCGGCTGCGGTTCGAGCTCGGCGTCGAGCCCGTGTCGCTGCGGCTCGTGCTGCCGGACTTCCGCTATCGCGCGGTCGCCCCCGACGGGATCGTCGAGAACGAGGTGTGCCCGGTGTACTTCGCCGAGCTGCCGACCGACCCGCGACCCGGCGCCCGACGAGGTCATGGAGTGGCGCTGGGTCAGCGCCGCCGATTCCTCGGCGCCGCCGAGGCGGTGCCGTTCGTGCTCAGTCCGTGGAGCGTGCTGCAGGGCCGTGGCTCCGCGCGCGCGCGGGACCTTCGAGCTGCGCCGTGACGACCGAATGGGGGGCACCCTTGACGACCAAGCCTGGGAACTTTGAACAGCAGATGTGGAAGAATGGACTATGACCGACATAAGTCGCACGCGAGCAGACGGGCACATCACCGCCCTCGGCTCCTCTGTCGCGAGCGACCTCTTCCAGATCCTCCGCGACGGCCGCCCCCGCACGCGCACCGAGCTCTCGGCGATGACGGGCCTCGCCCGATCGACCGTCGCCCTCCGCATCGACGCCCTCATGAAGCTCGGCCTCGTCGGCCCCGTCGGCGACGCGGTCTCGACCGGTGGCCGCCCGTCGTCGCAGTTCGCGATCGCGGCGAGCGGCCGCGTCGTGCTCGGCGTCGACGTCGGCGCGTCGCCACGTGCGCATCGCCGTGAGCGACCTCACCGGCCGCATCCAAGCCGAGAGCAGCGAACGCATCCGCGTCGCCGAGGGACCCGAGGCCGTGCTGAGCTGGGTCTCGGGCGCCGCCCACGAGCTGCTCGACCAGCTCGGCCGCGCGCCCGCGACCTGCTCGCGATCGGCATCGGGCTGCCCGGCCCGGTCGAGCACAGCACGCGGCCGCCCCATCAACCCGCCGATCATGCCCGGCTGGGACCGCTTCGACGTGCCGGGCTGGTTCCACGGCACCTTCGACGCCCCGGTGCTCGTCGACAACGACGTGAACATCATGGCGCTGGGTGAGCGCGAGCTGTCGTGGCCCGAGGTCGACCACCTGATCTTCGTCAAGGTCGCGACCGGCATCGGCGTCGGGCGTCATCTCGGGCGGCATCCTCCAGCGCGGCGCGCAGGGCACCGCAGGCGACATCGGGCACGTCCACGTGGCGCGCGGCGCCGACGTGCCCTGCCAGTGCGGCAACCGCGGATGCCTCGAAGCGCTCGCCTCCGGTCCGTCGCTCGCCGCGCGACCTGCGCGACACGGGCATGTCGCCCGAGTCGAGCCAAGACGTCGTCGAGCTCGTGAAGGGCGGCAACATCACCGCCATCCAGGCCGTGCGCCAGGCCGGTCGCGACATCGGCGAGGTGCTCACGACCTGCGTCAGCCTGATCAACCCGTCGGTCATCGTCATCGGCGGCTCGCTCGCCCAGGCCGGCGAGCACCTCATCGCGGGCGTCCGCGAGATCGTCTACACGCGGTCGATGCCGCTCGCCACCGAGCACCTGCAGATCACGCAGTCCAAGGCCGGGGCGGATGCCGCGGTGCTGGGGGCCTGCATGCTCGCGATCCATCACGCGCTGTCGCCGGCGAACATCGAGGAGATGGTCATCGGCGCGCCCACCGCCGCGAAGGTCTGAGCCCGAGGCGCAGCCCGCATCGCACGACGCACATACGACGGATGCCCCGGGGTCACCCCGGGGCATCCGTCATATCTCGTGCCGTGCTCGGCGGTACCGGCCCCTCGGCACCGGGAGAGCCGGGCCTGCGGCTACTCGGCCTTCGTGCTGAACGCGGCGTCGAAGGCCGCGTCGGGTGCGTCGAACGCCAGCCGGCGCACGAACTCGATCGCCTCGGGCGCGCCGAGCAGGCGATCCATGCCGGCGTCCTCCCACTCGATCGAGATGGGCCCCTGGTAGCCGATGGTGTTGAGCATGCGGAACGCGTCCTCCCAGGGCACGTCGCCGTGCCCCGTGGAGATGAAGTCCCAGCCGCGCCGCGGGTCGGCCCACGGCGAGGTGCGAGCCGAGCCGGCCGTTGCGGCCGTTGACCATGCGCTTGCGCGTGTCCTTGCAGTCGACGTGGTAGATCCGGTCGCGGAAGTCCCAGCAGGAAGCCCACGGGGTCGAGGTCCTGCCAGACCATGTGGCTCGGGTCCCAGTTCAGGCCGAACGCCGGGCGGTGGCCGATGGCTTCGAGCGTGCGGACCGTCGTCCAGTAGTCGTAGGCGATCTCCGAGGGGTGGACCTCGTGGGCGAAGCGCACGCCCGACCTCGTCGAACACGTCGAGGATCGGATTCCACCGGTCGGCGAAGTCCTGGTAGCCGGCGTCGATCGACCTCCTGCGAGACCGGCGGGAACATCGCGACGTACTTCCAGATCGCCGAGCCGGTGAAGCCGACGACCGTGTCGACGCCGAGGCGTGCGGCGAGGCGCGCGGTGTTCTGCATCTCCTCGGCGGCGCGCTGGCGCACGCCCTCGGGCTCGCCGTCGCCCCAGACGCGCTCGCGGAGGATGCCCTCGGTGCCGCCCGTCGATGGGGTCGTCGCAGACGGCCTGCCCGGTGAGGTGGTTCGAGATCGCCCAGACCTTGAGGCCGTGCCGCTCGAGCAGCGCGAGCCGATCGGCGATGTAGTCGTCGTCGTCCCATCGCCACGGGTCGAGGTGGTCGCCCCAGCACGCGAGCTCGAGGCCGTCGTAGCCCCACGCGGCGGCGAGGCGCGCGACCTCCTCGAGGGGCAGGTCGGCCCACTGGCCGGTGAACAGGGTGATGGGTCGAGTCACTGGATCCTCCTTGATGCGTTCGTGACGTGATGATGCGTTCGTGACGTTCCGGTTCAGGCGGCGGTCGCGGTCCAGATTCCGTGCGACGCGGAGCTCTGCTCGACGGCGCCGAGCACGCGCTGCACCTGGAGGCCGTCGGCGAACGACGGCGTCGGCTGAATGCCGGTCGGCGATCGCCTCCACGAAGTCCTTCGGCCTGGTGGGCGAAGCCGTGCTCGTAGCCGAGCATGTGCCCGGCGGGCCACCAGGTGCGACGTAGGGGTGCACCGGCTCGGTGACGAGGACTTCGTGAATCCCTGCGGTCGGCAGGCGCCGTGCTCGTCGTAGAACGCAGCGCGTTCATGTCCTCGAGGTCGAAGGCGATGGCTCCGCGAGAGCCCGAGACCTCGATGCGCAGTGCGTTCTTGCGGCCCGTGCTCATGCGGGAGGCGACGAAGGCGCCGAGCGCCCCGCCCTCGAAACGGCCGGTGAACAGGGCGACGTCGTCGACGGTGACGGCGCCGAATCCGGCGCCGGCGGTGCCCGAGAGCCCGCTGCCCTCGGCCGAGCAGCGGCCGCTCGGTGACGACGGTGTCGATGGTGCCCGAGACGCCGGTGAGGCGCTGGCCGGTGATGAACTGGGAGAGGTCGATGGCGTGTGCGCCGATGTCGCCGAGCGCGCCGGATCCGGCGTGCTCCTTCTGCAGGCGCCACGCGAGCGGGGCGGTCTCGTCGACGAGCCAGTCCTGCAGGTATTCGGCGCGCACCTGGCGCACGTCGCCGATGGCGCCCTCGGCGACGAGCTCGCGGGCGAAGGTCGCGGCGGGAACCCGGCGATAGGTGAATCCGACCATCGCGAAGACGCCACGGGCGGCGGCGCGCTCGGCGGCGTCGGCCATCGCCTCGGCCTCGTCGACGGTGTTGGCGAGGGGCTTCTCGCACAGCACGTGCTTGCCGGCCTCGAGGGCGGCGATCGCGATCTCGGCGTGCGAGTCGCCCGGGGTCACGATGTCGATCACGTCGATGTCGTCGCGGGCGATGGCCTCGCGCCAGTCGGTCGTGGTCTCGGCCCAGCCCCACTTGCTCGCGGCGGAGGCCACGGGGCCGCCGTTGCGGCCCACGAGCAGTGACATCTCGGGCTCGCGGGCAGGTCGAAGAAGCGCGGCGCGACGCGCCATCCCTGCGAATGTGCGGCTCCCATGAATCCGTAGCCGATCATGGCTACCCGCATCGAGGTCATCGTTCTCTCTCTCATCTGCCGCGTTGGGCGGGTCGTGCAAACGCCCGCATCGTAGTGGCGACGCGGGCGTCCGCGGGGTGTGCGGGGTGCCGCCGCCGCGCGGCACCCCACGCGATAGGAGGTGAAGGCGGTCGGCAGGTACTCGTCGACGTTGTCGGCCGTCACCACGGGTGCGTTGAGCACGATGCGGGTCGGGACGTCCTGCTCGACGAGGTCGCTCAGCGCCTTGCCCTGCGCGACGAGGCGGGCGAGGGCGATGCCGTCGGCACCCTGGGTCGACGGGTAGATGACCGTCGCCTCGAGCACGAGTCGCCGGCCTTGATGGCCTCCATGGCGTTCTTCGAGCCGGCGCCGCCGACCATGAAGAACTCGTCGCGGCCGGCCGCGTCGATCGCCGCGAGGACGCCGACGCCCTGGTCGTCATCGTGGTTCCACAGCGCGTCGATCTGCGGCGCGGCCGGCAGCAGCTGCGAGGCCGCGGCCTCGCCGCCCTGCGACGGTGAAGTCGGCGGCGACGCGGTTGCTCACCTCGAGGCCGCAGTCGCCGAGCGCGTCGGCGAAGCCGCGCGACCGGTCCTGCGTGAGGGGCAGCGAGTCGATGCCGGCGATCTCGGCGACGATGGCGTCGGGGTTGTCGCCGAGCTGCTCGCAGATGTAGGTGCCGGCACTGACGCCCATGCCGTAGTTGTCGCCGAGCACCGTGGCGCGTGCGGCGAACGTGCTCGAGAATTCGCGGTCGACGTTGATGACCGGGATTCCGGCCTCCATCGCCTTGATCGCGACCTCGGTGAGGGCGGCGCCGTCGGTCGGCAGCAGCACGATGGCGTCGACCTGGTCGTTGATGAACGTCTCGACCTGGCTGATCTGCAGGTTCGCGTCGTTGGTGCCCTCGGCGACGATGAGTTCGACGTCTTCGTACTTCTCGGCCTCGGCGATGGCGGCCGAGTTGATGGCGCCGAGCCAGCCGTGGTCGGCCGCGGGGCCCGAGAAGCCGATGCGAACGGTCTCGCCGGTCTCGGTGTTGTTCGGCGTTGTTCGTGGTGGCCGGTGTTCTGGTGCTCGGTGCCGGGCCGGTACAACCGGTGACGAGCCCGGCGATCGCCAGCATGGCGCCGGCTGCGGCGAGCATCCGCCCTCGAGTACGCGCTGCGCGCATGTGTTCCTCCAAATGTGAGTGATTCGCAGAGTGCCGGCGGGGGCGGGTCGCCCGGCATGCTGCCCGGGGAGGCTAGCCGTGTGTCGTCCACGCTGACCTCGTCACCGTAGCATAAGTGGCGCGTCAATTGTCAACTTTAATTTGTCGATCGTCATAAGTGGGATGCCCGGCCGCTTCGGGGCCCTCGACTGCGCGCGGACACGCGCGGTCGTCGAGGCGATTCGTCGCAATGAGGCTGGTAAGCGAGAGGTGCATCTGTTATGTTCATCGCATGATCAAAGGTGATAACACGAGCGTCATTACTGTCGATGCGCGGGATCACGAAGGAGTTCGCCGGCGTGCAGGCGCTTCGTGGCGTCGATCTCGAGGTCGTCGCGGCGAGGTGCACTGCGTGCTCGGCCAGAACGGAGCGGGCAAGTCGACGCTCATCAAGATCCTCGCGGGCGCCCACCAGCCCGGGCGGCGAGATCTTCTGGCAGGGGGAGCAGGTCGAGATCCCGAACCCGGTCGCAGCGATCGAGATGGGCGTCGCCACGATGTACCAGGAGCTCGACGTCGTCGACGGCCTGACCATCGCCGAGAACATCTTCCTCGGCCACGAACTCGAGACCGGCGGGGTGCTGCATCGCGCCCGCGGGCCGCCCGCGCGACCCGCCAGCTGCTCGAAGCGCCTCGGCCACGGCAACCTCTCGCCCCACCGAGAGGTCGGCACGCTCTCGGCGGCGAACAAGCAGATCGTCAGCATGGCGCGCGCGCTCTCGCACGACGCCAAGCTCATCATCATGGACGAGCCGAGCGCGGTGCTCGACGCCGAAGAGGTGAAGAACCTGTTCCGCGTCGTCGAAGAGCTCACCGTCGCAGGGCATCGCGATCATCTACATCTCGCACCGTCTCGAAGAGATCCGCCAGATCGGCGACCGCATCACGGTGCATCAAGGACGGCGCGAGCATGGCGAGCGGCCTCGCGGTCGCCGACACCCCGACGCCCGAACTCATCCGCCTCATGACGGGCCGCAACGTCGAGTTCGTCTTCCCGCCGCGGCGCGAACTGCCCGGCCGAAGCGCCGGTCGTGCTCGACGTCGACGGGCTGGGCCTCCGTGGCATGTTCACCGACGTCTCGTTCGAGGTGCGCGCAGGCGAGATCGTCGGGCTCGCCGGGCCTCGTCGGTTCGGGTCGCTCCGAGATCCTCGAGACGATCTACGGCGCGCGCCGCGCCTCGGCCGGCAGCGTCGTCGGTCGGCGGCAAGCGGCTCCGGCCCGGCTCCGTCGACCACGCGGTCACCGCGGGCATCGGGCTCTCCCCCGAAGAGCGCAAGAGCCAGGGCCTGATCCTCGACGAGCCGATCTTCAAGAACGTGACCCTCTCGAACTTCGCGCGCTACGCGCCGGTCGCGGTGCTCAACGAGCGCGCGCGAGCGGGCGGTGACCCGCGAGCAGATCGAGGCGCTCGAGTTGCGGCCCGGCCGATCCCGACCGCCCCGCCGGCACCCTCTCGGGCGGCAACCAGCAGAAGATCTGCTCGCCCGCTGGCTCGTGCACGGCACCCGGGTGCTGCTGCTCGACGAGCCCACCCGCGGCGTCGACGTCGGCGCCCGTGCCGAGATCTACGCCCTCATCCGTCGGCTCGCCGATGCCGGCACCGCGATCGTCGTCGTGTCGAGCGAGATCCACGAGGTGCTCGGCCTCGCCGACCGCGTGCTCGTCATCGGCGACGGCCGCGTCCTCCACACCACCCCCGCAACCGAGATCGACGAGCACGGCGTGCTCGACCTCGTCATGAAAGGAACGGCCGCGTGAGCGAGCAGAACCCCAGCACCGCCAGCAGCCGGCAGCGCCGACGTCGACGACCCCGCCGAGAAGTCGGGCAATGTCATGCAGCGAATCCTGAGCGGCGCCGCCGGTCGCAACCTCGGCCTCATCATCGCGCTCGTGCTGCTCATCGTCGTCGGCGCCATCACCGCGGGCGACCGCTTCATGAACGTCGAGAACTTCCTCACGATCATCCGTTTCGCCTCGATCATCGGCGTGATCAGCATCGGCATGACCTTCGTCATCACCGCCGGGCGGCATCGACCTCTCGGTCGGCTCGGTGATGGGCCTCGCCACGGTCGTCGCCTCGCTTCGTGGGTGCAGACGGCGGCCGACAGACGCAGCTGGCTCCTCATGGTCGCCGTCGCGCTCGCCGTCGGCGGCGCCGCCGGCCTCATCAACGGCATCGTGATCGCCTACGGCAAGTGGTGCCGTTCATCGCCACCCTGGCGATGCTCGTCGCCGCCCGCGGTCTGGCCGAACTCATCTCGAACAGACGACGCAGATCGTACGGTCCAGGGCTTCCTCAAGTTCTTCCGCGGCGACTTCCTCGGCATCCCGTGGCTGATCTGGATCTTCGTGATCGCCGCCGTGGTCGGGTGGTTCCTGCTCAGCCGCACCACGTTCGGTCGCCGCACGGTAGCCATCGGCGGAAACTTCGAGGCGACCCGCCTCGCCGGCATCAGGGTGAAGCGCCACCTCGTTGCGCTGTACGTGCTCGTCGGGCCTCAGCGCAGGAATCGCGGGCGTCATGATGCTCGGCCGCACCACGGCGGGCACCTCGACCCACGGTCAGCTCTACGAGCTGGATGCGATCGCCGCGGTCGTCGTCGGTGGCACGCTGCTGATCGGCGGCCGCGGCACGATCTCGGCACCGTGCTCGGCGTGCTGATCTTCGCGACCCTGACCAACGTCTTCACGCAGAACAACCTGTCGACACTCGGTGCAGGCGGTCGTCAAGGGCGTCATCATCGTGATCGCGGTGCTGCTGCAGCAGCGCTTCGCGAGCCGCCCCGGCCGATCGAGTTAGCTCGGTACCGAACGCACTGAGCCCCGACGATCTCGATCGTCGGGGCGATGGTGTCCCCGGAGCGAACAGCGGATGTACCTGCGCCGAGCAATGCCGCGGCACGAGGCCACCCCCGAGGCGGGGGAGGTGCCTTTCAGCGCGCGAGAGCTAGAATCCTCAAGGCTGGTTTCTTCTTGGAAGAGGGGTGCCGCGGAGTTCTGGGTCGCTCGTTACGGGTGGGCCCAGAACGCGGGGTTAACCGGTCGCGCGACATCCGATCGCCGGCGCAGGCGTGCGACCTTGCCCGCGACACAGACCTCAGCGCGGCCTCCGACCGCCTAAGCGCGTGCGGCTCGTCCACGCGGCCGGGACACCGCCGCACGCGCGTGCAGTCCGATATCGCGCGCGGCATGCCGTCTCTACGACTCGCTGCGCGCCGTCGCATGCGCGAACCACGTCCCCAGCGCGCGCCCGCGACAGCGCCGGTCGTTCGATGCGCACGCCGGCGATCGCCCCGATCCGTGTTCGTGGCTGCCGAGTGACGCGGCGCGAAGTGCCGAAAGTTACCCGAAGATGCCGGGTCGCACGGCGCGCCGGTACGGCAATCTGAGGGTGCACGATCTGAAGTTAGAGTCGCATCGGTGGCGGCGCGAAAACCCCGGTTCGGGGAACGGAACCCGGGGCCTCCGTGTCAGACGCGTCGCGTCGCGCTACTGGAGGTCGGCGATCACCGCCTGAGCCGCACGGATGACGCGGGCCGCCGCGTCGGCGTCGGTGCGGATCCGGTTCGGGACCTGCTTGACGATGAACTCGAGCTGCTGATCGCCGTGGCGGTGTCGCCGGCGGCCAGCGCCGCGTCGGCCTCGGCCAGCGTGTCGCCGAACGACGCCGCCGCGCCGTGCGTGATGCGCTTGTCGCCTCGAGAGCGTCGAGCAGTGCCCGGATGTCGCTCGTCGACGTGGTGAACGCCAGCTGGTCGAGCTCGACTCCGCCCGTGCTCGTCACGTAGAGCCGGTCGGTGCCCTCGGGCACGGTCACCAGCGGCGACGAGACCTCCTGCCAGGCGCCGCTCGTGTTCGCGACGTCGATCGTCAGGAACGGCTCGGCGTCGTCGGCACCCCAGCGCAGGGACAGCGTGCCGGTGCCGATGGCGCGGGCCTCGACGCCGGTGATGCCCACGAGGTTCACCGGGTCGTACGCGAGCCAGTCGCCGGCGTCGAACGACGTGACCTTGCGCAGGCCGTGCGCCGTCGCGTCGTCGACGATCGTGCGTGCTCGCCGCCCTTGGCGTCGGCGTGCTCCGCCTGCAGTTCGCGCGGGTTGATCAGCGTCACGGCGTCGCCGAGGAGGGCCGGAGCCGTCGCGGTGCCGCCGTCGGTGTAGGAGGCGCCGATCAGGCGTAGATGTTCTCGGTCTCGCCGTGGCCGGCCTCCTACTGCGTCTCGATGGTCGGCGGTGCATCCGTTTCCGGTGAACAGCGGGTGGGCATGGGTGTTGTCGTGGCCCAGGCGTAGCTCCAGAGCACCGGCGAGCAGTCGATCGCGGTGTCCTCGGCGTCGGTGGACTTCACCTGGAAGGCGACGGTGTCTCCCCAGTCGGTGAACGAGCCGTCTTCGGGGGTGACGATCTCGATGGTCGGCGCGGTGTTCCGACCGTGATCACGACCGATGGAGGCTGACCCGTCCGCTGTGTCGGTTACCCGGACTCGTGCGGTGTACTGGCCGTCCTCGGTGTAGGTGTGGCTGATCTCGCACTCACCAGGGGTGAACGTCCCGGTGCCCTCGAGGTCCCACGCGAAGCTGAGCTCGAGGTCGTCGGGTGGGTGTTGCTCGGCGGCCGGAAGTCGACCTTGAGCGGACCTTGGCCCAACGTCACCGATGCGTCGAGGTGGGCGCGCGGGCCCTTCGTGCCCACGGCGTAGTCGACCCGGTAGAGGCCGGCGTCGGGGTTCGGGCGGAAGAAGCCGTCGCCGTAGTCGAGCACGTAGAGCGAACCGTGGGACCGAACTCGAAGTCGATCACGTTGTCCCACGGTGGCATGCCCGCGGCGGTGAGCGAGGAGTTCGGCAGGAAGTCCTCGATCTCGTGACCTCGCCGTCGGGGTCCTCCTGGCAGAACGCGAAACGCGGTCGCGCGAGAACTCGGCCATGAACGCCTTGCCGTCCCAGTACTCGGGGAACTTCGTCGTCGAGTCGTTCTCTTCGTCGTAGCTGGTAGGTCGGTCCACCCATCGGCGCCTGGCCGCCGACGCCGAACTCGGGCCACGGCTGGTGCGTCGGCTGGTCGCCGTACCAGATCTGCGGCGCGGTCGCAACGGCAGCTGCGTGAGGCCGGTGTTGTAGCGCGAGGGTTCGTCGGGCCCCCGGCGCAATCGAACCAGTCGCCCTGGGTGAGCGACTGTAGTCCCAGTCGCTGTAGTTCGCGTTCGGACCGTGGCAGTACGGCCAGCCGCCGTTCAGCGGGACGGTCGTGACTGCCACTCGACGTAGCCCATCGGGCCGCGCAGGTCGTTCGCGGTTCCCGCGTCGGGCGTAGTCGCCCCACGTGAGGCGCCGGTCACCGGGTCGTAGTCGATCCGGAACGGGTTGCGGACGCCCATCACGAAGATCTCGGGGCGCGCGCGCGGTTCCCGGGGCGAACAGGTTGCCCGCGGGGATCGTGTACGGGCCGTCGTCCTGCACGTCGATGCGGAGGATCTTGCCGCGCAGGTCGTTCGAGTTGCCGGCGCCGCGACGCGAGTCGAAGCCGGGGTTGAACCCCGCCCGGTCGTTCATCGGCGCATAGCCGCTCGCGCCCGGTGCGCTCGCCGGCGTGTTGTCGCGCGTGGAGAGCAGCACGTTGCCGTCGTTGTCGAAGGCGACATCGCCGGCGACGTGGCAGCACTGGCCGCGCTGCACCTCGACCTTGATGATGGCCTGTCGGTCGACAGGTCGAGGGAGCTCGTGGCGGAGTTCCACTTGAAGCGGCTGAGCTGGTTGTGGCCCTTCCACTGGTCCCAATAGCTCGCGTCCGCGCCGGCCGGGAGGCTGTTGGGCGCTGAGCCGGTCGGCGTGGTCGCCGGGTAGGGCGCCGTCATGGTGCGGGGCGCGTAGTAGAGGTAGACCCAGCCGTTCTCCTCGAAGTCGGGGTCGAGGGTGATCGTCTGCAGGCCGTCCTCCGAGTTGGCGTAGACGTCGATGGTGTTGACCACCGTCGTCGTGCCCTGGGAGGGGTCGGTGAGTCGCACCTGGCCGCCGCGCGTCGTGTGGAGCACGCGCGAGTCGGGCAGCACGGCCATGTCGATCGGCTCGCCGACGTCCTTGGTCAGCGTGACCTTCTCGTAGTTGGCCCAGGTCGTGGCGGCGATCTCGTCGCCGTGATCCTCGCCGTCGTGCGCGGAGGCGGCGCCGGCGCTCAGGCTGAGCGACGTCACCGCCAGGAGTCCGCTGAGCACGAGCGCGCCCAACCGGAATCTGGTTTGGACATGGATGTCTCCTGGAAGAGGGTGCATGCGAATGGGAATGCCCCGGGCCGGGTTACGGCCTGGCCCGGGGCAGGGTGGCGTCAGCCGCGGAGTGCGGCCATGCCGTCTTGCGACCTGCGCGAAGGCCAGGGACTGGCTCGCGCTGCCGCCGGGCGCCGTTGTCCTGCTCCCACCTCCAGTTGCGGTAGCCCTTGGCGCCGACGCGCTCGAAGAAGTCGTCTAGTCGATGTCCCCTTGCCGAACGGCAGAATGTCCAGCCGTTGGCGGTGCCGGTGTGGATCTTGCCGTCCTTGGCGTGGAACATCGGGAACCGGTTGTTGCGCGCGCCGACGCCGGCGGGGTCGAAGAGCGCTCGACCACGGTGCCGTCGGGTGCGGTGTAGCTGTGAAGCGGAACTGCGCGACGTGCGCCCAGAAGACGTCCATCTCGAGGTACACCTAGCGCGGGTCGGTGTTCGCAGGAAGTACTCCATTACACGGATGCCGCAGGAGCGCGTCGGCGACCCAGGGCGTCGAGGGGACCGCTGTCGAGCAGGAAGCTCTACGCGATGTCGTGGTTGTGCGTGTACAGCTTCAGGCCGTGCGACGCTGCGCGCTCGCCGAAGAAGTTCCAGCGCTCGGCGGCGAGCTCCCGTCCGCGACGAAGGCACTGCCGGTCGGGTCGTTGCCCGTGCCGATGTGCCCGAAGCCGAGGATGTTCGCGACCTCGCACTGGGCGTCGAACTGGGCGTGGTCGCATCGCGATCGTCGACGGGATCGAGCCGTGGTTGCCCTCGGCCTCGAGTCCGTAGTCGTCGAGCCAGGTGCGCAGCAGCTGCGCGCCGGCGACGTTGTTGACGTTGCCGCCCTCGGCGTTGGCGTGCTGGCCGTAGCCCGGCGAACTCGACCTGCTTGTATCCGATCCGGGAGAGTTCCTGGAAGACCTCCTTGAAGCCCAACGCGAGGTCGGTCGTGTTCGGGTCGCGCGAGATGGCGTCGCGCACGGTGTAGAGGATGATGCCGCGCTTGCCGGGGGGCAGCAGCACGCCGTTGGCCCCGGCCTTCCGGCACCGGATGCTGCGGCTGCGGCGGCGCCGCGGGTGGCGGCGTGGGCGGGGCCACCGCCGAACGCTGCGGCACCGAGCGCGGCGGCTGCGGCCATGCCCGTCGTCGCTGCGAGCAGCTGCCGCCGCGAGAGGCCGAGCTTGCGGCCGAGCTCGGGGTTGTTGTCGCGATCGATCAGATCGTCCATGATGCTCCTTTGCATGAAGAGGGGTGTGTCGAGACCCGACCCGACGCCACGTCGCGTCGCACCGGAACCGAGTCTCGGATCGGGCGCGCGAGGCCCTGATTCACACCGGTCTTCGCGCTCCCAGCCCGCTTGGAGGCCGGGCCACCATGCGCGCTTCTCTCGAACGCTACGGTACAAATTGCGAATTGGTCAAGCGAAAGCCGGAAGCGCGACATTATATCTTTAGTTAGTCACTCTGTCATAAGTCTGAATCGTGAAAAAGGCCCGATCAGGCCGGGTGGATCGCTTCGCGGCGCGCTCGTCGGCGCCTGCGACAACGGGCGTGTCGGAGGTTGCGCTGCTGCCGTCGTCGCGGTCTCGGTCTTCAGGATCCGCTGGATTGCCCGAGCGATCGCGCGAGCTGCGGGATCTTGGGGGCGCCGAACAGCAGCAGGATGATGGCGATGATGATGACGGCGTGCCAGCCGTTGAGGTTCGCGAACATGTTTCCTCCGTGAGTGCGGCCGGACGCCCGATGCGCCCTTGCCGTCGCCAGACTAATCACATTCGACGGCAGAAGTCGATCGTTCGACACGCTTGATTCGATTACTGCAGGAAGTCGACCGTCAAGGGTGGTACGCGCTCGTGAACACGTCGTTCAGCGTCACCGTGCGTGAGTCCCGCTCGAGGATCGTCGCGCGCAGGTCGTCGAAGATCGTCGTCACCGGCGGGAAGTTGAGGTGGCCGATGACGATGTGCTGGCGGCAGGCCACTGGCGGGCGAGCTCGCAGGATCTGCTGCGCGGGGACCCCCGCGGAATCCGAAGCGAGCCGTACCAGAGCGTCGGCACGGTGTAGCCGAGGTCGGCGGCGATCGCGTCGACCCGCGTCGTGGTACCCGTACGGCGGCCCGGAAGAACGGCCGGGCATCGACCCCGAACAGGTCGGCGATGAAGTCGTGGTTGCGCTGCAGCTCGCCGGCGACGCCCCGGCATCGTCGAGCTTCGTCAGGTCGGGGTGCGACCACGTGTGGTTGCCGAGCTGCACCTGGCCGAGGGAGATGAGCGGGGCGAGCGTGCCGACGTTCGGTCCGACGCCAGGTAGGTGCCGGTCACGAACATCGTCAGGCGGATGCCGCTGGCCGCCGCGAACGCGGCGTACGCCGCGATGACCTCGGTGCTCGTCCCGTCGTCGACGGTCCACGCCAGCAGCGACCCGTCGCCGGGGAGCGCCGTGATCGTGCCGCTCGGAGCGGGCACCTTCGCGAGGGACGGCGCGGCCTGGGGCGGCGGCGGGGCCGGCTCGACGGGCTCGACCACGGCGGGCTCGGGCTCGGGTGCGGCGGTGGCTGACGGCGTCGCGGCAGGCGTGGGCACGGGCGTCGGGCTGGGCGTGGCGGCGAGCGTCGGCAGCACGACGACGGGCGGCGCGCACGCCGAGAGCGCGGCGACGGCGGCGGCCGCGCCCAGGCCGAGCAGCGCGCGGCGGCTCGGCTGCGGCATCCCGTTCATCGCGGCTCGACCGTCGTCACCTGGTGAGCGTCCGGACCAGGGCGACGGCCTCCTTGGGCGAGACCTCGGGCAGGTACGCCCTGCCGATCGCCACGCCGATCGACGGCAGGGCGAGGGCGTCGGGGTAGGCCATCGAGATGGTCTCGTACTCGGGGTTGAACTTGGCCTTGAACCGGAACAGCGACGAGAAGCCGTAGGCGGGTTCCAGCGTGGTGGCGAGGAAGTCGAGGAGGCGCGACATCGCCGTCGGCTCGGGCGGCTCCTCGCCCGGCGCGAGCGGCTTCGCGGCGAGGGGGGCGCCCGACAGGCTCAGCACCTCGGCACCCTCCTCCTTCATGTGCAGCGCGGCGGACGCGATGAGGAACTCCATGACGCCGTTCATGCTGTGGTCGGCCCGGCGCATGAAGTCGATCGTCCAGCCGACCACCTCGCCGTCGCGGTACACGGGCAGCCAGCTCGTCACGGCCTGCATGCGGCCGTCGGGTCCGATCGCGAGCATCAGGCGCACGTCGGGATCCTTCAGCTCCGCCATCCCGCCGAGGGTGAACCCCATCTCGGGCAGCTCCTTCTCGGCGACCCACTCCTCGGAGATCGCGTTGATCTCGGCCACGGCGGTGAGCGGCAGTTCGTCCCACGGCGCCCACACGGTGGTCAGGCCCTCCTTGATGCCGCGGTTCAGGGCCTGCCGCACCTTCTGCCATGGCTTGCCCGTGAGCTCGAGGCCCGTCGTGCGCACGAGCGTCTCCTCGCCGACCGACATGTGCTGCCAGCCCAGCTCGTCGAACACGGGGAGGACCTGCGGGTGCACGCTGTAGAACACCGGCACCCAGCTGTGCTCGTCGCAGAACGCGACGAACTCGCGGATGACGCGGCCCGCGGCATCCGGAGCGCAGACCGGGTCGGACATCGTGATGGCGACCCCGTTGATCACCCGGTAGGCGACGACGGCGTCGCGGTCCTCGCTGAACCAGTAGACGTTGTCGGGCCACGTCGCCATGAACCCCAGCGTGCCGCCGCCGTACCTGCGGACGAGGGCGCGGGCGCGCAGCCGGTCGGCGAATCCCATCTCCGGATCGCGTCTGGCGCATCAGGATCACGGCGGCGACGATGAACACCGCCCAGAAGAGCGGGCCGACCACCTGGTAGACCACGCTGGTGAGGTCGTGGCCCGGCAGCACGATGGGGTCGACGATCGCGAGGAAGTGCGGCGGCACGAACCGCTTGAGGGTGTCGAGGAGCAGGTCGGCGGGCGACGCGGCGGGCCAGTACTCGCCGATCGTGGCCAGGCCGACCAGGAAGTAGGCGGCGGCCAGCAGCGCGAACGTCCCGAGCATCGTCCACACGAATCGCAGGAACGCCGGTCGGGGCGCGCGGATCTGGAAGTGGCGCCGGGTCACGGTGAGCATCACGATGATGCCGATCGGCAGCGCCAGCACGGCGAGCGCCCAGACGATCAGCTCCCCGATGTCGAACACCGACCAGACGCCGCTCTCGACGTCGGCCGTCGTGATCGTGACCTCGAACGCGGTGCGCGCGAAGACGAGGATCGCCACGTTCACCGCGATGGCCAGCCAGCGCGCGAACCGCCGGCCGCTGCGCAGTCCCCACGCCGCCAGCAGCAGGAGCAGCACCGGGACGAACGAGAGCACGAACATCCCGAAGCCCTGCGAGCTGAGGATCGCGAGCTGCTTCAGGCAGTCCGCGCTCAGGGCACCCGCCGCCGCGTTGCACTGGGAGATCAGCGCGTCGAGGTCGACCGGGTCGTCGTCGAACAGGTACGAGCCGAAGCTGAAGGGCGTGAGCTCGGTGCGGTTGACGAGGGCGACGATCGGCCCGATCGCCGTGACGGCGACCACGGCCGCGACCAGGGTGCGCGTCTCGGCGTGGGAGCTGCGCCGTGCGCGCAGCGTCGACGGATCGCGGGTGAGGAGCGCGCCGAGGAAGAGGCCGGCGATCGCCGCGATCAGGCGGTACGCGTTCGACGAGTCGCCGTCGTAGAGCACGAACACGAGGATGAAGGCGAAGGTGACGATCCGGATGCGGCGGCGCCACAGCACCCCCATGAATGCGGTGGAGGTGATCGAGCGCGCCGACGATTCCCGTGAGCGGGTCGAGCGTGAGGTCGGCGGAGGTCCCGGTCGCCCACCACTCGCCCGCGAGCGAGCCGAGCCACTGGAGCCACGTGCCGAGGGCGACGCCGATCACGCCCGTGACCACGAAGGCGAGGATCGCCCGCCAGGTGCCCATCCGGCGCTCCGCGACGCCGAGCAGCAGGATCGAGGCGATCACGCCGAAGACGAGCTGGAACGGATCGAACGGGATGAACAGCGCCGCGCCCACCGTCCACCATTGGCCCTCGTCGAACGTGGTGATCACGCCGGCCGCCCAGGTCTGCGCGGTCGCCTCCGACGCCGTGCCGATCGCGCGTGCCCGTCACGATGGCCGTGACGACGAGCACGACGGCGAGTGCGATGCTGAACGGCACCCGCCGGATGAACCCCGCCACGGCTTCGCCCGTCGACCGGAGGCGGCCCTTCGGCTCGACGTCGGTCACGTCCGATTCGATCCCGGTCATGGAGCCGCCAATCCGAGTCGGGGGTAGAGCACCGCGAAGCCCTCGTCGAGCCCGCCGAGCAGTCCGCTGACGCCGTGGTCGGCGTCGGGCACGCTGAAGAACGTCGACGCCATGCCGGCCTGCAGCGCGGCATCCGCCAGCCGTTGCGTGCCCGGGCCGAACGTCGCGTCGTTCGCGCCGACCGTGAAGATCGCGGTGGTGTCGGGGTACGGCGCCTTCGACGCCATGATGTTCGCGGGCTTCACCGCGTCGTACGCGGCCTGGTCGCCGAGGAACACGTCGACGAGCACCTCGTCGGGTCGCTCGGCGCCCGCGTACTCGACGGGCGAGACCGCGAGGATGTTCCCGAACACCTCGGGGTACTTCGCCCCGAAGTACGCGGCGCACCCGCCGCCGTTCGAGTAGCCCGGCGACCGTCGTGAACCGCGGTCCCTGCAGCACGTTGAGGCTGCTGCCTCGCCCACGGCACCACGTCCTGCATGACGTACGTCTCGACCTTGCCCAGGTCGGTGTCGAGGCAGAGCGGATCCTGCGACGGGTCGGCGAGCTGGTCGACGACGAGCACGATCGGCGCGAGTCCGTCGTGCTCCGCCGCGTACTCGTCGAGCACGTCGCCGATGAAGCTCGCATCCGGATCGCCCGGCTGGCCCATCATCATGATCACGAGCGGCAGTCGCGGCGCCTCGTCGACGAGCGCCGCCGGCGGAAGGTAGAGCTGCGCGGGCCGAGCGGGGAAGCCCGAGTTCGCATTCGGCACGCCGCCGCTCGGCGTGCCGATCCGACCGGCCGCCGGCAGGTCGTCAGGCGGTGTCCAGGTCAGGTAGAGGGGCTCGGTGGGATCGGGTCCGGGCGTGCCCTCGGGCTCGTCGAGGTCGATCGTGCCGGCCGTCGAGATGCCGAGGAGCGACCCGAGCGTGCGGGTTCAGGCCGTACGACGCATTGATGCCGAGCAGCGCGGTCAGCGCGAAGATCGGGACGGCCAGCACGGCGATGAGCTTGCGCCACCAGCGCGAGTACCAGAGGTTCCAGAGCGCGAGGGCGAACCCGGCGAACGCCGCGGGCACCCACAGCCAGGCGGCCTCGTCGACGGGTCCGCCGAAGACGTCGAGCACGTTGACCGCGGTCCACAGGACGCCCGCGCCGACGATCGCGCCCACGATGAGGAGCACGATGACCGTGAGCACCCACGACCAGCCCGGCCCGCGCCCGAGGAGGTAGATGAAGACGGCGGCGGCCAGCACGTACACCGTGATCAGGAACGGCCCGTCGATCACGTTGATGCCGGAGCACGAGATCCCACACCGTCGCCCCCTCGGCCTCTGGTCGGATGCGCACAGCGTAGCCCCGGCGTCCCGGCCGTGCGGATGCCCCGCTGGGTTCACCGGGCGCGGATGCGGAGGGTACCGCTCGGGCAGCGCCCGTAGGATGGGGGGGATCGTTTTCGTTCCCGGGCGCTCGCCCGATTCACGACCATTGGAGCCACCGTGGCCGCACCCAGCCGTCTCGATTCCGTCATCGCCCTCGCGCAGCACCGCGGGTTCGTCTTCCAAGCCGGCGAGATCTACGGCGGTTCCCGGTCCGCGTGGGACTACGGGCCCCTCGGCGTCGAGCTCAAGGAGAACATCAAGCGGCAGTGGTGGCGCTACATGGTCACCAGCCGCGCCGACGTCGTGGGCCTCGACTCGAGCGTCATCCTGCCGAAGCAGGTGTGGGTGGCATCCGGTCACGTCGGCGTCTTCACCGACCCGCTCGTCGAGTGCCTGCACTGCCACAAGCGCTTCCGCGAGGACCACCTGCTCGAGGCGTTCGAGGAGAAGAAGGGCCGCGCGCCCGAGAACGGCATGCGTCGACATCGTGTGCCCCAACTGCGGCACCCGCGGCCAGTGGACCCCGCCCCGCGACTTCAACATGATGCTGCAGACCCACCTCGGCCCGGTGCAGGACGAGTCCGGCCTGCACTACCTGCGCCCCGAGACCGCGCAGGGCATCTTCACGAACTTCGCGAACGTGCTGCAGGCCTCGCGCATGAAGCCGCCGTTCGGCATCGGCCAGATCGGCAAGTCGTTCCGCAACGAGATCACGCCGGGCAACTTCATCTTCCGCACGCGCGAGTTCGAGCAGATGGAGCTCGAGTTCTTCGTCGAGCCCGGCACCGACGACGAGTGGTTCCAGTACTGGCTCGACTACCGCTGGAACTGGTACATCGACCTCGGCGTGGACCCCGAGAACCTGCGCCTGTTCGAGCACCCCAAGGACAAGCTCTCGCACTACTCGAAGCGCACGATCGACATCGAGTACCGCTTCGGCTTCACCGGCGGCGAGTGGGGCGAGCTCGAGGGCGTCGCGAACCGCACGAACTTCGACCTGACCACCCACTCCGAGCACTCCGGCAAGGACCTGTCGTACTTCGACCAGTCGAAGAACGAGCGCTGGGTCCCCTACGTGATCGAGCCCGCGGCCGGCCTCACCCGCTCGCTCATGGCCTTCCTCGTCGACGCGTACCACGTCGAGGAGGTGCCGAACGCGAAGGGCGGCGTCGACTCGCGCACGGTGCTCAAGCTCGACCCGCGCCTGGCGCCGGTCAAGGCCGCGGTGCTCCCGCTGAGCCGCAACGAGCGGCTCTCGCCGCTGGCCCGCGAGGTCGCGGCATCGCTGCGGAAGAACTGGAACGTCGACTTCGACGACGCCGGCGCGATCGGCCGCCGCTACCGCCGCCAGGACGAGATCGGCACCCCGTACTGCATCACCGTCGACTTCGACTCGCTCGACGACGACGCGGTGACGGTGCGCGACCGCGACACGATGGGGCAGGCGCGCGTGCCGCTCTCCGAGCTCGAGGGGTACCTCGCGGCACGCCTCGTCGGCGCGTCGTGGCGCCGGGCCGTCACGGCGCGGCGGCATCGCCTGCCCGCACGGCGATCCCGCTGCGCGGCTTCAGGACGGAATCGCGGGATTCCCGCCTGAATCGCGGCCGATCGCCGAATCGGGGCCGACGCGCCTGCGGCGCTCAGGCGCGGCGGGCCGCCCACTCGCGGCGCAGCACGCCGTAGACCGCGGTGTCCTGCCACTCGTCGTCGTTGTACTCCTCCTCGAGGAGCGTCGCCTCGCGGCGCATGCCGAGGCGTTCGCAGAGTGCAGCGGATGCCGCGTTCCGCGCGTCGAGGAACGCCTCCACCCGGTGCGGGCCCAGGGTCTCGAACACGAAGTCGAGCACCGCCCCCGCCGCCTCGCGGGCGTAGCCGCGGCCCTGGAAGTCGGGGTGCAGCACCCACCCGAGCTCGATCCGCGCGTGCTGCACGCTCGAGACGCGCACCATGAAGTCGCCGATGACGCGATCGCGCGCCGGGTCGTCGGTGGACGGCGTGCCGGGCAGCGTCGCGGCGAACACGAAGAAGTCCTCGTCGGCCGCGAGGATGCGTCCGGCTGCCCGCTTCGCCGTGTGCTCGAAGCCCTCGGTGCGATCGCGCTCGGGCCACGGCAGGTAGCGGATCACCTCGGGCAGGCGCTGGTACTCGTACACGTCGGCGGCGTCGGCGGCCTCGATCGGGCGCAGCACGAGCCGCTCGGTGCGGAGCGGGGCGGAGGTGAGCGCCGTCGCGTCGAAGGGGAACCGCAGCGCGGGCGGTCCGTCGGCGCGCCGCGGCGGCGCGATCGGCGGGATCGGCCGATCGTGCGGGGGCGTCGGTCACGACGCGTCGGCCTGCGCGGCGCGCGGCGCCGCCTCGGCGGCATCCGTCGCCTGACGGTCGCGCACGGCCTGCGCGGCCTCGTCGGGCCGCACGCCGAAGAGCGCCTCGAGCCCGTCGATCCAGGCGGCCTGCTCGCCCGACCTCGCGAGCTCGCGCGAGCGGACCATCGGGGTGTGCAGCAGCACGCCGGCCATGTGGCGCAGCGCCCGCTCGGTCTCGCCGTCGTCGTCGCCTCGCGCCCGGGCGCGCTCGATCTCGGCGTCGAGGATGTCGTAGACGTGCTTGCGCAGGGCGACGACCGCGGGTGCGAGGTCGCGCTCCTCCGCGGTGGCGCCGAACGCACGGGCGTCGTCGCCGACGATCGCGCGCGCGGCATCCGTGGCCCCGAGCTCCTCGAGCGGCGCGTGGATCTTGATCGTCTCGAGGTCGAGCAGTTCGACGCCCGGCACCTCGACGACGTCGGGTGCCACGTTGCGCGGCAGGCCGAGGTCGATCACGAGCTGGCGCACCTGCGCGGGCTCGGGTGCGGGGGCGCCGGGGAGCACGGCGACGGATGCCGCGAGCTCCTCGCGCCCGACGGCGATGAGCGCCCGGTCGACGACGTGCTGCTCGGAGGTGGTGCAGGTGACGATGATGTCGACGCCGGCGGCGGTCGCCGCGTAGTCGCCGCGCGCGACCGCCTCGATGCCGTGGCTCGCGGCGAACCTCGTGCCGCGCCCCGAGGGCGAGTACACGCGCACGTCGCTGACGCCGCGATCGCGGAGCGCGGCGAGCGAGGCGCCCGCGAAGCGACCGGTTCCGACGAGCAGCACGCTGGTCGCGGCCCAGTCGGTGACGCGGCTCTCGGCGAGGTCGAGGGCGAGGCGCACCAGCGAGCGGCCCTCGCCGCCGATGCCGGTCTCGTTCTTCACGCGGCGCGACGTCTGCGAGGCGCGCTGGAAGAGGCGCTCGAGCTCGGGTGTGGTGGTGCCCTCGGTTCGGGCCCGCTCGAGCGAGCGGCGCACCTGGCCGGCGATCTCGCCCTCGCCGACGACCACGGACTCGAGTCCGGATGCCACGGCGAACAGGTGGCCGGCGACGGCATTGCCGTGCACGAAGCCGAAGGTGCTGCGGAGCTCGTCGGGCTCGAGGCCCGCGACGGTGCCCACGGCGCGGATCGCCTCGTGCACCGCCGTCACGGGCGAGGAGCCCTCGGGCGCCTCGAGGTCGAGGTAGGCCTCGAAGCGGTTGCAGGTGGCCACGACGACCGCGCCCTGCAGGGCGTCATGGCCGTCGAGGATGCGCGGTGCTGCGTGTTCCGCGTTCGCCGAGAGACGCTCGAGCATGTCGAACCCGGCGTTCTTGTGACTCGCGGTGAGGCAGATGAGCACAGAGGGATTCTACCCGCCGTGGAATGGGGGCTGGATCAGGGGCGACACCGGATGTCTCGCAGTCGAGGCATCGCGCGGCGTCACCCAGGTGACGACCGCCCGTGTCAGCGGCGAGCGGCGGCCGCCATCCGCGGCGTGATGATGGGGATCGGGGCGGTGAGCGGCGGCAGCTCGAGGCCCTCGGCCGCGAGCGCCGCGCGGTGCTTCGCCTTCCAGCTGCGCACCACCGCGAAGAACGGCGCATCGGCCATGGCGAATCGCAGGGGGCGTCCCGACGACAGGATGATCGGCAGCTCGACGCTCGACCCGGCGTGCCGCACGCGCAGCTCCACCACGGGGACGACCGCGCCGCCGACCACCATCGAGTCGGCGCGGATGTTGCGCACCTCGCGCCACGGGAACTGCGCCGCGCGTCGGGGCCGGCGCCCGCCGTTCCAGAACGCGACGCCGAGCTCGTCGACGACGATCGAGTAGCGGGCGCCGAGCCGCACGGGGCGATCGGCGTTCGCGACCTCGTTCAGGCGCTGCACGAGCAGCCGGCTCCGGATGCCGCAGCTGAGCTCGCCGCGCACGGTCGCCTCGAGCGCAGCACGTCGTGCGCGGGTGCGCACGGCACGGCTCAGCTGCGCGATCGCCCAGACGGCGAAGACGAGGAGGCCGACGGCCGCGAAGCCGAGCGCGATGGCGGTGGTGGGCATCGCGGGCAGGCGCAGCATGACGCGCTCGAGCGTCGGCGACATGGCCACGAGCCCGGCGACCACGGCGGCCGCGGCGAGGCCGACGAGCACGGTCAGGGTGGCGCGATGCGGTGCGGCGGGGTTCATCCGGCCGCTCCTGTCGGGAGCACCCGGGCGCGCCGGCTCGTCATGGATGAGGTGTTCGAAACGATCGGGGACACGTCGTCTTCTTCTTCTCCGTGGGGGCGGAGGCGCGCCGCCATCGGCGCGTCGTCGTGGGGGGACACGACGGGTTCGACCCTAGCGTGCGCGCGCTCTCACGCGACAGGGGCACGGCGGAATCGGAACGATGAAACGCGCGATCCGGTCTGCCGATGACCGATTCGGTGCCGATCTCCGCCGTCGGATCGGGTTTCGCCGCCGTTCTCCTCCGACGTCGCCGCGACGGCCCCGACCGGCGCGTCCCCGACCGGCCGTCACGTCCCGGCGACCGTACGTCCAGCCCGATGGGCGACAATGTCACGCGTGATCCTCTCCCCGCAGCATCCCCTGTCCGCCGGCCTCACGGGCGATTCGCGCCTGGTGCGGGCCTATCGCGGGGAGCGCAGCGACACCACGCCCGTCTGGTTCATGCGCCAGGCGGGCCGCTCGTTGCCCGAGTACCGCGACCTGCGCGTCGGCACGCGCATGCTCGACGCGTGCCTCGACCCGGCGATGGCGTCGGAGATCACCCTCCAGCCGGTGCGCCGCCACCGGGTCGACGCCGGCATCTTCTTCAGCGACATCGTGGTGCCGCTGAAGCTCGTCGGGGTCGACGTGGAGATCCAGCCCGGCCGCGGCCCGGTCTTCGGCCGCGGGTACGCGGATGCCGCGGGCGTCGCCGAGCTGACCGCCGTCGACCCCGCGCGCCTCGACGCGGCATCCGCGCCGATCACCGAGGCGGTGCAGCGCACGATCGCCGAGCTGAACGCGACCGACAACGGCTCGGGCACCGCCACCCCGCTCATCGGGTTCGCCGGCGCCCCGTTCACGCTCGCCGCCTACCTCGCCGAGGGCGGCCCCTCGAAGGACCACCTCGCCGCCCGCACCCTCATGCACGCCGACCCGGGTGCGTGGCGCGCGCTGATGGAGTGGACGGCCGAGCTCACGGGACGGTTCCTGCGCACCCAGGTGCTCGCCGGGGCATCCGCGGCGCAGCTCTTCGACTCGTGGGCCGGGGCGCTCTCGCTCGCCGACTACGAGACCCACGTGGCGCCCGCGTCCGCGAAGGCGCTCGCGCACGTGCACGACCTCGAGTACGAGACGACGGATGCCGCGGGCGCGGCCGTGACCCGCGCGGTGCCCGTCGTGCACTTCGGCGTCGGCACGGGCGAGCTGCTCGGCGCGATGCACGGCATCGGCGTCGACACGGTCGGCGTGGACTACCGGATTCCGCTCGACGTGGCCGCGCAGCGCGTGGGATCCGACGTGCCGCTGCAGGGCAACCTCGACCCCGCGCTGCTCGCGGCGCCGTGGCCCGTGCTCGAGTCCGCGGTCCGCGACGTGCTCGCCCGCGGCCGGGTCGCGCCGGCGCACGTCTTCAACCTCGGCCACGGCGTGCCTCCCGAGACGGATCCGACCGTCCTGACCCGCGTGGTGGAGCTCGTGCACGAGGCGGGGGCATGACCGACGCCACGCGACCCATCGAGCCGGTCGAGCCGGTCGAGCCGGTCGAGCCGGCGGAGCAGGTGGACGCTGCCGCCGCCGAGCAGGCCCGACTCCAGCCCGAACGGCGCACGACCGACGTCGTCGTGATCGGCGGCGGCGTCGCGGGCCTCGTCGCGGCGCTCGAGTGCGCCAAGGTCGGGCTGCGGGTCACGGTGCTCGAGCGTCGCGAGGCGATCGGCGGATGCGTCGGCCGCATCGAGCTCGACGGCCTCACGCTCGACAGCGGCGCCGAGTCGTTCGCGACCAGGGGCGGCGCGGTCGCGACGCTGCTGGAGCAGCTCGGACTCGCCGACGACATCGCGAAGCCGAACCCCGCTGGGGCGTGGCTCGTGATGCCCGGTCGCGACGGGCGTCCCGACGCCGCGCCACTGCCGCGCACCGGGATGCTGGGCATCCCCGCGAATCCGCTCGGCGAGGACGTGCGCCGCATCATCGGCTGGAGCGGCGCGTGGCGCGCCTACCTCGATCGGCTCAAGCCGATCCTCACGATCGGCCGCGCGCACAGCCTCGGGCAGCTCGTGCGCGACCGCATGGGCGATGCCGTGCTCGATCGCCTCGTGGCCCCGATCTCCGCCGGCGTCTACTCCACGAACCCCGACGACCTCGACCTCGACGTCGTGGCACCGGGCCTCAACGAGGCGATGACGCGCATGGGCTCGCTCTCGGGCGGCGTGGGCCAGCTGCTCGAGGAGCGCAAGGCCGGCACCGCCGTGCTCGGCCTGCGCGGCGGCATGCACCGGCTGGTCGACGCGCTCGCCACGCAGCTCGAGCGCTTCGGCGTCGACGTGGTGACCGGGGCCGAGGTCACCGGCCTCGCTCGCAGGTCCGCCCGCGCCGATACCACTCCGGATGCCGCGACCGGCACCGGGTGGCGGGTCGACGCCGTCATGGCGGGCGCGTCCGACGACGAGGCCCACCCCGTCGTTGTCGACGCCACGTACGTCGTGGTCGCGGCGCCCGCGGAGGCGTCGCGCCGCCTGCTCGACGCCGCGTCGCTCGGCTGGTCGGATGCCTCCGACTGGCCGCCCGCGGCATCCGTGGAGCTCGTGACCCTCGTGCTCGACGCGCCCGCGCTGGACGCGTCGCCCCGCGGCACCGGCGTGCTCGTGGCCGCGGGAACCCCCGGCATCACGGCGAAGGCGCTTGACGCATTCGACGGCGAAGTGGCCGTGGCTCGCGGAGCTCGCGGGCGACCGCCACGTCGTGCGCCTCTCGTACGGACGCGCGGGGGAGCCGAACCCGCTCGACGGGCGGACCGACCAGGAGGTGGCCGCCCTCGCGCTCGCCGACGCGAGCGCCATGCTCGGAACGCCGCTCGACCCGTCGTCGGTGCTGGCCTCCGGCCGGAGCGCCTGGCGCGACGCACTGTCGCAGGCCACGATCGGACAGCGCGACCGCGTGCGCGCGCTCGAGGACGTGCTCGCCGCCGAGCCCGGCATCGAGGCGACCGGATCGTGGGTCGCCGGCACGGGACTCGCCTCGGTGATCCCGCACGCGATCGAGGCGGCGCACCGCATCCGCCACCTCGCGGTCGCCCCGGACGACATCGCATAGCCGAAACGGAATACTCTCGCGCAACCCCCTTGCGCGACCCCGCTCGGGGTCTACGCTTGGAGAGGTCGCTGTGGTGATCCACAGGGGGAGATGGGGTGCACATGAAGGGCAAGATCCTCTTCGTCGTCGGACTCGGCGTCGGATACGTGCTCGGCACGCGGGCCGGTCGCGAGCGCTACGAGCAGATCCGCTCCGCGGCCGAGAAGGTGTGGAACCAGCCGGCCGTGCAGCAGGGCGTCGGAACCGTCAAGGAATTCGCCGCGGCACGCGTCGGCGACCTCGGCGACACGGTGCTCGACGGCGTGAAGTCGTTCATCGGCAACGCGACCAAGACCTCCGGCGCGACGAAGGCCGACGTGAACCAGGCGGCCCGCTCGGCGAAGCAGAACATCTCCAAGGCGGCCGACGCGGCGAAATCCGCCGTCGACGACGCCGCGACCAAGCTCGACGACGCGGTCGACGACGCCGCCGACGTCGCGTCGAAGTCGGCGTCGAGCACGTCGGCGAAGTCCTCGAAGCCGGGGACGTCGCGCGGCACCTCCGCGAAGTCCGGCTCCTGACCCCGGAGGCGAACATGCCTGCACCGATGAATGACGATCGTTCGCTGTTCACCCTCGTCGGTGAACTGCCCGATCGTGTCTCCGACCTCGTCAAGGCCGAGATCGACCAGATCAAGGCCGAGATCAGCTACAAGCTCAAGCACTTCGGCATCGGCTCCGGCCTCTTCGCCGGCGCGGCCGTCGTCGGCGTCTTCCTGCTCTTCACGCTCATCGTCGCCGCCATCTTCGCGCTCGCGCTCGTCATGCCGGCGTGGGCCGCGGCGCTGACCGTCTCGGGCATCCTGGTCGTCATCATCGCGATCCTCGTCTGGATCGGGATCATCAACTTCAAGCGCGGCAACGAGCCGCTCGAATCGATCGAGAGCCTCCGCAAGGACCTCGACATGGTGAAGGGAACGGGCGAGTATGACCGCGACTGACGCCGGGAAGCAGGTCGGCAAGCGCGACTCCAAGACGCGCCAGCGCAACCTCACGCGCCTCGAGGCGAAGGCGAACTCCGAGCGCGCCCGCGCCCAGTTCGCCGGCACGCTCGACGCCCTCGAAGAGAAGCTCAACGTCCCGAAGCAGGTCAAGCGCAAGACGGCAGAGGCCCAGGTGCGGTTCCGCCGGCTCGCCGACGAGCAGCCGGTGGCCGCCGTCGCGCGTCGCGGTCGGGGTCGTCGCGGTCGTGGGCGTCACCGTCTGGTTGGTCGTGCGCGCCGTCGTCGACGGCAAGTAGCGATCCGGGCGGATGCCGCGATGTCGCCGCGCGACTCGGGAGGGCCCGCGGCGACGGGCCAGGCGGCGACCGCGGTCGACCGCGTGGCCGACGCCGTGCGCGCCGAGATCCTGACGGGCGAGCTCGCCGCCGGCGCACCGCTGCGCGAGGAGGCCGCCGCCGCGCGGTACGGCGTCTCCCGGCACACGGTGCGCGCCGCGTTCCAGCGGCTCGTCGCCGAACGGCTCGCCGTCGCCATGCCGTATCGGGGCGTGCGCGTGGCGAGCTTCGACCGCGAGACGATCATCGCCCTGCAGCAGTTCCGTGCGGCGCTCGAGGTCGAGGCGGTGCGGATCGCGGGGGAGCGCTTCGGCCGCGACTGGCCCGAGTCCGCCCTCGCGCCGGCCCGCGACGCGCTCGACCGGCTCGCGGCATCCGCCGACTGGCTCGAGGCCGAGCGCATGCACGCCGAGTTCCACCACGCGCTCGTCGCGGCATCCGGGAGCCGCCGGATCGTCGAGGCGCACGCCGCGCTCGGCGGCGAGCTGCTGCTGTTCCTGCTGCACGTGCAGCCGCACTACACGCTCGAGTCGCTCGTGGCCGAGCACCGCACGCTCCTCGCCGAGGTGCAGTCGCGGGGTCCCGACGCGCTGCGCGAGCACCTCGAGCACTCGACCCGCCTCCTCGTCGGAGGCTGAGCGGCCGCGGCCGCCGAACGGAAGGAGCCGACGATGACGGCGACGGACGACCCGACCACCGACGCGCCCACGAACGACGCGAGCGCCTTCGCCGAGCACGTGTTCGCCGCGACGCTCGGCACGTTCGAGGTGCTGAGCATCTACCTCGGCGACCGGCTCGGCTGGTACCGGGCGCTCGCGGAGGCGGGCCCGCTCGACGCGCCGGCGCTGGCCGAGCGCACCGGCACCCACGAACGCTACGCACGCGAGTGGCTCGAGCAGCAGGCGGTGTACGGCATCCTGACGGTCGACGATCCGGATGCCGCGGCATCCGCTCGTCGCTTCGCGCTGCCGCCCGCGCACGCCGAGGCGCTCACCGACCCCGACTCGCTCGACTACGTCGCCCCGCTCGGCCGGTTCGCGGCATCGATCGGCGCGCACCTCGCGCCGCTGCTCGACGCGTATCGCGCGGGCGGCGGGGTGGCGTGGGCCGAGTACGGCGAGGACGCCCGCGACGCCCAGGGCGACATCAACCGGCCGTGGTTCCTGCGCCGGCTCGGCGCGGCGCTCGCCGGCGTGCCCGCGATGCACGAGGTGCTGTCGCGGCCGGGCGCCCGCATCGCCGACATCGGCAGCGGCCACGGCTGGTCGTCGATCGCGATCGCGACGGCGTACCCCGAGGCGCGAGTCGAGGGCTTCGACGTCGACGAGGAGTCGGTGGTCGCGGCACGGCGGCACGCCGACGAGGCGGGCGTCGCCGAGCGCGTGCGCTTCCACGTCGTGGGCGGCGAGGGGCTCCCGCAGGACGCGGTGTTCGACGCCGCGTTCGTGTTCGAGGCGCTGCACGACATGCCGCACCCGGTGGAGGTGCTCTCCGCCATCCGTCGAGCCGTGAAGCCCGACGGCCACGTGGTGATCATGGACGAGGCCGTGGCCCCCGCGTTCGCCCCCGACGGCGACGACGTCGAGCGCGTCATGTACGGCTACAGCATCTTCGTGTGCCTGCCCGACAGCCTCTCGACGCCCGGGTCGGTCGGCACGGGCACCGTCATGCGGCAGTCGACGCTCGAGGGCTACGCGCGCGAGGCCGGGTTCTCGGGCATCGAGGAGCTGCCGATCGAGGACTTCGCGGCGTTCCGGTTCACGAGGCTGCTGCACTGACCGCCGGTTCGCGCGAGGGGTAGGCTCCGGCGCGTGGAGGGGCGGGCGGACGAGTCGCGCATCTCGCCGATCGACGCGGCGACGCTCGGCCTGAGCGTGCACGGCGGGCAGCCGTACCTCATCGTCCTCGGCGGCGTGCTCGAGCCCGGTGGGTTCGTCGACGCGTCGGGCCGTCCGGATGTCGCGCGCCTCCGTGCGATCCTCGAAGCCCGCGTGGCACGCCTGCCGGTGCTCACGCATCGCCCGATGCGACGCGGCGACGACTGGTGGTGGGAACCCGGCGAGCCCGACCTCGACGTGCACGTTCGCGAGGAGCAGCCGGAGCCCGGCGAGCGCGGGTTCGAGGCGGTGTGCGCCCGACTCGTGATGCAGCCGCTCCCGCCCGACCGGCCGCTCTGGGACCTGGTGCTCGTGCCGGGCGCACGGCCGGGCAGGTGCGGCATCGTCGTGCGGTTCCACCACCTGCTCGCCGACGGCGCGCACGCCGTGGAGCTGATCGAGCGGCTGTCCGACCCCGGCCCTGCGGAATCGGCGGAACCGACGGATGCCGCGAGCGCCTCGGATGCCGCGCGGCCGCGTCGCCGACCCCGCCCGCGCTGCTCGCACCGCCCGCATCGCCCGCATCGCCCGTGCGGTCGCCGTCGCGCCTGGCCGTCCTCGGGTTCCGCGTGCGGCAGTTCATCCGGCCGCCGATCCGTTCGCGGACGCTGCTCGGCCCGCTCGGCCCGCGTCGCGACGTCGCGGGCGCGTCCGTGGCCTTCGACGAGGTGCACCGCCGGGCCCACGAGGCGGGCGGAACGGTGGGCGACGCCTTCCTCGCCGCGGTCGGCAGCGGGCTGCGGCACGTGCTGGAGTCGGCCGGTGATCCGGTGCCGACGACGTTGACGGTGTCCGAGCCGGTTCGCCTCACGGGTGGCGCGGGCCAGCGCAACGCGGTCGGCGTCATGCTCGTCGACGTGCCGGTGCGCGACCGCGACCTGCGGGGGGCGATCGCGCGCATCGCGCGGACGACGCGTGCGGCGAAGCCGATCGCCCGCGCGGCCGGGACGGTCATCAGGTCACCGGCCGCCGCACGCGGCTTCGACGCGTTCGCGCGCCGCCAACGGCTCATCGCCGCCGTGGTCTCGAACGTGCCCGGCCCGCGGTCGCGGCTCGTGATCGCCGGTGCGCCCCTCGCCGAGGTGCTGCCGCTCTCGCCGCTCGCCGGCAACGTGCGCGTCGGCGTGACGGTCGTGTCGTACGACGGACGCCTGTGGCTCGGCGTCGAGGCGGACGCCGACCACGTCGCGCCGGCCGCCGGCATCGCGGAGGCGATCGCCGACGCGCTCGGCGGACGCGCCGACTGAACCGCCGGTTGTGCCCGCACCGCCCGCAGCGGAGGATGGCGCCATGGACCGGACCGAGCTCCGCGCGCTGCAGGCGCCCCTGAAGGATCGATATCGTGCGGACCCCGAGGCCGCCGTCACCCCGGCCGAGGCGCACGGCTCGTTCGCGGCGCCGGGCATCACGGCGACGATCGACGGCTGGGCCGGCCCGGTGCGGGCGGGACTGCATCCCGCGACGGGCGGCGACGGCACCGACGCGTGCTCGGCCGACCTGCTCCTGCAGGCGCTCCTCGCGTGCGCCGGCGTGACGCTCCGGTCGGTGGCGACGGCGATGGGCCTCGAGGTGCGTTCCGCCGAGCTGCGCGCCGAGGGGGTCTGGGACGCCCGCGGAACCCTCGGCATGGATCGCTCCGTGCCCGTGGGCGTGCTCGACGTGGTCGTCACGGCCGTGCTCGACACCGACGCCGACGATGCCGCGCTCGAACGCCTCGCCACCGGCGTCGAGCGGTTCTGCGTCGTCGGGCGATCCCTCGCAGAGCCCCCCGAGTTCGTCATGGTGCGCGCTACGCGCTGATCGGGGCATCCGGCCGTCGCGCTTTTGGCCGATGGCGCGGAAAGGGGGAGACTGGAGGCATGTCTTCCCCCGCTGCCGAAGCGGCAGCCGACGCGCTCCAGACCGATTCCGACGCCGAGCAGTCTCCCGAGGGCTACACGGTGTTCGCCGTGTTCCGCAAGGACCCGGCACGCCCCGACGACCTCGACGGGCACGACGTGCCCCGCTTCGTCGACGAGCTCGACGGCATGATCGCCATCGTCGAGGACGAGGGCGTCACCCTCCGCGGCATCTACGACGTCTCGGGCCTGCGCGCCGACGCCGACGTGATGCTGTGGCTGCACGGCCCGACCGCGGAGGGGCTGCAGTGGGCGCTGCGCGAGCTGCGCCGTTCCCGCCTGTTCCGCGCGCTGCTGCCCACGTGGAACGCGATGGGCGTGCACCGCGACGCCGAGTTCAACAAGGCGCACGTGCCCGGCTTCCTGCGCGGCATCGAGCCGAAGTCCTGGCTCACGGTCTACCCCTTCGTGCGCAGCTACGAGTGGTACCTGCTGCCGCCCGAGGAGCGCGGGCGCATGCTCGCCGAGCACGGTCGCAAGGGCGCCGCGTTCCGGGGCGTCATCGCCAACACCGTCGCCTCGTTCGCGCTCGGCGACTACGAGTGGCTCCTGCCGCTCGAGTCCGACGAGCTCACCGACCTCGTCGACCTCATGCGCGACCTGCGGGCCACCGACGCCCGCCGCCACGTGCGCGAGGAGGTGCCGTTCTACACGGGCCGCCGCGTCTCGACGGCCGAGCTCGTGGAGGTGCTGCAGTAATGGCGGCGGTGAACCTCGGGTCGACGGGCGCAGCGGATGCCGCGGGCACCGCGCACCGCGGCCGCAAGCCCGCGCCCGCGGCATCCGCCCCCTGCGCCGCCGGGGCGATCGTGCCGGGCGCGACGCCCGCCGCGCAGCAGGGGCCCGAGCACGTCACCGAGCCGGTCGCCTACGACGCCATCCTGCTCGCCGGGTTCGGCGGGCCCGAGGGCCAGGACGACGTGATCCCGTTCCTCCGCAACGTCACGAGCGGTCGCGGCATCCCCGACGAGCGCCTCGAGGAGGTGGCGCACCACTACCGCCACTTCGGCGGCGTGAGCCCGATCAACGAGCAGAACCGGCACCTGAAGGCGGCCCTCGAGGCCGAGCTCGCGAGCCGCGGCATCGACCTGCCCGTGCTGTGGGGCAACCGCAACTGGGACCCGTACCTCAACGACGCGCTCGACGAGGCGAGGGCCGCGGGCCACACGAAGCTCATCGCGATCGCGACGAGCGCGTACAGCTCGTACTCGAGCTGCCGCCAGTACCGCGAGGACTTCGCCGACGCGCTCGCCGACACCGGCCTCGGCGACGGCGCTGACGCCATCCAGATCGACAAGGTGCGCCAGTTCTTCGACCACCCCGGGTTCGTGCAGCCGTTCATCGAGGGCGTGCGCGACGGGATCGCGGGGCTCGAGGCATCCGTGCCCGGGCTCGGACCGCACCACGCAGGTCGAGGTGCTGTTCGCCACCCACTCGATCCCCTCGACGGATGCCGCGAAGTCGGGTCCGGCCGAGCGCGGCTTCGGCGAGGGCGGGGCGTACGCCGCCCAGCACCTCGCGGTGGCCGAGGTGGTCATGCGCGAGGCGGGCGCCGCCGACGTGCCGTGGCAGCTCGTGTACCAGTCCCGCAGCGGGCCGCCCTCGATGCCGTGGCTCGAGCCCGACATCAACGACGCGATCGCCGAACTGCCGGCCGCCGGCCGCAGGGCCGTGGTGATCGTGCCGCTCGGGTTCGTGAGCGACCACATGGAGGTGCTCTGGGACCTCGACAACGAGGCGCTCGAGACCGCGGGCGAGCACGGCCTCGCCGCCGTGCGCGTGCCGACGCCCGGCACCCATCCGGCCTACGTCGCCGGCCTCGTCGACCTCGTGCTCGAGCGCGTGAACGGCACGCCGGTCGCCGAGCGGCCGGCCGTCACCGAGCTCGGCCCCTGGTACGACGTGTGCCGCCCCGGGATGCTGCGAGAACGTGCGCCTCGGGTTCCGCCCGGCGCTGGCGGGGATCGCGCCGTGAGCGGGGGGAGCGCGACGGGCTCGGGCGGCGTCATCCGCATCGGCACCCGCGCGAGCGCGCTCGCGATGGCCCAGACGACGCAGATCGCCGAACGGCTCGCCAAGGCCGCGAAGGCCGAGATCGAGCTCGTGCCCGTGACCACCGAGGGCGACACCTCCCGCGCCTCGCTCGCCTCGCTCGGCGGCACCGGCGTGTTCGCGGCCGCACTGCGCGAGGCGCTGCTGCGCGGCGAGGTCGACGTGGTGGTGCACTCCCTGAAGGACCTCCCCACCGCCGAGCACGAGGGCCTCCGCCTCGGCGCGGTGCCGAAGCGCGCGGATGCCCGTGACGCGCTCTGCGCCCGCGACGGACTCACGCTCGCGACGCTGCCCGAGGGCGCCCGCGTCGGCACCGGATCGCCGCGGCGCATCGCGCAGCTGCTCGCGGCACGCCCCGACGTGGTCGCCGGTCGACATCCGCGGGAACGTCGACACGCGCCTCGGCAAGGTGGCCTCGGGCGAGCTCGACGCGGTGCTCCTCGCCGCCGCCGGCCTCGGCCGGCTCGGGCGATCGGACGCCGTGACCGACCTGCTCCCGCTCGACGACTGGCCGACCGCGGCGGGCCAGGGCGCGCTCGCCATCGAGGTGCGGCGCGCGCGCGGCGACCGTGCGCTCGAGCGCGCGCTCGAGGCCGTCGACCACGGCACGACCCGCTCCACCGTGCTCGCCGAGCGGCTCGTGCTCGCCGGCCTCGAGGCCGGCTGCGCGGCCCCCGTCGGAGTGACGGCCTTCATCGACGACGAACTTCTGTTCCTCTCCGCGAGCGTGTACAGTGCCGACGGGACGAGGCGCCTGACCAGTGCGCACGCCGCGACCCCCGACAGCCGCTCGGCCGCCGATCTGGCGGATGCGGCCCGCGATGTCGCCGATCGGGTCGTCGCGGAACTCCTCGGCAACGGCGCCGCCGATCTTGCACCTCGTGAGGAGCGGCCGTGAGCGAATTCGAACCGTTGACCGGTGCCATCGGCCTGCCCGTTCCACGGCAAGCCGCTCGCCGGATGGCGCGTGCTGGTGCCCCGTGGCGGGCCATGGGGCGACGGCGTGGCCGCCGCGCTGCGCGCCCGCGGTGCCACCCCGATCGTCGCGCCGATGATCAACTTCGCGCCCACCGACGACCAGCCGGCCCTCGAGGCTGCCCTCGCGAAGCTCGCCGCGGGCGGCTTCGACTGGCTCACGGTCACCAGCGCCACCACCGTCGACGTGCTGTCGTCGTACGACGCCGTGATCCCCGAGACGACGAGGGTCGCAGCGGTCGGCGAGACCACCGCTGCCGCGCTCGTCGCTGCCGGGTACCACGCCGACATCGTGCCGTCGGAGGACAACTCGGCGCGCGGCCTGCTCGAGGAGTGGGAGGCCGCCACCGACGGGCAGGTCGGCCTGCGCGTGCTCGCCCTGCGCTCGGCGATCGCCAAGCAGGTGCTCTCGATCGGCCTCGCCGAGGCGGGCCATCACGTCGAGGCCGTCGTCGCCTATCGCACGGTGGGGGTGCCGGTCGCCGCCCAAGGTCGCCGAGGACGTGCGCGCCGGGCGGGTCAACGCGGTGCTCGTGACCTCCGGAAGCGTCGCCGAGCAGGTGCAGCAGCAGCTCGGTCCGATCCCCGAGGCGACCCTCGTCGCCGCGATCGGCCCGCAGACGAAGACGGATGCCGCGCAGGTCGGCCTCCGCGTCGACGTCGTCGCCCGCGAGCGCAGCGCCGAGTCGCTCATCGACGCGGTCGTGCGACGCCGCGACGCAGCGCGCCTGACGCAGGTGCGCCCGACGCCGGCTGCGGGCGACCGCCCAGCCGGCGCGACGTAGGCTGGTCGGGTGAGTTCCACGCCCCTTCCCCGCGTCCGCCCACGACGTCTCCGCGAGACCCCCGCCATGCGGCGGCTCGTGTCCGAGACCCGCCTCGACCCGGCCGAGCTCGTGCTGCCGGTGTTCGTGCGCGAGGGCGTGACCGCCCCGGTGCCGATCGCGTCGATGCCGGGCGTCGTGCAGCACTCCCTCGAGAGCCTGCCGCAGGCGGTGTCGGATGCCGCGGCCGCGGGCATCGGCGGCGTGATGCTGTTCGGCGTGCCCGAGGTGCGCGACGCACGCGGCTCGGGCGCCACCGACCCCGACGGCATCCTCAACGTCGCCACGCGCGTCGCCGTCGAGGCATCCGCGGGCCGACTCGTCGTGCAGACCGACCTGTGCCTCGACGAGTTCACCGACCACGGCCACTGCGGCGTGCTCGACGACCGCGGCCGCGTCGACAACGACGCCACCCTCGAGCGGTACTCGTCGATGGCGCTCGAGCAGGCCCGCGCCGGGTCGCAGCTCCTCGGCCTCTCGGGCATGATGGACGGCCAGGTCGCCGCCGTGCGCGACGCCCTCGACGACGCGGGGCACATCGACACCGCGATCCTCGCCTACTCCGCGAAGTACGCCTCGGCGTTCTACGGCCCGTTCCGCGACGCGGTCGAGTCGACCCTCGAGGGCGACCGCCGCTCGTACCAGCTCGATCCCGGTAACCGGCGCGAGGGGTTGCGCGAGGCGATGATCGACATCGAGGAGGGCGCCGACATCGTCATGGTGAAGCCGGCGGGCAGCTACCTCGACGTGCTCGCCGACGTCGCCGCGGCATCCGACATCCCCGTCTGGGCCTACCAGGTCTCGGGCGAGTACGCGATGATCGAGGCCGCCGCCGCCCACGGCTGGATCGACCGCAAGCGCGCCGTGATCGAGTCCGTGCGCGGCATCCGTCGGGCCGGCGCCGACGCCGTGCTCACGTACTGGGCCGTCGAGACGTCGCCGACTGGATCCGCGGCAGCGGGAGACGCTCGCGATCGAACGGCCCTCCGATCCGAACGACGAGCTGTTCGCCCGCGCGCAGGCCGCCATCCCCGGCGGCGTGAACTCGCCGGTGCGCGCGTTCCGTTCGGTCGGCGGCACCCCGCGCTTCCTCGTCTCGGCGAAGGGCCCGTACGTCACCGACGTCGAGGGCCGCGAGTACGTCGACCTCGTCGCCGGCTGGGGTCCCGCGATCCTCGGCCACGCCGACCCGCGCGTGATCGAGGCGGTGACGGATGCCGCGCGCCGCGGCCTCTCGTTCGGCTCGTCGACCCCCGCCGAGACCGAGCTCGCCGAGCTCGTCGAGCAGCGCGTCGGCCCGGTCGAGCAGCTCCGCCTCGTGTCGACCGGCACGGAGGCGACCATGAGCGCCATCCGCCTCGCCCGCGGATTCACCGGCCGCGACGTGCTCGTGAAGTTCGCCGGGCACTACCACGGCCACTCCGACGGCCTGCTCGCCGAGGCGGGCTCGGGGCTCGCGACGTTCGCGCTGCCCGGCTCGGCCGGCGTGCCCGCCGACATCGCGGCGCTCACGCTCGTGCTGCCCTACAACGACCTCGACGCCGTGCGCGCGGCCTTCGCCGAGCACGGCGACCGCATCGCGGCCGTCATCGTCGAGGCGGCCGCGGCGAACATGGGCGTCGTGCCGCCCGATGCCCGGCTTCAACCGCGCGCTCGTGGAGCTCGCGCACGCGAACGGCTCGCTCGTCATCTCCGACGAGGTGCTCACGGGCTTCCGCGTCTCGTCGGCCGGCTGGTGGGGACTCGAGCGGGGTACAGCGGGCGAGTACACGCCCGACCTGCTCACGTTCGGCAAGGTCATCGGCGGCGGCATGCCCGTCGCCGCGCTCGGCGGCCGCGCCGACGTCATGCAGCAGCTCGCGCCGCTCGGGCCGGTGTACCAGGCGGGCACCCTCTCGGGGAACCCGGTCGCGGTCGCCGCCGGCGTCGCGACCCTGCGAGCCGCGGATGCCGCGGTCTACGCGCACCTCGACGAGGCAGCCGCGACGATCAGCGCCGCCGTCTCCGACGCGCTCGCGGCCGAGGGCGTCGCCCACGGCGTGCAGCGGGCCGGGCAACCTGTTCAGCTTCGTGTTCGGTGCCGACGTGGCATCCGGGGTTCGGGACTACGCGGGCGTGCAGCGACAGGAGGCGTGGCGGTATCCGCCGTTCTTCCACGCGATGCTCGACGCCGGCGTCTCGCTCCCGCCGTCGGTGTTCGAGGCGTGGTTCGTCACCGCCGCCCACGACGACGCGGCCATCGGCCGGATCGTGGACGCGCTGCCCGCCGCAGCGCGCGCCGCGGCATCCGCTCGCCCGGCCTGAGCCGCGCGGGGGACGATCCGGTGTAACCGGCAGGTCTGGTTGCAGGTATCCGGCACGAAACCGTTACGCCATTGTGGGGTGGCGACAGGGCGAGCGACGGCGGCCTCGGGCAGGATGGAAGCATGGCCCATGTTCGCGTGCACAACGACCGGATCGAGGTACACCTCACGCCGGCCGAGAAGACGCTCGCACTGCGTTCCGACGACCTCGTCGTGCAGCGCGACGACATCCGGTCGGCGACCGTCACCGATGATCCGTGGGTCTGGATCCGCGGCATCCGCAAGCGCGGCAGCGAGATCCCGCTCGTGGTGGCCGTCGGGGTGTGGAAGTACCACGGCGGCACCGACTTCGTCATCGTCAAGGGCAAGCGGCAGGCCGTCGTGCTCGAGCTCGCCGCGGGGGAGTTCACCCGCATCATCCTCAGCACCAACCACTCGGCGGCGCTGATCGACCGGCTCAAGGTCGAGCCGCCGACCGACGCCGACGCCGACGCCGACGCCGCAGCCCGCCGCGCGACTGACGGCCGCGACGCGCGTCTCGCTCAGGACAGCGCGAACAGCACGAACCCGATGAGCGGCAGCGTGCCCTGGATGAGCGCCGCGCGCACGTAGCCGCGCCCGGTCGTCGTGAGCACGAGCGCCGCGAGCACCATGCACGCCGTCGTGAAGAGCACGAGCGTCTTGCCGACGTCCATCGCCCCGGCCCAGTAGAGCACGAGGCCGAGCGCCGCGCCGATGCCGAGGAACAGGTTGTAGAAGCCCTGGTTGTACGCCATCGGACGGGTGATGTCGGCGGCGGCCTGGTCGGCGACGCCGAACCGCTTCCACGTCGACGGACGCGTCCACCACACGCTCTCCATCAGGAAGATGTAGCCGTGCAGGAGCGCGGCGAGGGCGACGAAGATGCTCGCGATGACGGCCATGGCGCGATCGTAGCGGTCGGCCGTGGCGGCGCGCTCAGGGCGCGGCGGACGGCTCGACTTCGACGGTGACCGGCACGCCGAGGAACCGCTCCACCTCGGCGACGGATGCCGCGAGCGCGCGCTCCTCGGCCGCCGAGAACGTGCGCCACGGCACGATCCGCACGCGCGCGCGCTTGGCCTCGACGACGGGCGCCCACCGGCCCCACATCATCCCGTCGATCATGAGCGCGTGCATGGGGAACTCCGCCGTCTCGGGGGTCGAGCGCCCGGGCGGCTGCAGGTACGCGCGGGGCGCGGCGTAGCCCATGATGTACTCGTCGTACGCCTGCAGGAGGTCGACGACGCCCGCCCCGGCCGCCGCTTCGGCCCCGGCTCCGGCGTCGGCCGCGCCCGCCGTCGCCGCCGTCGCGACTCGGCGACCGTCGCCGCATCGAGCCAGTGCGTCACCCCGTCGACCTCGACCGTCTCGATGCGTCCGCCCGCGGCATCCGCCACGTCGGCGAACGCGCGCCGGGTGTCGCCGAGCGTGAAGCCCGACCACGCCGCGAAGTCGCGATCCGTCGCCGGGCCGCGGGCGGCGAGGTACCGGGCGGCGAGCTCGGCGAGCGCCTCCTCGCGCGGCTTCGGCTTCGACGGCGGCACCCGCTCGTCGAACGCCGCGTAGGTGCGCTGGCGTCCGGCGTTCGCGCCGCTGATGGCGATGCGGTCGAGCTCCGCGAGCATCATGAGGTAGGTGAAGCCGAGCCCCGCCGTCGCCATCCCACCCGCCTCGAGCGCCGCCGTGAGCTCGGCCCTGGTGCGGTGACCGCCGGCGAGCGACTCGGCGACGAGGTCGAGCGCGCGCGTCGCATCCTGCCCGTCGACGCCGGTGCGCCGGTAGTACGTCGCGTTCGAGCGATGCACGCGTTCGGCCGACAGCTCGAGCACCCACCGCGCGTCGTCGGGATGCAGGAAGTGCCACGTGGGCCTGAGCACGTGGGTGCGCAGGATCTCGCCGGCGTCGAGCGCGGCGGCCACGGCCGCGGCATCCGGTCGTCGCTCGTGCGGCACCCGTGCCGCGAGCCCCCACTGCGCCGGCAGGAACTCCTGCGCCTGCACCGCGACGAAGCGCCGCACGACCTCGGGCGCCGACGCGTCGACGGGGGAGCGCAGCCCCTGCACGCGGAGCCGGAGTTCGCGCAGCGTCCCGAGGTCCATCGCTACTGCACGTCCCTCCGCCAGGTGGTGGCGCCGCCGATGAGCGTCGCCACGACGCCGATGGCGAGCAGCACGAGGCCGCCCTGCCACCACTCCAGCGACTCCGCCGCCCCGACCGAGGCGATGCTGTAGAAGGATGCCCCGACGAGCGCGTCGCTCGCGGCACCCGGCAGGAACTGGCCGATGTTCGCGGTGACGTCGTTGAGCGATGCGGCCAGGCGCAGGATCGGCTCGACGAACTGCGTGAACGCGATCACGATCACGATGGCCGCCACCTGGTTCGGCACGAGCGAGCCGAGGCCGACGCCGATCGTCGCCCAGAGCGCCATCGCCAGCACGCCGCGGCCGACGAGGGCCCACGTGTCGCTCTCGCCGAGGCCCGTCTCGAGGCCGAACGCCGCGAGCGCGGCCGCGCCGGTGCCGACCGACGTCGCGAACGCGACCACGCCGAGTCCCGCGCCCACGATGAGCTCGCGACGCGAACTTCGCGCCGAGCACGACGCTGCGATGCGGCTCCGCGAGGAACGTCGGCGTCAGGGTCTTGTGCCGGAACTCGCTCGTGACCGCGAGCGCGCCGAGCAGCACGGGGAACACGTAGCCGATCGACGAGGCGAAGCTGTAGACCAGCGGCGCCAGGTTCAGGCCGGGCGGCAGTTGCGTGTTGCCGGCGTTGGCGGCGGCATCGGGGTTCTCGGTGGCCCAGCCGAGGAAGGCGCCGAAGCCGCCCGCGAGGAACGCCACGTAGCCGACCAGCAGCACGGCGAGCAGCCACCACATGCGGGTGGTGAAGACCTTCTCGAACTCGGACCCGATCGCGCGGAGCATCGACATCACTCCTCACCCCCGCCCACGAGCGAGAGGAACGACTCCTCGAGCCCCGACGCCTGCCGGTGCAGCGCGCTGAGCTCGACCTCGCCGAGGAAGGCCGCGTGGCCGACGCGGCCGGGGTCGGGCTCGTCGACGACGAGGCCCTCGCTGCTCCTCGGTGTAGTCGAGGCCCGGCCTGGTCGAGCGCCGCCGCGAGACGCGGCCGGTCGGGCGAGTCGACGACGGTGCGCGGCGCCGCCTCGAGCTCGAGGCTCGCCAGCGTGCCCGTCTTCACGAGCCGGCCGCGCGAGATGATCACGACGTCGTCGACGCTCTGCTGCACCTCGCTCAGCAGGTGCGAGCTCACGAGCACGGTGCGGCCCTCGTGCGCCAGGCGCTGCAGGAAGCCGCGGATCCACTTGATGCCCTCGGGGTCGAGGCCGTTGATCGGCTCGTCGAGCACGAGCACGCCGGGGTCGCCGAGCAGGGTGTACGCGAGCGACGAGGCGCTGGCGCATGCCGAGCGAGTAGCCGCCGACCCGGCGGTCGGCGAACTCGGCGAGGCCCACCTGCTCGAGCACGACCGGCACGCGGGCGCCGGGCAGCCCCGCCGCCGTGGCGTACACCTTCAGGTGGTTGCGGGCCGAGCGACCGGGATGGAAGTTCGCGTCGAGCGCCGCCCCCACCGTCTCGAGGGGCCTGCGGCAGGTCGCGATACGGCGTGCCGCCGAACGTGGCCGTGCCCGCGCTCGCGCGCACGAGCCCGAGCAGCACCCGCAGCGTCGTGGTCTTGCCTGCGCCGTTCGGACCGAGGAACCCGGTCACCCGGCCGGGCTCCACCGTGAAGCTGAGGTCGTCGACGGCCGTGACCGCGCCGAACCGCTTGCTGAGCCCCGAGATCTCGATGGGGATGCCGCTCTTCATGCACTCTCCTCTGGGGGCAGGCCGAAACCGAGGGGAACCGCGCCCCCGCACGGCTCGGGCGATCGGGTCGCCACGTGGCCACCCTAGCGACGGCGGCGCGCGCGGGGCATCCGTCGTGCGGCGGATTCGTCGTGCGCGTCAGGTGAGGGGGCGGATGCCGCGGGCGGCACGCCGCCCGCGAGGAGCTCGCTCGCGTCGGGCCATCGCGAGGCCCGAGCCCATCAGCGGAGCGCGGCCGCGAGCCCGTCGAGCAGGCGCTCGACGTCGGAGGCATCCGTGTAGGGCGCGAGGCCCATGCGCAGCCCGCCGGCGTCGCCGAGGCCGAGGTGGCGCGACGCCTCGAGGGCGTAGAAGTTGCCCGAGGGCGCGAGCACCCCGTCTGCGGCGAGCGATCGGGTCAGGTCGGATGCCGCGTGCCCCTCGAACGTGGCGAGCAGCGTCGGCGTGCGGCGAGCCGCGCGCGACCAGAGCGTGGCGCCGGGCAGGGCGGCGAGCCCCTCCTCGAGCTGCGCGCGGAGCACCTCCTCGTGCTCGTGCAGCGCCGCGTACGAGGCGGCGAGCCGCTCGCGACGCGACTCGGCGGCGTCCTCGGCATCGGGATCGAGGCCGGCGAGCACGTCGACCGCGGCGGTGACGCCGGCGAGCACCTCGTACGGCAGGGTGCCGAACTCGAACCGCTCGGGCACCGCGTTCGGTGGCGGGCAGCAGCTTGTCGGGCATGATCCGCTCGAGCAGGTCGGGACGCGCCGCGAGCACGCCGCAGTGCGGGCCGAGGAACTTGTAGGGCGAGCACACGAAGAAGTCGGAGCCGAGCTCCTCGACGTCGGGCAGCGCGTGGGCGGTGAGGTGCACGCCGTCGACGAAGACCATGGCGCCCGCGTCGTGCGCGACGGCGGCGATCGTCGGCACGTCGGGCCGGGTGCCGATGAGGTTCGAGGCGCCGGTCACGGCGACGAGGCGGGTGCGCTCCGAGAGCACGGCGGTCACCGCCTCCGTCGCGAGCTCGCCGGTCTCGGGGTCGAAGTCGGCCCAGCGCACGGTCGCGCCGGCACGCTCGGCCGCCTGCACCCACGGCCGCACGTTCGCGTCGTGGTCGAGCCGCGTGACGACGACCTCGTCGCCCGCGCCCCAGTCGCGCGACAGGTTCCGCGAGAAGTCGTAGACGAGCTGCGTGGCGCTGCGCCCGTGCACGATGCCGCGCGGATGCGCGTCGAGCAGGTCGGCCATCGCGAGCCGGAACCCGTGCACGGCCGCCTCGGCGCGCTCCTCGGACTCGCCGATCGTGCCGCGATTCGACAGCGGCCCGGTGAGCACGGATGCCACGGCGTCGCCCACCGGCCGCGGCGTCTGCGTTCCGCCCGGCCCGTCGAAGTGCGCCCACCCGCTCTCGAGCGAGGGGAACAGCGAACGGATGCGCGCGACGTCGTAGGCCATGCCGGAAGCCTAACCACGGCGACCCCGCGCGACGAGCGGGTTAGCATGCACTCATGGGCGGCGTGGTCGCGGCGGCATCCGGAACGACGACGGCGCCCGCTGCGCCCGCGCAGCCGCCCAAGCGCCGGTTCTCGTTCAGCGCGCTGCTCGACGGGTTCTTCTTCGTCTTCGCCGGCCTCGCCGCGATCTGGCTCGCCTTGCTGCTGTTCACCGAGTCGTTCGCGTTCGGCTGGTGGGGCATCCTCGGGTTCGTCCTCTTCTGGGCGCTGCTCGCGTACCTCGTGCTGCCGCGCCTGCACCGCATCCTCACCACCATCTACGTGCCCGACTACTTCATCGGCCGCGCCCGCACGAGCGACGGGCTCCTCGGCGATCCCGTGAACCTCGCCGTGCTCGGCGACGAGCACGCAGCTGCACGCGGCGATGGTCGCGGCGGGGTGGACGCGCGCCGACGAGATCACGGCCGCGCTCCAGCTGGCGCATCATCACGTCGACCGTCACGCGTCGCAGCTACGACGAGGCGCCCGTGAGCCCGCTCTTCCTCTTCGGCCGGCAGCAGGATGCCGCCTACCAGCAGGAGGTCGCGGGCAATCCCGCGAAGCGGCATCACGTGCGCTTCTGGCGCTGCCCCGACGGCTGGCTCCTGCCCGGGCGGCTCGCGCGTGGACTGGCTCGCGGCCGGCACGTTCGACCGGGCGGTGGGCTTCTCGCTCTTCACGCTGCAGGTCACGCACAAGATCGACGCCGACACCGACGTCGAGCGCGACCACATCGTGGCGACCGCTGCGCGCGGCGGACCCGGCCGTCGCCGTCGAGGTGCTGGAGGACTTCGCGACGGGCTACCACTCCCGCAACGGCGGCGGCGACACGATCGTCACCGACGGCGACCTGCCGGTGATCGACGTGCGCGCGATGTCCGGCGCGCCGACGCCGCGTCGCGCAGCGGGAGCCGGTCGCATGACGGCCGTCGAGAAGCGCCCGGCGTTCGAGTCGCCGGCCGTCGCTGGCGGCGCCCGTCGCCGGCCCGCCGACGATGCGCCGACCGCTCTCGACCACGGCCGGCTCGGCCCTGGTGCTGCTGCGGGTGCTCGCCGGCGTGGTCTGGCTGATCGCCCTCTCGCTGCAGTGGGACGACGTCTTCACCCTGGCGTTCGACGAGGCGGGCGTGGCCGCTCACGGGCGACGCGTTCGACGGCGACGTCGCAGGCGGTCTACGTCTTCGTGGTCCGTCCTGATCGGCGTCGTGCTCCTCATCGACCTCGTGCTCGGCCGTGCTCGTGTTCCTCGGCCTGAACTGGCCGCGCATCGTCGTGATGATGATCTCGACCTTCAGCATCAGCGCGTCGTTCGTCGACCTGGTGGGTCGGCGACCAGGAGATCACGCTGCAGACCACGTTCCTCACGATCGCGCTCGACATCCTCGTGATGCTCGCGCTGTCGAGCCGGTCGGCTCGCGCCTACGCGCGCCGGGAGCGGCCGCCGCGACGTCGGGCGCGCTGCCGCTCGAGATGCGCGAATCGACCGTCGCGTGGGCTCGACGCCGATGCCGCGTCAGGCTCAGCGCGGCGCGGAGCCAGTCGATCGGCCACGAGCTCGCCCACGAGCACCTCGGTGAGCGCGGCCACCGCGTCGTCCTCGTCGCCGGCGAAGCGCAGCGTGAGCTCGGCGCCGGGCAGGTCGCGCCCGACCGCGGCGAACCGCGACCCGCGCGCGGCCATCCACTCGAGCGCCTGCGCGTCCCATGCCGACCCGGCGAACACGAGCGCCCGGTAGTCCTGCGTCTTCGTGAGGTACACGTCGACGTGCGACCAGTCGCCGGTCTCCGACGCGTAGGCCGCGCGCCGCGGCACCTCGCGCAGCATGAGCGCCGACTGCTGCGCGCTCGACGCCCGCTCGGCCGGCGCGAGCGTCCACGTGCCCATCGGCCCGGCCAGCAGGTCGGCGACGGCCGGCAGCCAGTCGGCGGATGCCGCGAGCAGCTCCGCGTTCGCCGTCGCCGCCGCGCGCACCGCCGCCGCGTCGAACCGCTCGGCGGGCGCCGTGCCGAGCAGCTCCTCGAGCACCGCGTCGAGCACGGGGAACGTCGCGCGGAACGTGCGGCAGGCGACCCCGGATGCCTCGACGCCCGCGCCGAGCGGCACCACCACGTCGGCCAGGCGCCCGAGCTCGGAGTCGGGCCGGTTCGTCACCGCGACGAGCCGCCCCGTGCCGCGGTACCGCTCGACGGCGCGCAGCACCTCGGCGCTCCCGCCGGTCGCCGACACCGCGACGACCGCGAGGTCGGGTGCGGCCGGGGGCAGGAGCGACGCGCTCGCGAGCTCGACCACGACGTTCGCGCCGACCGCGCGGTAGCGCCGGGCCACGACGTCGGCGGCGTAGCGGCTCGAGCCCATGCCGAGCACGAGCACCCGCGCGGCGCCGAGGGTCGGCAGTCGCTCGAGGCCCGGCAGGCCGGCGTCGAGGGCGTCGGCGAGTTCGGCGAGGGTCGCTGGGATCAGCTCGAGGTCGGCGCGAAAGGCGGCGGTGTCCACGGGTCCTCCGGGTGGTCGTTCGACGAGGGGTGGCGATGCGTGATCGCCGCGTCGGGCGCGTAGCGCCAGGCGGGCAGGAACCGGTCGGCGTAGTGCAGCTCGGCGACGAGCTGCTCGGCCTCGAAGCCGGCGAGGAGCGCCGGATCGAAGAGCTCGGGCCGTCCGAGCTCCGCACGATAGGCGGCGAGCAGGGCGGCGCGGGCGCGGTCGGCCCAGTCGAACGCGGCGGCGTCGGCGCGCTGCATCCGCTTCTGGGCGACCGCGGCGACGAGGTCGAGCGAGACGAGCAGGTGGGCCACGTCGCGTGCCGCGGCATCCGCTCGCTCACGGTCGGATGCCGCCAGCTGCGGGTCGCCGTCGAAGTCGATGATCGTGTAGCGGCGCGCGCCGCCGGGTGCGGGCGAGGCGAGCACCTGCCCGACGTGCAGGTCGCCGTGGATCGGGAACTCGAGGCCGGGGTCGGTGCCCTCGAGCGAGCGGATGTCGCGCTCGAGCGACGCGCGGCGGTTGCGCAGTCGCGCGCCCGTCGGCCCCTCCGCGGCGTCGATCGCACGGCGCAGCGCGTCGTCGGCGCGGGCCAGGCGGGCGGAGGCGGCATCCGCGCCCGACGGCACCGCGTCGGCGCCCAGCACGTCGTGGATGCGGGCGACGCGCTCGCCGAGGAGGCCCGGCCAGTCGGGCTCGGGGCCGCCGTCGAGCAGCGCCACGACGTCGTCGACCGCCCAGGTCCAGCCGTCCTCGGCGCCGGGGAGGTACTCGGTGACGATGGCGAGGGTCGACGTGCCGAGCCGTGGATGCTCCCATTCGATCCGCCCGCGCAGGCGGTCGACGTCGTCGGATCCGGCCTCCGCGAGGCGCTCCAGCAGGCGCCCGGCCCGATCGGCCGCAGCCCATCGGCCGACGAGCTTCACGACGAGGCGGTCGCCGACGATGACCGACGTGTTCGTCTGGTCGACGGTGATGCCGCGCTCGCGTGCGTCGGCGGCGACGTCGGCGACCACGAGCCGCGCGAGCGCCCGCGCGACGCCGTCGCCCGCCGCCGGTGCCGTGCCGTCGACGAGCACGCGCCCCTCGCCGTCGACGGACAGCGCGCGGCCGTCGACGACCGGCCGTTCGCCACCGAGAATCGAGTTCATTGAATTCGGATTGTAACTATTGTGCAAACTCCGCGCCAGCATGTCCGCGCATCCATTGCGGTTTCTTCATTCGTGGTGCAACAATCGCTCAACCTTTCCGACGTCCCAGGAGGTACCACATGCCCACGACGCGTCGCATCGTCGCCGCCGCGGCCGGAACGATCGCCCTCGCATTCGCCGCGACCTCATGCTCCACCGGCTCCGGAGGCGACGAGATCGACCCGAGCGCCGACATCACCGAGCAGACGCTCACCGTCTCGATCTGGGCGGACTACTCGCCGGAGGACCTCGCCGAGCAGTTCGAGGAGGCGACCGGCGTCAAGACCACGATCGTCAACCACACGCACGAACGAGGACATCGTCGCGAAGCTCACCGCGAGCGCCGACCCCGGCATCGACGTGGCCTTCGTCTCGGGCCAGTACGCGCAGGCGCTCGCCGAGCAGGGCCTGCTCGCCGAGCTCGACAAGGACCTCATCCCGAACGAGGAGAACCTCTACCCCGAGGCGATGGAGCTGCCCTACGACGAGGGCAACGTCTACTCCGAGCCCTACGCGTGGGGCACGACCGGCCTCTGCTACCGCCCCGACCTCACCGGCTACGACCCCACGTCGTGGAACGACCTGCTGAGCCCGAAGCCCGAGCTCGTGGGCAAGACCACGATGCTGTCGACCGACCGCTGGCTCTCGATGCCGGCGCTCAAGGCGCAGGGCTACTCGGTCAACACCACGGATGACGCGGAGCTCGAGGAGGCGAAGGCCCAGCTGCTCGAGACCAAGCCGACGCTGCTCGCCTACGACGACACCACGTTCTACTCCAAGCTCGTCTCGGGCGAGGCCGCGATGGTCGAGGCGTGGGACGGCTGGTGCAACTACGGCATCGCCGAGGACCCGTCGATCAAGTTCGTCGTGCCCGAAGAGGGCGCCGACCTCTGGGTCGACACCATGACGGTGCTGAACAGCTCCGAGAACAAGGAGGCCGCCATGGCCTTCATCAACTACATCCTCGACCCCGAGGTGCAGACCTGGGTGGCCGAGAACATCCTCTACAAGGTGCCGAACAAGGCGGCCATGGAGGCCCTCGACCCCGCGCTGATCGAGTCGTACCCGACGCTCGGCATCACGGTCGACGAGCTCATGGAGCAGGAGGCGATCATCGACCTCGGGGAGGACTCGCTGAAGTACGTCGACCTCAACGCCGAAGTGCTGGCCACCAACTGACGCCGTGACCTCGACGCAACACCGGGACGCTCCCGCCGCACGCTCCCCTCGCGTGCGGCGGGGGCTCGCCCCGGCGCCCTTCCTCGCGCCCGGGCATCCTCTTCCTCATCGTCTTCATGGCGATCCCGGTGGGGCTGCTCGCGTTCTACACCTTCTTCAAGCGCGGCCGGTTCGGCGGCATCGTCTTCGAGTTCACCTTCGACAACTGGGTGAAGCTCCTCGAGCCGCTCTACCTGCGGCGTCATCCTGCAGTCGATCGGGCTCGCGCTCATCGTCACGCTGCTCGCGCTCGCCATCGGCTACCCGATGGCGTACGCGATCGCGGGGCTCTCGCCGAAGTGGCGCACCGTCGCGCTCGTCGCGATCGTGCTGCCGTTCTGGACGAACTTCCTCATCCGCACCTACGCGTGGATCCTGCTGCTCAACAACGCCGGGTGGGTCAACCAGTGGCTGCAGGGCCTCGGCATCACCGATGAGCCGATCAGCATGCTCTACACGCCGCAGGCGCATCGTCGTCGGCCTGCTCTACATGTACCTGCCGCTCATGGTGCTGCCGCTCTACGCGTCGCTGCAGCAGCTCGACCCGTCGCTGCGCGAGGCGGCCACCAACCTCGGCGCGACGCCGTGGCGGGCGTTCCGCACGGTCACGCTGCCGCTGTCGATCCCGGGCGCGCTCACCGGATGCATCTTCGTGTTCGTGCCGGCCATGTCGAACTTCGTGATCCCCGAGCTCATCGGCGGCGGCAAGACGATCATGGTCGGCAACCTCGTGCGCGACCAGTTCTTCGAGGCCAGGGACTGGCCGTTCGGCGCCACGCTCGCGCTGCTGCTCACGATCCTGCTCGTGCTCGTGATCCTCGTGCAGACCGCGGTGTCGCGCCGCCTCACGGAAGGACCGCGCCGTGGCTGAGACGACCGCGACCACGAACCCGTCGACCACCGCGATGCGCGAGCTCGAGCCCGAGGCGCGCCCGCGCGCCGTGCGCAAGCCGCGCGGCATCCTCGTGCCGCTCTGGCTCGGCTACGTCTTCCTCTACCTGCCGATCCTCGTGGTCGTGATCATGAGCTTCAACGACTCGGAGAACCTCTTCGTCTGGCGGGGCTTCTCGCTGCGCTGGTACCCCGAGCTGTTCGCCGACGAGCAGATCATGCAGGGCCTGGTCAACACGCTCATCGTGGCCACCGGCGCCACCGCGATCGCGACGGTGCTCGGCACGCTGCTCGCCTACGGCATCCAGCACTACACGCGGGGCGGACTGCATCCGCGCGTTCGCGATCGCGCCGGCCATCCTGCCCGACCTGCTGCTCGGCATCGGCCTGCTCACGTTCTTCTCGCTGCTCGGCGATCACGCTCGGGCTGCACTCGGTGATCCTCGCGCACGCGGTGTTCGCCACCGCGTTCGTCACGGCGATCGTGCTCGCGCGCATGGCGAACCTCGACCCGAGCCTCGAGGAGGCGTCGCGCGACCTCGGTGCCGGGCCGATGCGCACGTTCATGCGGGTCACGCTCCCGCAGCTCGCCCCGGGCATCGTCGCGGGCGCCCTGCTCGCCTTCACGCTCTCGATCGACGAGTTCGTGATCGCGTTCTTCACCACGGCGCCGACCAGCCGACCCTGCCGATCGTCATCTACTCGATGGTGCGCTTCGGCGTGACCCCCGAGATGAACGCCCTGGCCACCCTCCTCCTGCTCGTGAGCATCATCACGGTGATCGCGGCGCAACGACTGACCCGACTGACAGGATCCCCGAAGTGACCTCCGCACCCCTGCTCCGCGTCGACGGCGTCCGCGCCGTCTACGGCGACACGGTCGCCCTGCACGGCATCTCGCTCGACATCGCCGACAACGAGTTCTTCGCGCTGCTCGGCCCGTCGGGCTGCGGCAAGACCACGCTGCTGCGCTCGATCGCCGGCTTCGAGACGCCCGAGTCGGGCCGCATCGAGGTCGACGGCCAGGACCTGCTCCGGATGCCGCCGCACAAGCGGCCGGTCAACATGATGTTCCAGTCCTACGCGCTGTTCCCGCACCTCAGCGTCGAGAAGAACGTCGCCTACGGCCTCGAGGCGCGAGGGGGTCGGACGGGCGGACCTGCGTCGCCGCGTCGGCGAGGTCATGGAGGTCGTCGGCCTCGGGCACCTCGCCAAGCGGCGACCCGCGCAGCTGTCGGGCGGCCAGCGGCAGCGCGTCGCCCTCGCCCGCGCCATCGTGAAGCGCCCGCGGCTGCTGCTGCTCGACGAGCCGCTCTCGGCGCTCGACCGGCAGGTGCGCTCGAGCATGCAGCTCGAGCTGAAGCGGCTCCAGCACGAGGTCGGGCTCACGTTCGTCGTGGTCACGCACGACCAGGAGGAGGCCATGTCGATGGCCGACCGCATCGCGGTGCTGCGCGACGGGCACCTCGAGCAGCTCGCCACGCCGCAGGAGCTCTACGCCAACCCCGCGACCCGGTTCGTGGCGTCGTTCATCGGCACCGCGAACCTGCTCGACGGCACGGCCACGGCGACCGGCGTCGACGTGCCTGGGGTCGGGGCGGTGGCGGCCGGGCACTCGCTCGCCGCCGGCTCGCCCGCGACCGCGGTCGTGCGCCCCGAGGACGTCGAGCTGTCACCGGATGCCGCGACGGCGGCCCTGCGCGGCACCGTCGTCGACACCTACTTCCTGGGCGGCGCCTCCACCATCTCGGTCGAGGTGCCCGGACTCTCCGCGCCGATCCTCGCGACCGTGCACGGTGCGAGCCGGCTCGCGCGCGGCGCCGACGTCGGCGTGCGGTTCGGGCGGGCGTCCGCGGTCACGCTGGACGCGCCCGCGGCATCCGTCGACGGCGACCCGGCCGACGAGGCGCAGGCGGCGCCCGCGCCTCAGGAGGAGGTCAGCGCGTGACCCGTCGCGAGCCGGGCGTAGGCCACGATGAGCTCGAGCGCGGCATCGTGGTCGATCGTCGGGTGCTGCGCGATGATGCGGTAGCCGTAGGCGTCCTCGAGCGCGACGAGGTTGCGCGCGATCACGAGCGAGGGCTGCGCGAGGGTGAAGATGCCGCGCGCCGCGCCCTGCTCGAGCACGACCTGGTACATGCCGACCTGGCGGTCGTAGAGCGTGGTGAGCAGCGAGGCCATGAGCGGGTTGCGGCCGGCCGAGCCGCCGAGCTCGCAGAGCAGCCGCACCTCGGTGTCGCCGGGGCCGCTCGGCAGGCCCGACTTCGCCAGCGCGAGCAGGCGGGCGACGGGGTCGTCGTCGAGGCGCTCGAGCATGCGGACGCGGCCCTCGTAGAACCGCTCCATGCCGGCGCGGTTGGCCTCGAACATGAGCTCGTCGATGTCGGGGTAGTAGTAGAGCACCGCGCCCGAGGTGAGACCGGCCTCCTCGGCCACGCGGTTCAGCCGCGCGCCGTCGGGGCCGTGCGCCGCGATCGCCCGCTGCGCCGCCGCGACCAGCTGGCTGCGACGTTCCTCCTGCCGCTTCGGCCTGGCCATGCCGCTCCCTCCGGATCAGACAGATTGTCTGCATCGTCGGTCAATGATAGGCCGATTCGACTTGAAATGACACAGGTCTTGACATCCGCAATTCTCTCCACAAGCATTCAAGAAATCCACGAACGGAGTCGTCATGACCGATGAGCGCCGCACCTTCCTGTTCATGCCCGAGAGCGCCTACGGCCCCACGAACAACTGCATCGGCATCGGCAACGAGCTGCTGAAGCGCGGGCACCGCGTCGTCTTCGCCGCGGAGCGCTCGTGGGAGGGCAAGCTCACCGCACTCGGCTTCGAGGAGGACCTCGTCGACCTGGCGCCCGCACCCGAGGAGGAGGTCGAGCAGGACGCCGGGCAGTTCTGGAAGGACTACATCAAGGAGGTCTCGCCCGAGTTCCGCAAGACCACCGCCGAGCAGCTCGAGACGGTCACCCTGCCGATCTGGGAGGCGCTCGTCGACGGCGCGAAGTACTGCGAGCCGCAGCTGAAGGCGATCATCGAGCGGGTGCGGCCCGACGTCATCGTCGAGGACAACGTGCTCGCGTTCCCGGCGCTGGTCACCGCGGGCGTGCCGTTCGTGCGCATCGTCTCCTGCAACCCGCTCGAGGTGCCCGGCGACGCACATCGCGCCCGTGTTCTCCGGCCTCGCGAAGGACGACCGCGAGGGCTGGGCAGCGTTCCGCGCCGAGTACGACCGCACGCACCGCGCCCTCTGGCAGGCGTACGACGCCTGGGTGCAGGAGCAGGGCGCACCCGCCGCTGCCCGAGCTCGAGTTCATCCACGAGGGCGACGAGAACCTCTACGTCTACCCCGAGGTGCTCGACTACACCGACGAGCGTCCGCTCGGCGAGCACTGGCACCGCCTCGACTCCTCCGTGCGCGAGACCGAGCAGGCGCCCGCCGACCTGCCCGCCTCGTTCACCGACGGCAGCCGCCCGCTCGTGTACTTCAGCCTCGGCTCGCTCGGCAGCGCCGACGTCGAGCTCATGCAGCGGGTGATCGCCGCGCTCGCCGACGAGCCGATCAACGTCATCGTCTCGAAGGGCCCGCTGCACGACGAGTTCGAGCTCGCCGACAACATGTGGGGCGCCGAGTTCCTGCCGCAGACGAGGATCCTGCCGCTCGTCGACCTCGTGATCACGCACGGCGGCAACAACACCACGACCGAGGCGCTGCACTTCGGCAAGCCGATGATCCTGCTGCCGCTGTTCTGGGACCAGTACGACAACGCCCAGCGGGTGCACGAGCAGGGCTTCGGCATCCGGCTCGACCCCTACCGCTTCACGCCCGAGGAGCTGCAGGGCGCCGTGCGGCGCGCTGCTCGGCGACGCCGCGCTGCGCGAGCGCATCGCCGCCGTCGGCGCCGACATCCGCTCGCGCGGCGGCGTGGCCGCCGCCGCCGACGTGATCGAACGCGTCGGCGCGCGGGAGCGCGTGTGAGCACGGGCCACGCGATGACGGATGCCGCGGTCGACGCGCTCCGCGACGCCGCGCCCACCCCGTACTGGCTCGACCGTGCCGACGCACCCGCCCCGCGTCCGCGCGTCGAGGGCCGGGTCGAGGCCGACCTCGTCGTGATCGGAGCCGGGTTCACGGGGCTCTGGACGGCGTGGCGCGCCGTCGAGCGCGACCCCGGCCGCTCGGTCGTCGTGCTCGAGGCCGAACGCGTCGCGCACGGCGCGACCGGCCGCAACGGCGGGTTCGTCGCGAGCTCGCTCACGCACGGGCTCACGCACGGCACCGCGATCTGGCCCGACCAGGTGGGCGCGCTGCAGGAGGAGGGCGACCGCAACCTCGCCGAGCTCGATCGCCACGATCGAGGCGGCCGGCATCGACTGCGACCTGCGCAGGTCGGGCAAGACCACGCTCGCCGTCGAGGAGTGGCAGCTCGCGGGGCTCCGCGAGGCGCAGCAGCTCGGCGCCCGGCACGGGGTCGACGCTCGAGCTGCAGTCCGCGCGACGAGGTGCAGGCCGACGTGCACTCGCCGACCTACCTCGGCGGGCTCCGCGACCGCACCGGCACGGTGCTCGTCGACCCCGCGCGGCTCGCCTGGGGCATGGCCGCCGAGCTCGAGCGTCGCGGGGTGCGCGTGTTCGAGGCATCCGCCGCCACCGGACTCGCGCGCAACGGCGCCGGCGTGCGGGTGACCACGGCGCACGGCCACGTCGACGCGCGCGACGTCGTGATCGCGACCGCCGCCTACCCGGCGCCGCTCAAGCGGCTCGGGAACTACATCATGCCGCTCTACGACCACGTGCTCATGACCGAGCCGCTCACCGAGGCGCAGCGCGCGTCGATCGGCTGGGGCGAGGGGCAGGGGCTCACCGACGCGGGCAACCAGTTCCACTACTACCGGCCGACGGCCGACGGGCGGATCCTGTTCGGCGGCTGGGACGCGGTGTACTACTTCGGCGGCAGGGTCGACGCGAGCCTCGAGCAGCGCGACAGCTCGCACGAGCTGCTCGCCCGGCACTTCCTCGAGACCTTCCCGCAGCTCGCGGGGCTGCGGTTCACCCACCGCTGGGCCGGCCCGATCGACTCGACGACCCGGTTCACGGCGGCCTACGGCACCGCGCTCGGCGGTCGCGCGGCGTACGCCGTGGGGCACACCGGGCTCGGCGTGGGCGCGTCGCGGTTCTCGGCGGATGTCGCGCTCGACCTGCTCGCGGGCGAGCCCACCTCGCGGCTGCGCTACGACATCGTGCGGCGGCGGCCGTTCCCGATCCCGCCCGAGCCGTTCCGCAATCCCATCGTGCAGTTCACCCGGCGCTCGATCCTCGCGGCGGACGCGCACGAGGGTCGCCGCAACCTGTGGCTGCGCACCCTCGACCGCTTCGGCCTCGGCTTCAACTCATGACGACCGTGACGGGGCATCCGTCACCTGAAAGGACCACGGCAATGACCACCGGCACCTTCATCGGCGAGTACCGCGCCGGCACGCGGCGGCGACGCCGTCATCACCAACCCGGCCACCGAGCAGGAGGTCGCGGCGTTCACCTCGTCGGGCGTCGCCGACGTCGACGAGGCCGCCGCCGCCGCGCGCGCGGCCCAGCCCGAGTGGGCGGCGAAGACGCCGGGGGAGCGGTCGCTCGCGCTGCTCCGCCTCGCCGACGCGCTCGAGGCCGACGCCGAGCACCTCGCGAAGCTCGAGGTCGAGGACTCCGGCAAGCCGTGGACGACCGCCTACGACGGCGAGCTGCCGTTCGGCATCGACAACCTGCGGTTCTTCGCGGGCGCCGCCCGCTCGCTCGACGGCACCGGCGCGGGGTCGTTCTCGAACGGCTACACCTCGATCCTCACGCGCCGCCCGGTCGGGGTCGTCGCGGGCATCACGCCGTGGAACTTCCCGCTCATCATGGCGATCTGGAAGGCCGGCCCCGCGCTCGCCGCGGGCAACGCGGTGATCGTGAAGCCCGCGCCCGCGACCCCGCGCACGACCCTGCGGTTCGCCGAGCTCGCCGTGCAGGCCGGGCCTGCCGGCCGGCCTGTTCAGCGTGGTCACCGGCGACGCCGAGGTCGGGCCAGGCGCTCGTCACCCACCGCGAGGTCGACATGGTGAGCGTCACCGGCTCGACCCAGACCGGCAAGGCCGTGATGCGCGGCGCCGTCGACGGCGTGAAGCGCGTGCACCTCGAGCTCGGCGGCAAGGCGCCCGTGATCGTCTTCAGCGGACGCCGACCTCGGTGCGATGGCGCACGCCGTCGCGCTCGGCGCGACCTACAACACCGGCCAGGACTGCACCGCGGCCACGCGCGTCTACCTCGAGCGCTCGGTCTACGACGACGGGGTGGCCGCCCTGCGCGCCGAGCTCGCGGGCGTCGTCGCGGGCGACCCGATGGACCCCGAGACGCACATCGGCCCGCTCGTCTCGAAGGCGCACCGCTCGCGCGTCGACGGCTTCGTATCGCGTGCGGTGGCCGACGGCGCCGAGGCGCTCGTGGGCGGGCACGCCATCGACCGGCTCGGCTCCTACTACGCGCCGACCCTGCTCGTCGGGCGCCGCCCAGTCCTCGGAGATCGTGCAGGGCGAGGTGTTCGGCCCCGTGCTCGTCGTGCTGCCGTTCGACGGCGAGGCCGAGGGCATCGCGCTCGCGAACGACAACGCCTACGGCCTCGCGTCGTCGGTGTGGACCTCGGATGTCTCGCGCGCCCTGCGCGTGAGCCAGTCGCTCGACGTCGGCGTCACCTGGGTGAACGACCACCTGCCGATCGCCTCCGAGGCGCCGCACGGCGGCGTGAAGGGCTCGGGCTTCGGCAAGGACATGTCGATCGAGCCGCTGCTCGACTACTCGGTCACCCGGCACCTCATGATCCGGCACGCGGCGCCGCCCGAGACGACGGGCTTCCGGCCGGCCTGACGTCGGTCGAGCTGCGGCGCCGGTCGAGTAGGCGCGCCCAGCGCCGTATCGAGGCGACGCGCTCGTTCATCGACGAGAGTGGCGCCGCAAGGCGACGCGTCTCGAGACACGCGCGCTCCTTCGTCGGTCTATCTCGAGGGAGCACGCGTCCGGCAAGCCCGTCGCGTCACCTGGACGCGTGCCGCGACGACGGGCAGGGGGAGCTCGGCCTGGTTCGCGGCGAACATCCGCTTCACGATCGGGCGGAACGGCCTGGAGAGCATCAGGCCCGTCATCGCCCGTGACATCACCGCCTCGAAGCGGTTGGCCGGCACCATGCGCTCGATGCCGCCGCCCATGAGCTTCTTGCCGGCCTCGGCGAACGGAACGATGTCGCTCGCGTACCGCCGTGCGGCGGCGGCGGGGTCGCCGGGCGTCTCGGCGATGCGGGCCGCGAGCAGGTACGCGCCGATGAGCGCGGTCGCGGTGCCCATGCCCGACATCGGCGAGCCGCACGATCCGGCGTCGCCGATGAGCGCGACCCGGCCGTTCGCGGCCTCGGGAACGTCGATGCGCGCGAGCTCGTCGAAGTAGAAGTCGGATGCCCCGGGCATGGCCTCGAGCACCGCGGGGGCGTGCCACCCGGCGTCGGCGAGGGCACGCCGGATCAGCGCCTCCTGTGCGGCTCGGTCGCCGCGCAGCGCGGGGTCGCGGTCGATGCGCAGGGTGAGGATCGCCTTGGAGGTCGACGGGTCGAAGTCGGGGCGGATGCCGAAGGTCGCGCCCGGCACGAACCGCATCGAGAACCAGCCCGGCTCGACGTCGGCGGGGGTCGGGATCGTGAAGAACGCCATGTACCCGCCGAGGTAGCGTCGAGTACTGCTCCTCGGGGCCGAAGGCGAGGCGCCGGGTGGCCGAGTGCACGCCGTCGGCGCCCGACGACGAGGTCGAATCGCTCATCGGGCGCGTGCTCGAACGCGACGTCGACGCCGTCGGCGTCCTGGGCGATGGCGGTGATGCGGTCGCCGTAGCGCAGGTCGAGCAGGCCGGGCGCGGCCTCGCTCGCCGCCGCGAGCGCCTCGAGCAGCACCTCGTCGAGATCGCCGCGGGCGATCTCGATCTCGGCGACCGCGCCCTTGCCGTCGAAGTCCTCCATCGACATGCGGCCGAACACCCGGCCGGCGCCGTCGACGTAGGAGAGGCCGAGCTCGTGCAGCAGCCGGGCCCGGATGCCGGGCATGAGCCCCATGCGCTCGGCGACCTCGCGGCTGGCCCCGCGGAGGTCGACGGCCTGGCCGCCGGGGCGGGGCGCGGCGGCGCGCTCGACGACGGTGGCGCGGATGCCGCTGCGGACGAGTTGCAGGGCGAGTGCGTGCCCGGCGATGCCGCCGCCGGAGATCAGGATGTGCGGGGATGGTGTCGGTGGTCATCGCGTTGCCCTTCCAGAGTGTTGGACATTTGTCTTACACATATGTCTAACAGACATTTGGACGAATGTCTAGCACGGATGTCTGAAACGCTCGCGTACCATTGACGGGATGGGCAACCGTGAAGACCTGCTGGCCGGTGCGCGCCGGGTGATCATCGAGCGCGGGGTCGCCAAGGTGACCGCGCGCGACATCGCCTCGGCGGCCGGTGTGAGCCTCGCCGCGATCGGCTACCACTTCGGCTCGAAGGAGCAGCTCATCACCGAGGCGCTCATGGCGTCGCTCGGCGACGGCATCGGCGACGGCATGGAGGCGGTCGTGCACGAGACCGCCGGGCTGCCGCTCCTCGACGGATTCGCCGAGCTCTGGAACCGGATGCCCGAGGTGTTCGCGGCGAACCGCGAGCCCCTGCTCGCGAGTCTCGAGAACACCGTGCGGGTGCTGCGCGACCCCGAGGCGAGTCGGCACCTCGCCGAGGCGGCCGGGGAGGGCTACCTCGGCATCGCCGAGCAGTTGCGCGAGGCGCGCCCCGAGCTCTCCGAGGCGCAGGTCGACGCGGTGGCGAAGCTCGACTTCGCCCTCGTGCAGAGCCTCGGCATCCTCTGGCTGCTCGCCCCGGGCAGCCTGCCGAGCGGCGACGAGCTCGCCCGAGGCGGTGGCCGTCATCGCGGGCGCCGAGTCACCCGCCGAGTCCGCGCCGGTCGAGTAGCGCCACCCGCCGGTCGAGTGCGAGCGTATCGAGCGCCGCCGGTCGAGTAGCGAAGCGTATCGAGACCACACCCCGGTCAGCCCCGCAGGGTCACGTCGAGCAGCGCCTCGGCGACCGACCGGATCAGCGCCGTGACCTCGCCGTGCGTCTTCGTGCCCGCGAGGATGTCCATGACCAGCCCGTCCTCGAGCGCCACGAGCGCCCAGGCCACCTCGGCGACGTCGATGCGCGGATGGAAGACGCCTGCGGCGACGCCGTCCTCGAGGATCCCGAGGTAGATCCCGACCTGGCGCCGGTCGAGGGCGTGATCGGCGTCGTTCAGCGACTCGTCGCGCAGGCCCGGCCGACCAGAACTCGTAGAGGATGCGCGACTCGTCGCCCTCGAGGCCGCCCGTGCTGCCGGCCTCGATCGCCGCGTCGAGGCGACTCGGCCGGGGTCTCGGCCTCGGCGACCGCCCGCGTGATGGTCTCGATGAACCGGTCGCTCGCCGCGTACACGAGCTCGCGCACGATCTCGTTGAGCCCGCTGAAGTAGTAGAGCACCGCCGACGGCTCCATCCCGGCGGCCGTCGCGACGGCGCGCAGGGTGGTGCCCTCCGCGCCCTCGCGCACCGCGACGTGACGCGCGGCGTCGAGGATCGCGAGTCGTCGCTCGGCCTTGCGGTTGGGGCGGGGCATGCGCTTCATTCTGCCCGAGGCGCGGCCGTCGGCTCGCCGATCCGCGCCGTTTCCTGAATTCCATCCAGGAAACTCTTGACTTCCGGCCGGCCACGTTGTTTGAATGCCATTCAACCTCAGTTGTCTGAAGCATCATTCAAACAACGCTCGCAGTCGAAGGAGACTCGATGAGCTCGACCCCACTCGGCGCGGCGACCGCGCCCGTCGCGGATGCCCCGGACAAGGGCCTCCAGCGCGATGCCCTCGGCCTCGGCCGCATCGTCGCGCTCGGCCTCGCCGCCGTCGCCCCCGCCTACAGCCTCGCGGTGACGCTCGGCTACGTCGTCGGCGCCGTCGGGGTGCAGACCCCGGCCGCCTTCCTGCTCGGCTTCGTGCCGATCCTGTTCACCGCGTTCGCGTTCCGCGACCTGAACCGCGCCATGCCCGACTGCGGCGGCGTGTTCGTGTGGATCTCGCGCGCGCTCGGCCCGTTCGCCGGCTGGTTCTTCGGCGGCTGGGTGCCGCAGGTCGCGACGTTCATCGCCACAGCCGCGCTCGCGCAGGTCGCCACCGTCTACCTGCTGGCCGCGTTCGGCCTCGAGGCGATCGCCGAGAACCCCGTCGCGACCGTGTCGATCGCCGTCGGCCTCATCGCCCTGAGCGCCGCCATCGCCGTGCGCGGCATCCAGCTCGCCGCCTGGGTGCAGTACGCGCTCATCGCGCTGCAGGTGGTCGCCATCGGCGGCTTCTGCTGGGGCGCGTTCTCGGCGATGGCGGCCGGCACCGCGCCCTCGACGGGCGAGCCGGTGAGCCTCAGCTGGTTCAACCCGTTCGCGGTCGACGATCCGGCCGGGCTCGTCGCCGGCGTCATCCTGTGCCTGTTCATCTACTGGGGCTGGGACGCGCTCATCTCGGTGAACGAGGAGACCACGCACCGCTCGAGCACGCCCGGCCGCGCCGTGATCATCTCGACGGTCATCCTGCTCGTGCTCTACTGCGGCGCCTCGGTCGCCGCACTCGGCTTCGGCGGGGTCGACCTCATCACGTCGGATGCCGCGATCGACGACGTGCTCTCGGTGCTCGGTCCGCTCGCCACGGGCGACCTCTTCGGGCGCGTGATCACCCTCGCGATCGGGCTGTCGGCGCTCGCCGCGCTCTTCACCGTGGCGGTGAGCACGCCGCGCACCTGGCTGAGCATGGCCACCTACCGGGCGCTGCCGGCCGCCGTCGGGCGGGTGCACCCCGTGCACCGCACGCCGCACGTGGCCACGTTCTGGTGGGCCGGCCTCAGCATCGCCACGATCGTGGTGCTCACGCTCGTCTCGAGCGACTTCATCGGGCTCGCCATCCTCGCGATCGGACTCATGGTCGCCGCCTACTACGCCGCCACGGCGATCGCCGCGATCGTCTACTTCGCGCCCGACCTGCGTCGCGGCCCCGCCACGCTCGTGGTGGCCGGCATCCTGCCCGCGCTCGGCGCGCTGCTCATGATCGTGGCGTTCGTCGCCAGCGCCGTCGACATGGCCCGGCCCGAGTACGTGGGGGAGTCCATCCTCGGCGTGGGCACCGTGTTCTGGATCGGCGTCGGCGCGCTCGCTGCTCGGCGTCGTGGTCACGCTCGTGCTCCGTCCGGTGTTCCCCGAGTTCTTCTCGCGTCGCGTCATCCCGGTCGGCACGGTTCGCGACCACGACTTCGTGATCGCCGACCCAGCGGATGCCGCGGCCGCCGACCGCGGCCGCCCATCGGCGCCGACCGCGCCCGGCCCGACCCGCCGACCCGACCCGAGAGGAGCGCTGATCGTGCGCACCCTGTCCATCGCCGCCATCCAGACCAACGCCGTCGCCGCGCGACCTCGACGCCACGTGGCAGCGGTTCGCCGCCCAGGTGCGCGCCGTGGTCGCGATGCGGCCCGCACGTCGACCTCGTCGTCGTGCCCGAGCTGCTGCTCGCGGCACCCGGGCCGCTGCTCCTCGACGACCCGGAGTTCGACGAGCGCGCCGCGACGAGCATCCCGGGCCCGGTCACCGACCGGCTCGGCGACCTCGCCCGCGAGCTGGGGGTCTGGCTCGTTCCCGGCTCGCTCGTCGAGCGCGACGACGACGGCCGGCTCTTCAACACGGCCGTCGCGATCTCGCCCGAGGGCGAGGTCGTCGCCCGCTACCGCAAGCTCTTCCCGTGGCGGCCCTACGAGGCGCTCGAGCCCGGCAGCGACTTCGTCACGTTCGACATCCCCGGCAAGGGCCGCGTCGGACTCGCGATCTGCTTCGACGGCAGCTTCCCCGAGGTGGCGCGCCAGCTCGCGTGGCTCGGCGCCGACGTGATCATCCAGCCGACGCTCACCACGACGCGCGACCGCGAGATGGAGGTCGTGATGTCGCGCGCGAACGCGTTCGCGAACCAGGTGTTCGTCGTGAACGTCAACGGCGCCTCGCCGTCGGGCGTCGGCGAGAGCGTCATCGTCGACCCCGAGGGCACGATCATGCAGCACGCGGGCGAGGGCGAGGAGGTGCTGTTCGGCGTGCTCGACCTCGACCGGGTGCAGCTCGTCCGCGAGCACGGCACGTTCGGGCTGAATCGCCCGTGGAGCCAGCTCGCCGACCAGTGCGCGCTGGTGCGCTACCCGATGTTCGGCGGGGCGCTGTTCGAGCCGCCGGCCTGGGCGACGGCCGGCCGCGGTCGAGTAGCGGCGCCGCAGGCGACGCGTATCGAGACCCGTCGCGTCGGCTCGAGGTACGCGTCGACTCGCGTCGCGCTCGACGCGATCCGTCGCGACTCGACCGCGGATGCCGCGCTACTCGACCGGCGAGGGAGCGTGGAGCGCGCACGCCGCGCTGCCGCACGACTCGCACACGACGAGCTGCGTGCGGCACGCGGCATCCGTGCAGTTGGCGGTTCGCTTCGTGGCGGCGCCGCACACGGCGCACGCGCCGATGACCGCGGCGTGGTCGCTGAAGTCGACGGAGCCGCGGCCGTCGAACACGTACAGCGACCCCTCCCAGAGGCCGTCGTCGCCGAAGCGCTCGCCGTAGCGCACGATGCCGCCCTCGAGCTGGTACACCTCGCCGAAGCCGCGGCTCGCCATGAGGCTCGACAGCACCTCGCAGCGGATGCCGCCGGTGCAGTAGGTGACGACCGGGCCGCCCCTTGAGGTCGTCGTACTCGCCCGAGTCGAGCAGCTCGACGAAGTCGCGCGTCGTCTCGACGTCGGGCACGACCGCCCCGCGGAACCGTCCGATCGCCGCCTCGAGCGCGTTGCGCCCGTCGAAGAACACCACGTCGTCGCCGCGCTCGGCGACGAGCTCGTGCAGCGCGTCGGGGGAGAGCCGCGTGCCGCCGCCGACGACCCCGTCGCCGTCGACGCGGAGCTCGCCGGGCGCGCCGAACGACACGATCTCGTCGCGCACCTTCACGCTGAGCTTCGGGAAGTCGAGGCTCGCGCCGGCCTCGTCGAGGCCCGTGCCCTCGCTCCACTTGAAGTCGATGTGCTTGAACGCGGGGTAGTCGCGGGTCTTGCGCACGTATCGCTTGAGCGCGCCGGAGCTCGCCGCCGAGCGTGCCGTTCAGGCCGTCCTTCGAGATGAGGATGCGCCCGCGCAGGCCGAGCGAGGCCGCGAGGTCGCGCTGCCACAGCCGCACCGCGTCGGGGTCGGCGAGCGGCGTGAAGGCGTAGTAGAGGAGGATCTTGGCGACGGCCACCCGCGAGATCATACGGGCGGATGCCGCGAACCGGCCGAGTCGGCCGACCCGCCCGCCATGGGGGTCGCGGCGGCGCGGCGGCGTCGTAGGCTGGCCGCGACGACCGACGACCACCCCATGAGGAGGATCGCGATGCTCGATGTCGACCCCTACGCGGCGCTGCAGCGGCTGCGGCCCGTCGAGAGTTCACGGTGACGAGCGCCGACGTTCACGGACGGCGGCCCGCTCGCCCGGCCGCAGTGGAGCTCCGCGCGCCGGCGGCGTCGACCGCTCGCCGCAGCTCTCGTGGTCGGGCTTCCCCGACCGCACGCGGAGCTTCGCCGTCACGTGCCTCGACCCCGACGCGCCGAGCGGCTCGGGCTGGTGGCATTGGGCGGTGGCGAACCTGCCGGTCTCGGTGACGAGCCTGGAGGCCGGCGTGGGCGGTCCCGGCGGTCCGCCGCTTCCCGGCCGGCGCCTCGTGCTGCGCAACGAGGACGGCGAGCGCGGCTACATCGGCGCCGGTCCGCCGCGCGGCACCGGCATGCACCGCTACGTGTTCGTCGTGCACGCGCTCGACGTGCCGGGCCTCGACCTCGATGCGGATGCACTCCCGCCGTCCTCGGCATCCGCTGCTTCTTCCACGGGCTCGCCCGCGGCATCCTCACCGCCACCGCGACCGCGACTGATCCGACCGTTCCCTGTCCCGACGCCGTGCGACGTCGCCGCGCGCCGTCAGTGCTTGTTGCCGGTGAAGGCGAGCACGCCGCCGAGGCCGATCATCATCACGCCGCCGGTCGCGGCGAGGTGCGCCGCCCGCTTCGGGGAGCGCGCGAACCAGTTGCGGGCCGCACTCGCGGCGAGGGCCCAGACCGAGTCGCAGATGCAGCGCGAGCACGATGAACACGACGCCGAGCTCGAACAGCTGCAGCGGGATCGAGCCGGCGGTGAAGTCGACGAACTGGGGGAGCACCGCGACGAAGAACGCGATCGTCTTGGGGTTGGTGACGCCGACGATGAAGCCCTCGCCGAGCTGGCGCCAGTGCGAGCGGGTCGCCACCTCGCCGTTCACGGCCGCCGCGGCATCCGCTCGATGGCGGATCGCCTGGATGCCGAGGTAGACGAGGTAGAGCGCGCCGGCGAACTTGATGATCGTGAAGATCACGACCGACTGGGCGACGAGCGCGCCGACGCCGAGGGCGACCGCGGCGACGAGGGGCACCATGCCGAGCGCGTTGCCGACCACGCTGAGCAGGCCGCCGAGGCGCCCGAGCGCGAGCGACCGCCCGATCACGAACAGCACGCTCGGGCCGGGGATGACGATGAGCACGACCGATGCGGCGATGAACGCCCACAGGTTCTCGACGGGGACCATCCGTGCATGCTACTCCGCGCCCCTTGCGTTTCCATAACGGGATATATAACCTGTTATGGAATGATCGGATGCGCATCGCACGTCGCGGTGCGCGGCCGCAGGAGGAGGACCGATGGTCGACGACATCGTGGAGCAGCTCGGGCACCTCGCGCTGGGCACCCGGCTCAAGCGGCTCGGCGAGCGCATGCAGGCCGAGACCACGCGCTTCATCGAGGCGCGCGGCCTGCCGGTGCCGGCGAGCCAGTTCCCGCTGCTCGCCGCGCTCGACCGGCCGGGCGGCCTCACCGTGGGCGAGCTCGCCGAGGCCGTCGGCGTGAGCCAGCCGGGCATCACGCGCAGCGTCGCGCGGCTCGCCGACCAGGGGCTCATCACCGTGACGCACGGCTCGGCCGATCGCCGTCGGCGCTCGGTGCAGCTCACGGCGGCGGGGGAGAGCGTCGTGGCGCGGGCGCGGGCCGACGTGTGGCCGCACATCGAGGCCGCGGTGGTCGAGGCGTGCGACGGGCTCGAGGGTCCGCTGCTCGCGCAGCTCGCCGAGCTGGAGGCGCGGCTCGATCGCGTCCCGCTCGATCGGCGGGCGGCGACGTCGATGCCGCGCCGTCGGTCGACCGGGCGGGCGGCGCGACGCCGCACGCGGACGTCGCGGCGGAGGCGGCGCGATGACGCGGCATCCGCTCGACCGGCCGTCTGGAGCGCCCTCACGACCCGGCAGCGCGACCTCGCCGTCGGCGACGACCTCGCCCGGCGGTTCGATCCCGAGATCGGGCCGTTCGCCGCGATCGCGGACGACGACGACGAGCACCTCGCCCGGCTCGGCAGCCTCGTCGCCGAGCACGGGCGGGCCGTGCTGCTGCAGCGCGGCGACGATCCCCGTGCCGCCCGGCACCGTGGTGCGGCTCAGCGCCGACGGCGTGCAGCTCGTGCTCGATCGGCTCGCCGCCGTGCCGACGACGCGCCGAGATCGTGCCGCTCGGGCCGGCGGACGCGACCGAGATGGTCGCCCTCGCGAAGCTCACCGAGCCCGGACCCGTTCGAGGCCCGCACGCCCGAGCTCGGCGGGTTCGTCGGCGTCCGCGTCGACGGACGACTCGTGGCCATGGCGGGCGAGCGCATGAAGCCCGAGGGATTCACCGAGGTGAGCGGCGTCTGCACGCACCCCGACCATCGCGGGCACGGGTACGCGGCGATGCTCTCCGCCGCCGTCGCCGACCGCATCGTCGCCCGCGGCGAGACGCCGTTCCTGCACGCCTTCGCCTCGAACCGCGCGGCCGTCGCGCTCTACGAGCGGCTCGGGTTCGTGCTGCGCGCGCCGGTCGAGGTGCGCGCTGGTCGCGGTCTGCGGCTCGCCGCCGCCGATCCCGCGAGCGGCGCGGCAGGCCGGCGCCGGCGACGCCCGGCTACTCCTCGTCGGGCGGCGGCGAGATCGCCGCGCCCAGGCGGATGCGGGTGCCGAACGGGTCGGTCACGAGCGAGGTGCGCTCGCCCCACGGCTGGTCGAGCGGGCTCCTCGACGACGGATGCCCCGGCGCCGGCGAGCTCGGCCGTGACCCGATCGACGTCGTCGACGTAGAACCAGAGCAGCACGTTGCCCGGTGGCGGCGGCGCCTCGGCGAGGCCGATGCCGAGCGACGACGCACCGACGGCCAGCGACACGTACACCGGCTCGCCCTCGGGCGGGAACGTGTACGTCAGCACCCCGCCGAACGCGTCGCGGTAGAACGCGAGGGCCGCCCCCATGTCGGCCACCTCGAGGATCGGGAACGCGGATTCGATCATGACCCCTCCTCGCATCGACGCTACGCGGCAGCGCGGGATGCCGCTACGGTGTGACTCGTGAGCGACCAGATCTCCGCGAGCGTCGCCGACGGAGTCGGCCACGTCACGCTCGACCGGCCTCAGGCGCTCAACGCCCTGAGCTACGAGATGATCCGCGAGCTCACCGACGTCTTCGAGCTGTGGCGCGACGACTCCGAGGTCGGCGTCGTCGTGCTCGACGGGGCCGGCGAACGCGGGTTCTCGGCCGGTGGCGACATCCGCGAGCTCTACGAGTACGCGACCGAACGGCAACGCCGGCGAGGCACGCGAGTTCTTCCGCGCGGAGTACCGGCTCGACGCGATGATCGCGCGGTACCCGAAGCCCGTCGTCGCGATCATGGACGGCATCACGATGGGCGGCGGCATCGGCCTCGCCGGCCATGCGGCGATCCGCGTCGTCACCGAGCGCTCCCGCGTCGCGATGCCCGAGACGCGCATCGGCTTCACGCCCGACGTCGGCGGCTCGTGGCTGCTGGCGCGGGCGCCGGGCGAGCTCGGCGTGCACCTCGCCCTGAACTCGCGCACGATGGACGCGGCCGACGCCCTGCACGCCGGCTTCGCCGACTCGTTCGTGCCGTCCGAGCGGCTGCCGCACCTGCTGCAGGCGCTCGCCGAGCGGGCCGACCCCGGCAGCCCCGCCGAGATCGTGATGCTCTTCGACGAGACCCCGGCCCGTCGGCGCTCGCCCTCGCCCGCGACTGGGTCGACGCCTGCTACTCCGCGCCGACGGTCGCCGAGATCATCACGCGCCTGCGGGCGTTCGCCGAGGGGCGACGCGGATGCGCGCGTCGAGCTCGTTCCCGCTGCATCCGCTCGACCCCGCGGCATCCGCCTACGCGGCGGCCGCCGCCGAGGAGCTCGAGACGCTCTCGCCGACGGCGCTCACCGTCACGCTCGAGTCGGTGCGACGCGCCCGCACGCTGCACAGCCTCGAGGAGGCGCTCGAGCAGGAGTTCCGCCTCGTCTCCTGGTTCATCGAGCAGCACGACCTGCGCGAGGGCATCCGCGCGCAGGTGATCGACAAGGACCGATCGCCGAAGTGGAGCCCCGCCACGCTCGACGCGTCGACCCCGGGCTCGCGTCGCACGTGATCGGCGCGCAGGTGCACGACCCGGTGTGGCCCGATTCCGCCGCCCCCGAGCCGGCGACCTGAGTCGCCTCGCCGGCCGGTCCCCGCATCCGCGGCGCAGCACGGCACACTGCGGCGCGCACGGCAATCCCCCCGGCCGCGAATCGCGCCGCTTCGGGGCATCCGCTGGTTCGATTCGATAGCGTGGGGCCGTGAAGACCCACCACCTGCGCACCCACCGGAGTGACGAGAACCTGGCCCGCGAAGGCCAGCTCGCCTGGCAGCTGGCCGGGGTCGCGACCGATCCCGTCGAGCTCGACGACGACGTCGTCGACATGGTCGTCAACCGGGTGATCGACAACGCGGCCGTCGCGGCGGCCTCGCTCGCCCGCAAGCCCGTCGTGTCCGCGCGCAGCCAGGCGCTCGCGCACCCGGTCTCGATCGGCGGCGACGGCGCGACCGTCTTCGGTGCGGATGCCGCACGCCGCACGTCGCCCGAGTGGGCCGCGTGGGCGAACGGGGTGGCCGTGCGCGAGCTCGACTTCCACGACACCTTCCTCGCCGCGGAGTACTCGCACCCCGGCGACAACATCCCGCCGATCGTCGCGGTCGCCCAGCACCTCGCCGCCGCCCGCGGCCTCACGGGCCGCGACATCGTGCGCGGCATCGCCACCGGCTACGAGATCCAGATCGACCTCGCCAAGGCGATCTCGCTGCACAAGCACAAGATCGACCACGTCGCCCACCTCGGACCGGCGGCCGCGGCCGGCATCGGCACGCTCCTCGGCCTCGACCAGGAGACGATCTTCCAGGCCATCGGCCAGGCGCTGCACACGACCACCGCCACGCGCCAGTCCCGCAAGGGCGAGATCTCCACGTGGAAGGCGCACGCCCCCGCGTTCGCCGGCAAGATGGCGGTCGAGGCGGTCGACCGCGCGATGCGCGGCGAGACCAGCCCCGTGCCGATCTACGAGGGCGAGGACGGCGTGATCGCCTGGCTCCTCGACGGGCCCGACGCCACCTACGAGGTGACGATCCCCGACGAGGGCGACGCCAAGCGCGCCATCCTCGACTCCTACACGAAGGAGCACTCGGCCGAGTACCAGGCGCAGGCGTGGATCGACCTCGCGCGCAAGCTCCACGACGAGTACCCGCTCATCCTCGACGACCCCGAGCGCATCGAGTCGATCACCCTGCACACGTCGCACCACACCCACTTCGTGATCGGCTCGGGCGCGAACGATCCGCAGAAGTACGACCCCGACGCCTCGCGCGAGACGCTCGACCACTCGATCCCCTACATCTTCACCGTCGCCCTGCAGGACGGCACCTGGCACCACGCCGACTCCTACTCGCCCGAGCGCGCCCACCGCGACGACACGATCGCGCTGTGGAAGAAGGTGTCGACCGTCGAGGACCCGGAGTGGACGCGCCGCTACCACTCGAACGACATCGACGAGAAGGCGTTCGGCGGTCGCGTCGTGATCAAGCTCGCCGACGGCGGCGAGATCGTCGACGAGATCGCCGTGGCCGACGCGCATCCGCTGGGCGCCAGGCCGTTCGCGCGCGAGCAGTACGTGCAGAAGTTCCGCACGCTCGCCGAGTGGGTGCTCGAGGAGGCCGAGATCGAGCGGTTCCTCGACGCTGGCGCAGCGCCTGCCCGACCTCGGCCCCGACGAGCTCGGCGGCCTCACGATCACGGCGGCGCCCGGCGCGCTCGTCGCGGTCGAGATCCCGACCGGGCTGTTCTAGCCCATGCCCGAGGTGCGCGCGTCGCCCTGGTCACCGGTGCGTCATCGGGCATCGGCGAGGCGACCGCGCTCGAACTCGCGCGCCGCGGCTTCACCGTGTACGGCGCCGCGCGCCGCGTCGACCGCATGGCGGGACTCGCCGACCGCGGGCTGCACGTGATCGAGATGGACGTGACGGATGACGCGTCGATGACCTCGGGCGTCGAGCGCATCCTGCGCGAGCAGGGCCGCATCGACGTGCTCGTGAACAACGCCGGCTACGGGTCCTACGGCGCGCTCGAGGACGTGCCGATGGAGGAGGCCCGCCGCCAGTTCGAGGTCAACGTCTTCGGGCTCGCGAGGCTCACCCAGCTCGTGCTCCCGCACCTGCGCGCCCAGCACAGCGGACAGGATCGTGAACGTCTCGTCGATCGGCGGCAAGATGTACGAGCCGCTCGGCAGCCTGGTACCACGCGACGAAGTTCGCGGTCGAGGGGCTGAGCGACTCGCTGCGGGTGGAGCTCGCGCCGCACGGCGTGCACGTCATCGTGATCGAACCCGGCGCGATCCGCACCGAGTGGGGCGGCATCTCGGCCGCGAGCGCGCTCGAGCGATCGGGCGGCACCGCGTACGCGAAGCAGGCCGGCGGCTCGCGAACGGTGTACGACGTGGCCGACCGCCCGGGCGTCGGCGCTCGACCCGCGCGTCGTCGGCGTCGTGATCGCGAAGGCGGTGACCGCGCGTCGGCCGCGCACCCGGTACGCGGTGCCGTTCGGCGCGAAGGCGATCCTCTTCCTCGCGCCGGATCCTCACCGACCGCGCGTTCGACTGGGTCATCCGCGCGCATACGGCATGACGACTGAGCCCGGCCAGCCCGCCGAGCCGGGTCGCCCGGCGCCGCGCGCTGTCGCGGGCATCGGCCTGCCGCTGCGGCATCCGCCCGAAGTTAGGCTGGATCGGAGGAGGCCCACCATGCTCTACGCCCAGACCCCGCCCGCCGAGAAGCGCCGGCTCTTCCGCGAACGGCTCGCGAGCGGTGAGATCCTCCGCTTCCCGGGCGCGTTCAACCCGCTCTCGGCGCGGCTCATCGAGCAGAAGGGCTTCGAGGGCGTCTACATCTCGGGCGCCGTGCTCTCGGCCGACCTCGGCCTGCCCGACATCGGGCTGACGACCCTCACCGAGGTCGCCGGGCGGGGCAAGCAGATCGCGCGCATGACCGAGCTGCCCGCGATCATCGACGCCGACACCGGCTTCGGCGAGCCGATGAACGTGGCGCGCACCGTGCAGGAGATGGAGGACGCGGGCCTCGCCGGCCTGCACATCGAGGACCAGGTGAACCCCAAGCGCTGCGGGCACCTCGACGGCAAGCAGGTCGTCGACGAGTCGACCGCGCTGCAGCGGATCCGCGCCGCCGTCGACGCCCGCCGCGACCCGAACTTCCTCATCATGGCGCGCACCGACATCCGCGCCGTCGACGGCCTGCCCGCGGCGGTCGACCGCGCGAAGAAGCTCGTCGACGCCGGAGCCGACGCGATCTTCCCCGAGGCGATGGCCTCGCTCGACGAGTTCGCCGCGATCCGCGCGGCGGTCGACGTGCCGCTGCTCGCCAACATGACCGAGTTCGGCAAGAGCGAGCTCTTCACCGTGCAGCAGCTGGCCGACGTCGGCATGAACATCGTGATCTGGCCGGTGTCGCTGCTGCGCCTCGCGACGGGCGCCGCGATCCGCGGACTCGACGAGCTCGAGGCGACCGGCACCCTGAACGGCATGCTCGCCGAGATGCAGCACCGCGCCGACCTGTACGAGCTCATCGACTACGAGGGCTACAACCACTTCGACACCTCGATCTTCAACTTCCGCGTCGCCCGCTGACGCGCGGCCGGCGGCCGCGCCGCCGCGCCGCCGGCCGCCGCCGCCGCCGGCTCGCGCCCGCGGTTCGTTTGGACGTCCTTCGGCGCCTCGCCGCTCCGTCGAGCGCCGAAGATCGTCCAACGCGTCGTTCACGGAGTCCAGCCACGGCGTCGGAGGTTGCGTCCGATCCGGTCGACGAGCGTCGGCGGGTCTGGCGAGGTCGTCGTCCGTGACCTCCATCACGTGGTAGCCGAGTCGATTCGAGATCCGCCTCGCGAGTGCGGTCTCGACGCCATTGCCGGCGATCGGTGCGGTGGTGATCGCCGTGGTATTCGAGGATCTCGCCGTACTCCTCGAAGAGCAGGTCGACGCGGGCGACGAATCGTCCGTCGGGTCGGCGGATCTCGACGTTCGGCGGACGGTCCGGGCAGCCCGGCCGAGGATCACGATGGCGCGGAGCTCCGACTCCTTCGGCGACTCCGAGCGTGGATCGAGCATGGACAGCGCGATGCGGATCCGGCCGATGCCTCGCCGATCGGCGCGGGCGCTGCGCGACTCCTCGCGAGCGAGTCCGCGTTCGCCAGCCCACGGCGGAGGAGCCAGTCTCCCGCCGCGACGAGTTCGGGCACCGAGAGCGACCGTCGGCGAGGTCGCACCAGGTGCGGGCCGGGTTGGTCATGCGAACCCCGCGCCAATGAGGTGAGTTCGCGCGGCGCTCACCGCGAGCACCCGGCCACGGACGCCGCGACGGCGAATGGCGCGTCCGGGCGCGGGCACGGCGACCTCGACGACGCTGTCCCGAGGTAGCGCGCAGCGGCAGCGGCATGCCGATGACGATCGCGGCCGACGCGACCGCTCGAGGAACGCCTGATCGCCGCACGCGAGCAACGCGAGACGTGCGCGGTGCACGGGCTCGAGTGCAGCGAATGGCGGCGGGAATCGCGTACACCGGTGAACGGCGCGACGAGATCCGAACGGGTCGAGGCGGTCGCGGCCCGACGCCGACCGGCGACGGCTTCGGCGACGGTGAAGGGCCTGTGCGACAGGTGGTGCGGGGAGGGGACGCGCACGCGGCATCCGTGACATCGTGGCAGCCCGAGGCATCGACTCGACGGCCACGCAGTGGCCCATCCGCCCGCATCCGCGGGCACTCCCCGCCTGTGGAGGACGTCTCGCCATCGGCCGTCGCTGCACGCCTTGGACGGGATTCGGCGCTCCGCGCCGTCCGGTGGGCGCCGAAAACCGTCCGTTCGACGAACACGCTCGAGCGACGCCGGCACCGCCCCCGTCCAGCACGCCGAACGCCGCCTGCACACCGCAGGCTCTAGGCTGGGGGAGCGGTCGCGCCGCAGCGGCCGCGTCGTCACGCGAGGAGCACGATGAGCGATCAGCAGGGGGCGGCGCCCGCGAGCAGGGCCCGGTCATCTACAAGGGACTGGCCGGCGTGCCGGTCGACTACACCGCCGTCTCGAAGGTCAACCCCGAGACCAACTCGCTGCTGTACCGGGGGTACCCGGTGCAGGAGCTCGCGGCATCCGTCACCTTCGAGGAGGTCGCCTACCTGCTCTGGTACGGCGAGCTCCCCGACGACACGCAGCTCGCCGAGTTCGAGGAGCGCGAGCGATCGCACCGCGGACTCGACCACGAGGTCAAGCGCATCATCGACGAACTGCCCCTGACCGCGCACCCGATGGACGTCGTGCGCACCGCGGTCAGCGTCATCGGCGCGAGCGATCCGCAGACGCCCGACGACTCGCGTCGAGGCGAACCTCGACAAGGCGATCCGCCTGTTCGCGAAGCTGCCGTCGATCGTCACCTACGACCAGCGCCGCCGGCAGCGACCTCGAGTTCGTCGAGCCGCGCGGCGACCTCGGCTACTCGGCGAACTTCCTGTGGCAGGCGTTCGGCGAGGCGCCCGAGTTCGCGGTCGTGAACGCGTTCGACGTGTCGATGATCCTCTACGCCGAGCACTCGTTCAACGCGTCGACGTTCACCGCGCGCGTCATCACGTCGACGCTCTCCGACCTGTACTCGGCCGTCGTCGGCGCGATCGGCGCGCTCAAGGGCGCGCTGCACGGCGGCGCGAACGAGGCGGTCATGCACGCGTTCGACGAGATCGGCACGGCGGATGCCGCGGCGGCCTGGCTCGACGACGCACTCGCCCACAAGCGCAAGATCATGGGCTTCGGCCACCGCGTCTACAAGCACGGCGACTCGCGCGTGCCCACCATGCGCGACGCGCTCGAGCGCCTGGTCGAGCACTACGACCGCCCCGACATGCTCGAGCTCTACATCGCGCTCGAGACGGCGATGGAGGAGCGCAAGGGCATCAAGCCGAACCTCGACTACCCGACCGGGCCGGCCTACCACCTGATGGGGTTCGACACCGCGACGTTCACGCCGCTCTTCGTGGCGAGCCGGGTCACCGGCTGGACGGCGCACATCATGGAGCAGCTGGCGTCCAACGCCCTCATCCGACCGCTCTCGGTCTACAACGGGCCCGACGAGCGGCACGTGCCCTCGAAGACCTGACGCCATGTCGCTCGTCTTCCTCGAGATGACGATGACGCTCGACGGCTTCACGGCCGCGCCGGGCGTCAGCCTCGAGCATCCGCTCGGCATCGACGGGGAGCGCGTGCACGAGTGGATGTTCGGCACCGGCACGGGCGACCAGCCGCGCGAACGGGCGATGTTCAACCCCGGCTACGGCACCGAGGGGGCTGCGGATGCCGCGCCCGACGAGATCGACCGCAGCGTCGCCGCCCGCGATGTTCGACACGACGGGCGCCTTCGTGCTGGGACGTCGCACGTTCGACGTCGGCGAGGGTCCGTGGGGCGACGACGACGTCTTCGAGGGACGTCCGTGCTTCGTCGTGACGACCCGCCCGCGCGAGTCGTTCGTGCGCGGCGGCTCGCGCTTCGAGTTCGTCACGGGCGGCGTCGTCGAGGCGGTCGAGCGCGCGTCGAGCGGGCCGCGCGCGCGGCATCCGTCTGCATCATGGGCGGTGCGGAGTCGCACGCCAGGCGCTCGCCGCCGGAGCTCGTCGACGAGGTGCGCCTGCACCTCGTGCCGGTGCTGCTCGGCGGAGGGGTCGCGACTGTTCCCCGACGCGCACGGCCGTCGCGTGGAGCTCGAGCCGCTCGGGGTCGAGCAGGGCGCTCGCGCGACGCACCTGCGCTACCGCGTCGTGCCGAGCGAGTGACCGCGAGGGTCCGTGCGCGATCCCCGGCGCCGCGCCGCGGCATCCGCTCGCTTCGCAGAACCGCACAATCGCGCGGGCGCCGAGCGCGGCACGGGACTGTGCCCACCCGCCAATGATGGGGAACCGACCACGATTCGCGAATACAGTCGTGGACCATGCACATGTTCTTCCGCACGCTGCTGCACGTGCTGTTCCTCTCGCGCCGCAAGCCCGACCTCGGGCACTACGACGTCGCGCGCACGAACTTCATCACCCTGCCGACCGACCTCGACATCAACCGGCACATGAACAACGGCGTGTACTTCTCGATCATGGACGTCGCGCGGTTCGACATGCTCGTGCGCAACGGCGTGTGGCGGGCCTTCCGCAGCAAGGGCTGGTACCCGGTCGTCGCGAGCGAGACGATCACGTTCCGCAAGTCGCTGAGCCTCTGGCAGCGCTTCACGATCGAGTCGAAGCTCGTCGGCTACGACGACAAGGCCGTCTACATGGAGCAGCGCTTCGTGCGCCCCGGTCCCGACGGCGAGCCCGAGGTGTACGCCCAGGGGTTCATCCGGGCGCGGTTCCTGCGCAAGAGCGGCGGCACCGTGCCGGTGCCCGAGCTCATCGCCGAGTTCGGCGCGCTCGAGGGCCAGGGCATCCCCGAGTGGATCGAGCGCTGGGGCGCGGATGTCGCGCTGCCGGCCACGCGCGCGGAGGCGCCGTCGATCTGGTGAGTCGCCGCCGACGACCGTGCGCGCCGCGCGACGCCGGCTCGCGGCATCCGCTCGCTAGGAGCGCGCCTTCGCCGGCACGACCACTTCCTTGATGATGAGCAGGATGCCGGCCGCCACCGGGATCGCGACGAGCGCGCCGGGCAGCCCGGCGAGCGTGCCGCCGGCGAGGGCCGCGATGAGCACGATCGAACCGGGCACCTGCACGGCCTTCGACATGACCCTCGGCGTGAGGATGTACGCCTCCACCTGCATGTAGACGAGCATCGCGGCGAGCACGATGATGCCCGACAGCGGCGAGACGAACAGCGCCAGCACGGTCATCACGATCGTGGTGAGCACCGTACCGATCAGCGGGATGAGCGTGATGAAGAACGCCGCGACCGCGATCACGAGCGCGAACGGCACCTGCGCGATGAGCAGGACGATGAAGCTGAACGTCGCGTTGAAGAACGCGAGGATCACCATGCCGCTGAGGTAGCGGCCGACGTTCTGCATGATGCGCTCGGCGTAGCCGACCACCCGCTCGCGGTGCGACGCGGAGATGAGCGTGTAGATCGCGGCCTTCGAGGAGTCGAGCGTGGCGATGAAGTAGATCGTCAGGATGAAGATGAAGAAGGCGGATCGAGATCCCGCCGACGATCGCGAGGCCGACGTTGAGCGCGCCGCCGCCGATGGTCGCCCAGGTGTTGGGATCGCTGATGACGCCGACGACCCAGTTGTAGACCGTCGTGAGGACGCCGCCCGAGCCCGATGAGGCGTCCTGGAACCACTGCTGCTGCTGCAGGTTGGCGTACATCTGCGGCAGCTGCTCCACGAGGGCGACCGCCTGGGTGATCACGAGCGGCAGCACGATCCAGAGCATGCCGGCGATCACGAGGATGAACAGGATGATCACGGTCAGGATCGCGACGCCGCGCTTCATCCCGCGCCGTTGGAACCACCGCACGAGCGGGTCGAGGCCGAGCGTGATGAACATGGCGGCGAACACCGAGAAGAGCACGCCCGAGAGGCTGAGCAGCGTCCACGCCAGGGCGAGGCCGAGGAGCACGCCGAGCGTGGCGATGAACGACCAGACGAGGGGCCGTTCCGACATGAAGTTCCTGCCGCGCCCGCGCCCGCCTCGGAGGTGCCCGTGGTGCCCGTGGCGTTCTCGCGGGCGCGCCGCTCGATGCTCTTCACGGGCGCCAGCCTAGGGGTGAGGATGCCTCGTGCCGCGGAAGCGCGCCGGACGCGGTCCGTCGCGCGCGCGGTGCGTCGTCGCCGTCGGCGGGCGTTCAGTGCTTGGCGGCAGCGGGGACGTGCAGCTCCTCGTAGTGCCTCGGCGAGGGCCGGGATAGTAGTGCTCCCACTCGGGCATCGTGCCGGCCCGCGTGGGCGGCCATGAGGCGGTCGAGGTAGTAGTCCCAGCCGGGGCCCATCTGCGCGGCATCCGCGGGGTTGGGGAGTTTCTGGCCGAACGTGAGCGTGGTCATGCCGCCGGCCTCACGAAGGTGGGCGAACACCCGGATGCCGGTGGGGCCGGGGCCCGAGTCGGCGAGGAACCGGTGCGGCGGCGCGCACTCGAGGATGCTCACGTTCTGCCACTCGCCCTCCTCGCCCTCGAAGCCCATGCGGAAGCGGACGCCGCCCGTCTCGGGCCGACCGGTGTACGTGCCGATCCAGGCCTGCATCGCGGTGGGGTTCGTGAGGCTGAACCAGACCTCCTCGATCGGCGCATGGAACAGGCGGTCGAACTGCAGGTAGAGTCCATCAGGCTTCAACGTGTAGTGGCCGGTCGCTTTCGCGGTCATCTTCGTCCCCCCGCTCGTCGTGAACTCAGGCTAAACCCGCGACGCGCCAAACCACTAGAGTTGGCGCCATGGGTTCCAGTGGGGGCGCGAAGCGCAAGCCGAATCATCCGTCGAGCGGGCAGGTCCACGAGGAGACGATGAACGTCACCGAGGGCAAGTCCGGGCTCTGGGGCGCCCTCGCGGGCCTCTTCACGTTCGCGCTCATCGCCGTGCCGCTCTCGGCCGCGTTCTCGTTCGCGACGCATCCGAACACGCAGCAGCTCTTCGCCGGGTCGCCTCGAGGAGATGGGGCAGGGCGGCTACGTCGCCTTCTGGTGGATCGTGACGATCTTCCTGCTCGCGCTGCCGTTCCTCGTGGGCTACGCCATCGCGCGGCTGTCGGGCCGTTCGCTCGCGATCGTGGGCGGCATCATCGCCCTCTTCGTCATCGCGATCCTCGTGCTGGGGCAGCTGTTCGTCTTCTGATCGAACGGGGGAGCCATGCAGCTCCGAAGGCCTCCGACGACGCGAAGGCGCTGTTCGCCTCGGTGGTTCCCGATGACCCGCGCGTCGTCGTGAAGCCGATGTTCGGCAACCTCGGCGCGTTCGTGAACGGCAACATGTTCGCCGGCCTGTTCGGCGACCGCATCGGCGTGCGCGTGCTCGACGACGCGCGGCGCGCCGAGCTCGCCGCGACCGACGGCGCCGGCCCGTTCGGGCCCGAGGAGCGCCCGATGGGCGGCTACGTCGCGGCGCCGGCCGCGTGGTCGGGCGAGCCCGAGCGCCTCGCCGGAGTGGGTGGCGCAGGCGTTCGAGGAGGTCGCAGGCGCTGCCGCCGAAGGCGCCGAAGCGGCGAAGGCCGCCGAAGGCGCCCGAAGCGCACGACGAGCTGAGCGGCGTGGGCGCGCAGCGCGCCGCGGCTCAGCCGTCGAGGGCCTCGAGCACCGCCATCGCCGCGTTGTGGCCGCCGATGCCGCTGACGGCGCCGCCGCGCACGGCGCCCGATCCGCACATGAGGATCCGCGGATGCCGCGTCGCCACGCCCCAGCGCTCGGCCGGCGTCGCGAGCGGTCGCGTCGTCCTCGGCCCACGGCCACGACAGCGGCCCGTGGAAGATGTTGCCGCCGGGCATGCGCAGCGCCTCCTCGAGGTCGAGCGTCGTCTTCGTCTCGATGCAGGGGCGGCCCGCGGCATCCGTCGCGATCACGTCGGCGATGGGCTCGGCGAGCACCGAGTCGAGCGAGTCGAGCACGGCGGCCTGCAGGCGCTCGCGCAGCTCGTCGTTGCCGTAGCGCTCGAGCAGCCGGTGCGGCACGTGCAGGCCGAAGACGGTGAGCGTGTGCGCGCCGGATGCCGCGAGCTCGGGCGCGAGGATCGACGGGTCGCTCAGCGTGTGGCAGTAGATCTCGCACGGCAGCGGCGACGGGATGCCGCCGCGGGCGGCCGTGCGGAAGGCGGCGTCGAGCTGGGACTCGAGCTCGTTGATGTGGAACGTGCCGGCGAAGGCCGCCTCGGGCGCGACCTCCGCGTCGCGGAGCCGCGGGAGGCGGGTGAGCAGCAGGTTCACCTTCACCTGGGCGCCCTCGGGCTCGGCGAGGCGGCGCAGGCGCTCGCGCACGACGGGGGGCACGGGGATCGGTCGTTCGGCCGGAACGGGCGCTGGTCGCGCGGCGCGACGGCGCCGTCGGCGCCGTCGCCGGCGGCGGAGGCCTCGCGGCGCGCCGGGCCGCGGCATCCGTCGCCCCGGCCGACAGCAGCCGATCGAGCACCACGGGGGCCACGTTCGCGAGCACGGTGCCGGCGTCGATGACGTGTGCTCGGCGCCGTCGTGGCGCGTACCGCACGCGCCCGTCGGGCTCCACCGCGAGCACCTCGGCGCCGGTCACGAGCTCGGCGCCCGCCTCGCGCGCGGCGCGGGCGAGCTCGCCGCTCACCGCGCCCATGCCGCCGACGGGCACGTCCCAGTCGCCGGTGCCGCCGCCGATCACGTGGTACAGGAAGCAGCGGTTCGCGTCGAGCGACGGGGTCGTCGAGGTCGGTGAACGTGCCGATGAGCCCGTCGGTCGCGACGACGCCGCGCACGAGGTCGTTCGTGAAGCGCCGGTCGACGACCTCGCCGAGCGGCCGCTCGACGAAGTCGGCCCAGAGCGCGGTCGTCGCCGACGAGGTCGCGCGCCTCCGCGCGGGTGGGCAGCGGCTCGGTGAGCGTCGGGAAGAGCCGCTCCGCGAGCACGCGCGGTGTCGGCGTAGAACGCCGTTCCAGGCGTGCGGCGTCGGCCTCGGCGCCGACGCGTGCGAAGGCGGCGGCGGATGCCGCGTCGTCGGCCTCGCGGTCGATGAGCAGGCCGCGCTCGGGGTCGGCGGGGTCGGGCGTGTACGACGAGTACCGCCGACGCACGAGCCGCACGTCGAGCCCGAGGTCGTCGATGATGCGCCGGGGCAGGAGGCTCACGAGGTAGGAGTAGCGGGAGAGCCGGGCGTCGACGCCCTCGAACGCCTGCGCCGACACGGCGGCGCCGCCGAGGTGGTCGTCGCGCTCGAGGAGCAGCACGGAGAGGCCGGCGCGGGCGAGGTAGGCGGCGGCCGTGAGGCCGTTGTGGCCGCCGCCGAGGATCACGACGTCGTGGGGCATCCCACGAGCGTACGTGATGCGGCGGATGCGGCGGATGCCGCGACCATCGCCCGAGGGCGACGGCCGCGGCATCCGCTCGACGCCGTGCGTATCGCGGCGCGTCAGCTGCGCCCGGCGCATGGCGCGCACGCCCGCGACGATGCCGATCGCGCACGTGACGGTCGCCGCGATCACGCCGCCGATCACCGCGGGGGCGCCGAAGTCGCCGGCGAGCAGCGCGCGCTCGGCGCCGACGAGGTAGCTCAGCGGGTTCACCGCCGCGGCGACCTGCATCCACTCGGGGCCGTCGTCGAGCGGCAGCAGCATGCCCGAGAGGATCATCAGCGGGAACAGCAGCGTCTGGTGCACCATCCAGAACATCCAGTCGCGGTTGCGGCAGGCGAGCGCGAGCGTGTAGCTGAGCGCGCCGAAGCCGATGCCGAAGACCGCGAGCACCACGAGGCCCGGCGAGGAGCCCGGCCACGTCGAGGCGGAACCCGAACGGCACCGCGACGAGCACGACGATCGTGCCCTGGATGACGAGCGGCACGACGTCCTTCAGCGCGCGGCCCACGAGCAGCGCGCTGCGCGACAGCGGCGCGACGAGGGTGCGCTCGTGCGAGCCGGTCTGCATCTCGAAGAGCAGGTTCGCGCCCGTCGAGGCCGTGCCGAACAGCGCGACCATCACGAGGATGCCGGGCACGAACCACTGCAGCGTGCCCGCGGCGTCGCCGCCGGAGGCGCCGATGAGCAGCGGCCCGAACAGGCCGAGGAAGACGAGCGGCTGCACGAGCGAGAAGACCACGCTGAACGGGTCGCGCACGAGCGGGCGGGACTCGCGGGCGAACACCGTGGCGGTGTCGTGCACGAACCCGGTGGGGCGGGCGGATGCCGCGGGCCGGTCGTTCGACGAGACGGCCGGGGCGGCGGGGCTGATCGTGTTCATGGTGTTTCCTTCCAGATCTGCGTGGACGTTCCGGTTCGGAATGCAGGAAGTTCGGGCGACACGCCGCCCGACGACGGGTTCCGACGCTGCTGCGGCGTGTCTTCCTGCGTTTCGGAGGTGCGGGTCGAGGTGTGCGGTCCGGCGTTCACGGGCGTCAGGCGGCGCGCGGCTCGGCCGGCGGCCTCGGCCGGGTCCGCGTCGGGCGTCGCGGCCTCCTCGCGCAGGCTCCGGCCCGTGAGCGCGAGGAACACGTCGTCGAGCGTGGGCTGGCGGTGGGTGGCCGCCACCACGTCGAGGCCCGCGTCGCCGAGCTCGCGGATCCAGCGGGGGAGGGCCCGATCGCCGCCGAGGCGCGGTGACCGTGACGAGCGTGCCGTCGACCAGCCGCCGATGCGCGCGGCGGCCGCCGCGGCATCCGTCGCCGTCGTGAACGACAGCGTCACGCGGTCGCCGGCGAGCGACTCCTTCAGCGCGTGCGCGGTGTCGTCGGCGATGACGTCGCCGTGGTCCATCACCATGACGCGCTCGGCGAGCTGGTCGGCCTCGTCGAGGTAGTGCGTCGTCAGGAAGATCGTCGTGCCGGTGGCCCGGCGGAGCTCGACGATGTGCTCCCAGAGGTTGGCGCGGCTGTGCGGGTCGAGTCCCGTCGACGGCTCGTCGAGGAACAGCAGCTCGGGGCGGTGGATGAGCCCGAGCGCGATGTCGAGCCGGCGCTTCTGGCCGCCCGAGAGCGACTGCACCTGCGCGGTCGGCGACCTGGTCGAGCTCGAGCGACTCGATGAGCTCGGCGGCCCGCGCCCGGGTCTCGCGGCGACCGAGTCCGTAGAACGCGCCCTGGGCGTGCAGCTCGTCGCGCACGCGCTGGGTGTGCCCGCCCGACGTGCCCTGGCCGACGTAGCCGATGCGGCGGCGCACGCCCGCCGGATCGTGGCGGATGTCGCAGCCCGCGACGACCGCCTCGCCCGACGTGGGCGGCAGCAGCGTGGTGAGCATGCGGAGCGTGGTCGACTTGCCGGCGCCGTTCGGGCCGAGGAAGGCGACGAGCTCCCCCTCCTGCACGGAGAGGTCGACGGAACGGACGGCCTCGACGGTCGCGCCCTTCGAGCGGAACGTCTTCGTGAGGCCTCTGGCGGTGATCATCTGGTTCGTCATATCGGCCAGTCTTCCGAGCCATCCGGACAGTTTCCGTCCTCATTGCGGAGATACTTGGGACATGGCCGCCACCACCACGAGGACCCTCGAACTCCTCTCACTCCTGCAGAGCCACCGGCACTGGTCGGCGCGCGAACTCGTCGATCGCCTCGACGTGAGCGAGCGCACGCTGCGCCGCGACGTCGAGCGCCTGCGCGAGCTCGGGTACGGCATCGAGTCGATGCGCGGCAGCGCCGGCGGGTACCGGCTCGAGGCGGGCACCGGCCTGCCGCCGCTCCTGCTCACCGACGACGAGGGGGTCGCCATCGCGGTCGGACTGCGCTCGCAGGCGACCGCCGGCCTGCGCGGCGCCGAGCACACCACGCTCAGCGCCCTCGCCAAGATCGAGCAGGTGCTGCCGCCCGCGCTGCGCCGGCGCATCGACGCGCTGGCCTCGCATGCGACGGTCGGCGCGGGCGCGCGCGACGCCGCCGGCCGCCCGGCGCCCGAGGTCGACGCCGAGCTGCTCGGCCTGCTCGCCCTCGCCTGCCGCGACTCCGAGCGGCTGCGGTTCAGCTACACGGATGCCGCGGGCGAGTCCTCGTCGCGCGTCGTCGAGCCCTACCGGCTCGTGCCCGTCGCCCGCCGCTGGTACCTCCTCGCCTGGGACCGCCAGCGCGAGGACTGGCGCACGTTCCGGCTCGACCGCATCAGCGACGTCTTCCAGACGCGAGTGCACTTCGAGCCGCGACCGATGAGCGACGAGGCGGCGCGGGCGCGCGTCGAGACCGCGCTGCGCTGGCGCGATCGCAGCGTGCGGGCCCGCGTCGTGATCGACGTGCCGAAGGCCGACCTCGTCGACCACCTCGGCTGGTACGGGCGCGACGTCGTGGCCGACGGTCCGGCCCGCTGCGTGTGGCCGCTCGAGGCCGACACCGTCGAGAACCTCGTGATGGCGCTGATGTGGGTGCCGCGCGGACGCGACCTACCGGGTCGAGGGCGCGCCCGAGGTGCTCGAGTTCCTGGCCGCGCAGGCCGAGCGGTTCGGCGCAGCCGCTGCCGCCGGGTCGAACTGATCCCGCCGACCCGCTCCGGGGCTCGGCCTGATCCCGCGGACCGTCAGGGGTTGCGCTCACGGGCGATGCGGCGTTCGCTTGGCGCATGGACATCGCATTCGTGGCCGGCTTCGGCCCCATCGGCACCGCCGATGCCTCGTCGGCCGAATTCTGGGGCGGCGCGTTCGGCATCCCGTTCAGCGAGGACGGCGGGTACTTCCACACCGAGGAGCTGCCGGGCGTCAACGCCTTCGCGATCTGGCCGCTGAGCCAGGCGGCCCAGGCCACCTTCGGCACGCCGGAGTGGCCGGCCGATCGCCCCGTGCCGCAGGCGTGGATCGAGTTCGACGTGGAGACGCCCGCGGCCGTGGCCGAGGCGGTCGAGGAACTGCGGGCGAGCGGACACGAGATCCTCGTCGGCGCGCATGAGGAGCCATGGGGGCAGACGACGTCGCGCCTCATGAGCCCCGAGGGGCTGCTCGTGGGCGTGAGCTTCACACCCTGGATGCACGATCCGGGACCGGCAGGAAACGCCGTGGTCGGCTACGACCCCGAGGTCGACGCGTTCGGCACCGCGGGACTCGATCCCGCCTGATGCGAGCGGCCGCGACGCGTTCGCGCCGCTAGTCGTCCGAGCGCTCGAGCGTGCCGATGCTCCTCGCCCGACTCGTCGTGCACGGTCATGGTCGACCCGTCGATGGTGGCCGTGTCGAGCGCGGAGAGCCACGTGTCGACGTCGGCGCACGCCATGAGCGTGCTGGCGCACGTTCTCGAACGTGAGGTCGACGCCGTTCTCGGTCCATTGGCCGCTCAGCTGGTTGCACCCGTCGGTCCCCGAGAGCGTGCCGTCCTCGGCGAGCTCGAGCGAGGGCTGCGTGGTGTCGTCGGCGTCTCCCCAGGTGCCGGCCGCGGCGCCGGCGGAGATCTCGTCGGCCGAGGCGGACGCCGAGGGCGAGTCGCCGGACCCCGTGCCGCCGCCGCCGTGGCGCACCCCGAGAGGGCGAGCGCCGCCGCGAGGAGGATCGTGCCCGTGAGTGTGGTGGACCGCAGCATCCGTGCCATGGCCGCATCGTACTCCGGGACGTCAGCGGCCGGCCGGGACGGCGCTCGCCCGCGCGGCGCGTGCGAGCGCATCGCGGCAGGCGACGACCGCCGGGTCGCGCCGCCGCGGCGAGGCGGGTCGAGCTGAAGACCTCGCGCTCGGGATGCCCCGGCAGGTCGACGAGCGTGACGCTCGGCGCCTCGCCCGCCCACACGAGGTCGGGCAGCAGGCCCACCGCGTTGCCCGATCGGATGAGGCGGATGTGCGCCATCAGGTCGGCGGTCTCGAAGCGCACGTCGGGCTCGAACCCCGCGTCGCGGCAGAGCTGCTCGGCCCACTCGCGGGACGCCGTGCCCTGCGGCTCGAGCACCCACGGCATGGCGGATGCCGCGGCGAGGTCGCTGCCGCATCGCGCGCGGCTCGACGGCGTCGCCGCCGGCGCGCCCTCGACCGGCGGGATGCGGCGGCAGCGGCGAGCCGGATCGCGTCGGACGCGAGGTGCACGCGGTCGAGGTCGTCGCGGTGCGCGCGGGTGTGCCCCGGGTACTGCTCGGCGATCACGAGGTCGAAGTCGCGCGCGGCGACCTCGAACAGGCCGACGTCGGGCTCGCGCTCGGTGACCTCGACGCGCAGGTCGGGGTGCTCGCCGCGGAGCAGGGTGAGCGCCTGCGGCACCATGGCGTGGGCGGCCGACTGGAACACGGCGATGCGCACCGTGCCGCCGACCGCGGTGAGCGAGCGCGCGACATCCGACTCGGCCTCCTCGAGGCGATCGAGCACGGCGCGCGCGTGGCCCGACGAGGAGCTCGGCCTGCGGCGTGAGCTGCACCCGCCGGCCGACCTGCACGAGCAGGGGCACGCCCGCCTCGCGTTCGAGCTGGCTGAGCTGCTGCGAGACCGAGGACGGGCTGTACGAGAGCGCCTCGGCGACGGCCGCGAGCGTGCCGCGCTGGCTGAGCTCGACGAGCAGTCGCAGCCGTCGGACGTCGAGCATCGCGTCCTCCTCCTCGGTTCGCGACGATCATTCGGTTCTCCTGAACAGTATCCGTCAGATTCATTCGCTGTACCGAACGGATGCCGCGTCGCACACTGGAATCCCGACAGGCGCGCGAACACCTCAGCGCGCCCGAAGTGAAGGACACTACCCTCGTGACCATGTCGAACGCCGCCACGGATCTCGCGCCGAGCACCGACCACGTCGTCGCCCTCGTGCGCCGCTGGCTCGCCGAGAGCGCCGAGCACCCCGCCGATCCCGCCGCCGAACGCCTCGCCGGGGTGCTGAAGGACCCGAACGGGCTCGCGTTCACCGTGGGCTTCGTCGACGGCGTCATGCGCCCGGAGGACCTGGGGGTCGCGGGCCGCAACCTCGAGCAGGTCGCGAAGCTCACGCCGAGGTTCCTGCCCTGGTACCTGCGCGCCGCCATCCGCCTCGGCGGCGTCGTGGCGCCCGGTGTTCCCGTGGGTGGTCATCCCGATCGCGCGCCGCGTGCTGCGCCGCGATGGTCGGCCACCTCGTGCTCGACGCGACGCCGGCGAAGCTCGGCCCCGCCATCGCGACGCTCCGCGAGTCGGGCAACCGCCTCAACCTCAACCTCCTCGGCGAGGCCGTGCTCGGCGAGGACGAGGCCGACCGCCGCCTGCGCGGCACCTACGAGTTCCTCGCCCGCGACGACGTCGACTACGTGTCGATCAAGGTGTCGAGCGTCGTGAGCCAGCTCTCGATGTGGTCGTTCGACGAGGCCGTCGCCAAGGTCGTCGCGAAGCTCACGCCGCTCTACGAGCTCGCCGCGAAGAGCCCCACGCCGAAGTTCATCAACCTCGACATGGAGGAGTACCGCGACCTCGACCTCACCATCGCGGTGTTCACCACGCTGCTCGACCAGCCGCAGCTGCGCGGCCTCGAGGCCGGCATCGTGCTGCAGACCTACCTGCCCGACGCGCTCGGCGCGATGCAGGAGCTGACCGCGTGGGCGATCGCGCGCCGCGCGGCGGGCGGCGCCCCGATCAAGGTGCGCGTGGTGAAGGGCGCGAACCTCGCCATGGAGCACGTCGACGCCGCGATCCACGGCTGGCCGCTCGCCACCTACGACACCAAGCAGGACTCCGACACCAACTACAAGCGCGTGCTGCACTGGTCGATGACGCCCGAGCGCACCGACGCGGTGAAGCTCGGCATCGCCGGCCACAACCTCTTCGACGTCGCCCACGCCTGGCTCACCGCCCGCGAGCGCGGCGTCGACGTCCCGCGTCGAGTTCGAGATGCTCCTCGGCATGGCGACCGGCCAGGCCGAGGCCGTGCGCCGCGACGTCGGCAACCTCCTGCTCTACACGCCCGTCGTGAACCCGAGCGAGTTCGACGTGGCGATCGCCTACCTCATCCGCCGCCTCGAGGAGAACGCGAGCCAGGACAACTTCATGTCGGCCGTGTTCGAGCTCGGCAGCGACGACGCGCGCTCTTCGCAGCGCGAGCAGGACCGCTACCTGCGCTCGCTCGCGGCGCTCGACGCGGACGCCGACGGCGCGCCCGCCCCGAACCGCACCCAGAACCGTCGCACCGAGTGGACCGACGCGTCGCTCGCCGCCGCGATGGCGATTCCGGATGCCCCCGCGCCGGGCACCGAGCACGAGGACGACGCCTCGCTCACGAGCACCGTGCTCGAGATCACGCGCGGCTCCCGCGGGCGACGCCTGCGACGGGTTCGGCGGCCTCGGCTTCGAGACGTCGACGGATGCCGCGGCAGCCGACCGCCGACGGCGCCCGTCGGGCCCCGGCGCGACGCCCGGCTTCCGCAACGAGCCCGACACCGACCCGGCGCTCGCCGCGAACCGCGAGTGGGGACGCCGCATCCTCGCCCGCGTGCCCGAGTCGCGCCTCGGCCTCGACACGATCGCGGCCGCCCGCGTCGACGACGCCGCCACGCTCGAGACCGTGATCCAGACCGTGGCCGCCAACGGCCGCGCCTGGGGCGAGCTGCCCGGCGCCGACCGCGCCGCCGTGCTGCACCGCGCCGGCATCGCGCTCGCCGCGAACCGCGACCGCCTCATCGAGGTCATGGCCGCCGAGACCGGCAAGACCATCGCCGAGGCCGACCCCGAGATCAGCGAGGCCATCGACTTCGCGCACTACTACGCCGAGCGCGCACGCGAGCTCGACCACGTGCAGGGCGCGGTCTTCGTGCCGCCGAAGCTCACCGTGGTCACCCCGCCGTGGAACTTCCCGGTCGCGATCCCCGCGGGCGGCGTGCTCGCCGCGCTCGCCGCGGGCTCGGGCGTCATCATCAAGCCCGCGAAGCTCGCCCAGCGCTCGGGCGCCGTCATGGTCGAGGCGCTCTGGGAGGCCGGCGTGCCGCGCGAGCTCCTCGCGCTCGTCGACATCGGCGAGCGCGAGCTCGGCCGCGAGCTCGTCGTCGCACCCCGCGGTCGACCGGGTCATCCTCACCGGCGCGTACGAGACGGCGCAGCTGTTCCGCTCGTTCCGCAACGACCTCCCCCTGCTCGCCGAGACGAGCGGCAAGAACGCGATCATCGTGACGCCGTCGGCCGACCTCGACCTCGCGGCATCCGACGTCGTGAAGAGCGCCTTCGGCCACGCCGGCCAGAAGTGCTCGGCCGCGTCGCTCGTGATCCTCGTGGGCTCGGTCGCGAAGTCGGAGCGGTTCCGCCGCCAGCTCGTCGACGCCGCCACGTCGCTGCGGGTCGGCTGGCCCGAGCCAGCCGCAGAGCGTGATGGGTCCGATCATCGAGCCCGCGAACGGCAAGCTGCTGCACGCGCTCACCCAGCTCGGCATCGGCGAGGAGTGGCTCGTCGAGCCGAAGCAGCTCGACGCCACCGGCCGGCTCTGGTCGCCCGGCATCCGCGACGGCGTCGCCGCCGGCTCGTACTTCCACCTCACCGAGTTCTTCGGCCCGGTGCTCGGCGTCATGCACGCCAAGGACCTCGACGAGGCGATCCGCATGCAGAACGCGGTCGACTACGGCCTCACCGCCGGCCTGCACTCGCTCGACCCCGAGGAGCTCGCGCACTGGTTCGACCGCGTCCAGGCGGGCAACCTCTACGTCAACCGCGGCATCACCGGCGCGATCGTGCAGCGCCAGCCGTTCGGCGGCTGGAAGCGCTCGGCGGTCGGCGCGGGCGCCAAGGCGGGCGGCCCGAACTACCTGTTCGGCCTCGGCGAGTGGGTGCCGCAGCACGGCACGCCATCGTCGAGCACCCTGCACCTGCGCGGCCTCGAGAAGCGCGTGACCGAGCTCATCGAGGCGTCGCAGCCGTCGCTCGACTTCGAGTCCTTCGAGGTGCTGCGCCGCTCGGCGCTCTCCGACGAGGTCGCCTGGGCCGAGGAGTACGGCGTCGTGAAGGACGTCTCGGGCGTCGGCGTGGAGCGGAACCTGTTCCGCTACCGCCCGCTGCCGGTGACGATCCGCATCGGCGAGTCGTCGACGCTCGCCGAGGGGCTCCGCATCATCGCGGCCGGCCTGCTCGCGAAGTCGGCGCTCACCGTGTCGACCGCGGTCGAGCTGCCGAAGGGCGTGCGCACGATCCTCGCCGCCCGCGAGGTGCGGGTCGTCCGCGAGGGCGACGGCGCGTGGCTCGCCCGCGTCGCGAAGGAGGGCGTCGGATCCACCCGCGTGCGCCTGCTCGGCGGCGGGGCATCGGCGCTCGCCGAGGCCCTCGGCGGCACTCCGGATGTCGCGGTGTGGTCGCACCCCGTGACCCCGTCGGGTCGCGTCGAGCTGCTGCCGTTCCTGCACGAGCAGGCGATCTCGATCACGAACCACCGCTTCGGCAACCCGACGACGATCTCCGACGGCGTGATCTAGGCGCGCCGCACGCGCGGCGGAGTGAGGTTTCTGCGGTGGAGTGCCGAACATCTCGGGCTCCAGCGCGGAAACCTCGCTCCAGCATGCGGATGCCGCGCGGCGGCGTGCCGCGGCGAGCGGCGCGGAGCCCGCGCTCAGCGGCCGCGGTTGAGGCGCCGCACCGGTCGCGGCGCGCGTCCGCCGAGGAACGACTCGCCCGCGGCGACGAGGAATCCGTTGCGCAGCGCCTCGCGGCCGATGAGCATGCGGAAGCCCATCTCGTCGCGGTTGGTGAGCGTGATCTCGATCGTCATCGGCGCGCCCGATGAGCGTCGACGTCCATGAGCACGACGATGCGCTCCTCGGTGTGGCCCGACGAGCTGCGGATCGTGCGGCGGTCGTGCACGGGGCACTCGACCACGACCGCGTCCTCGTCGCTGTCCTGCCACGGGCGCACGCCGAACCGGACGCCGTCGCGTGCCGTCGGGCAGCTCGATCTCCTCGAGGTCGAACGCGTGCAGCGACGACGTGCGTGCGCCGGTGTCGAGCTTCGCCTTGATCCACGGAACGCCCGCTCCGGGCAGGCTCACCCATTCGCGCCATCCGGCGATGGTGCTTGAATGAGAGGGCTCTCGTCACTCGACCATCTTCTCAGGGGCTCAACGATGAAACTGGCGATCCTCTCGCGCGCCCCGCAGGCGTACTCCACGCAGCGACTCCGCGCAGCGGCGCTGCAACGCGGCCACGACGTCAAGGTGCTGAACACCCTGCGGTTCGCGATCGACCTCTCGGGGCCCGAGCCCGACCTGCAGTACCGCGGTCGCCCGCTGTCGGACTACGACGCGATCGTGCCCCGCATCGGCAACTCGATCACGTACTTCGGCACCGCCGTGGTGCGCCAGTTCGAGCAGATGGACGTCTACACGCCGAACACCGCGAACGGCATCACGAACTCGCGCGACAAGCTGCGCGCGAACCAGATCCTCTCCCGGCACAACATCGGCATGCCCGCCACGGCGTTCGTGCGCAACCGCGCCGACGTGCGTCCGGCGATCGCGCTCGTCGGCGGCGCGCCGGTCGTGATCAAGCTGCTCGAGGGCACGCAGGGCATCGGCGTGATCCTCGCGCCCGAGGTGAAGGTCGCCGAGGCGATCATCGAGACGCTGCACTCGACGAAGCAGAACGTGCTCATCCAGCGGTTCATCGCCGAGAGCCGCGGTCGCGACATCCGTGCCCTCGTCGTCGGCGATCGCGTCGTCGCGGCCATGCGGCGCGTGGCGACGGGCGACGAGTTCCGGTCGAACGTGCACCGCGGCGGCACCGTCGAGCCGGTCGAGCTCTCGCCCGAGTACGAGCAGGTCGCGGTGCGCTCGGCGCAGATCATGGGCCTGAAGGTCGCCGGCGTCGACATGCTCGAGGGCAACGAGGGCCCGCTCGTCATGGAGGTGAACTCCTCGCCGGGCCTCGAGGGCATCGAGACGGCGACGAAGCTCGACGTCGCCGGCGCCATCATCGACTACATCGCCAACCAGGTCGCGTTCCCCGAGATCGACGTGCGCCAGCGCCTCACCGTGTCGACCGGCTACGGCGTCGCCGAGCTGCTCGTGCACGGCGACGCCGACCTCATCGGCAAGACGCTCGGCGAATCGGGCCTGTGGGACCGCGACATCACGGTGCTCACCCTGCACCGCGGCACGACCGTGATCCCCAACCCGCGCAAGGGCGTGGTGCTCGAGGCCGAGGACCGGCTGCTCTGCTTCGGCAGGCTCGAGGAGATGCGCTCGATGATCCCCGAACGCCGTCGCCGCCGCGCCCGCGTGCGCAAGCTGCCGAAGGAGCCGATCCCCGAGGGGTGACGCGCGCGGCGGCGCGAGCCGTGCGGATCGCGCGAGCCGCGCGGTCACCGCTTCCGGCGTCGAGCGCCGACGGTCCACGAGGCGCGAGCGCCGGTCGCGCGGTCGATGCCGAGGTGGTGCACCCGGTCGGCGAAGGCGATCGCCGCGAGCTGCGCCTCGCGCGTCGACCGGGTCGCCCGTCGCCGAGACGAAGCTGCCCGCCCGGCCGCGGCTCTCGATCACGTGGTCGTCCTCGAGCGCCCGGTACGCCTTGGCGACCGTGTTGACGGCGAGGTCGAGCTCGGCGGCGAGGGCGCGCACCGTGGGCATCCGCGCGCCGGGCGCGAGCGACCCTCGGCCACGGCGTCGGTCACCTGCCGGCGCAGCTGCTCGAAGGGCGGGGCGGAGGCGGCGGGGTCGATCGACAGCTTCATGCGTCGCTCGCCTCGCCCGCGGCATCCGTCATCGTCAGTCCCGGTTGCGGTTCACGAGCCGCGAGAGCACGATCGCGCTGCGCGTGTGGTCGACGTTGGGGGCGATGCGCACGCGTTCGAGCGCGTCCTCGAGCGAGGTGATGTCGCGCGCCCGCATGTGCACGATCGCGTCGGCGCTGCCCGTGACGGTGCCGGCGTAGACGACCTCGGGCACGCCCTGCAGGATGCGCTGCAGCTCGTCGGGCGCGACGGTGCCGCGGCAGAACAGCTCGACGTACGCCTCGGTGCTCATGCCGTCGACGGCGGGGTCGACCTGGATCGTGAACGAGCGGATGACGCCGTCGGCGACGAGCCGGTCGACGCGGCGCTTCACCGCCGACGCGGAGAGGCCGACGGACGAGCCGATGTCGCCGTAGCCCGCGCGCGCGTTCTGGCGGAGCAGGTCGAGGATGGCGCGATCGAGGTTGTCCATGCTCGGAGTGTACGTCGATTCGTTGCGTTGTCACAGCCCCGCACGCAGAATTCCTGCGTTGGAGTCCGGGCTTCGTCCGCGTGCCTAGGCTCGAATGCATGACCCGACAGGCCCCCGTGCGGCTCGGCATCCAGGTGCAGCCGCAGCACGCCCGCTACTCCGCGATCCGCGACACCGTGCTCCGCCTCGAGGAGCTCGGGCGTCGACATCGTCTTCAACTGGGACCACTTCTTCCCGCTCACCCGCGGCCACGAGGGCCGGCACTTCGAGGCCTGGACCATGATCGGCGCGTGGGCCGAGCAGACCGAACGCGTCGAGTTCGGCACGCTCGTGAGCTGCAACTCGTACCGCAACGCCGACCTGCAGGCCGACATGGCCCGCACCATCGACCACATCAGCGCGAAGGGCGACGGCCCCGGGCGGTTCATCTTCGGCACCGGCTCGGGCTGGTTCCAGCAGGACTACGACGAGTACGGCTACGAGTTCGGCACCCCGGGCACGCGCCTCAACGCGCTCGCCGACGCGATGCCGCGCATCGAGGCCCGCTGGGCGAAGCTCGACCCGCCGCCGACGCGCAGGATCCCGGTGATGATCGGCGGCAAGGGCGAGCAGAAGACCCTGAAGATCGTGGCGAGGCACGCCGACATCTGGCACTCGTTCGTCTCGCCCGCCGACCTGCCGCACAAGCTCGACGTGCTCGCGCGCTGGGGCGACGAGGTCGGCCGCGACGTCTCGCAGATCACGGTGTCGAACGAGCTCACCCGGCACCGCGTCGACCTCGACTACGCGGACGCGCTGTACGACGCGGGCGTGCGCCTGTTCACGCTCGGGCATCAGCGGGCCCGACTACGACCTCGGCACGGTGCCGCGAGTGGCTCGCCTGGCGCGACGCGAAGAACGGCTGAGTCAGCCCTCGGCGACCTGCACCGGGCCCGGCATGTAGTCGCACGGTGTCAGCTCCGCGGTGCCGTTCGGGTGGATGGTGCCCCGGATGAGGCCGAGGTCGCCCGTCACGAAGGCCTCGACCCAGAGGCCGCCCTCGGGGAACAGGCCGTCCTGGGTGCATGAGCCCATCGTCGAGACGCCGCCGGGGATCGCGAGCACCGCGCAGACGTCGTCGCCGCCGTCGAGGCGGGCGACATGCAGCGCCACCCCGTCGGGCCGCGTGACGAGCAGGCGGTAGTCGTCGGGCGCGATGCGCGGGTCGGGCGTCGGCGACGCGCGGCACGTCGGCCGGGCCCGGCGCGGCCTCGAACAGTCCGCGGCATCGACGTCTGGTCGACCGGCACCGTGAGGCCGTCGGGCGCCGGCACGTGGCGACGGCCGCCGCGGCGACGGCTCCGAGGTCGAGCATCCGGCGCGCGACGACCTGCCAGCCGACGCGCGACGCCGACGAGCAGCGCGGCGGTGCCGGCGGCGATCGCCCAGCGGAACCGGCGCACGGATGCCGCGTCGGACGCCGCGATCCACTCGGAGACCGCGACGCGATCGATCCGGTCGGCGTGCGCTCGTGCACCGGGGTGCGGCGCGTTCGCGCGACGGCGTCCGGCGGTCGCTCTCGCCGTCGCATCGTCGGCCGCGCTCGCGCCGCAGGGCCTCGAGCTCGGCGAGTGCCGCCGTCACGCTCCGCGTCGCTCGCCACCGCCCCGTAGGCGATCCGCTGCAGTCGCCGCATCCGCTCGTCGTGCGCGGGTTCGTCCAATGCGGCCTCCATCGGTCCGTCCGGCGGGGGAGCCGGGTCGTGCAACAGGATGCCGCACGCGGGCGCCGTGGGCAACCGCTCTCACGCTCGCACTGCGGCCTCGACGCTCGACGTCGCGCACGAATATCGCGGATGCGCCGGGAACGAGCAGGAAGATTGCGCAGCGACGCCCGGAACTGCGACGCCGTCGGTTCACACTGAGAGTGGCGTCTCGACGGCGGCGCAACCCGAACGTCGTCGTCGAGGCTCGCAAGAGCGACCTGGTCCGCCGACATTGCCAACAGTGCTGATGTCGCCCGCACGGTGCGCCGCGACATCCGCCGACCCGACCGAGGAGTGAGATGTCGACCGTGATCGAGACCGACGAGCAGCCGGGCACCCGGCCCGAGCGACGCCCCACCGGACGCACCGTGCTCATGTGCCGCCCCGAGCACTTCACCGTCGTCTACCGGATCAACCCGTGGATGAACCCCGCCGAGCCCACCGACACGAACCTCGCGCTCGCGCAGTGGCAGGTGCTCTACGACACGTATCTCGGCACTGGGCTACGACGTGCAGCTCATCGACCCGATCGCAGGGCCTGCCCGACATGGTCTACGCCGCGAACGGCGGCTTCGTGATCGACAACATCGCCTACGGCGCGAAGTTCACCCACCCCGAGCGCCAGCCCGAGGGCCCGGCGTACATGGACTGGTTCCGCGGCGCGGGCTTCGACGTGCGCGAGCCCGAGGAGGTCAACGAGGGCGAGGGCGACTTCCTGCTCGTCGGCGACACGATCCTCGCCGGCACCGGGTTCCGCAGCGACTCCCTGCTCGCACCAGGAGCTCGGCGCGCATCTACGGGCGCGAGGTCGTGACGCTGCGGCTCATCGACCCGAACTTCTACCACCTCGACACCGCGCGTCGCCGTGCTCGACGCCACCCCGGGGCAGGAGCACATCGCCTACCTGCCGGGCGCGTTCGACGCGGCATCCCTCGCGGTGCTGCAGGAGCGGTATCCCGATGCGATCCTCGTGAACGAGACGGATGCCGCGGTGCTCGGCCTCAACTCGTTCAGCGACGGCTACAACGTGGTCATCGCCTCGCGCGCCACCGACTTCGAGCGCCAGCTGCGCGAGCACGGCTACAACCCGATCGGCGTCGACCTGTCCGAGCTGCTGCTCGGCGGCGGCGGCGTCAAGTGCTGCACCCTGGAGCTGCGCCGATGACCCCTCGACACGCGTCCGCGACGACCGACCGACTCGCGCACGAGCGACGGCCGATCGCGCCTCGAGGACGAGCACGCCGCCCACAACTACCACCCGCTGCCCGTCGTCGTGGCATCCGGCGAGGGCGCCTGGGTGACCGACGTCGACGGCCGGCGCTACCTCGACTGCCTCGCCGCCTACTCGGCGGTGAACTTCGGGCACGGCAACCCGCGGCTCGTCGCCGCCGCGCGCGAGCAGCTCGACCGCATCACGCTCACGAGCCGCGCGTTCCACAACGACCGGCTCGGCCCGTTCGTCACCGAGCTCGCCGCGCTGTGCGGCAAGGACATGGTGCTGCCGATGAACACCGGCGCCGAGGCCGTGGAGTCGGGCATCAAGGTCGCGCGCGCGTGGGGCTACCGGGTGAAGGGCGTGGCCCCGGATGCCGCGAACATCATCGTGATGGCCGGCAACTTCCACGGCCGCACCACGACGATCATCTCGTTCAGCGACGACCCCGACGCGCACGACGACTTCGGGCCGTACACGCCCGGGTTCCGGATGGTGCCGTACGGCGACGCCGCCGCGGTGGCCGCGGCCATCGACGAGAACACGGTCGCCGTGCTCGTCGAGCCGATCCAGGGCGAGTCCGGCATCGTCGTGCCGCCCGCCGACTTCCTGCCGTCGCTGCGCGAGCTCACCCGCGAGCGGAACGTGCTGCTCATCGCCGACGAGATCCAGTCGGGCCTCGGCCGCGTCGGATGCGACGTTCGCGTGCGAGCTCGTGGGCGTCGTGCCCGACCTGTACCTGCTCGGCAAGGCGCTCGGCGGCGGCATCGTGCCGGTCTCCGCCGTGGTCGGCGACCGCGACGTGCTCGGCGTGCTGCGGCCCGGCCAGCACGGCTCGACGTTCGGCGGCAACCCGCTCGCCGCGGCCGTGGGCCTCGAGGTCGTGCGCATGCTCGCGACGGGCGAGCCGCAGGAGCGCGCGCGTGACGCTCGGCGCGCACCTGCACGACCGCCTCGAGGCGCTCGTCGGCCACGGCGTCGTGGCGGTGCGCGGCGCCGGGCTGTGGGCCGGCATCGACATCGACCCGGCGATCGGCACCGGACGCGAGGTGTGCGAGGCGCTCATGCGCCGCGGCGTGCTGGCGAAGGACACGCACGGCTCCACCATCCGCCTGGCGCCGCCGATCGTGGTCGAGGAGGCCGACCTCGACTGGGCCGTCGACCAGCTCGCCGCCGTGCTCGACGAGCTGCGCGGGCTCGCATCGCCCGGCTCGCCGGCTAGTCCTCCTCGACGGTGATCGAGCCGTTGGAGGTGCGCAGGTCGAGGCTGAATCGGCCGTCGGAGTCGTTCGGGATGCCGACGTCGGTGCGCGCCGTTCGACGTCTCGGTGGAGACCTGGTAGCAGTCGGCGGGCACGGTGAGGCCGGATCGGCGCCGTTCGAGGTGCTCGCCTCGACGTCCTGCGCGGTGCCGAGCTCCAGCTCGATGGCGCCGTTCGACGTGGTCGCGCGCACGCCGTCGCCGGAGAGGTCGCTGCCCGAGATGCGGCCGTTCGAGGTCTGGGCGACGACGCTGCCGGTGACGTCCTCGAGCTCGATGCGCCCGTTGCTCGTCTGCACGTCGACCTCGCCGACGTCGCTCCAGCTCGATCGCGCCGTTCGAGGTCGGAGCCGCGCACGTCGACACCCGACGGCACGTCGATCGTGTAGTCGACGACGCAGCGGCGGCCGCAGCCGCGGAGCTCGAGCGTGTCGCCGTCGACACCCGTGGGTCTCCTCGACCGTCGAGCTCGCCGCGGTACGACAGCGTGCGCTCGATCGATCGACTTCGGTGGCGCCCTCGCGCCGCGCACGGTGACGCTGCCCGACGGAGTCGACGAGCTGGATCGTGCGAGATGTCCTCGTTGATCGTCGTCTCGTCGGTCGAACCGCTCGACCGGACGCGAAGAAGTGCGCACCCGCCGAGGGCGCCGGCGACCGCTGCGGTCACCGTCGCCGCGAGCACGGCGCGTACGAGCCTGGCCATCGGATTCCCCTCGTCGGCCGGTGGCGGCGTGCCGCAGATCCGGTCGTCCTCGCTGTAGATACTCCCGCGACCGATACCGCGCACGCGTCGCCGCCGCCATGGCGCGAAGGGTCCCGCGATACGATGACGCGTACCGCGGCACTCTCGGCGGACGGCTCGGTCAGGGGTGGACGATGGCACGGAGCAAGAAGGAGAAGAAGGCCGCGAAGGCGCTCGACGCCGCGAAGGATGCGGTGGCGAAGGCCAAGCGGCTCGCAGAGAAGGCCGACACGGCGGCTCGCAAGAAGGCGGCGAAGGTCGAGGCGAAGCTCGCGGTCCTCGTGGCGGAGGCGCGGGCGGCGAAGGCCAGCGGGCCGCGCGACGGAGGATGCCGTCGACATCGGCGAAGCCGTCGAAGGTCGCGACCTCGAAGCCGAGGCCGAAGCGCCGGCGAAGGCGCCGAAGTCGGCGGCGAAGGCCAGCCGAGCTCGGCGAAGGCGCCGGCCGTGCCCGTGCTGACGACGCCGACCGCGAGGGCGGCCGCGACGGGTCCGGCCGCCACGGCGGCGGCCGTGAAGGCCCCGGCGGCCGCGGCATCGGCGGCGACGTCGAAGCCCGCGACGAAGCGGCCTGCGGCGCGCGGCGAAGACGTCTGCGGCGAAGGCACCGCGGCGAAGGCGCACCGGCGACGAAGGCGGCCGCGGCGACGAAGCCCGCGGCGACGCAAGGCCGCGGCGACGAAGGCCGCGCGGCGAAGCCGAAGGCCGCGGCGGCGAAGACCCGCCGCGAAGGCGCCGCGGTCGTGAAGCGGACCGACGGAGCCACGACGGTCACGCGGACCGGCGGCTCCTCGAACGACCTCGACGGCGCACTCGAGGCGATGACCGTCGCGCAGCTGCGCGGCTCGCGCGCGAGCGCGGCATCCCCGGCTACTCGCGGTTCACGAAGGCGCAACTGGTCGTTTCCCTCCGCGGCTGAAGCTTGCGGGCGTCGGGTGGTCGCCTGCGTCGCGCGCGGGCGGCACCCGACATCCGTTCCGAGCAGGAGGTCACGTGACCGCTGACGCCCCCGGCATCCTCGACCGCTCGGCACTCGCGCCGCCGCCGCGAACGCTGCATCGACGTGCTGCGCGCGACGACGCTGGCGCATCCCGACGCGTCGGCGCTCGAGGACGCCGACGGCGCGCTCAGCTACCGCGAGCTCATGGCGCGCGTGGTGCGCACCGCCGCCCGCCTGCACGCGGCGGGCGTGCGTCGCGGCGACCGCGTCGGCATCCGGATGCCGTCGGGCTCGCGCGAGCTCTACATCGCGATCCTCGGCGGCGATGGCCGCGGGCGCCGCGTACGTGCCCGTCGACGCCGACGACCCCGAGGAGCGCGCCCGGCTCGTGTTCGGCGAGGCCGGCGTGCGCGGCGTGATCACGCGGCCGCGGCGCGTTCGAGCCGACGAGCGGCGACGTCGAACCGGATGCCTCGCCCGAGGCGTTGTTCGACGGCGACGCCGCCGCACCCCAGCACGCACGCGACCCCCGTCGCGACGCCGCCGGGCCTCGACGACGACGCGTGGATCATCTTCACCTCGGGATCGACCGGCACGCCGAAGGGCGTCGCGGTGACGCATCGCTCGGCGGCCGCCTTCGTCGACGCCGAGGCGGGGCTGTTCCTGCAGGAGGCGCCGCTCGGGCCCGGCGACCGCGTGCTGGCCGGCCTCTCGGTGGCCTTCGACGCATCCTGCGAGGAGATGTGGCTCGCCTGGCGGCACGGCGCGTGCCTCGTGCCCGCACCCCGCAGCCTCGTGCGCAGCGGCATGGACCTCGGTCCGTGGATGGTGACGCACGGCATCTCCGTCGTCTCGACCGTGCCGACGCTCGCCGCGCTGTGGCCGGCCGAGGCGATCGAGAACGTGCGGCTGCTGATCTTCGGCGGCGAGGCCGTGCCGCCCGAGCTCGCCGCGCGCCTCGTCTCGCCCGAGCGCGAGGTGTGGAACACGTACGGCCCGACCGAGGCCACCGTCGTCGCCTGCGCGGCGCTCCTCGACGGCGTCGGCCCGGTGCGCATCGGCCTGCCGCTCGACGGCTGGGCGCTCGCCGTGGTCGACGCCGAGGGGCGTCCGGTCGCCGACGGCGAGACGGGCGAGCTCATCATCGGCGGCGTCGGCCTCGCCCGCTACCTCGACCCCGAGAAGGACGCGGCGAAGTACTCGCCGATGCCGACGCTCGGCTGGGAGCGCGCCTACCGCTCGGGCGACCTCGTGGTGTTCGACCGCGAGGGGCTGCTCTTCCAGGGCCGCGCCGACGACCAGGTGAAGGTCGGCGGCCGGCGCATCGAGCTCGGCGAGATCGAGTCGGCGCTGCAGGCGCTGCCCGGCGTGATCGGGCGCGGCGGCCGCCGTGCGCCGCACCGAGGCGGGCAACCAGGTGCTCGTCGGCTACCTCGTCGGTGACCGACGGGTTCGACCGCGCCGCGGCCCGGGCCCGCCTCGCCGAGGAGCTCCCGGCCGCGCTCGTGCCGCTGCTCGCGGTCGTCGACGAGCTCCCGACCCGCACCTCCGGCAAGGTCGACCGCGCCGCCCTGCCCTGGCCGCTGCCCGGTGTCGAGCCCGATGCCGCGGGCCTCGGGGCATCCGCGGCCTGGCTCGCCGAGCAGTGGCAGGCCGTGCTCGGCGTGCCGGTGTCGGAGCCGGACGCGAGCTTCTTCGACCTCGGCGGCGGGTCGCTCGCGGCCGCGCAGCTGGTCAGCCGCATCCGGGCCCGCGACCCGGAGTTCACGGTCGCCGACATCTACGACCACCCCCGCCTCGGCTCGATGGCCGACGAGCTCGAGGCGCGGGCGCCCGAGCCGGGCTCGGCCGCGTCGACCTTCCGGCAGCCGATCCCGACGCCGCGGGGCACGCAGTGGGTGCAGACGCTCGTCGGCGTGCCGCTCTTCATCCTGAGCGGCGCGCGATGGCTGCTCTACCTGCTCACGGCGACGACGATCCTCGACGCGGTGAGCGACGGATTCGGATTCCTGCCGACGGTGCCGCTGTGGGTGCTCCTCGTCGGCCTCGCGATCTTCGCCACGCCCTTCGGCCGCATGGCCATCGCGATCGCGGGGGCGCGGATCCTGCTCGCCGGCCTCGAGCCGGGCGACTACCCGCGCGGCGGCGCGGTGCACCTGCGCATGTGGCTCGCCGACCAGATCGCCCACCAGGTCGACGCGGTCGGGCTCGCCGGCGCCCCGTGGGTGTCGAACTACGCCCGCGCGCTCGGCGCGAGGATCGGCGAGGACGTCGACCTGCACACGCTGCCGCCCGTCACCGGCATGCTGACGATCGGCGACCGCGCCGCGATCGAGCCCGAGGTCGACCTCGCCGGCACGTGGATCGACGGCGACGTCGTGCGCATCGGCCGGGTGCGCATCGGCGCCGGCTCGACGATCGGCGCGCGCAGCACGCTGCTGCCGGGCGCCCGGATCGGGAAGGGCGCCGAGATCGCGCCGGGCTCGGCGGTCTTCGGTCGCGTGCCCGCGCGGCCAGCGCTGGGCGGGATCGCCGGCCGAGCGGATCGGCCCCGCCGCTCCCGCCACCGACGAGCCGCCCCGGCGCACGCGCTGGCTCATCGCGTACGGCGCCTCGTCGCTCCTCCTCTCGCTGCTGCCGATCGCGGCCTTCGCCGCGGGCGGCGCGGTGGTCGCCGCGGGCATGGCCGGCGTCGAGCACGCTCGGCGAGGCCGCGCTGCGCGCGCTCGCGTGGCTGGTCCCGGCCACGCTCGTCGCCGGCGTCGTCTTCGCCGGGCTCGTCGTGATCGCCGTGCGGCTCCTCACCATCGGGCTGCGCGAGGGGCGGCATCCGGTGCGCAGCCGCATCGGCTGGCAGGCCTGGACGACCGAGCGGCTGCTGGACGCCTCGCGCACGATCCTGTTCCCGCTGTACTCGAGCCTGTTCACGCCCGTGTGGCTGCGCCTGCTCGGCGCCGAGGTGGGGCGCGGCGTCGAGGCGTCGACCGTGCTCCTCATCCCGTCGATGACGACGATCGACGACCACGCGTTCCTCGCCGACGACACCATGGTCGCCTCCTACGAGCTGCAGGGCGGCTGGATGCGGCTGGACCGGGCGCGCATCGGCAAGCGGGCGTTCCTCGGCAACTCGGGCATCGCGGCCGCCGGCCATCGGCTCGCGCGCGACGCGCTCGTCGCGGTGCTCTCGGTGGCGCCCGCCGAAGTCGAAGCCGGGCACGTCGTGGCTCGGCTCGCCGCCGGTGCGGCTGCGCCGCTCGTCGCTCGAGACCGACGAGAGCCGCACCTACCGGCCGCCGCTCCGCCTGCGGGTCGCCCGCGCGCTGTGGGAGCTCTGCCGGATCGTGCCGGTGTTCGTCACGTGCGCGATCGGCCTCGCCGTGCTGTTCACGCTCGCGGCGCTCACCTCCGCGTTCGGCGTGCTCGTCGCGCTGCTGCTCAGCGGCATCGTGATGCTCGCCGCCGGCGCGGTGGCCGCGCTGCGTGTCGACGATCGCGAAGTGGGCGTTCGTCGGGCGCATCAGGGCGGGGGAGCATCCGCTCTGGTCGAGCTTCGTCTGGCGCACCGAGGTGTCGGACACGTTCGTCGAGATGGTCGCCGCGCCGTGGTTCGCCCACGCCGCGGCCGGAACCCCGGCCCTCGCCGTGTGGCTGCGCACGCTCGGCGCCCGGATCGGCCGCGGCGTCTGGTGCGACAGCTACTGGCTGCCCGAGGCCGATCTCGTCACCCTCGGCGACGGATCCACGGTGAATCGCGGCTGCGTGGTGCAGACGCACCTGTTCCATGATCGAATCATGAGCATGGACCAGGTCACCATCGAGCCGGGCGCGACGCTCGGGCCGCACAGCGTGATCCTTCCCGCCGCGCGGATCGGCGCGCACGCGACCGTCGGCCCCGCCTCGCTCGTGATGCGCGGCGAGGAGGTGCCCGTCGGCAGCCGGTGGAGCGGCAACCCGATCGGCCCGTGGCGCGCCGTGCGCGTCGCCGACTACCACGCGCAGGTGCGCTGATGGACGCCGCCGAGATCGGGGTCGACACCGCGGGAGACGCCTACCTGCCGCAGAGCGGCAACGGCGGCTACAGCACGATCTCGATCTCGCTGTCGCTGCGGTACCGCATCGCCCGCAACCGGCTCGACGGCACCGCCGAGCTGCTGCTGCGGGCGCACCAGCGGCTCGCGCGGTTCAGCCTCGACCTGGTCGGGCTCTCGGCCTCGGGCGTGCGGGTCGACGGGCGCAGGGCGGACTTCCGCCAGGCGCACGGCAAGCTGCGCATCACCCCGCACGCGGCCCATCGAGACCGGCGCCGAGGTCCTCGTCGTCGTCGAGTACGGCGGCGCCCCGAAGCCCCGGCGCACGCGGTGGTGGGGCGACGATCGGCTGGGAGGAGCTCGACGACGGCGTGCTGGTGGCGTCGCAGCCGTCGGGGGCGCCGACGTGGTTCCCGTGCAACGACCACCCGTTCGACAAGGCGAGCTACCGCATCCGCTTCGAGACGGATGCCGCGTACACCGTCGTGGCCAACGGCGAGCTCGAGGACCACCGGGTCATCAGCGGGCAGGGCGTGTGGGTCTACGACCAGCGCGAGCCCACGGCGAGCTACCTGGTCATGGTGCAGGTCGGGCCGGTACGCGAAGCGGTCGCTCGCGTTCGACGGCGCGGAGGTGCGACGTGTACTTCCCGCGTGCGCTCGAGCGCGAGGTGCGCGCCGACTTCGCCCCGCTGCCGCGCGATGCTCGAGGTGTTCGAGGAGCGCTTCGGGCCCTACCCGTTCGGGCGGTACGCGGTCGTCGTGACGGCCGACGAGCTCGAGATCCCGCTCGAGGCGCAGGGGCTCGCGGTGTTCGGCGCGAACCACGTCGACGGCGCACGGCGGCGAGCAGCGGCTCATCGCCCACGAGCTCGCCCACCAGTGGTTCGGCAACAGCGTCGGGCTCGCGCGCTGGCAGGACATCTGGCTGAACGAGGGCTTCTGCTGCTACGCCGAGTGGCTGTGGTCGGATGCCTCGGGCCAGGCCACGGCCGACCAGCTCGCCAGGCACCACCACGCGCGGCTCGCGCGCCTGCCCGCAGACCTCCTCATCGGCGACCCCGGCCCGGCCAACATGTTCGACGACCGCCTCTACAAGCGCGGCGCGCTGACCCTGCACGCGCTGCGACTCGAGCTCGGCGACGCCGAGTTCTTCGGCGTGCTGCGCGACTGGGCGGCGGACGCGCCGGCACGGCCACGGCGACGACGGCCGACTTCATCGACGCTCGTCGCCGCGCGCACGCGGTCGCGACTTCGCGCGCGTTCTTCGAGGCGTGGCTCTACCACCCGGCGCTGCCGGCGCTGCCGGCCGCCGGCGGCCGGTCACGGGCGGCGGCACGGCGGCTCGCGACGGCGACGCTGACGAGGCAGCCGTCGATCCGGCGATCGACGAGCCGGAACGTCGTCGGCCCGGTCGGCGGAGGCGCGCGCGGTCGCCGTCGAAGACGCACCTGGGCCGGGTCCGACGCGCAGGCCGCGGCCGTCGGCCTTCAGCACGGCCTCGGCGCGCACCCAGCGCGCGGATCGCCGTGCGGCGCGGGCCGCCGAGCAGCTGGGCGACCGCGTCGCGCCGTTCGGCCTCCGCGCTCGGGTCGTCGCCGCCCGCGGCCGCTCCACGTCGATGCCGACCGCGACGCCCGGCGGGGCGAGCGCGGCGACCACCAGCCCGTCGCACGAGGCCAGGCCGACCGACGGGGGCCGGCCCCGCGGCATCCGGCCAGCGGAGTCGCGGGCGACCGTGCTCGGCGCCGCAGCGCTCGCACGCGGCCGTCGACCGCGACCTGCTCGGCCGCGCAGCCGCCGGCGTCCGCGGCGAGGTCGCGCAGCAGCATCCGCCCGAGGAGGAACCGGTCGCAGGCGATCGTCGCGCGCCAGGCCGGCGGCGCGGGCCCGCTCGGCCGCGCCCGAGCAGGCGCAGCGCGCGGTCGCGGTCGAACGCCGCGGGCCGGCCCAGCGCCACGCGCACGCCGCCGTCGATCGCCAGCGAACCGGCGGTCGCGCCGCGTCGCGGTGACGGCCGATCGGGCATGCGCGCCTCACTGCTCGAAGACGGATGTCGCGCCGAGACGGTCCCGGCGCACCGCCAGTCCACCACCGCCGCGCGCGGGCGGCAAGCGGAGCGACCCCTCGCGGCATCCGTTCTCGCAGGTCTAGGCTCACCCCATGGGCAGCGTCACCGAACCTGCCCCGGGGGAGTACGGACCACCTGAGCCTGGCGTCGACCAGGGCGGGGAACGCGACACCTCGGGGGACCACGGATTCCTCGGACAGCCGAGGCCGCTCGTGCACATCTTCGGCGTGGAGATGTGGGAGCGCTTCAGCTTCTACGGCATGCAGGGGATCCTGCTGCTGTACCTGTACTACTCGGCCGTCGACGGCGGCCTCGGCATGGACCAGACGGATGCCGCGGGCATCGTCGGCGCATACGGCGGCGCGGTCTACCTCTCGACGATCCTCGGCGCGTGGATCGCCGACCGGCTGCTCGGCTCCGAACGCGTGCTGTTCTACAGCGCCATCGTGATCATGGCGGGGCACATCGCGCTCGCCGCGACTGCCCGGATTCGTGGGCGTCGGCGTCGGGCTGCTGCTCGTCGCGCTCGGCTCGGGCGGGCTGAAGGCGAACGCCACGGCCGTGCGTCGGCACGCTGTACTCCGAGCACGACCCCCGGCGCGACGCCGGGTTCTCGATCTTCTACCTCGGCATCAACCTCGGCGCGTTCTTCGGTCCGCTCCTCACCGGCATCGTGCAGCAGCAGTGGGGCTTCCACTGGGGCTTCGCGCTCGCCGCGGTGGGCATGGCGATCGGCCTCACGCAGTACGCGTTCGGACGGAAGAGCCTGCCGCCCGAGGCATCCGTCGTGGCGAACCCGCTGCCCGGCAACCGGCGGGGCATCGTGATCGGCATCGGGATCGCGTTCGTGCTCGTCGTCGCTGGGCTCGTGCTGACGCGCCTGATCACCCCGCAGAACCTGGTCACGTGGGTGATCGGCGGCACCGTCGTCGCCGCGATCGTCGTACTTCGTCGTGATCATCTCCAGCCACCGCATCACGTCGACCGAGCGCAGCCGCGTCTACGCGTTCATCCCGCTCTTCATCGCGAGCGTCGGCGTTCTGGTCGCTGTACCAGCAGCAGTTCACGGTGCTCACGATCTACTCCGACGAGCAGCTGAACCGCAACCTCTTCGGCTGGGAGATGCCGGTGCCGTGGGTGCAGTCGATCAACCCGATCTTCATCATCATCCTCTCGGGCGTCTTCGCCGCGATCTGGACGAAGCTGGGCGACCGGCAGCCGTCGACGCCCGTGAAGTTCGCGCTCGGCACCGCGATCATGGGCGTCGCCTTCCTGCTCTTCCTGCCGTTCGCCGACGGCGGGCCGAACTCGACGCCGCTGCTCTGGATCGTGCTCATCCTGTTCGTGTTCACGGTCGCCGAGCTGCTGCTGTCGCCCGTCGGGCTCTCGGTCACCACGAAGCTGGCGCCCAAGCTCTTCCACACCCAGATGGTGGCGCTGTTCTTCCTCTCGGTGGCGCTCGGCACCTCGATCGCCGGACAGCTCGCCGAGCTCTACACGGTCGTGAACGAGGCCACCTACTTCGGCATCCTCGGCGGCATCGCGATCGTGCTGGGCGGTGCCCTGTGGCTCGGCCGCAAGCCGGTGCTGCGCCTGATGGCCGGCGTGCGCTGACCCCGGGCGGTCGCGCCGGCGAGGCCCGGGACGTCTCGCGGGCCCGCGGGCGGCTACGATAGCGCGGACACATCTGCCCGAGGTGAGGGAGCGAATGGCCGGCACACTCGTCGTGATCCCGACCTACAACGAGCGCGAGAACCTCGCCGACACGGTCGCCCGCGTGCGCGCCGCCGTGCCCGAGGCGTCCGTGCTCGTGGTCGACGACTCCTCGCCCGACGGCACCGGTGCGCTGGCCGACGAGCTGGCCGCGGCGGACCCCGCGGTGCACGTGCTGCACCGCACCGCGAAGGACGGGTTGGGCGCCGCCTACCTCGAGGCGTTCGGCTGGGCGCTCGACCAGGGCTACGACCCGATCGTGCAGCTCGACGCCGACGGCTCGCACCTGCCCGAGCAGCTGCCGCGGCTGCTCGAGGGGCTCGAGGGCACGGATGCCGCGGGCCGGCGCGTCGACCTCGTGATCGGGTCGCGGTGGGTGCCGGGCGGGTCGATCGAGAACTGGCCGCGCCACCGGGAGCTGCTCTCGCGGTGGGGGAGCGCGTACGCCCGCATCGCTGCTGCGCCTCGACACGCGCGACGCGACGGCGGGGTACCGGGCGTTCCGGGCCGACGCGCTGCGCCGCATCCGGCTCGAGGACGTGCACACGCGCGGGTACGGCTTCCAGGTGGACATGCTCTGGCACGCGCGCGAGGCCGGCCTGGTCGTCGTCGAGGTGCCCGTGACCTTCGTCGAGCGGGTGCGCGGGCGGTCGAAGATGAGTCCCATGATCGTGCTCGAGGCCACCGCGCGGGTGACCGCGTGGGGGCTCCGCTCGCGCTTCGGCCGCCGCGATGCGGCGCAGCCCGCGGACGGCGACCGCGGGTCGGCGGCTGGGCGCTCGCGCGCCTGAGTCCGGGAAACGACCTCGGTCTGGCCTCGATGCGCTTCAGGCGCGAACTGCGGTTGTGCGCGGCTCGATCTGGGACGTCCTGCCTGAGGCAAGTCGTGACAGGATGGCTCCGTGGCGGCAACGGTGATCGCGGTGTACAGCACCAAGGGTGGCGTCGGGAAGACCACGGCGGCGGTGAACCTTGCCTGGCAGGCGGCATCCGAGGGCCTCGGCGTTCTGCTGTGGGACCTCGACCCGCAGGCGGCGGTGACCTGGCTGCTGCAGGTGAAGCCGCATCTGCGCGGCGGTGCCGAGGCGCTCGTGCGCGGGAAGAAGCCTGCGCATAAAGCGGTGCGTGAGTCGAAATTCGACCGGATCGATGTGCTGCCCGCCGACGAGAGCTACCGCGACCTCGACATCGCTCTCGACGCTGCCAAGAAATCCTCGTCCCGCGTGACGGAGGTACTCAAGCCCCTCCGCAAGGACTACGACGTCATCATCCTCGACACCCCGCCGGGTGCGTCGCTGGTTGCCGAGAATGCGCTGCGGGCGGCGGACGTGGTCGTGCTGCCGCTCATCCCCTCGCCACTGGCCTGCGCTCGCTGGAGCAGGTGCGGGGCGTGGTCGCGGATTCCGGCGGCCACGTCAAGCTCGTCGCGTTCCTCTCGCAGGTGGACCGGCGAAAGCGCTCCCACCGCGAGGCGATCGAGCAACTTCCCGAAGCGCACAAGGAGATCGGCAACGGCTATCGTCGGAGCGAGCGTCGTCGTCGAGCGCATGGGCGAGCACCGCGCCCCGCGTGGGCATCTACGCGCCGAACTCCGACGCCGCCAAAGCCTTCGCGAGCCTGTGGAAACGAGTCCGCCGCGCCTCGTAGGTTCGAGCGACGCCCTTTGGGCTCCGTCGGGTCTGCGACGTGATGCTCGCACGGGTTCAGAGGATGCTTCCGCCGCAGACCGGTGATTGCGCTGCCGGCGATGCTCTGACAGCGCAGCGGCCCTGAATCAGGGCTAGGCTTCCCGTCTATGGACATGCTGAAGGGCGAACAGATCGCCGCGGCCAACCTGACCGACTGGCGCAAGCTGGCCCAGGGACTGCATGCCCGCTACGTGGTCGACGACTTCGGCACGGGCGCACGATTCGTCGTGGCGGTGGGCGAGGCGGGAGACGCGCTCGGACACCACCCGAGCGTGTCGATCGGCAATGGGTACGTCGATCTCAAGCTGATCAGCGACGACGCCATCTACCGCGACGACGAGGGCACCGAACACGTCGTCGAATGGGTGACCCAGCAGGACGTCGACCTCGCGCGACGGATCACCGAGATCGCCGCCGACCACGAGGCTGGACGCCGACCCGGCCTCGGTCAGCGTCATCGAGCTCGGCCTCGACACGGCGCACTCCGCGACCATCGCACCGGTGTGGGCCGCCCTGCTGACCGGGAGCGCCGAGGCCCAGGGCCACGGGTCCCCGAGCGACGAGATCCGGGACGCCACGGGACGGGTACCGAACCTGTGGTTCGGCGACGCCGACGAGCACGAGACCCCGCGCCAGCGGTTCCACCTCGAGGTCTAAGTGGCGCCCGAGGTGGCGGGGCAACGGATCGCCGCCGCCTTCGCCGCGGGTGGGACCGTCGTCGATGACAGCGACGCGCCCTCGCTCACCGTGATCGCCGACCAGGACGGCAACGCAGGGAGTCGTCTGCGTCGACGTGTCCGCTGCGAACAAGGAGTGCAACCGCCAACTCGGATGAGCCGCGGCCTGGCTGCCTGGTGATTCTCGCTTGGTTCAAGCTCGACGCCCCGTCCCGTGTCCCCGGTGCGTGCGACGATCCGCATGACGGACGATCGGTGGGAGGGCGGGATGCGGGGCGAGGCGACCGTGTTGCACGCGGATCTCGACGCGTTCTACGCCTCAGTCGAGCAGCGTGACGCGCCCGAGCTGCGCGGCCGGCCTGTCATCGTCGGCGGCGGTGTCGTGCTGGCGGCGAGTTACGAGGCGAAGGCCCGTGGGGTGCGCACCGCGATGGGCGGCCGGCAGGCGCGCGACCTGTGCCCGGATGCCGTGGTCGTCCCGCCACGGATGGACGCATATTCGGCCGCCAGTCGAGCCGTGTTCGCGATCTTCCGCGACACGACGCCGCTCGTGGAGGGGCTTTCCATCGACGAGGCGTTCCTGGAAGTCGGGGGTCTCCGACGCATCGCGGGCACGCCCGAGCAGATCGCGGTGCGATTGCGTGAGCGGGTTCGTGCGGAGGTCGGGTTGGCCATCTCGGTCGGGATCGCGCGGACGAAGTTCCTCGCGAAGGTCGCCAGCGCGGTCAGCAAGCCCGACGGGCTGCTGGTGGTCGAGCCCGAGCGGGAGCAGGAGTTCCTGCTCCCGCTGCCGGTGGAACGGTTGTGGGGAGTCGGTGCAGTCACCGCCGAGAAGCTGCATCGGCTCGGCATCCGCACGGTCGGGCAACTGGCCGAGCTCGAAGCCGCGACCGCGGAGAGGCTGCTCGGCAAGGCGACCGGCGCGCATCTGCACGCGCTGGCCCGGCTACGGGACCCGCGCCCGGTCGACACCACGCGCCGCCGCGGCTCCATCGGCTCTCAGCGCGCGCTCGGCAGCCGCCCGCGCCCGGCCGACGAACTGGACCTCATCCTCACCCAGATCGTCGATCGGCTCGCCCGCCGCCTCCGCGATGGGGACCGGGTGTGCCGCACGGTCGTGCTGCGTCTTCGCTACGGCGACTTCGCGAAGGCCACCCGATCGCGCACCCTCCGCTCCGCGACCGACCGCACCGCAGTGGTGCTCACCGTCGCGCGAGGGCTGCTCGCCGGCGCGCAGCCCGAGATCGCAGAGCGCGGCATCACCCTGATCGGCGTCTCGCTGTCGCAGCTGGCGCGCGCCGACAGCCTCCAGCCGGAGCTGCCGATCGACTGGGACGACGGGGTGCGCCTCGACACGGTGCTGGACGCGGTACGCGATCGCTTCGGCGCGGCGTCCGTCGCGCGAGCTGCGCAACTCGGTCGCGATCCGGGCTGGTCGCCGCCGCTGCTGCCCGAACACGAGTGAACACGAGGAAGCCGGAGTCCGCTCCGCTCGTGCGTGGCCCTGCTAACCCTATTCCGACGCGAGCCCCGCCTGCCACCGCCGCTGTTCGCGTACGAAGAGCACGGCGAAGATGCTCCACAGGCCGATGTCGTCAGCGAATCCCAAGGGGCCGAGGACGAGTTCGGGGATCAGATCGATCGGTGCGAACGTATAGACGACAGCTGCGATCGCGGCAGCCCAAGTCGTCGGCGCGAGACGGTGCTCCCCGTCCTTGATCGCTTTGACGAATCTCCACATGCATCCAGTGTGCGGTACATCCGCTGCGACGTCGAACGACTGCGGGATTCTCGCTCGACGCTGCAGAATGGCCGCCATCGACCGGCCCGTGCGAACCCGCGTCAGCCGCGGGCCGGTGGGACCGTCTTGCGCATCACGGTCTTGCTCTTGCCGATGTGACGCTCGAACGTGAATCCCGCCTTCTCGAACATGGCCCTCGTGCCGTTGTGGAGGAACGAGGACGACGTCTTCTTGCCGGGGGCGAGCTCGTTGGGGAACGAGACCACCTCGCCTCCGCCGGCCTGCGCGATCAGCTCGAGCGCGCCATCCAGCGCCTCCCGTGCCACTCCCGAACGGCGGTGGTCGCGGTCGACGAAGAAGCAGGTGATGCGCCACGGTGCCGGACTTGGTCTCGCCCGCGTCGTACTGCTTGCGGTGGTAGATGTTCGGCAGTTCGACCGGACTGCCGTACTCGCACCACGCGATCGCGTCGTCGCCGTCGAAGACGAGCGCGGCGTGCGCGACGCCCTCCGCCACGAGTCGCTGCTTGAACGTCGGCCGGTCGTACTCGTCCTTGACGGTGTGCTCCGTGTCGTCGTGGAAGTACGAGCAGTAGCACCCGCCCCAGACCCCGTTGTGCTTCTGCGCGAGCGCCAGCCACGCCGGGAAGGTCTCGGGCGTGAGCGGCTTGATCACGTGCGAAGATCGTCACGCTGCCAGTCTGCCGACTGGCTCCGACTTTCGACAAGGTGCGCGCGGCCGTGATGCGGGTCGCTAGATGAAGCCGCCGTAGGAGCGACTGACGACACCTGAATGAATCCAGTCGATGAGCGTGACGAAGTCCCACACCGGAAGGCCGGTCGCATCCTGGATCTGCTTGGCGTACGGGGGCATGTCACTGCATTCGAGCAGCAGGGCGCCGATCTCAGGGTGGTCTGTCACCAGCCGCACGGCAGCGCTGACGACCTCGTCCTGCACCTGGTCGAGGTCCATCCAGCCCTGGTCTTCGAGGATCGCGCCGCGGAACCCGGGGCTGTTCTCCATGCCGGCCACAACGATCGGCGCGTCCTCGCGTATACCCACCGCCGTCAGCATCCGCTGGTCGAGACTGCTCTGCTTCGCGCAGAGGATGCCCAGCTGCTGCTGGGGCTGCAGCGCACCGAGCACCATCGGAACCTGACACAGGCTGGACAGGAATACCGGGACCGGCAGTGCCTCGGCGAGCTCGCGTTGGAAGCGGGCGAAGTATCCACACGCACCCACGATCGCGCGGCAGCCGTCGCGGACGAGCTCTCGTGCGGCGGCAAGAATGGGTTCGAGCAGAGTCGGGTCGCCACCGAGAAGCCGGGGACTGTCGGCGCCCTCGACGACCTTGAACCGGACCGGGTAGTCGTACGTCGACGCGTTCGCGACGTTGCCCGGGATGATGGGGTATCCGGTGTTCAGCAGCAGGATCCCGATAGCGTGCCCGGCCATCATCTGAGCAGCGGGCTGGTGGATGATCGTGGCCATGCTGCTCCTTACCTCACGTCGACCGTCGGCGAATGAAGTCTGACCCACGGTACAACGTGCGGTCCGCCTGGGCGGTCGCGTCCCACCGACGCACCCACCGGGGCGCGGCGTCGTATCGTGGAAGACGGATATCCGACGCCGCGAGGGAGGTCGAGGATGAGCGAGGATCCCCAGCGCGCCGCGTGGCAGTACCGGCTCGATCGCCTCGCCCGTGAAGAGGCGATCGCCCGTGGCGAAGAACCCGACGACGCCGACATGGCGCCCGAACCGGCTCGACCGTCCACGCAGGCTGAGCGGTCGGCGTACGTGGAGAACGCGATCCAGCAGGCGATCCGTCGCGGCGAGTTCGACAACCTCCCCGGAGCGGGAAAGCCCCTCGAGGGATTGACCGGGCAGCACGACCCCGACTGGTGGATTCGTCGCAAGATCGAGCGCGAGCAACTGAGCGGATTGGGTCCGCCCGCGCTCACCCTGCGGGTCGAGAACGCCCAGCTCGAGGCCCGGCTGGATCGAATGCACCGAGAATCCGAGGTGCGCGAGGCCGTCGAGGACTTCAACCGGCGCGTGATCGAGGCGCGCCGCCAGCTGCTCGGCGGGCCGCCCGTCGTGACCCCGACTCGGGATGCCGGCGACGAGATTCGTGCATGGCGCGAGCGCCGCGAAGCCCGACAGCGCCAGGCGACCGAGGAGCGCGCACAGCTCGAGCACGAGCACGAGCAGAGGACATCACGGACTCAGTGGTGGCGGCGTCGCCGCTGAGGATCCGTTACTGGGCGGGGCTCAGCGGCATCGGATACCTGCGAACGTTCGCCGTCTAGCCTCCCGCCCGACCTGTCTGGGGGGTGCATCTCGAGCGCAAGAGGATGATGGATCCATGCCCGCTGCCCACCGTCCCGGTCTTCGGGTCGACTCCGGACTCACGATCCCCGAGTCCGAGCTGTCGTGGCGGTTCTCGCGGTCGTCCGGTCCCGGCGGGCAAGGTGTGAACACCGCCGACTCCCGAGCGGAACTCGTGTGGGATGTGGCGCGCTCGGCAGTCCTCTCTCCGCTCCAGCGGGAGCGAATCCTCGAGCGTCTGAGCAGTCGCGTTGTCGACGGGGTTCTGACGATCGCGGCATCCGAGTACCGCGCGCAATTGCGCAACAGGGATGCTGCGCGCGCTCGGCTCGCCGCCGTCGTGGCCGATGCTCTGCGGCCACCGTCGCCGTCGCGACGACCGACGCGTCCGAGTCGCGGTGCCAAGGAACGGCGCTTGGAAGCGAAGAAGCGGCGCACCGACGTCAAGCGGCTGCGTCGCCCACCGCCCGACTGACCACCGAGGTTGCACCCTGGACGGGAGGACGCAGTCGACCGGAGCGGGCATCGCCCGTTCGGGGATATCCAGACACCGCTGGGAGCGGCGGCCACCACGGAAGCCCTGACCTTGTAGCGCACGTATCGTGAACAAGGTGAAGGAAAGGCAACGCATCCGTGTACGCCGCCGGTACCTCAGCCTCGGGCTCGGTGAGTTCGTCGCCGCTGCAGTATTCGCCGTGTGTGCCGCTGTGGCCGTCGCGCCCAGAATGGCGTCTTCGACCGCCGTCGCCGCTCTCTGGTCCGCGTTGATTCCGCTCCTGCTGGTCCTGGTGCAAGCTGGCGCATACTGGCTGCTTGCTCGCGGTTGGGTTGGGGTCGGCCTCATGCCGTCGACCCTCGCGCGTCTCTATCGCGTATTCCAGATCATCGACCCGCTGCTCCTGATAGCGGGACTGGCCGGCGTGCTGGTCTGGTGGCCGGACGACCTCTGGGCCTCAGGCCTGGTCCTGGCCGTCTGGGCATTCGGTGTCATCGAATACCTCAACTACTTCGCCATCCGACTCTCCTACCCCGCCTCCGAATGGCTGGCAAGGGTACGACAGCAGCGTCTCCCGCGGCTGGTGAAAGACCTCAGGCTGGCCAACCGCTGAACACAGGACAACCGAGCCCCGTCAGTCACAGCCCTGAGCTATCGGCGCGCACTCTCAGGGATCGTTGGGCGGCGCGTGAGTGTTTGCGAAGACTCTGAACGCTTCTGACTGGGAATTCCGACTCGCGAGACCCGATGATGGGACCCGAGCTTGACTGCTCATACCGAGTGACAGGAGATTGCGTGACCGAGGCACTGACTGAGCGGAATCTGGTAGGTCGACGTCAACGGGCGCTCGCGACCGTGGCCATCACGCTGTTGATCCTCGGGGTGGGTTTCGCGGTCTTCGGGTTCACCCCCGCTCTCTTCGCGACGTTGTACGTGGGGATGGCTGCCGCGTACGTCGCAGTCCCTTACACCGTCGTGGCGGTCATTGCACGTGAGGTGAGCGCGTGGCGGAGTCGGCACCATGGTGGGCGGCGCTCAGACGGCGGGCTTGAGCTCAGCGACGATGCGATCCGTTTCGGCATGTTCCGGCAGCGGGCATCGCTGACGACCGCGATAGCCATGCTCGTAGCTCTCGCGGTGTTGGTGGGAGTCCTGGTCGGCGGTTGGGGCGATCAACCCAGCACAGCTCCCGGCCTACTGGCAAGTAGGAGTCTCCTCACCTTCGGCGCTTTCGCCGCAGTCTCAGGAGTGCTGGCTGTCGTGGTCAACATGCCTTCGATCTATTCACGGTTAGTGGTCGGGTCGGAGCGGCACGCCATCCGACAACGCGTGGGCGCGTGGAAGCTGATCCTCGCGAACACGATCCTCACCACCACATCATGGATCGCGTACTGCGGCTTCGCCGTCCACTTCATCACCCAGTCGATGTAACGGCCAAGGCCTGCTCCGTTCGCCGCTCGGATGGTGCGACTGGAGATTCGAACTCGCGACAAGCCGGGCCGAAACCGGCTGCACCTCCGCGAGGCTAGAGCCGCCTGTTGCGGCGGTGGGCGGAGTGGTCGGCGCCGGTAGGCTGCGGATGTGGGTTACGGATTCACCGGCTGGCACATCCTCGTCATCTTGGCTGTGCTGCTGGTCATCGCGGCCGTCGTGACGGCAGTGATCGTCGTCGCCATGGTCGCAAGCAGGCGTGTTGCCGCGCCTTCGCAGCCGAATGTTCGCGCGCCGTCGTCAGCGCGGCTCTCGGAGCTCGAGCAGCTACGGGTGAACGGGCAGATCACCGAAGAGGAGTATGCGGCGAAGCGCGCAGAGATCCTCGGCCAGATCTGACCGCCTGAGGGCGACAATTCCAACGCACGGCATGCAAGCATTGGGCGCTCAAGCCGATCCCATCGGACGGGGTTGGCGCCGCGGGTGGCGTGATCAGCTGTGGGGACCCGTCGGTAAGCCCAACCACACGAATGGCCCATGAGGAGAGTCGCGTGAACGCACCACAGATCGATCGCTCTCCCACCGGGGACGGCTCAGTTCATCGCTGGGCGATGCCGCGCTGGTGGCTGCCGTTTGTGGTCGGGATTCTCGTCGTCCTGCTCGTGGCCGGCTCGCTGCTCTCGGTGAGAATCGTCGAGGACGAAGGTTGGGCTGGCGCCGCATTCCTGACTGTGTGGTTTGCAGCACTGGCCTGGAACCTCTACTGGTGGTTGTTCCGCGTCGCATATCGGCTGGAGCTTCGCGGCGGACGTTGTACTGGCGTGCTCCAATCGCACAAGGGAGACTTACTGTGCAGTCCATCACCGGGGTGCGGCCGTTCATGGGAACGACGCATCAGATGCCGACTATCCGGGCGATCGGACACCGGAAACGTCCCGGTCTTTGCATACGGTGATCTGTCGTCGTTCCTTGCCCGGCTGAACGTCATCAACACCGCCGTTCCAGATCGTGTCCGCGGCTTCGCCGGGCTCTACGACAGGGTCACCGGCCGCACTCGAACCACCGTCCGCAGCGCCCCCAGTAACGACACTTCGCGGTGCCTCTTCGAGCCTTCGCCGTTGCTCCGCCATGCATCGGCGTGGAGCTGGCCGATCGCCCGCTCGATGCTTACCTCTTATCGGAGTCCGGTCGAATGGCGAGCGATGTCACCTAGCCATTTGGACACGACCAGGCTCCGATGCCGCCGGGCGCCGAGCATCAACCGCGGCATGCCTCTTCCAGGCAGCCATTCCAACGGTCGCAGAAGTCCTTGAAGATTGCGATCCCGACGGGCAGCGCATAACGAGGAGACGGAAGTTGCCGCGAGTGGTGCGTTCGATCGCGGCTAAGTCGTTGCTCGCGTGGGCCGGTAGCGCATGGCGACCGCCCCCGACCGGAACTCATGGCGATCCACGAGCTCAAGCTGAATGCGCTCGCGCAGACCGGCGAGCAACGTCGGCCCGTGTCCGGCAAGGACCGGCTGCACAACGAACTCGTACTCGTCGATGAGTCCCAGATCTGCCAACGCCAGGGGGAGCGTCACGCCACCGACCCACAGGCCCTCGCCTGGCTCCTGCTTGAGCCGCTGAACCTCTTGCCCCAATCCGCCGTGCACCAGCTCGGCATTCCAATCGACCCCGTCCAGCGTGGCCGACACGACGTACTTCTTCGCCCGATCAATCGCCTCGGCGAACGGCATCTGCCACTCATTCACCCAGTCAGGCCACGTGCCCGTGGCCGGCTTCCGCCATGCGGACTCCATCATTTCGTAGGTCACCCGGCCGAACAGCAGCGCATCGGCTCGCTCCATCTCCGCTGTCCAGTGCCGCATCGACTCCTCGTCCGGAGGGAGCCCTGCCTCGTGATGGCAGCATCCGTCGAGTGTCACGTTGATCGAGTATCGAAGTGGTCTCATCTCTGTGGTCTCCTCTGACGCGCGCAGCGCGTTCTCACCGGACCGGCAGTCAGCCGGAAAGTGTTCGCTTGACTCGCTCATGGGCCGAGGATAGTCACCCTCGTCGCTCAACTGCGGTGTCAGCGCACAATCCGGCTCGGACACACCCGCCGAGTGCGACGAGCTCGGACTTGTTCTCCACTTCGGATGAACTGTCCCAGATGGGGATCCACTATCGGGCTGCGCGAGCGCACCGGTCTCGATCAGAGCCGAGCGCCGCCGCTCGGAGCATCAGGTGGAACCCAGGGCACCACTGTCGACCCCGGCCGCCTGGTCGCTCTCGGCGGGGGCGGCAATGGGCACAAAACGCAGCGCTGCCTGAACCGTTCGGTCCTCCGGGCCGGGATCGAGGACGGTTGCGCAGCCGGTACGGGTCCAGTAGCTGCATGACCTGGCGCACCACCTCGCTCAGCTCCGGTGCCGATAGTCGCAAGATGGAGTTGCTGACCAGACTGGCATCGAGCCACGGTTGCGGTTCTAGGTCCTGCGCGGCGCGGACGATGAACCCCTCCACCGTGGCATCCGCGGCCTGTAGAAGCGCCTGAGTCACCGCCATATCCAAGCCCTGGGCCTCGGTGGGGTCGGCGTCGATGGTGGCCGTGTCCACCTGCCAAGTTGGAATCGTGGCCTCCCACACCCGCTCTCGCCCGTCCCTACCGCCGGCACTCCCACCGTTGCGCTGGCCCGCCTCACGGACCAGACCGGCCGCGGCGAGCTGGCGGAGGTGCCACGAACAGGCGCTGGCGCTGAGGTCGACCACCTCAGCGCATTGCGTGGCCGTCGCCCCGCCGCGTTCGGCCAGGACGTCGAGTATCCGCAGCCGCGCCGGATTCGCTAGTGCTCGCAGGACTGAGGGGTCGGTGAGGCGGACGCCGAGGTTCATTTCCTGTTCACCCACCACGCAAGCATATGTGAAGGGCGCGCTTGACATTCAGATGCGAAGGTGTAACTTCATAACTTGTGACTCTTTCCCTTCTCACGTTTGCGGATCATCTACGGCTGATCGACGAACGCTCTGCCGCCTTCCGTGCTGTTGTGGCCGCCGCTCCCAGCCTCGACCTGCGAGTGCCGACGCGTCCCGAACGGACGCTGCGTGACCTGGTGGAACACGTGGGGATGGGCCGCCGCAAGACAGCAGCCACCGTCGCCGCAGGGCCGGCGGACGGGCCCCCAGAGAGGTCAGCTTGGGATGGCGGCGTAGGTGCGCCTCGGGAGCGCGAGGCCCTGCTTGCCTGGTGGGACGAGTCCGTGGAGCGGCTGATGGACGTGTTGCAGGAGTCCGGCCCGGACCGTGAGTGCTGGACCTGGTGGGATGACTCGCCGTCGCCGCAGACCTCCGGAGCCTGGGCGCGCCGGCAGGTGTGCGAGATGGCGGTGTTTACCTACGACGTCCAGCTCGCCGCGGGTGCTACGCAGCCGCTTCCGGAAGAGGTCGCCCTCGACGGTTTCGACGACTGCCAGTTCACCCTCTGTGCCACCACAGTCGCCTGGCCACACGAACCCGCCGTGGTCGACTACCACGCCACTGAGGGCCGCTCCTGGCGCCTCAGGCTCTCCCGCGACGGCGCACAAGCCGCCCGGCTCACGCCCGCTCCCGGAGAGGACGCCCGTGCAGCCGACGCTTCCGCCCGCGCGTCAGCTAGCGATCTGGTTCTCTTCTTTTACGACCGCACTTCGCTCGACTCGGTGAATGCCGCAGGCGACCGTCGCATCTTCGCTCAGCTCGCAGCGTGGGATCCATCCGAGTGACCACCATGGCCGTCACTGTCGATATCCAACCCGCGGGCAGGAGCTCCTCGCTATCCGCCTAGGTGCGTCCCTCGCGCGCTGGAGGCGCGAGAGCGTAGAACGCCGCACACGAGCGTTGGACCCGCGCCTGGCTGCAGCAATGCCGCGCCCAGCGCGACGCCGTGCGCGCCGGGCACGACGCGAGTATCACTAGCATCCGCTGAGTTACGAGCAGGGCTCGAAGACGATGGTTTTGACTCATCGTTTCGAGGTGGTCAGAACCTCGCGGGGTCCGCGCGGAACAACCCTGATTCTGCCCGGCGAAGCGCGGCGCGCGGAGCGCGGTCGAAACCCCCGGGTTTGAACGTTTCTGGCGCCTGTCGAATCGCCGTTTTCCGACTCCCGTAAGAGGTCGTTGATCGGACGTCCGCAAGCGGATCCGCTTGCGGCTGTCCGATGGCTCATTGCGGCCGGGGAACGACCACCCGCAGGGTCAGGCTACTCCGCGGTCGTGGTCTGAGGCAGAGGGTAGTTCGTCACGTCGCGGGCGTGCCGGCGCGCCCTCACCGCGCGACGGATTCTCACCGAAACGACCAGCAAGAGGATCACAATCGCACCCACGGCGACGCCGCCGACCACAGTAGGTGCGAGACTCGACAGGGCCGGCGCTGAACATGGCCGTTTGTCCCGGCAATCGCGAGGGACACGATGCCGCTGCCCGCACCAGACCAGGACCTGCTCGATCAGAACGGGCGAGTGCTGACGCGCGCGGGCCGTGTCACTCAGAGGGCGCTGCTCCAGCGTCGGTGCCTTCTGCTTCTGCTCGCTTCCGTAGTGACGCTGGTCACGGCGTGTTCCTCGGGTGACGGACCCCGAACGACTGGTTCCTCGCCAACTGGATCGGCGACAGCCTCCGCCGACGCTGGGGCGGAGCGGGCGGGGCCGGTGGACATCGGCGACGGACGGGAGATCTATCTGGAGTGCCATGGCTCCGGTTCGGCCACCGTTGTCCTCGTCTCCGGCCTCGGCGATGGTGCCACGATCTGGAGCATGGCATCCGATCAGGCGGATCCGAAGCCAACGGTCTACGACGACGTCGCCGAGTTCACGAGGGTGTGCGCGTACGACCGGCCTGGCACCAGCGGGAGCCGGTCCACTGCCGTGGCTCAGCCCACCAGCGCACAGACCTCGGCAGACGACCTCGAGAAGATGCTGACGGGGTCGGGTGAAACGGGGCCCTTCGTCTTCGTTGGACACTCCTACGGCGGCCCGATCATCCGAATCTTCGCAAACGACCACCCGACGCAGGTGAGCGGCCTCGTGCTCGTCGACGCACTCTCGGAGGACCTCCAAGCCGGCCTGACAGTTGAGGAGCAGGCCGTGTTCGAGGGGCTCAACGCACCGCCGCCTCGGCCGGGCGCTGAGTCCTTCGACTTGAACACGGTGGTCGCTGAACTGCACCAGTCGGTGCGGGTGCCCGACGTTCCGGTCACCGTGCTGACCGCCGACATTCCGCAGTTGACGCCACAGTTGCTGGCTTCCGGCCAGTTGCCCCCTGGCGTCGACCAAGAGTTCGCCGATGCCTTGTGGGCTGCGCAGATGGCAGCTCAGAGCGAGTTGCCCGGGAAGTTTCAACGTGCCGTGCACATCACCAACACGGGGAGCGACCACTACATCCAACTCGGCAACCCGCAGCTCGTGATCGACTCCGTCCGCGAAGTAGTCGAACAGGTGCGGAGCGCCGAACAGAGCCGCTAGCGAGCAGACCCTCGAAGACCCCGTGACCGTCCCTGCAGCGGATCCCGAACGGCTTGGGAGTGAAACTCCCGCACCCGGCAGTTGACGCGCCGCCGCGCATGCGGAATAGTTAGGCATATGCCTAACTATTCTGCCGAGCTGGACGTGGTGCTTCGCGCGCTCGCGGACCCGACGCGGCGGGTGGTCGTCGAGCGGCTCGCGAAGTCGCCGGCGGTGGTGTCCGACCTCTTGGCCACGTTCTCGATGGCCTTGCCGTCGTTGATTCAGCATCTGCGGGTCCTCGAGGACGCGAGAGTGGTCACCTCGAAGAAGCAGGGACGCGTCCGGACTGTGAGCCTGCGGCCGGGCGCGCTCGACGTGCTTCACCTGTGGCTCGGCGAGCAGCGGACCCCCGCCGAACGCCAGGCCGACCGGCTCGGCATCCACCTGACCCGCGCAACCACGAAGGAGACCTGACATGACCCGAGTTCGCATCGACCTGTTCTCTCGCTCGACGGGTACACCGCCGGCCCCGACCCCGGCCGAGAATCCGATGGGCGAGGACTGGGGACGCCTCACGGCGGCCTACGCCGCGACCCGCACATTCCGGCAGCAGGTCTTCGGTGACACCAGCGGCGCCGGCACGACCGGCATCGACGACTCCTACGCCGCCGCGTACTTCGAGGGCGTCGGCGCCGAGATCATGGGTGCGGCCATGTTCGGCCTGCACGCGTTCCCCGACGACCCGGACTGGAAGGGCTGGTGGGGTGACCAGCCGCCGTTCGGCTGCCCGGTCTACGTCCTCACCCACACCGCACCGCGTCCGTCGATCCCGATGCAGGGCGGCACGACGTTCCATTTCCGCAGCAGCGCGATCGAGGACGTGCTCGCCGAGGCGACCGAGGCTGCCGGCGGCCTCGACGTGCGCGTCGGCGGCGGGGTCCGCACCGCGCGCGACTTCCTGCGCGCCGGCCTGGTCGACCACCTGCACGTCGCGATCGCCCCGATCCTGCTCGGCCGGGGCAACCGCCTGTGGGACGACCTGCGCGGCCTCGAGCTCACCCACAAGGTGACGACGGAGGTGGCCGAGAGTGGCACGATCCATGTCACCTTCACGCGATAGGACGCACCGATGACGATCGAACGCCGACTCGCCCGCGCCGGGTTCACCCTGACCCGCGACTACCCGGTTCCCGTCGAGCGCGTCTGGGACGCGTTCGCCGACGAGGAGCAGAAGCGCAGCTGGTTCGGCGCCGGCGACACCTTCGAGCCCCGCGAGTGGGCGTTCGACTTCCGCGTCGGCGGACGCGACGTCGCCGAGGGGAAGTTCCACGACGGGCCGGTCTCGCGGTACGAGGCCACCTACACCGACATCGTCGAGCACGTCCGCATCGTCACGACCTACGACATGTGGCTCGACGGGGTCCACATGTCGACGTCGGTGGCGTCGTTCGAGTTCGAGCCGATCGACGAGGGCACCCGGTTCACGCACGTCGAGCACGGCGTCTTCTTCGACCAGTTCTGGGCCGACGGGCCGAACCGCGAAGAAGGCAGCCGGGGCCTGCTCGAGGCTCTGGGCAGTCACCTGGACTCGTAGCACTGCATGCCAACTGGTAAGCCCGGGGAGGTACGCAGACCGATCCGGCTGCGAGCCTTCACCCGCCCGCTACGTCTCCTGTAGGGCTCTCATCCGGAGCGGCAGCGGGCAGACCGCGCCGACCGGCGACCTCGGATAGATGAGACGGTCAGTGCGCCAGGATGACACCGTGGTCGACAACCTTCGGACCTTCGCGGAGCTCGAAGCTTGTTCCAACGCTGAGCGCGGAGTAGTCGACCAACTCTGGATAAAGCGGCTCTAGGATCAGCTCCGTGGTCTCACCGGGTAGCAGGTCGGATCCGCTCAAAACTGACCCGAACGCCGAGGTACTCGCCATCCTCGACGACAACATGAGGTACGTAATGCCGGCCCCCGGAGCTCCGGATCGGCGTGAGGCGTCCTCCGGCTTCAGTCGAAAGGAACGTCACTCGAGCTCGCATGTTCCTCGTCCGTCGCAGCGGGGTCATCTATCAACATTGACGCTACCGCGCGAGTCCGCCGCGCATGGCACGGGATAGAGCAACCTGCGTCCGCAAGCGGATCCCTAAACGGCCCAGAGGGCCCCAAAGGTGGCCGCGGGGGAACCCGAAGTGGTGACCCACGATTTGTCGTTGGGCTCCCGCTCAGTCGGACCGCCACCGAAATAATACGCGCGATCCCGGAGGCAACCGGCCGAGGTCACCGAGGCGGTAGGCGACGGAGTGAGCACCTCGCCACTTTGCCTTGCTGAACACGAGTTCCTGTTCCGTTATGCACCTGATGAGCCCGGAGTCCGACACTGTCCTGCTGCCTGCCGTCCTGGGTGTAGATGCGCCAGCTCGAACCTTCCCCGTCGGGCACCCGCAGTTCCTTCCACCATGTGACCCCCGGTCCGCTCTGACGGACGAAGTCCACACTGTCGGCCGGTGCGGCGTGCTCGGTGATGGTGGCTTGAATCACGCCTCCGCCGGGAGCTGGTGGCCTCCCGGTAGGGCGTTCCAGGAGCATCCCAGCAGGAAAGCGTACTTGTCGTGACCCTCCGCGAGCACGACCAGATTTTGCCGCCATCGCCGCCGGGTCGGCGGACGAGGCGGCTTCGACCATGCTCGGGCACATCGTGGACGCCGGGACGCGCCGGCGGCCGGCCGACCATCGAGGGGCGAGGAGCGCCAGGTAGGCCGCTGCGCCAGCGCTGACTTCTGCCCGGCGCCCTTGCGCATACGTAATACGTATGATTTCGTGGACCCGGGGCAAAGCAGCCCTGCTCAACATCACGGAAGCGAGCAGCCATGACATTGATGTCACAAACGCGGGAAGTCTCTGTCCGAAGGAAGGGCTGGTGGCCAGCGGCTGCCGGATCTGCCGCCGCGGCAGCCCTGCTCCTGAGCGGTCTGGGCACATCGGTCGCCCAGGCGGCACCACCGGAGAAGGACAGTGTCTACTACGCGTCACCCGACGGTCGCGACGAAGGGCAGTGCCAGGAGCAGCACCCGTGCTCGCTGGAGCACGTGCAGGGCGTCGTGCGACACGAGGCCGCCAAGGGGAAGGGCGATGTCACCGTCGTACTCGCCGACGGCACCTACCGCATCGACAGCCCGCTCGAGTTCCGTGCGGAGGACAGCGGCCGGGACGGGCACACCGTGCGCTGGACGGCTGCTGAGGGCGCGCACCCCGAGATCTCGGGCTCGACCCAGCTCTCGGGCTGGGAGAAGCATGACGAGGCCGCGAACATCTACGTCGCGGACACGCCGGTAGGGTTCGAGACCCGACAGCTCTACGTCGACGGCGTCGCCGCGCCGCGGGCCGCTACCAAGCTGGCGCTTACCGACCTGACGCTCACCGCCACGGGGATGACGATCAACAATCCGGCGCTCGCCTACCTGGCGGACCTGCCGGACCAGGACCGGATCGAGTTCGAGTCGCTCGGCGACTTCACCGACCGCTACTCCCCGGTGCAGAGCATCGTGGGCAGCACGATCACGATGGCCCAGCCCGCGTGGGACAACAACACGTGGGGCTGGGACACGGTGCAGAACTCGCTGCTCGCCGAGTCGACGTGGTTCCTGGCGAACTCGCTCAGCTTCCTGGACCAGGCGGGGGAGTGGTACGTCGACCCCGACGCGGGGAAGCTGTACTACAAGCCCGCGGACGGCGTGAACCCACAGGACCTCGACATCGAGCTCCCGCGGGTGGAGACCCTCATCAGCGTCGGCGGCACCTATGACGCCCCCGTCTCCCACCTGGAGTTCAGGGGTCTCACCTTAACCGGGACCTCCTGGCTCGGCCCCTCCTCGGCCGAGGGGTACGTCAGCCAGCAGAACGGGGGCTACCTGAAGGGCGTGTACGACTACCGCCCCGCCGACGCCTTGGCCAATTGCAGCCGCGGCTGCGAGCCGTACGAGCGGACGCGCAACACCTGGTTCCAGATGCCTTCCGCCGTGCAGGTGTCCGCCGCCGACCACATCACCTTCGCGCGGAACACCTTCCGCAACCTCGGGTCCTCTGGCCTCGGCATCGGCAACGACGACAACGCGGTGCTCACCGGGATCGGGCTCGGCGCCAGCAACATCGCCGTGACCGGCAACGTGTTCACCCAGGTCGGTGGCCACGCCCTGTTCGTGGGCGGGATCCGGGCGGACGCGCACCACCCCAGCGACCCCCGGATGACGAACCAGGACATCCTCATCGACAACAACACCATCAGCCACGTCGCCATGGAGTACCAGGACACCTCCGGCATCCTGAGCACCTACGTGACCAGGGCGCAGATCGTCCACAACGAGGTGAGGGACCTCGCCTACGCAATCGACACCGGTTACGGCTGGGGGATCAACGACCCGGGCGGCTCCCAGGAGTACCTCAACCGCGGGTACTACAAGTACAACCCGCTCTACCAGACGCCGACGACACTGAAGGACAACCTGATCGCGGGCAACCTCGTGCACGACATCAAGCGCGACTTCGCTGACTCCGGCAACATCTACAACCTCTCGGCCAGCCCGGGGACGGTCATCGAGGAGAACTACCTGTACAAGGTCTCCGGCGTCGGCATCTATCTGGACGAGGGCAGCCGCTACATCCTCTCCCGGCACAACGTCCTGAGCGGCGCGAACCCGTGGGTGTTCACCAACGCGTACAGCGCCGGCAACGGCACGAACGACAACACGCTGCAGGAGAACTGGTACAACTCCGGCGGTGCCCAGATGCCGAACGCCGCGGCGCGCAACAACCGGCTGATCGACAACGTGCGGGTCAGCGGGAACAACTGGCCCAGCGCCGCGTGGGAGGTCATCTGCGCGGCGGGCGTCGCCCCCGAGTACCGCACGGAGCTCAACGCCAACCTCGGCGGTATCGACCCGCTGTGCGAGACCGTCGCCGCGACCGAGACCCAGTAGCGCAGCTGCCGGCACTGGCGGCGAGGCGCCCCCGCGACGTTTCTGGCGCGGGGGCGCCCTGCCGCCGGCGGAGTCTTGACGACCAGGCCACGCGCGGTAACGTGTGGCACCTCCGAACCGGTTCCGACGATGACTTCGACGATGACCACGAGCCAGGAGCGACCACGATCGGCGCCGTCGCCCGTCTCACCTACCCCTCCAGATTAGGACCTCGTTGCCTTGACAGACCTTGACGACCGCGTGCTCTTCGGCGCCGCGTATTACCACGAGTACCAACCCTCCCCCCGGCTCGACCAGGACCTCGACCTCATGCAGGAAGCTGGGTTCACCGTTATCCGGGTGGGCGAGTCCAATGGGCCACATGGGAGCCGGAGGACGGAGTGTTCGACCTTGACTGGCTGCAGCCGGTCCTGGACGGCGCGCATTCGCGAGGGATCGCCGTCGTCCTGGGTACCCCCACGTACGCCGTACCCCTGTGGTTGACGCGCAAGTACCCCGAGATCGCCGGAGAGCGACGCACGGGGGAGCGCATCGGTTGGGGGGCCCGTCAAGAAATGGACCTGACGCACGCCGCCTACCGCTTCCACGCCGAGCGCGTGATCCGTGCCGTCGTCGGGCGCTACCCCGACCATCCCGCAGTGGTCGGGTTCCAGGTGGACAACGAGCCCGGTCTCGAGGTGCTGCACAACGAGGGCGTGTTCCAGGCCTTCGTCGACGACCTGCGCCGCACCTACGGTGACGTCGAGACCCTGAACCGGCGAGTGGGGACTCGTCTACTGGTCGCATCGCCTCACTACCTGGGCGGATCTCTGGCGACCGGACAACAACGCCCAACCACAGTACGACCTCGCCTGGCGGAGTTCCAGGCCCGGATGGTCACCGAGTTCATCGGCTGGCAGGCCGAGATCGTGCGGGAGATCGCTGGCGCCGAGAAGTTCGTGACGACCTGCATCGCTTACGACGGCCAGGGGTGCAGGACCCGGAGCTGACGGCGGCGCTGGATGTGACCGCGGGCAACCCCTATTACGCGATGCAGGACGGTCTCGCTCTCCCAGCCGCAGAACATCTCACGCCGGGCTGGACTACCAGCGGGACCTGGGCGATGTTCCACAGCGCGGACCGGATGTACTCCTCGAAGCAGGCGCGGTTCCTCGTCACCGAGACGAATGCCGGGGCCATCGGCGAGCCCGGCCATGAACGCCCCGCGTTCGATGGCCAGTGGCGCCAGGCCGCCTGGGCGATGATCGCCCGGGGCGCACGAATGATCGAGTACTGGCACTGGCACACACTGCACTTCGGTACCGAGACGTACTGGATCGGAATTCTCCCGCACGACCAGCGGCCCGGGCGGGTCTATCGAGCAGCTGGCCGCGCTGGGTGCAGAGATCAAGTCTGCCGAGGATCACCTGAGCGGACTCGTCCCGGACGCCACCGTGGGGCTGCTGTGGTCCAACGAGTCGATGTGGGGCCTCGAAGGTCAGCCGGCGCTCGCCCGCGACGACGGCTCCGCGGACCCGGGAAGCTACCAGCGGATACTGCACGCGTTCTACCGGGGAGCGTTCGACGCCGGTGCGCCGGTGCGAATCGTCCACGACGTCCAGCTGGTCGAACAGGGCGACGGCACGCGGCTCCGCGAACCGGCCGAGGTCGCCGCCGAGCTGCCCGTCCTGCTGGTGCCGGCGCTCTACGTGGCCAGCGACGCGCTGCTCGACTGGTTGCGCGACTACGCTGAGGCGGGCGGACACCTCGTGCTCGGACCGCGCACTGGATATGCGGACACCGAGGGCCGAGCGCGGGCGGAGGTCAAGCCGGCGCGGCTCGCTGGCACCGCCGGCGTCAGCTACCAGGAGTTCAGCAACCTGGCGACACCGGTGCGCGTGACGGGCTTCGACGGCGCACTGGAGCTGCCGGCCGCCGCCGCCGCCACAGCATGGGTCGACTACTTGCAGGTCTCGGACAACTCGGTCAAGATCCTCGCCCGATATCAGCACCCCGCCTTGGGCCTGTACCCGGCGATCACCACCGTTGAGGCGGGTCTGGGGCGCGTCACCGTCGTCGGTACGGTGCCCAACGCCGAACTGTCGGCTGCGTTGGTGTCCTGGGCGGTGGCGGCTGACAGGGACGCCTGGACCTCTCTGACGACCGGTTCGGTCACGGCGACCTCAGCGACGACGGCCGCGGGTCGTCGGCTGCGAGTGCTGCACAACTGGTCGTGGGATGCCTGTTCGGTGCGGTTGCCGACCGACGTCACGGATCTCCTCTCCACCGAGCCCCTGGAGGCCGATGCGCTGGTCGAGTTGGGGCCGTGGGACGTCCGCGTCCTTCTGGAGTAGAAGCGAGGGCGCAGCACCGGCATTCTGGGAGAACCAGCCGCTGGAGCCGCTCGCCGGTCGACCGCACCGCCCGTTCTCCCGACCCCAGATCATCAACGCTGCCTTCACCGACGCCGACCGGCCCGGCGTCGTCGACGCCTATGTCCATTACCTGCGCCGCCAGACGGAGCCCGAGATCGTTCGTGACCGGCTGCGGCCGGGGCTACCGCCTCGGAGCCTGTGACCAGCCACCAACCTCGCGGCTCCGGGGCGGACGCCGGAAGCAACAACCCCACTGATCCGTCCACGACAAACGTGCCGGAATCATGGCGAGCGGAATGCGGATCTGCGCCGTCGGCACGGGTTCTCCTTTGACCAGTGCCCCAGGTCGAGCGTGGCCGCCTCGAACGAGTACCCGGTTGTGATCATCTGGATGTCGGCTTCGTCGAGGGGACCCGACCGCGTGTGCACGGTGGCTTGTCGATCGGAGTCCGGTTGGATCTGCCCGGTGGCGCTGCGGCCCGGCTTTGTTCCCGCGATTACTCTGACGGGCGACCTGCCCGACGATCAGCGGGCCGCTCTCTTTGTGTTCGCAGGCAAGTGCCCGGTTCATCGGACCCTTCACGCTGGACTCGCCGTGACAACCCGGCTCCGGTTGCCCCCTCGCAACGGGACGGAGAGTCGGGAACGTAGCTTGATCCGGTCGGCGACCACTGAAAAGGAAAGGGGTCGCGTTGCTGCCCTCTTTCGTCCTATCTGGCCGACCGGCTTAGCCGCACCCGGAGTGTGCCGCCAGGGATGTCTGGCCGCCCTCAGCGCGAGACCGGGTCGACCTGTTCCAGTAGCACCAATTCACCGGCCCGCGCAAAGCTTTCCCAGTCTCCGAACCCCAGGCATCCAAACGCGCCTGCGCGGGTGGCGGTCTCGAGGCGGGCCATGAGACCGCCACCGAGGAGTAGCTCGGCCAGGTAGCCGGCGACGAATGCATCACCCGCCCCGACGGTGTCGACAGGGCGGATCCGTGCGGCGGGAAACGCCACGTGCCGCCCCTCCGAGAGCGTGACGCTTCCGGCAGCGCCGCGCTTTATCACCGCGGTCGATGGTCCGAGTGCGCAGATCCGGTCGGCGAGAGCGTCAGGGCTGCCGGGGCCGACCAGTAGTTCGGCTTCGGTCTCGCCAGCGAAGACGATCTGGGATCGCTCAGCTATTCGCTGGTAGACGATCCTCGGGTTTCGCCCGTGCCACAGCGCGCTGCGGTGGTTTACATCGAACGACACCGTGACGCCCGCATCGGCCGCTAGACCGATCGCGCGGAACACCGCTCTCTCTGCCGAGTCGGACAACGCGGGAGTGATCCCGGTGACGTGCAGCACACCTGCGCCGGAGAGCAGGCTCGCCTCGATGTCGTCGACATCGAGGCGGCTACCCGCACTGCCTGCTCGCGCATACGTCACGGCACTGTGCCCAGGGATGCGTGCCTCTTTCACCATCAGGCCAGTGTGGGCAAGCGGGTCAACGATCCCGTGGGTATGCACGCCCTCGGCGCGCAACTCCCTCAGGATCTTCCGGCCGGCTGCGTCGTCGCCGACGCGTCCGATCCATGCTGCCCCGACGCCGAGCCGCGCGACGCCGATGGCGACGTTGCTCTCTGCACCGCCCATCGCGAAGTGGTACTGGTCGACGAGTTCGCCGGGGCCGCTGTGCGAGGCGCGGAACAGTCCCATGGACTCGCCGAGGGTCACCAGCGTCGGCGTCGCGTCGGAATCCGCCATCACGGGACCACCTGCCGGTCGAGACCGGGTCCCATGGCGGTCACCGCCAACTCAGTCGCTTCGCGCGCCCGTTGCGCGATCATATCGAATCGTCCGGCGCGAATCAGCTCCCCGGGTACCATCCAGCTACCGCACACTGCGGGAACGCAGGGATGGTGAAGATACTCCGCGAGGTTTTGCGGGGACACACCGCCGCTCGGAATGAAGTGCATGCCCGGGAACGGTGCCGCCAGCGCGCGGATCGTCTCGATACCGCCCAACCGGTCGGCCGGAAAGAACTTGACAGCGTCGAGCCCCGCCCGCACGGCGCGCTGGACCTCGGTCGCGGTAGCGGTGCCGGGCAGTGGCACCAGCCCGCTGCTCTGCATCCGCTCGACGAGCTCGTCGTCGAAGCCGGGACTCACCGCGAAGCGCGCCCCCGCCGCGGCGACTTCGTTCACTTGGCCCGGGTGCACGACAGTCCCGGCACCGACTGTGAACACGTCGCCCAGCGTGGAGGCGATCGCGGCGATGGAGGCCACGCCGGCGGAAGTACGCAGGGTGATCTCCGCGCAGAGGATTCCTCCACTCATGAGCGCGTGCGCGAGCTCAACTGCCGCAGTCGCGTCTTCGATCACGACGACGGGAATCACCGGATGCCGCGCGAATCCGCCACTCATCTGCCGAGCCACCCTCCGTCGACCGGGAGCACGATGCCCGAGACGTAGTCCGATGCGCGGGATGCCAAGAAGACCGTCGCTCCAGCGAGATCCCCCGGTTCGCCCCAGCGACCTGCGGGGATCCGCTCCAGGATGCTGCGCGAGCGCTCCGGGTCGGAGCGCAATGCCGCGGTGTTGTCGGTCGCGATATAGCCGGGCGCGATCGCGTTGACGTTCACGCCGCCGGACGCCCATTCGTTGGCGAGCGCCTTGGTCAGACCCGCGATGCCCGACTTGGCCGCCGTGTAGCCGGGCACGTTGATGCCCCCCTGGAAGCTCAGCAGGGAAGCGGTGAAGATGATCTTGCCGCGTCCGCGTTCGAGCATTCCTCGGCCGACCTGCTGGGTGAGCTGGAACTGGCTCGTGAGGTTCACCTGCAGGACGCGGTCCCATGACGAGATCGGGTGGTCCGCGGCGGGCGCACGCTCGATCGTTCCCGCGTTGTTGACGAGGATGTCCACGCGCCGAGGCGAGAGGTCCGCCGCGAGCGAGCGAACGGCATCCGGGTCCGCGAAGTCGCACGAGACCGACTCGAACGAGCCGCCCGCCGAGGGTGATCGCGCGTTCGACCTCGCTGCCCGAGGCGAGCGTCGCGCTCACCCCCACGATATGGGCGCCCGCTCGGCGAGCGCCTCCGCCATCGCGCGCCCGATGCCCCGGCTGGCGCCGGTGACGACGGCGGTCGTTCCCGTCAGATCGAACAGCGCCGTCATCGGACGGCGCCCGTGCCGGAGACATCCACCAGCACCTTCATCGCTTCCCCGCCCTCGAGCGCAGCGAAAGCCTCGTCGGCCTGCGCCAGGTCGACGATGCGGCTGATCAGCGCGCTCGTGGGGATGACTCCGCCGGCGACCAATTCGACTGCCCTCTCGAAGTCTGCGCGCGTGTATACGCGCGCCCCCAGGATGCTGCAGTTCCCGCCAGAACACCCGCTGCAGGTCGACGGCGCGCGGCTGCGGGTGGATGGCGACGACCACCAGCGTGCCGCGCACCTTCGGCAGCGACGTGGCGCTGGGCCACCGCGGCGGCAGCGCCGGAGACCTCGAACACCACATCGGCGCCGGCATCTGCGGTCCACTCGTTGAAACAGGAAACCTGAGTGAGGTCCTGCGCTGCGGGATCGAGCGTGGCGAAAGCCCAGGTCCGCGATCTGCGTGCGGCGGCGCTCGTCGAGTTCAACGACGACGACCTCGGCACCCTCGTGGCGGGCCACCGTGGCGATGAGCACTCCGATCGGCCCGCCGCCGAGCACCACCGCCCGGTCGCCCGGATGAGCTCGGACCGCCGGACGTCGTGCACGGCGACGGCCACCGGTTCGACGAGCGCTGCCTCATCGAGGGCGAGCGAGGTCGGCAGGCGCGACCAGAGTCTCGTGAGGAACGTTCCAGCGTTCCTGCAGCGCTCCGGGGGAGTCGATCCCGATGAAGTCGAGGTTCTGGCAGATGTGCTCGTTGCCCAGCGAGACAGGCCGGGCATGTGCCGTCCCAGGAGAGCGGCATGACCGTGACACGGTCCCCTTCGGTCCAGTTCTCGACGCCCTCGCCCACGGCAGTGATCCACGCCGCTCATCTCGTGCCCGAACGTCGGGGGGCTGCCACTCGCGCATCCATATGGCCGTGATAGATGTGCAGATCCGTACCGCAGAGACCGGCGAAGGCCACCGAAGATCTGCACTTCGCCCCGACCGGGCAGGAGTGCGGGTACGTCCGCAACAGCGACCTGCTGTGCGGACAGGGTACTGCAGAGCGCGCATGAATCCTCCATTGGTATGACGTCATATGAAGATAGCACCGCCGTTCCCGGAAGCGCACGAGGAACGTGATTGTGGATAGGTCACATGTATGATCTAATGGCGCAACGGCCGCTGACCTGCGGCTCGTCGTCAACGACGTCGACCAGACAAGGACCCGAAATGGCTTCACAGCAACGCCGCTTCACTCGATTCGCCCGGACCATCGCTCTTGCCTCAGCCGCTGCGCTCATCGCTCTTTCCGGGTGTTAGCGGCGGCGGCGGCGGCGGAGACGGCTCTGATCTCGGATTCACCCCCACCGAGCAGGTCGCCGACGGCCCCATCACCGTCTGGGTGGACGCATCCGCGAGCCGGCGATCGGAACGCCTTCAAGGAAGTAATCCCGACATCGCCGATGAAGGTGGAGACGTACGACGGCGGGGCGGACGGCTCGGGCTCTTCCAGACCAAGGTCGGCTCTTCGACCAGGCCGGCGAGGGGTGGCCCGATGTCGTGTTCTCGACGCAGAACAACGACGCGGCGTGGGCTGCCAAGGAGACCAACGGCGTTCAGGCCTTCGCGGCGCCGCTCAACAAGGGTACTTCGATCAGGAGTTCCTGGACGGCTTCACCGACGGAGCGCTCGACCCGCTGACCGTCGACGGACACCGTCTACGGCCTGCGCAACGATCTCGCGCCAGACGGTGTTCTGGTACGACCAGGCGCTGATCGACCAGTTCGGTTACAGATCCCACGACCTGGGAGGAATATGAGGCAGCTGAGCGACAAGCTCGCTGCCGAGCACCCGGGCTACATCCTCGGCTCGGTCGGTGACGCGTTCGTCGGCCCGTAGGTCTACTACTGGGGTGCACAGGCTCCCGTCTTCCAGGTCGACGGCGACACGTTCAGCGCGACGTCTCGGCCGACCCGAACCACAGCAAGATGACTGAACGTGCTCGACCACATGATTGCGAACGGCACTCTGACGCAGGACAGCGTCTTCGGGCCCGGAGTTCGTGCAGAAGTACACAGGCAAGGTCGCTGGCATTCCCGGACCGGTCTGGTACACCGGCGCCCTCTTCCAGAACCCCGACAGCCTCAATGCTCCCGCCGGCCAGATCGGCGCCGGCGCGCCTCTCCACTGGGAGGGTGAGGACCTCGCCACCGGCAACGTCGGCGGCGGCGACGTGGTTCGCATCCAGCCACACGGCGAACCTGGACGCGGTCAAGAAGTTCCTCGAGTTCGTCACGAGTCGACGAGTCCAGGTGGAACTGGCGTCGGCGGCTGCCCGGCCTACGCCGACGCCGCTGACAAGTGGCTCGCGAAGCAGGCCCGAGCGGCTACTTCGTCGGAGACTTCGAGCAGAACGTGGTGGATGCTGCGTCCAGGTGTGGAGCGGCTGGGGCTACCCGAGATTCAGCCCGGAGACCGTCTGGGCCAAGATCGTCATGCCCGAGCTCGCTGCCGGTGAGACGATCGTCGATCGGTCGTGCCGGAGTGGCAGAAGGAGATCGAGAACGAGGCGCAGGTGAACGGTTACACGGTCGAAGTGACCACTCATCGCGAGTCAAGAAGCGTCATCGCCACCCGGCACTGCCACGGCTCCCGCCGTCGGCGCGAGAGGGCCGGCGGCGGGGCCGCGCGCCAGAGCGGAGCACCGAACCGCGCGCAGGCGCGAATCGGCTACGTCTTCGTCTGCGGCTATACCGTCCTGCTGCTCGTGTTCGGGATCCTGCCCACCCTGTACGCCATGTTCATCGCGTTCACCAAGGGCGGGGCGCTTCGTCGGCCTCGACAACTTCTCAGGGTGTCGACGACTTCCGGTTCTGGCCCGCGGTCCAGCACGTCGCGCTTTACCTGGTCGTCTGGCTGGTCGCACTGCTGGTCTTCGTCGTGCTGCTGGCGCTGCTGGTCCACGCGCTCGGGCGCGCTGGCTGTCGATGCCGTCCGCTTCGTCTACTACATCCCGGGCGCGCTGGCCGGCGCGTCCAGCGTGATGCTGTGGCTGTTCGTCCTCGACCCTTCCGTGAGCCCGGTCTCGGGCGTGCTGCGCGCTCTTCGGCTTCGACAGCTTCGTCCAGACGGTCTCGCTCGGGCAATCTGCCCGTCGTCTTCGCGATCATCGCGTTCTGGACCGGCGCCGGCGGCTGGATCGTCGTCATGTACGGCGCGCTCAACAACATCCCGACGAAGTGCTGGAGGCCGCGCGCATCGACGGCGCCGGTCTGATGCGACGGCCTGGTCCATCCAGCTGCCGCTGCTGCGCAAGTGGATCTCCTACATGGTCATCATGTCGCTCGCCGGCGGCACGCAGCTGTTCGTCGAGCCGCGCTGCTCTCCCAGGCCAGCCACGGCGTGGTGCCGCAGGACTATTCGCTGAACCAGCTCGCCTACCTGTACGCGTTCAAGCAGAACGACTTCAACGGCTCGTGCAGCGATCTCGCTGCATCCTGCTCGTGGTCGCCGCTCGGGCTGGAGCACCTTCTTCGTCTTCCGTGGAGGCCTCTTTGAGCGCGACTGAGCTCACGCCAGCCTCGGCCGCGACGCGACCGGCGACGGTTCGCCCGCGCGGACTGGCTCGGCCGCGCTTTCGCGGTTGTTGCGTCATCGCCTTTTCGTCCTCTTCTTCGTGGTGCCGATCGTCTGGCTGCTGCTGGCGCCTACCAAGATCGACCCATCAGCTGCTCACGACAGCCCGTTCATGTTCGGCGGCCTCGGCGACCTCGTCGCCAACTGGCACGAGCCTGTCGGCTTCCAGGACGGGCATCGTCTGGACGTGGCTCGGGAACTCCGCGTTCTACTCGCGGCGCCGCGCTGGTGATCACGCTGGTCGTCAGCGATCCCGGCCGGCTACGCCCTCGCGCTGACCGAGTTCCGCGGCCGCAGGCTGCTGCTCGTCACGACACTGGTCGTGATGCTGATCCCCAACACCGCCCTGGTGCTGCCGATCTTCCTCGAACTCGAGCGCCGTCCGGCTGATCGGGAACCGCTCGTCGGTCATCCTGCCGTTCTCGTTCTTCCCGTTCGGCGTCTACCTCACCTACATCTACTTCTCCACCAGCGTCTCCCGCGACCTGCTCGATGCCGCCCGCATCGACGGCGCCGGTGAGTTCCGGGTCTTCTGCGCAGGTCGCGATGCCGCTGGCAACGCCCGTCATCGCCCTGGTCGGCTTCTTCAGCTTCGTCGCCAACTGGAACAACTTCTTCCTGCCCTTCGTGATGGTGCCCGGCAGGAAGGCGCCGATCCAGGTGGGCTCACTCGCCAGCTGCTCTCGAACGTTCCGGCGTTCAATCCCCACGTCAGCCGGTATCCGGTGAAGACGTCGGTGCCGACGCTGGCGCTGGCGACGATCGTCTCGGTGAGCCGCCGGTGCTGATCATCTTCCTGTTCTCCCAGCGATTCCTCGTCTTACCGGAAGTAACTGCGAGCGGAAGCGAGAAGGGCTGAGGCGCTGCAGCGATACGCGATGGTGTGCCGGCGTGCGACCGAGACAAGGGCGAGGATCTGTCTTGCTCTGCATCGCGATGTCTGGCAGGGCGTGGAGGCGACGATCACGCAGTGCGGCATCCGGAACCTCTCGATCTTCGTGATCGAAGATGTCCTCTTCGGCTACTACAAGTACATCAGCGACGACTTCGACGCCGATCAGCGTCGGATGACGAGCTCGACCCTGTGACCCAGGCATAGTGAGCGCGCACTGCGCCGTGCCAGGTGCCGTTCACGGCGGATGCGACATGCCGAACTGGCAGCCGCTCGAGGAGGCATGACGCCTCGACTGATTGCCGGCGACCCGCCGGCGTGGGTCGAGGGCGCCCCGCGTAACGCCCTGGAGTGCATCGACCCGGTCGGCAGTCCCCACCCATCACATCGCGCCTCTCGCCCTCGCTCAGGGATGCGACCATCGAGGCCGCGCCGTCCCACGTGCGACAATACCCTCCGCGAGTTCTGCGATTGGCCAGTCGCTTCCCGTCAGAAGCGGGACGGGCCGAGGATTGTCGATCGCCGTGTCGACGAAGAAATGGATACGATCTGCCCGCCACCGATCCAGAGGACCGTCGGCGGGGTAGAGGCCCGGAGCTGGCGCGCACAGGAGGGGAGCGCGCTGCAGCGAGCAGCAAGCGCGCCGGTCGTCGAACGAGTCCCGGTCCCCGCCGATCGGCGGCTTGCCCAGGTGATCGACGACGACGACGAGATCGGATGCCGCGCCGTCAGTTCCGGCAGGTGGGCGAGCGCGTTGTGGTTGGCGGTCACGTAGTCTAGCGGCATTCCCGCGTCGGCGATCGCTCGGATCCCTTCTTCGACCACCGGACTCAGAATCCATCGGTGTCCTCCCGCTCGTGGAGCAGACTGGGATGCCGACCACGGGAGCATCCTGGTCCGCCCACTTGCTCAGGCGTCTGTGCGTGCCTTCGGATCGTCCAGAGGCGTCCACGCGATGACGCCCGCGACATCGGGCTGCGCGCGGGCCACCGAAAGCGAAGCGCCATGTCCTCGTCGTTGTCCGCCGCCTGTACGAGAATGGCTGCATCGATTCCCCGGCTCTGCCTGGCCGGAGCAGTTTGGTCGAGGTCGAAAGAGCGAAAGAGCGGGCCTACTTCCGGGCCGAGCCACGGATAGTGAGCTCCGCGAGATCCCAGATGTCGTAATCAGCGTCGACGATCCGGTGATGCGTGCAGATCCCCCGGTCACGCCGTGCTGCCACAGCGCCGAGCGGATGTGCGCCCGGTAGCGCTCGAGTGTGGAGGAGACCTGGGCCGCACTCGCATGCCGACGACGACCGACGCGATCTGCGGTCAAGCAGGGGAAGGCAATCGCAGCAGCGGGCAGCGTGACGCCGTGCAGATCGCGCAGATCGGCGAGTCTCCCGTGCGCGGCGAGCGTCTGCTCGTCGCCTCCCGATAATCGAAGCGCCCGCCGTGGGCAGGTCGGTCCGTGCTCGAGCAGACCGGAGTTTCGACGGCCGCTGCGACCAGCGCGACGTAGCGCTACTCCGCCAGTGCCAGCAGCTCGTCCACCGCCGACTGGTCGAGAAGCATCCTATCTACCAGCGACCATCATGGCGTCGACGTCGCAGCGGCGGATAGATCCCGCCAGCATCGCGGCTTGATTCGTACCCGCTCCGACCGCGCGGATAACGCCCTGGTCGCGAAGTTCGATGAGCGCTGAGACCCCCGTCGTCGAGGCGGCCTGCCAGTGATCGTCCGGGTCGTGCAGGTACGCGATGTCGATGCGGTCAAGCCCCAGACGGTCGAGGCTGTCCTCGACGGAGCGCAGGACGCCGTCGCGCGAGAAGTCCCACACCCGCTTTGTCAGCGCCTCGACGATGAAGCCGTCGTCGTCCAGGCTGCTCGCTCCCGCCGGATGGGGTTCGAGCAGGCGTCCGACCTTGGTGGAGAGCACATATGCATCGCGGTCGCGCGAGCGAAGCGCGGCGCCGAGGCGCCTTTCGGACAGGCCCAGGCCGTAGTGCGGCGCGGTGTCGAAGTACCGGATGCCGGCATCCCATGCGGTGTTGACGGCCGCGCGAGCATCCTCGTCCGAGATAGCGCGATTCAGGTTGCCGAGTTGCGCGGCACCGAAGCCGATCTCTGTCAGGGAAAGGCCGCGGTCGATCTGTCGGGACTTCATGGATACTCCTTCGGCGGCGGCGTCTCCCGCTGCTCTATTCAACCGGGCGCCCGGCAATCTGGGGAGATTGATCATGTGATGTATGCTCTTTCTAGTTTAGAGCAAGGGAAGTCAAGGGCGATATGAAGATCACCGGTTACCGATGCATCCGCACGTACCGTGACTGGGGGCGCCCGATCGGTGACGTGAACGGGTACATCGACAACGGGCTGACCGAAGTGCCTATCGTGATTCTGGAGACGGACGCGGGCATCACCGGCATCGGTACCGGCTCGGACCAGGACATCGACCGGCTGTTCCCGGCACTCGAAGGCGAAGATCCGCGTGCGGTCACAGCTTTGTACGACCGGATGCTGGCACGCGTCTTCAAGGCCGGGCACGCGGGCGCGACCTCGGGGGGATCGGCGCGCTGGACATGGCGCTGTGGGACCTGAAGGCGAAGATCGCCGGCGAGCCGCTCTGGCGGGTTCTGGGCGGCAGAGACAGATTCGTCAGCGGGTACGCCTCGGGCTCGACATCGCCCTGGACGACGAGAAGCTCGCCGCCTTCTACAAGACCATGGCCGAGTTCGGGTTCACGAGCGCCAACTCAAAGGTGGCCGCGACCTCGAGGCCGACCGGCGCCGGCTGCAGATCATCGGAGATGAACTCCGCTCGAACACGCGTCACCCCGCTCTCATGCTCGACGCGAACAGTCCTGGAACCTCAAACAGGCAGTGCGATATGTGACGGCGCTCGAGGGGGACACCGATCTGACCTGGGTCGAGGAGCCGCTGCGAAGGTGGGATGCTCCGGGTCACGCAAGATTGTCCAACGCGGTGAGAGCCGCGGTCGCCACGGGCGAGAACTTGACAGGACTCGAGCAGTTCCGCCCGTTGCTGGATGCCGGCGGCGTCGACATCGTGCAGGTTGGCTGCGTCTGGGGTGTCACGCACTTCCTTCGGGTTGCGCACCTCGCTCATGCTCATGACCTTCCGATCAGTCCCGTCGGGCTGACCTCCAATCAGGCGGTCGCGCATGCCGCAACCGCAGTCCCGAACCACCTGGTGACCGAGGTGCAGGATCTGGGCGCGCCGTTCGGCCTGACGATCGACCAGGAGATCGTGGACGGGGGCATCGTGCTGGGCGACGCGCCGGGTCACGGGGTGAGTGTCGACGAAGAGGCGATCCTGGCGAGCCAGCGGGCTGCGAGCTGGCTCGTGCCCGCGGGGCCTCACGTGCGTCCGCATCGGGCGGGACTGCGACTCATCGCGGAAGACGACCGCGCGGAACGCGCACTGTGAGGCCGGATGCGCCGGCGGCCGCGCCGGTAGGCTGAACGCATGACGACACGGGACACGCCGCAAACGGGCTCCACGTCGATCCTGGGCGGCGCATCGTCCCGGACGCCCGCTGCCCGCTTCGGCGTGGCGGTCGTTCATGATCTGGTGACCGCGATCGTGAACGGCGAGGTTCCGCCCGGAGACACGCTGCCTCCCGAGGAGCGTCTCGCGCAGCACTTCGGTGTGAGCAGAACAGTCATCCGCGAGTCGGTCAAGAGGATCGAGGAGAAGGGCCTGATCACGGTGGCGGCCAGTCGCGGCACGACGGTTCAGCCATCCACCTCGTGGAACATCCTCGACCCGGTGGTGCTGTCTGTCATGCTGGAGAACGACGATTCGCTCGGGGTGCTCGATGATCTCGCGGTGATCCGAGGCGCACTCGAGGGGGCGATGTCGGCTGAGACCGCCCACCGCCGCACGGAGGATCAACTCCACGACATGCGGCGGCTCTCGAGCGTATGGAGAACTCGGTCCACGACCTCGAGCACTTCCCCGAGGCGGATGTCGACTTCCACTTCCTCGTGATGACTCTCTCGGGCAACCAGCTGGCGAGCAACATCACGAAGATCCTCTTCCAGCGCGCTCGGCAGACGGCACGGTTCTCCGCCAATCAGACGGCAGAGGCCCACGAGCTGACGCTCTCGGAGCACCGGCGGGTGTACGACGCGATCGCGGCCGGAGACGCCGCGGCGGCAGAGTCCGCGATGAAGGCTCACATCATCGACTCCTGGCAGCGCCGTCGGCTGCCGACCAGGCGCGACAGCTAGTCACCCGGCGGCCTTCTGGGCCGGACTCTTCCGCTACATCCCTGCCGTGATCTTCGGCGATCCCTCGTGGCTCTGGGAGCCCGGGCACGCGGTCCCGTCTCGCCGCTTGTTGCAGGGATCGCCGAACTTGGTGTCGATGTCTACCACCGTCTACCTCGACGATGGTTCGAACAGCGCCGATGGCTCCTCGTGAGGAACCGCAGAGGGGTCGCCTGGCGACGGCGCCCGTGCCGAGGCGGTCCTGTGCAACCCGCACGGCGTGGACTGATCCGCGCCGCCTCGCTACCGTGGGGGCGATGGGCCAGATCGAGCTGCGGGATCTGAACGACGACGATCTCGATGCCGTCTTCGAGATGATGCGGGATCCCGAGGCGGTCCGGATGGCGGCCTTCACCGGCGCCGATCCCGACGACCGCGACGCGTTCGACGCCTGGATCGCGCGTAATCGTGCGCTCGAGGGTGTGTTGCAGTTCGTCGTGACCGACGCGGCGGCTTCGCCGGCACCGCCGCGACCTTCAACGTCGAGACCGACCGCGAAGTCACGTACTGGATCGCCCGGCACGCCTGGGGCCGCGGCGTTGCGACCGAGGCTCTGCAGCTGCTGCTCTCGCGGGAGCCGGTGCGGCCCCTGGCGCGCGCGGGTCGCCGTGCACAACGGTGCGTCACGTCGCGTGCTCGAGAAATGCGGATTCACGGAGGTCTCGCGCGATTCGGGCTTCGCGCCAGGCGTGGGGCGCATCGTCGAAGAGATCGTGTACGTCTTGACGCCGACCCTCGACGACAACTGACCGTGCGCTGGTCCCTCGACAGCACCGGGCCGAAAGAACAAGAAGGCTACGTCTGCAAGGGGTTCCCAACCCGGTCTGCAGCTCGAGGACTCTGGCCCTCGCGTCCTCCCGGTGGATCTTCGCAGGCCGTGATTCCCACAGGACCCGCCCGCGAAAATGCCCGGTGAAGGTGCCTTCAGCGCTACGGTCGCGCCACGATGCGAGATCGACTCGTGCTCGGCATCCACTCCCGGGACTCTGGGCGATGTCGCCGTCACGGCGCCCGGCGTCGGCGGAGCTTCACGAGCGGCGGGCGGGGAGCCGCTCCACCCGGTCAGCCGGCGAGCAGCAGCGGCTCCGCGACGAGCCGGTCGCGCGCACGGCGTCGCGCGCCGAGGAGGGCGGCCTCGGGGCCCAGCCGGCCGGCCGTGATGGTGGGCACGGGCTTGAGCGCCCCGCCGCCGATCGTCGGCCGGTTCGAGCGGTAGGCGGTGTCGATGTCGCCGAGCAGCTGCGACCAGTAGCCGCCGACGACCACCATCGCCGGGTCGACGGCCGGCACCACGAGCTGCAGGGCCCGGCCGATCCAGAGCGCCGCGTCGAGCCACGACCAGCGTGCCCGGTCCTCGGAGGCCGCGACGCGGGCCACGAGCTCCTCGAGGGCGGCGGCGTGCCCGTGCGCGGCCGCGAAGGCGTCGAGGCCCGCGCGCTCGAGCACGACGTCGGGCGCGGCGACGGTGGCGAGGCATCCGCGCTGCCCGCACTCGCAGCGCACGCCGCCCTGCACCACCGGCAGGTGGGCGAACGTCACGGCGAGGCCGTGCGCGCCGACGAGCGGGCGGCCGCCCGAGATCGCGGCGGCGCCGACGCCCGTGTCGCCGTCGAGGTAGAGCAGGTCGTGCACGCCGGGGAGCTCCGCCTGCTCGGCGGCCGCGGCGGCCGCGGCGGCGGGCTCGAGGGTGAGCGGCAGCAGCAGGCCGGCCTCGATCGCGCCGAGCCCCGGCGTGCGCGCGCGCAGCTCGCCGAGCACGTCGACCGGTTCGGCGCCGAGGAGCGCGTCGGTGATCACGACGGGCGGGGCGCCGGCGACGGCCCCCTCGACGAGCACCGTGACGTCGGCGATCGGATGCGCCGACCGCTCCGCGAGCGCGAGCGCCCTCGCCAGCGCGATCCCGAGCGCGTCGAGGGCGATCCCCGCCTTCGGCGCCCTCGGCTCGCCGTCGTCCTCGTCGGGTGCCGTCCTCGATCGGGACCGACGAAGCGTGCGAGCTCCTCGCCCGAGAGGGCGGCGATCGTGGCCACCGCCTCGTCGCGGCGCAGCAGCGTCGTGACGAGCACGTGGTCGGCGGCGGAGAGCGAGAGCGGGGTCGCCCGCCCGTCGCCCGACGGGATCGTGCTCGGCCGCCCTGAGCACGCCGGCGTCGATGAGGCGCGCCGTGAGCCCGGCGATCGCACCCCGTCCGAGGCCGGTCGCGGTGGCGAGTTCGCTGCGGGTCGCCGGCCCGTGGGTCACGAGGTGCTCGAGGACGAGGATGGAGTGTTCGCGGTGCGCGGCCAGTGGGCCGGTCGTGGTTGGAACGGATGTCTCGCCGACGTTCGTCATGTCGCAAGCATGCTGGGCGTGTCGCCGCGGGTCACGTACCCCGTTCGGGGCACGCGACCCGCGACGGGTCGGCGACGGCGCGTCAGCCCGCCAGGAGCGGCCGGACCCGCGAACGCGTCGGCCGCGGTGCGGGTCGGGGTGTCGTAGACGCGCGCGGTGCCCGCGGCATCCGTGAACCGGGGCCAGCCCGGTTCGCCGTTCGCCACGAACGCCACCGCGCCGCCGTGCACGTCGTCGGCGAGGGCCTGCGGCGGCTGCGTGCCCGCGATCGCGTCGACCCGGTCGGCGTCGAGGCAGTCGAAGAAGAACGGCACGTCGACGCAGTGCACCGCGCTGCCGAAGTTCGGGGACCGCCACGAGAAGCGGTAGAGCCAGGTCGGCGCGTCGCCTCGTGCCTCGGCGATGCGCAGCGCGAGCGTGCGGAACATCCGGTCGGTGATGTACCGGCCGACGACCGCCGCCGTGCCGAGCCGGCGCACGTCGCGGTTCGCGGCGAGGTACGCCCTGCGCTCGGCGCCCGTGAGGCCGACCTTGCCGAGCAGGAAGCCCGCGGGCACCCAGCGGAGCTTGCCCTTCGCGCTGTCGAGGATCATCGAGAACTCGTCGTCGGTGGCACCGAGCACGAGCGGCTTGTCGGCGCCGATGCCCGCGGCGATCGCGTCGACCGTGGGGTGCGGGATGAGCTCGCCGTCGATCACGGGGCCGAGCGTGAGCCCGTTCTCGATGAAGCCGCGCAGCAGGTCCATGGGGTTGCCGCCGGGTGCGGGGTCGGTGAGCTGCTTCTGCAGCTCGAGGACGCGCTCCTCGGTCAGCGCGGACAGCCCGGCGCGGGTCGGCTCGACGCCGCCGAGCGCCGCGAGCCTGCGGCCGAACTCCTCGGCCTCGGCGAGCGTGACGTCGGCCGCCGCGCCCGAGATGCTGTAGACGCCCGCGATGAGCGGCTGCGCGCGCGGCATGCCGAGCAGCGTCAGCACCGCGCCGCCGCCGGCCGACTGCCCGGCGATCGTGACCCTCGCCGGATCGCCGCCGAACGCCGCGATGTTGTCGCGCACCCACTCGAGGGCGAGCAGCCAGTCGAGCACGCCGCGGTTCATCGGGGCATCCGCGATCCAGCCGAAGCCGTCGAAGCCGAGGCGGTACGAGATCGAGACGGTGACGACGCCGTCGCGGTTGAACGCGCGCGCCGTCGTACCAGGGGCTCGCGGGGGAGCCCGCGAAGTAGCCGCCGCCGTGGATGTAGACGAGCACCGGCAGCGCGGCATCCGTCGCCGGGGCCGGCGTGAAGACGTTCACGTTCAGGGTCGAGTCGCCGGGAACCGACGGCTCGGGGATGAGCGTCACGCCGGGGTCGCCGCGCTGCGCCGTCGCGCCGTACGCGGTCGCGTCGAGGACGCCCTCCCACGGGCCGTGCGGCACGGGGGCGGCGAAGCGGCAGCTCGCCGACGGGCGGCTCGGCGAAGGGGATGCCGAGGAAGGCGGCAGAGGCGGTTGCCCGCGGCATCCGCTCGCCAACGACCGCGGACGCGGCCGGCGATGGTGTCGACCTCGACGAGGGTCTCGGTTCCGGTGATGGTCATGGGGCGGCTCCTCTCGCACGCTTCGATGGGGCGGATGCGCTTCGGCTGAAAACCGAATGACGCTTGGGAATCAGTATGCGAGACGCGAGCCGCGGAACTCAACCTGGGTCGGCTGCCGACGGCATCCGCTCAGGCCTTGCGCGTGACGAGGTGCCAGAGGTAGGCGACGTGGTCGGCCATGTCGATCGACGGGTCGAGCATCCACTGCGTCTGCAGGCCGTCGGCGGCGGCGGGGAAGAGGTTGGCGATGCGATCGGGGTCGAGGTCGGGGTCGATCGTGCCCGGCGGCCTGCTCGTCGCGCACGAGCTCGCCGAACAGCGCGCGGAACTGCGCGTACCGCTCGACGAAGAACGCGTGCGCCGGATGCTCGGGGTCGCAGGCCTCGGTCGAGACCTGGGCGTAGAGCTGCACGAGCCCCGGCACCTCGGAGTTGTGCCGGATCAGCGCGAAGAACCCGTCGATGCGGCTGGTCGCCGTCGTTGTCGAAGTCGCGGCAGTGTCGACTTCGTCGCGCTTGCGGAGGATCTCCTGGAAGAGCTCCTCCTTCGACGAGAAGTAGTGCAGGAGGCCCGCCTGGCTGAGCCCGACGGCGTCGGCGAGCTCGCGCACCGACGTGCGTCGATACCCGTTGCGGGCGATCACGTCGAGCGCGGTGGTGAGGATCTCCTCGCGCTTCGCGACGCCCTTCGCGTACGAACCCCTGCGTGCCATACCTGAATGGTACGGAACGACGGTTGCAAATGAAAACCGAGCGTTGTATGGTTTTGGCGACTCAGCGTTGAGCTCCCTCGAAAGGACCCACACATGACGACGGCGTCGACCCCGCGGCCTGCAGCCGCCCCCCGCTCGGACGAACCCGAGGAGCCCATCGCCTTCTTCGAGGAGGCATCGGGCAACGAGGATCCGCCCACGCCGATCACGGGCGTCGGCCGGCTCCTCGGCTGGATCATCCCCGCGAACCTCGGCATCTTCCTGATCTGGGGAGCGGTGCCCGGCATCCTGCTCCCCGCGCAGATCACCGCGCAGTTCGGTGAGGCCGACAAGGTCGCGAACCTCGCCATCGTCATGACCATCGGCGCGTTCTTCGCCATGCTCGCGCAGCCGATCGCCGGCCAGGTCTCCGACCGCACGCGCTCGCGGTTCGGCCGTCGGGCGCCGTGGATCTTCATCGGCGCGCTCGCGGGCGGCCTCGCCCTCGTCGGCCTCGCGTTCGCGAACAGCCTCGTCGGCGTCGTCATCGCGTGGACCCTCGTGCAGATCACCTACAACTTCGCCCAGGGTCCCCTCAGCGCGGTCATGCCCGATCGCGTGCCGCTGAAGCGCCGCGGCACGTTCGCGACCCTCTCGGGCATCGGGCTCATGGTCGGCGCGCTCGGCGGCCAGGTCGTCGGGTCGGTGTTCCTCGGCAGCATCACGGCCGGCTACGTGACCTTCGCGGTGTTCGCGCTCGTCATCCTCACGCTCTTCATCGTCTTCAACCCCGACTACTCCTCGAAGGAGCTCGAGCGCGAGCCGTTCAGGTTCGTGCGACTTCCTGCGCACCTTCTGGGTCAACCCGGTCAAGCACCCCGACTTCTTCTGGGCGTTCACCGGACGCCTGCTGCTCTACACGGGCTACTTCGCCGTGACCGGGTACCAGTTCTTCCTGCTCACGGACTACTTCGGCATCGCCGACCCCGGCTCGGTCATTCCCGTGCTCGGCCTCATCAGCCTCGCCGGCATCCTGATCGCGACGATCCTGTCGGGCCCGCTCTCCGACAAGGTCGGCCGCCGCAAGCCGTTCGTCTTCGCCTCCTCGGCCGTCACCGGCGTCGCATTCCTCCTCCCGTGGGTCTGGCCCGACATCACCGCGTGGATGATCATGACCTTCATCGCGGGCCTCGGCTTCGGCATGTTCCAGGCCGTCGACACGGCGCTCATGAGCGAGGTGCTGCCGTCGGCCAAGTCGTTCGCGAAGGACCTCGGCGTCGTCAACATCGCCGCGACCCTGCCGCAGACCCTCGCGCCCGGTGTCGCCGGTGCGATCGTGCTCACCTTCGGGTACGCGGGCCTGTTCCCGGTCGCGATCGTCCTCTCGGTGCTCGGCGCGTTCGCCGTCTGGCCCATCAAGGCGGTGAAGTGATGGCGGATGCCACGGGCGCGACCACCGGCACGACGTCGACGTCGTCCGCGGCCGCCGGCGGCGGGGCATCCGTCGCACCCACCGGCGAGTCGCGGCCCGCGCGGCCTGCCCGGCCCCGCGCGCTGCTCGTCACCGGGCTGATCGGGCTCGTGCTGTTCGCCCTGTTCGGGCTCGCGGTGCTGCAGGACGTCGAGGCGCCGTTCACGCAGCCGCTCGACGACGCGTGGCGCCGGCTCGTGGGCGCGAGCGGACTCGACCAGGTGAGCTGGGCGGTGCCGATGGCCTTCCAGTACCTCGGCGAGCTGCCCGGCGCGGTGCTGACGATCCTGCTGATCCCCGCGTGGCTGTTCGTGATCCGCCGCTGGCGCTCCGCGCTGTTCTTCCTCACCGCCGAGCTCGCCGGCAGCATGGTCGTCTCGCAGCTGACGAAGAACCTCGTCGACCGGCCGCGTCCCGCCGACGACCTGGCGAACGGGCTGTTCGGCCCGCTGTTCTCGGTCGACCACGGTTCATTCCCCTCGGGGCATGCAGTCAGCGCGGGCATCCTGCTCGTCGCCGTCGCGGCGATCCTGCCGCCCTCGAAGCGACTCGTGTGGTGGATCGTCGGCGGCGTGATCGCGGTGGGCATGATCTGGCAGCGCACCCTCATCAACGCGCACTGGTTCTCGGACGCCGTCTTCGGCGTCATCGGCGGAGCGTCCGCCACCCTGGTCCTCTGGTGGGCGTTCTCGACGCTCCTCGCGAAGGACTACGGCAAGCCCCTCTTCCGGCGGAGGATCGAATCACCGGCACACGAAGGAGCATCATGACCGACACCCTGAACCCGACGACGGATGCCGCGGCATCCGCCATCGACCGGAGCGCCGCCGACGTCGTGGCCGACCTCACGCTCGAGGAGAAGGCGTCGCTCACCAGCGGTGCGAGCTTCTGGACCACCAAGCCCGTCGAGCGCGTCGGCCTGCCGGCGATCATGCTCACCGACGGCCCGCACGGCGTGCGCAAGCAGCGCGCGAGCGCCGACCACCTCGGCATCGGCGACAGCGTGCCGGCCACGTGCTTCCCGCCCGCCGTGGCGCTCGGCTCGTCGTTCGACCCCGAGCTGCTCGTGCGCGTCGGCGCGGCGCTCGGCGAGGAGTCGCAGGCCGAGCGCGTCGGCGTGCTGCTCGGCCCGGGCATCAACATCAAGCGCTCGCCGCTGTGCGGCCGCAACTTCGAGTACCTCTCCGAGGACCCGATCGTGTCGGGCGTGCTCGGCTCGGCGCTCGTGCGCGGCCTGCAGTCGCAGGGCGTGGGCGCCTCGCTCAAGCACTTCGCCGCCAACAACCAGGAGGCCGACCGCATGCGCGTCTCGGCCGACATCGACGAGCGCCCGCTGCGCGAGATCTACCTGCGCGGCTTCCAGCGCGTCGTCCAGGACGAGCAGCCGTGGACCGTCATGTGCTCGTACAACCGCCTCAACGGCGTCTACACGTCCGAGGACCCGTGGCTGCTCACGAAGGTGCTCCGCGACGAGTGGGGCTTCGACGGCCTCGTCGTCTCGGACTGGGGCGCCGTGAACGACCGCGTCACCGGCCTCGCCGCGGGCCTCGACCTCGAGATGCCGTCGAGCGAGGGCCGCACCGACGCCCAGCTCGTCGCCGCGGTGCGCTCGGGCGTGCTCGACGAGCGCCTGCTCGACACGGCCGCCCGCCGCAACGTCGAGCTCGTGCAGAAGGCGGTGCGCGGTGCGAAGGCGGATGCCGCGTACGACGTCGACGCCCACCACGCGCTCGCGCGCGAGGCCGCCGCCGCGTCGATCGTGCTGCTGAAGAACGACGACGCCGTGCTGCCGCTCGCGGCCGGAGCATCCGTCGCCGTCATCGGCGAGCTCGCGCGCACGCCGCGCTACCAGGGCGCCGGGTCGTCGCACATCAACCCGACGCGGCTCGACAACGCGCTCGACGAGATCCGCGCGCTCGCCGGCGCCGAGGTGCCGTTCGCGGCCGGCTACGGCGCCGACGGCGCCGATCGTCCGACGAGCTCACGGCCGAGGCCGTGGCCGTCGGCCGCGGCCGCCGAGACCGTCGTGCTGTTCCTCGGCGTGCCGGCCTCGCAGGAGTCGGAGGGCTTCGACCGCGACGACATCGAGCTGCCCGCCGCGCAGCTCGCGCTGGCCGACGCGGTGATCGCGGCGAACCCGCGCACGGTCGTCGTGCTGTCGAACGGCGGCGTCGTGCGCCTCTCGGGCCTCGCCGACCGCGTGCCCGCGATCGTCGAGGGCTGGCTGCTCGGCCAGGCCGGCGGCGGCGCGGTCGCCGACGTGCTCTACGGCGCGGTGAACCCCTCGGGCCGCCTCGCCGAGACCATCCCGGTGCGCCTCGCCGACAGCCCCGCCTACCTCGACTTCCCGGGCGAGCACTCGCACGTGCGCTACGGCGAGGGCCTCTTCGTCGGCTACCGCTGGTACGACGCGCGCGACCTCGAGGTGACCTACCCGTTCGGGCACGGGCTGTCGTACACGACGTTCGGGTACTCGGATGCCGCGGTGTCGTCGGACGCGTCCGGCCTCACGGTGCGCGTCACCGTGACGAACACGGGCGACCGCGCCGGCGCCGAGGTCGTGCAGGTCTACACGTCGCTGCCCGGCTCGGCCGTGGTGCGCGCCCCGCGCGAGCTCAAGGGCTTCGCGAAGGTCGCCCTCGAGGCCGGCGAGTCCCGCGAGGTGGCGGTGCACGTTCGCCGCGAGGACCTCGCGTACTGGGACACCCGCGTCGGACCGCTGGGTCGTCGAGGGCGGCGCGTACGCGGTCGAGGTCGGGGCGTCGAGCCGCGACATCCGCGCGACGGCGCAGGTCGACGTCGAGGGCGACGCCGTGCGCGTGCCGCTCACGCTGGACTCGTCGATCGGCGAGCTCATGGCGCACCCCGTGGCGTCGCAGTTCATCATGCAGGCGATGGCGGCGGACGACAGCCCTCACCGCGGGCCTCATGGCCGACCCCGGCATGTTCAAGATGATGGAGTCGTTCCCGATCGGCCGCCTCGCCTCGTTCCCGGGCATGCCCGTCGGGCGCGAGCAGGTGGAGCAGCTGCTCGCCGCGGCGAACGCCGCGTCGTAGTCGGCGGCACGTGACGCGAAGGGCCGGGAGCGGAGTGCTCCCGGCCCTTCGCTGCCGGCCCTTCGTCGCGCTCTCCGTCGATGCAGCACCCGCCCGCTCCTCTCGCAGGGCCCGCGGCAGTGCAGGAAGAATCGCCCGGCTTCGGCGTGTCGCCGGCCCGGGGTCGGTGATTCCGGCGCTTCTTCCTGCATTTCGTGCGCGCGGCGGCGCGGCGGGCGGGCCGCTCGTGCCGACCGCGCAACCCCGTTGACGCGCCACGCGCGTGCCCGTAGACCGGATGGTGATCGCACGGCGTTCCCGTGCGATCGCATTCCGAGGAGGGAGCACCGCATGACCGTGAAGCTGAACCAACCCGGACTCCGCCAGGCCCGCTCGCTCGTGCGCGACGGCAAGGTCGTCCGCGACGAGCGCGACGACTGGAGCGAGGACGCCCCGACGCCCGACGAGGAGAACTCGTTCATCGAGGAGCACGGCTGGACCGAATACGGCCACTGGCACCTCGGCGTCGACGACGACGAGGATCGCGAGACCAAGGGGCACTACAAGTTCCCGTACGGCGACTTCACGAAGGTGCACCGCTGCGGCGTGATCGCGGCCGAGAGTCGCGCCGGGCCAGTTCGACCACGACGAGATCCGCGACGAGGCGAAGAAGCTGCTCGAGCTCATCGACGAGGACTGAGCGGATGCCGCGGCGCGGCGCTGCGGCGGGCGTGGCATGCTCGAACCGCCAGCACGAGTCGGAGGTCGATCATGCACGACACCACAGCCGCAACGCCCGCCCCGAGGCATCCGCGCCGGCGCATCCGCGCCGCCGACCGCGGCGGTCGCCGACGCGGCACTGCGCCTCGGCGTCGACGCGCGCCTCGCGCCCGTCGCCCTGCGGCCGCTGCTGCCGTGCGCGCCGCTCGCGGGGCGGGCGCGCCCGGTCACCCACCTCGGCAGCGTCGACGTGCTGCTCGAGACGATCGACGATGCGGCGCCCGGCGACGTGCTCGTCATCGACAACGGCGGCCGGCTCGACGAGGCCTGCATCGGCGACCTGATGGTGCTCGAGGCCGAGCGCGCGGGACTCGCCGCGATGGTCGTGTGGGGCCTGCACCGCGACACCGCGCAACTGCGCGAGATCGGCCTGCCCGTGTTCAGCCTCGGCGCGTGCCCGTACGGCCCGCGGCGCGTGCCGCCCGCCGGACGCCGCATGCGCACCGCGTTCCTCGACGGGATCGCGGTGACCGAGGCCGACCACGTGTTCGCCGACGACGACGGCGTGCTCGTCGTGGCATCCGATCGCGTCGACGACGTGGTCGAGCTGGCCTTCGAGATCCAGCGCACCGAGACGGCGCAGGCCGATCGGATGCGGGCGGGCACCAGCCTGCGAACCCAGCTCGACTTCGCGGGGTACCGCGAGCGGCAGGCCTCCGACCCCGAGCTCACGCTGCGCCGCCACCTGCAGGAGCGCGGCGGCGCCATCGAGGTCTGACGAGCCGAGCGGCCGGATCCTGTCAACCACCGCGCGCTCCGTGGCCGCGCCGGTGGAACACTGGACGTGAAACCCGATGGGAGGGTGTCATGGCATCGACGACCGACCTGCGACGCGACGACCGACGCGAGGCCCGCAAGGCGGTGGCCGAGGCGAAGCGCGCCGCCAAGGAGGCGACGGAAGCTCGCGAAGACGCTGTCGCGCGATGCGCGTGCGAGCCTCGAGGCGCTCACCGCCTCCGTCCCGTGCCGACGTGCGGGCGGCGCGGAAGGACCTCGACGAGAACCCGCGCCGCGCCAGGCGCACGGCCAAGCATGCGGCGGCGCGGCTCGAGATCGCGTCGTTGCGGGTGACCGCCTCGGGCGACGCCCAGCGCAAGGCCCTCGCCGACTCCGACGCGAAGAAGCGCGCCAAGACGATCAAGCGGCGGCGCAAGCAGGCGAAGCAGGCGCGGAAGATGGCGGAGTTCGTCGCGCTCCACGTCATCACGGCGTCCATCACCACGCCGACCGACAAGCGAGCAGGCCGAGGCCGACCTCAAGCGCTTCCAGCAGATGGGCGACCGCGTCGCGAGATTCGCGCGCCGCTGACCGCCAGTGGAAGGCGCCATGACGAGTTCCACCGTTCTCGAGCACGGACGCGCGGCGTTCGACGAGCACCGCTGGGCGCGCGGCGTTCGAGGCGTTCACGCGAGGCCGACCGCGACGACGTGCTGGAGCCGGCCGACCTCGAACGGATGGCGACCGCGGCGCTGCTGCTCGGGCGCGAGGAGCAGGGCATCGACCTCGCGACCCGGGCGCATGAGGCGTTCCTCGGCATCGACGACGCCGTCGGCGCCGCACGGTGCGCGACGTGGATCGGCCTCTACCTCGGCGGCAAGGGCGACGAGGCCCGGAGCAGCGGGTGGCTCGCGCGAGCCCGCCGGGTCGCCGGCAGCCGACGCCGAGCGAGCGCCGCGGCGGAGGGGCTGCTGCTCGTCGCCGCCGCGCTCGAGGAGCTGTACGGGGGAGATCCGGCCGGCGCCGAGCGGATGTTCGCCGACGCGTTCCCGCCGGCGAGCGGGTCCGCGATCGCGACGCGATGGCGCTGGCGCAACTCGGGCAGGGCCAGGCGCTGCTGATGCTCGGGGATCCGGCCGCCGGCCTCGCGCTGCTCGACGAGGCGATGGTCGCGGTCACGGCCGGGGAGGTCTCGCCCGTGGCATCCGGCGTCGTGTACTGCTCGGTGATCGGCACGTGCCACCTCGCGTTCGACGTGCGCCGCGCCCGTCAGTGGACGGTCGCGCTCGAGCACTGGTGCGGCGACCGACCCGACATGGTGATGTTCACGGGCCAGTGCCAGGCGCACCGCGCGGCGCTCTACTGCCTGCACGGCGCATGGGGCGACGCGATGGCGGCGGCGCGCGTCGCGCAGGACCGCGTCCGTGCCGGCGACTGGTCCGGCGCGTTCGGCGCGTGGTATCAGGAGGGCGAGGTGCACCGGCTGCGCGGCGAGTTCGACGCGGCGGAGCGGTCGTACCACCGCGCCGGCGAGGGCGGGTATCCGCCGCAGCCGGGCCTGGCGCTGCTCCGGCTGGCGCAGGGGCGGGCGCGCGACGCACAGGCGCTGATCCGCGAGGCGGTCGGGCAGGTCGACCCGGCGACCCGGCGGCAGCTGCTCGTCGCGGTCGTCGAGATCGAGCTCGCGGCGGGCGATCGCGCGGCTGCCCGCCACGCCGCCGACGAGCTGCACGCGGCCGCGATCGATCGGCGCGAGCCCGATGCAGCGGGCGCTCGCGGCGCGATGCGACGCAGCGGTGCGCCTCGAGGAGGGGGACGCGAGCGGAGCGCTGGCCGGGCTGCGCGCCGCATGGCGGTCGCTGCAGGAGCTCGACATGCCCTACGAGGCGGCCCGTTGCCGCGTGCTCGCGGCGATGGCGTGGCGTTCGCTCGGCGACGAGGATCGGCCTCGATGGACCTCGAGGCGGCGCGGGCTGTGTTCGTCGAGCTCGGGGCGGCGCCCGACGTGCTGCGCGTCGACGAGCTGTCGGGCGCGATCGGCCGGCGGTCCCCAACCCGCTGACGCCACGCGAGATCGAGGTCGTGCGCCTCGTCGCGGCCGGCAAGACGAACCGCGCCATCGCCGGCGAGCTCTACGTCAGCGAGAAGACCGTCGAGCGGCACCTCAGCAACGTGTTCGCGAAGCTCGGCATCTCCTCGCGCGCGTCCGCGACGGCCTACGCCTACGAGCACGCCATGATGTGACGCGCCGTCGCGGGTCGCTGATCGGAGGACCAATCCGAGCCGGACGGCACCGCGAATGGGTGATTCTCCGGATGCCGCGGCGCGGCCGGCTTCGTAGCGTCGCTGCCATGGACCTCGCCGTGCTCGCCGGCATCCTGTCGACCGGCCTCTTCGCCATGAGCTACCTGCCCATGCTGGTGAAGGCCTCGCGCACGAAGGACCTGTCGTCGTACAGCGTCGGGAACCTCGCGATCACGAACGTGGGCAACGCGGTGTACTCGGTCTACGTGTTCAGCCTGCCGGTCGGCCCGATCTGGTTCCTGCACACGTTCTACCTGGTCGCATCGGCGCTGATGCTGCTCTGGTTCCTGCGGTATCGGGCGGCTGTGGAGCGGCCGGATTCGCGCCGGGCGCATCCGGACCGGGTGTCATGATGTCGAACGTGGCTCGGCGCGCCGTGGCGATCTACCAGAACCTCCCGCTGCCGGCGGGGTCGGTCGTGGGCGTCGTGGCGGTCCTCCTGCTCGACCGCGTTCGCCCCGCTCCCTCCCCGGCCCGCGCGCACTCACCCGGGCGGCGGGTGCCACCATGCTCGCCGCAGGGTGCGCGCTGAACGTGTGGGCGCTGGTCGAACGTCGCCGTCGCACCTCCGGGGAGTTCCAGCTCGAGCAGCCGGAATCGCTCGTCACCACCGGACCGTACGCCGTCAACCGCCACCCCATGTACGTCGGATGGTGGCTCATCCACCTGGGTGTCGGCGTGCTGCGCGGATCCGCCTGGGTGGCGGCGACCGTGCCCGTGGCCGTCCTCATCGAGCATTTCGGCGGCTCGGTCGTGGAGGAACGCGAGCTCCGGCGCCAGTTCGGCGACGAGTTCTCGCGCTATTCCGAGCGGGTGCCGCGAGTACGGGCGCGGTCGGCCGGCGCCGGCGCGAGGCCGCGTGCGCTCACCCTTCGTGACGGAGTTGCGTGAGGCGGGTTTCGACGCGGTGGGCTTCGACGCGGCCGGCTTCGCGGGCGCCGACTTCGTCGCCGAGGACGGACGCGGCGAGCGCACGGTCGTGGGCTTCGACGAGGACGCCGCCTCCGCGGCATCCGCCACCGGCTTCGCGATCGGCGTGAGCCGGGCGAGCTGGGTGACGTGCTGCGGGCCGAGCTCGTCGAGCGTCGCGACCTCGAGCAGCTTCATCGTGCGCTCGATCTCGGCGCGCAGGATCGCGATGGTCTTGTCGACGCCGCGACGGCCGCCGGCCATGAGCCCGTAGAGGTAGGCGCGGCCGATGAGCGTGAAGCGCGCGCCGAGCGCGATCGACGCGACGATGTCGGCACCCGACATGATGCCCGTGTCGAGGTGCACCTCCATGTCCGAGCCGACCTCGCGCACGACGTGCGGCAGCAGGTGGAAGGGGATCGGCGCGCGGTCGAGCTGGCGGCCGCCGTGGTTCGAGAGCACGATGCCGTCGACGCCCTTGCCCGCGAGGATCTTCGCGTCCTCGACCGTCTGCACGCCCTTGACCATGATCTTGCCGGGCCAGATCTCGCGGATGATGTCGAGGTCCTCGAGCGAGATCGTCGGGTCCATCGCGGAGTCGAGCAGCTCGCCGACCGTGCCGCCGGTCGACGAGAGCGACGCGAACTCGAGCTTCGGGGTCGTGAGGAAGTTGATCCACCACGCCGGGCGGGGGATCGCGTTGATGATGGTGCCCGGCGTGAGCTGCGGCGGGATCGAGAAGCCGTTGCGCTTGTCGCGCAGGCGCGCACCGGCGACGGGCGTGTCGACCGTGAAGAACAGGGTGTCGAAGCCGGCGGATGCCGCACGGCGGGCCAGCTCGTACGAGATCTCGCGGTTGCGCATCACGTACAGCTGGAACCAGTTGCGCCCGTGGGGGTTCGCGGCCTTCACGCCCTCGATCGACGTCGTGCCGAGCGTCGACAGCGTGAACGGGATGCCCGCCGCGCCGGCGGCGCCGGCGCCGGCCTCCTCGCCCTCGGTCTGCATCAGGCGGGTGAAGCCCGTGGGGGCGATGCCGAACGGCAGCGCGCTCGGGCCGCCGAGCACCTCGCGGGTCGTGTCGACCACGGGCACGTTGCGCAGGATCGACGGGTGGAACTCGATGTCCTGGAACGCCTGGCGGGCGCGTGCGAGCGAGAGCTCGCCCTCGGCGGCGCCCTCGGTGTAGTCGAACGGCGCCTTCGGCGTGCGGCGCTTCGCGATGTCGCGCAGGTCGGCGATCGTCAGCGCCTTCTCGAGCCGGCGGTCGGTCGCGTTCAGGGTGGGCGTCTTGAACCGCATGAGCTCGGTGAGCTCTCTCACGTTGGGGAGTTGGCGCTGGACCATGGTGCTGGTGCTCTCTCGTGCGGTGTCGCGAGGTGACGCGAATCGACCTCCCGGTGCCGCGTAGTCATCGTCAGGTCGGGGAAGGGGAAGGGTCGGGGCTCGGGGTCGATGAAGGTCTCGGCGTAGTAGCCCGAGATGTGGTCGTGGATGCGGGTGCGCGCCGCCGCGGCATCCGCTGCCGTGATCGACGTCGAGGATGCCGCGGTGCTCGCGTCGCAGTCGCGTGGCGGTCGCGTTCCAGTCGGCGATCGTGGCGACGCCCGCGCGGGCGTATCCCTCGATGCCGCTGCGGAGGCCGGCCATCGTGGCGGTGATCACCTGGTTGCCGGATGCCTCGGCGAGGGCGAGGTGGAACGCCGCGTCGAGCGCGAGGAACTCGGAGGGCGTGAGGTCGGGCGCGTCCATCGCCTCGAGCAGGACCTCGGCGCCCGACAGGTCGGGACGGGGCGCCGCCTCGGCGAGGTCGCCGGCGACCGACGTCTCGAGGATGAGCCGGGTGCGCACGATGTCGGCGACCGGGAAGCCGCGCGCCGCGACCTGCAGGCGCATGAGCGCGCTCATGCCGCCGCCCGGCGTGGAGATGATGATCGCGCCCGGCGCTCGGCCCGGACCCGGCCTGCGTGCGGATGAGGCCGAGCACCTCGAGCACCCGCAGCGCCTCGCGGACGCTCGAGCGCCCGACGCCGAGTTCGGCCGAGAGTGCGCGCTCGCCGGGGAGGCGGTCGCCCGGGGCGAGCTCGCCGCGTCAGCAGGCGGGACTCGACGTGCTCGAGCACGACCTGCCAGGCGCGCGGCGAGTCGGATGCCACGGGCAGGGTGTCGCGTCGGTTGCGAGGTCGAGCCGGCGCGGCGCGCGTCCGTCAGCCGCCATGTCGCGACCCTCTCGCCGCCTCGCTGTGGTCTGACCACACTGGCACATGTGGTCAGACCACAGGAGGCGGCGGCGTCGGGGCCGCGGGCACGAGCGGGATGCACCGGGATTCGCGGAGCGGCGGGATGCGGGTCCGGGTCTTCCGGAACGGGCGCGGCTCGGGCACGCTGGGGATCGTGAGTGGATATGCGAACCCCGACCGTCCCGAGCAGCGCCTGAGCGACGCCGAGCGCGATGCCGCCGTGGCCCAGCTGCTCGCGGCGCAGGCGGAGGGGCGCCTCTCGCCGGCCGAGTACCAGGAGCGTGCGGGCTCCGCGCGCAGCGCCGTGACCCAGGGCGACCTCGTTCCGCTGTTCGCCGACCTGCCCGACGCCACGCCGGCGACGCCGGGCGCCCGCGGCTCGGCACCGCCGATGGGAGCGGCACCGACCGCGTACCGACGCCGGTATCGGGCACCTGCGCCGCATACTCCGGCGGCTCGCGGGCACTGGGCGGCCGGTCGGCGCCACGTCATGGCGCTCGTGCCGTTCCTGCGCTCGGGCTTTCTTCCTGTTCGGCTTCCGGGTAGCTTCGCCTGGTCGTGGGCGTGGTTCCTGCTCATCCCGATCGCGGGCATCATCATCTACGGCTGGGCCGATCGTCGCGGCGGACCGTCGCGAGCCCGCCTCGCGGCGCTGGCGGTCGGTCGGCGCCACCGATCATGGCGCTCGTGCCGTTCCTGCGCGCTCGGGCTCGTTCTTCCTGCTTCGGCTTCTACGGCAAGCTTCGCCTGGTCGTGGGCTGTTCGTTCCTGCTGATCCCGATCGCGGGCATCATCATCTACGGCGCCGGGCGCGACGAGTGGAAACGGCGCTCGAACCGGGTCGGCTGATGCGCGCCCGGTCAGCCCTTCTTCGGGCGGATGCGGATGCGGTTGCCGGCCTCGTCGAGCTCGACGACCCCGCCTCGCGACTTCACGAAGTCGGTGAACGAGCCGAAGCCGAGCCGGCGCTCCTGGAACGACGGGTCCATGCGCAGCATCTGGTTCTTGACCGCGCCGGACGGCTGCCACTCCTCGTCGTTCTTCGCGCGCAGCAGCTCGAGCGCCTTGAGGATGAGGCGCCCGGGATTCCGGGTGCCGGCGGTCGGAGCCGCCGCCGTGCCGTCGGAGAAGCTCACGGGCGGCGGCGCCGTGCGCCGGCGGCACCGCTCGCGCGCGCGGCGACTCGGCGGCATCGGCGGCGGCGTGTCCGCCTCGGCGGGGGCGGCTGCCGCGGGCGCCGGCGCCGCGGCATCCGTCGCCTTGGCCTTGCCGCCACCCCGCGTGGCGCGTCTCGCCTTCGGTGCCTCGGGGGCGGATGCCGCTGCCGGCTCGCCTGCGGCGGCCTCGTCCTCCTCGACCGCGGCATCCGTCGTCAGCAGGGCGTCGTAGTCGGCGTACTCGTCGCACGAGGCCGTGAGCGCACGGCTCGTGCCGCCGGCGACGCCGATGCCGACGACGTACCGGCCGAGGCGCTTGGCCTTCTGCGCGAGCGCGACGTAGTCGGAGTCGCCCGCGACGATGACGATGTGCGTGAGGTCCTCGATGCGGAACATGTCCTCGACGGCGTCGACCGAGAGGCGGATGTCGGCGCCGTTCTTCGTCGCCGAGAGGGGGAAGAGCTGCACCAGGTCGACCGCCCGGTCGATGAGCTGGCCGCGGTAGCTCGCGTTGATGGGCGTCGACCAGTCGGCGTAGGCGCGCGCGATCGCGATCGTGCCGAACGTGGCGGCGAAGTCCAGCACGGCGTCGATGTCGACGGTCGCCGTGACGAGCCGGGAGGCGGTCTGCGTGCCGGCGGTGGGCGCCTTTCCGCGGGACGTGTCCTTGCGGTACGCGCCCTCGCCGTGCAACTGGTCGTAGCGCGAGATGACGATGTTGTCGAAGTCGAAGTAGAGAGCCACGCGGGGTTCTGCCGAGCGGGCATGTCGACCTTCCGTCGATGGGGGTTGCTCCCGATGGTAGCGACCCGCACCCTCGGGCGAGGTGGGAGCGGCACCGGACGGTCGCGAGGCGTCGGGCGTGCAGGCGGTCCGTCCGCCTCATCCGTTCCGTCACTGCGGCGGCGTATAGGTGACCGCCGCCCAGAACTCGCCCCTATTGCCGGCGAGGTCGTTGTCGTTGATGCCGAGGAGGAGCCAGCCGTCGACCGGACACTCGTACGTGGCCGCATAGCCGACGAAGAACAGCTCGGAATACGTGTCGAGCGAGCCGATGAGCGATGCGGTGTCCGCGTCCCGGTAGACCCGCGATTCGAAGTGCTCCCCGCTGGTCAGCCCGTCGGGGCCCACGGGCGCTTCGGTCTCGTCGTAGGTGGCCTGCCCGCTGGCCTTGACGTTGAGGGTGCCGTTGGCGGCGCAGAAGACGCCCGTCTCGGTCCACGCCTGGTCGACCGGCACCGTCACCTCCTTCATCACCGGCTGTCCGCCGTTGGCGGTCCCGGGCGCGCCGTGTGTCTGGACGGCGCAGCAGCAGCGCCGCGGCCACGCCGCCCCCGATCGCGACGATCCCGATCGCCGCCGCGACCAGCCACGCCTTCCGGCGGACCGGCCGCGCCGGCGCCGCCGGAACCTCCGGCATCGGCGCGATGTCGAAGAGGTGCGTGTCCTCGCCGCGGAGGTACAGCACGGGCGTGATCCACTCGAGCGTTCCGCGACTGAGGCCGAGGATGCCGATGCGCCCGCTGCGCACGGCCTCGTCGATGCCCCGCCCGTGCGCGAGCGCCTTGTAGAACCCCCGGGCGAACGCGATCGCGGCATCGTCGCTGATCGAGTACTGCATCGCGGCGACCGCGTGGATGCCGCTGTGCGCGAGCGCCGCCGCCGTGCCGGAGAAGAGGTCGATGGTGCCGGATGCGCCGGACTGGCAGGAGTTCAGCACGACGAGCCGCGGCGTCGGCTCGGCCTCGTCGAGGAGGTCGGCGAGCCTCGAGGCGGGGACGTAGTCGGCGCGGCCGTTGCGTCCGACGAACGCGAGCACGCCCTCATCGGTCTCGGTGTCGTACCCGCCGTGGCCGATGAAGTGCAGCACGTGCCACTCCTCTTCGAGGAGCTTGTCGTGCACCCCCGTCCAGCTGACGTCGTCGAGCCAGCGAAGCTCCACCCGTCCCGCGTCGAGGTGCGGGCGGAGCGCCTCCTCGAGCCGGACGCGCTCCGCTTCGACGTCGAGTCGCGGGCAGGCCGGCCGGTGACGAGATCATCCCGAGGACCTTGAGCGGCGGGGTGACCGTCAGCGCGGGCGGCGAGAACGGAGCGGGCACGTGACGCACCAGCGGTTCCTTGAGGCAGAGGTACGCCTGCGTCTCCGAATCGAACAGCGACTCCCACGGCAGCGCGGCGAGGCCCGGCGCGTCCAGCCGGAGCGCGATCTGCACGCCCGTGCCCCGCTCGGCGGCCACGGCCGCGCTCGTCCGGTACGCGGTGCGGATGTCGCCGGTGAACGTGGCGTCGAACAGTCGGATGCCCACGGCCTGCACCTCGGCCTCCGTGTCCGACATGATCCGGCGGGTCGAGACGGACGATGACAGGATGCTCGCCTCGACGTGCGGCCGCTGCGAGACGAGCTCGTCGACGTCGAGGGTGATCGTCTCCACCGGCTCGCCGCCGCCGACCGAGCGCAGGACGCGCACGACGTAGGTGCCGGGCTCGGTTCCGGGCCCGATCTCCAACTCGATCGCCGTGTCCATCGATCCTGACCTCTCCGACGAGGAGACCTGCGTCACCCCGGTGGAGCGGGCCTCCAGATCTCCACCCTGAAGCCGTCCCGGTTGTCGTCGACCACCGGGTCGCTGATGCCGAGCTCGAGCGTGCCGGCGGCCGGGCACGTGTACGACGCGGTGCCGTCCTCGCGGAACGCGAATCCGGCCGACGGATCGACCGTGTCGACGCGGCCGATGAGGGCACCGGGCGGGAAGCCGAACTGGCCCTGGTAGCCGGGGTTCGTGTCCTCGAGCCATCCGCCGGGACCGACCCGCGACTCCTCGTTCTCGTTCTGCGTGATGCTGCCCGACGCGATCAGCTCGAACGTGTCGCCCGCGTTGCACGACAGGCCGGTGCCGGCCCACTGCGCTTCGGTGCCCAGCACGTCGACCGTCGCGTCCGGCCGCGGCCCCACCGGGTCGGGCCCGTCGTCCCGCCGCCGCTGATGGGGACCGTCCCACGGGCGCAGCCAGAAGAGCGTTGCAGCACCCGCGATGGCCAGGATCGCGATGAGCGCGACGACGAGCCACGGGCGCCACGCGGGCGTCGATTGCGGGGGCGGCGGGGCCGGCGCCGGGCGGTTCGCCTGCGGTGGGCCGGGCGGTGTCGGAGGCTGCGGCGGGCCTGGCTTCGGCGTCGTCGCTGCCCCGAGCGTGGCCGGCGCCCGCGGCGGCCATCGGCGTGGTCGGCGCGGTCCGTGGCGGGGGAGGCGTGGTCGGAGGGGTCACGGTGGTCGGGCGCGCCGGAGCGGCGGGCACGGTGGGCTGCGGCGCCGTGCGGGCGACCGAGGGGGTCGGCGTGCCGGCCTTCGCGGCATCCGCCGCGGCATCACGAACGGACGCGCCGCGTTCGCCCTCGCTGCCGCGGCCGCCATGCCGGCCGACCCACGCGGCGGCGGCCTCGGGTCGGATGACGGGCAGCAGTGCCGACGGCAGGTCGCCGCTGTCGGGCGTGTGCGTGACGCGCGTGGTGGCCGTCGCCGGCGTCGGGACCGTGCGCGGCGGGGTCTCGGAGGCGTCGGCTCCGCCGTCGTCGCGCGCCGCCGCGTCGGCAGCCGCCGCCGGCGGTTGCCGCGGTCGCAGCGATCCGGCCGCACCTCGTCGGCGTCGCCGCGACCGCGGCCGCGACACCGGCGCCGTGGCGGGCATCGGGGCCACGTCGAACAGCTGCGCGTCCTCGCCGCGCAGGTACAGCACGGGCGTGACCCATTCGAGCGTTCCGCGTCCCATGCCGAGGATGCCGATCCGTCCGCTCCGCACGGCCTCGTCGATCCCGCGACCGTGCGCGAGCGCCGTGTAGAAGCCGCGGGCGAACTCGATGGCGGCGGTGTCGCTGATCGAGAACTGCATGGCGGCGACGGCCCGGATGCCGCTGTGCGCGAGCGCGGCGGCCGTGCCCGAGAAGAGGTCGGTCGTGCCGCCCGCACCCGACTGGCACGAGTTCAGCACGACGAGGCGCGGCGTCGGCTCGGCCTCGTCGAGGAGGTCGGCGAGGCTCGACGCGCGTCACGTAGTCGGCGCGACCGTCGCGTCCGACGAACGCCAGGACGCCCTCGTCCGTCTCGACGTCGTAGGTGCCGTGCCCGACGAAGTGCAGCACGTGCCACTCCTGCTCGAGAAGCCTCGCGTGCACGCCGTTCCAGGTCACCTCGTCGAGCCACTCGAGCTCGACGCGCCCCGAGTCGAGGTGCGGCCGAAGGGCCTCCTCGAGGCGCTCCTTCTCGCCGCCGACGTCGAGCGCCGGCAGCCCGCGCGGCGAGGAGATCATGCCGAGCACGCGCATCGGCGGCTCGATCGACAGGGCGGGCGGAGCGTGCGGTGCCGGCACGTGGCGGACGAGCGGCTCCTTGCGGCACAGGTACACGCCGGCCTCGGCGTCGAAGAGGGTCTCCCACGGCAGGGCGGCGAGGCCCGGGCGCGGTGAGGCGCAGCGCGATCTGCACGCTCGAGCCCCGCTCGGACGCGACCGCCATGCTCGTGCGGTAGGCGGAGCGGACCTCCCCGCTGAACGTCGCGTCGAACAGGCGCCGCCCCACGTCCTGCACGACCGCCTCGGTGTCCGACATCACGCGTCGCGCCGAGACCGACGACGAGAGCACCGTCGCCTCGAGCAGCGGTCGGCGATCCACGAGCTCGTCGAGGTCGAGCGTGATCGTCTGCGTCGGTTCGCCGCCTCCGACCGACTGCAGCACGTGCACCACGTAGGAGCCCGGGTCGGGGCCGGGCCCGATCTCCAACTCCATGACCGTGTTCATGCGCGCATCCTCGTCGTCAGTGCTCGCTCGGCAACCGTGCAGGCACTGGACTCCGGCTCGGTGGGCATCCGGATGCCGCAGGATCACGCGTCATGGGAGCGCCACCGCATCGTCACGCGGAAGTTCGCCGTGGAGCTCGCCGCCGCGATGTACGCCCCGACCTCGAGGCTGATCTGGATGCCGAACTCCACCTCGAGCTCGTCGGGTGCGTCGTCCTGCCCGCGCACCTGGCGCAGGAGCGACGTCACCGCCGGCTTCGCGTGGGCGAGCACCTCGTCGAGGCTCTGCTGCGTGCGCTCGACGAGCCGGCCGCTCGGGATGCCGCGGGTCGACAGGGTCCCGTCAGGGATGCCGCGGCTCGACAGGACCCGTCGGGGATGCCCCGTACGGTCATACCGGGCGATGCGCCGGACTCCGCGTCGGGCTCGGCCCATGGGACGTCGTCGGCGACCTGGATGGCGACCTCGCCGCCGTCCTCAGTCGTGAAGATCGCGATGCGCTGCATGACTTCCCCCCGGATGCCGTGACTGCTACTCGTTGCGCGTGACGAATACCCCGAATTCGCCGCTGTTGTCCTCGAGGTCCGTGTCGTTGACCCGGAGCTCCAGGTTCCCCTGCGCCGGGCACACGTAGGTCGTGCCGGTGCCGATCGAGAACATCTCGGGCGTGGTGTCGAGCCGGCCGATGAGCGCCGCCGTGTTCGCCCCGTCGAACACCCGGGCCTCGGGGAGCTCGCCGCCCGTCAGGCCGTCGGGCCCGATCACCGACTCCTGGGTCTCGTCGAGCCAGCCTCGCCCGCTCGCCTCGATCACGAACTCGTCACCGAGGGAGCAGTAGAGCTCGACGTCGACCCAGTCGCTGTTCAGGGGCACGGCGAGTCTCCGCGGTGCTCGGCGACCCGCCGTCGCTCGTGCCGCCGTCGCCGGCACCGAGGCCGAGCAGTCCGGGGTTCAGAGCGACGGCGACGGCTGCTCCGATGACGAGCGCCGCGATCACCGCCGCGATCACCCACCAGAGCCGCCTGGACGATCGCGCGGGCGCCCGCGCCGCGGCTGGGGGCGTTCCCTGGGGGCGCCGATGCCGGTGCGGCGACGGGCTCCCAGTTCGACCGGTAGCGACGTGCGGCGGCAGGTCCGGCTTCGGCTTCGGATCCCACTTCATGGGCACCAGGTCGAACAGGCGGGCGTCGCCGCGCAGGTAGAGCACCGGCGTGACCCACTCGAGCGTGCCGCGCCCGAGGCCGAGGATGCCGATACGACCGCTTCGCACCGCCTCGTCGATGCCGCGGCCGTGAGCCAGCGCCGCGTAGAAGCCGCGTGCGAAGGCGAGCGCCGCGGAGTCGCTGATCGAGAACTGCATGGCGGCGACGGCGCGGATGCCGCTGTGCGCGAGCGCCGCGGCGGTGCCCGAGAACAGGTCGGTCGCGCTGCCCGCACCCGACTGGCACGAGTTCAGGACGACGAGGCGCGGCGTCGGCTCGGCCTCGTCGAGCAGGTCGGCGAGGGCCGACGCCGAGACGTAGTCCGCACGCCCATCGCGCCCGACGAACGCGAGCACGCCCTCGTCGGTGTCGGTGTCGTAGGTTCCGTGGCCGATGAAGTGCAGCACGTGCCATGCCCGCTCGAGGAGCTTGTCATGGAGCCCGTCCCATGACACCTCATCGAGCCACTGCAGCTCCACGCGCCCGTCGTCGATATGCGGCTTCAGGGCCTCCTCGAGGCGTTCGCGCTCGAGTTCGACGTCGAGCGTCGGCAGTCCACGCGGTGACGAGATCATGCCGAGCACGCGCAGCGGGGCCGTGATCTGGAGCCGAGGAGCGTCGGGAGCGGGCACGTTCCGGACGAGCGGATCCTTGCGGCAGAGGTAGCGCTGGGTCTCGGGGTCGTACAGCGCCTCCCACGGCAGGGCGGCCAACCCCGGGGCGGTCAGTCGCAGGGCGATCTGCACGCTCTCACCACGTTCGGTCGCGACGGCCATGCTCGTGCGGTAGGCACTGGCGACGCTTCCGGTGAACGCGGACTCGAAGAGTCGTCGGCCCACGTCCTGGATCGACGCCTCGGAGTCCGACATCACCCTGCGTGCGGCGACCGAGGACAGCAGGACATTCGCCTCGAGCTGGGGTCGACGACTCAGCAGGTCGTCGAGATCGAGGTGGAAGGTCTCGCTCGGTTCCCCGCCGCCGACCGACTGGAGCACGCGCACCACGAACGAGCCCGGGTCGGGACCGGGCCCGATCTCCAACTCCATCACCGCGTCCATGCGCGCATCTTCGTCGGTCGGCGTTCGCACGTCGACAGTGGCACCGCTGATCTCGCGTTGCGGGCGTGTCCTGAACCGCGATGCTCGCAGACGTTCGGTCGGTTCTCAGGGTACTCCCGAATCCGGGATACCGGACGGTCAGGCCGGCGGCGGCCGCGATCGCGTTGTGGAGCTCGTCGGCGTTCACGCCGAACCGGCCGAAGCCGCCGCCGATGTTCGTCAGCAGCACGAAGCAGACCCCGCGCGAGGGCGTGACCCAGAACTCGCCGCCCGCCCAGCCGCCGTGCCCGTAGGTGTCGCGCGCCAGCAGCCCTGGCGCCGAGTGGCGCACGTTCCACGTGAACCCCCAGTCCTGCCCGCGGCTCTCGGGGTACGGCTCGAGCTTCGGCAGGCCGGCGGTGAGCGGCCGCAGCATCGACTCGGCGCCCAGCGGCGGAGACCAGCGGCGCGCCGCCGCCGAGCAGCGCGCTGCCGATCGCCAGCAGGTCCTCCGCCCGTCCGAGGAGTCCGGCGCCCGGATGCCGGAGCTCGGCGAACCGGGCGTAGTCGAGCCCCTGCTCGGCCGCGTCGACGACCTCGTGCCGGCCGGCGCTCGCGTCGAAGGTCAGTCCCGTGGCGCCGACGGACTCGCCGACCGCGAGGACGGACTCCTCCCACGGCGCTCCGCTCGCGTGCTCGATCAGCGCCGCGACGCCCTCGAACGCGATCGACGAGTACCGCGACATCGTGCCGGCCGCGAAGTCGCGACCCGGTGCGAGCAGCGACGGGCGCAGGCCGTCGGGCGTGTCGAGCGGGGGCTCGACGATGCCCGAGGTGTGGCTGACGAGGTGCCGCAGCTGCACCTCGTCATCGCGTCCTGCGCCGAACTCGGGCACCGCGCGCGTGAGCGGCGTCGTCGGCAGGAGTCGCCCCTCCTCGACGAGGCGCAGCGCCGCGAGTCCCACGATCGGCTTGGTCACCGAGAAGAGCGGATAGGCGTCGTCTGCGGATGCCGCGCCGAACGCGTCGATCGCGACGACGCCGTCCGCGGTCGCGATGCCGAGCACCGCGGTCGGCAGCGGGCCGTCGTCGACGTTCCGGCGGACCCAGTCGAAGGCGTGGTCGAACGTGGGCATGGAGTCCTCTCGGGTCGGTGGGGAGGTCGGCGAGGTCGAATCGGGGTCGGATGGGGGAGGAGAAGCTGAGCGCGTCAGGTGCGCAGCACGACGTTGAGCGGCTCGTCACCGCGCAGCATCCGCTCGACCTGCCGTCGGAGGAGGCGGGCCATGCGCGGCATCATCGCGGTCGAGGCGCCGCCGACGTGCGGCGAGATCAGCACGTTCGCCAGGGCGAAGAGCGGATGCCCGTCGGGCAGCGGCTCGGGGTCGGTGACGTCGAGCGCGAAGCGCAGCCGGCCCGACTGCGCCTCGGCGAGGATCGCCTCGGTGTCGGCGACCTTGCCGCGTGCGATGTTGACGAGGAGCGCGCCGTCGGGCAGTGGCGGCGAGGAAGGCGGCGTCGACGAGCCCGGTCGTCGACTCGTTCAGCGGCACGCCGACGATGACGATCTCGGCGGCCGGCAGCAGCTGGGGCAGCTCGTCGATGCCGTGGATCCGCCCGGCCTCGTCGTCGCGCGCGCGGCTCGCGACGCGCGTGAGCTCGACCTCGAACGGCGCGAGCCGGTCCTCGATGGCCGTGCCGACGCCGCCGTAGCCGACGAGCAGCACGCGGCGGTCGGCGAGGCTCTCGTGTCGAGCGGGGGCCCAACGGCCCTCGGATGCCGCGCGGACGAAGTCGGGGATGCCCCGCTGGGCCGCGAGCACGAGCGCGAGCGTGAGCTCGGCGGTGGAGGTCTCGTGCACGCTCGCCGCGTTCGCGAACACGTGACCCGGCGGCAGGGCCGCGGCGATGTCGTCGTAGCCGATGGACTGCGACTGCACGAGGCCGACGTCGACGCCGTCGAGCGCACCGAGCCGGTCGGCCGCGCCCATGTACGGCGGCACCACGATGTCGATGCGCCGTCCCGCCGTCGATCGGCGGCGGCCCGGCGAGGTCCCACTCGACGACCTCGACTCCGTCGGGCACGCCTCCCGCCTGGTCGAGGGCGCGGCGGAGGCTCGCTCCGGGCACGGTCACGAGGAGGGTGCGGTCGTCGGTCATGCATCGATCCTTCCAGAGCGGATGCCGCGCGCGCCCGTCGCGGCCGATCGGGATCCGGCGCGGCTGACGTGCTGCGCATGGGCGACGGAGCAGTGCTGCTCCACCTGGCCGGGGTGGATCGAACTCGAGACCGCGCTGCGGGTGTCGACGATCGTCTACCTCGCCACGCTCGGGCTCATCGGCTTCGCGGCGGTGCGCCGCACCTCCCTCTCGTGGTGGGCGCAGCTGCTCGCCTGCTCGCGCTCGTGCTGCTCGGCGCGATCGTCATCGGCCTGCAGCTGCTCGCGCACTCCTGATCGCCTGCCGATCGCGTCAGCCGCGCGGCTCGTACCGGCGGGGCGAGAACGCGGCCGACACGAGCGCGCGCAGCGACTCGAGGTCGCGGCCGGCGAAGCCCTGCGCCCGGGCCTGCACGAGCACGTTGCCGATCGCGGTCGCCTCGACCGGTCCGGCGAGCACCGGCAGCCCCGACGCGGTCGGCCGTGCGCCGGCAGAGGAGCTCGTTGAGCGCGCCGCCGCCCACGATGTGGATCGTCTCGACGGCCGTGCCCGAGAGGCGCGCGGCATCCGCCACCGCGTCGGCGAACGCCTGCGCGAGCGACTCGATGATCGCGCGCGCGAACTCGGCCTGCGAGGCGGGCACCGGCGCATCGTGCTCACGGCACCACTCGGCGATGCGCGCCGGCATGTCGCCGGGCGCCAGGAATCGCGCGTCGTTCGCGTCGAACACGGCGACCGGCGCGGTCACGGATGCCGCGGCCGCGAGCAGCTCGGCCAGGTCGACCGCCTCGCCGTCGCGTTCCCACTGCCGCACCGACTCGCTGAGCAGCCAGAGGCCCATCACGTTGTGCAGGAACCGCACGCGTCCGTCGACGCCGCCCTCGTTCGTGAAGTTCGCGGCGCGCGCGGCATCCGACGTGACCGGGTGCTCGAGCTCGACGCCCACGAGGCCCCACGTGCCGCACGAGATGTAGGCGGCCGACTCGGGTCGCATCGGCACGGCCACGACGGCCGACGCCGTGTCGTGCGAGCCGACGGCGACGACCTCGAGCGGATGCCGCGCGCCCGCGCCGAGCTCCGCCGCGACCTCGGGCCGCAGCGCGCCGACGACCTCGCCGGGGTCGACGAGCCGCGGGAACACCGCAGCGGGGAACCCGAGCCGTTCGATGAGCTCGTCGTCCCACTCCCGCGTGTCGACGCGCAGGAGGCCCGTCGTCGACGCGTTCGTGCGCTCGGCGACGCGCGTCACCGGTCAGCTCGAACCCGATCAGGTCGGGCACGAGCAGCAGGGAGTCGGCGATGTCGAGGCATCCGCTCGGCGAGGCCTGCTCGGCGGCGAGCTGGTAGAGGGTGTTGAACGGCAGGAACTGCAGGCCGTTGCGTCGGTAGAGCTCGTCGAACGGCAGCGAGCGCGTGCACCGACTCGACGCCCGCGGCGGTGCGCTCGTCGCGGTAGTGGAACGGCTCGCCGAGCATCCGGTCGCCGCGCAGCAGCGCGTAGTCGACCGCCCACGAGTCCACGCCGATCGATGCGGCATCCGGTGCCTCGCGCAGCGCCTGCGCCAGGCCCGCGAGCACGTGCGCCGTGCAGCCCCGTGAGGTTCCAGTGCAGCCCGGACGCGAGGCGCACGGGGCCGTTCGGGAACCGCGCGACCTGCCGGAGCTCGAGCGTGCCCGCACCGCGGCCGTCGACGCGACCGAGCATCACGCGCCCGCTCGTCCGCGCCGAGGTCGACGGCCGCGACGCGTCGCCGGCGCGGTCGCCGCCGCGGTCGCCGGTCATCGCAGGAAGGCCGCGGCGACGCCCGCGTCGACCGGGATGTGCAGGCCCGTGGTGTGGCTGAGCTCGGGGCCGGTGAGCACGATCACGGCGTTCGCGACGTGGTCGGGGAGCACCTCGCGCTTGAGGATCGTGCGCTGCGCGTAGAACTTGCCGAGGTCCTCCTCCTCGATGCCGTACGTCTTGGCGCGGTTCGCGCCCCAGCCGCTCGCGAAGATGCCCGAGCCGCGCACGACGCCGTCGGGGTTGATGCCGTTGACCTTGATGCCGTACTCGCCGAGCTCGACCGCGAGCAGGCGCACCTGGTGGGCCTGGTCGGCCTTCGTCGCCGAGTACGCGATGTTGTTCGGCCCGGCGAACACCGAGTTCTTCGAGGAGATGTAGATGATGTCGCCGCCGAGGCCCTGGTCGATGAGCACCTTCGCGGCGGCCTTCGACACGAGGAACGAGCCCTTGGCCATGACGTCGTGCTGCAGGTCCCAGTCGGCCTCGGTGGTCTCGAGCAGCGGCTTCGACAGCGACAGGCCCGCGTTGTTCACCACGAGGTCGAGGCCGCCGAAGGCGAGCACCGCGTCGTCGATCGCGGCCTGCACCGCCGCGGCATCCGTCACGTTCGCCTGCACGCCGATCGCGACATCCGTGTTGCCGATCTCGGCCGCGGCCGCCTGCGCCTTCTCGAGGTCGAGGTCGGCGATCACGACGCACGCGCCCTCGGCGGCGAGCCGGGTGGCGATGGCCTTGCCGATGCCGGATGCCGCGCCGGTGACGAGCGCGATGCGGGTGGCGTGCGGCTTGGGCTTCGGCATGCGCTGGAGCTTGGCCTCCTCGAGCGCCCAGTACTCGATGCGGAACTTCTCGGCGTCGGAGATGGGGGAGTACGTCGAGAGCGCCTCCGCGCCGCGCATCACGTTGATCGCGTTGACGTAGAACTCGCCGGCGACGCGGGCGGTCTGCTTGTTCGCGCCGTAGCTGAACATGCCGACGCCCGGGCACGAGCACGATGAGCGGGTCGGCGCCGCGGATCGCGGGCGACTCGGGCGTCGCGTGCGCGTCGTAGTACGCCTGGTAGTCGGCGCGGTAGGCCTCGTGCAGCTCGTGCAGGCGGGCGATCGAGTCCTCGATCGCTCGCGGCGGCGGGCAGGTCGAGCACCATCGGCTTGACCTTGGTGCGCAGGAAGTGGTCGGGGCAGCTCGTGCCGAGCGCGGCGAGGCGCGGGTGCTTCGCTGCGGGCGAGGAAGTCGAGCACCTCGGGGGCGTCGGTGAAGTGGCCGACCATCGGCCTGTCGTGCGACGCGAGCCCGCGGATCGTCGGCCGCGAGCGCGGCCGCCTTGGCCCGGCGCTCGGCCGGGCGAGCGCCGCGAAGCCGTCGACGCACCGTGCCGAACGGGTCGGCCTTGCCGTGCTCGGCGATGTACGCGGCGGCGGTGTCGATGATCCAGAGCGAGTTCGCGCTCGGCCTCCTCCGACGTGTCGCCCCACGCGGTGATGCCGTGGCCGCCGAGGATGCAGCCGATCGCCTGCGGGTTCTGCGCCTTGATCTCGGCGATGTCGAGGCCGAGCTGGAAGCCCGGGCGGCGCCACGGCACCCACACGACCTTGTCGCCGAAGATCTTCTCGGTCAGCTCCTCGCCGTCGGCGGCGGTCGCGATCGCGATGCCCGAGTCGGGGTGCAGGTGGTCGACGTGCGCGGCGTCGACGAGGCCGTGCATGGCCGTGTCGATCGACGGCGCGGCGCCGCCCTTGCCGTGCAGCGTGTAGTCGAACGCGGCGACCATCTCGTCCTCGCGGTCGACGCCCGGGTAGACGTCGACGAGCGCGCGCAGCCGGTCGAGCCGCAGCACCGCGAGGCCCGCCTCGGTGAGGGTGCCCAGGTCGCCGCCCGAGCCCTTCACCCAGAGCAGCTCGACGGGCTCGCCCGTGACCGGGTCGGTCTCGGTGCCCTTCGCCGACGTGTTGCCGCCGGCGTAGTTCGTGTTCTTCGGGTCGGCGCCGAGGCGGTTCGACCGCGCGATGAGGTCGGCAGCTGCCTGGTTCGTCATGGGGTGATTCCTTCGGTGATGCGGAGGGTGGTCTGGTGGTCGGTCGTCGCGGCGTCGGAGGCCGCGCAGCGGACGCGATCGAGACCCGCGATCCAGCGCGCGACGCGATCGATCGAGGCGGATGCCGCGGGCTCGTCGGGCCGGTTCAGGTGCCCGTGCACGGTGCCGGGCTCGACGACGAGCTCGAGCGGGACGCCCGCGGCGACGAGGCTCGCGGCGAACACCTCGCCCGAGACGCGCAGCTCGTCGGCCTCGTCGTTGATCATGAGCACGGGCGGGAATCCCGCGAGGTCGGATGCCGCGGCCCGGCCGGGCACGACCGGCAGCGGGGCGTCGTCCACGGGTCCGCCGAGGTACTGCTCGTACATCCCGCGCACCGCGTCGGGGCCGAAGCGGTCGGCGTCGGGGTTCGCGTCGAGCAGGGCGCGCAACGCGGCATCGGGCGCGGCTGCACCGCGAGCAGCGTCGGGTAGGCGAGGAACACGCCCGCCGGGAGCGGCGTCGGCGTTGGGGCCGCCACGGAGCGCGCGAGTCCGATGCGACGTCCAGAGTCGCATCGGCCGCAGGCGCCCCGCCGGCGGAGTCGGAGTGGTCGCCGGCGGCGAGCAGCCGCAGCACGGCACCGGTGACCAGGTTGGCGCCGGCGCTCGCGCCGCCGATCGCGAGCCGGGCGGGGTCGATGCCGAGGCGGCCGGCGTTCGCGAGCGTCCAGCGCCAGGCGGCGAGCACGTCGTCGGACGGCGCGGGGTAGCGGCATCCGTCGCCCGCGAGCCGGTAGTCGACCGAGACGACGGTGACGCCGCGGTCGGCGAGCGTGCGGGCGACCCAGTCCGCCTCGGGCATGTCGAGGTCGCCCGCGACGAAGCCGCCGCCGTGCGCCCACACGAGGCCGGGCCCGGGGTCGCGGTCGCGGCATCCGCGTCGGCGTCGACCGCGCTCGCCGGGTACACCCGCACGAGCCCCTCGGCCGCTCGATTCGCCTGCGTCATCGGCGTCAGGCGCCCCAGCCCGCCTGCACGCCGCCCACGCGGTCGGCGGCGATCTTCGCCAGGTAGCCGGATGCCGCGAACGCCTCCATGGGGTCGGCCGGCAGCCCGCGCGACTCGCGCCACTCGGCGAGCGCCGGGCGCACGTCGGTGTAGAACGCGTCCATGAAGATGCGGTTCGCCTCGAGCACGTCGCCCGACACCTGCGCGGCGCGGAGCGCGTCGGTGTCGACGAGGAGCGCGCGCGCGGTCATCTCCTGCACGTTCAGCACGGAGCGGATCTGGCCGGGGATCTTGTCCTCGACGTTGTGGCACTGGTCGAGCATGAACGCGACGTCGGGGTGGTTGAAGCCGCCGCCGCGGATCACCTCGAAGATGATGCGGAACAGCTGGAACGGGTCGGCGGCGCCCACGATGAGGTCGTCGTCGGCGTAGAAGCGCGAGTTGAAGTCGAACGAGCCGAGCTTGCCGAGGCGCAGCAGCTGCATGACGATGAACTCGATGTTCGTGCCCGGCGCGTGGTGGCCGGTGTCGAGGCAGACCATCGCCTTGTCGCCGAGCGCGGCGACCTGGGCGTAGCTCGTGCCCCAGTCGGGAACGTCGGTGTGGTAGAACGCCGGCTCGAAGAACTTGTACTCGAGCACGAGGCGATCCTCGTCGCCGAGGCGCTCGTAGATCGTCCTGCGAGCGAGTCGTGCAGGCGGTCCTGGCGGCCGCGCAGGTCGGCCTGGCCCGGGTAGTTCGAGCCCTCGGCGAGCCAGATCTTCAGGTCGCGGCTGCCGGTCGCGTGCATGATGTCGATGCACTCGAAGTGGTGGTCGATCGCCTTCTGCCGCACGCGCGGCGTCCTCGTGGGTGAGGGCGCCGAACTTGTAGTCGTCGTCCTGGAAGGTGTTCGAGTTGATGGTGCCGAGCGCGACGCCGTGGTCTTCCGCGTGGCGGCGCAGGTCGTCGTACGAGTCGACCTTGTCCCACGGGATGTGCAGCGCGACGGTCGGCGCGAGCGCCGTGTAGGCGTGCACCTGCGCGGCATCCGCGATCTTCTCGTAGGGATCGCGCGGGCGTGCCGGGGGTGGCGAAGACCTTGAAGCGCGTGCCCGAGTTGCCGAACGCCCATGAGGGCAGCTCGATCGACTGGAGCTCGAGGCTCGGAGAGGACGTCTGCGGGAATGGTGGTCACGATGCGTTGCTTTCTGTGCGGTGCGGATGCCGCGGTGCCGGCGTCGTCGCGGGCCGCGGGTCTGGTCGGCCGCGTCGAGCGCGGCGAGCTGGTCTTCGAGGTGGAACACCTCGACGAGGCGGGGGGCGCCCTGGTCGGGACGACCGTCGAGGGCGACGAAGAAGTCGGCCATCTCGGCCTCCCACGCGGCGGTGCGCGGGTCGGCCTCGAGCGCGGCCTGCGATGCCGCGTCGTCGTCGGTCTCGTAGTACCCGATGAGCAGGCCGTCGTCGCGGAGGAACAGCGAGTAGTTGTGCCGGCCCGAGTCCGCGATCGCGCGGAGCATGTCGGGCCAGACGGCCGCATGCCGCTCGCGATACTCGTCGAGCCGGTCCGGCTGCACGCGGAGTTCGAAGCACACGCGGTGCCTCGACTGGATTGCGCTCGTCATTGAGCTCCGATCTCTCCCCTCGTGAATGAATCGTTTCAAGTATAGCCCGAGGTCGACGGGATGCAAGTGGGAATGCGCTTACCCGACGGTAGCGCGTTTCCGTCGCGTGGTGCGGCATTCGCGCCCTCCGACATGGCCTGGATCGGTTCGGCCGACGGACGGCTCGAAGGGGAGTGCGCCATGGAACAGCACGAGCGGGCGCTCGCGGCGTACGTCGATCGGTGCGGGCGACCGAGCGGACTCTGGCGGTCGTGGTCGTCGGGTCGGTGGCGCGCGGCACCGAGCGGCCCGACTCCGACGTCGACGTGTACCTCGTGGTCGACGACGCGTCGTTCGACGCGGCCATGGCGGCCAACCGGCTGGCCTGGGTCGAGCGGCGCGACGCGGACTACCCCGGCTGCTACCTCGACGTCAAGCTCGCGAGCCCCCGCTACCTCGCCGCCGCGATCGAGCACGGCGACGACCCGACCCGCGCGTCGTTCGAGGGCGCCCGCTCGCGGTGTTCGATCGGGACTCGGGCTCGAGCGCGAACTGGCCGGCCGTGGTCGCGCTGCCCGAGGAGGCGTGGGCGGGCCGCATCCGCTCGCACGTGTCGCAGGCCCGGCTGCACGGCGGGTACTTCCTGCGCCAGGCCGCCGAGCGCGACGAGCGGTTCCTGCTGCACCACGCCGGCGTGCACCTGACGTTCGCGGCCGCGCGGGCGGCGTTCGCCGCGAACCGCGTGTTCCTGCGCGGGCCCAAGTACGTGGCCGCGACCCTCGCGCGGTCGAGACGCCGCGGGCTTCCTCGACGCGTGGTGGGCGGTCGTCGACGGCCCCGACGCCCGCAACGGCGCGGAGCTCGTCGAGCGCCTGGATGCGTGGCTCGGCGACGCCGTCGCGCCCGACGACACGCTCTCGACGTTCATCCGCGACAACGAGCTCGCCTGGCTGCGCGGCACGGTGCCGGCCGAGTACTTCTGATCGCCGATGCCGCCCGGGCGAGGTGCGCCCGGGCGGCATCGTGAGCGTGTCGATCATCGGCCGACGGCTACCGGCTCAACGTGCCGGCGCGACCAGCTCGCCGGGATCCGCGACGCGCGCCGCCGTGACGACGATGCGGTGCTCACCGGGGCCGACCAGCCCGCCGGCGTACGGGTCGACCGTCGACGCGCGACCGTCGAGCGCATCCGTGATCGGGAGGTCGAGCTCGGCCTCGGCGCCGTACGGGACCTCGAGCGTCGATCTCGAGGTCGCCGCCGTCCAGTCGCCAGTCGACGATGCCGGGCCGAGGCGGGACTCGACCGACGCCCTCGCCCAGGGGATCGCGCGTCGACGGCCGCGGCGCGACGATCGACCCGTCGGTAGCCCGGGCGCTCGACGCGTCGGGGCGATGCCCGCCGACGTACCGGTAGATCCAGTCGACCACCGCGCCGTACGCGTAGTGGTTGAACGAGAGCATCCCCGAGCTGTCGTCCGTCGCCATGTCGCCCGAGTGGATGGTGCCGTCGGGAGCGAGGGCGTCCCAGCGCTCCCAGACGGTCGTCGCGCCCATCTCGACCTGGTACAGCCACGACGGCGCCTCGAGGCGGAGCAGCATGAGGTACGCCTCGTCGACGTGGCCGGCGTGCACGAGCGCGAAGCAGCACGAGCGGCGTTCCGAGGAAGCCCGTCGCGATGCGCCCGCGCTCGTCGCGGACGTTGCGAGCGAGGCCCTCGCCGATGCGCTCGCGCTCCGACTCGGGCGCGATGCCGAACTCGAGCGCGATCGCGGCGCCGGTCTGGGTCTCGACCGCGTCGGCGCCCCATCGCTCCCAGGTCGCGGTCGCGACGCGATCGGCGAGGCGCTGCGGCGCGCTCGGCGCGGTCGGCGTCGCCCACGAGCCGCTCGGCGTCGGCGAGCAGGCGGGCGCTGTGCGCGAAGAACGCGTTCGCCACGAAGTCGGACGACACCTTCGCCTGCCACGGCTTGTCGCCCGGGGCATCCGGGTCGAGCCAGTCTCCGAACTGGAACTCGGTCGGCAGCAGGCCGTCGGCGGCCTCGGCGCGGGCCTCGAGACTCGCCACCCAGCGGCGCATGCTGTCGAGCTGGCGCACGAGCACCTCGTCGCTGCCGTAGGACTCGTAGACCGCCCACGGCACGATCGTCGCGGCGTCGCCCCAGCCGGCCCGGCCCATCGTGATCCAGTCGTCCTCGGCCGGGGACCTCGGGGTCCTTCAGGATGTTCGGCACGACGGCGGCGACCGCGCCGTCGGCGTCCTGGTCGAGTCTCGAGGTCGCGCAGCCACGACATCCAGAACGACTCCACGTCGAAGAGGGTGCTCGCGGTCGGCGCGAAGGCCTGGGCGTCGCCGGTCCAGCCCAGGCGCTCGTCGCGCTGCGGGCAGTCGGTGGGCAGCGACACGAAGTTGTCGCGCTGCGACCAGGCGACGTTGGAGTGGAGCCGCTCGAGGCGCGGGTCCGGCGCAGGCGAAGCTCGAGCGCGGGGCGTCGGCGCTCGAGACGGCGACCGCGGTCGCCGACACGACCTCGGCGCCGGTCACCTCGGCGTACTGGAAGCCGTGGAACGTGAAGGTCGGCTCGAGCGTCGTCTCGCCGTCGTGGGCGAGCACGTAGCCGTCGGTCGCGCGTCGCGGTGCGAAGCGACTTCGTGTGGATCGACCCGTCGGGCTCGAGCACCTCGGCGTGGCGGACCTCGACGCGGTCGCCCGCCGATCCGCGGACGACGAGGCGGAGCCAGCCGGCGATGTTCTGGCCGACGTCGATGAACGCGTGGCCGTCGCGCGCCTCGATCGGCGCCGTCCACTCGCCCACCGTGCGGACGCCGCCGGCGATGCGCGGGCTCGACGACCGAGGTGTCGACGTCGATCTCCCGGGCCGCCGCCCAGCCGGAGTCGTCGAAGCCGGGGCGTCCCAGCCCGACGGGCTCGGCGCGGAGATCGATCTCCACGCCGTCGTAGAGGCTCGCCGAGCGGATGCCGCCGGTCGACGTCGTCCACTCGGGCGACGTCGCCACGCGCACGTGCGAGCCGTCGGCGCACTCGACGTCGAGCTGCGCGAACGCGGCGAGCTCCGTGCCGTACTGCTCGGTGCCGTCCTCCCAGCCGAGGCGGCCGCGGTACCAGCCGTCGCCGAGCAGGGCGCCGAGGGCGTTCTCGCCCGCGTGCAGCAGGTCGGTGACGTCCCACGTGCCGAGCACGATCGCGCTCCTGGTAGGCGGTCCATCCGGGCGCGAGGTGCTCGTCGGTCGCCTTCCGGCCGTTGACGCGCAGCTCGCCGACGCCCCAGAACGTGGCGCGAAGGCGGGCGCGCACGGGTGCGGCGGGAAGCGTGAAGCCCGTGCGGAGCAGCATCGCCGGGCCCTCGACGGGCTCCGATCCGCCGATCGGGCGGGCCTCGAGATCGGCCGGGTCGACGGATGCCTCGACGACGAGCTCCTCGCTCCACGCCGACCAGCCGGCCGCCGGTCGCGATGCGCACGGCGTACCGACGCTCCTCACCGGGCTGCGAGCGCCGGACCGGGCGCCGCGACGCCGATCGAGTCGTCGGAGGCGACGGGGTCGGCCACGCCGGTGTCGGCGCCGTTCCAGCGCACCTGGTAGCCGAGCTGCGCGGATGCCGCAGACGCGCGCCACGTGAGGCGCAGGCCGGTGCGCGGCACGCCGAGCAGCTCCTCGGGGTACTGGGAGCGCAGCGAGACGACCCGGGCGCCGTGCGTCGGCGGTCGTGGGGGCGGGGAGTTGCACGGACATCCGTGTCCTTTCGTGGTGGTGCCCGGCGTCGCCGGCGTGCGTCGGTGGCCGGCCTGTTCGACGGTGCCGGTCGGCGTCGTGGAGGTCGGGGTCAGGGGGTCGGTTCCGCTCGGTGCGGGCCGCGTCGATCCGCGCACCTTGAGCGTGGGCTCGACGGAGAAGTGGGTGGGTTCGGTGCGACCCTGGATGCGCTCGAGGAGCAGGCGGATGGCCCGCTCGCCCATGGCCTCGCCGGCCTGGTTCGACGCTGGTGAGCGAGATGGCCGGGTAGCTCGCGATGTCGACGTCGTCGTAGCCGACCACCGAGACCTCGGCGGGGGAGAGGCCGTGCTCGCTCAGCGCCCGAAGCGTGCCGAGCGCGAGCTCGTCGTTGCCGACGAAGATCGCGGTCGGCACGCTCCTCGTCGAGCAGGGCGAGCGTGTCGAGTCGAGCCGCCTCCTCGTCGAGGCCGGTGCGGACGACCCGGATGTCGTCGGCGAGACCGGCGTCCTGCATGTGCGCGAGGTACCGCTCGAGGCGGACCGCGTGCGGGTTGCCGGTGCCGGGCCGGGTGACCTCCTCGCTGCGGGTGAGGTGCACGATGCGGCGGTGGCCGAGACTCGAGCAGGTGCTCCATGACGAGTCGGGTGCCTTCGACGTCGTCGCCGGTCACGGTGTCGTAGGCCGTCGAGCGATCGTGGCGGCCGAGCATGACGACGGGCACCCGCGTCGCGAGACGTTCGAGCCACTCGGGCGAGACGAGGGGCGAGATCGCGACGATGCCGTCGACCTGGCGGTCGGCGAGGGCGCCGATCGCGCGCACGCCCTCCTCGCCGTCGATGTCCGCCGGGGCGATGATGAGCTGGTAGTCCGTGCCCTGCAGCGCGGCCGTCGCGCCGGCGACGATCTTCGTGAAGAACGGGTTGCCGATGTGGGGCATCTCGATGCCGAGCGTGAAGCTCGAGCCGCGCATGGCCCGTGCCGCCACGCGCGGGCGGTAGTCGAGGGCCTCGATCGCGGCGGTCACGCGCTCGCGCATCGCGGGGCTCACGCCGTAGGCGTTGCGGATCACCTTGGAGACGGCTGCGCGGGAGACGCCGGCCTCGCGCGCCACGTCCTCGATGGTCGCTGCTCGGGCTGAGGGCACGATCTCCTCCGTTCGCCTTCGTTGGTCGGGATGCGTCGACTCGCTGTCACGATACACCGCGGATCCCTGCGGAATAGATCGATCTACGAACGGACGCGTGATCACGATCATAAATCGTTTCAAACAAATTGTGTAGATCGGTTGACAACCATTCTCCGATGCTCGTAACGTGGGCCACGCCACAGCACCGAGACCATTCGGAGCACTCAACAGCGCAGTTGCTTTACATGGAGGTAAAGAAGATGGTCCCCCGTACCCCGCGACGCTCGACTCGTCGCCATCGGCGCAGGCGGTCTCGCCCTGTCGCTCGCCCTCGCCGGCTGCAGCGCCGGTGATTCAGACTCCACCGAGGGCGGCGCGACCTCCCTCACGTTCCTGGTGGACAACGGCGAGGCGACGGTCGCCACCGCCGAAGCGCTCGCCGAGGCATTCACGGCGGAGAATCCCGACATCAGCATCGAGGTCGAGACGCGGCCCCAGGGCGCCGACGGCGACAACGTCGTGAAGACGCGGCTCGCCACCGGGGAGATGGACGACATCTTCCAGTACAACTCGGGGTCGCTGATGCAGGCCCTCAGCCCCGACGAGACGCTCGTGAACCTCGGCGACGAGGCCTACGTCGACAAGTTCGACGAGAACTTCGTCGAGAGCGTCTCGACCGACAACGGCGTGTACGGCGTCCCGATGGGTCAGTCGATGGCGGGCGCCGTCCTCTACAACAAGGACATCTACGAGGAGCTCGGCCTCGAGATCCCGACCACGTGGGACGAGTTCATCGCGAACAGCGAGGCGATCAAGGCGGCCGGCACGGCGGCCCCGATCGTGCAGACCTACGGCGACACGTGGACGTCGCAGCTCTTCGTGCTCGGCGACTTCAACAACGTCCTCGCCGAGAACCCCGACTGGGCCGAGGAGTACACGAACAACGAGGCCAAGTACGTCGACCAGCCGGCGCTCGCCGGGTTCGAGCACCTGCAGGAGGCGTTCGAGAAGGGCCTGTTCAACGAGGACTTCGCGTCGGCGACGTACGCCGACGGCGTGTCCATGGTCGCCACCGGCGCGGGCGCGCAGTACCCGATGCTCACGTTCGCGGCGGGCCAGCTCATGACGACGAACCCCGAGGCGGCCGACGTCGTCGGCACGTTCCCGCTGCCGGGCCCCGACGCGTCGACGAACGGCCTCACCGTGTGGATGCCGACCAACACGGTCTACATCCCCAAGTCGACCGAGGGCGACAAGCTCGAGGCGGCGAAGAAGTTCGTCGAGTTCCTCACGACGCCCGAGAGCTGCGACATCCAGTCGGAGACGACCGCCCCGCAGGGCCCGTTCGTGATCGAGGGCTGCGAGCTGCCCGAGGACGTGCCGGCCATGGTCTCCGACCTGCAGCCGTACTTCGACGAGGGCAAGACCAACCTCGCGCTCGAGTTCCTCTCGCCCATCAAGGGCCCGGCCCTCGAGCAGATCACGGTCGCCGTGGGCTCGGGGATCACCTCGGCCGCAGACGGCGCGGCGCAGTACGACGAGGATGTGAAGAAGCAGGCCCAGCAGCTCGGTATCGAGGGCTGGTAGCCCGCACCATCGACCTGCGGGGCCGGGCCGGCCACGGCCCGGCCCCGCAGTCACATCCAGGAGACTTCACATGACCACCGCGACGGCCACAGGCCGCACCTCGACGTCGCCCGGGGCGCTCGCCCCGCCGGAGCCGGCCAAGCGCCGGCGCATGAAGAGCCCGTATCCCACGTGGTTCTTCATCCCGGCCGGCGTGTTCTACGTCGTCCTCTTCCTCGTCCCGACGATCGCGTCGTTCTACTTCTCGCTCACCCGCTGGACGCTGTTCGACGTCGAGTTCATCGGCTTCGACAACTTCGTGCGGTTCTTCCAGGAGCCGCAGCTGGTGCAGGGGTTCATCAACACCTTCATCTACGCGTTCCTCACCTCGGGTGCTCAAGGTCGTGCTCGGCCTCCTGCTCGGCGTCTTCCTGAGCTCGCAGATCATCGGCCGCGGATTCCTCCGCGCGACGGTGTTCTTCCCGGTGCTCGTCAGCACGATCGGCGTCGGCATCCTGTTCAAGGTGCTCATGGATCCGTTCGGCGGGCCGATCAACGAGGCGCTCGCCGCCGTCGGCATCGCAGGGACCCGGCTGGCTCACCGACCCGTCGCTCGCGCTCGTCTCGGTCGCGCTCGTCGACATCTGGAAGGGCGTCGGGCCTCGCGACCCTCATCTACATCGCCGGCATGGTGGCGATCCCGCAGGAGTACTTCGAGGCCGCCGAAGGTCGACGGCGCGGGCGCGTGGAACACCTTCCGGCACATCACGCTGCCGCTGCTGCGGCCGGCGACGGTGACCGTCGTGCTGCTCTCGCTCATCGGCGGGCTCCGCTCGCTTCGACCTCATCTGGACGATGACCGGCGGCGGACCCGGGTTCACGAGCGACGTGCTCGCGTCGGTCGTCTACAAGCAGTACCAGGCCGGATTCTTCGGCCTCTCCACCGCCGGCAACGTCGTGCTGTTCGTCGTCGTCGCCGCGATCATCTTCCCGCTCTCGTGGTGGCTCAACCGGAAGGAGGACGACCGATGAGGAACATCGCCTGGAGGTGGGGCGGCGGCAGCGTCGCCATCCTCGTCGCCATCATCGTGTTCATCGTGCCCTTCGCGTTCATCGTGTTCACGGCCGGCAAGACCCAGGCCGAGGCGTCGTTCCTCGAGTTCAGCTGGCCGACCGAGTGGGTGCTCTTCGACAACATCGTCACGGTGCTCGCAGAACCGCGACTTCCTGCTGGTCCGCGCATTCGTCAACAGCACGATCCTCACGGTGGCCGCCGTCGCGATCATGGTCGTCCTCGGCGCCATGGTCGGCTACGTGCTGCAGCGCCGCAAGTCGCGGTGGAACCCGCTCGGTCAACGGGCTCGTGCTCGCGGGGCTCATCATCCCGCCCGCCGTCGTCCCCACGATCTGGGCGCTGCAGGGCCTCGGGCTCTTCAAGACGCTGGCCGGCCTCATCGCCGTGCACGTCGCCTTCGGGCTCTCGTTCTGCATCCTGCTGTTCCGGGCCTTCGTCGCCACGATCCCGCGCGAGCTCGACGAGGCGGCGATCATCGACGGCGCCGGATCCGTCAAGCTGTTCTTCCGCGTGATCTTCCCGCTGCTGAGGTCGGTGATCATCACGGTGATCGTCGTGCAGGCCGTGACCGTGTTCAACGACTTCGCGTATCGCCCTGTACTTCCTTCCCGGCGACGAGAACGCCACGGTGCAGCTGACCACCTTCAACTACAAGTCCCAGGCGGTCAGCGCCTTCAACCTGCTGTTCGCGAACGTGCTGCTCATCACGATCCCGCCGCTGATCATGTACATCATCTTCCAGCGGCAGATCGTCGCCGGCATGACCTCGGGCGCCGTGAAGGGGTGAACACCGACGCGGTGCCGCCGCGCACGGCCGACGGCCGTGCGGCGGTGGGCGCGGGACCGCTCCCCGCAGCCGTTCGACGACGCTGCGGTCGTGCCGCCGCCCGCGACTGCGGCGTGGATGTACGGATCGGGGCAGTACGAGCTCGCCGATGCTCGCCCGGCTCGTCGACGAGGGGTTCGCCGCCAACCGGCACGTCCACTATCCGCGCAACCACGGCCGCGTCGGCCGTCGCCGTGACGTTCCGCGCGGAGGCGTCGGCTGCCGCGGACGGTGCGAGTTCGCGTCTCGGGGTCCGTCGCGGTCACGGTCGAGGGCGCGCCGCTCGAGGCGGCCGCCGACGAGGCGAGTACCTGGTCGCTGCAGCTGCCGTCCGCGGGAGCGGAGGTCCGGTTCGAGGTCGTCGGCGGCGACGGCGAGGTGCCGGCGATCGCCGTCGCGCCCGACGCGCCGCTCCACAGCATGGGTCGCGAGCGTCGAGGGCGGCGCGTGGGAGCCGGTCCGGCCCCGAGTCGGCGGCGACCGGCCGCCGCACCTCGACCCGGTCGGGTACGGTCGACGTCGTCGCCCGCCGCGATCCGGACGCGGTGCTCGACGTCGGCGCGCCCGTGCTCGGACGGCCCATCCTCCCGCCCGGCCCGCGGCCGGTCGTCTCGAGTGGCGAGAGCCTCGAGGAGGCGCTTGCCGACGGGACCGACGCACGAGACGCGTCACGATCTCGTCGAGCTGCCGGGCGGCGGTTGGACGACGAGGCACCGACTGGGATTCCGCTACCTGGCCGTGCGATCGGATGCCGCGCCCGACGAGGTCGCGGTGCGGGCATCCGTTCCCGCGGTCGACCGACCCGGGGCCTTCGCGTGCTCCGACGACCGGCTCACCCGCATCTGGGCGTCCGCGCAGTACACCCTCCGGCTCTGCATGCAGGGCCTGATGATCGACGGGATCAAGCGCGACCGCATGCCGTGGGCCGGCGACCAGGCGCTCAGCACCCTCGCGAACGCCTTCGCGGTGGGCGAGGGCGGCATCGTCGCCGACGGGCTCGTCGCGCTCGGGCGACCCGACCACGGATACGTGAACGGGATCTCCGACTACTCGCTGTGGTGGGTGGTGAACGCCGGCCTCCGCCTCCGCTACTTCGGCGACGAGCCGTTCGCCCGGCTCGAGCAGGAGCGGCTCGACGCCTTCGTCGAGGACCTCGCCCGTCACGCCGGTCATGACGGCGTCTTCCGACCGCCGTCGCAGCGGGGCGGGTTCGTCGACTCCGGACCGGGCTCGGTCTTCATCGACTGGGGGCTCGTCGCTCGAGCACGGTCGGGACTCCGTGGCCCTGCAGATGCTCTGGTACTGGGCGCTGCGCAGCGCGGAGCGCGTGCTCGCGCGCACCGGGCATCCGGGCTGCCCCGCGATGGGGTGCGCTCGCGTCGAGGCTCGAGGCGACCCTCCGAGAGCGGGCATGGCTCCCGCGCCACGGGCGCTGGGCCGACTACCTCGACGCCCGGCAGTCGAAGCGCCCGGCGACCTATGCGAACTTCCTCGCCGTCATGGCCGGCATGCACGAGCAGGTGCCGCCGGGCGTGCGCGACGCCGTGCTGGCCGGTACGTCGGGAACGCCGTTCATGACCGCGTTCCGGCTCCGCGCGCTGATCGACGCGGGCGAGCCCGGAGCCGCCGTCGACGAGGTGCGTCGCACCTGGGGGGCCATGCTCGACCGCGGACCGGGCACCTTCTGGGAGGAGAGCTCGATCGAGGGCGACCCGCTCGAGATGTACGGGCGCCCGTTCGGTCGCAGTCGTTGCCACGCGTGGGCGGCGGGTCCGGCGGCCATCCTTCCCGAGGCGGTGCTCGGGCTCCGACCGATCGATGACGGCTGGTCGCGATTCACGGTGCGGCCCGAGCTCGGCGACCTGGAGTGGGCCGCCGCCGTGGTGCCGGCCCCGGTCGGCGACATCGTCGTCGTCGCCGACCGCGCGCGGGTCAGCGTGCAGGTGCCCTCCGGCGCCGTGCTGGTGCGCGATGGCCAGTCGGTCCCGGGGCCGTCCGTCGTGGAGTGGACGCGAGCCGCTTCGGCCGTGATCGGCGGGGAGCGGTGGGATTCGCCGCGGCCGGGGCATGATTCTCACGATTCATCCGGATGCCCCGGCACCGATTCGACGGCTGAGGACGATGGACGCGGTGGCGGCCGCGTGCGATGCGGAGTCGCCAGGGGAGGCAGCAGATGGCAGTGAGTGTCCGCGACGTCGCGGCGGCGGCATCCGTCTCGGTGGGCACGGTCTCGAACGTGCTGAACCGCCCCGAGAAGGTGGCGCCGGGCACGGTGGAGCGCGTGCTGGCCGCGATCGACGAGCTCGGGTTCGTCCGCAATGATGCGGCGCGGCAGTTGCGCGCCGGGCGGAGCCGCAGCATCGGGCTCGTGGTGCTCGACGTGCGGAACCCGTTCTTCACCGAGGTCGCACGGGGCGCCGAGGATCGGGCCGCTGAGGACGGCATGACCATCCTGCTCGGCAACAGCGACGAGAACGCCGACCGGGAGCGCTCCTACCTCGACCTGTTCGAGGAGCAGCGCGTGCACGGCGTGCTCATCTCACCCGCTCGGCGATGACGAGACGCGGCTGCAGCGCCTGCAGTGCGCGGGACACGCCCGTGGTGCTCGTCGACCGGGTGTCCGAGGACCGGAGCCTCTCGTCGGTGTCGGTCGACGATGTCGTGGGCGGTGAGCTCGCGGTGCGCCACCTGCTCGACACCGGGCGCCGCCGCATCGCGTTCGTCGGCGGGCCGACGAGCATCCGCCAGGTCGCCGACCGTCTCACGGGCGCCCGACGCGCCGTCGGCGCCGAGCCCGGCGCGACCCTCGAGGTGATCGAGACCGAGTCGCTGACGGTGCTCGACGGCCGAGCTGCCGGCGAGGCGATCCGCGACCGGTCGGCGGGCGAGCGCCCCGACGCGGTGTTCGCCGCGAACGACCTGCTCGCCATGGGCGTGCTCCAGGCCCTGAACATGATGGGGTCGTCCGCGTGCCCCAGGACATCGCGCTCATCGGCTACGACGACATCGACTTCGCGTCGGCCGCCGTGGTGCCCCTCTCCTCGATCCGCCAGCCCGCCGCGCTCATCGGGTACACGGCCGTCGACCTCCTCCTCAAGGAGGCCGCCTCGAACGGCGGCTCGACTCCCGAGCAGGTGGTGTTCCAACCCGAGCTCGTCGTGCGCGCGTCGACCCGGGCCTGACCCGCGCCGGCGCTCAGATGCGCGCGGGAGCGGGCGTCAGCTCGACGGCGTCTTCCGCGGGATCGGCCCGGTCATCGGATTCCGCGCACGCGCGGGCGGGTGCGCCGCGGGCACGTGCGCCGAGGGGACGTCGCGGTTCGTGTGCGCGGCCGCGTCGTCGCGGTGCGGATGCCGCGGCATCGGGATGGGCGAGGTGAGCGCGACCTCCTCGGAGAAGTCGGCGGCCACCAGCCGGTCGTTCGGCACCGGCGGGACGAGCTCGCCGCGCTCCCGGGGATCGTGCGCCGAGGACGGTTCGGCGCGCACGACCTGCACGGGACGCGTGGGGATGATCGCGATCGCCGCGGTCGGGGCATCCGCGAATCGCACGACCGGCCGCCAGCGGGCGCGCGGATGCCGCGCGAGGTGCATGCCCCGGGCGAAGACGAGCCAGCCCAGGCCGATGAGCGCGGCGACGCCGGCCGCGACCGCCGCGACGCCGAGTGCCCAGCGCGGGCCCCAGGCTGTCGGCGACGGCGCCCACGATGGGGGCGCCGATCGGGGTGCCGCCGACGAGGATCGCCATGTAGAGGGCCATCACGCGCCCGCGCAGCTCGGGCTCGGTCGTCGTCTGCACGTAGCCGTTGGCGGTCGTCAGGATCGTGACCGCGCCGAAGCCGATGAGCACGGTCGACGCCGCGAAGGTCCAGTAGGTGGGCATGAGCGCGGCGATGAGCACGGCGACGCCGAAGAACGCGGAGGCGAGGATGATGACGCGGATGCGAGCCCGCTCGCGGCGGGCGGCGAGCAGGGCGCCCGTGAGCGAGCCGATCGCGAGGATCGAGTTGAGCACGCCGTACTCGCCGGCGCCGCGCCCGAACTCGACCGCCATGGTCGACGAGAAGATCGGGAAGTTCATGCCGAACGCGCCGATCAGGAACACGATGACGAACACGATCACGAGGTCGGGCCGCTCGCGTGACGTAGCGGAAGCCCGCGACGAACTGGCCCGCGAGCGGGCGCCCGCGGCATCCGGTGCAGGCTTCTGCCCGCTGAGCATGGCGAGCGCCACGAGCACCGCGAGGAACGTGGCGGCGTTGATGATGAACACCCAGCCCGACCCGACCAGCACGATGAGGAACCCGGCGACGGCCGGGCCGATGATGCGGGCGCGCGTTGAACGACGCCGAGTTGAGCGCGACCGCGTTCGACATGTTCGAGCCCGAGACGAGGTCGGCGACGAAGGTCTGCCGCGCGGGCGTGTCGACGGCGTTCACGATGCCGAGCGCGAGGGCGAAGACGTAGAGGTGCCAGAGCTCGGCGTGCGCCGAGGATGAGCAGGAGCCCGAGCGCGAGCCCGAGCAGCCATGAGCGAGGTCTGGGTGACCATCGAGGATCTTGCGCCGCTCGAACCGGTCGGCGATGAGGCCGGTGACGGGGACGAGGAGCAGCTGCGGCGCGAACTGCAGCGCCATGGTGATGCCGACGGCGAGGGCGTCGGTGTCGGTGAGTTCGGTGAGCACCACCCAGTTCTGGGCGGTGGCCTGCATCCAGGCACCGATGTTGGAGACGAGGGCGCCGACGAACCAGATGCGGTAGTCACGGCCGGCGAGGGAGCGGAACATGGCACTCACTGGGTGGCGAGGCCCCCCATCAGCTCGGCGGCTCGGGCGAGCACCGCACGGTCCTCTTTGGAGAGCTCGCGGAGTCGCATGGTGAGCCACGCGTCGCGCTTCGAGGTGGTGGCCTTCACGAGCTCGCGGCCGGCGTCGGTGAGGGTGATGTTCGCCTTGCGTCGGTCGACGTCGTCGGCGACGCGCTGCAGGTAGCCGGTCTCCTCGAGGCAGTTGACCGTGCGGTTCATCGACGGCGCCGAACTCGCTCGCGTTCGGCGAGCTGGGTGAGGGTCTGCGCGCCCTGCCGGAACAGCACGCCCAGCACGGCGACCTGGCCGTCGGAGAGGGCCTCGTCGGACTTCTCGGCACGCAGCCGGCGGGAGAGCCGGAAGGTCGCCAGGCGCAGTTCGGTGCTCTGCTCTGCGATCGTGGCCATGGATCCTTAGTTTAGCTCATTAGCATTGCTAAGCAAAGCCGACGGCAGGGTGTGCTCGAACGCGTGCGTGCCGCTGGCGAGCACGACCGGCTCGGCGCCGGGCAGCTCGATCGTCGCGTCGGCGCCCGTCGGCACGATCGCCTCGACGTGCAGCACATCGCCGTCGATGCGCCACGCGATCGCCGCCCGGATGACACGCGTCGGCCTCCCGCACGTGGTGTCGCGGGAGGCCGATCGGTCGAACGGGATCAGCGTCGGAAGTGCGAACCCAGACGCTCACCGGCGTTCTGCGTGGCGTTCGGCGAGCCCTTCGCCGTGCCGTTCACCGAGCAGGTCGACATCGCGTACGTCAGGATCGCGTGCGCGACGGCGTCCGCCATCTCGTCGAGTGCCAGCGTGTTGATGTTGGTGATCACGCCGTTCTACTCGAGCGCGCCACCGTAGGACTCGTTCAGGGCCTCGTAGAGGTCTGCGTCGGCACCGTCGCCGATCGGGTCCATGCTGTCGCACGCCTGGTGGTAGCACGGGTCGTACGACACGGGCTGACCGTCGAAGGTGGCGAGGCCGCCGTAGAGCGCAACCTGCGTCCGCCGTCCTTGGCGTCCTCGGCGCCGGTGAACAGGCCACCGGCCGGGATGCCCGCGGTGATGAACGCGTCGTAGTCCGAGCGGCCGTCGAACGCGGTCGGCTCCGAGGCGAGACCCTGCGAGGCGAAGTAGTCCTCGAAGGTCCGCTCGATGTTGGCGCTGCCGGTCGGGCCCTTGATGCCGAACGCGTCGCCGTCGCCGTCGTAGACGAAGCGGCCGTAGTTCGGCGAGCCGATCATGTCGAAGTTGAGGTACAGCTCGATGTTCTTCACCTCGCGCTTGGTGAGCGAGTCGACGTAGAACTGCGACCCGACGAGGCCGGCCTCCTCGGCGCCCCACCACGCGAAGCGGACGGTGTTGCGCGGCTCGATGCTGAGCTCCGCCATCTGCATCGCGATCTCGAGCAGCGCCGCCGAACCGGACCCGTTGTCGTTGATGCCGGGGCCGTCGGCCACGGAATCGAGGTGGGCGCCGGCCATGACGACGCGGTCGTCACGTCCGGTGGGCGTCTCGGCGATGAGGTTCGCACGTCGGCACGTCGAGCTCGATGAGCGTCTCGGTCTTGAGGTGGATGATCACCTCACCCTCCTCGAGGAGCGCGGCGAGGTCGTTTCCGATCTCGAAGGAGGTGCCGACGACCGGGAGCGGGTCGCTGAACTGGTCGCCGAGGGTCGCGGCCAGCGTCTCGGTGCGTCCCTCCTGGCCCTCGTTGAAGATGATGACGCCCACGGCGCCGGCATCGAAGGCGTTGTGCGCCTTGACCGAGAAGTCGCACGTGCCGCGCTGCACGAGCGCGATGTTGCCGGCCGTGAACTCGGCGAAGTCTTCGGGTTCGCAGCCGCTGTTGGAGGTGCTCGCCGCCGCACCGGGCGGGAGGACGAGGTCCACGGCCTGAAGCGGGGCCGTGACATCGCCGCTGCCGGAGTAGTCGGCCGTGAAGAAGTCCACGTTCGGCACGTAGACGGTCAGATCTGGGGACGACCTGGTCGAAGATGCGGGTTCCGACAGCTCGCGGAATGAATTGAACAGGAAGTCCTGCTTGGTCACCTCGTATCCGGCGGCTTCGAGCTGCGACTGGACGTAGTCGATGGACATGTCATATCCGGTTGTGCCGCTGGCCCGGGTGCCGGCGTTGGCGTCGGCGATCGACTGGAGCTGGTTCAGCTGCTCCATGATCGCGTCGGCGGTCACCGCGTCACGCATGGAGCTCGTGTCCGTCGGCACGCCGGCGTAGGCGGTGGTGGCCGCGGCCAACGTGATGACGGTCGTCGCCGTCACGATCCCGAATGCCGCTCTCTTTGCTCTTCTTCACGATTTCTCCCTGCGACTCTGCAGTACGGGGCCGAATGAGCTACGGATCGTCCGACGGCATGGTGGACGCATCGGCACCCGTCGACCCTGCGCAGGTCCCGCGACTCTGGTCAAGGGGTTGCACGGGTCGAGGAATCGAGTGCGTTCTGACTCGCCGAGCGCGCGGCCTCGCACCGCGACCCGTCGGGTCAGGCGGCGCCGGTGTCCGCGACGACGAGCTCGACAGGAACCTCGCGCAGATGCTGCATCTCGACAAGATCGAGCGCTGATCGACGACCCGACGGGCGAGGGATGCCGCGCCCGTCGCGTGTCGGTAACATCCCGGTAACCGACTACTGGAACAGTCAGGCCATGGGAACGCTCTTCGACGGGTACGCCACGACGCGGTCGGGGCGGGAGCGGCGACGCGCCGCTCGCCCGTGGGACGAGATGTTCCCCGCCGAGGCCGGCGAGGTGCGCGAGCCGTACCGCGAGCTCTACCCGGCGCTCGCGCGGATGTCGCAGGAGGAGCTGCGCGGTCGCACCGATGCGCTGGCGAGCTCGTACCTCGCGCAGGGCGTCACGTTCGACTTCGCCGGCGAGGAGCGGCCGTTCCCGCTCGACGCCGTGCCGCGGGTCATCGCGGCATCCGACTGGAGCATGGTCGAGGCGGGCGTCGCGCAGCGGGTGCGCGCGCTCGAGCGGTTCCTCGCCGACGTGTACGGACCGCAGCACGCCGTGCGCGACGGGGTGATCCCGGCGGCCCTGATCAGCTCGTCGACGCACTACCACCGGCAGGCCGCGGGCATCGTGAGCGCGAACGGCGTGCGCGTGCACGTCGTCCGGCATCGACGTGATCCGCGACGAGGCGGGCGCCTGGCGGGTGCTCGAGGACAACGTGCGCGTGCCGAGCGGCGTGAGCTACGTGATCTCGAACCGCCGCGTGATGGCGCAGACCCTGCCCGAGCTGTTCACGTCGATGCGGGTGCGCCCGGTCGGCGACTACCCGAACCGACTGCTCCAGGCGCTGCGGGCGAGCGCGCCCGAGGGCGTCGAGGACCCGACGGTCGTCGTGCTGACGCCCGGCGTCTACAACTCCGCGTACTACGAGCACACCCTGCTCGCGCGGCTGATGGGCGTCGAGCTCGTCGAGGGCCGCGACCTGTTCTGCTCCGGCGGACGCGTGTGGATGCGCACGACCGCCGGCCCCACGCGCGTCGACGTGATCTACCGCCGCGTCGACGACGAGTTCCTCGACCCGCAGCAGTTCCGCCCCGACTCGGTGCTCGGCGCGCCCGGGCTCATGCTCGCCGCCCGGCTCGGCCACGTCACCATCGCGAACGCGGTGGGCAACGGCGTCGCCGACGACAAGCTCGTCTACACCTACGTGCCCGACCTCATCCGCTACTTCCTCGGCGAGGAGCCGATCCTCCCGAACGTCGACACCTGGCGGCTCGAGGAGCCCGAGGCGCTCGCCGAGGTGCTCGACCGGCTCGACGAGCTCGTGGTGAAGCCCGTCGACGGCTCGGGCGGCAAGGGCCTCGTCGTCGGTCCGGATGCCTCGCGCAACGAGCTCGCCGAGCTGCGCGGGCGCCTGCTCGCCGACCCGCGCGGCTGGATCGCGCAGCCCGTCGTGCAGCTCTCGACGATCCCGACCCTCGTCGAGGACGGCATGCGGCCGCGCCACGCCGACCTCCGCCCGTTCGCGGTGAACGACGGCACCGACGTGTGGGTGCTGCCCGGCGGACTCACCCGGGTCGCGCTGCCCGAGGGCCAGCTCGTCGTGAACTCGAGCCAGGGCGGCGGATCGAAGGACACGTGGGTGCTCGACGGCGACCCGATCACCGGGTCGCTCGGCGCACCGTGGCTCGCCCGGCGGCGGCGCCGGCGTCGGCGGCGTCGTCGCCGACCAGGCCACCGCCCCGGTCACGGCGTCCACGCCGGTCGTCGAGGCCGAGCAGGCCGCGCGCGCACCGCAGCCACCGACCCGATGCCTCGCCGCAGGACGAGGACGCGCCGATGCGGCAGCAGCAGCAGCAACAGCAGACAGCAACGCCGGTCGAGCAGCGGATGCCGCGGCATCCGCTCGACGGGGGAGGTGCCTGATGCTCATGCTGAGCCGCATCGCCGAGTCGCTGTTCTGGATCGGACGCTACATCGAGCGCAGCGACGGCACCGCCCGCATCCTCGACGTGCACCTGCAGCTCCTGCTCGAGGACCCGTGGATCGACGAGGACACCGCGTGCCGGTCGCTCCTCTCGGTCATGGGCAGCGAGGCGAACGACGACGTCGCGCTCGGCCGCGACGACGTCATCGCGCTCCTCGCCGTCGACCGCACGCATCCGGCGTCGATCGCGCACTCGATCGCGTCCGCCCGCGAGAACGCCCGCCGCGCCCGCGAGATCGTCTCGACCGAGCTCTGGGAGGCCCTGAACCAGACGAACGCGCGGATGCCGCGGCGCGTCGCCTCCGACAAGACGCACGAGTTCTTCCGCTGGGTCCGCGACCGCTCCGCGCTCGCCATCGGGGTCGTCGACTCCGCGACGAGCCGCGACGAGGCGTGGCACTTCTTCTCGCTCGGACGCGCCATCGAACGTGCGGACATGACCGCGCGCCTGCTCGCCACCCGGTCGCTCACCGAGGCGAGCGGCCCGAGCTGGACCACGATCCTGCGCAGCTGCGGCGGCTACGAGGCGTACCTGCGCAGCTACCGGGGCGTGCCGTCCAGCCAGTCGGCGGCCGAGTTCCTGCTGCTCGACCGGCTCTTCCCGCGGTCGATCATCTCGAGCGTCATCCGCGCCGAGGAGTCGCTGCGCGAGATCGACCCCCGCGCCGGGCCGCGTCGGCGTGACCGACCAGGCCCGTCGCCTGCTCGGGCAGATCCGGTCGGAGCTCGAGTACCGTCCGATCGCGGACATCCTCGTCGACCTCTCCGGGCACATGGAGCACGTGCAGGAGGTCACCTCGTCGGCGAGCGAGGCGATCCGGCAGCGGTACTTCCCGGCGAGCGTCGCGCCGGTCTGGATCGGGGAGGTCTCGTGAGCCGCATCCGCATCGTGCACCGCACGGGCTTCAGCTACGAGCAGCCCGCGACCGCGTCGTACAACGAGGCGCGCATGCTGCCGCACTCGGGCGGCGAGCAGTTCGTGCTGCAGGCCGGCCTCGACATCCGGCCGGGCGCGACGCAGCACTCGTACCTCGACTACTGGGGCACGCGCGTGTCGACGTTCGAGGTGCTCACGCCGCATCGCGAGCTGTCGGTCACGGCGACGAGCCTCGTCGAGGTGCGGCCGGCGCCCGTGCCCCGCACGGAGCTCGACTGGGCCGAGCTCGCCGAGGCCGCGCTCGACACCGTGACCCTCGTCGAGGCGTCCACGCTGTCGGCGGCGACCACGCCGCCGCCCGAGGTGGCCGCGCTCGCCGCGCGAGATCGCCGCGGAGGGCGCGCCGGTCGGCGAGACCGCCCTCGAGATCTGCCGCGCCGTCGGCTCGTCGATGGAGTACATGCGCGGCGTCACGGGCGTGCACTCCACGGCCGCCGAGGCGTGGGGCGAGCGCAAGGGCGTCTGCCAGGACATCGCGCACGTCGCGCTCGGCGCACTGCGCTCGGTCGGCATCCCCGCGCGCTACGTCTCGGGCTACCTGCACCCCGACGCGGGCGCGGCGATCGGCCAGACGGTGATCGGCGAGTCGCACGCCTGGGTCGAGTGGTTCGCGGGGGAGTGGCGCGGCTACGACCCGACCAACCTCGCCGAGGTCGGCGAGCTGCACGTGCTCGTGGGTCGCGGCCGCGACTACAGCGACGTGTCTCCGCTGCGCGGCGTGTACGCCGGGCCGAGCGCGTCGGAGCTGTTCGTCACGGTCGAGATCACCCGCGTCGCCTGAGCGGCGACGCCCGCCGAGCAGACGGCCGGAGCCCGCGTGCCATCGCACGCGGGCTCCGATGTCCGGCGTCATCCGCTCAGTCGCAGGTGAACCTCGCGTCCCCCCACACGCCGTGGGCGCCGTTGATGCTGCCCGGCGCCTCGACGATCAGGTCGACGTACTGCACGCCGGTCAGGTCGACGTTCACCGACTCGGGCGCGAACCCGGGCGTGAACGTGCGCGACTGGTAGCGGTTGGCCCCGTCGGCGTCGACCTTGAAGATGACGTTCCCGCCGAAGCCGGCCTCGAGGCCGACCTGCGCCGTGAACGCCGAGCACGCGCCGCCCACGTAGTACGTGATCTTCGACTGGGCGTGCACGCCCAGGCCCTTCGCGTACACCGGCGACTGCCCGGTGGCGGGGTCGGTGTAGTTGACCTTCAGCGGCAGGTCGGGCGAGTTCGCGGCGTCCTTGTTCGCCACGTTCTTGCCGATGACGCCCCAGCCGTTCGTGGCGCTGAGCCAGTTCAGCTCCGACGCCCAGGCCGACGCCGTCGGTGCCGGCGGCAGCGGCTGGTCGACGACCTGCCAGTCGAAGATCTTCAGCCGGCTCTCGTTCGGCAGCACGACCGAGGCGAGCTCCTTCGCGGGTTCAGGCGCACGAGGTTCGAGTACACCTGGTAGCCGTACGTCGGGTACTCGTACACGTTCGGGTTCGTCGCGCTGTTGCGCCCGAGCGACTTCACCGCGACGCTCGCCCCGCCGAGCCCCGACGCCTGCGGCAGCCAGTTCGGGAAGAACACGTGCTGCTTCGACACGGTGCCGTCGGTGTAGGTGAGCGTCAGCTCGGGGTTCACTCCGCCGCCGGATGCCGCGGACGCGAGGATCGCGAGGTGCGTGCCCTGCCCGCTCACGCGCGATCGTCTGCCCCGCGGGCGCCACCGAGTTCGGCGTGCCGACCGGCTCGGGCCAGCGTGTACGCGATCGCCGCGTCCCCGGTGCCGACCGTCACGGTGCCGCCCGGCGTCACGCCCGGCCGCTGCGAGCGCCGCGGCCGAGAACGAGGCGCCGCCGCCGTCGAAGTTCCCGGCCTTCGCGGTCGCGAGGTCGGTGATCGACACGGCGTTGTAGGCGCCCGGCGAGCGATCCGTAGGCGACGTAGAGCTGGTTCGCCCCCGACACCGTGCGCGGCTGCTTCTGCGACGTGTAGGCCGCCGTGACCGTCACGGTCTGCAGGTCGGCGGCTGCGGCATCCGTCACCTCGAAGGTGAACTCGGCCGTGGCCGAGCCGCCCTGCTTCACGGTGCCGACCTGGTCGCCCGACGCCGAGACGAGCGTCCAGCCCTCGGGCGCGGCGGGCGTGAGCACGACGTCGTCCTTCGCCTTCGTGCCGGTGTTGCGGAACGTCGCCGTCACGGTGGTCTGCTCCCCCTGGAACACCCGGTCGGCGAGCTCGACGGCGACGGATGCCGCGGCGGCATCCGCCTCCTGGCCGCCCACGCCGCTCGTGGCCGTGAGCGTGAGGCGCGCCGGCTCGTCGGACGCGATCGCGCCCGTCGCGATCAGCACGACGCCGCCGGCGCGGTCGGCCTCGTAGGTCCAGCCGGGGCCGTCGTCGAGCGCGGCCGCGTCGTCGACCCGCGGGAGCGTCGTGCTGCCGAGCTTGACGAGCGTCGGGCTCGGAGCCCGGTGTGCGCCTCGACGCGGTACGGGCGGGCGTCCGCCTTGCCGTCGTAGTCGCCGTCGCGCTCGCCGAGCTCGATCGTCACCGTGCCGGTCTTGCCGGCCTTCGGCGCGTCGACCGTGAACCGCTGGCTGCTCGACTCGCCGTCGGCGTAGCGCGCGGGTGACCTCGTCGTCCTCGTAGAGCTCGAACGCCGACTCGCCCTGCGGGTACGACGACGAGCGTGATCGGCGCAGTCCTCGGGCACGAGCGACGCGTTGCGGGCGACGACGCCCTGCGGGACGACGGCACCGGCGCGCACGAAGATCGGCAGCCGGTCGAGCGGAGCGGGGTGGCCGTTCAGCACCGTGGCCGCCCTCGTGCAGCGTGCCGGTCCAGTAGTCGACCCACTGGTCGCCGGCCGGCAGGTAGATGCCGTTGCGCACGTCGACTGTCGGTGAAGACCGGGCGCGACGAGGAAGTCCTCGCCGAGCAGGAACTCGTTGTTCGCCTCGACGCTGTAGGCGCCGGGGTCGGTCCGGGTACTCGAGCGCGATCGAGCGCATCATCGGCACGCCGGTGCGGTGCGACTCCTGCGGCGAGCGTGTAGATGTAGGGCATCAGGCGCTGGCGCAGCTGCAGGTACGTCGCGGTTGATCGCGGTCGCCTCGCTCGCCGTACATCCACGGGCGCTTGTCGGTCGGCGCCCAGCCGCTCATCGAGTAGAGCGCGGGTGCGAACGCCTTCCACTGCAGGTCGCGCACGTAGCTCTCGGCGCGAGCCGCCGAAGATGCCGTCGACGTCGCCCGTCGTGAACGCGAGGCCCGAGTTGCCGGCGCCGGTGAGCGCCGGGACCTGCCAGCGCACGGCGTCGAGGTTGCCCGTGTGGTCGCCCGTCCACTGCATGCCGCAGCGCTGCGGCGCCGGCCCAGCCCTCCACCATGAGCGACGTGCCGCGCGCGTCGGAGTACTGCTCGATGCCGCCGTGCGCGGCCTCGCAGCCGGTGAGCGCCTGGCGGTAGCCCGAGCCGACCCAGGCGACGTCGAGCTTGCGCAGGCGGACGCCGGCCTCGCCGACCTCGAACTCCTGGTTCGGTCGAGCGAGCGCTGCGTCCAGAGGCCCGTCTCGAGGTCGGTCTGGTCGGCGATCGCGTCGACGGTCTCGGGCAGCTGCTGGTACTCGCAGCCGTAGCCGTCGTTCACGAGCATCCAGCCGGCGGGCATGTCGTGCTCGACGAACTGCTTCGCGATGTTCAGCGCCTGCGGCGTGCGCTGCTTCGTGTTCTGCGGGTCGCCGTAGCCCGAGTGAGCTGTAGCCCGGGTTCGAGCGGTTGTAGCAGTCGGCGTCGCCGTACTCGAGGGCGTAGACCGGCGGCATCATCGGGCGTCCGGTGAGCTGCGTGTACGACTCGAGCGACGCCTTGTAGTCGCCGACGAAGTAGTACGCGTCGAAGCGGCGCTCCTCGTGCGTGGTGCGTGTGCCCGGCGAAGTCGTAGCTGCCGCGCGCGAAGGTGTTGCGGAGCACCCCGTAGCCGTTCGACGACATGTAGTACGGCACCGCGTTCGGGTAGCCGTCGTCGTCCCAGTCGAAGTTGCGGGCGATGTTGATGGTCGCGCCGGTGTGCACCGAGCGGCCGTTCTGCATGCCGCCGCCGATGAACTGCTCGCCGTCGACCGGCGCGAGGTGCTGGGTGGCGGAGGAGGCGCCGAACGTGATGGGCGCCGACTCCGACCAGATGGCCGAGCCGTCGGCGCGCTGGCCGAGGAGCGTGCCGGTGGCGCGGTCGATCGACGATCGACACGTCGGCCGTGCGAGATGGTGATCGGGTCGCCGTCGGCGACGGTACGTCGGCGCCGTCGAAGCTGTCGTCGCCGACGACGATGTCGGCGGTGCGCGCCGGGTCGCCCTGCGGGGTGTTCGCCGGGTCGGTGAAGCTCGCCGCTCGGGTCGGCCTCGAGGCGGAACGTGCGGTCGTCGAGGAACGTGACCCGCATCGCGCCGTGCTCGGCGGTCAGGGTCACGCGTCGCGCCGTCCTGCTCGACCGCGGTGACCGCGCCGAGGGACGTGCCGGCCGGATCGACCGGCACCTCGGGAGTGACCGCTCTTCACGCGCGATCGGGCGTCGTGGCGGTCGCCGCCGTAGCGGATGCGCGGCAGCGTCTCCGTCGTGCGCCGCGGCATCCGTCGTCGCGAATGCCGGCGTGACGCCCGGCGGTCGCGAGGAGGCCGACGGTGAGGCCGACTGCGAGGGCCGCTCTACGATGCCCCGCCCGGGGTGCGTGTTCGGTGTAGGATCATCGTTGCTCGCTTTCACCATGAATGATTGATAGTGATTTGAATGGCGCAGAAACGTTCATATAAGATCATTCTCGTTTCACCCCGGTCAAGGGATTCAGCGGATTTCGATGACGAATTCGCGTGGAGCCGGCGGATCGCCCGCCAGAGCCTGCGCGCACTCGGTGCGCCCTCGGCGACCGTCCGGCTGCCACAATGGCGGCATGCCCACGTTCACCGACGCCCACGGGGTCCGCATCCACTACCGGACGTGGCGCGTGCCCGACGCGGACGCGGTGGTCCAGCTCGTGCACGGGATCGGCGAGCACATCGGACGGTACGGCGCGCTCATCGAGGCGCTGAACGCCGCCGGCTACTCGGTGTGGGCCGACGACCACCGCGGCCACGGGCAGACCGGCTTCGAGCAGCACGGCGGCGACCTCGACCGCATGGGCCGACCGGGCCCGGGCGGCATGCGCGCTGCGATCGCGGCGGTCGAGCAGTTCAGCGAGGTCATCCGCGAGGCCGAGGGCGGCGACGTCCCGCTCGTGATCCTCGGGCACTCGTGGGGCTCGTTCATGACGCAGCACGTGGTGAACCGGCATCCCGATCGCTACGACGCCGTCGTGCTGACCGGCACCGCGTGGCTGCAGCTGGGATGGACCAACATCGGCGACCTCAACAAGCGCTTCGCGCGGCCCGGCGGCACGGCCGTCGAGTGGCTCAGCCGTGACCCCGCCGTCGCCGAGGCGTTCGAGGCCGACCCGTACACGACCGACCGCACGCTGCAGCAGCTCTTCGGCTGGCCGCAGTCGTTCTCAGCTCATAACCCGGCCATCGAAGCGCATCCCGAGCGAGCTGCCGCTGCTGCATCATGGTGGGGTCCGACGATCCGGTCGGCGGGCGAGCCCAGCGCGCTCGCGCTGCTGCGCGACTACGTGCGCCGCTGCGGCCTCGTCGACGCGCAGCTGATCGTCTACGAGGGCGCGCGCCACGAGATCTTCAACGAGACCAACCAGGAGGAGGTCCGCGGCCGACGTCATCCGCTGGCTCGACGAGC